>CAVQSB010000001.1:0-75310 GCA_963715305.1 uncultured Actinomycetota bacterium
CAAGAGTGCCCGCTCGCGGGCGGCGTATTTGTCATCGAGGTCCGCGCGGGCAGCATCTTCGAGGGGCTTGAGATCAGGTTGGTCCACGGGCTACCTCCTAGGAGGAGGACACGATCCTCAGGTGGCGCTCCTCGGTGGTCTCTTCGACGGGCCGCAGATCGACGACGGCAGGAACCACCCGGCGCTGCTTGATCTGCAGGAGCATGGCCACATACCAGGCCCCCAGGGCATCGATCACGATGTGGGCGATCAGCAAACTCGAAGAACCCTGCCATATAGCCAGGATCAATGTGGTGACCGCCGCGAGACCAAGTCCGGCCAGCAGCTTGCGACGCCGGGACAGCACCCGCCGGCGAGCGAGTTCCGAGTTTTCGACGGCGTGGCCGTGCACCGAGGCAAGCCGCGCGGTGATGCGGTTGAACTCTTGAGTCGATTGAAGTGGAGCATTTCGTCGCGATACGAAGATCGACGGCAGGAGGTACGCCGCCCATGCTCCCGCAATAACGAGAGTTATCAGAATGGCAAGAGGGTTATCCAACGCTTATCTCCGCTCTTTCATGCCGGGTCGAAGGTTAGGTGCTTCACCGCACAACGACAAGTCATCTCGAGAGCTCGCCGCCCCCCGAAGCGTGGTCGGATGGCCGGGCTGAGAGCAAAGCAACGGCATGGCTGAGGGCGGGCCCGATCACCGCCAGCGACTCTTCGACCCCGGCCACCGAACCCGGAAGATTGACCACCAGCGTCGCCCCGGAGATACCGGCGACGGCCCGGGAGAGCATGCCGTGCGGGTTGACGCCGAAGGTCGCCGAGCGCATCGCCTCAGCCAAACCGGGGGCGTTCCGGTCGATGACCCGAGATCCGTTGCTTCGGGAGTCAGGTCCCGCGGTCCGAATCCAGTTCCTCCGGTCGTCACCACCAGATCGACCTGCCTCCCGATCCAGGCGCGGAGCACCGCCTCGACCGGTTCTACCCCGTCCGACACCAGATCTTGCTTCGTTGCGAAACCAAGGGATTCGAGCATCCGAACCGCAGCCGGGCCGGACCGGTCTTCTGCTTCTCCGCGACTCACACGATCGCTGATAGTGATGACGACTGCGTTCACCGGGTCCACTCCCCCGACCGACCTCCGGACTTGGCAACCAATCGAACCGTCTCAACGAAGGCCTCCCGGTCAACACCCTTGATCATGTCGTACACGGTGAGAGCCGAAAGAGAGGCGGCCGTCATCGCTTCCATTTCAACCCCCGTGCGGCCCCGGGTCGAGACGGTGGCTCGCACCGACGCTCCCCGATCGGAGAGGTCGATGTCAATCGAGACCGACGTGATGGCGATCGGATGGCACAGGGGAATGAGTTCGGCAGTGCGCTTGGCCGCCATGATGCCCGCCACCCGGGCTACCGCCAGGGCATCCCCCTTGGGCAAATCCCCGGCGAATAGCCGGTCCCGGGTTGTGGGTTCCATGACGACGAGCGCCTCGGCGGTCGCTACCCGTTCGGTTGGATCTTTCCCACCCACATCCACCATACGGACGTGGCCTTCCTCGTCGAGATGGGAGAACCGTTCTTCAGCCATCCAGCGCCTCATCTTTCGTTCGTGTCTCCGGCCACGTGAACATCTCCACGTCGATCTCATCGCCGGTTTCGACGGAGCCGGTTCCGACCGGGCTGACGGCAAAGGCATTGCCGTAGGCCAGAGCCGACAGCATGTTCGACAACTGCCCGCCGCTCAGTTCGGCGACCCACCTACCGGTCGCATCGACGCGAGCCTTAACCCGCAGAAACACGACCTTTTCCGGATTGGTGTGAACCGTATCTAGCAATCGCCCCCGGACCCGAGGCCGATAGAGGCGTACGGCGCCCATCATGTGCAGTAGGGCGGGTCGCGTAAACTGCTCGAAAGCGACCATGACGCTGACCGGGTTGCCGGGCAGACCAAAGAACGGGGTGTCGTCGAGGAGACCGAAGGCGAATGGTTTGCCGGGTTGGATGGCCACCTGCCAGAAATCGATGTGCCCGATTTCCCGAAGCACCGTTTTGACGAGGTCGTACTCCCCCATGGAGACGCCACCCGAAGTGATGATGACGTCCGCTCGGGCAGCAGCCTCACCCAGCGTTGAACGCAGAAGCTCGGCATCGTCGCGAACGATGCCGAGATCGATGACCTCGGCGCCGAACTCCACCAGCAGACTGTTGAGCAACACCCGGTTGGTGTCACGGATCTGGCCCGGCTGCAACTCGGCCACGGACGGGTCCATAACCTCATCCCCCGTGGACAGGATGGCAACCCTGGGTCGCCGCCGGACGGACGGAGTCGAAACACCCAGCGAGGCCAGCACACCCAGATGGGCGGCCCCTAGACGCTCCCCGGCCTCGAAGACCCGGGTGCCGGCAACGACATCGCCACCGGCAGCTCGCACATTCGTACCCACGTTTACAGCGGAAGCGATCGATACCTGGTTCTCCAACTGCTCAGTGTGCTCAACCTGGACCACAGCGTCCGCTCCACCCGGGATAGGGGCGCCCGTCATGATCTTGATGGCGGTACCCGGCCGCACGATGGATGAGGCAACGTACCCGGCCGGGAGATCTTCAATCACCTCGAGCTTCGCAGGCGGGTTTTGCACATCTGCAGATCGGACCGCATAACCGTCCATGGCTGAATTCGAGAACGGTGGCACGTCGTATGGCGCAACGACCGGCCGGGCCAGAACCAGGCCGAAAGCTTCGAGGAGCCCCACCGAGACAACGGGTAGTGGAGGCACGGCCGCCAGCACGTCCCGGCGCGCTTCCGGCAGTGATCTCACAGCGTTTCAACCAACCCGGCCAGATACGCCCGGTATTCGGTTCCCCATTCCTCATGGGTCAGACCGAGCACGGTCGAGGCTTCGAGCAAGCCGAGTGGATTACCGACATCGAGCAAATCCTGACCGGCCACATATCCCAGACAACGGCCGGATTCTCCCAGCTGCGCTATCGCGTCCGTCAGCTGGATCTCGCCTCCGACCCCGGGCGGCAGACTATCGAGGACGGCAAACACTTCGGGGGTAAACAGGTATCGCCCGATCAGGCCCAGGTCGGAAGGAGCATTCGCAGCACCAGGTTTCTCGACCGCACCCTCTACTTCGACAACCTGCTGACTGCGCCAGCTTCCCGGAACGATCACCCCGTAACGCTCAAGGAATTCGGCAGTCAGCCGGCGGAGACAGACGACCGACGTTGCGTCAAAGGCATCAGCCATCCCGGGGAGCACATCACCCCCGGGGCGAGGAATGTTGTCGGCCAGCACACAGAAGAAGGGCCGATCCGCCACTGCTTCTCGAGCGGTGAGCACCGCATGACCCAGCCCGTGCGGAACCTCCTGGACAACGGGAGTGATCTTCACATCATCGAGACCGGGAAGGGGGCCTTCCTCCCAGAAATGCCGTTCGACCAGGGTGCCAACGCCCGGGTCGACGATCAGAATCACCTCGTGGGCGCCGGCCCGGACTGACTCTTCAACGGCGTATTGAATCGCCGGACGGTCGACCACCGGAATCAAAGCCTTTGGAACGACCCTGGTTGCCGGCCGCATCCTGGTACCCCGCCCCGCCGCAGGAACCACCGCTACCTCAACATTCATTCCCCCACAACCTTTCTCTCAGACCCGCTAACCAGTCGGGCGATATTGCCACGATGCCGGAACATGACAAAGAGCACCGCCACAGCCAACCAGACCAGAGCCCAGCCTCGAACCCCGTCGAACCACACGGCCAGCGGCACAGCGAGAGCCGTCCCTGCAATTGAACCTACAGAAGCAATTCTTGATGCGGCGACTACGCCCCCGAAAACGAGGACCATCCCCAGTCCTGCCCAGGGAGCAACCCACAGCAATACGCCTGCGAAGGTTGCTGCTCCTTTGCCTCCCCGGAAACGGTGGAACACCGGGTAACAGTGCCCGACCACCGCGGCCAGGCCGCCGGCTGCAGCCATGGTGGCGCTTCCCCCCAGATAGGTTCCGAGAGCTGCTGCGGCGACTCCCTTGAGCAGGTCGCCCAGCAGGACAAGGGCTCCCGCCTGTTTGCCCATCGACCGCAGCGCGTTCGAGGCACCAGGGTTCCCGCTGCCCAACGAGTAAATGTCCTCCCCTTTGAGGCGGGCGACGATCACGGCGAAATCGAGACTGCCGATGAGGTAGGCGAGTGCGAGCGCAGCAGCGGATCGGAGCATGGTTGCAGCATATTGGAATCCGGGACGTTGTCGGAGTCGGAGCCGCGAACCCCGCGGCTGCGGGCGCAGGCCACACGGCTTGATATCATGGTCTGTCTTCGCTCGAGGAAATCCGATCGGTCGTGCCTACCTACGAATACGCGTGTAAGAAGTGCGGTGAACGCTTCGACGTCGTTCAATCGTTCAGCGAAAAGGCCTTGACCAAGCACCCGGGGTGCGGCGGCAACCTGCAGAAGGTCTTCCACCCGGCCGGGATCATCTTCAAGGGATCGGGGTTCTATGTGACCGACTCCAAGTCGAGCAGGTCAACATCAAGCAGCTCACGATCGAGCAACTCGAAATCCAGCGACTCCAAGTCCAGCAGCTCGAAATCCAGCGACTCCAAGTCCAGCGACTCGAAATCCAGCGACTCCAAGTCCAGCGACTCCAAGTCCAGCAGCTCGAAATCGGGTGGCTCCAAGGGCGACGATTCGTGATCGGTGTCGTCGGGGGTACGGGTTTCTATGAGTTCCTCGAGAACGCCCGCGAACTGGCCGTCTCGACGCCGTACGGGAATCCTTCGGCCACGCTGACGGTGGGCTCCATCGACGAGGTCGAGGTGGCGTTTCTCCCCCGTCACGGTCGCGACCACCAGTTTCCACCCCACCTGGTTCCGTATCGCGCCAACCTCTGGGCGTTGCGGGAGGTCGGAGTCGACCGGGTTATCAGCCCTACCGCCGCCGGGAGCCTCGTCGAGGAGTACGAACCAGGGCACCTGGTCGTCCCGGACCAACTGGTCGATCGCACCTGGGGAAGACCATCGACCTTCTTCGAAGGACCCGAGACCGTACATGTTTCGTTCGCCGATCCTTACTGCTCCGAGCTTCGCCCTCTGGCTATCGCATCAGGTCGGGCAGCCGGGGCCACCGTTCACGAACGGGGCACCATGGTGGTCATTCAGGGACCCCGCTTCTCAACCCGAGCCGAGAGCGAGTGGTTCGCCGAGCGGGGGTGGGAGGTGATCGGCATGACGCAGGCGCCTGAAGCCGTCCTGGCTCGCGAGCTCGAAATGTGTTTCGTCAACATCGCCGTGTTGACCGATTACGACGTTGGCGTCCAAGGAGACATCCCACCGGTGAGCCACGCGCTGGTTGTTGAACGATTCCAGGCCACCCTGAGCACCCTGCAAGCTGCTCTGAAGATCCTCGTTCCCCAAGCCGCCCAGACGTCGCGGTCCTGTGTGTGCGCCACTGCCCGATCCGCGGCCGGCGGGTAAACCAGCCTGGAAAGCAGTTCGGAACAACTCGCTCGCCCGCACGTTCGGCCCTACGGCGGAGAACGATCCTCTTCCCAACCCGGTCCAGGGGCGGTACGTTGCCAACGTGTATTGGTTCCGACGCCCCCCGTATTTCCGTTGGGCCGCCGCCGCCCTCCTCGTGATGATGGCAATCTGGCTGGATCTGCGGCCCGAACCTACCGAACGGCGACCCTTCGCAGCCGTTGATCTCGCCGAAGGAACCGTGATTGCAAAGGAGATGATCGACTGGAGAGCCGTCCCGGCAGATCTGCTGCCTGATCCGGGGGATCCGGTGGGGACGGTTTCCCGGTCGGTGGCATCCGGAGAGCCGCTGGTTGCCTCCGCAGTGGCCCGGGACCGGGTTGCCGCCCCACCGGGGTGGTGGACGCTGGAGATTCGCCTGCCGCACGGGACATACCCTGGGCAGTCAGTCCACCTCGTCGTGCTGTCTGACATGACCAATGAGCCTCCTGAGGCCATCTCGGGGATGGTGATCGCCCCGGCGCCGGCCCGAGACCCATTGGCCATGGAGGATGTCCCCGGTTTGGTAGCCGTCCCGGCCGAATCTGCAGTCCGCGCGGCGGTGGCCGCAGCCGAGTCGGCAGTGACGGTCGTCCTGGGCGGCTAATGGTCGACTGTCGCTGCGGTGGTCGGTCTGAGCAGCCGGGTCGGCACCGTCCGGACTATCCTGCCGCCGATGCTGGAAGCGATGCTGTGGGGCCTGGTTCAGGGCCTGACCGAATTCCTACCGATTTCCTCCTCCGGACACCTCGTTCTCGTCCCGGCCTTCCTCGGGGTGGAACCTCCCGACCTGGCCACCTCGGCGGTGCTGCATCTCGGCACACTGGCCGCCGTGCTCGTGTACTACCGGGAGGACCTGGCCCGCATGGTCCACTTCCGGCGGGACGCTGAAGCCCGCCACACCGTGATCCTGCTGATCATCGGCACCATCCCGGCGACGATCGGAATCGTGCTCGAGCGGCAGTTGGAAGTGTTCCAGGAGTCCGTGACCGCGGTGTCGGTCGCCCTTTTAGTGACCGGTGTGGTGCTCTTCATCTCGGGGTTCATCGTCCGGAAAGCCAGGACACTCGAGCAAGCAACCACGACCGACGCAGTGCTGGTCGGTATTGCCCAGGCCACCGCTTTGCTCCCGGGTATCTCCCGCTCCGGAATGACGATCACTGCCGCGCTGGGGCGGGGCCTCGAGGCCGAACAAGCTGCCCGGTTCTCCTTCCTTCTGGCCGTTCCGGCCATCGCCGGAGGCGGCATCATCGAGACCGTGCAACTCGCCGGCGAGGGAGGCATCCCCTCTGAGGTTTGGTTGGGTGTGGTGGTCGCCGCCGTGTCCGGATATCTGGCCATCGCCTTCCTGATCAGGACCCTGGTGCGGATCGGGCTGCGCCCGTTCGCCCTCTACTGCTTTGTGGTCGGCATACTGGCGCTCATCCTGCTGTAGCTCGCTCCGCTCGCAGTCCTCAGTTTTCGGTTTTCAGTATTCAGCTCCCAGAAGGCATGACTGATGGATGACTGATGACTAACTACTTCTCCCTACTGGGCGTAGTTGGAGCTCGCCCGGAGTGTCTCAGCGATATGCACATTGACCAGGGCGGGCCGACCACTGGCGGACGCCCGCTCGAGGGCCGGACGGATTTCGTCCGGCTGGTCCACAAACTCGCCGTACCCACCTAACCCTTCCACCATCGAGTGGTAAGGACGGACGCCGAGGTCGGTCGCGACGAGTCGGTCCGGGAAGAACGCCCGATGGAAAGTCTTGATGTTGTTCCAAACGCCGTCGTTGCCGACCACCCCGATGACCGGAAGTCCGAGCCGAACAAACGTGTCGAACTCCATACCGTTGAAGCCGAAGGCACCGTCCCCGTAGACGATTCCCACCCGGCGATCGGGATGCACCACCTGGGCAGCGAGGGCAAACGGGGCACCGGTGCCAAGAGCGCCAAAAGCACCGGCGACGAGTACCTCGCCCTGATTGGCCGGGCGGAGCCACTTGGCAGTGGTCGAGACGATGTCGCCTCCGTCGAGAGACACGATCGAACCGGCAAAGAAATCGGCAACCTCCCTGGCGAAACGCTCCGGTTGAACAGGCGAAGCGGCCGACTCCGCCGCCAGCCCGGCCTGAACCTGCGCGTCGGCCTCGGCCTTCATGATGAGCTTGGTCCACGGGGAGACCCCGGTGGAGGCATACCGGTCGGCGGCCTGATTGAGCCCTGCGAGGAAGCGCCCGGGATCGGCAGTGAGAGCCGTGTGTGCGGGTCGATTCCATCCAACCTTGGTGGGATCAGCGTCGATCTGGACGACGTGGGCATTGGCGTGGATCTTCAGCCCGTAGCCCGTTCTGAAGTCCCAATCCACGCCGAGTGCCAGGACAAGATCGGCGTCGGCGAAGGCCATCGACCGTTTCCGATTCCCGAGCAGCGGGTGCCCGGAGGGAAGCGTTCCACGGGCGTTGCCGCTCAAGAACACGGGAGCCTGCATCAAGCCGGCAAAACGCCTCAGCTCGTCTTGCTCGCGCAACCCGTCTCCGGCAAACACAACCGGTCGTTCGGATCGGGACAAGAGCCCGGCGACCTCGTCGATGTCGACCTCCGACACGCCGGGCGGTGCAGGTCGATGGCCCGCCGGCCAGGCGATGGTCGACTCCTCGACCGTGTCAAACTGCACATCCATGGGTACGTCGAGAAACACCGGCGCTCCCCGACCCGCAAAGGCATGACGGGCCGCGGTGGCGATGTAGTCGGCCAGCCGGTCGGTCTCCCAGGCCGTGGCCGCCCAGGCCGTGATGGAACGGAACAGCTGCGGATGATCCATCTCCTGCAAACCGCCCTTGATCTCCTGACGGATGAAGTGACGCCCGCCCAGCAACAAAACCGGCGCCCCCGAGAACCAGGCATTGGCGACACCGGTGATCGCGTCGGTCACACCCGGCCCGGCGGTGACGGCTGCGACACCCAGTTTCCCGGTCAGCCGGTGGTACGCCTCGGCGGCGTGAACGGCGGCTTGTTCGTGGCGTACATCAACGACCCGGATGCCTTCCTGAACACAACCGTCGAGGATGCCGACAATGTGGCCGCCGGTGAGGGTGAAGATCGTATCGACGCCTTCATACGTGAGGGCCCGGGCGATGATCTGTCCGCCGTGAATCTTGGCCATGGGGCAAAAGATAGCGGCCAGCTACCAGCGACCAGCAACCGGTGACCAGTGACCAGTGACCAAGGCCCTTCTGGCTGGCTGCTGGGAGCGAAGCGATTTGAAAGCTGGCTGCTGCGAGCTGCGAGCTCAGAAGTAGTGCGGACACCAGGGCCGGCGATCCCAGCCGAACATCTGGTCGGCCCGCCGGACTGCAGTGATGTCCCCGGTGACGCGACCGGCTTCATGCAGCAACCGGAAACTTCCATCGCCGAGGTAGCGCGAGCTGAGGCCGGCGATATCGAGCGTGAACTCGGGCGTCGCCGTCGACCGACGGCACTGCGCTCCTTCAGGCCCTCCTTCGAGTTCGAATACACCGCCCACGTCGGGGAGGAACGGATCGACCACTTCGAAGACCACCCGACCTGCCACGGCATAGCGACGACCCGTCAAGGAGGACGGAATGTCGAGCAATCGCGCCCACAGGCCATCACTCTGTTTGATCTTTAGTCGGCGCGGATCGGTCAGGATCGCCGACAGCAACAACTCGGGGGGGCGGGTCTGAGTCCTGATGGTCTGGATGAGGTCAACGGAAAAGGCATAACGCCACAGCGCCACTTCCGCAGCTGGCGTCAACCCCATCAGTTCCGCGGCAAGCAATTCACCGGCAGCGTGCCCTTCCTCCCACTTCTCGCGAACCCGGTAACGCAGATACCCCAGATCGTTTCCTGCATCGGCATAGAGGACGAAGCGGTTGGCGGTCAGGCCGTCCCGCCAATGCTCCAGGTCGAGGACAAAGAGATCCCATTGTGCAGCGCCACGCGTCAGGAAACCGGGCCAGGTGGCCCCCATTCGCTCATAGATCCCCGGCATGACCCGGCGAGCTTCGTCCATCTCAACGAGGCGGAGGTGACCCGGGGTCGGAATCCCCGTCGCCAGACCGGCATGCTGACGATCGATCTGGAAGCTTGCGTCCACGGTGGCGACGCCGTAGCCGAAGCGGCCGTAGATCGCGCTCTCGGAGGCTCGCAACACGGAAAGCGGTTCTTCTCGAGACCGAACCTCGTCGAAGTGGTAGCGCATGATGTCGGTAAGTACGCCCCGACGGCGATGGGTGGGGAGAACGGCAATTGCCGTCAGACCGCCGGTCTTGACGGCGCTCCCCGGCGTGGTCAGTTTGAACGAATCGGCGCCACCGGTACCGACGAACTGTTCACCATCCAAGGCGACGATCGACCGGTCGAATTCGAACGTCTTCTGCAGCGCTTTGAGCTCTTCATCCTTCTCATCGAAGTTGAAGGCGCGCTCCCAGACCCGGGCAAAAGCGCGGAGTTCATCTGGACCAATGGGACGGACGGGATGGGACATGACACCAGATTAGGTGACGGCCGGAACACGATGACGGCGGCGATCATCCGGAGGTGGTCGGCTTCCGACAACCGGACGGGCTCAGCAGGGAGAAGAACTCCCCGGCGAAGTTGCAAATCCAGGTGATATCCCGCCATGACATCATCGAAACGCTTCGAGATTCCGCTGGGTGACCGCAGGATCTGTCACTCACCCTCCCGGGCTCCACCACCGTTTGCAGGGAGGGCCGGTTCACCGCCAACGATGGTCACCATCACGGCCGCACCGCCAATTGATTCGGACTCGAATAGATCCCGATCGAGTACCACGAGATCAGCGGCCCGGCCCAGCTCTGCGTTCGGCTATCGAGCTCTCGATCGATTCGGTCGGTGATCGCCCGACCGTCTTCCCCGCACTGCCACAAGCGCGGCTGCTCCTGCGATCCCGAGAGGAATGAACGTGTTGCTACCTAGAAGGGTTGACACACCGGCCCCGAGCGGTGTCGCACCACCATGCGGGTCGGCGATCCATGAGCCGAGCCGCAACATGACGGCCAGTGACAAAGAAGTCAGCATCAGTCGGTAGGCCAGGTTGCGGACGGCAGCCACCCGGTCGGGGCTAGCGAGAACCGCGCCGCCACCGAACAACAGCATTGCTACGCCCGCCAAAGCAGCTGCCAGGCTGAAAGCGGTTGAGGCTCTGGTTGCCGCCGAAGTGACCCGGAATTCCCCGATCCCGTCGAGGGGGATCGGTTCGATGCTCGAGATAAGCTCCGCAACGTTGCCCTCCTGCGCCACGATCCCCTCGTTAACCAGAACCCGCGTGAGGGCGGGAACGGCCGGCAAGAGCGCCGTCGCCGGGTCCACAACAGCAGTCGCCCCAACCGGGGCGAATGCTGCATCGACGAGTTGCTTCGTGAGGTCGCGCATGGCCTGTTCCGTCTCCGGCATGGTAAGTATCCGATCTGCCACTCGTGCATCGGCGGGAATGGCCACGCCGACCGACCTCAACCCGTCGATCATCCACCCGGTCAACCGTTCCTGGGCAACTTCTTCCGCCGCCAATTCACCCATGACATCTGCAACAACGGAGCGGTTGCCGGTGACCGAGCTGCCCCAGAGCGATCCAATCAGGATCGACGCCGATAGGCCAAACAGCCAGAAGAGGGTTCCACGCACGAACCGCCGGGGAAGACCCGTGGAGGGCCCGGGCGGATCCGCCCGACGAGGACGAGCCCGAAGGAGGGAGGTCGTCACTTGATGACCAGCTCCGGATGCGTGCGAACCCGTGGCCGAGCGGCCACGACTCCTCGGGCCAGCTCATCGAATGCTCGGGCTGTTTCGCTTTCAGGTGCCACGGACGCCAGCGGCCGCCCTACATCGGCCCCGGCTCGCATGGCCGACAGGAAAGGGATGCGGGCAAGCAACGGCACCCCGAGTTCGCCGGCGAGAGCAGCCCCGCCGCCTTCTCCGAAAAGCTCATAACGGGTTCCGTCATCGCCCGTGAACCACGACATGTTCTCGACAACACCCATGACTTCCTGGTTGACCTTTTCCGCCATCAGGGCGGCCCGCTTCGCGACTCGTTGCGCGGTCGGTTGCGGGGTGGTAACCACCACAACCTGAGCACGGGGGACGAACTGCGAGACGGAGATGGCTACGTCGCCCGTGCCGGGAGGCATGTCGATGAGGAGGAAGTCGGGGTCATCCCAAAAAACATCGGAAAGAAACTGTTCGAGGGCTTTGTGCAACATCGGGCCGCGCCAGATGACGGCCTGATCGGGACGCACGAAGTAGTCCATAGAGATGACTTTCACACCATGCGCCCGGGGAGCAATGATGGTCTCGTCGATCACCATAGGTGGCCGGGTCGCGCCAAGCATTTTGGGGATGGAGAACCCCCAGACGTCGGCGTCGATAACCCCGACTGAATAGCCCTGCTGTGACAGAGCAACAGCCAGATTCGCCGTGATCGAAGACTTGCCGACGCCACCTTTCCCGCTGGAGATGGTCACCACCCGGGTTGGCGAACCGGGACGGGTCAGGGTCATGCCACGTTCCGGACGCAGGTAATCCATCATCTTCTTGCGGTCGTCGTCATCCATCTCGACGAAGGTCACGTCGACCGATGTGACACCTTCGACGTCCGACGCGGCTCGCTCGATTTCACGAGCGACGGGGTCGGCCGAGGCGTAAACGGGGACCGGCATCGCCACCTCCACGCCAACCCGACCCTTGCGGGTCACACTCAATGACCGGATCATGCCCAGCTGTGCCAGGGAGCGGCCCAACTCGGGCTCCTCGACGACCCCGACCCGGGACTCGACGGCTGCTTTGTCTACCATCTTTCGTCCTATCCACACGGTGTGTAAAGCCAGCGCAAAACTATAGTGACGACGTCCGCCTACCCAGTCGAGCGTATGAACACACGACAACTCGAGCGCAGCCTCAGCGACCTGACGTCGACGCTCGGTGACCCCACCCGGCGCTCTATCTACTTGAAGGTTCGAGCAGCGGCTGATCCCGTGACCGCCGCCCAGGTTGCCGCCGAATTCAACATCCACGCCAACGTCGCCCGGCACCATCTCGACCGCCTCACCGATGAGGGTTACCTGGAAACCACCACCAAGCGCCCTCAGGGGGTGAACGGACCCGGGGCCGGCCGGCCGGCCAAGTGTTACACGGCCACGGATAAAGAGATCGAACTCCAGTTTCCCTCCCGTCGCTACGACTTGCTCGCCGATCTGCTCATTCGGGTGGTGCAACGGCTCGAACCGGACAAGGCCGCTGAGATTGCCGCTCAGGTCGGCCGGGAGTACGGCGTAGAACTAGCCGGTACTCTTGAGCTGCCGGATTCTGCTGATTTCGATGCAGTGCTTGCCACTGTTCAACAGGCGATGGTCGACGTAGGTTTTGCCGTTGATACCAACACCAACAACCGTCAGTTGCTGATGAGTCACTGCCCGTTTGGCCGGACCGCCTTCGACCATCCGGAGGTCGTGTGTTCTCTCGATCGTGGCATCGTGAACGGTCTGATGGAGGCACTCAACCATGCAACGGACACCGTGACCGCGCCCAAAGAGACATGGGGCGAGGGCTGCATCACGACGGTCTAAAGGACCGGAAATCTCACTACTGTCAGATTGACCACTTTGAACCAGGAGGTTCTTCACCATGTCGGCCACCATTGGAGATCGCGCCCCACATTTCGAGCTGTTGGATCAGGACGCCAACGAAGTGTCTCTGCGCCTCACTAGAGGGCCGCAAGACGCTCGTCGTCTTCATACCCTTTCCGTTCTCCGGGATTTGCCAGGCGGAGTTGTGTTCTATCCGAGACAACCTGACTCAACTGAACGATCTCGATGCCAATGTTGTGGTCATATCCTGCGACACACGCTTCGTGCACAAGAAGTGGGCCGAGGAGCAGGGGTTCGAGTTTCCCATTCTCTCCGATTTCTGGCCCCACGGGGACACGGCTCGCGCCTACGGCAGCTTCAATGAAACTAAGGGTGTTGCCAACCGAATGACCTACGTCCTCGACGCCGACGGCATCGTGTGGGAGGTCATCGACTCCGGCAGCCTGGGGGTGGCGCGGCGAAATGGACGCATACGTAGGGGCACTCAGCAAGCTGTAGGTCCCGTTGCTTTACGGGGAAGACCCGCCGTCAACGAAGGCGCAGCGGGGGTGCAGCCTTGCCAGACGATCTTGACTTGTGGCCGTTTGGTAGTTCGCCCCCCTCCGTAGGGCCTTCTCAGGCTCGACACCTCTCCCATCCCGGCGAGCCGTCGGTGGGGAGGGTGCAAGGTCTATCCGAACCAACTGCGCCACAACCTCACGAAGAACCCGGGACGGCCGGGGCTGGGAAGGTCCCCGAGTACTGCCTCTTGCAAGTCGATCGGCAGATCCCCAATGAGCGCGTACCCACCAATCCGGGATTCCCAGGAGTACACAACTTGGCCCGGTTGGAAGAGACGCTGGTACTTCTTTCCGGCGATCTCAGCGACCGGCGCTTCCTCTAACTCGGGGATGGTGACCGTTCTCCGAGACGCGATGACCGTAAACGAAAAGACGCCGTCTGAGTAGTAAGCAACCGTGGAGTTCTCAGGCCCTTCATAAACGTCGAGCCGGTTGAATCCTCCCACGCGAGCCGGGAGCGCTTCTTCGTCGATGTCTTTGAAGTCGACGACCGCGATTTCCTCCGGCGTGGTTCGCCGAACCGACGCGTCGATCGACGGGGGTTCTCCACTGAAGGAGACAAACGAACTCGAGCAATACAAGGATCGATCCCCATTGCGTACCTCGGAGCGAAGCAAGGCGCCGGTGACCTCGTCGAAGTGCAGCGTAACTCTCTCGACCTCGCCCTCCATCACCTTCACGACCTGAACCGGTCGTTCCAACTCCGTCGCTTGCCCGGCATCCACCGCCGCATACCGGGAGCTCATCTCCCAATCAGTCGAACTATCGATTCGAATAGCTTGCACCGTGCCGTCCGCAGCTCGTTGATACAACTCTCCATCGGCAGCGACGGCTTCGCTACCGCTGGTCCTCACCCATAGCTCGCCGGCAGACCTCGCCACCTCGACGAACTGGGCAACGGTCCCGTCGGGCGTGTCGCAAACAACGAATACCTCGCCCGCGTATTCAGAGTCCGCCGCTCGTTCGAGATAGGCGCCAAGATCCGTCGCTGACGCGGGCAGTGCCTGACCGAGCAGAGCTACAACGGTGAGCGCTACGACGATCAATGATCGTCTCATTCGATTGGTCCTGACACTCGGTCGAGAACCGGCACCGGGGTTCGCGGGGTGATGGCCGGCTCGAGCGAAGTCCTGGCGCCATACTGATCGGACAATTGATCGAGACGCACCTCCAACGTTGTCGGTGGGGCGAGGATCGTGGCAATGCCGACGAACAACGCGAGAATCGCAGCGGCTGCCGCAGCAACCAACACCGGTGGACGCTTGGTGAAGGGCAGTACCTCAGCTGCATGCTCCGCTGGCGGAATCAACCCGATGGGCATCTCGACGAGCGGGAGAGACCGGACGGCAGCCCTGGCGAAGTGGAGTCCGTCTGAGCTCGTCCTCACAGTTCGGGCAGGTCGCGAGGTGCTCGGTCACCTGGGCGCCGTTCTCGATCGATGAGTTCACCATCGAGTAAAGCGGAGAGGAGTTCGCTCGGGTGCGTCACTGCAATCGTTCCTTCAGCATCTTGCGCCCTCGATGTATTCGGCTCCGCACGGTGCCAATCGGCGCAGCGACCGCCGCGGAGATCTCTTCGTAGCTGAGACCAACGATGTCGCAGAGCACCACCGCTTCGCGGAAGTCGTAGGGAAGGTCGAGCAACGCGGCCTGAATATCCTCGCCGAGCCGTACGGTGGCCAGCACTTGATCCGGTTCAGGCGAAGCGTGGGTGGCAACTCGATCGATCTCATCGGGAAGTGGTGAGGTCGGCCTCCGCTTCTTTCGTCGCACATCGTCGAGAAAGGCGTTGCGAGTGATGCGCCACAGCCAGCCTTCGAACGAGCCCGGCTGGTACCCCGCCAGTCCCTTCCTGACCCGGAGCAACACCTCCTGGGTGAGGTCGGAGGCGTCGTCTGCGTTGCCGGTGAGGCGATATGCGAAGTTGTAGATCTTTCGCCCATGAGCCCGAGCTACTTCTTCCCAGGACAGCGGTGCATCGTCTGGCACGAGCACTACCTACTGAACGCACCGGCAGGCGAACGAGTTCCCGCGTCGGAGCAGAGTGAGAATCAGGACGGGCTTAGGTGTCCTGGGCATCGGACGGTGGCTCTTCTTCGCCGCCCTGCTCAATGCCCTTGCGAAACTCCTTGGCCGACGCACCAAGTGACCGGGCGAGGTCGGGAAGCTTCCTCGCTCCGAACAGAAGCAGCAGGATCACCAGGATGATGATGAGTTCGCCGCCGCCAAGTCGTCCAAACATGGATGTCTCCTTTGACCGTATCCTACCGGGACGCCCCCCTGAACACAGGCAGGACCTCCTCCGCGACGATATCCCACCCGGCTGAGGAACTCCAACCGAACAGCAGCGGCGAGAAACTCAAGACGAGCTCGGTCACCCCCAGGCTGCCGGAACTCCTCGATTCGTTCGCAGACTTCCTGCGGGGTGCCAACCAGGCCGTAGCTGCGAAGTTCCTCTGGCGAAGCGCTTTCGAACAACCAGGGAGCTTGCTGCTCCCAGTCGACAAGACGACGACTGACGTCGCTCTCGTCCTCCCCGACGAGCGCAACGAGTCCGAGGCTCCTCCCCACCGTCTGCGGATCCCGGCCAACGTCGTCGCAGGCCCGGTCGAATTCGGCCGCCTCGGTTGCGTAGCTTTGCGGGGAGTAGCGCCCCGATACGTTCCATATGTCGGCGGATCTCGCTGACGGCCGCCAGCCCCTGCGGACCCCTCGCCGACATGAGGATCGGAACGGTTGGACGGGCAGGTTGCGGAAGGTTCGGCGCATCGGTCACCTGAAACCGGAGCCCGTTCACGGTGGAGTGGGGATGAGAGGTCATCTCACGAATAAGGATTGCGGCTTCTTCGAGTTCGGCGATGCGATCCTCGGGCGTCCGCGAAATCCAACCCTGCTGCTACATACTCAGCCTCGTGTGATCCCGCACCAAGTCCAAGCACGAAACGGCCGGCGCTCAATCGGTCGAGTGAGGCCACCGCCTTGGCCAGAACGGATGGAGGCCGGAACCCGACCGTCAGGACCATGGTCCCCAGGGTCACCCGGTCGGTCACGACCGCCAGTGCAGGTAGGAGCACCATGGCATCCAGTTGACTCCCCGACCCGAAAGAGTCTTCGGGATCCGTGAAGATAGTGATCCGATACCCACAATGCATCAAACCCCGCCGTCTCGAGTCGAACCGCGAGATCGCTGAGTTGCGACCAGCCCGGCTGCTCGATTCCGCTGTTGACGCCGTGCGGAAGGGCGACACCTATCCGCATCGGACGGTCACTCGAGCGAGAGTGCGTCGACGAACTTCTGCAAGCGCTCACGCGTGACGAACCTGATGCGCGGTTCCCGCCTTTCACGTTCGTAAACGCCAAACGGAGAGAACTTGTCGCTTACCAGCAGGCCGCGATCCGCACCGGAGTTGACGAACTCCGCTACAAATTCCCGCATCGTGACGTCGCCTACCTCGGGAAAGTCACCGGCCTGGTAACGGTCTTCGCGCAGGTACGTGGTCAACCCGGCCTTGGTTGCGTTGAACGCGAGGGGATTCTTCGTCGCAGTGACGGTGTAGCCGAAGAGTCGCAACAACGAATGAACCATCTCTGCCGATGTCATCGTGGCCGGATCAACACCCTGGGCGCGGAGGCCAACGGCAACCGCTCTCGGAAGACGCAATTCTGCACCGATTGGCCCCAAGGCATCTTCCCGCTGGGCAGAAACCACACTCGGAGCATTCTGGAGGAGGTCGTCGGAGAATTGCTTCTCGAGTGGATCGAAGCCGATGTGTCCGAGATGGAGCGACGGTGCCGTCACCATCGGTTGCGGGAGCACGCCGGGTTTTTCGAGCGAAACGGAGCCGACGCGACGGGGCTCTCCGCCTCGACCGGCAAAAGCGACCACGGTGGTGACGCCGTCGAAGGGCAACTCGTGACGTTTCTCGCGTACAACCTCGAGTGCCTCATTCGTGAGCAGCTCACCGAGCACTTCGTCGGTCTCACCCTCCGCCAGCGGCACATCAAAGAAGACCTGGGCCTCGTCACCACGGACATGGAACGCCGAGACGCTCGGGCGAGGACGATCGGCATCGATGGAAGCAGTCGCCTGCGCACCTTCCACCCTCGCCCGGAGGGTGTCGCTTCTCCGCTTGCTGAGCACGGCTATGGCTCCCAAGACGAGGGCCAGGATGATGAGGAAGATGCCTAACAATCCGAGATCCTGCACGCTGCTCCCTTTCTCAGGTACGTAACAATGCTAGTGCTGGACTCTCCCGGATCGACGAGTGCCCGACGAAAGGCCAACGGGCATCGTCCGCTATCGCGTCAGAGGCGAGAATGCCTAGGAGACGCGACGCGCTGCGATAGACCGCTCTTTGCGAATGCGCCGGCGTTCCCGCTCGGACAGGCCGCCCCAGATTCCAAACTTCTCGGACTGAATGATTGCGAACTCGAGACATTCAGCTTTTACCTGGCATGCGTTGCAGATTGCTTTTGCCTTGCGCGTTGAGGCCCCGCGCTCAGGAAAAAACAAATCCGCATCCGCCCCCCGGCAGTTCGAGTAGTCCTGCCAGGCAAGATCGTCGACTGCAAGCGCATCTATCAGACTGCGGTGCACGCGTGCACCCCCCTTACCTACGTGTAATTACAGGCATGTAATCAGGCTGCGCGCGCGCTGTCAAGGCGGAAGGCCCGAAAAGCCGCCGTTTTTTGGGCGTCGCCGGGTCACTTGAGTGGGATTCTGGCTCCGGATGCCATCCTTCCCCGGGGCCTAAGGCCCGTCCTCCCCTCCGGACCAGCCCCGTCCCCGACGGAAAACCGCACGACGCTCGAAGTAGGGCCCAAGGACCCTGTTCGGCCACCCGGACCGCGTGATCTCGGCTGCTAGCTTTGGGCCAACCAGGAATCCCGTGCTTGGAGGCTCGTAGTGACGACCACCGATAAGGGCACAGCCCGCGGCGCTGCCAACCGCCGGCGGCCCTGGGCGATCGAGTTCTACAGCTCAGCCGTCGGGAAGAAGTGGGTGATGGCTATTACCGGCATCATCTTCCTCGGCTACGTATTCGTCCACATGCTCGGGAATCTCAAGCTCTACCTCGGCACAGACCCGACCGGGCTCTACGCCATCGACCACTACGGCGAATGGCTGCGCGAGCTCTTGGAGCCGTTCCTCCCCCGGGAAGGAACGCTCTGGATCTTCCGAGCCGTACTCACGTCGGCTGTGGTGTTACACATCCATGCGGCGTATTCACTGACCGTCACCAACTGGAAGGCGCGCCCGACTCGCTACCAATCGCCGCGCGAATACCTGGTGGCCAACTATGCGTCGCGGACCATGCGCTGGTCGGGAGTGATCGTCGGTGCCTTCATCGTTTTCCACTTGCTGGACCTGACAATCGGCACCGCCAACCCGGAGTTCGTGGCCGGCGACGTCCACGCCAATCTGATCGCAAGCTTCAGTCGACCTGGAGTGGCCATCTTCTACATCGTCGCCAACCTCTTGCTCGGTCTCCACATCTTCCATGGCACGTGGAGCCTCTTCCAGAGCATCGGATGGAACAACCCCAGTTTCAACGAATGGCGCCGCTGGTTGGCATGGGCATTCACCGCCGTGATCGTCATCGCCAACGTCAGCTTCCCGCTCACGGTGCTGACCGGTCTGGTCAAGTGAGAGGGGGATGGTGATGCAACTCGACGCAAAGATCCCGCCAGGACCTATCCAGGACAAATGGGACTCCCACAAGTTCGATGTGAAGCTGGTCAACCCTGCCAACAAACGCAAGTACGAGATTCTGGTGATCGGCACCGGCCTCGCAGGCGCTTCCGCCGCGGCCACGCTCGGAGAACTCGGGTACAACGTGACTGTGATCACGTACCACGACTCCCCCCGCCGGGCTCACAGCATCGCCGCCCAGGGCGGCATCAACGCGACAAAGAACTACCACGGAGACGGAGACAGCATCTTCCGGTTGTTCTATGACACGGTGAAGGGCGGGGACTACCGATCCCGGGAAGCCAACGTCTATCGCCTGGCACAGGTGAGCAATGACATCATCGACCAATGCACCGCCCAGGGCATTCCGTTCGCTCGCGAGTACGGCGGCCTCCTGGACAACCGGTCGTTTGGTGGGGCCCAGGTCTCACGGACCTTCTATGCGCGCGGTCAGACCGGCCAGCAGTTGCTGCTCGGTGCCTATCAGGCGTTGGCCCGCCAGATCAAGCTCGGCAAAGTCATGCTGCACGCCCGCACGGAGATGCTCGACGTCGTGCTCCAAGAGGGACGGGCGGTCGGGGTGATCACCCGCGATCTCGTCACAGGTGAGATCCGGGCGCACTCGGCTCACGCCGTGGTACTTGCCACCGGTGGTTACGCCAACGCCTACTTCCTGTCGACCATGGCGATGGCCAGCAACGCAACAGCCGTCTGGCGAGCGCACCGCAAAGGAGCGCTCTTCGCCAATGCCAGCTTCACGCAGATCCACCCAACCGCCATCCCCCAAAGTGACGACACACAGTCAAAACTGACACTGATGTCCGAGTCGCTCCGCAACGACGGACGGATCTGGGTTCCGAAGAACGTTGGAGAAGAGCGTCCGCCCGGTCAGATCCCGCCCGACGAGCGCGACTACTACCTGGAACGGAAGTATCCGGCATTCGGGAATCTCGTGCCCCGCGACGTGGCATCTCGCAACGCCATGACCGTCGTCGAGGAAGGACGGGGAGTCGGGCACCGCAAGAACGGCGTCTACCTTGATTTCGCAGAATCCATCGGCCGGCTGGGCAAGGCGGTCATCGAAGAGCGCTACGGCAACCTCTTCGAGATGTACGAGCGAATCACGGACGAGAACCCGTACGACCAGCCGATGCGCATCTACCCGGCTCCCCATTACACGATGGGCGGCCTGTGGGTGGACTACAACCTGATGACCACCATCCCCGGCCTCTACTCCATTGGTGAAGCCAACTTCTCGGACCACGGTGCCAACCGGCTCGGAGCCAGTGCCCTGATGCAAGGGCTGGCCGACGGGTACTTCGTTCTTCCGTACACCATCAGCGATTACCTGGCGCCCCTCCTCGGTAGGCAACCGGTTCCAACAGATCACCAGGTGTTCACGGAGGCGAAGCAGGAGGTTGCCGATCGTGTCCAACGGTTGCTGTCGGTGAACGGCAGCCGGACGGTCGACTGGTTCCACCGCAAACTTGGCAAGATCCTGGAAACGCACGTCGGGATGTCCCGCAACGAACAGGGATTGCAGAAGGCTCTGCGGGAGATACCCGCCCTGCGGGACGAATACCACGACGACGTTCGGGTTTTGGGCGAGAACGAGTCCTTCAACCAGTCTCTTGAGAAGGCGGGCCGGGTTGAGGACTTCTTCGAGCTGGCCGAGCTCATGGCTCTCGATGCCCTCAATCGTCGCGAATCGTGCGGCGGCCACTTCCGGGAGGAGAGCCAAACCCCCGAAGGTGAGGCGCTCCGCAACGACGATGACTACGCGTATGTGGCGGCGTGGGAATTCACCGGGGTCGGCCAAAAGCCCAACCTGATCAAGGAGCCGCTCGACTTCGAGTATGTGGCGCTGGCGCAAAGGAGCTACAAGTGAACATCACTTTGCGCGTCTGGCGCCAGTACACACAGGACGCTCCCGGGAAGTTCGTTGAGTACGAGGCTCCGGACATCGAATCGCACGCCTCGTTCCTGGAAATGCTCGACATCGTCAATGAGCGACTCGCGGACAAGGGCGAGGAACCGATCGCCTTCGACAGCGATTGCCGGGAAGGCATCTGCGGGGCATGCGGGCTCATGATCAACGGCCTTGCCCATGGACCCCAGCAAGGAACGGCAACCTGCCAGCTCCATATGCGCAAGTTCAAGGACGGCGATGTCATCACCATCGAGCCGTGGCGGGCCGCCGGATTCCCCATTGTCCGGGACCTGGTCGTCGATCGCAGCTCATTCGACCGGATTATCGAAGCCGGCGGCTACATAACCGTGTCGACCGGGAGCGCCCCGGACGCCAATCTGATCCCGATTCCGAAACCGGCCGCCGACTCGGCGATGGACGCTGCCTCCTGCATCGGTTGCGGGGCTTGTGTCGCCTCATGTCCCAACGGTGCGGCGCAACTGTTCGTAGCGGCCAAGGTAGCGAACCTCAACCTTCTCCCTCAGGGACAACCCGAACGCTGGACGCGCGTTGAGGCAATGGTCGACGAGATGGAACGCCACTTCGGTTCTTGCACGAACCACGGCGAGTGCGAGGCGGCCTGCCCGAAACGGATCTCTCTGGACTTCATTGCCATGCTGAACAAGGACTACGTCAAGGCGAAGTTCAAGAACCGCAGAATGGCAGGCCAGCGCGGCTGAACAACCTCGATGGGTCGGTGGGGATGTCAAAAGGGCCGTAATCGGTACCAATGGCCTATTGCGACGGTCCCGCTCAGGTAGTAGTTTCCCCCTGGGGTAAAGGGCGCTACACATTGAGTTGGAGGAGGAGATACCTCTCCAACCGGCACACGGGCGGATTGGGCAACTGAAGGGGAACTTCGGGCACTCAGCCTGTGTCGGATTATGAACCATGTGTATGCGCGATTCGGCAAACCCATCCATTCGCAGTACGTGGCCCGGGTGTACCGCGATGACTAATCAATGTGGCCAGACAACAATGGCCCCGAGCGTGGTAGAATTGTCACTTAAAGTGAGGGCTAACGCTGGTCGAAACGACGGCTGTGGCACCTCACTCGATACAGGATCGGCTTGACATGCGACGACGACTCGACAGGAGCAACGAAGGCGGGGCAACGATTGTCGAATTCGCGATCGTCATGCCCCTGCTACTGCTCCTCATGATCGGGATCATGGAAGTAGGCGTCGCCTTCTACGACTACCTGACGGTCGAGCGCGCCAGTCTGGAGGGAGTGAGGACCGCGTCGTTCACCGGAAGAGCGCTCGATGCGGATTGTCAAACCATCACCAATGTGGCCGCCACGCTCCCCGGTGGGTTTCTCGATCGAGTCCAGCGCATCGAGATATACCATGCCGACGCCAACGGCAACCAGATCATCGGCCAAACCAACACCTGGCAGTATACGGGAGGCGACCCAACCGACTGCGTGAACAACTGGGCGGTAACGGAGACCTGGCCTGCCTCCGCCCGTCAAACCGTCGCCGGTCCTTCCGCCCCGCTCGACATCATCGGGGTTCGCATACAAATGCCGCGCACCTGGATCAGCAACTTCCCGCCCTTCACCGGTGGCTATTCCGTCGATCAAAGCTCCATTCTTCGCATGGAACCGGAGGTGTTCGAGTGATCAAGCGTATGCGCCTCCGATTGGCACTCAAAGAGGAGCGGGGAGCTGCCCTTGTGTGGGTAGCCGGTTCCCTGGTGATGTTGCTGGCCTTCTCCGCCCTTTCCGTCGACCTGGCGTGGCTGTATCTCAACGCCTCGCGGCTGCAGAACGCCGCGGACGCTTCGGCGCTGGCAGCCGTCGTCAATGCACCGGGTTTTATGACTTTGGCGCAGAACGATGCCGAGGATGCCGCCAACGCCAATGGATTCCCGGTCGGTGGTGCCAACACCGTCTCGGCCGTGTTGGTCCCCGGCAGCGACAACGAGGTCACAGCGACCCTCACTACCAATGTGCCGACCTATTTCCTCAAGGTGCTGGGCTTCAATTCGTTCGACATCACCCGCCGTTCGACCGCCCAGTACGTCAAACCGGTACCAATGGGAAGTCCGAGCAACTGCTTCGGCATCGGCTATTCGGCGGCCATCCCAGCTAGCGGTTGTGGGCCCTATGTCCAGAACTTCTGGGCTGCGATTCAGGGCCAGGCGACGGCCAAGGAGCACGGCGACCCGTACGCCACGAGATGTGACTGGTCGGCAGGAGGCAACTGCAACGACAGCACCAACGACGGCTCCGGGGCACCGTGGGACGCCAATGCCGACCCGAACAATCCGACGTTTCGGCCCACCGGCTACTACTACGCGGTCGAGATCCCGACCGGAAAGACCAACTTCACGGTTCAGGTCTACGACGCAGGCTTCTACGACCGGTCCAGCTTCGGGGAAACGGGCGACGAAGAGAGCCTGGCAAAATCGACGAGCGGTGGCACCAACATGCACTACCAGCTCTACATGGTCGATACCACACCGCTCGATCCGACCGACAACCCACCCATCAGCGGGTGCGGCCTCACCGTCAACTCGGGCGCTTCTTCCGGCACGTATCGCAATCAGTGGCGGAACCTCTGCACCATCAATAGCCCGACGGCCGGGATCTACGTGATGCGGGTCTGGAGTTCGGGAGCCAATATCGGCGGTAGCAACAGCTACTCCCTGAACGTCACCACCGCTCCGGGTGGTGGAGCGCGGTTTTACGCCATCAACGACATGTCGATCTTCACCAATGCGCCCTCCGGCAACGCCACCGTCTACCTTGCGGAGATCGACCCGGTCCATGCCGGCAAGAGACTCGAGCTCAAGTTCTACGACCCGGGTGAGGGGGGCGGAAACGCCTTCATGTCGGTGTTGTTGCCGGACGGAACCATACCCACCTGCACCTGGTATTCCGAAGACATGGACGGGAACACGACCTCCCCTGTGACCGGACAATGCCGGATTCAAACCACAGTCAGCGGTACCGCCCAATTCAATAAGCAGTGGATCACCGCCTCGATCCAGATCCCCACTGCCTATACCTGCGGCGCCGATTGCTACTGGAAGATGAACCTCGATCTGAACACCTCGCACGATCGGACCACCTGGCAGGCGCGGGTCATCGGCAACCCGGTCCGATTGGTTCCCAATCCATGAGCCGCTACTTCCGCCGGGACGGCGGAGCAGCAGCGGTTGAGACCTCTTTGATCATCGGCCTGCTCGTGCTCATCGCCATGGGGGCCGCCGAGTGGGGCTTCGGTTTGAAAGACTGGCTCAGCGTGACCGCCGGATCCCGCGAAGGGGCCCGGGTGGGAGCAGCGGCCGGCGACACGTCGGACGCGGATTGTGTGATCCTGGAGGGTGCGGCAGGTGCCGTGCGGAACATCAACGGCGCCGTTCTCGAAATCTGGGTCTACAAATCCGACACTGCAGGAAACGTTGGCGCCAACCGGAACCGATATCGTCCGTTCGTCTCTGCGTCCGACAACCCGGCACTGCTCCGATGCTCGACCTGGTTTGCGATTGAAGAAACCTGGCCCGAGCCGAGCCGAGACAACGACGGCACAACTCGCGACTGGTTGGGTGTGCGGGTTGTGTTTGACCACGATTGGATTACCGGATTCGCATGGTTTTCCGGATCAGTATGCGATAGGGGAACGTCGGGGACCTGCTGGGCAGCCGACACCGTCATGCACGTCGAACCGGACCCCAATCCATAGCTCCGTCCGTTGTCTTTCGACTCTTCGAACCTGCTGCGACCGGCTCCTGTTTCTCCGTCCCATACCCGGATTTCCGCTAAGGAAATCATCGGTTCTGCCGATGCTCTCTTGTAGTTCGGGTGGTGCCGCGTCGCGCAAGGGAGCCGGTGGATGAGAGCCAGGTTGAGACAACGTAATGAGCGGGGCGCAACGATCATCGAGTTTGCCGTGGTCTTTCCGCTGATCATCATGCTGGTGATGGGTATTGCCGAATTCAGCCTGGCCTTCAAAGACTGGTTGACGATCAGCCACGCCAGCCGCGAGGGCGCCCGGGCAGGCGCCACTGCGGCCAACGACATCGCAGCCGATATCCAGGTCCTCAACGCCATCGAAGAAGCGGTCACCGGGGGTGACCTGCAGGCAATCAACAATGTGGTGGTTTCCGACCCCGACGGTGGGCCATCGACGACCTATACCTACACCGGCGATCCGACCTGCGCCTGGGTTCCCTGCCCTGATCCCTACGCTGGCCCGAATCTTTACGACTGGCCTTACGCACCACCCAACTACCTGCCGGAAACCCGAGACGTGACCGCACCCTCGCCGGGCCGGATCAAGGTCTCGATCACGCTGACCCACCAGTGGTTCACCGGCCTCTTCTCCAGCACGTCTATCTGGACATCCGACACCATCATGCGTCTCGAGCCGAGGATCTTCTCATGAGGAAGCGACGCTGGTTCAGCCTTCGACGACGGGCGGATTCAGAGCGCGGAGCCAGCCTGATCGAAGCGGCCCTGGTCGTCCCTCTGCTCATCTTGCTTGCGTTCGGAGCCGCGGAATTCGGTTTCGTGTTTCTCGACTTCCTCAATGTTTCCAGTGCCGCTCGAGAAGGGGCCCGGGTGGGGAGCGCGGTCGGCGACGCTTTCGATGCCGACACACTCATTCTTGGGGCGATCGCTGAAGCCACCGCCGACCTCGACAACTCGACGATCGAAGCGATCTGGGTCTTCGCAGCGAAAGCCAACGGCGACCCTGTTGACCCTTGCGTCGTCGACAGTTCGCTCAACTACTTCACGTGCTCAGGTTCGACGAACAACACCAACATCTACGACGCGGCCGGGAACAAGCTGATTGGTTCCTGGGGTTCGACGGGCCGAAGAGTGACCGTCGGTCTCAATTGTCCGGCAGTGCCCGCAGAGTGCCCGGACCGTCTCGGCGTTCGAGTCGTCTTCACACACCAATACATCACCGGATTCTTGTCGTTTCCCACCGGACCCTTCTCCGAGGATGCGGTGTTTCAGCTCGAGCCGGATGTGGACTGACGTGAGGAGCGCAAAGTCATGAGGAAACTCGCTTCACGAAACGAAGAGGGCGCCATCCTGCCGTTCGTGGCGCTGGTCCTCGTCCTGCTCCTCGGGTTGGCCTCTTTTGCTGTTGACCTCGGATGGTTCTACCTGAACTCAACGCGGATCCAGCGAGCCGCCGAGTCGGCCGCGCTGGCCGGCGTGATCCACATGCCCCAGGCCTACGCCAGCAAGGCCGAGCCAACCGCCATCCAGGTGGCGGCCACCAACGGCTACGTCGATGGTATCGACGGCGCCGCCATCACCGTTACCGACGGGCTTACGTGGAGCGAGCCCAACCAGCTCGAAGTGACGATCAGCGACACGGTCGACACGTTCCTGCTCAAGGTGCTGGGACGCCAGAACCAAACGATCACCCGGAGCGCCGTTGCCGAATACGTCCCGCCCCTCCCGCTGGGCAGCCCCCAATCGCAGTTCGGAAACAGCTGCGACCCCAATGAACCCGGGTGCACCGGACAACCGAACTTCTGGGCCAACCTCCACGGCAAGTACACCGACACCCGCATGGGCGACGCCTACTCGTCCTTCTGCGAGGACGGCACCGGGAGCGGAAATGCGGGATGCGCCCAAAACATCTCCTGGCGCAACCCGGCCTCGACCCGGGGAGGTGGATACCTCTACGGGATCGAAGGAACTGCGGGCAACTCGTTTTCGGTCCAATTCCTCGACATTGTCCACCACAACATCTCCGGCGGCGTCACCACCAACGACAACTGGAGAACCGGGGATCGCGGCTGCGAAGCCTGGGGCGACTCCAACGCCGAGTGCGGCCAGACTGTGCGCACCAGGTTGTACGCGCCCGATCCGTCGCCTTTGAACCTCAACGGCAACGTAACGTTGTGTGACAAGCTCTGGCCCCCGGAAGCCCAGGTGCTCGAGAGCGCTGCGTACACGTGGGATTCATGGTGTCCCATCACGCCGCCTGCGGACGGCCTCTATGTGTTGCAGATCGAGGCGATCGACCCACTCAGCTTGCCGAACCCATCCGCCAACGCTGGATGGTCGGGCCTCAACCGGTACGCAGTGCGGGCTAGCGGCGGCGCCCGATTGTATGGCCTGGGCGACATGTCGCTTTACAACAACGCCACGGGCACGACCAGCAACTTCTATCTCGCTGAGGTCAGCGACATCTACTCCGGCAAGGATTTCGTAGTGGAACTGTATGACCCGGGTGAAGCCAACCCGGGTGGCTGGGTCGAGATCAAGAGCCCAAACGGTCCAGGGGTCTGGACGGACTTCTCGAGCTGCCGTATGAGCGTTCGGACCAGCGAGGCGGCGGCCTGGTCGAGTCCAACCACCCTCACCCCTTGCAGGTTCTTCGCCAACAACAATGGTGGCGTCAACGACTACAACGGTGACTGGATCAAGCTCGAGATGACGCTCAGTAGCTACGCGTGCGGTTCCAACTGTTGGTGGAAGTTGAATTACAACTACTCCAATACAGTGAACGACACCACCACCTGGAAGGCGTACATCGTCGGCAACCCGGTCCACCTCCTCAAGTAGGGCCGACGACTCCAATCCCCGGTACGGCCTGTTGAGCCAAGCGGGTTAGCTAGCTCAGCACTCACCAGAACGCTATCGAGTCCTGCAACCGCAACGTCATCACATGGTCGGGCTCCTCGCAGTGGAATTCAATTCCCACCGATCAGCAACATCGAGATGAGGGGAGCCGACAACTCGACATTCTGGGGCAGCAACATCGCGTACAACAGCAACCAAAACTACAACGACGAAATCGAAGACACCACGACCACCGCCATCGACCTCAAGGAGTAGCCAGGCGCTTGATACTCGGCGGCACGAGAAAGGCAGCGCAGCAAAACGCAGATCGGCAAAAGGCTCACTTTGGCCCCGGCATTCGCCGATAACGTATAAAGGTTGTGTTGCACACGGAGCGTGAGATTTTGTCTTCTAGTCGACCACCCTATGCGTTATCATGGGCAGTGGGCGGAGCGACCCCCATGGTGGGCATGGTGGGATCATCCCCAGGGTCTGGGAGGCCATTTTGACCGGAGCACGATTGAGCCGGCTCATGCCGGGCGAGGAACGCGGTGCAGCACTGGTAGAGGCCGCGCTCGTGCTTCCCATGCTGTTGATGCTCACCTTCGGTATCTGGACGACGGCCCACGCCTGGAACGTCCACAACGTCCTCGACCACGCCGCCCGCGAAGCTGCCCGCTATGCCGCAACGACCCCCGATTCCCTGGCGATTCTCGACCCCATCGGTCGCGGGGAGGTTCTGGCTGCCGGAATCCGCTGGAGTGACGTATCGGGCTGTTCTTCGATTGTCGAGGGTGGATCGGTAACGGAAAGCGCTACCGCCGGCTCAGGTATCACCGTTGTCGATGCTCCTGCGGCGATTTGCATCCCCTTGGGAGGCAATTCAGGCCAGGACCCGACCACCGACGATCGGGCTCAGGTCCGGCTGGTGGTCCGGGACTTTCGACTCGACTTCATTTTGTTCTCGTTCGAGGTCGACCTCACCGCACAGGCCGTTTCGAGGCTGGAACCGTGACTGCCCGACAGCTGCACCGGGACGAGGGAGGCATTGCCGCAGTGTGGACGGCCGTCATTCTGCTGTTTCTCATCGGCGCCACTGCCCTCGCAGTTGATACGTCCGAGTTCTTCCAGCAGGCTCGCAGCCAGCAACGAGCGGTGGACCTAGCCTGCCTGGCCGGCGTTGCGGAGCTACCCGGCGATCCGGTCATGGCGGTCGAGAAAGCAGCAGATTTCGCCCGGCCCAACCAACGGGGCCTGCATACCATCACTCCGGGAACACCGACGACGCGAGTCGGCAATGTCGCGACGTGGATCACCAGCAGCTTCGTTCTGGAGGTGGAGACACCGGCCGTGTATAACGGGGTTCCCGATCCAAACGTCATGCGCGTCTCCCTCAGTCAAGACGCTCCGGCACGCTTCGGAAAAGTGCTGGGTGCCACGAGCGCCGCCATCCGTCAGGAAGCGTTCTGCCTGGTCAGTCAGGCCTCAGGCGGACCGGGTCTTCTGCCGATGGGGGCTCTTCCGGATGGTTTCAGCGGAGACCTCTTCGATTGTGCTGCCAAAGTCACGGGGAACTGTGGTGCCCTGGCGCCGTTCGGAACGGGCGGCTCGACCTTTCGCGATGCCGTAGGAACTGGTCTGGATGGTGAGTTCGAGAAGCATCACGGCAATGGAGCATTGCCAGATCCCGATACCGGCCACATTGTCATTCCCTGTCCAGAGCCCGGGCCCTGCAACGCAACCAAAACTGAGACGGGCAACATGGTCGGGCCTTTCAACCAAGGGATGGATGATCGCCTGGCGAACGTGGCCGGAGCAACCTGTGTGGAAAATGGGAACTTCAACTGCGACACGCTTGCCCAGGTGATTGGAAGCTCGCCGCAGACGCTCGCAGTGGCCTTCCCAGCCGGCGCCCCAACCTGGTGGGAAACCAGCCTGTATGGCTCATTTGACACCTACAAATCCAACCAGTTCTACTGGAACGGCGATATCGACAAGTGCGATTCAGCCCGATTGGCGACCGTCCCGATCGTCGTGTGGAATGACAACTGGGATATCGGGGACCCCCGGCTGACATGGCCGAACGGCAGAAAGCAGATGAAGATCGTCGGCTTCTATACGGTCTACATCCGGGAGCCGAACACGGCCGCCGAATTGTACGGAAATGGCCTGAGTTTGACCGTGGCCGACGTGCTCTGGTTTGGACCCGACGCCACGTGCGACGGTGTGCCTTTCAGCCCGTTCGGCTCACCACCGGTCACGACCGGAGTCAAACTGGTCGCCGGTTGACTCGTGAACGTCTTGGAGCCACCAACTATCGGGCGAGTAGGCATGAGCTACCGTTCCGATCATGAAACGTGTACCTCACCTTCTGCCCGCACTTGTTACCCCCTTCACCAGATCCGGCCGACTTGATCTGAACGCCCACCGACATAACCTCGGTGTCCTGACCGAGCGCGGAATCAAGGGCTTTCTGATCGGCGGGTCCACCGGTGAAGGCCCCTATCTCGAACCGGGCGAGCGTCATGACCTGGTAACCGCTGCTCGACAAGAACTGGGCACTCGCAGCTTCTTGCTGGCCGGAGTCGCAGCCGAGTCCCTCCGGTTGGCGCTCGCCCAGGCCGAAGAGGCTGCCGGAGCCGGCGCCGATGCAGCACTGGTCTTGACCCCCGCTTCGATGGTTCGTGGAAATCACGCAGCCGTCGGAGGCTTCTTCGCTGATGTCGCACACCAATCTCCGATCCCCGTGTTCCTCTACTCAGTTCCGGCCGTGACGGGTTATGCGCTTCCGGTCGAGCACGCGATCGAGCTGTCGCGGCATCCCAACATCGTTGGGATGAAAGACTCGGGAGGCCATCCGGTCGATATGGCCCGCCTCAGCCAGGAGACCGATGACGAATTCGTGCTGATGACGGGCTCGTCGAAAGCGGTGAGCCTCTGTATCACTGCAGGGGCGCACGGCGCGATCACCGCCAGTTCGAACTACCTCGCCGAATTGGTCAACGAGGTTGTGTCCCTGGCCCGCCGTTCCCCGAGATCCGCTACCGACCAACAGGCGCGACTGACCGGGCTGTCGACGGCCGTTGAAGCTCACCGGGTGCCCGGCGTCAAAGCCGCAGCCGAACTCATCGGGCTGCAACCCGGATATCCGCGCAGGCCGCTCCGCCCTTTGCCGAGGATAGAGGCGCAAAGCAATCGAGAAGGTCCTCCGGGAAGCGGGAATATCTTTAGCCTCCTTCCTGCAACGGGCCGGGCACCATCCACACGTCCTCCCTCGCCGAAGGTGCGGGAGTGACCGATTGCGAAAAGCAATCGGTCGGAGGGGGCACGACGAGGGCTGACCCCCCATCCCCCTTCCAGGGAAAAGACAACACCACCCGTTGCACGTGAGGAGGACGGGTAAGGGGCACTGCTACCCTGGCCTCGTCAAAACGACGCTGTGTCGAAAGAAGGAGCCATTCGATGGCAGTCAAGTTTCTCTCCGAGGATTGGGCCACAGAGGTAACCAACACTCTGCAAGGTCACGAGCAATTCAAAGCATCTGCCGACATGAGCGTGCAGTTCGTCGTCACTGATGCGCCCGAAGGCGAAGTGAAGTTCTACATGGATGCGTCGAGTGACAACCCGATCCAGGCTATGGGTGAAATCCCGAACGCCGACGTCACCATCACAAGCAATTACGAAACCACCAGCGCCATCTTCAGCGGTGAGTTGAACACCCAGATGGCTTTCATGACCGGCAAAATCAAGGTCAACGGCAACATGGCCAAGCTCATGACCCAGCAAGCGGCACTCGGCCACTGGGCCAAGGCAGTGTCCAGCCTCGATATCGAGTTCTAACAAATCTCGCAAAGAGGGGGCGGCCCAACCGGGCCGCCCCCTCATTTTGTTAGAAAAGTTTGGTTACTTCTTGCGCTTCGCCACTTCGTCCTTGAGCGCCTTGCCGGCCGAGAACTTCGGCACAAACTGGGTCTTGATTCGAATCGATTCACCTGTTGCAGGGTTGATGCCCTTGCGCCCCTGGCGCTTGCGCGACTCAAAAGATCCAAACCCGATGATCTGAACCCGATCGCCCTTCTTGATTGCCTTGGTGATCGAGCCGAAAACGCTATCGACGGCTACTCTTCGCTGCCGCTTTCGTGATACCGGCATCAGCCGCCACATGATCGACCAATTCGCCCTTATTCATAGAGATGCCTCCTCAACCGCGGATAACTACACCTGCGTAACTATACGCCCTCAGTGGCGGCAAGGCGCGACCATCTAAGGGGCCTGCCGCCCGAATCCATGACTTCTACAGCACGAGCTGGTGCAGTTCGTCGACCTTTGCTTTGACCGCAGCAGCGGCTTCAACCAGGCCGGCGACCTCGTCGGTGGCGAGATCCAAGACCACGACTTCTTCAACGCCGTTCTTGCCGAGCTTGGCCGGTACCCCCAGGTACACGTCGTTGATTCCGTACTCGCCCGAAACCCAGGCGCAGACCGGCATCGTGGCCTTCTCATCCGTGATGATCGCCGCCACCATCCGCGCTGCAGCCGACGACGGGGCATAGTAGGCACTGCCGGTCTTGAGCAGAGCAACGATCTCTCCTCCTCCACCGCGGGTGCGCTCCAGGATGGCCTCGATCTCGTCGTCGCTCAGATAGTCGGTCAATGGCTTACCTGCCACGGTGCACTGGGACGGAACCGGGACCATGGTTGGACCATGGCTGCCGAGCGTCAGGGCATCGACCTCGAGAATGTCCACCCCGGTGGCTTCCGAAAGGAAATGGGCGAGGCGGGAGCTGTCGAGAATACCCGCTTGTCCGAGCACCTTGTGATGCGGCAACCCGGAGACTTCCGCAGCCAGCGTGGTCATCTGGTCGAGCGGGTTCGTCACAATGACCAGCGTTGCTTCCGGCGAATACTTGATGATCTGGTCGGTGACGTCCTTGACGATCTTGGCGTTCACCTCGAGGAGATCCATCCGGCTCATGCCGGGTTTCCTCGGCAGTCCGGCGGTGATGACCACCACGTCGCTGCCGGCGGTGTCGGCATAATCGTTGGTGCCGATGACGAGGGTTCGGTACTTCTCGACCGGGCGGGACTGATTCATGTCGAGAGCCAGGCCCTGGGGCAAGCCTTCGACGATGTCCGTCATCACCACCTCATCGACGATGTCCATCGCTGCCAATCTCTGGGCAGTGGTGGAACCATATTTGCCCGCCCCGACGACTGTGACCTTGCTCATGCGCACACTCCTTGGCTGGTCGGTCCAGTGCCTCAAGGCTAGCGCCGCCAGAAGGTCCCTCGGCCGGCCAACAAGCCGAGTTGCCCGCCAGTCCTGCTATCAAGGACCTGTGCGACGTTCGCTCTTACCCGTCTCCTTGATCGCGGCTCTCATGCTGCAAGCATGCGGCCTGTCGACGTCGAGCACGACGACCCCGATCGGATCCGATCACGACACCAGCGGCCGTCGATATCGACCTGAATGACCCGGATGTGCTGGCGCGCCTCGGATCTCCTTCCTTCGAAGATACCGTCTGGAAACGAACCGTTGGCGACATCTCCCTGCTCGGAGCTACCGAGTCGGCCGATCCCGCGGAACTCGACCTGATCACCGGAGCACTCGAGGAGGTTCCCGCAGCTCTGACCCAGGCTGCCCCACCTCGCAATCTCATCAGAGTTGCATCGAGGTGGGCGGCGAAGAGGCCATCGGCAAGGCCGTCGCGTTCACGAAGGGGCCGGACATCTATCTCGTCGATCGGACGTTCGCTCCCAACGGCGAAACTACGACCCGCATGGATCTGACCGGGCCCTCGCCCATGAGCTGGCCCATGTTGCCCAGTATCGATCGCTTGACGACGTCTATGTCGAGGCGGCACTGGCCGGTCGGGTCGACCAGGTGGATCCGGCCGCAGGGTCGTCACTGGTGCGATCATTTGCGTCTGCAGTTGGTTGGATCGATCAGAGCTCAGACCCGCTGGAAACCACATGGTTCCTGCCCTCGTCGATCGAGGCTTCCAGCGATTACGGCAGAACCGGGGCCGGGCGAAGACATGGCCGAAGCGGTCTCCATGGTCGTTCTCGGGCGATCCAATTGGATCCCTGCCACGCACACTCGCTGGGTGGAGCAATGGTTGGGAACCGGAGCGACCATTCTGGCGAGCGGGAAACCCTGGGCTCCGGCCGGATCCCGTGAGGTCCTCTCCCGAGATCCTCTCTATGACGAAGCGGCTTTGAACGGGATCGCCGTGCGATTCGACCACGCCGAGCCGCTCTACTTCAGCCTGCCGGACGATACGGCTCCTCATGCCCAGCTGGCGGCCGACATTCAGATCCGGTTGTTGGAACGACGGCTGAGCGGCGTTCTGTCCCGCACGGATGACGACCGACTCCCGCGCTACGCCGGGTTGTTTTCCGGAACCCGCGGCGTGAGCCTATGGGTCGAACTGTGGGATTTTCGCGAAGCGACCGGGTTCCAGGCCGCCGACCCGATCCTCGCCTACGTCGTGCTGTGGTAGTCAGCAGTCAGTAGCAGTGCAGCAGTCAGCAGTCAACGGTCAGCCCAATGTATCGAGAAACTGGTAACTGGTAACGTAGTAGCTGATAGCTACTCCCCCACGATCCGTGTCCCGGCGACAACGTGGTCGAACGCTCCGGCCCCGCTCACCTCGAGACGAACGATGCCACGACCCGGACCGGTCTCGATGGTGATTCGGCCTCCCGGCCAGACCAGGTCGGCCTGGTCGACATCCTGACCGGAGACCTCGGCTCCGAGCACTTCGACGAAGAACCCGCCGTGCGCCGAATGTCGCCGGATTCCAGGACAACCCGTTCGAGCACCGCGTGCGACAGGTCCCGGTACGGGGGGCGTCGGCCACCACGGCGTGCCGGCCGGCTCCCCGGCCTGCGCCGCCTCCCAGGCCAGTTCGAAACGCCAGACTTCGGACTCAGCGATCTGAATGACGGTTCCGTGCGAGTCGCGTGGATGCAGGAAGGCTTCACGCCACATCGGGTTGGACAGGTCGACACCAATCGGATCGAGACCGAGTCCCTCGAGTCTCTTCAGTTCGGCGGCCAGGTCGGGCACCTTGAAGGTCAGATGATGGGGTCCTTCCCCATGCCGATCGAGGAATCTCGATAGGAAGTCACTCTTGTCGGGCTCCCACGGCTCGAGCAGTTCGACCGTCATACCCGTGGTCAGGTCACCCATCCTGACCTGCATGGCCCTGAATCCCCGGCCATTCCCTCCGGAGACCAGCGTGCCCCCGAGATCCGAGATGAGCACCTCCATCGGTTGTCCCACATCCCGAACCGCAAGGGCAACATGATCGAGGTCGGCCGTCATGACTGATGGACCGACCACTGAGACCTGATGACCGTTGCTCACATCCGGTCGACGATGGCCGCGGCGAACTCAGAAGTCTTCACTTCCGTCGCTCCTTCCATCAACCGGGCGAAATCGTAGGTGACGATCTTCTCTGCGATGGTCGCCTCGATAGCGCCGACGATCGAGATCCGCCACCTCTTTCCACCCGAGATACCGGAACATCAACTCACCGGACAAGATCACCGAACCAGGGTTCACCTTGTCCATCCCGGCGTACTTGGGGGCCGTACCGTGCGTGGCTTCGAACACCGCATGGCCGGTGTCGTAGTTGACGTTTCCGCCGGGGGCAATGCCGATCCCCCCGACCTGAGCGGCCAGCGCATCGGAGATGTAGTCACCGTTCAGGTTCATGGTGGCGATCACGTCGTATTCGGCAGGTCGGGTCAGGATCTGTTGAAGGAAAGCGTCGGCGATAACGTCCTTGACGAGCAGCTTGTCGCCCGGGTCGCCCGCCCGAATCCGCCCAGCTGACCGCAACGTCGGAGAACTCCTCTTTCACGAGCTCATAACCCCAGCTGCGGAATGCCCCTTCGGTGAACTTCATGATGTTGCCCTTGTGGACCAACGTCACCGAGGCCCGACCGTTGTCGAGCGCGAAACGAATCGCCGCCCGAATCAGGCGCTTCGACCCCGTCTCGGAAATAGGCTTGATCCCGAGACCGCTGTCCGGCCGGATGTCCCAACCGTAGGTTTCATGAAGGAACGAAAGCAGCTTCCTGGCGTCTTCCGTGCCGGCTTCGATTTCCTTGCCCGCATAGACATCCTCGGTGTTCTCGCGAAAGATCACCATGTCGATCAGCTCGGGTTGTTTGACCGGAGATGGCACTCCTGTGAACCAACGAACCGGACGCAGACAGACGTACAGGTCGAGGGTTTGGCGCAAAGCCACGTTGAGGCTCCGGATACCGCCACCGACGGGGGTGGTCAAAGGACCTTTGATGCCAACGAGATAGGTACGAAACGCGTCGACCGTCTCGGCCGGAAGCCACTCGCCTGTGTCGTCGAAGGCTTTCTGGCCGGCCAGCACCTCCATCCAGCTCACCGTTCGCTCGCCGCCGTAGGCCTTGTCGACCGCAGCGTCGAACACGAGCTGTGCGGCGCGCCAAATATCGGGACCAATCCCGTCCCCCTCGATAAAGGGAAGAATGGGGTCGTTCGGGTACGACTAGTCCATCGGGACCCATCGTGATGGGCGATGCCATGAGAGCTCCTTCGCTGTGTTCTTGGATTCGATTATCCCATGCTGCGCTCGGCAGCCGCCACGGTGTTGCGCATCAGCATCGCGACCGTCATCGGACCGACCCCGCCCGGCACCGGGGTAATGGCACCGGCAACCTCTTTCACCTCGTCGAAGCGTACGTCCCCGACCAACCCGTCTGCGGTCCGGTTGATGCCGACATCGATGACGGTGGCTCCGGGCTTGACGGCGTCCGGTCCGATCAAGTGGGGAACACCAACAGCCGCCACCAGGATGTCCGCCTCACGGGCGACGGCGGCGAGGTCGGGGGTTCGGGAGTGGGCCGCCGTGACGGTGGCATCGGTGCCCTTGGCGGCCAGCAGCATGGAGAGCGGTCGCCCGACCAGGAACGACCGCCCGACAATCACCGCGTGCTTGCCGGCCGGATTGATCCCGTAGTACGAGAGGATTCGCATCACGCCCTGCGGGGTACAGGGGACGAGCACGGCCCGTTCCAGAGCGAGCAGGCCGAGGTTATAGGGATGCAGCCCATCGGCATCCTTGTTCGGATCGATGAGCGACGTCACTCGTTTGTCGTCGAGGTCACCCGGCAAGGGAAGCTGCACGAGGATCCCGTCGACGGCCGGGTCGGCGTTGAGTCGAAGCACGAGCGCTTCCACTTCATCCTGAGTGGTGTCGGCGTCGAGTTCATGATGCAGAGAATTGATGCCCACCTTCTCCGCGAGCCGTCGCTTGCTCCGCACATACACATGTGAGGCGGGGTCGTCGCCGACCAATACCGTGGCCAGCCCCGGCACCTTCCCCCGCTTGGCCAGGGCGGCTACTCGTTCTGCCACCTCGTCCCGAACGGCTGCTGCTACTTCTTTTCCGTCCAATATTTGTGCACTCAATGTCGAAAATGCCTCCTGCCGGTGAACACCAGGGCGATCCCGGCCTGGTTCTGCTGCCACGATTACTTCCTCGTCTCGTTTCGATCCACCGGGTTCAATAATGGCTCTGACTCCGGCGTCGGCCAGCGTGTCGATGCCATCCCGAAAAGGGAAGAAGGCGTCGCTGGCCGCTGCCGCTCCCACCGCCCGGTCGCCGGCGCGGGCCACGGCTCGTTCCGCCGCTCCCACACGACTCTGATCTCCCGCTCCAACCCCAACGGCCGCCCCGTCGCGCGCGATCACCACAGCGTTCGACTTGGTGTGTGCTGCTACCACCCAGGCCAGTTCGAGGTCCGCCCACTCCTCCGGCGTCGGCCGCCGTGACGTCACGACCCGCCAGTCGTCGGGGCCCTCGCCGATGCCGTCCCACGTTTGCGCCACGAATCCGCCGTCCAAACGGCGCAGGTCGATTCCCCCGGGATGGGGAGCGGGGCCGTGGAGAACCCGCAAGTTCTTTCTGCGGGCCAGCACCTGGCCGGCAGCCCTGGGTCACGTCCGGAGCGATGACCACTTCAACGAAGACCTCCGCGAGCGCCTCGCGCAGTGGCGCTATCGAGGGGCCGGTTCAGTGCCACCACACTGCCAAAAGCTGCGAGGGGATCGCATTCCCAGGCTGCCCCGAACGCCTCAACCAGCGAGTCCGCCTACGGCAACCCCGCTGGCATTGGTGTGTTTGACGACCACCGCGGCCGGTTTCTCAAACTCCCATGCCAGGCGCCAGGCCGCCTCGGTATCGACGTAGTTGTTGAAGGACATCTCCTTGCCTTGCAACTGGACGGCCGACGGTCCACCACCCGCCTCGCCGGCCTGCCGATAGGCGACGGCGGCCTGGTGCGGGTTCTCCCCGTACCGCAGGACCCGGCGCCGCTCCAGAGGTAGGACCAGGCGGGCGGGAAGCTCGTCCGGTTCCAGCCACCGGAGAATGGCAGCGTCGTAGGCGGACGTGCGATAGAAAGCAGCCCGGGCCAGCTCTCTCCGCAATTCCTCGTCCAACCCGCCTGTCTCCACGGCCCGAATGACTTCGTCGTATTGATCGGGCGAGGTCACCACGCCGACGTGCTCATGGTTCTTGGCTGCGGCCCGGATCATGGCCGGCCCACCGATGTCGATCTTCTCGATGGCTTGCCGATCGGTCACATCATCGAGCGCCACGGTTGCCTCAAACGGATAGAGGTTGACGACCACCAGCTGAAAAGGCTCAATACCGTGGGTCTCGAGGTCCGATTGATGGTCCGGGTCGGCCGGGTCGGCCAGGATTCCCCCGTGAATCATGGGATGGAGCGTCTTGACTCGACCTCCGAGGATCTCCGGAGAACCGGTCACGTCTGCCACTCTCGTGACTGCAACGCCTGCCTCCTCGAGCGCCAGGGCCGTCCCGCCGGATGAAACGATCTCGGCACCGGTCGCCGTCAGGCTTTTGGCGAAGGGAATCAGGCCCGCCTTGTCGGAGACGGAGATCAGTGCCCTTCGAACGGGCAACCGGGTCACGACTCCTCCCACATCACCCGTCGGCCTTCAAGCCGCACCTGCCCTGCCGCAAACGCCTTCACCACGAGGGGATACAACCGGTGTTCCTCCTTCTGGATTCGGGCGTGGAGTGTCTCTTCGGTGTCATCGGTATGCACCGGAACTGCCCGCTGGGCGATGATCGGCCCGTGATCCACCTCATCGTCGACGAAATGCACCGTAGCGCCACTCAGCTTCACTCCGTGAGCCAGCGCGGCCGGCACCGCGTGAGGGCCCGGGAAGGCGGGCAGCAGGGCAGGATGGACGTTCAGAATGCGATTCGGGAAACGCTCGATCGCCACCGGGGAGAGAATGCGCATGAACCCGGCCAGAATCAGCGCTTGCGCCCCGTAGCGTTCGGCGGTGTCACATACGGCAATCGAGAATTCCTGCCGGTCCTCGAAATCGCTCCAGGGAACCACTTCGGCCGGCACGCCGGCGTCGGTGGCGCGATCCAGGGCGTCGATCCCGGGCCGATCGGAGATCACGACCACGATCCGGGCACCATAATCGGGGTCGGTCTTCGAGGCGTCGAGGAGCACCTGCAGGTTGGAGCCTGAACCCGATACCAACACTGCAACGGGCAGCACGCAGAGCCTTTCTGACGTCTCTCAGCGCATACTAGGTAGGCATCGACCCCCCACAGATCGCCGGTTCAGACCGGAACGGCCACCATGGTGCGCGTGTCGATGGTCTCCAACAGCTTGGCCGGTTCGGGGTCGATCGCCTTGCGCAGCTCCGAGGAGTAGTAGCGGTCGGACGCTGCGTCGATCCCGTCCTTGCAGCCGACAATCCAGATGAATTGGTTCGTCTCGGGGATCATCCAGGCTCCGGTCACCTCGAACCCGGCCTCTCGGCCTGGCCTCGACGACCGCCGGAAAGACCCCGAGGAAGGTCTCCATCTCGCCTTCCTTGACCTCGTACATGCGGAGCTGATATTCCATAGTCCCTTTCTCATTTCTCGACAACCGACACCTAACAACTGATGACTCCTCACGGTACACCCGGGGACTTGGAGCGCACCCGACACCCCTAATCTGCCTTCGTGACAGATCGACTCCTCACCCGCCCGTTCGTCTTCGCCTGGCTGGCCAACATGGCTCAGGGAATGGCGTTCACCATGTTTCTCCACTTCCCGGGTTTCCTCAAAGACCTCGGAGCCGGCGAAGTGGAAATCGGGCTCATCGTCGGGTTGACCGCAGTTGCCTCCATCGCCGTCCGGCCTTCGGTCGGGCGAGCCATGGATCAGCGGGGGCGGCGACCGGTGATCCTGTTCGGAAATGTCGTCAATGTCGCGGTTCTGGCTCTCTACCTGACGGTCGGCGAACTCGGGGCCTGGCTCTATGCCGTTCGCATCACCCATGGCTTCGCCGAGGCGCTGCTGTTCACCGCCTTGTTCACGTACGGCGCCGACCAGGTCCCGGCCACACGACGCACCGAAGGGAATCGCCTTGTTCGGAATCTCCGGCATTCTGCCCATCGCTCTCGGAGGGGTCCTGGGCGACGTCATCCTGGCTCGGTGGGATTTCGATGTCTTCTTTCTGGTCGTGCTCGGTTTCGGGATTCTCTCTTTGCTCCTCTCGCTACCCCTTCCCGAATCGCACAAGCCGGGGGCAGGCGGAGAACAACCCCAACGCTTTCTCGCTTCGGTAACGCAGAGGAATCTGCTGCCTCTCTGGTGGGTCACCCTGGTGTTTTCTCTGGCGCTCACGGCCTACTTCACATTTCTCAAGACGTTTGTCATCGATACCGGCATTGGATCGGTCGGGCTGTTCTTCTCTGCGTATGCCGCGACGGCGATCGGTCTTCGACTGTTCGCCGCCTGGTTGCCGGATCGGGTTGGACCAAAACGGGTGCTCTACCCGGCCCTTGGTTCAATGGTGCTGGGGTTCGTCGTGCTGGCCTCTGCGAACGGGCCGGGCGCCATCGCCGTCGCCGGAGTCTTATGCGGTGCCGGACACGGCTACGCCTTCCCGATCGTGATGGGCATGGTGGTATCGAGAGCCGCCGACGCGGATCGCGGATCGGCGATGGCAATCTTCACCGGTTTGTTCGACGTGGGAGCCCTGCTGGGCGGCCCGGCGTTTGGTGCCATCATCCGCTTCGGTAGTTACGCATCGATGTTTCTGGCGGCGGGCGCTTGGATGCTGGTTGGTGGTTTCATCTACGCCTACCTCGATCGATCCAACCCGGTCGCTCCGACTGTCGAAACGACGCACCCGCCTGGGAGGGACCTCCATGATCCCGGGCGAAAGCGCGGTCGTCGCGATCGATGTCGACCCACCGGCAAGCAAGAACTGAGGGAGCAACCAACCCTGCCCCCTCCAACCGATGGCTACCGCAATCGGCCACCTCCCCCACCTCCGGCGAGGGAGGACGGAAAGGGACCCCAGACAGACTGAGGCAACAAAGTACCTAGTCCGCACGCCAAAGGCATGCTACCAAGCGCCACCGCCGCCACCGCCGCCACCGCCGCCGCCACCGCCGCTAAAGCCACCTCCACCGCCCGAAGAAGAGCTGGGTGGGGCGAATGCGCCGGTCAGAGCCGACTGCAGGCCGGCGAGGGCATTGGTTGAGTGGCCGCCGGAGAAACCGTGGTTGCCGTACCAGTAGATGCTGCTCGATTGGGCCAGTTGTTCCGGAGCGTGGATGCGGGCGGCTTCGAGGACATCGTCGGCCACCCCCAGGGTGATGGCGTAGACCAGATACTCATCCCAAAGGTCCAGGGCGATCGGCGGTGCCTCATGCAAGCGGCTGAAATCCTGGAGGTAGCGCTTGAATGCCTGCCACCGCACTGCCAGCAAAGCACCCTGATCGGAACGCTTCACCCAGCCGGTCTGACGGACTCCGAAGACGGAACACTATGGCGACGTTGATGACAAAAGAGACGATGAAACCCGGAATCAGGAAAGGCGCCCAGCGGGATCCCGCTACCGCCCCCCAAAACGGATACACAACGGCAAACAACAGAAACAGGATGCCGATGGCCCAGGCCAGCGGCTTGCCGCCACTCCGATCGAGCAAGCCCAACCGGACCTGTTCCTTGCGAGCTTCGCTTTCGAACTTGTCATAGCGGGTGGCGTTGGCCGCCGCGTCGTCGCGAATCGCCTGGCGGAACTCGGTCAACGGAAGCGGTCCGTCCGACAAGCACTCGTTCGAGAATCTCCATCACGGGTCTCTCGACAGCCCCACTGGCAAGACCGACGTCGGCCAGTCCGATCTCGAGATCGGATATGTCCTCGCGACGGAGGCCCATCCAGGTTTTCTTCTCGACCGTTACCGGCTGGGCACGCAGAGCCCCCCGGCGGATCAGATCGAACATGGTGGCAACGAAGTCTTCGGTGCCGACCGGACCCTGCCGCGAAGAGTCCTCCGATCACCGCAGGCGGATGATCAGACGGCGGCTCTTGTTCGTACTCCCGGTCGTAGGCCACGTCGGGCTCACGCCCATGTCGGAAATAGATGAACAGCACCGCCACGGTGGCCGGCAGGAAAGCCAAGCAGGGCGAGGGTCACCACCAGGAAGGTCAGCAGGGTTCGATCCGTCGATGCCTGGCTGTCTTGCGCTTCTTCGTAGCCGAGGATCTCATCCAAACCGTTCGCCGGCTATCACCGTTGCTCCGCCGGTCGACTCCAGGTCGGAGCGGGGGAACACAACCCGGAGCTCAACCCACTGGCCGGAGGGGATCCCTTCGGCCGTGAGGCTCGGGGAGATCCCGTCGTCGCCGAGAGAGGTCGAGCCGCTCACCGAGCGTGGATGTCCCCACACCAACACGTCCCCGGATACTTGCTCGCCCGGGAGCTCCAGAGTCGCAGAGAGGTGGCCGAGCGGTTGATCCCACTGATCGCCCCACACTTTCAGGTTGACGTCGACCACATCGTCGTAGGCAACGGCCAGGCCGACCATCCGATAGCTGATGGTGAAGGTCCGAGCCTCAATGAAAGCTTCGTAGTGCCACACGACCCGCACGAAGCCTGCCCGGCGCTCAACACCAAAGGTGCCGGCCTCACCCTGAGAACCCAGTTCCGTCGGTGCCCCGGGCCGGTAATCGACGCCCTGCTCGGCCGACCTGTACGTCAACGATGTCCTCGCCCGCCCGCAAGGGGATATCTCGCCAGGCCCCCGTGAAGAGGTCATCGAAATCGTAGGTGATGTGCTCGGCGACCAAGACCGATCCGTCCGGTTCGACGACCACCTCGACATCCGTGTTCGTGAGAACGAACGACTTGGCAGCCGCCGGGGCGGCCACCACCAGCGAGATCAGCGCCGCAACGACGGCGATAAGCCCTAGGGAACGAAAACGCCCGATCCGTCTCAGAAACGCACCTCCGGCGCCTGCTCGGCCTCTTCGGGGGCTTCGAAGAACGGTTTCACCGAGAACCCGGTCATCGCCGCAACCATGTTGGAGGGCACCGTCTGCACCTTGTTGTTGAACGTCAGCACGGAATCGTTGTAGATCTGTCGGGACACTGCAATCTTGTTCTCGGTCTCGGCCAGCTGCGCCTGCAGTTCCGAGAAATTCTGGCTGGCTTTCAGATCCGGGTACGACTCGGCCAGCGCGAACAGCTGCCGCAACGCTCCGGTGAGGAAGTTCTCGGCTTGCGCCTGTTCCTCAACGGTCCCCGCGGCCAGTGCCCGGTTTCTCGCTTCGACAACTTGCTCGAAGGTCGACTTCTCGTGCGAGGCATAACCCTTGACGGTTTCGACCAGATTCGGAATCAGGTCGTAGCGCCGTTTCAGCTGAACATCGACCTGCGCCCAGGCGTTGTCCACCCGGTTCCGCAATTTGACCAGGCTGTTGTAGATGCCGATGATCGCCAGCACCAGGACGACGACCACCACACCGGCAATCACATAACCCACATATCCCCCTCGGTTCGACTCGTGCCGATTCTATAGGTCGCGGCGGTTGGGGAACGGGTTGAGAACCCTACAATTTGCGGTCGTGCAAACCTTGTCCAAACTTCGCACCTTCACCGGCGATTCCCGCCGATTCCTGGCGTCCGCGTTCCTGTGGGGCTTCGCCTTCTCGGTGACCTGGCTATACCTCAATTTCCTTTTTGAGAACCTCGGCTTTTCCGATTCGCTGGTGGGTGCCGCCAACGCTATTCCCAACATGGTCGCCATAGTGCTTGCCCTCCCCGTCGCCCGGCTGGCCGGGCGAATCGGGTTCATTCGCTCACTACGGATCGCCGCGGTGGTGGCCGGGACCGGACTGGTGGTGCTCGGGTTCGTCGAACAGACCGTGTTGGTGATCCTGGCCGTCGTGCTGGTGGGCGTGGGTGGGATGGCGTTCTGGGTGGTCCCCTCCCCATTGATGACCGCCCTGGAACCTGCGGTCAACCGGACCTATTTGTTCTCGGCCCAGTTTGCCGCTCACCTGGTCGCCGGGTTCCTGGGAAGTCTGATCGGCGGTCAGATGCCTGCAATCTTCGCCCGCCTGGCCGACATCGACCCGAAGAGCCTCCAGGCGATCCAATGGACTGTCGTTCTGTCGGGGCTGCTCTACATGCTGGCGGCGATCCCGCTGCGGAACGTCACCGAGGTCAGACCGGACGAACCCGGTCACGGACCGCTCTGGCACATCCCTCGCGCCGCCCGCCCCATCTTCTTGAAACTGCTGGCGCCCAACGCTCTGATCGGCCTCGGGGCCGGTCTGATCATCCCGTTCCTCAACATTTTCGTTGAAGGCAAGTTCGGGGTGGATTTCTCCACTCTCGGAGCGGTGTTCGCCTGGTCCCAGCTGGGCATGGCCCTGGCGGTGATGACCCAGCCGCTCATCGCTGCTCGGCTCGGCAAAGTCACCAGCATCGTGTTGGTCCAGGCGCTGTCACTTCCGTTCATCGCCATGCTCGGCTTCTCGAGCAGTTTCGCCGCCGTGGCTATTGCCCTTTTCGTTAGGTCGGCGTTGATGAACGCCGCCAATCCCATCTACGCCGCGTTCACGATGGAGCAGGTCAAGGAAGGATGGCGTCCCTCGCTGGCCGCAGCCGAGAACATGGTGTGGGCCGCCGGGTGGGTGATCGGGCCGATCGCCTCCGGCCTGGTACGGGAGAGGTTCGGCTTCGACACCGGGTTTCTCGTTCTCTTCGCCGCCATGCTCGGGCTCTACGCCGCCGGCATCACCTACTCGTGGCTGGTGCTGCGGCCCCTCGAGAAGGCTTCCGAAGAGCGACTGAGTGAATCTGGCCCGCCCAGTCCTTAGCCAAAGCGACCGGCGGCGGCCTGCCAGATCAGCACTCCCCCGAGCAGCACCAGCAGCCCTCCGCTGCCGGCCAGGATTCGCCGGTACCAGGCCAGGCTCAGAACACCCCGGCCGTAGGCAACCCCCCAGGCCAGGAAGAGCTTGCTTCCCACCAGCAGACCGTAGAAACCCACCAGGAAAGCGGCTGCCGGGCCGGGCCCGCTGTCCCAGGCCGACACCAGGAGGGGCCCACCAACCCCCAACCAGAACAACCACGGGTGGGGGCTGAGGATGTTGGTGATGAACCCTCGTCGGAGATCCCGGCTTTCGGCCTGCCGGCTCTCGAATGAGGCGCGGGGCGCCTTCCGATAGGTGTCGACTCCCAGCAATACCACGAACAGCCCCCCGGCCACCGCCACGTAGGGCAGAACCCAGGCGGGGAAGACACCCACGGCGAGCACGCTGAGTGCTACCACCGGCAGGTCGGACAGCAGCGGGGCGATGGCGACCCGCACCCCGGCCGCGACCCCCCGCTGCAGGGCGGTCGTCACCACGAGGGCGCTGAGCGGCCCCGGGCTGATACCGGCTGCGAAGCCGAGCGAAATGCCGAGCAGCAGCTCAGACACGAACGCAGCCGGCTACCGGGAGGCATCGAACCTCCGGTGCTTCATCCCAATGCATCTGCCATGGCACGGCCGATCTGGGTCGGGTCGTCGAGCACCACTGCCCCGGCCGCCCGGAGAGCCTCCATCTTGGCTTGCGCCGTCCCCTTCGATCCGGAGATGATGGCGCCGGCATGGCCCATCTTCTTCCCGGCGGGGGCGGTGACTCCGGCCACGTACGCAACAACCGGCTTGGTCACATGCTCCTCGATGTAGGCAGCAGCTTGCTCCTCGGCATCCCCGCCGATCTCGCCGATCATCACGATGCCCTCGGTCTCCGGATCGGCCTGGAAGCGGGACAGCACATCGATGAAGTTGGTGCCCGGCACCGGGTCACCGCCGATGCCGATACAGGTGGTCTGGCCGATGCCCAGCATGGTCAATTCGTGAACCGCCTGGTAGGTGAGGGTCCCCGAGCGGGACACGACCCCGACGTTGCCGGGAAGCGTGATCTCATCGGGCATGATCCCCACGTTCGACTTCCCGGGAGAGATCAAGCCGGGACAGTTGGGCCCGATCAGCACCGTGCCGGGACTCGTCTGCTTGACGTAGTTGTACACCCGCGCTTCATCCTGCGCCGGGATCCCCTCGGTGATGCAGACCACGACGGCGCATCCGGCGGCGGCCGCCTCCATGATGGCGTCGGAGGCGAATGCCGGAGGCACGAAGATCAGCGAGGTGTTGGCCCCGGTCCCTTCGACGGCCTGGGCGACCGTGTCGAAGATCGGGATTCCTTCCACTTCTCGCCGCCCTTCCCGGGACGGGTGCCGGCCACCACGTTGGTGCCGTAGGCGCGGTTGCGCAGACGCGTGGAACTGGCCTTCCTTGCCGGTCAAACCCTGCACGACGACTTTCGTTGATGTATCGATGAGAATCGCCATGTCAGGCCACCTCCCCTTTCGCCAGTGCCACGGCCTTTTCCGCCGCGTCTCGCATGGTGGCGGCCGGAATCAGTTTCTCCGATTTGACCCCGGTGAGGATCTCCCGGCCTTCGGTGGCGTTGGTGCCGTCCAGCCGGACGACAATCGGCCAGGGAAGATCCAGGCTTCCGAACGCTTCGAGGATGCCCTGCGCAACCAGATCACACCGGGTGATCCCGCCGAAGATGTTGATCAGCACACTCTTGACGGAGGGGTCCTGGATGAGAATCTCGAGGGCGGCGGTGATCGTGTCGGCTCCGGCGCCTCCTCCCACATCGAGGAAGTTGGACGCCTTGCCACCGACGAGCGAAACCACATCGAGCGTCGACATGACCAACCCGGCCCCGTTGCCGATGATGCCGATGTCGCCGTCGAGTTTGATGAAGTTCAGATCCCGTTCCTTGGCCATCTTCTCAACCGGCGGGATCACGTGTTCATCGGCGAGCGCCGGAAAGTCGGGATGCCGGAAGAAGCCGTTTTCGTCCAGAGCCACCTTGGCATCGAGGGCAACCACTTCGCCTTCCTCGGTGAGGATGAGCGGATTGACCTCAACCAGGTCGCAGTCGAATTCGACAAACGCCTGGTAGAGCTTCTTGAGCAGAGCAACGGTACCGCGGGCGGCTTCGGGGTCGAGCTTGGCCCGGTAGACCATCTCCGTCGCTTGCCAGTTGGTCAGGCCCATCACCGGATCGATGTGGACCTTGACGACGGCTTCCGGTTCGGTCGCCGCGACCTCCTCGATGTCGACGCCACCTTTGGCGCTGATCATCCCCAGGTGTTTCTTGGCCGAACGGTCGAGCGTGAAGGAGGCGTAGTACTCGGCCTTGATGTTGGAGGCGCTCTCCACCCATACCTTGTGAACGGTGTGGCCCTTGATGTCCATGCCGAGGATGGCGAGAGCATGGTCGTGAGCTTCGTGCGCATTCGCCGCCAGCTTGATGCCGCCGGCCTTGCCGCGCCCGCCCACCTGGACCTGGGCCTTCACGACAACCGGACCGCCAATCTTCTTCGGCAGCTCGCTGGGCTTCAGTCGGCGTCGTCGCCACCCGGCCGTCCGGCACGGGAACCCCGATGCGGGCGAACAACGATTTCCCCTGGTACTCCAGTAGATCCACGGTCTCTCCTCAGCGTTTTGGGATGTTGGTTTCCACCCACTCGGTGATTGTGCTCAACGGTGTCCCGGGTGTGAAGATCCCGGCCAAACCTGCCTCAAGCAGCGTGGCGGCATCCTGGTCGGGGATGATCCCCCCTCCAAACACCACAATGTCTTCTGCACCCCGCTCCTTGAGCAATGCCACGACCTTGGGGAACAGCGTCATGTGGGCACCCGATAGGACGGAAAGGCCGATCCCGTTCACATCCTCCTGGATGGCCGTTTCGACGATCTGCTCCGGCGTCTGGTGAAGCCCCGAGTAGATCACCTCATTGCCGGCGTCACGAAGGGCCCGGGCGATGACCTTGGCCCCCCGGTCATGTCCGTCGAGTCCCGGTTTGGCGATAAGAATCCTGCGCGGCATAGCCACCGGAGGTTACCGCAAAGCGAGGCGACCTGATCCCGGTGGGGCACTTGAGCCGTGCCGGGAGGAGTGAGATCGAAGGTGAGCAAGCGCGCCTCGCCCACGAGGTCCGGTACCTGCAGCCGGAAAACATCTGCGGCTCCGTAAAGGCCGCGGACACCAGGCGCCTAGCGCCGGAGGCACCGCTACCCTGCATCCATGCGAGTGATAATCATCGGCAATATCAGCGGTTACACCCCTCGATTCCTATCGGCTCTGGCTGCTCGATCCGCTGACCCAACCGATCCGGTAACCCTGGCAGCGTCATCTGCCCGGTGACATTGGATTCCCGGCGGGCCGCCTACAGCTTTGCCCTGAAACAGCGCGTTGGAACGCTGTTGGATCGCGCTGATGCGCGGCGACCTCCCACGAGCTGTTCGCGGCCACTTGAACGACAGGACCGATGGGCTGTGGCACCAGATGCAGAAACTCGCCAACATAGGCCGGAGCCGGCGTTTGGTGGCCGCCGAAGATGACCAACCCCGGACTGTTGGACCAGGTGAAAAACCTAAGGCGCTGATCTCGCCATCGTCGCCGGCCTCGATCGCATTCTGAGGGACCGCTCCCTGGAAGCCTTCCACCGGTTTTTAACTTCCACCCCTCGTTGTTGCCCGAGTATCGCGGTCCGTCTCCGGAATTCTGGCAACTCGATTCCGGCGACACCGAGGGAGGCGTGACAACGCATGTGCTCGACGCCGGCATCGACACCGGACCGATCGTGCAGCAGAAACGGTTTCCGATCGAACCGTGGCTCGACATTGACGGCTTGAAGGAGCGGGCCATAGAGGTCGGGATCGGCCTGATGCACGAGCTCCTCGACAGTTTCCCAAATTTTTCTGCTGAGCCCACCCCGCAAGAGGGTGGTTCGTATCACCCCAACCCCCGCTCCGAGGACCCGCTCGTGCCGTTCCATCGCCCGGCCGAAGCCGTATTCAATCGGGCCCGGGCGGTCGGCCTCGGCTCGCCATTGCTGGTGCACGTGCCAGAAAAGGCCTGGCACGGTGGGGACGACAGCCTGCAGTGCTCAGACCAGCCCGGTCGGGATTCTGTGACACTCGAGGTATGTGACCCCGTGCCGTACCCCAACACCACTCACGGCGATCCCGGTCTACTGACCCGCACAGTGACCGGCGGAGTCGTCATCGCGTGCAGCTCGGGCGTGGTGGAGTTCCGGCGTGTGGCCGTTGCCACAGAGGAGAGCCGCGCCCTCTGAGGTGTACACCCGCGGGTGCGGGAAGCTTTCGACGACGGCTACCGTTTGATGTACCTGAAACCAGCGCAAGGAGCCCACATGTCCAACATCCATGGAGTCGCCGCCCGGGGCCAAAGCATCTGGATGGACGAGATCTCGAGACGGCTACTCGAACCGGAGGGTCTGGCGGCTCTCGTCGACGGCGCCGCCGTCACCGGTGTCACCTCGAACCCGACGATCTTCGCGAATTCCATCGTACGGTCGACGGATTACGACGAGGCGCTCAGGGACCTCGTCGAGCGTGATGCCGACACCATCGAGATATACACGGCATTGGTCACCCGGGACATTCGCGACGCGTGCGATGCTCTCAAGCCGGTTTGGAAAGGAAAGGGCGGCGCCGACGGGTTCGTCTCGGTCGAGGTCTCACCGCTGCTGGCCAACGAGACCGAAGCTACGATTCTAGAAGCGCGCGGACTGGTGGAAGCGCGGTCGACCGGCCCAACCTCCTGATCAAGGTCCCGGCCACCCCGGCCGGGGTTCCGGCCGTGCGCCAGCTGATCGGTGAGGGTATCTCCGTCAACGTGACCCTGATCTTTTCCTTGGAGCGATATCAGGAGGTCATGGACGCCTACCTGGACGGTCTGGAAACGTTCGCCCGCACCGGAGGCGACCTCTCGCTGATCAATTCGGTTGCCTCGTTCTTCGTGTCCCGGGTTGACTCCGAGGTGGACCAACGCCTTACGAGCATCGGCACCGAAGCAGCCCTGGACCTTCGTGGGAAAGCCGCCATCGCTAATGCCCGGGCAGCATACGGTCTGTTCCTCGACACCTTCTCCGGCCAGCGCTGGGATACCCTCAAAGCACAGGGCGCTCGTATCCAACGCCCGCTCTGGGCTTCGACCAGTACCAAGAACCCGGACTATCCGGACACGATGTACGTCGACCAGCTGGTCGTGACCGACACCGTCAACACGGTCCCGGTCAAGACAATCGAGGCGTATCAGGATCACGGCAACCCCCAGCCACCGGCGTTCGGCACTACGGAAATCGCCGAAGCCCGGGCAACGCTGCAGGAATTGGCGGCAGTCGGAATCGACTACGACAACGTGGTGCAGATCCTCGAAGACGAAGGCGTCGAGAAGTTTGCCGTTTCCTACCGGGAGCTGCTCGAGTCAATCGACCAGAAACGTCTCGCTATCCAGGGATAGCATTTCTGGATAGATTGTCGGCCGGGATCAACCTTGGCTGAGGGGAATAGAGCCGTCGGTGCGGTGGTACTCGTCATGGGCGGCGATCAGTGGCTGCCACTGTGGATGATCGACGTCAACCGCCACGAGATGACGCGTGGTTGGACCGCCGTTCCGGTCAAACGAGCGGGCTTTTCGGATCAGCTTGGCCGAACCATCGTCGATGCGCCGGTGCTGGGCCAGGTGCTCCTCCCAGGAAACGCATTCGAACACCTCGGTGATCCGGTGCGGGTCTTCGCTATTGCGGTAGAGGCGCCAGCGATATGCGCCGGTGAGCAACCGCACCCTGCGAATCTCACTCATCAGCTTCACGAACTCCTCGAGGTCTGCCCGGTCGATGTGCCACGTGTTGGCGATCATCACGGGTCCTCCTTCAGTATCCACGTGGGGAGGAGCCGGGTCTGTTTGCGTGTATTCGGGGCTTTCGATCTGATCGAGCGAAGGAATGCGGAATAACGGCGCAAGCAGTCCCAGCACGATGGTGACCCCTGAGAAACCAATCATGGCTCCGGACGCACCAACGACATCGGCCAAAGCACCCGAGAGGATCGAGCCAATCGGATAGATGCCTGAGAACGCCAGGGTGTACAGGCTCATCGCCCGCCCCCGAATCCATTCCGGTGCCATGAGCTGGCTGCTGGCATTGACCGTGGTGAGCGTCAGCACCCAGGCAGCTCCGGCGACCATCATGCCGACGGAAGCGAGGACCACGGAAGATGCCAGCCCGACCGTGACGCCGGCGACGCCGAACACGACGATGGTGGTCGGTACCGAACGCACTCCCAGTCTCGCAACAATGCGGGGACGCACCAGCGCTCCGACCAGGGCACCGGCGCCCATGAATCCCAACAGGATCCCGTAGGTTGTCTCCGAACCACCCAGCTCACTGGTCCGGTTGGGCAGCGTCGCCTGCACTACTGCCGAAGTGATGGCAAACAGCGCCACCAGGCCGAGCAGGCGCCGGAACGCCGGCGTGAAACGGGCGTAACGGATCGACTGCGCTATGGCATTCGTCATGGACGTGTTCTCCTGCACCGGCAGTTTGAGACGGCTTCCCACGACGGCTATCACAACAATCACAGCCAGATAGGAGATCGCGTTGAGGCCGAAACCCAATTGGGGACCGACCGTTGCCACGATCAGTCCACCCAGGGCCGGGCCAATGGCGCGGGCAACGTTGAAGCCGGCCGAGTTGAGCGCAACCGCACTGGCGACCATCCCCCGCGGCACGAGGTCGGGGACGAGCGCTTGCCAGGCGGGCAGGTTGAAAGCCACCCCCACCCCCATCAGCAAACCAAGCCCCAGGAGCAACCCCGGCGTGATCACGTCCAGGGCGGTGAGAATGGCCATCGCCGCAGCTCCCGATCCCATCAACGACTGCGCCACCAGCATGACCTTCGTTCGATCGACGGTGTCGGCCACCACCCCCGAGATGAGCGAGAGAAACAGAAGTGGCAGGAGGTTGGCCGCGAGCATCAAGCCCACCCACGTAGCCGACGAGTCGGTGAGCTCTTTCATCAACCAGGCAGCAGCCACGGTCTGAAAGAACGAACCGATATTGGAAAAGAGAGCGGCCAGCCATATGGCGCGGTAGTACGGAATTCGGAGCGGAGCCATGGCCTGGGACATAACCGGAGTGTAGGAAGCCTCGAGGCCGGGTCGGCAGATCCTCGTTGATAGCCTGCTGAGCCGGGTGGCCCTCGCTCGCTAGGCCTTTTTCAAAGGAGCCCAGGCCAGCAGCAGGCGCTTCTGGCCCTGGTCATCGAACCGGACGGTGGCTTCGGCCCGATCGCCCGTGCCAACGATCTCCAAAACGACCCCAACGCCCCACTTATTGTGAAGCACCCGATCACCGGGCTCGATCTGCGCAGCGTCAACCGTTTGATGGTTTCTCGATGCAGGAGACTCGAATTCAGCCTGCCGGCGGCGTTTGTCGATCTTGGTCATCAGTTCCTCAGGGATTTCGGACAGGAACCGGCTGGGCGGGTTGTAGTTAGTCCCGCCCCACAACATGCGGCTCCAGGCGTTCGTCATGAAGAGTCGGTCCTGGGCCCGGGTAATCCCCACGTAACAGAGCCGCCGTTCTTCCTCCAGCTCCGAAGGGTCACCCAGAGACCGAACGTGGGGAAACACACCATCGTCGAGTCCGATGATGAAGATGATCGGGAACTCCAGACCCTTGGCGTTGTGCAGTGTCATCAAGGTGACGGTGGCAGCGCCTTCTTCAAACTCGTCGATGTCGGCAACCAGGCTGATGGATTCCAGGAAGAGCCCGAGACGACGGAGTCCATCGAGATCGTCCCACGCTTCGTCACCGACGATCGAACCCTCAGCGCCGATTTCATACTCCTCGGCCACGGTGACCAACTCCCGCACGTTCTCGACCCTCCCCAAGGCCTCAATCGTCTGTTCAACCTGCAGTTCCGCCAGATATCCGGTCGACTCGAGGACGGCCTCAACAGCGGCCTTTGGGCCGCCCTCAGCTTTCAGGCGCACCACGTCGAGTAATGCAAGGAACTCTTTGACCTGTTTCCTGGCCCGGGCCGACAGGTGAGGCTCGTCGTCGACCTGGGTCAGCCCTTCGTAGAACGACACCTCCAGACCCTGGGCATACCGGTCGAGGTGGCCGAGGGAGGTGCTTCCCAAGCCCCGCTTCGGAACATTGATGACCCGCTTGAGCGCTACCTGGTCATCCGGATTGACGAGGACCCGCAGATAGGCGATGACGTCCTTCACCTCGCGGCGATCGTAGAACTTCACACCACCAACTACCGCATAGGGGATGCCGTAACGAACGAAGACTTCTTCGAGAACGCGACTCTGCGCGTTCGTTCGGTAGAAGATGGCGATGTCGGAAGGCGACCGGCCTTCGTCCTCCAGCGCGTTGATCTGTTCGGCGACGAAAGCAGCTTCATCGCGTTCGTCCTCTGCTTCGTAACGGGTCAGCAGTTCCCCGCGTCCGCGGTCGGTCCACAGGTGCTTGGGTTTGCGTTCGTCGTTGTTGGCGATGACCGAGTTGGCCGCTTCGAGGATCACCTCGGTCGATCGGTAGTTCTGACCGAGGACTACCACCCTGGCGTCGGGGTAGTCGCTCTCAAAGTCGAGGATATTTCTGATATCAGCACCTCGAAACCGATAGATGCTTTGGTCGCTGTCCCCTACCACGCACAAGTTGCGATGCAGAGCACTCAGTTGTTTGATCAGAACGTATTGCGCACGGTTGGTGTCCTGGTACTCGTCGACCAGGACATACTGGAAACGGCGCTGATAGTGCTCCAATACGTCGGGAAAGGCTCCGAACAGTTCGACCGTGATCATCAGGAGGTCGTCGAAATCCATTGCCGAGGCTTCCAGCAGTCGCTGCTGGTACAACCGGTACACATCTGCAACCTGCTCGTGGTAGAAGCCGTTCCCCTGTTGAGCGAAGGACTCGTAGTCGATCAGTTCGTTCTTGGCATCGGAGATAGCCGCTCGAATGTTGCGGGGAGGAAACCGCTTTGAGTCCATGTCGAGGTCGCGCACACACATCGTGACAAGCCGGAGCGCGTCGGCATCGTCGTAAATCGTGAAGGAGGACCGATACCCGAGGCGGGGCGCTTCCCGCCGCAGAATTCGAGCACAGGCACTGTGAAAGGTCGACACCCACATAGCCCGCACTGCCCCGCCAACCAATCGCTCGACCCGCTCCTTCATCTCATTGGCGGCCTTGTTGGTGAAGGTGATCGCCAGGATCCCATTCGGCGGGATCCCGAGGTCCCGAATGAGGTGAGCGATGCGATACGTCAAGACACGCGTCTTGCCGGACCCGGCTCCCGCCACCACCAGCACCGGCCCTTCCGTGGCCGCTACGGCCTCCCTCTGAACAGGATTCAGTGAGTCGAACAGCGGCGATTCGGCAGGGTCGGCTTCAGCCGCGAACAACGCGTCGTCGGAGGAAGCGAAGGATTGCATGGGGCGATGGTACCCGCCCGCACCGACCTAATCACATGCGTGTAACCGCCGGACCAAGTCAATCAGCGAATGGTGACCTCGACGGATCCGTCGGACCGCGTGATCCGCCCTTCCTCGTCATCCCCGCCCAGATCGGGCGGCAAGGTCCTGATCGTGAAGCAGAAGCGGCTGCCCGTCGGAAATCGATGCTCGTACCAGAGGTCGCCGCCCATCGCTCGCGCCAGCCGCAAGGCTATAGGGAGGCCGAGGCCGATCCCCTTGTCCGATCGGGCATCACCTTTCGAGAGCTGCTCGAAGTGCGTGAACACCCGATCGACATCATCCTCGGGAATACCGGGTCCATTGTCCGACACCACGACCAGGTAGAACTCACCGTACGGACTGCCCTCGACGAGGACCTGGTCGCCACCGTACTTGTGCGCGTTCTCCACCAGGTTGCGCAAAACCTGCTGAACTCTTCGCTGGTCGGCAAAAACGGAAACACCGCCCGGAATCGCCACCGATGCTTCACGAGCGGAACCCGGTGGCAGGATCGCATCGGTCACGTCGTGAGCAACTTCGGACAGATCAAACATGTCCAGATCGAGCCGCAACCTGCCCGCCTCCAGCCTGGGTATCACAAGGACGTCCTCAACGAGTTCGGAGAGGTGCACGGCTTGTTTGTTGATGATCGTGAGGAACTCGTCTACCTCGTCCTTTGGCAGGTTCTTCCACGACTCGAGGAGCGTATCGGTGAATCCGGCAATGGAAGTCAGCGGCGTTCGGAGCTCGTGGCTCACCATCGATACGAACTCGTTCTTCATTCGCCTGGCCCGATCGGCCGATTGAGTGGCGAACTTCTCTCGCCCCCGGGCTGCCCGGACGGCACGGACCGCAGCCACGACGGCCACGACAGCGACCAGTACGGCACTGCCACCTATCAATTCAGGTAGGTGCTCCATCACGCTTTAGCCTCCAGCTGAGCGACAAAATAGCCGCCCAGATGAGCTATCGACAAGAATCCCTGCGAAGTTGAGGCCTTCCGGATCCGTTCTTGGATGGCCAAACGGGATCCAACGCCTTGGCCCGGTTACGAATCCGGATCGCCGTAGAGCGACGAGAGGCTGAGCCGGGCCTCCTGCTCCAGGAGCTTCTGGTGGTGGTAGGCAGAATCGACGACCGCGGCCAGTGGAAACTCCACCATCCGTAACGTTCGGGCTACCTGTGGTGTGAAGACCCCCGGCCGGCGCGAACCGATGGCCAGGATCCCCAGCACCTGTCCCCGGGAACGCAAGCCCATCGCAAAGAACGAGGGCCACCCCGCTGCCGAGTCGGTCTCGGAGAATTCTTCAGCTCCGGAACGCCAGACTCCCAGCTCCTCGGGACTCACCGAAATCGAAGCCAGTTGCTCGAGATGGCCTGCCGCCAGAGCACGAAAATGGTCGAACTCCGGCCGGGAAATGGCCGAATCCACGCGAATCGCCAGACGTCGTTCGTTGGCAAGGGCAATGCCGGCCAGGTCATAGTCAACGAAGCGGCGCAGTATCAAGAGCGACTCCTGCACGGTCGTTGGCAGGTCCATGGCACGGGTCGCCATGGTGACGATGTCGTTCACGATGGTTGCGTCGAACAGTTTCCGATCGAGGAGCTCGGTGACTCGGGCGAGGACATCGACCTGGTCGAGCTGCTGAGCTTCGACTTCGCCCGTGGTCAATTCGGAGAGAGCGCGGGTGGCCCGGGCAGTTCGAATCGCGGCCAACAACTCCTCGCCGAGCGATTCTTTGGTTAGATACCCGTCGGCTCCCGATTTCTCGGACCAGTATCGATCCTCGGCCGAGTCCAGAGCAGTCAAGATCAGGATCGGGATGTGGGCAACCGACCAATCTTCCTTGATCAAGCGGCACGCGACATACCCGCTCATTCGCGGCATCTTGATGTCCAACAGCACCATATCCGGAGGTTCTGAGTAGAACTTCTGGATAGCCTCGATCCCGTCTTCTGCGGTGACAACCTCGTAACCGGCGTCCCGCAGGAGCGAACTCACTGCCGCCCTGATCACCGGGCTGTCGTCGGCAACCAGGATCCTCACTGGTTCACCTCCGTGCGGTCGACCGGCTCAGCCACGGTGCGCATCTCCAGGAGCGAGTTGAGCGTGGTGGCCAGCAAGCCCTGCCGCAAGTCAGATTTGTCAAGATACGCATCCACCCCGACCGCCCACGCCCTGGCCTGGTCCTTCTCGTCGGCGACGGCCGAAACCATCACAACCGGGAGCGCCGGAAGGATGCTTCGAACAGCCCGTACCAGCTCGACACCGTCCGAGCCCGGCATGGCATAGTCGACGACCAGCGCATCAAACCGCTCCGACTCGAGCTTCGCAAGGCCCTCATCGGCATCGGCGGCTACCAGGGTCTCGAATCCTTGCCCGGTGAGAACCGACCCGACCAACTGACGCGCCCCGGCCGAATCGTCGACCACGAGCACTCGTGGCCTCGACATGACCGGACTCGGCACAGAGCGAACCCGGTCGCCCAACCGGTTGGGCTCGACAACTACGACAACTTCTCCCCCGCCGAGTACGGCCGCACCGGTCAGATGGGGGTTTCCGGCCAATACCGGACCAAGACCCTTGACGGCAACTTGACGCCTGCCGACGATTTTGGGCACCGTGACGGCGATCAGCCCCGCCCGGGTGGCCAGCACAAGGACCTCGTTGACCTGCTCCGTTTCGGGAAGGCCAACTGCGGTCGCAAAGGACGAGATCGGGAGCCGCTGTCCCTGGTGGACCAGTTCCATCCGCTCCTTGCCGGGCCGCACTTCTGCACCGGACAAGGCAAAAGCGGCGACGATGGCAGCACCCGGGATACCCCATTGGCGGTCTTCAGCCGAGATGAGCAGCATGTCCTGCAATGCCCACGAGGCCGGCAGCGTCAACATGACCGAAGTGCCCTGACCCGGTCGCGAATTCACTGATATCCCACCATTGAGCATTTCCGCGGTCTCAGCGACCAGGGCCAGGCCGGCTCCGTCGCCACTTAGATCGGTGGCTTCGGCCGACGTCGAGAACCCGCCCCCGTACAACAGCCGGGTCAATTCGCTTTCGGGAGGCGTATCTTCGCCCGCTACCAATCCCCGCTCCCAAGCGGATTCGCGAACCGCGTCCCAATCGATGCCGCAACCGTCGTCCTCAACGGTGATGACGAGACTGTTCTTCGAGACCTGGGCGCGGACGGCCAGCAGGGCTGTGGTGGGTTTGCCCGCTACTTCCCGTACCTCGGGTGTCTCAATTCCATGGTCGATGGCGTTCACCAACAAATGCCGAAGCGGTTCGCGAAGGTGCTCGATTATCTGACGATCAACCTCGACTTCGTCCCCGGCCAACTCAAACCGGATCTGTTTCCCGGTCCGACGACTCAGATAACGAACGAACTGGTGGAACGTATCGGTGATCTCAGAAAGCGGAGCTGCCACAAGCTGCAGGGCCCGCATCTGGAGATCCTCAACCGCCAGGTCAAGGGTCTCCACGGCTGATTCCCAGCTGGTGGCCAGCGAAGCCACCTCACGAGGATTGCTCGAAACAGCAAAACGAAGCGCATGTACGGCGGCCGCCAGAGCGGCGGCGTCGAGTCGAACCTCAGCCGCCCGGTTGATCAACCGGTACAACCGGGTGGTCTCAACCCTGGTGGCCGGTCCAACCAGGCCGGACTCAACCGAAGAAAGCAAGCCACCGAGGTCGAGGAGCTCCGGGTTCCCCATTTCCGGGACCGGTCGAGCCGGTGCCGGAGAAGGGGGCGCGTGGAGATGCCACAGAGATGACTTCTCGCGGTGCCGTGGGTAGATCCGATCGAACCGGGGTAGCTGCTTCCGGTGCCTTCACTATTCCCAGAAAGCTCTCCAAAGCTGCCACCGATGCGTGCAAGCCGGCCGGACGACCATTCGCCCCCTCGTCCATCGCCCCTAGGAACTCAGCTGCGACTGCTTTCAGGCGCCCACCGAGCTCCGGATTCGGATCCAGGACACCCTCCGAGATGTCGCGCCATGCTGCTTCAAGCACGCGGGCCGCTTCGCCCATCTCAACAAAACCCATCACTCGTGACGAGCCCTTGATGGTGTGTGCGTCTCGAAACAAGGTTGAGAACTGGTCGGTATCCAATCGGCCGTTCACCATCGCGGCGGATCCCTCAATCAGATTTGCAGAGCGCTGCGCGACTTCATCGCGGAAAATCGCCAGGAGCTCTGCATCATTGCCCAACTCCACGTTGAACCTCTTCTCCATTGAACGTTCGTCGTCCTAGGAATATCGGCCGGCTGTAGGGGCGACTTGAGAAAAAGGACTATTCCCACTCAATAGTGGCGGGAGGCTTCGACGAAACGTCGTAGGCGACGCGATTGATACCGATGACCTCGTTGATCACCCGGCTGGAGATCCGTTCAAGAACCTCGTACGGCAACCGGGCCCAGTCTGCAGTCATTGCGTCTTCGCTGGTCACGGCCCGGACGATCAACGGGTAGGCGTAGGTGCGCCCGTCGCCTTGCACTCCGACCGTCTTGACGGCCGGAAGCACCGCGAAGGACTGCCAGAGTTCCCGGTAGAGACCTGCTCGACGGACCTCCTCGAGGACAATGGTATCGGCTGCTGCCAGAATCTCGAGCCGTTCCCGGGTGACCTCTCCGATAATGCGCACGGCCAAACCCGGTCCGGGAAAAGGCTGACGCCACACGATCTCTTCTGGCAAACCCAACTCGCTGCCGATGGCCCGCACCTCGTCTTTGAAGAGGTCCCGGAGCGGTTCGACGAGCTCGAAGGTCATGTCCTCTGGCAAACCACCAACGTTGTGGTGGCTCTTGATCCTCGCCGCGTCCTTGGTACCCGACTCGATGATGTCCGGGTAGAGCGTCCCCTGCACGAGAAAGTTGGTGTCGGCCAGATCGGCTGCCACCTCTTCGAACACGCGAATGAAGGTTTCGCCGATGATCTTCCGTTTCGATTCCGGATCGGTGACCCCGGACAGAGCATTCAGAAAGCGGTCCTGAGCCTTGACGTGAACCAGGTTGATATGGAACGTCCGCCGGAAGGTCTCCTCGACCTGTTCGGCTTCGCCCGCTCGCAGGAGCCCATGATCGATGAACACGCACGTCAGCTGGTCCCCGACTGCATGGTGAACGAGGGCGGCCGCTACCGACGAATCGACTCCGCCCGACAATCCACACATCACTTTCTCGGACCCGACCTGCTGTCGTATGGCATCGACCGACTGCTCGATGATCGAATGGTGGGTCCAATTGGGTCGGAGCCGGCACATATCAAAGAGGAAGCGTTTGATGATCTCGGTCCCGCGTGGGGTATGGCCAACCTCGGGGTGGAACTGGACCCCGTAATGGCGGCGTTCGCGATGCTCCATGGCCGCCACCGGCGACCCGGCGGTGGAAGCTACGACCCGGAACCCGGGGGGTGCCTCCACGACGGCGTCCCCGTGGCTCATCCACACGTCCTGCTTCTCCGGTAGCTCGGCGAATAGGCCTGAGCCGTCCAAAACGTTGAGCTCGGTCTTGCCATACTCGGCACTTCCCGTCCGGGCAACCCGGCCGCCGAGGTGGTGAGCGAGCAGTTGGTGGCCGTAGCAAATCCCCAGGATCGGGACGTCGAGATCGAAGATGGCAGGATCGATCTCGTAGGCGTCCTCGGCATATACCGATGCCGGACCTCCCGAGAGGATCAGGCCGGATGGCCGGCGGGCCGCGACCTCCGCGGCTGTGATATCCCGGGGGACGATCTCGGAGAGCACAGCCGCTTCGCGAACCCGCCGGGCGATCAACTGGGCGTACTGGGCACCCAGGTCAAGTACCAGAACCCGATCAAAGTTTCCGGTTGAAGCTTGACCAAACGAACCATCCCGGGTGGTCACCTTGCCTACCCCATGCCGACGCGTTGGGAGCGCTGCAGTGACTTGCCCTCAGTTTGTAGCGACGGGGCAATCATCACCTCCGCCTTCTGAAACTCCTTGACGTCTGCGTAACCGGTCGTTGCCATCGACATGCGCAAACCACCGAAGAGGTTCCGCCGGCCGTCGTTCTCGTGGGCCGGGCCAACCAGGATCTCTTCCAGGCTGCCGAGATCACCTACCTGGACGCGAGTTCCCCGCGGCAGGGTCGGGTGGAAGGTTGCCATGCCCCAGTGCACGCCACGGCCGGGAGCTTCTGTGGCTGCGGCGAGTGGGGATCCGATCATGACGGCATCGGCACCGCACGCAATGGCCTTTGACACGTCTCCACCCGTGCGCATTCCACCGTCGGCAATGACGTGCACGTACCGTCCGGTCTCGTCGAGGTACCGGATCCGCGCCCCGGCGGCGTCGGCAATAGCGGTGGCCTGCGGGACCCCCACCCCGAGAACGGCGCGGGTCGTGCAAGCAGCACCCGGCCCAACGCCGACGAGGACGCCAACGGCCCCGGTGCGCATCAGGTGGAGTGCGGTCGAGTAGGAAGCGCAGCCGCCAACAATCACGGGTAGATCAAATCCGGCGATGAATTCCTTGAGGTTGAGCGGCTCGTGTCGCGTTGAAACATGCTCGGCCGAGACCACCGTGCCCTGAATGATCAAGATATCGAGGCCTGCCTTCACAGTGAGCGGCGCATAGGACGCGACCCGCTGAGGCGTGAGACTGGCGGCAACGACCACGCCGCTCTGTTTGATCTCGCTGATACGCCGCCCGATCAGCTCTTCCTTGATCGGCTCCAAGTAGATCTCCTGCATGCGCAAGGTGGCTTTGCCCGGGGAGAGTTCCGCTATCTCTCCGAGGTAGGGCTCCGGGTCTTCGTACCTGGTCCAGAGGCCTTCCAGGTTGAGCACGCCCAGGCCGCCCAGTTTCCCAATGGCGATCGCCGTTCCCGGACTGATGGCCGAGTCCATTGCGGAGCCGAGCATGGGAAGTCGAAATCGGAACGCGTCCATCTGCCAGGAGATATCCACATCGTCGGGGTCGCGCGTCCGCCGACTGGGGACGATGGCTATATCGTCGAAACCAAAGGCCTGTCGACCCGACTTGCCAATTCCGATGTCGATCTCCATGAGAACCCTCCGCGTCGCAAGGAACCCTCACGGTAGCTCGCTCTGCTCGCAGTGCTAAGTCGTGGGGCCATCCCGATCAACCATCTGGCAAATCGTTGATCCGAGCTCAGGGCAAACTGGAAACTAGAAATTGGAAACTGTGAAGTACTCTTCTTTCCCGTGAACCTGCCGCCTCTCTCCGCCCCGCCTTCGCATCGCTGGCGAATCAGCGATTTCCTCTTCGTATGGTTGGCCGGGTTCATTGCTTCGTTGATCGGCACCGCCATCGGGATCGCCCTGGGCATGGGCGGATCACTCGAGGATCTGGCGATCAACGTCCCCCCCGGGTTGTTGTTCTGGGTAGCGCTTCCCGCCCAGTTCTTCGGGATGCTGCTGGCACTCGCCTGGGTGAGTCAACGGCGCGGGTCGGGCAGTTTCACCACGGATTTCGGATTCTCGATCCGCCTCCAGGACATCGGGTTCCTCTTCCTTGGCATGCTGCTGCTCCTGGTTCTGGCGTTCGCGCTGACGCCTCTCGCGGAGCTCCTCGGAGCCGACGAAACACCCCAGATAACGACTGAGGCCATAGCAAAGGTAGTAGACCTTCCGACCCAAATCATGATCGTGCTGGCCGTCGCCGTCGCTACGCCGATCGTTGAAGAGTTGACGTTTCGAGGGTTGCTCCTCCGGTATCTGGAGGAGCGCATGACCCCCCGGCGGGCCCTGGTGATCTCAGCAGTGCTCTTCGGGGCGTTCCATGTGCTGGGAACGAGCGGGACGGCGGGGGCCATCATCGCCATGGTGCAGACATTCCTCGCCGGTTTGGTCCTGGCCTATGTCACCCAGAAGTCGGACAGGCTCAGCCGCGCGATCTTCGTCCACGGAGGATTCAATCTGATCACGATCCTCGTGCTATTCCTCTTCCCGGATCTGGGGATCTGAAAGGGATCCCGGTGGTGACGTGGCAACGAAGAATCCGATGCTGCCGTCATCCTGCGTCGGTACTTCGGCCCTTCCCCTGACTCGCCTTCTTTAACGATCGGCTAGTCGGGTATCAAAGCCGAGCTTCTTCCGTACGGATGCCATCTCGCCCTCTGCTCTGATTCGAGCGTCGAGGGCGCCTTTCACCATGATATGGGTGACCTCTTCATCGTCCAGCGCCTTGAAAGCCGACCGGATCGGACTGAGCCCCTCGACCACTGCCTCCGCGACGGTCCCCTTGAAATGACCGTACTGCGTGGCGTGGTAGTCCTCAACCAGGTCGCCGACCGGGCGGCCCGTGAAGAGCGACAGAATGTCCAGCAGGTTCGAGATCCCCGGCTTCTTACTCCGGTCGTAGAGGATCTCGCTGCCCGAGTCCGTGACGGCCGCCTTGAACCGCTGGCGGATCGTATCCGGCTCGTCGAGCAAGAGAACCCGGCTGTTGACGTCGTCGTCGGATTTCGACATCTTGGACGTTGGATCCTTCAACGACATGATCCGGGCACCAATCTCCGGTGTGATCTGCTCGGGAACGGGGAACTCCTCGCCAAATCGGGAATTGAAACGTTCGGCCAGGTCACGTGCCAGTTCCAGGTGCTGGGTCTGGTCGTCACCGACCGGAACGGCGTGAGCCTTGTGTACGAGGATGTCGGCGGCCATCAGCACCGGGTAGGCGAACAAACCGAGGTTCTTGCCGGCCTTGTCGGCCTTTTCCTTGAACTGGGTCATCCGATTCAGTGCACCCAGGGAGGTGATCGTGCTCAGCATCCACGAGAGCTCGGCGTGCTGGGGAACCTGACTCTGGAAATACAGCAGCGAACGACCCGGATCGACCCCAACGGCCAGCAGCAACTTGGCCGTATTCAAACGGCTTTGGTGGAGCGCAACGGGGTCGTACGGCACCGTGATGGCATGAAGATCGACCACGCAGTAGATCGCGTCGTAGTTCTCCTGAAGCTGCACCCAGTTGCGCAATGCACCCAGGTAGTTGCCGATGTGAATGTCCCCCGTCGGCTGGATACCGGAGAACACCGTCTTCTTGTCGCTCACTCTATTTCCTCTGGATAGCTGCACGATGGTACCGCAATGAACGGTCTGCCCGACCGGACGGCTCAATTCGAGGCAGAGGTCCACCGTGGTTGACGATCGTACCCCGATGCGTCATACTGCGGCGCCATGTTCATGCCCGTTGCCACCATCATTATCGTGTAGCGCATACGGACCGCCGTGTGCGCCCAACCCTTCGCCTGGCGAAGGGTTTTTTGTTCCCCAGGAGACACCATGAAGACCGAGATCTACGACACAACTTTGCGAGACGGCTCTCAGCAGGAAGGGATTTCGCTGACGGTCGGCGACAAGCTGCGAATCGCTTCACTGCTCGATGAGCTTGGGGTCGACTACGTCGAGGGTGGATGGCCCGGCGCTAATCCCAAGGATGACGAGTTCTTCAACCGAGCCAAGAAAGAACTCGATTTCGGCACGGCGACGCTTGTTGCCTTCGGGTCGACCCGACGGCCCAGGGGCACGGTCGCAGACGATCCTCAGCTCCAGGCTTTGCTTGCTGCAGAGACCGAGATTATCTGCATCGTCGGCAAATCGTGGGACTACCACGTCCTCGAAGCCCTTCGGACAGATCTCGATGAGGGAGTCCGCATGGTCGAGCAATCGATTCGTTACCTCCGCGACAAAGACCGGCGCGTGTTCTTCGACGCCGAACACTTCTTCGATGGCTTCCGCAGCAACCCCGACTACGCCCTCCGGGTTCTTCAGGCAGCCACCGATGCAGGGGCGGAACGCTTGGTGCTCTGCGACACCAACGGAGGCACCTTGCCGTCGGAGATCCTGACAACCATCGGTCGGGTCCAGACCGCCTTCCCAGAGGGTCAGCTTGGAGTCCACTTCCACGACGATGTTGGCTGCGCTGTGGCCAGTTCCCTCGCGGCCGTTGATGCCGGAGTCCGCCAGGTTCAGGGCTGCATCAACGGGTATGGAGAGCGGACGGGCAACGCCGACCTGTCCACTCTCATCCCTGACCTGGTCCTCAAGATGAAGCTTCCGGTCCTCCCGGAGGGGCGGCTCGAGCTTCTTGGCCCGGTGGCGCACCACGTGGCCGAAGTAGTCAACATTGCCCTCGCTCCGCATCATCCGTACGTCGGCACATCGGCGTTCACCCACAAGGCCGGACTGCACACCTCGGCGCTGGCCCGCCGCTCGGATGCATACGAGCACGAGGACCCGGCCCAGGTCGGCAACCACACCCGGATGGTCGTTTCGGAGCTGGCGGGTCGGGCCAGCGTCCTCTCTGAGGCCAAGAACCTGGGACTCGAGGTTGACGGGGAAGCCGCGATTCGCATCCTCGAACAGGTGAAGGATCTCGAACACAAGGGCTACCACTTCGAGGCGGCCGACGGGTCATTCGAATTGCTGATGCGGAGGGCCATTGGCTGGAAGCAAGACTTCTTCGAGCTGGAGTCTTTCCGGGTCTTCACCGACCGGCGCGCAAACGAAGAGATCGTTGCCGAAGCCACGGTCAAGGTTGTTGTCGGCGGTGAACGGGTCGTTACGACCGGCGAAGGGGTGGGTCCGGTGCACGCCCTGGATCAAGCACTCCGCGCAGCCTTGCGCAACGCATATCCCGAGATCGATCGTCTCCGCCTCACCGACTACCGCGTCCGGGTACTCGATTCCTCGCATGGGACCGGGGCCATAGTCCGGGTGCTCCTCGAGACATCCGACGGGGACGACACATGGGGAACGATCGGGGTACATGAGAACGTCATCGAGGCGTCGTGGCATGCCCTCACCGAGGGTCTCCTCGTCGGCTTGCTGCGGCGACAAGTCACCGGGCGTCCCGTATAGTCCGGAGCATTGGAGGCGAAGGAAGAGGCGTGGTTGTTCCGCACATGGCGCCGGATGAGTTCCGACGGCGAGGCAAAGAGATCATCGACTGGATCGCCGACTATCTGGAGCGGGTTGAGGAGTATCCGGTACTCGCGCAAGTCAAACCGGGCGAGATCCGCTCGATGCTGCCCGAACACCCCCCCGCCACGGGCGAGGACTTCGATCGGGTGGTTGCCGACCTCGACGAGGTGATCCTTCCGGGGATCACCCACTGGCAGTCCCCCGGCTTCTTCGCCTATTTCAATGCCAATGCTTCTGGACCGGCGATCCTGGGAGATCTGGTCTCCTCAGGACTTGGAGTTCAAGGCATGCTGTGGGCGACGAGTCCGGCCTGCACCGAGCTCGAAACCCACATGATGGATTGGCTCGTGGAGATGCTGGGCTTGCCACCGGCGTTCCTATCGTCGGGACCGGGTGGAGGAGTCATTCAGGACTCAGCCTCCAGTGCGACTCTCACCGCCGTCATCGCGGCTCGAGAGGCAGCCACCGGCGGTATCACCAACCGCGCCGGAACTTCGGGCAACCTGGTCGCTTACTCCTCCACACAAGCCCATTCGTCGATTGAGAAGGGCATCCGCGTGGCAGGGATCGGAGTCGACAATCTCCGTTCGATTGAAGTGGATACCGCTTTCGCCATGGATCCGGTCGCCCTGGAAGCGGCTATCCAGGAAGACTTGGCCGCAGGCCGCCAACCCTTCTTTGTGTGCGCAACCATCGGTACAACATCATCCACCGCCATTGATCCGATTCGCGCCATCGGCGAGATTTGCCGGCAGTACGGGCTGTGGCTGCATGTCGATGCCGCCCTAGCCGGGACCGCGGCCTTGGCGCCGGAGATGCGCTGGATACACGACGGGGTCGAGCTGGCCGACAGCTACGTGTTCAATCCGCACAAATGGATGCTGACCAACTTCGACTGCTCGGCCTTCTTCGTCGCCGACCGGACACCGCTCATCGGCGCCCTCAGCGTGTTGCCCGAATACCTACGAAACGAAGCTTCGGCCTCGGGAGCCGTGATCGACTATCGGGATTGGCAGATCCCGCTTGGCCGTCGATTCCGTGCTCTCAAACTGTGGTTCGTCATCCGCCACTATGGCGTCGAAGGCTTACGGGCCTTCGTGCGCGAACACGTGCGTTTGGCAGAACTGTTCACCGAGTGGGTGGATGCAGACGACGACTTCGAACTGGCCGCGCCCGCTGCCGGTGAATCTCGTATGTTTCCGCCACGTCGGCGGGGACGACATCAACCAGCGCATCATGGACGAGGTAAATCAATCCGGCGAGATCTATCTCACCCACACCAGGCTCGACGACAGACTCACCCTTCGGGTGTCTATCGGTCAAACCAACACCGCGCAACGACATGTTCGAACAGCTTGGGAGCTGATCCGGAAGGCCGCAGGATAGATCTGGATCAACAGCTCGAAACCGGCGATTGTTCACAGATCATTGTCCGAGGCATCAGCGCGGATGTGACATGACACATGCCACGATGAGCGGCGCCCCATGTCATAGAATCCGCCGCGTCCGGCCGATCGGCCGGGCGTTTGTGTACCGGTCGAAAGCCGGGAAGAGCAAAGGGAGCGACATGGCTGCAAAGAAGCCAGCACCGAAGAAGCCAGCGGCAAAGAAACCCGCCGCAAGGAAACCCGCCGCAAAGACGGCTGCAAAACCCAAGAAGAAGTAGCGGCCAAAACGCCTTGGGGTGGGGATCCTTATCAGGATCCCCACCCTATTTCTCGTTGTGGACCCGCCGGGAGAGCGTCTACGGATCGACGAGATCGCGAGGCGGCAAACGAGTGACCGGCGGTTCCAGCCCAACCAACTGCCTGACCATGTGCGCGGTCGCCCCCCACAACACCTCACCGTCAAGGTCGAAGAACCAGACCATGTGCTGCCGCCACATCTCAAATCTCCAACCGTCCTCGTGAGCGAAGATGCCAACCGGCGGTTTCAAGATCTTGTCGACCTCGCGTGGGGACGCCTGCAGCTTGGGGGCACTCTTGATCCACCCAACGACCGGGACAACCAGCAACGAGTACTCGATCGTGTGAATCGCCGGAAGGAACCCGACGACGTCGACGGTCGCCGGGTCGAGCCCCACTTCCTCTTCAGCCTCTCTCAGCGCCGTCCCCACCGGACCCCCGTCTCCTTCGTCTGGGCGACCTCCCGGAAAGGCCAGGTGCCCTGCATGGGTAGGCATGGTCATCGGCCGCTTCGTGAGGATGATGCGCGTCACCCCGCGACCGTCGTCGTAGAGCGGAACCAGGACGGCGGCTTGGGGTAGTTCACCCGGCGGCGGGGGCTCGCTTTGTATCCCCGGGAAGCGGCTGAACAAATTGGTCACCCGGTCATGGTACGACGCCGATAGGCTGAGCGGATATGGATGACCTGTCGACTGCTCCCCGATTCTCCCGCCGGTTCATTATGCGCCCGTTCAAGCGCCGTGATGCTGATGAGATGACTGAGGCCGTGCAGGCTTCGCAGATGGAACTCAACGAGTGGCTGCCCTGGGCCCATCTCGGCTATTCGAAAGGGGACGCCACCAACTACATTCGCGACAGCATCAAGTCGTGGCGTGAAGAACGCGCCTACGACCTGGCCATCCGAAGGTTGGACGAGCCGGACCGGCACATCGGAAACATCTCGGTCTGGTTCGTTTCGCGATCCTTCAAGACCGGTGAGATCGGATATTGGGTTCGCACCGACGAAACCGCTCGGGGAGTAGCAACGGAGGTTGCAGCCCGGGCGCTGCAGATCGCCTTCGAAGAACTCAAAATGCATCGGGTGATCCTCAGGATCGCGGTCGGCAACCGGCCCAGCGAACGTGTCGCAGAAAAGCTTGGGTTCTTCCGTGAAGGCATCCTGCGCGAAGAAATCAAAGTGCGCGGGGCGTGGCTCGATCACTCCGTGTGGGGACTACTCGAACACGAGTACCGCAAGAGCATCGGGATGTATCGAGGGTTGGTCGAGGAGACAAGTAGCTAGTCCTCCTGTGAGATTCGGTTCTCAGCGCCTGTTTAGGGGTCTCGCGGTTCGCTGTTGGTTCCTACGGCTCCAGCGGCTGAGGACGGACCAGCGAGACAAGATAGCGCCGGGGACGACGCCGGCAAGATGGACTGGCAGGTAATACTCGAGTTGGGGCCGGCCACCGGCGAGTCTGACGACCAACCAGATGACCCACACCAGAACGCCAACGACGATCAACCAGCGGCCGATCCTCTCGAGCGTGGCTGCATCGGCTCTCTTGATGGTCTGCGTCATGGGACAAGTATGTCAGGTTGATGGTCGGCTCCGGTCGCGTCCTACAACAACAGACTCCTCCCCCAAAGAGAGCGGGGCCCCGCAGGGCCCCGCTCTCCCGATTCGACTATCGGTTACTTCCTAGAAGTCCATTCCGGGTCCGCCGCCGCCGCCCGGCATCTGCGGTGCATCTTCCTTCTTTTCGACGATCAGCGCCTCAGTGGTGAGGAGCAGACCAGCGATCGAAGCAGCGTTCTGTACCGCGGAGCGGGTTACCTTGGCAGGATCGATAATCCCGGCCACCATCAGGTCCTCGTACGAGCCCGTAGCAGCGTTGAAGCCCATGGTCCCGCCGTCGTTACGGACGCGCTCGGCAACGACGCCACCTTCAAACCCGGCGTTGACCGCGATTTGTCGAAGTGGCTCTTCGAGCGACTTGCGAACGATGGAGCGACCGGTCTTCTCATCACCGGTTCCGCCACGGACCTTGTCGAGTGCATCCTGGGCCCGCAGCAGCGCCACGCCACCACCGGGAACGATGCCCTCTTCGACTGCGGCCCGAGTTGCAGAAAGCGCATCCTCAATCCGATGCTTCTTCTCCTTCAACTCGACCTCGGTGGCCGCACCGACTTTGATCACGGCAACACCGCCGGCCAGTTTGGCGAGGCGCTCCTGGAGCTTCTCGCGGTCCCAGTCGGAATCCGAGTTTTCGATCTCGCGCTGGATCTGCTTGATCCGGCCCTTTACGTCGGCGTCGGAACCGCCACCTTCGACGATGGTCGTGTCGTCCTTGGTAACGACAACTTTGCGGGCCCGGCCCAACATGTCCAAAGACACGTTCTCGAGCTTCAAGCCGACCTCTTCGGAGATGACGGTGGCGCCGGTGAGAATGGCGATGTCTTGCAACATGGCCTTCCGCCGCTCACCGAATCCGGGAGCCTTGACGGCGACCGAAGCGAATGTGCCGCGGATCTTGTTGACCACCAGCGTGGCCAGAGCCTCTCCTTCGACGTCCTCGGACAGGATCATGACCGGCTTGCCGGTCTGCATGACCTTCTCCAAAACCGGCAGCATGTCGTTGACTGCGGTGATCTTCTGGTTGGCGATCAAGATGTACACATCCTCGAGGACCGCTTCCTGGCGATCGGGATCGGTGATGAAGTACGGGGAGGTGAATCCCTTGTCGAACTGCATGCCCTCGGTGAACTCGAGCTCGATGCCGAAGGTCTGGCCTTCTTCGACGGTGATCACACCGTCTTTGCCCACTTTGTCCATCGCTTCGGCGATCTTCTCGCCGATCGTGTTGTCGGCAGCCGAGATGGCGGCCACATGGGCGATCTCGTCGCGGTAGGTGATCTCGCGGCTGAAGTCGCCGATGAACTCGACGATCTTGACGACCGCCTGTTCCATCCCGCGCTTCAGTTCCATCGGGTTGGCCCCGGCGGCCACGTTCCGAAGGCCTTCCTTCACCATGGCCTGAGCCAGAACCGTCGCAGTGGTGGTTCCGTCACCGGCCACGTCGTTGGTCTTGGTGGCGACTTCTTTGGCGAGCTGGGCGCCCATGTTCTCGTAGGGATCCTCCAGCTCGATCTCTTTGGCGATGGTCACCCCGTCGTTGGTGATCGTGGGAGAGCCCCACTTCTTCTCCAATACGACGTTACGACCCTTGGGTCCGAGCGTGACTTTCACCACGTCGGCCAGCTTGTTTACTCCGGCTTCGAGGCCCCGGCGGGCATCTTCATCGAAGCGCAACTCCTTTGCAGCCATTCGTAAATCCTCCTGATTTCTTAGGCGATGATCGCGAGCAGGTCGCGAGACGAGAGGATCAGATACTCCTGGCCCTCGAACTTGATCTCGGTGCCCCCGTACTTCGAGTAGACGACCGTGTCGCCTTCCTTGACATCCATGGGGGTACGTTCTCCCTGGTCGTTGACCTCTCCGGGCCCAACGGCCAGCACCTCACCCAACTGTGGCTTCTCTTTGGCCGTATCGGGTATTACCAGACCAGACGCGGTGCGGGCATCTTGATCATCCTTGGCCTTGACGACCACACGATCGCCCAATGGCTTCAATTTCATAGCGGAGCCCCTCCTTCACTCGGGTTAGCACTCCATGGCTCTGAGTGCCAGATTCTAGCACTCTCTTCTCCAGAGTGCTAACCGGGGTTCGCGAGCCCAGAGTAGCCAGTACGCAGCACTCAATGCTCGGCAACCGGGATACAAAACTGGGGACGAGAAACTACGGCTTCGGTCGATCCGGATCTTCAATGAGCCAGTGCACGATTCCTCGCACAGGCGTCGTGGTCACATGGAAGAGCCCGGCCAGGCCCCGTCCAACGACCCGATCAACCCTGGGAAGCCGCGGCCCACCGATGAAGCCACGCCTGGAGAAGTACAACCAGAGGCCGATCGCAATGGCGGTCATGACGCCGAGCAAAGCGAAGTACGCCCACGGTTGGTTGAGCTCCGGCATGTTGGTGAAGTTCATACCGTAGATTCCGGCCAGGAGGGAAAGCGGGAGAATGATCGCGGAGAAAACGGTCAGTACTTTCATGACCTCATTCATCCGTTCCGCCACAGTGCTCCGATACGTTTCAAGCACGGAGGCGAGCAGCGCTCTGGCCATGTCGAGCGACTCGACGACCCGGTAACAGTCGTCGTATACGCTGTCGAGCCTACGCCGGGCCCGATCATCGATACCCGGCATGCCTTCATGCATGAGGTTGCGCACCATGTCGCGGTCAGGCGCCAGCACGCGACGCAGCACGATCGCATCTCGCCGGAAAGCCTGCACCATCCCGACGACGGCGGGGTCTCCGGAAACAGAACGCGACTCAAGATCCGATATCTGAGCCTCCAGACCGTCGACGAGTTGCAGCGACCTCCTGGCTGCCGCCTCGAGAATGCCGGCTAGAAGCACGTCTGGCCGCACAGACGAAAGATCCTCTGCCTGGAGTACCCGATCACGGGTCCAGTCGACTCCCGGAATCTGATCCCGGTGGAAGGTGATCAAGAACCTGTCCGAAAGGAACCCGTCGAGCTCAGCGGTCGTCAACCGATCTCCGATAAGAGCCGGGCTGTGTGATGAGAAGAACAGATGATCGTCGTAGTCATCAGCCTTAGGAAACTCGGAGATGGCGTGCACGTCGTCGAGACCCACCCGGTTCAACGAGAACAAACGTCCAATCTCCTCGACGAGCTCGCTTTCGACCTCATCAACGTCCAGCCAGAACCATGAGGCCCCATTCACCTGGGCTGCAAGTTCGTGGATCTCCGGTGATGTGAAAGAGTGCCGTCCATTGCTCACGGTCATCAAATGCATCATGCGGACCCGATTATCGGGTCACAACCACCCGCAACCGGGGATTTCGCAAACCAGCGACCAGCGACCGCCGACGAAGACATCTACTGGTCTGGCTGGAAGCTGGGAGCGAAGCGGTCTGGAAGCTGGTGGCGGCGGCCTACGGCCGCTAGGCCCTTTTCTTCGGTCCTGGAAAGAATCCGTTGGTGGTCCGCACGTACTCCGGATAGCCCTCACGGGTCTTGCCGAGCTTCTTCTCGAGCAGGGCGGCACCGGAGACGCGCATGAGAAGGACGCTCATCAATAGGGGTCCGGCGAAGGACCACCATCCACCAGCGCCCAGAGCGAAGAGGAAGAAGCCCCACCACACCATGAAGTCGCCGAAGTAGTTGGGATGGCGGGTAAAGGCCCACACGCCTTGATCCATGACCTTGCCCTGGTTGGATGGGTCTGCTTTGAATCGGGACAGTTGGAAGTCGCCGACGGCCTCGAAAGAGAATCCAATAACCCAGAACGCCAGGCCCAGATAGTCGAATAATCCCCAGGCATTGGTTCCATCCACAGCCGCCAGCAAGGGGAGCGAGACGATCCACGCAAGCATGGCTTGCAGCCAGAACACGGTGAAGAGGCTCTTGACCGGGAAGCGGGGACCTTGCCGCTTCCGCATTGCCCGGTAGCGATAGTCCTCTCCCTTCCCGGCGTTTCGCCAGAACAGGTAGACAGACAACCGCACACCCCAGATGAAGAGCAGGCCGAGTACTACCGCCGGGCGGGCGCTGTATTCAGTGTCGCTGGCAAATCGATAGGTTGCCCCGAGCGTGATGAACACGAGGGGCCAGAACGGATCGACAATGCTGGCGTCTTTGCGAACAACGCTGACAATCCACACCATCGTCAGGAGACCGGTCGCGGCTCCCAGCCCCAGGAAATAGGCACCTATCTCGAGCACAACCACTCCTTCACAACCACTCCGTCAGCGTGGCCCCACGATAACCATCAACCAGGTCACGAAAGCGATTGCCGCTGCATCCACCGGGTGATATCGCTGGCCGCGACGACGCCGACCAGCCTTCCGTCCTCCACCACGACCACGCGCTGACCGGTTCCACTCAACTTGGTCAAGACCTCCTCGGCAGGTGTGTCCGCACCAACGGCATCCTCCGGTTGCAGGACCTGCATCGTGTCGGAAACACGCACCTCATCCCACCGGTCACGAGGGACCTCACCGAGTTGTTTGAGCGAGATCAACCCCCGCACTCTGCCTTCCTGAAGAACGGGGAAAGCGGAGACGTTGTTCGCCATGAAATGATCGTCGAACACCTGCTGCAGCGTCAGGTTGGCGTCGACGACCAGCGGTGTGCGGGTCATGACCTGGGCGGCGACCACGCCACTGAGTCCCTCCTGGACCGTCAGTTGGGTGAGCGCCGCCCCGGCGGCCTGGAACAGGAACCAGCCGAGCACGATCCACCACAACCCCCCGAAATCGCCCCGGAAGAAGACGCTCAATACCCCAACGGCGATCATCCCGCCGGCAACAACCCGGCCGCCGTTGCCGGCAATCTGGGTGGCCCGGTGGTAGTCGCCGGTGGTTCGCCACACGATCGAGCGCAACACCCGACCACCGTCGAGCGGAAACCCGGGAAGCAGATTGAATCCTCCCAAGAGAACGTTGATCCATCCCAACCGGCCAAACAGCTGGTCGAAGGCTGATCGATCACCGACGATCGCTGCCAAACCCAGGAACAACGCCCCAAGGGCAAACGACGAGGCAGGACCTGCAATCGTGATCGCAAGCTCGTCCTGCGGCGTAGCCGCTTCCGATTCGATTTCCGAGACCCCGCCGAAAACAAACAGCCGGATTCTCCGCACCGTTGTACCCCGTCTGACCGCAACTACCGAATGGCTCAGTTCGTGCACCAGCACACTCGCAAAGAACAGGAAAGCTCCGAAGAAGGCGGCCAGCCACAGCGAGGGCCCTCCGAGCGGATCCATCAACCCTCGCCCCTGGGCATCGACCAGATCCGCCCAGAAGAAGAAGACGATCAGAAAGAAGATCACCAGCCACGAGGTGTCGATGACGATCGGTATGCCGAAAATCCGACCGACCCGCAGACCGCCTCCGGTCATCGGATGTCGAGCGACATCGACGGATCAACCTCCCCGTCCCAGGCGGTGTAGACACCCTCGGACAACCAGTGCGATCCGACTGCGCCAATCATGGCGGCGTTGTCGGTGCACAGCACCTGCGAGGGAAGAAGGAGCCGTACACCGCGACGGTCGGCTTCCTCCTGCATACGCACCCGCAACCGGCGGTTGGCGAGGACTCCCCCACCGCCGCCAACCATCTTGACTCCCGTGTCATCAACCGCGTTGAAGGTCTTAGCGACCAGAGCATCAACGATGGCTTCCTGGACCGAGGCGGCCACGTCGGCCAGCGGCGGAAGGGTGTTGCTCGCAACCGACTTCTTGATGAACGTGACGACCGAGGTCTTCAGCCCGGAGAACGAGAGGTTGTAGCGGTCGTCCTGGAGAGCTCGGGGAAAGCGAACCGCGTCTGGGTTGCCATGGGTTGAAGCACGGTCGATGGCCGGTCCACCCGGATAGCCGAGACCCATGAACCGGGCCAGCTTGTCGAAGGCCTCACCCGAAGCATCATCGATCGTACGCCCCAGAACCTCGTAGTCACCCCAATCCCTTACATGCACGATCTGGCTATGCCCTCCCGAGGCCAGAACCACAACGGCCGGGGGAACGAACTCGTCGTACTCAAGGCGGGGGGCAAAGAGGTGGCCTTCCATGTGGTCGACTCCGACGAAGGGAAGCTGTCTGGCCCACGCCGTTGCCTTGCCGAATGAAAAGCCGACCAGCAGGGCACCAACCAAGCCCGGCCCTTGGGTGGCGGCGATGCCGTCGAGATCGTCGGGATGCACACCCGCTTCACTGATTGCCCGATGGGTGAGGGAGCGGATCGACTCAACATGAGCGCGGGCAGCCACTTCGGGGACCACGCCCCCGAAACGGGAGTGCATGTCGATCTGCGATGACAAAACGTTGGAGAGCGCACGCGTACCGCGCACCACGGCCACGGCTGTTTCATCGCAGCTGGTCTCAAACGCTAGAACCGTCGGTTCGAGACTCATGGCACGCTGCTCCTGATCTCCTCGAGCCGGCCACCGAAAAGCGGCTGGTCTATGTCGTGAACCCACATGATGAGAGCATCCTCGTCACCGTAGTAACTCTTGCGCACGCCGACCGGTGCCATCCCGAAGCGACG
>CAVQSB010000002.1:0-139088 GCA_963715305.1 uncultured Actinomycetota bacterium
AGCAACCGCAGGGACGATCAGTGCATTCCACGGGACCTGAGAGCCGAAATTGGCTCCGAATTCGATCGCGTAGTAGACCATCGTTCCCCAGTTGACCAACGACCTGGTCTGTCCCAGGAACGCCGCAAACCCGTCCGCCACGACCGCCCCGACGACCGCCAGCATCATGTAGAGCGCCGCCAGGGGAAACAGGTGCGGCAGCAAATGACGGAAGATGATGTGGCGGCCCCGGCCACCCGCCACCCGGGTGGCATCCACGAACGGCTGCGCCATCACCTTGAGCGCCTGACTACGGAGAACGATGGCACCGGCGCCCAGTCCGGTGATCAGGCCATAGATCAATCCGAATCTGACCGGACCGAGATCGATCAGATTGCCGGTTCCCAGGATCAGGAGGAAGATCGGCGCAGGAAGGAGCAAGAAGGCATCAGACACATGGGTCAGACCGAAATCGATCCACCCCCGGTAGTACCCACCCATGGCTCCGATCAGCATCGCCACAACTGCGGTGGTCAGTGCAGCCGTCATGGCCAGCATCCAGGTCGAACCGCTGGATGCCAGCAACATGGATCAGCACATCGCGCCCGAGGTTGTCGGTCCCCAACAAGTGGGTTGGTGACGGACCGGCCGGATGGACCAACGTATGGTCGAATCCGGTCAGGGGGTTGTAGACGGAACCCGACCAGAAGTACTTCATCAGGATGGGATGGCTGATCGCCATGAGGCCGAACAACGCAATGAGGACAACGCCGGCCACCGCCAACCGATTGTGCGAGAACTCCCGCCAAAAGACTCTCGAGCCGCGCACCATGGCCCGAACGCGGAGTCGCACGAATCCGACCCGAACGGTCTCCCGGTTCACAGCGCACCGCCGTTGCTCTGGATCCGGATGCGCGGATCCAAGACCGCCGTCACTACCTCCATCACCAGTCGCACCACCAGGGTGATCACCCCGATCACGACCAGAGTGTCCAGAACGACCGGCATGTCCTGGGCATCCACCGCCCGAAAGAGGAACGAGCCAAGACCCGGCCATCCCACGGCTCGCTCGATGATCACCAAACCCGTCAACAGATACGGCAAGCTCACTGCAAACCGGCTGAGGAGTGGCAGCAAGGCATTGCGAGCGGCGTGCCGGTCACGCACCTGGCGATCGGGGATCCCTTTGGCCCGGGCGACCAGGATGTAGTCGTCGTGAATCACCGACGCCATCGACGTTTGCATGACGAGCATGAATTCTCCGTAGGAGAGCAACAGAAAGGCGAGGATGGCCAACGACGCCTCAAAGAGAATGTCCAAAGCGTACGGATCGATGCTGCGGTAGACCCACCAGCCATACGAAGCTGCCGCGATCGCTACAAAAGCCGGCAAGCTCAACATCCTCAGGTTCTTGCGGCGCGCTACCCACGAACCGACGACCGCATACAGCGCGGCGATCACCACAACGGTGACCACCATGGTCCACATGACTTCCTGCTCCGTCACCGGAGCCCCGATCCACAGGTTCCCCGCGGATCGGCCACGAGCAGATTGCGAAGATCCCAGACGCGATTGCCGAGGAATCTGACGATCAGGAAACCCAGGAAAGGCGGGAACAGCGTGTAGGTGGCGATACCGACCAGCGTGATCCCGTCGGATTTCCATCCTTGGCGCCACCCGGTCACCCTTCCCAACCAGCTCCCGAGCAGGTACGCGATTCCCAGGCCGATCACGAAGACAAGCACGGTCGGTGGAATGACGGATTTCAACTCCAGACCGCCACCGCCTGGAAGGTGGTCTGACCGAGGCCGCTGGTCAACAGATTCCGAAACCACAACCAATACCGGACCGGAAGCGGACGATCGAGGCCCAAGGATTCGCGGAACGCGGCGATCTCTTCGCCGGTCATCGAGAGGCGAAAGGGCGTGGCGTAGTCGCCGGGCAGTAATACCTCGATCAAGAAGAACATCAGGAAGGTGAAGAGCAGCAGCGCCGCCATGCCGGAAACGGTTCGCTTGAGGATGAATTTCAACATGCGGAGGACGACCGACTAGCAACGTGCATCGCGACCCGAGGCTAGTGGGATCGGGGCCTCCGCCTCCGCTCCCCGCTCCAGCGAACGCTGCGTTGGCTGCTGCTCCGGTCAGACGTCAGGCGAGCGCCCGCCGCCCACCGACTGCGCTCCCATCCCAGTCGTACCTAGTACTTGTCGGGAACGAAGGTCTGGTCTTCCATCGGCGGGCGCACGTAGCCGGTTTCGGGCGGCCGCGGCGGCAGTCCGATAGGGGCCGGTGTGATGTCCTCAAACGGGATCTGCAACAGCACGTGGCTGATGCAGTTCAGGCGAGCCCGCCGTTTGTCGTCGGCATCGACCACGTACCAGGGCGCCTGCTTGATGTCGGTGTGCGAGAACATGATGTCCTTCGCCTTGGAGTACTCCAGCCACTTCATTCTCGACTCGAGATCCATCGGGCTGAGTTTCCACCGACGCCGGGGGTCCTGCATACGCTTGTGGAACCGGCGTTCCTGCTCTTCATCGCTGACCGAGAACCAGTACTTGAGAAGGATCACTCCGGAGCGGACCAGCATCCGTTCAAACTCGGGACACGACCGCAGGAACTCGCGGTACTCCTCATCGGTACAGAACCCCATCACCCGCTCGACGCCGGCCCGGTTGTACCAACTCCGGTCGAAAAGCACCATCTCGCCTTCAGCCGGGAGGTGAGGCACGTAGCGCTGGAAGTACCACTGGGTCTTCTCCCGGTCGCTCGGGGTGCCGAGGGCAACCACGCGAACGATCCGGGGATTGGTCCGCTCCGTGATGCGCTTGATCACGCCCCCTTTGCCGGCCGCGTCGCGCCCTTCGAAGAGCACCACCACCTTGAGGCCATTCTCTTTGATCCAGTACTGGAGTTTGACCAGTTCCTCCTGAAGGCGGACCAGTTCTGCTTCGTAAAAGGAGCGCTTCAGCTTCTTCCGCTGGGACCTTCTCACATCGGACTCGAGCCGGGCGGGAATGCCCACACCGGAAGGTGGAGTGACCTCGTCGGGTTGTCCCGACCCATTCTCATGGTCGACATCCTGTTCTTCGGTTCGGTTCTCCTCATCGTGCCCGGTCATGAGCCCTCCCGTGGCAGGTCGTTGTCTGATATTGGCCGATGCACCCGGTCCGGTCAACTGCTACGGGCAACCCCGGGATCGACGGGGTATCGTGGCAGCCTTGATGAACTGGACCTCCTACCTCGCGGCCATACGCCGCGACAGCGCCGCCCTGGCCGATGCCGCCACGCTCGGGCTCGACCCGGCAGTTCCGAGCTGTCCCGGCTGGACGGTGCGCAATGTGGTCGGGCATACCGGTGCGGTCCAACGCCAGAAAGAGCAGATCGTTCGGGAGGGTCGGATGGATGGAGGGCCCGACCTGGCCGAACCTCCTGAGCATCGGCTGATCGACTGGTTTCGGGCCGGTTCCGACTTGCTTCTGGAGACCCTGGCGAATACCGACCCTTCCATTCCGGTGTATTCCTGGTACCCCGCTGATCAGACGGTCGGGTTTTGGTATCGACGTATGGCTCACGAAACCGCGATCCACCGGGTCGATGCGGAGCTCGGCCATGGCATCGTCAATCCGGTCGAGGCCGGGTTGGCCGCCGACGGCATCGACGAGGTCTTGACCATCATGATGGAGGGGTATCCCGGATGGGCCAGCGCGACAGAGACCGCAGACACCCTGACCCTCGAGTGCACCGACCAACCGGGTTCCTGGTCGATGCGCTTCATCACCTGGTCCGGAACGAGCTCCGAGTCGGGCACCGAGTACCGGAACGAGCCTGGCATCGTGTTCGAAGAGACGGACCAACCAACCACAGTCCTGCGCGCAACGGCAAGCGATCTCGATCTCTTCATCTGGGGGCGCGCACCAGGCGACCGCCTGACTGCGGTAGGAGACCCTTCGCTGGTCGACAAACTCCGGGTCCTGGCCGCGCGGTCGACCGGCTAGCTATCGGTCAAACGGCTGCGCGGCCGGCGAGCGGCGTCACTTTCCAGCGGGCGTATCCGACGTAGCCAACCAGGGCAGCCAGCACCACATTATTGACAATGTTCGAGGGCTCTCCACGGCCGGCATGCCAGATGGCCGCACCGATCATCACCGCCACGAGGCCAAAACCTGCGAGAACTGTGAGGTCTGGGTAGATCCTGGTGAGTCCGGGCAGAATGAGGCCCAGCCCCCCGAGGATCTCGGCGATGCCGCTGGCGACGTGCAAGCCGTCGGACAACTCATACATCCAGGACATCAGGTTCGGGAGACCCTCCGGGACGATGAAATGCAGGATGCCGACGGCCACGAAATACACGCCGAAAACGGTTTGCAGGATCCACAGCGTTCGGTTCGATGTCAACGAATTCGCTCCCTTCGCCACCCGGCGCGTCGAGCAAGCCGGTGGTAGGACCCTAATCGTTACCTCTGGAAACCGCCCGGGAAACGGACTGAGGTACCGAGTTCCAAGAAGCTCATGAAGACCGTTGGGAGAGTCCTATTTGGTAGCCCCGAGCCCACGGTTGACGATCTTCGCGAGCTATCGACTTGATCGCGAATGGGACACCAACGAGGTGCGCTCGGTCAGGGGTTCGGCCGCATACGAGGATGAGCTCCGGATCGATACCCGGAGCTGGTCGCCGGACCAAGGCCGCCACCGTCCGACCTGACGGTGGCCATGACGTAGGCACCACCCGGTCCTTGTTGGGCGATGAAGATGATGTGTCGGCCATCCGGCGTGAAAGAGGGCTGCACTGCGCCGCCTCCATCCGCAGCGAGGTACGTCACCTGAGTCGATCCCGACCCGTCCGGATGGATTGTGAAGAGGTCCGGCGCCTCATCATCAGGTTCGGCGATCGCCGAGAATACGATCAGGTTTCCGTCCGGGCTCCAGTCTGCTGTGGCAGCAAACAGCTCGGGTGCAGTGAGGGAGCTAAGACTGGGTGGTGTCGTCCCCAGGCCGACGATCGAAAGGGTCACTCCGGTGACGTCATCGTCGATCGCCGGACCGGACCGGTGCACAACCTCGACGACGATCGAGTCTCCGTCGGGCGACCATCGCGGCCCTGCGAAGAAGTCGTTCGGGCCTGCAGTGAGCACAACCTCAACCTCGTCGCTATTCGGATGGAGCACTTCGAGCGTCGAACGACCAGCACCCGACTCCTCGGTCATCCTGTCGAAGACGATCGTGCTCCCATCGGGAGCCCACGACGGGTCGTCGATCCACACGCAGGGAGCTTCACAGTCCAAGAGTCGATGGGCTCCGGTTCCGTCAGCGTCGACAACCCACAGATCGTCGATTCCCCGGTCGGTGACCCCGAACACGAGCCGCTTGCCGTCCGGCGACCAATCGGGGTTGGTCTGATCTCCACCTGAGATATCCAGGGTTGGTGAATGTGCTCCCGTGCCGTCGGGCCGGATAAGAAATACCTTCTCGCCCGCGCTACTCCCCTGATAGGCGATCCATGGTTCACCCGGCAAGACCGTCGGGTCAGCGGGCACGGTTGTCGACGCAACCGGCCGATCCGTGGTCGTGGATCGGGCGCCGGACCCAGCAGCACACGCCGTGACGACCAACACCAATGGAACAAGTCGAGACAAAGACGAGCGGTTCACGGGTTTAAGCTCCTTATCAATGTGTTGCCGCGCTATGGGTGGTGGTCAGACGACCCGGTGAGGGTCGGGCGAGTCAGAAGAGGAGAACCTCATGGCACCCGGTCCTGAGCCACCGACGCTCCCATTACTCCTTGGAGAGTGGTCAGAACCTGGGCTTTGCCATCGGCGTTGAGTCTGATCAGTTGAACCGCGCCGGTCGTTGAGGTCCGTTCCAGGATTGGTGCGGTGTCGTGCCAGCCGACCAGCGACGCCTCTCTAGCATCGGGGATCAGCCGCGACGACCACGAGGAGGTCGCCAACCTCACAACGTCAAGCTGCACGGCCCGGGGGCCTGCCCAATTCGATTCAACCCAGGAGATAGTCTCGCCGTCCGGTGACCACCGATACTTCGCGTAGGTCGGGAGCGGAAACTCATCTGTGGCTCGAGCGGTAACATCCGGGGGCAAAGCGGCGACTGAAGTCTGCGACCAGATCTCGTGGTCGACGCTCGATAGGGCGACGAAGCCTTCTGACTCGGCTGCGATCGTCGAACCGTCCGGACTGACTGCCATGAAGTTGCCCGGTAGCCTCTCGAGTGACGCAAACAGAACCATCCCTTCGTCGCTGATTTCCCAGACCCGCACCACGGTTTGTTCGAAGGTGGAGGTGTCGTGAATCAGCTGTATGAGGCGTCGACCGTCGGCGCTCCACTGGAGGTCATTCGTCTGAGCTTCGGTTCCGTCGCTGGCTCCCCGAGGGATCGTGACATGCTCGTCAACAATGGTCTTGCCGGTCGTGAGATCCACGACGGCGAAGCGGTCCCCCTCAAAAGGGACGGTTGCGTAGGCGACGTAACGTCCGTCGGGACTCAATACAGCCCAGAGGGCTCGCTTCGTCGTTACGAAGCGCAACTGGTCGCCGCTCACGACAACCAACGAATTGGAACCCGCGTCCTCAGATGTGAAGGCGATGTCTGCTCCGTGAGGCAGCGGAGCATCGGTGATCGATGCCGGCGCCAGGATGGGTTTGTTGATCGACGTCGGCCAGGTCAGCCCACTTTGCGAAGGAACCGTAATTGACGCCGTCGTGATTGTTGTGAGGTCGGCCACTGGATTCGAAGGCGCGACCATTGCGAGATTGATGGACAGGACAACAATCCCCCCTGCGATTACGATCACAGCAGCGGCTGCAGCAAACGCAACCCAGGGTCTCGGTCGCTCCCGCTTGGGAATTGGCACCAGCCGGATTTCCCGCACCTTATCGGCGGATATCGCCGCGCTGGGGTGAACCCACGGCAGCGTCTCATCCGCGTACCGGGCGTAGAGGCGAACCTGCTCCTCAATAGTCCTCATGACGCCTCTCCGATCCTCGCTCGCAACTTCTTCATTCCACGATCGATATGGCTCTGCACGGTTGATTTGGACACACCCAGCAGTTCCGCCACCTCTTGCAGTTTCCAGCCGAAACCGATTATCAGCGTCACCGCAACACGTTGGTTCTTAGATAACGAGGCCAACGCATTTGGAAGCCCGGGCTCGACGTCCGGGATCCCCCAGGTGGCACCGCCGCCAGAAGAGGTGTCGCACGACGGATCCTGCGAGTTCTGCTCAGACCCACCCGATAGAGGTAGCCGGTGGCGTTTTCCATTCCACCCACCTGATCCCAATTCTCCCATGCGTACGCCAGAGCCTCTGCCGCCGCATCCGCCCCATCGGAATACCCGTACCGAGCAGCGAACGCATGCCTCAATCTCGGCTGCACGTCGCCACAGAATTGTTCAAACGATGTCGTTGTCCTAAGCAAAGTGTGGTTTCTCCTTCACAACCAATAGACCCACGACAAGCCCGGAAATACGACAGACATCCCGCCCGGTGCCCGCGTGATGCAGCGCGAGCACACTGCCGAAACCTCCAGACAGGAGAACGGTGAAGGACCTGCGATTCATGATTGCGGCTCCCATCTGATGGACTGATCCGACCGGATATAACGCCAGGAGTCGGTGTACGGGAGCGGTCGCGAGGCACGGAGCCGCCAAAGCAGAAGGAACCATCCGGTCGGTCTTGTCGCACGGAGCCGACCACCTTCGCCTCTGACAAAATGTTACTAGCAGGCGAGCTCCAAACGCCGCCCGACATCAGCAATCCACCGTCAGTTCCACGATGCATAACCTGATTTTTCACTCGCTCATATTCACGCCGACCGGAGCCTCGCCGACCTAGAGACGACCCCTCCCGGTGACTGCAAAAGCCCAAGCGGAACAAATGACCGGGGCGATATGGATCCCACCCCACCAACCGAACTCCAAACGCGCAGAAACCCCCGCTGAGCAGGAGTTTCGCCTGGTAGCCCCGACGGGATTCGAACCCGCGTTACCGGCTTGAAAGGCCGACGTCCTAGGCCGCTGGACGACGGGGCCAGCACCGGACGGCATGGTAGCGCAGGGTCTGGCTTGGCCGAACTTGCGTGAGAGCGGTTCTAGAGCCTTGCGCGAGCAGAGCGGAGCCGATCGAGGGTCTTGTCGCGACCGAGAACCTCGAGGGTCTCAAAGAGGGGCGGACTGACCGTCGATCCGGTCGTGGCCACACGGACAGGCTGCAAACCCTTGCGAGCGTTGAGCTCCAGCTCATCGAGCATGGCGCGGAGCTCCGTCTCGATGGCCGCAGCCGTCCACTCCCCAACGGCGACCAGGCGATCGATCGCAGCATCGAGGGCAGACGGAGTCGTCTCCGTTTCCATGACTTTGCGCCATGACTTCTCGTCGTAGGTCAGCGAGGTAGTCAGAACAAAACTCATCATCTCGGGAACTCCGGTGAGCAACTTGACACGCTCCTGGACCAGTGGCCCCAACGCAATCAGTTGCTCGCGTTCCGCCCCGGACAGCTCCCGACCCAGGTCGTTCTCGACGAACGGAATGACTCGATCGACGAAGTCGGCGGAATCCAGTTCTCGGATATAGACCCCGTTCATCCACTCGAGCTTCTCGGGATCAAACACGGCGGCGTTCTTCGAGACGGCTGAGAGGTCGAACCGCTCGATGGCCTGCTCCCTCGTGAAGACCGTGGTTTCAGCCTCAAAGGACCAGCCGAGCAGGCACATGTAGTTGAACATGGCTTCGGGCAGAAAGCCGCCCTCCCGGTATGCCTTCAGTGAAACATCGCCGTGGCGCTTCGAGAGCTTCTTCCCATCCGGACCGAACAACAACGGAAGATGCGCGTACGTCGGGACGGTTCCTCCCATTGCCTGGGTGATGAGAATGTGTTTCGGGGTGGAGGGCAAGAGGTCCTCGCCCCGGGCAACGTGGGTGATTTCGTAGTCAACATCGTCGACGGTGGAAGCCAGGTGGTAGGTGGGACCCCCGTCCGACCGAACCAACACGAAGTCATCGATCGCATCATGGTCGAAGCGAACCTCGTCTCGCACGATATCTTCGAACGTGGTTACGCCAGGGCGGGGTACGCCCAGGCGAATCACGGCCGCTTCACCCTGGTCCTTGCGCCGAAGGGACTCGGCCGGATCGAGGAGCCGGCACCGTCCGTCGTAGCCGGGGGGCCGCCCCTCGGCTTGCGCCTCCTTGCGGCGCTCATCCAACTCGGCCGGCGTGCAGAAGCAGTAATAGGCATCGCCGCCGGCCAGCAACTGGCCGGCGACCTCCGCGTAACGATCAAGTCGATCGCTCTGCCGGTAGGTTCCGTGCGTGCCTCCCACGCCGACACCTTCATCCCAATCGAGGCCCATCCAGGCCAGTCCGGCCAGAACGTCGTCTTCATATTCCTGGTCGGAGCGAGCCACATCGGTGTCATCGATGCGCAAAATGAACGTGCCGCCGGTATGACGGGCATAGAGCCAATTGAACAGGGCCGACCGGGCGTTGCCGACGTGCAAGAACCCGGTCGGGGACGGGGCGATACGAACTCGAACGGTCACAGCCGGCCCACCGGATTGAATAGAACGCCGATGCCTTCGATCTCGACTTCCATCCGGTCGCCGGGAACCACGGGGCCCACCCCGGACGGGGTTCCGGTGAGGACCACGTCACCGGGCAAAAGCGTCATCACCCGGGTGATGAATTCGATCAACTCGGCCACCCCGAACACCATGTCGGCCGTCGAACCCGACTGGCGCACATCTCCATTGACCCGGCACTCAATACTGAGTCCAACCAGCGGATCCAATTCGGTTTCGATCGCCGGTCCGAGCGGGCAAAACGTGTCGAAGCCCTTCCCGCGAGTCCACTGGCCATCCCGCCGTTGCAGATCGCGAGCGGTCACATCATTGGCGGCTGTGTAGCCAAGTATCACGCTCTGGACATCCTCGGCCTTGACGTTTCTGGCCACGGCACCGATGACCACCGCCAGCTCCGCTTCATGGTGAACGTTCTCCGAATCGGGCGGATAGACCACCGGAACACCCGGACCGATCACCGCCGTGGCGGGTTTCAGAAAGAGGATGGGACTATCGGGAACATCCGAACCCATCTCCTCTGCATGCTCCACGTAGTTCTTACCGACGGCCACGACTTTCGTGGGAAACACCGGGGCGAGGAGGTGCGCCTGTTCGAACGGGACCACAACCTCGGTCGGCTCCCAGGCCACCAGGGGCGACCCCTGGTAGACCCGGATGCCCTCGGGTTCTGCGCCCCCGTAGGAGATACCTTCATCGGTGCGGATCCGGACAATTTTCATGGGTAGTACTCGTCCTTGTCGAAGCGGGTGATACGAGCTCGGTGCTCCGGGTCCATGTGCTGCAAGGTGCCGGCAAAATGGTCGACGCCGATGGGAATGAACAGGGCCCGCGCCTCAATGTACCTGATGTTCTGGTCATCGAAGCCTACGGCCTCGGCCCACAACTTCCGGCCCTCCTGATCGGCAAGCCAGGCTTCTGCCCGCAACGTCAGGCCGAGCGGAATAGGCCGCAGGTAGTTCATCTCGAGCCTGGCGGTCACGGCAGGCTGCCGATGCGCAATCATGACAAAACCCATGAGGTCGTCGAAGAAAGCTGCCGCCGCTCCCCCATGCACGACCCCGGGACCGCCCTGGAACCGTTTGGCGAACTCGAGTTCCCCGATGACTTTGTCACCCTCGTAACCTGGCCGGACTCCCAATCCGTGTTCGTTCTCTGGCCCGCAGCCGAAACACCAGGGCAGATGCTGGGTCGGCAACTCGGATGGTGCAACCGGTTCAGACACCGGGAGTACGTTTCCCGTCAAGAACCTGAAACTGCTCATCACGTCGCCGACGTCAGCCCGGCCACGTTGAGAAGGTGTCGGACGCGCTCGGGGTCGGCGCTCAGCAGGCCAGGCGATAGCTGGGTCAGGAACGAACGACCTTTGACTCTCTCGTGGGCGGCCTTCCGCAACCATGTGGCGCGGGCTGCGCTGAGTTGAGACACGACACCATCGGGTATGCCTTCGGGGCGCAATCCGAGCAGGATGAGCGCGACCTCCACATCGGAGGAAGATGGCCCCCGCCCGAGGTGTGCTGCCCGTGCGGCGGCCACGGACGCCACGACCGCGTCGATCCCACCGTCGGAGCGATCGAACTCAGTGGCTTTGACGATCCGCATCACCCATCCGGTGTCGGGTCCGGGGCGGCCAAACGCTCCCCCCGAGACAGCTTCAGCGGGAGTGTTGATCTCTCCGGGGCGCCTTCCTCCTTCGCGGCGGGCGACCCCCGGTTCCAGGACAACACGAGGTGCATCGCTCGCGGTGAGCTCGATGTTTGGTTGCTGACCCATGAGTCTGACGATCCTTCTATACGTAATCGAGCCAGTGGCGGTACGCCTCGAGACGTCCCGTCACAGCTTTCTGGAAGAGGTCTTGCGCCATGCGAGTTACCGGTCCCGGACGGCCGTCGCCAACCGGACGATCGTCGACCTCGCGAACCGGGGTGACCTCGGCGGCGGTGCCGGTGAAGAAAACCTCATCGGCGTAGTACAGATCGGATCGGATGACATTTGCCTCGTTGACCACAGTCCCGGCATCGCGCAGCATGATCATGACCGACTCCCGGGTAATGCCCTCGAGGATTCCGGCCGAAACTGGGGGTGTGGTCACGATGCCGTTCTTGACCACGAAGATGTTCTCGCCGCTCCCCTCAGAAACGAAACCATCGTTGTTGAGAAAGATCGCCTCGTCGTAGGAATCCCTGACCGCCTCTTGTTTGGCCAGGATCGAGTTCAAATAGCCGCCCGTTCCTTTGGCGTTCGTGTTGAGCGTCGCTTGATCGATCCGTCGCCACGACGACACCCGGGTCCTGATCCCGTTCTTTAGTCCGTCTTCGCCCAGGTAGGCGCCCCAGCGCCATGCCGCGATGATCACCCGCACCTCGGCACCGGCCGGGTTGAGGCCGATCGAGCCGAGACCATAGAAGACCAGCGGTCGCAGGTAACCGGACTCGAGATCGTTGTCGGTCAGCAGCTGACGGCTGGCTTTCACCAACTCATCGACGCCGAACGGCAAAGGAATCCCGTATGCTTTCGCCGATCTGTGCAGGCGTTCCATGTGTTCGGTCAGCCGGAACACCGCTGTACCGGTTGGGGTCTCGTAGGCACGAATGCCTTCGAATACGCCCGCCCCGTAGTGAAGCCCGTGCGAGAGAACGTGTACCGTCGCCTCTTCCCATGGCACGAATTCGCCGTCCATCCAGATAACACGAGAAGCTTCCATAATCACCTATCTTGGCAGGTCTGGCGGGTCCTCCGCCAGATACCGCTGGTGCCACTCGAGGATTGCATCGAATCGTTCTAAGCGGTGCTGAGGTTTCCCGGAACGGGACAACTCGTGTCCCTCTCCCGGGAATCGTAAGAACTCAGCATCGACACCCGCTTTCTTGAGGATCATGAATAGCTGTTCAGCCTGCTCGATGGGACATCGGAAGTCGTTTTCCGAGTGGACGATCAGTGTCGGGGTAGTGATCTGGTGAGCCAATGAGAGCGGACTTGCCTCCCACAATCGACCGTGCCCATCCGGCAGGTCCGCATCAAGGTACATACGGCCAAAGGTGGCCCCGATGTCGGAAGTTCCTCCGAACGACGGCCAACCGAGCAGGGCTCGCTCCACCACCGCGCACCGGTAACGATCCTGACGGGCGATCAACCACGCCGTCAAGAATCCGCCGTATGACCCTCCCATGATGCCGACTCGGCCGGCCCCGAGTCGTGGGTACCTCTTCAGAGCGGCATCGAGGGCCGCGGTGACGTCCGCCTCGTCGACGGTCCCCCACCCTTTCCCCCGTACGGCTCGGACGAACTCGACACCCCGCCCGCTCGCCCCGCGGGGGTTGCACGCAACGACACCGTATCCGGCACCGGTGAACACTTGAAACTCGTCGAGGAACGTGTACCCGTACTGGGTCGCCGGGCCTCCATGGATGTTGAGCAGTACCGGAACCGTTGCTTCACCCGGGGGTAGGTATACGAACACGTCGATGGACTCCCCCTCCGAGATCACCGTGAAGTGCTCGGGTTCAACCAGGGGCACGTCCGCCCGGAATCTCTCATTGAGTTTGGTGAGTGGCTGCTCCGTCCCGGACTCGGCCATGTGCACCTCACCCGGGTCGCCGGGAGCCACCGCGACAAATGCGAGCCGGCTCCCGTCTGCACTCGGACTCACGCCGGTGATCACGCGGTCTCCGTCGAGCAACCAGTCGACCGTGCCATCCGGCTCGACCCGGACCACTTTGACGCGACCGGCATCCTCAACACAGGTGATCGCCGAGTCCCCCACCCATTGCGGACCGGCCGGGCTGATGGCCGGGGAATACGTCATGACACTCCGGTCCAGGTGTCCCGTCAGATCGGTGAGCTCCCCGGCACCACCAACCCTCCACAGAGAGAAGATATGTGGGTGAGCCCAGGGATCTGGTTGCCCGACCACGTGGACGACTCCGTCCGGCCGATAGGAGACGAGAGTCCAGTGGCCTTTTTCGACCAGAGGTCGCTCCTCACCGGTCTCGAGGTCGACCTCGAGAACCTCTTGTCCTGGATCAAGACCCCGCTGCGGGTGGCGAGCGCTGAGGAAGGCAACGGCCCGTCCGTCGGGTCGCCAGGAAGGCTGCCCTTCATCGAACTCGCCCGGCGTAACGCAGCGGACGGACTCCGTGGAGGTGGGATCGATCACGTAGAGATGACGACGCCGATCGTGCAGCCAACCCTTGTTATCGAAACGGAATGGGACTCGATCGATACGGCGGGGCCTCCGGGTGCGTTCCTTTTCGTCAAGCCCGGCCCATTCTCCGACCCAGTCGACGCCAACTGCGATCAAACGGTCTCCAGTCGGCGACCATTCGAGGCTCTCGACCCCCAGCGGGAGGCTCGTGACGACGGCGGCCTCCCCGCCTCGAGCGGACATGACTGCTACCTGAGGCGTGTCGTCGTCGGCCCGCGCCGGTGCGAAGAAAAGCCAATCGGGTCCCGTCGGGCGACCAGCGCGGAGAGCTATCGCCGGGTCCGTGCGTAAAGGGCCGCACCGTTTCCCCGTCCCACAACCAGATGGTCCGGTCGTATCGATCATCGTCGAAGTTGACGCGAGACACCACAAAGACCACCAACCGTCCGTCGGGGTGCAGGCGTGGGTCGGAAGGGGTGGCTACGTCCGCCAGGTCTCGGGGCTTCACTACATCTCCTAACAGCGATAATCGAAATGTAGTAGCTAGCCTCGCCGACGTGGACCGTGTCGTCGCATCCTGGTTTGGGACCGGATTACTCCTGGGCAAGATCCGCGGATCTCCTGTCGGATCCGGGACGGTCGCTGCCGCCTTTGCCCTCCCCGCAGCCCTGGCCCTCGGCCTCGCTGGTTGGCAGATCCAGGTGGCCGGCACCTTGGTGGTGACCGGAGCCTCCCTCTGGTCGACTCGACGTTTCGCCGTTGACGGAGCCGATCCTGGATGGGTTGTGGTCGACGAGGCGGCCGGGACCTTCCTTGCGGTGATCGGCCTGAGTGGATGGGCGGCCGTCACGGCGTTCGTGGTTTTTCGGATCGCCGACATCTCCAAGAGATTCCCCGGGGTTGCCGCTGCCGAGCGGCTCGAAGGTTCTCTTGGCATCACCGCAGATGATCTAGTTGCCGGACTCTGGGCATTGGCCGCCGGTTGGCTCGTTCAGACTCTGATCTAGAAACGCGCAAGCCGGGAACCCGACGGCCGCCCGGCCGCCAGTTGCCTAAATCAGGGGAAGTTGAACGAACCGGGCTTCCTCGACTCCCTCGAGTTTCCGAACCGACTCGACCATGTCCGGCGAGAGAGGTTGGTCGATATCAATCCCCATCATCGCGGCCGCACCGGTAACCGATGACCTTCCCACAACCATGTTGGCGATGTTCACGTCCAGGGTGCCGAGGAACGTGCCAACCCTTCCAATGAGGCCGGGAACGTCGGCGTTTCTCACAATGAGCATGTACTGGGAGAACGGGAGATCGAGTTCGTACCCGAACATCTCGACCAGGAGCGGTGCCCTCCGCCCGATCGTTCCGGCCAGCGATATGTCTCTCCCTCCAACCGTTCCGGTGAGCCGGACGAGCGAGACGTACTCCGTAGACTCGGACGAAGACTCCTCAACGACGGTGATACCGTGGCGTGATGCAAGGGCGGGGGCGTTCACATACGACACCGTCACCGAACTGACGGCTGAGAGGGCACCTTTGAGAGCGGCCAGGCCAAGGGGGCGGACGTGATAGCCGGCCAGGCGGCCTTCGACCCGCACCGTCAATCGATCCGGGAGGCCTCTCGCCACACCGACGAAGACCCGGCCCAGGTGTTCGGCCAGGGGCAGGAAACGCCGGACCTCCTCGGTTACATCGACGCCGATATCGACGTTCACCGCAGACAGGACCAACTCGCCGCGCAACGCACCGGCTACAGCTTCGGCCACATCGACTCCCGCTTTGTCCTGTGCCTCCCGCGTCGAAGCGCCCAGATGTGGTGTGACAATGACCTGCGGAAGATCGAACAGGGGGCTCTCGGTGATCGGCTCGTTGGCAAAGACATCAAGCGCAGCTCCGGCTACCCGTCCGGAGCGAATCGCTGCAGCCAGGGCATCTTCATCGATGATTCCACCCCTTGATGCGTTGACGATCCGGACTCCCGGCTTCATCCGCATGAGTGTCTCTGCGTTGATCATGCCGGTTGTTTCTTCGGTCAACGGGAGGTGGATGGTTATGAAGTCCGCTCGGGCATAGAGCTCGTCGAGGCCGTCTGCCAGCTCGACCTCCAACTGTCGAGCGCGGTCTGCGCCGATGTACGGGTCGTAGGCGAGAACCTGCATGCCGAAGGCTTGCGCTCGCTTGGCCACCAGGGAACCGATCCGTCCCAGCCCAATGACTCCCAGGGTCCGTCCGTGGAGTTCGACTCCCTGATACGACTTCCGATCCCAGACCCCGGACCGCAACACTGCATCGGCGCGAGCCAGGTGGCGCGCCTGACCCAGGAGCAGCGCCATCGTGTGTTCGGCGGCAGAGATGACATTCGCCTGCGGGGCGTTGACCACGACGATCCCCGCCGCCGTCGCCGCGCCCACGTCGATGTTGTCAACGCCAATTCCCGCCCGCCCGATCACCTTCAGATGGTGCGACCCTCCGATGAGTTCGGCATCAACCACAGTGGCCGATCGGACGATCAACGCCTGGGCATCAGTGAGCAAAGCTTGCAGATCGGTCCGGTTGAGACCGACCCCGTCCAAGACCTCGCAATGCGTCGCCAACGCCGCAATGCCGGCCGCAGCGATTGACTCTGCGATGACGACTTTGGGAATCATGACCATCTCCTTGACTCAACGCATTGTGGCGCTTGGCGACGAAGGTGCAAAGCCTATGCGCAAACACGGCCGCCCGTACCGCATAGAGTGGACCTTGAGCCCGCCGAGAGGAGCACCATGGAATGGCCAGGATGGTCGCCGAATGTCGTGGTTGCCGCCACTGACGGATCTGAGGGAAGCCTGCGCGCCGCCCATGTCGCCGCCAGCATCGCCAAAATCAACAACGCCAAGCTCTTTGTTATCACCGTGGTGCGCCCGCCCGAGGGATGGTGGGGAATTGGCGGTGCACCCCCAACGGCGACGGCCCTCGCCAAAGCCCTCGACGAAGCCCAACACGGCGTGCTAGACGTCACCGTCAAGGATCTCGACACCGAAGGGATTGAAGTGGAAACGGTCGAGGAGCTAGGAGATCCCGCCGCCACGATCATCGGCTTCTGCTCCGAAGTCGAAGCCGACCTGCTGGTCGTCGGGCGGAGAGGCGCCGGGATCATCGAGCGTTTCGTCATGGGATCGGTCGCCGATCGTCTCGCACACTACGCCAACTGTCCGGTGCTGATGATCCCCTAGGTGCGATGACCGGGGACCGTCAGCGGGGAGACCGGTTATCTCTTAAGGGAATTGAACAACGCCAGCGTTGGCAGCCCGAAAGCAAGTGCGGCCGCCACCAGACTGATAGCCCCGGCTAAAGCGTCCGTTTGCGCATTCAGCGCAAACACCACCGCAATCCAGCCGGTCAACATGCTGCTCAGAATCAAGAACCACAGGACCGTGCTGATTGATTTCACGTGAGCTCCTTCTTCACCATTGGCAGAGAAGCTACACGCCTTTGCTGCGTGCGACTGCATGACGTATGTCGTCTGCAGCCAATCAATGACCAACCGGCTCGTATACGACCTGTCCGAACAACTCGAGATTGGCGGCGACGATGGCCTCAGCGCCTTCGCCCGAAACCAACCAGGCGGCAAAGTCTGCGGCTATTGATTCGACGGGCGTACCTCCAACCACGATGACCTGATAGGGGTTGACCAGCACCGGATCGTCGGCCAGCACCACCTCCTCCAGGGACAAGACCCGAGACGCGGCAAGGAACGCCCCCAACTCGGACAGCACGAATGCCCGGCGCTGATCCGCCACCTGCAGGGTCGGGCCCATCCCCTGGCCGGTCTCGATATACCAGGGCAGACCCGACGGATCGACTCCCGCCAGGTTCCACAACTCCAGTTCTTTCGCATACGTCCCAGAGCCGTCCGACCGGCTAACGAACAGCTCATTCCGACCGGCGATATCTCGAAACGCCGAGATGACGTCGGCCGGCAAAGCCGCTGCTTCGGGTGGGCCGATCAAAATGAAACGGCTCTCCAACACGGATTCGTACAAAGCGGCCAGACCGTCGTGCACATATTCGGCTTCGAGGTCGGGCGCATGGGTGATGAGCAACTCCGCGCCGCCTCTTCTTCCCAGCTCGAGGATCTGGGCAGTCGATTCACCGACAACACTCAGCTCGACGTCCCCATGCTCTGCCTCATAACGGGATACGAGCTCATCGATGATCCCGCTGTCGACCAGCGTGGTTCCGGCTGCCACGACCACTCGGACAGGACCACCACAGGCGCTCAGACAGAGCACAGCGGCCACCCACGCCACGGCCATCCACTTCATTGTGGGATCACGCTCACCGCGGTGGCCTTCACGGTGAGGGTCACCAGCGCACCAGGCGCCAGGTTCAGAGCCTCCCGGGATCCGGGCGTGATGAGAGCCGCAATCGGGTAACCGGCATCGACGATCACCTCGACCAATCGACCGGTTTCTCGCAGGACGGAGACCGTACCCGACCAACGATTTCGGGCCGATCCGGCCGTTACCTCATGACCTGGAAATAGCGTAACTGCTTCGGCTCCGAACAGCACACGAGCGGCGGCTCCAACCTGCACTTCGCCTAAGCCCCAGACGTGCAGCGGGCCAACCCGCACGGAACACAGTGGCCCCTCGAGGCCATCGGCCACACCATCGAGGACGTTGGCCACCCCGATTGCTCGCGCCACTCGATCGTTGACGGGCAGGGAAAACACCTCGCCCACCGGTCCTTCCTGCAAGATGCTGCCCCCTACCATCACGGCGACACGCTCACCCAGGACCACAGCTTCCTCCCGATCGTGCGTGACGATAATGGCTCCCTTGCCCGCCAGGCTATCGACCAGGGCTGCCGCCACGGTCATGCGATCGGCGACATCAAGGGCGGCCAGCGGTTCGTCGAGAAGCACCCAGGGTTCCGGCCGGGCCAGCGTCCGAGCCAACGACAAACGCTGCCGTTCCCCTCCACTGAGTGCCCGAGCCGGGTCTAGATAGACCTCCGGATCAACCCCAAACCGATCGGCCAGGGTTCTGGCCCAGACCGTCTGCTCGACGTCGAGGCCGAGAGCGAGATTGAATCCGGCCGACCCGCGAAACATGTGCGAGTGCTGGGGTTGATAGGCAGCGTCCATCGGCGCAAGCCCGGGCAGAATCCCGGCGAGCAGCCGCAGCAAGGTTGTCTTCCCGGCCCCGTTGGGGCCAAAAACGACCAAACGACCACCTGGTTCGAGCGACAGGCGGTCTACCGAAACGATCGAGCCGTCCACGGGGTAGCGGAGGTGGTCGGCGTGGAAAGCAGGAACGTCTCCGTAGCGGCCGGCTGAAAGCGACATCAGTTCACCCGCTCCCGAAGTTGCAGCCAGGTCAGTGCTCCGTTGATCAACAGAGCCAACGCCATGAGAACGATGCCAAGAGCCAGTGCCGCACCAAACTGGGCCTGCCGGGCTTCCTGCACGATGGCCGTCGTCAATACCCGGGTCTCTCCCTCGATATTGCCACCCACGACCAAAACCGCTCCCACTTCGGACACAACCCGACCGAAGGCCGCGGCCACCGCAGCGGCGACGCCCGGCCAGGATTCGCGAATGGCCAACCATCCGGCCGACGCCCTGCCGAGGCGAAGTGCGGAAAGCTGCTCACGAGCCACCGGCGACAGTCCCCCCACCGCGCCGGCTGTGACTCCGGCAGCGATCGGGATGGCGAGCAGGGACTGGGCGATCACCATGGCCTGGGGTGTGAAGAGAATTCCCCACGAGCCCAGGGGGCCGTCTCGCCACAATAGGAGCAATATCAGTAAACCGGCCAGAACGGGGGGCATGCCCATGCCGGTGTTGACGGCGACCAGCAACGGTGTTCGACCCCGGAAGCGTCCTAGCCCCAGAGCGGTCCCGAGGGGCACCCCGAACGCCACCCCGATGAGCGTCGCCAGCAGCGACACCACCAGGGTCAGCCAGAGCACTCCTCGCAACTCGGCACCAAACTGAGCAAGGAGATCGATTGCCTCTCGAAGGACATCGCCGATGAATGACATCAGGCGATCAGCGGATCTGGAAGTACCAGAACCAGGCGATCACTCCGACAATGCCCGCATAGAGGGCAAATTTGAAGAGTTTCTTGAAGAGCCACCATCCAACCAGGATTGCGGCGCCGATCCCAAGGAAGAGAGGGAGTTGTTCCATATCCGACAGCCTAACGGCCGTGTGCCCGGTGTCGCAGATGCGGTCACTCCGCTCAGTCTCCCAGGAATGGGGCAGGCGTGAGTCGCGGGACCACGAGGTGCGCGGCTCTGAGATCCGCGACGGTGTACTGGCCTCGTTCAACCGCAACCACCGTCATACCGGCGGCCCGCGCCGCCTCGACTCCGGCCGGGGCATCTTCGACCGCAAAACACGCCTCCGGTTCAACCGCCAGGCCGGTGGCGGCCGCCAGAAATAGGTCCGGCGCGGGTTTACCTTCGGCCACCTCATCGCCACCAACCGTGAACTCGAAGAAGTTGCTCAAACCGGTGGAAGCGAGGGATCGGTCCAATCGCTCGCGAGGGCTTGAAGAAGCCACGGCCATGACGGCGCCGCGACTGCTGAGCACATCCAGAGTGTCTGCGGCGTCTTCGAATGCCTCGAGGTACTGGTCAAACAGTCGGAAGGTGACCTCGGAGAGCTCCGCCCAGAAGACGGCATGGTCCGGTAAGTCCGCGCGGCCCGAAAAGTGAACGTGGGCGTCTCGATCCGTCCGACCGGTCAGAAGGGCGATGTCTTCGGCCGTCAGCTCAATGTCGTACCGGGCCAGGATCCGGCGCCAGGCGGACCAGGCCAGGTCCTCTGAATCCACCAGGACACCGTCGCAGTCGAACACAATCGGCCGCATCAACCCGAACCTCTCCGTCGGAGCAAGGTCGAAACCACCTTGGGATCGGCCTTGCCTGCAGTGGCCCTCATGACCTGCCCGACCAGGAATCCGGCGACCTTGGGGTCCCCCTCCTTCAGCCGTTGGTATTCGTCCGGGTATTCGGTCAGCACCCGGTCGATCTCGCCTTCCAGGGCGACCGTATCGGAAACCTGGATGAGGTCGCGGTCTCGTGCCACTTCAGCGGGCCGGCCTTCTCCCGCCAGAACCCCGACCAGGACCTGTTTGGCGGCAGTCGACGAAAGCTCACCGGCTGCGTAGAGACGCTCGAGTTCAAACAGGTGCTCGCCGGTCAGCGACGTGTCGGTCAGATCAACCGACTCCCGCCGGAGGAAGGCAGTGACTTCGCCCGTCGCCCAATTCGCCACCGTCCTGGCATCGGCTCCTGCGGCCACGGCTCGATCGACCAATCCGATGAGCTTCGAACCCCCGGACAGGAGCGCGGCGATCGAGGCCGGATCGATACCAAGAGCGGAGAGCCGCGAACGTTGGGCTGCCGGGAGTTCGGGCAAGCCGTTTCGAATGGACTCCCGGCGGGAATCGGTGATAGCGATCGGCACGAGATCCGGCTCCGGGAAGTACCTGTAGTCCGAGCTCTCTTCTTTGGACCGCATCGAGCCGGTTACTCCCGCCGACTCATCCCAATGGCGGGTCTCCTGGACGATCGATTCACCCGCTTCAAGGGCTACCGTCTGGCGCTCGATCTCGTAGGCCAACGCTCGTTCGAGCGACCGGAACGAGTTCATGTTCTTCACTTCGACCTTCACGCCCATGGCGCGGGTTCCGCTAGGCCGAACAGAAACATTTCCGTCGAAACGCATGCTGCCTTCTTCGAGCTTGGCGTCCGAAACACCCAGCGCCAGCACGATGGCCTGCAGTTCCTGGGTAAATGCCCTGGCCTGTTCGGGGGTGGAGAGATCGGGCTCGGTGACAATCTCGACCAGCGGGACCCCTGACCGGTTGTAGTCGAGCAGCGAATGGTCGGCGTCCTTGATGCGGCCGCCGCCGCCGACGTGGATCATCTTGCCGGTGTCTTCTTCCATGTGAACCCGGTTGATCCGCACCGGGGCAGCCCGGCCCTCGATCTCGACGGTGAGACTCCCCCCGGAACAGACTGGAACATCAAATTGGGATATCTGGTAGTTCTTGGGTTGGTCCGCATAGAAGTAGTTCTTCCGGTGGAACTGCGACAGAGGAACAATCTCGCATCCGAGTGCCAGCCCGATGGCGACAATCCACTCAATAGCCTTTTCGTTCGGCACCGGCAGAGCACCAGGAAGTCCCAGACAAACGGGGCATACGTTGGTGTTGGGTTCTGCCCCGAAGCGAGCGGAACACCCGCAAAACATCTTCGACTCCGTTGCCAGTTCAACATGCGTTTCGATCCCGATGACGGCCTCATACTTCATGAGCGACCTCCACGATCGGGGGTCGCCGGTCGTTCCAGGCAGAGACCCGCTCAACCTCAGCCGCCGCCCTGAAGAGGACTGCTTCTCCGAGGGCAGGTGCCATGATCTGAAAACCGATCGGCAGACCGGTCCCGTCGAGGCCCACCGGAACCGAGATGCCCGGGGAGCCGGCCAGATTGGACGGAATTGTGCACACATCGACCAGGTACATCGACAGCGGGTCTTCCGTGCGGGTTCCGAATTCGAATGCGGTCATGGGACTCGTCGGCGATACCAGAACGTCAACCTGCTCGTAGGCCTGCGAGAAATCCTGGATGACCAGGGTGCGCACTTTCTGCGCCTGGCCGTAGAAGGCGTCGTAGTAGCCGGCCGAAAGCGCGTAGGTGCCGAGCAGAATCCGTCTGGTCACCTCTGGTCCAAACCCGGCCGCTCGCGTTCTCGCGGTCATCTCTTCGACGGTGGCGCCATCGACGCGCAACCCGTACCTGACGCCGTCGAACCGAGCCAGATTGGCAGAGCATTCGGCCGGGGCGATCAGGTAGTACGCCGACAGCGCATAGTCCATGGAAGGCAGCGACACCTCGGTCACCGTTGCGCCGGCGTCGGCCAGATCGTCTACGACCGACCGGAACGCCGAGAGGACCTCCGGGTTGATCCCCTCACCGGTCAACTCCTTGACCACGCCGATCCGAAGACCGGAGACCCCCTCCCCCAGTGACGTCCGATAATTTGGATATCCTCCGCGATACGAAGTCGCATCGAGCGGATCGTGCCCGGCGATGACCTCGAGCGTGGTCACCGCATCTTCAACGGTTCGAGCGAATGGCCCGATCTGATCCAGACTCGAGGCGAAAGCGATGAGCCCGTAGCGAGACACCAGCCCGTACGTGGGCTTCATGCCGACCACACCGCACAGGGAAGCCGGTTGGCGGATCGATCCTCCGGTATCCGAACCAAGCGCAATCATGGCCGACCCGGCTGCGACGGCCGCCGCCGAGCCACCGGAGGAGCCCCCGGGCACCCGTGTCGTGTCCCAGGGGTTGGCCGAAGGTCCGTATCCCGAGTTCTCGGTGGACGAGCCCATGGCGAACTCGTCGAGGTTGGTCTTGCCGACGAGAACCGCCCCGGCGTCCTTCAGGGCGGTGACCACGGTGGCGTCGTAGGGAGGAACGTACCCGGCCAGGATCTGCGAACCGGCCGTGGTCTCCAAACCTGCTGTGACCATGTTGTCCTTCACAGCAACGGGAATGCCGTGCAGAGGCCCGATCGAATCGCCTCGAGCCTGCGCCTCGTCGGCCGCCGTCGCGGCGGCCCTGGCCCCTTCGTGATCGATGGTCAGATACGCGTGCAGTTCGGCTTCGGTGAGCGTTGCTCGATCGAGGGTTGCCTGGAGCAACTCGCGCGCACTCAGGGTTCCGTCCCGCAGCGAAGCAGCCGCTGCTTGCGAGCGTGAGATCGGCGGGTGAGCTCACTCTGTCTCCAGCGTCGGCGGAACCCGGAAGAACCCGTCTTCGGCCTCAGGAGCCTGCGACAGAGCCGTATCCCTGTCCAACGACGGAGTGACGTGATCCTGGCGAAACGAATTGACCATCGGCAACGGATGGGATGTCGGCTCGACACCATCGGTCGGCAGTTGCTGAACAAGGGCGGCGTGCTCGAGGATCCCACCCAGTTGCTCGCCGACGCGCTCGAGTTCCTCGGCAGAGAGGTCGATCCTGGCCAGGCGCGCCACGTACGCGATATCGATGTTGATAGCCATGCTCCGATTGTAGGTGGGGCACCGACCGAAGTCTCGTCGCCACCCGTTGCGGATCCGTCGAGGATAATGTCGACCCATGCACCGTCCGACGCTCGGCATCATCTCGCTCGTGCTCATCGTCGGCGGTGTCATCTTGATGCTGCGACCGATCAACGGGGACTCCTACCTGGGCGCCATCGGGGTTCGGTCCGGATTGGTGCTGGGATCCATCTGGGTCGCCCTTCCGAATATTCGACGGGCCCCCCGCTGGTTGTTGTACGCAGTAGCGGTACTCGCCGCAGTCCTCATCGTGCGACCCCGCCTGTTGCTGTACGCCCTGCCGGTGGCGGCCGTTGTGGCCATCCTCGGCGCTACCGCTGGAGGTCGGGAACGCGACGTAGTGGCATTCGGAAAAGTCGGTGGGCTCAGGGGTTGGGCCTCTCCGGGGTCGGGAAAGGCGCTGCCGGAGGCGGAGAAGCGGAGAGGGTGGTGCCGGCCCGCAGGCAGGGTTGGGGGTTCGCGCCACTGCCGGAGACGAGTTGCGGGTTCGCCGTCCTGTTGTGGCGAATTCTTCTTGCATCGAGGGGCACGACTATTCCGATTTGTTGGAGGGATCACGGCCCCAGGTAGTCCGGTGTTTTGCCTCTCCCGCCGGGCGGAGCGGTTGGGTTTCTTTCAGATTGTTAGTGTTGTTCAACAGTTTTTTGTCATACCCTAACGATATGTTTGGGGTATGGAAACGGCAGCAGCAACCATCGACCAGCTCGAACAACTCCTCGTCCAGGACGAAGCGACCATCGCCCGACTCCGGGCCCGCCAACTCGTCACCCTCCGAGCCCTCGACCAGGCCCAAGTCCCCCTTGGGGGACGGGTCCCGCACCCTGACCGAGTGGGCCGCCGCCCGGATGGACCTTTCTCCCGAAACCGCCCAGAAGCTCACCCGAACCGAACGGCTGCTCGGAACCCAACCCGACCTGGCCCAAGAAACGGCAGCCGGGACGGTTACCTTCGATCGGGCCGCCGAAGAATCCCGACTCGAGCACGCCGGCGCCGACCTGGATGTGGTGGCCCATCCCGGGGATGGGATGTGACCGGGGTACGGAGGATGGTGGCCCGTCACCAACGGGTCGCCCGCACCGACGAACAAGAGGTCTACCGGGAACGGTTCGTGTCACTGCAACCCACCTTGGACCAGACCTCCTACAAACTGTGGGGGCAACTCCCCGGCGTCGACGGAAGCCTGATCGAACAAGCCCTCACCGCTCGGGCCGAGCAGTTCCCACCTCCCCCAGATACGAAACCCTGGTCGAGAACACAACGTCACGCCGACGCGTTGGTTGCCATTTCCCAAGACTCCCTCAACAGCAACCAAACCGAAACAAAAACCAGCGCCCCGATCGTTTCGATCTTCATCGACGCCGAACTAGCGGCAGCCACCAACGGGGAAGCCGGCGCCACCATCGATGTCGGACCGGGTGTCGGACCCCTCACCCTCGAACAGATCCTCTGAGACGGCCAAACCGAAATCCTCACCACCGCACCCGACGGGACACCCCTGACGGTCGGACCCACCTCACGCAGCATCCCCCCCAAACTGAGACGATGCATCCTCCACCGCGACGGTGGAACCTGCACCGCCGACGGCTGCCACATCGACCCCAACGCACCACCCCAAAGACGACGCTTCCTCCCACCCCGCAGACGCGGCCCACCCTGACCGACGGGCCCCTCCCGAAACGCCTCCAACCCGCAAACCACCCCAGCCGGAGTACCGCAGGCTCATTCAGCGCCGGGACTCTCTCGCGTCCACACGCAGCTGCCCTTTTCCGCTTGCTGTTCGCATGGGCCGATTCACGCCATCCCTATCTCGAACATCACACCTCTGTGGTCCGACCCGGGAATCGTCACGACCCGGCCGTCGACGGGACGCAGCCCCTCGGAGAAACATGTGATCAATGCGCAGCAAGCGAGGCGCCTCGGGTGTTGGCCCCCACGTTCGAGCCGGTCTCGTTCCCCGTTCCTCGGCCAGCAGTACGGCTGCGTCGTCGAGACGGGCGGCCAGACGGCGGTAGACCGGCCACGCCGGCGAAGCATTGAAGTCGCCGGCCACCAGCCTGACGGCGGGAGTCTCGACGTGCGCCAACAAGGCGTCGAGCTGCTGCCGGCGCAGTCGCGCCGATGCCCAGGGAGGCCAGGCAATGGGATTCACCATGTGGACATTGACGACCTCGAGCGACACCGGCCATTCAGGCGGTTCGAGCCTCGCCATCAAACCATCCCGGTGGGCCATGGGCAGCACCTTCACCTGAGCGGACCGTTTCAGGGCCAGCCCTCGACCGTCGTGACCCGCTTCGGGCACGAGCAACCCGTGGGGTAAGACCTCGGCAAGCACTTCGGCGGCCGGGAATACTCAATTCCTGAACCGCGACCACATCGGGATCGAGTTCTTTCAGGAGACTCCGGAACCCCGCCAGGTCGAGACGATTCGCATAGAGGTTGGCCGTGAGGACTCGAAAAGTCTGGTCGGTCCGATTTCTTCCACGCATCGCAATCGGGACGGCAGCCACGACGCGGCGGCCGGCCTACCGTACTCCCATCTCGATCAGCAGTTGCTCGACCCGTCGGCCGATTTCGTCCCGTACCACCCGCACTTCTTCGATGGGAGCATCGTGGGGATCGGCCAGCTCCCAGTCTACATAGCGTTTGTGCGGGAAGTAAGGACAGGCATCCCCGCAACCCATCGTGATCACTACATCGGACGCTTGGACAATCTCATCGGTGAAGGACACGGGAAATGCCCCGGAGATGTCGATGCCAATCTCGCGCATCGCCTCGACGGCTCGCGGATTGATGACCTCGGCCCGGCGCCGAGCCTCCCGAGAATACCAGCAATCCGTCCCCTCCCAGATGTCGCGCCCAACCGGCCGACATCTGGCTGCGTCCGGCGTTGTGCACGCACACGAAGATCGCCGAGGGAACCCCGGCCAGCAGTGTCCCCTCCACCTTCCCCTGGGCCCGCAGGCGGTCCCTGGTGAACTGCTCAACTTCTTCGGCGCGGACTGGACCCGAGCGAATCTCTTCGAGCAGGTCGAGCGAGCCGGCCGATCAGCCGCTCGATATCGCCCAACCCAAATACCGTTCCGAACTCCGCAAGGAGATTCTCGACGACGAGGTCGATCTCCTCGGGCGAAATCAAGATCGGCTGTTGAGCATCCATGATCGTCCTGCGAGTTGCGAGACTCTACGGTAGCTTTGACCCGTACCTTTGAGGAGTGACAGTCCTGAACCTCATCTTTGCGGCCCATTGCCATCAACCTATCGGCAACTTGAGTGACGTCTCCAACCGAGCTTGTGATGAGCGCGTATCTCCCCTTCCTGGAGGTTCTGGCGGATCACCCCGGTCTCCGGGTCAACCTGCATTACTCGGGGTCGCTCCTGGAGTGGCTGGAAGGAAACCGACCGGACGTTCTCGAAGCGCTTTCAACTCGCGCCGACCAGATCGAGTGGGTTGGTGGCGCCTTCTACGATCCGATCCTTCCCTCGATTCCCCCCGAAGATGGTCTGGCCCAGATTTCCTTGCTCTCTGATTTCCTGCAGGGTCACTTCGGCAAACACCACGCGGCATGTGGCTCGCCGAGCGGGTGTGGGAGCCGGGCCTCCCGTCGCTTCTCCGCAAGGCCGGAATCGAGTACACGCTCCTCGACGACTACGCGTTCCTTCTGGCCGGCTACTCGCCCGACGCCCTGACCCGAAGCTTCATCACCGATCACCTGGGCAACACGCTGACGATCTTCCCCATCGCCCAGGATCTTCGCTACGCGGTCCCGGGAAGGGACCCTGAAGACGTGTTGGCCATGCTCCGCGATCGCCATGACCGCGACCCCGAGGCCCTGGCCGTGATAGCCGACGACGGCGAGAAGTTCGGTCTATGGCCGGAGAGCTCGGCACGGGTCTACGCGCCGGGGAACTGGCTCGACAGATTCTTCACTCTGGTCGAGGAGGCAGAGTGGCTGGACACGACCACGTTCGAGCGCATACCTCGATAACCAACCCGTTGGCCGCCGGGTAGCTATTCCTTCGGCCACCTATCGCGAGATGGGCGAGTGGTCGCTGCCACCCGAGACGGCCCGCCTGACCATCGACCCGGATTCGGAAGACGGCCGGTATCCAGATTGGGCCGGCAGGGAAGCCCTCGATGCGGGGAGGTTGGTGGCCGAATTTCCTCATCCACTACCCTGAGGCGACCGTGTTGTATCGAAAGATGCTCCGCGTTTCCGCTCACGTCGCTGCCGCCAAAGGAGTATCGGAAGCTCACGCCGAACTGCTCAAGGCTCAGGGCAACGATCCGTACTGGCACGGTGCTTTCGGCGGACTGTACTTCCCGCATCTGCGAGCGGCAGCCAACCGGCACCTCATCACCGCCCAAACCATGATCGACGCCAACCACCATCGCGGCCGGGCGTGGGCGTACTTGCGGCACCTCGATTGGGATGCGGACGGACGGGAAGAAGTCGAGGTTGAATTGCCCGACCAGTCATGGGTGATCGACCCGGCCGAGGGCGGTTCTCTTCTCTATTTCGACGACAAACCGTCCCGATGGTCGATCAGTGACGTCGTCGCCCGAAGATACGAGTCGTATCACGTCGAGTTGCCCGACCCACAAATCTATGATCGGCACACTCGCCGCTGGTTGCTCGACCACCTTCTCCCGTCGACCACAACGGTCGAGTCGTTCGGCGGGGACGCCTACCAGGAACTCATCCCGCTCCCCGAGTCCCACTACGAGATCGAGGAAAGCCACCGAAGGGCGTGGATCCGTTCAGATCGCGAATGTCGGCGTTAGAAGGCACGGTTCGAAAGGTCATCGAGGCCGAGGACCGCAACATGCAGATCCGCTACCACCTGTCCGGGCTCCCGGAAGGTCGGTTTGGACCCGAACTCCCGGTGAATGTCTGGGAAGGGGCAGGCGAGATCAGGGCCGACGGCGGCAAGTGGCAAGCGGTCGACCAACCGCTCACCCTGGCCGGCCACCGGTTCCGGCTCCGCCACAATGGTCTCGAGACGTACCTGTTGGTTGCACTGCGACAGCCTGGAGCCTTGTTCTGTGTACCAATCCGCACGTCGGTCCGCGGCGATGAAGGGTTCACCTCGATTCTGCAGGGAGTCGTGCTCTGGCCCCACTGGTCGACCAACGGTGACGGACATTACGAGATGACTATCGAAGTAGGCGAAGCCATGCCGGACACACCATGAAACTGTTGATGGCAGCCGCCGAATGCTCGCCGCTGGCCCGTACCGGTGGGATGGGCGAGGCCGTGGCAGGTCTCGCCCAGGCGATGGTCGCGCATGGTATCGAGGTCACCGTCGCAGTGCCTCGCTACCGGGATCTCCAAGAAATTGGGGCACCGGCCACCGACGCCCCGGTACCTGCATACCGCTCGAAGCTGGGCGACGTGGAGGTAATCCTCGTCGAGGATGCTGAAGCGTTTGACCGTCCCGGGATATACGGACCCAAGCCGGGGGTGGCCTACGCGGATGAATGGTTCCGCTGGGCACGGTTCTCCGCAGCCGTGGCCCGAATGGCCCCCGCTTTCGACCTGGTCCATCTCCACGACGGCCACGTCGGACCGGTTGCTTTGCTCACCCAGGTGCCGACCGTGCAGACCATCCATAACGCGTCGTACCCGCTTCTCGGACCCCTTGCCGAGGCTGCCGACGAGCTCGGGGTGAGTTTCCAGGACCGGATGCTGGGAGGACCGCTCGAATGGTACGGCCAGGCCAACTACCTGAAAGCCGGCATCGTGGGAGCGAACCGGGTGACCACGGTGAGCCCCACCTTTGCGGAGCAGATCTCCCATGACGCGTCCGTTACCGGTGGATTGAGCGAGGTCATCAGCTGGTTGGCCGAGCCGGTCGTCGGTATCGTGAACGGCATCGACACGGACTCATGGGACCCGGGTTGCGATCCCACGCTGGCGGCTCCTTTCTCGGCCAATAAACTCAAGGCCCGCTTGGAATCTCGAGCAGCGCTGTTCGAAGAATCTGACCTCGACGACGGGTTTCTGATCGGGAACGTCGGGAGGATGACAGAACAGAAGGGCCTCCACCTGATCGACCCGAGCCTCGGTCGGCTGGTGGACGAAGGGTTGCGCCTGTTACTGGTCGGAAGCGGCAATCTGGATCCCATGGTCGATGGGTGGCAGGAATCCCACCCTCGCGCCGTCCGGCACGTCGAGTACTCGGAGCGACTCGCTCGGATGTTGTACGCGGGGGCCGATGCCTATTTCATGCCCTCCCATTTCGAGCCGTGCGGAATCGGGCAGCTCTATGCCATGCGCTATGGCTGTCCGCCCCTGGTTCATTTCACGGGCGGTCTCGCCGACACCGTTTCTGATCTCGACGAAGATCCCGAGGAGGCAACCGGTTTCGGTTTTCGTGCTTTTCTCCCCGAAGAGGCAATGAAGACGGTGCGGCGCGCCATGCGGGTTCATCGGACCTCCAAGAAGGACTGGAAGACGCTGCAACGCAACGGGATGACTCGAGATCTCTCGTGGGCCCGCTCCGCCCTCGTTTACCTCACGGTCTACGAAGCGGCTCGCGGCCTCCCGCCGACGATCTGACGAGCAGGGCCGATAACCGCCTATTCCCATTTGGGCCCAACGACCTATCAAGGATGCCCCTTGGTGCGCCGATAATGATCCAGAGCGAGAGAGGAGACCCATGCTTCGTTTGCTCCGCCTTGTGCACAAACTGCAGTACGGTGCAAGCCTGGTTGAGTACGGGCTTCTCGTTCTGCTCATCGCCCTCATCGCCATCATGGCGGTTACCTTCGCGGGAAACCAGACTTCGGCCCTGTACAGCGACATCGCCAGCGCCGTCGACCGCTGAACCACCGATCGGTGCTGGAGGGCTCAGGCGCCGGGAAGGCCCGCGCTTCGCCCCACCCGGTCGCTCTCGGCATCTGCTCGACCGTGATCGTTTGCCGGACCGGTTGCGGTTCCTGGCACCACGACCGACCGGTCCTTTGCCCCTATACAAGCCCGCTGTTTTCCTCCAGCATGGTGACAGGCGACCAAAGGAGCCCGACTGTGCCGGAAAGTGTGTACAAGGTCATTGAACTGGTGGGAACTAGTCCCGAATCGTGGGAAAAGGCAGCCGCGGCAGCCGTGGCGGTGGCCGCCAAGTCACTTCAGGATCTGCGCATCGCCGAGATCGCTCACCTCGACATGCATCTCGGAGAGCAGGGAGAGATCGTCGCCTACCGGGCGAAGGTGAAGGTCTCTTTCAAGTTCCGCAGCGACGACTGACGATCGCCCATTAGGCCAGAAACCGGTGAAGCGCCTGGAAGGCAACCGGAAGGTTGTCGACGGCAACGCTTTCAGCCGCCAGGTGCGCTTGCGCGGTTTCACCAGGACCGTAGTTCACGGCGGGGATCCCGTGCTGAGCCAGGCGCGCCACATCCGTCCAGGCCTGTTTTGGCGTGCGGGCGGCCCCGGATACCGAGGCGAGCCGCTCGAACAGGGGGTTGCCCTGGGGAACGGGGCCGGCCGGCGCCCGATCAACGATCTCAACCTGGTCGGCGGCCGCCGCGACTTCATGCAGTTTTGCTTCCGCCTCATCGAGTGTCTTGTCGGGGGCAAACCGGTAGTTGAGATTGACGTCGAAGCTGGCCGGGATGATGTTGCGAGCTATTCCCCCCGAGGCCGTTGTGACCGACATGACTTCCTTGAACTCCAGACCGTCGATGACGATACTCTCCGGTTGTCGGCTATGCAGTTCGGCCAACCATGCCCCGGCTTTGGTGATCGCGTTCTCACCGAGCCACGGGCGAGCGCTGTGGGCCGAATGACCCTCAAATCGCACGGTGGCATTGATCGTGCCGATGCAGCCGACCTGCAACTCGAGGTCGGTCGGTTCGAGAACGATCGCGAAGTCGGCTTCGGCCAACCAGGGGGCGCTCTGCAACACCGGTTCGAGGCCGTTCTCGTCGACCGGACCCTCCTCGCGATCGTAGAACAACCCGACGACGTCGTAGGGACCCAAACGAACGGCCGGGTCCTCCAACAGGTGCAGCATCACAGCTAATCCAGACTTCATGTCCGACGCGCCCAGTCCGGTGACCCTGCCTTCCTCGAGCCGGGCCGGACCCTGCCCCTGGGCGGGGACGGTGTCGATGTGTCCGACCAGCAGCACGAGGGGCCGTTGCGATCGCTTTCCGACGATCAGGCTGTTGCCTAAACGCTCGACACCATCGATTCCCCAGGTCTCCATGAGACGCTCGGACAGGGACGTACACAACCGCCCCTCATCTCCGATGACCGAAGGGATATCGATGAGATCGATGAGAGTCGTGGTCAGATCGCTCATATGGTCACCTCAAACGTGCGGAGGGCTTCGTTCAATGACGTGCGATCGTTGGTCGAACCGGACCGCTGGCCGATGATGTAGGCGCATTGGAGCTGAACGGTTCCGGCCGCAAACGATCGCGGTCGCGTGCCGGGAACCACGACCGAGCGGGCGGGGACCCGTCCCCGGTAATCGACGGGCTCGGCCCCGGTGACGTCGATGATCGGGGTGGTTGCCGTGATCGTGGTGTTGGCACCCAACACGGCGCCTTCTTCCACAATGGCCCCCTCCGTGATGATGCTCCGGCTCCCGATGAAGGCATCATCTTCGATGATGACCGGGCGCGCATTGGGCGGTTCGAGCACACCGCCGATACCGACTCCACCCGACAAGTGCACGTTGCGGCCCACCTGGGCGCACGAGCCAACGGTGGCCCACGTGTCAACCATCGTACCTGCCCCCACGTAGGCGCCGATGTTGATGTATCCGGGCATGACGACCACTCCCGGTTCACAATAGGCGCCGTAGCGAACCGTCCCCGGCGGAACGACCCGGATTCCCGACTCGTGCAAGCCCGTTCTTGGTCGGGATCTTGTCGTGATATTCGAACTCCCCGGCCGTCATCGTGTGGAGCTCGGTGATGCGGAAATAGAGGAGGATCGCCTCTTTGACCCACTCGTTCACCTGCCACGTGCCGTCCCGTTTCTCGGCGACCCGGATCTGCCTTCCGTCCAGGAGCGCCATCGTTCGCTCCACCGCTTCGGCTGCCTCCCCCAGCAGACTGAGGTCGGCGTAGGCAGCCTCGATCACATCTCGGTCAGACACGCTTTCAGAACCTCCGTAGCTTGCTGAGTTTCGTCGAGGGTCGGGATGAGAGCCAGCCTGATGAAACCCTCGCCCCCGGACCCGAACGCTCTCCCCGGCGAGACGACGATGCCGCTGGCCAGAAGACGCTCGGCTACCGCAACATCATCGCCGACCCGGGCCCAGATGTAGATACCGGCGTGCGAGGCAACCACTTCGTGGCCCGTGTCCTCGAAGGCGGTTCGCAGGATGGCCCGCTTGTCGGCAAAGATGGCTCGCCGCTCCGCGGTGTGGTCGTCATCGTCCCAGGCGGTGATGGCCGCCTTCTGAACGAATTCAGGCGAGGCGGTGCCGGTCGAAGTCCGCAGATCCTTGAGGGTGGCTATCCCGTCGGGGTCACCGACGATGGCGGCGGTTCGATATCCGGTCATTCCGGACCGCTTCGAGAGACTCATGTAGGAGAGCGCCCCGGGCGAGCCCGGACCTGCTACCTGCAGAATCGATGGCGGAGGTTCGCCCTCGTAGATGTCCACGTAGCATTCGTCGGAGCAGAACCAGGCGCCGGAACTTCCTGGCCCGAACGTAGAGGTCGTCGAGCCCGCTCCGATCGATGACTGCGCCGGTCGGGTTGTGGGGATAGTTGACCCACACCAGTGCGGTGCGATTCCAGACATCGTCCGGGATCTGATCGGGTCGCAGGACGAAGTCTCCGGCGAGGGTGACCGGGAAGCCCTCAGCACCTGCGAGCAATGCCCCTCGTTCGTAGATCGGGTAGCCGGGAGTCGCCCACACCACCGCCGATGCGCGCGGCACGGTCCACAAACGCCAGCGGGGTCGAGAAGATGCGCTTCTTTCGAGCCGGCGGTGGGCAGCACTTGGGTATCCGGGTTGACCTCGACGCCAAACCGGCGCAGCACGTAGGCGGCGACCGACCGACGAAGCTCGGGCAATCCTGATGTGGTCGGATACTGGGAGACGGCCGGGATCGATCGTCGCAGCGCTTCCGGAACGAAGGTCGGCGTGGGTTCACGGGGATCCCCGATGGAAAAATCCAGGAGAGGCTCCCCGGCGGCCCGCATCGCCCGGGCACGTTCCTGGAGGGCGGCAATGGGATAGGCGCCGAGTTGGGTGAGTACCGGGTTGGTCCGCATTCCAGCAACGCTAGTACGAGGGGGAACGTCGAGCGGCATCGCCCTACAATCCTCGCCGTGACGAAAACTGTGTATGTCGCATTGGGCCTGGCCCTGGTGGTCGTTGTGTCGCTGGGGATAGCTTTCGGTTCGCCCGACCGGCCTAGCCGCCGGCCGGCCCGAGCAGGTCGAGGGCGTGAGCCCGGAGCCCGGTGAGACCGTGGTCCGTCAAACGCGGATCGAGGTCGATCTGGTCACCGGGTACTCCCTGGAGATGTTCGTCGACGGTTTCCGAATCCCGAATGATGAGTTGTTCATCGTCGAGGGCACCGGGGTCCACTCCTGGAAACCGGGCGCCGGCCAGGTCGTCACGGAGCTTGCAGCCGGCCAGCACGAGGTGCTCATCCGCTGGCAAACGCTCACGGGCCTCCCCGACTACGGCGAGTATTCCTGGACCTTCCGCGTCTACTGAGGCGGGTTCCAGCTCGATCTGTCTGCGATCAGTCGCGAGAAGGCCGGAGCGGGTTCACAGCCCTTCGTCGACCTCGAACGGACACTCGCCCGTCTCCGGACCGGAACCAACGTACTGGTTGTAGAACGCCTGCAAGAGCACCTCATCGACCGCCACGAGCCGCATCATCGTCGTCCAGGCGGTGGCAATGACCGGCGCATCCATGCCGGGAGCGAGGAGCGACAATGATCCGATCGCCGAGACCACGAGCCAGCTCCTCGATGCGTTCGACCTCGACCGCCTCGAGGGAGGGTGCGTACTGGAATACCACTACGCCGATCGCCAGGTCCTGCAGCTGATAGACGTCGGGCACCGGTTGTCGAAAGATCCCACAGGCAGCGGCCTTGCCGGCGTGCAGCTCCACTCGTCGGCGGATTGGAGTTGTATTCCGGAGGCTCGATTTCGCTGGCGAGAATCTGACGCACAGCCGTCTCCGACAGATGCACGTCGACGGCCATCTCAGCGAATGTGTCGACTTCGAGGACGACCCCCGGATCGTCGCCGGCTCCCCCGGCGCACGCCGCCACGGACACCACGATCAGCGCCGGCTAGAGCGTTTCGTAATCTCATTCCAACCCCACGGCTTGCGGCCCGTCCTCCAGGAGGCGAAGAAACGCGGTCTCGTCCAGCACGGGTACCCCGAGTTCCTCGGCCTTGGCGAGCTTAGACCCGGCCGAAGTGCCTGCTATCACCACTGATGTTTTCCGCGACACCGATGAAGTCACTCGCCCGCCTCGATCCTCGACCGCCGCTTTGGCCTCGTCTCTCCCCAGCGAGGACAGCGTGCCGGTGATGACGAACGAGAGCCCGTCGAGCGAAGTGGAAACGGCGGAAGTCTGAGCATCGGCGAGTTGCACGCCACCGGCGCGCAACCGATCGATCAATGCCAGGTTCTCAGGATCGATTCGCCCATTCGCGCACCGAGTCGGCGATGATCGGCCCGATCCCTTCGATCGCCGCCAGGTCTTCGGCGAGCTGTGCTGAGCAGCCGGTCCATGTCTCCCGAGCTCCGGCTCAGGAGGCGCGCAACGGTCCCGCCGACGTGACGAATACCGAGAGCCACCAGCAATCGATGGAGCGGTCGGTGCCTGGCCTCTTCGATCGCAGCAAGAAGATTGCCGACCGATACCTCCCCCCATCCCTCGAAGGCAAGGAGGTCGTCTGCGCCGAGAAAGAAGATGTCGGCGGGATTGGCAATGAGCTTCTCCCGCAGCAACAGGTCGATGGTTTTGTAGCCCATCCCCTCAATGTCCATGCCGCCGCGCGAGGCGAAGTGGGCCAGCCACTCCCTGAGCCTGCTCGGGCACTCCAGCCCACCAGTACACCGGGCCACCTTGCCGTCTTCCGGACGAACAATCGGATGACCGCAGAACGGGCACTCCGACGGCATGGTGCCAGACCTTTTCGCTCCCGGTCCTGAGGCTGGGTACCGGTCCGACCACCTCGGGAATGACATCGCCTGCCCGACGTACGACCACCGTGTCGCCGACGCGGATGTCCTTGCGGTGAATCTCGTCCTCGTTGTGCAGTGTGGCCATGCCAACGTTTGCACCGCCGACGAAGACCGGTTCGAGGATGGCGAACGGGGTGGCTGCTCCGGTCCGACCGATATTGATCTCGATGGCACGCAGCGTCGTGGTCTGTTCTTCAGGTGGGAACTTGTAGGCAACAGCCCAGCGGGGCGCCTTGGCGGTGTAGCCAAGCAAGGCCTGACCGGAGAGGCTGTCCAGTTTCACCACCACACCATCGGTTTGATAGCTCTGGCCATGGCGATCGACCTCGGCTCGTGCGACGTATGCTTCGACTCCGGCGAGGTCCTGAACTGCCCGGGAGGCAGGATTTACCCGCAGTCCGAGATCACGCAGGTATTCCAGGGTCTCCCAATGCCGATTGAAAAGCCGGGCCGCCCTGCACAAAGCCGAGCTGGTACACCCATATCGAGAGCGACCGCGTAGCCGTGACCCCCGGGTCCTTCTGTCGAACCGACCCGGCCGCAGCATTGCGGGGGTTGGTGAACAGCCGGTCGCCCCGAGCAGCCTGGCGTTCGTTGAGATCCTCGAAAGCCGACAGCGGCATGTAGACCTCTCCCCGTACTTCCAGGAAGTCCGGGGCTTCACCAAGCAGGCGTAAAGGAATCGCGTCGATAGCCCGCACATTGGGAGTGATGTCTTCTCCGGAGACACCGTCCCCTCGTGTCGCACCTCGCACCAGGCGGCCTTGCTCGTAGGTCAGCGAAACGGCCAGGCCATCGATCTTCAACTCACAGACGTACCCCGGGTTGTCACCCTCGAGCTGGCGGGCCATCCTCGTTTCCCAGGCCTCCAGCTCATCGATCGACTCGACATTGTCGAGCGAGAACATCCGCTGGCGATGTTGCACTGGTGCGAAGAGATCGGAGGCAGGGGCGCCGACTCGTTGCGTTGGGGAATCGGGCGTGATGAGATCTGGATGCTCACCCTCGAGCCTCTCCAGCTCCCGGAACATGTGGTCGTAGTCGGCATCGGAGACCTCGGGTGCATCGAGTACGTGATACCGATGACTGTGATGCCTGATCTGCCTGCGCAGTTCGTCGATCTGAGCGGCGATATCGTTACCCACGTGCAGCCAACTCTCCTGCCATCTCGACTACGGCCTGAGCGACGATCTCGGCCTGGCCTTCGGTGAGGCCGGCCAAACCGCACGCAGGGGAAAACATAGCGCCATCCAGGAGGCCGGCCATCTTGGCGCCGGACATAACCAGGCGGCCGACGATCCTGTGCAGGCGGACGTCGAGGTCGGCGGGAAGCGGCTGGGTTTGGGTGGGAACCACGCCCCAGATGAAGCTGGTTCCTGCCCAGGTCGCGGCAGCCAGTGCTTCGGCGTGATCGACAAAAGCAGCTCCAAGGGCGTTGACATCCCACGAGATCAGCGCCGGACCGGCCCCGGCGACCACCGACCAATCGGTATCGGCGCAACAATGGATGCCCGCTCGTACCGGTGCAGCTTCCAAGGTGATTCGAAGAGCTTCCCTCGCATCGTGTCGCCGAGATGGGAAAGCCCGGCACGAGAAGCCCCGACAGACCCGGCTCGTCGAAGATCAACGTGATGTCGGAACGGGGCAGATAAGACGCGACGATGGAGATGTGATCGTCGACCCGATCAATCAGACCGGTGGTCACGCAGTCGAGGAGTCCCTCGCCCGGGTGACCGGCGGCGAGAAGGCCGAGGGCAAGGGTGACCGGCCCCGTCGCCTGCGTCTTCACGGCCGGCACGTCGCTTCCGAGCCTGCCCAGCACGGCTTCTGCCCCTCCAAAACCCTCCGTTCGCGGACCAACCGGAGCGCCAAACTCGAGTCCAATGCTGGTGTCCACTGCCCCGCATCCGCACAGGCCGTCGCCCCACTGGACCAACATGCGCTCCTCCGGATGACGATTCGGGAGTTGGGGAATATAGGGGACGGTGGTTGTGGCCAGCACAAAGGAGGCAGCTTCTTCAGCATCGGTGTGGGGCAGACTTCCCACTCCGGTAACCAGGGGTAACGCCGTCAAGGAAGGGCCCTCACGATCGTGCCACCACCGAGCAACTCCCGACCCCGATACATGACGCCTGCTTGACCGGGAGCAACCGAGGCTTGCGGCTCGTCGAACAGGAGCGTACAGGTTGCCCTTTCGGGATCGAGGACGGCCGGCACCGATGGCGAGTTGTAGCGGATTTTGACCTCAACCGGTCCCGCGGGAGCCGCATCACCTGACACCCAGGACACAGCATCCAGGCGGGCTCCCGAGGCGAGCAAGTCCTCCCGACCCCCAAGCACGATCGTGGCGGAAGCGGGATCAATCGCGGTCACGTAGCGGGCTTCACCAACGGAAACCCCCAGCCCTTTCCTCTGACCGACGGTGAACCCGGCGACGCCTCCATGCTCGCCAAGCTGCACCCCGTCACGATCGACGATCGGACCGCTCCGCCTCGCCGCCTCAGTTTGCGAGTCGAGGAACGACCGGTAGTCGCCGGAGCCGACGAAGCAAATGTCCTGGCTTTCCCGCTTGTGCGCCGTCCGCAGTCCTAGCTCCGCCGCGATGGAACGGGTGTGCGCTTTGGTCATCTCGCCGATGGGAAACCTGACTCTGGCGAGCTCTGCCTGGCCCAGCATGTACAGGACGTACGACTGGTCTTTGCCCGGGTCCACCCCTCGGAGCAGTTTCCATCCCGCGTGATCCTGTCGGACCTGGGCATAGTGACCGGTCACCAGGAGATCGCACCCGAGGTCGACCGCTTGATCGAGCAGTCTGCTGAACTTGACGGTTCGGTTGCATTCCACACAGGGATTGGGTGTCTGACCTGCTAGATACGAGGAAACGAACGGTTCCACCACCCCGGTCCGGAAATCGTCGGTGTAGTCGAAAACGTAATAGGGAATGCCGAGTTGGGCGGCAACCCGACGGGCGTCCTCTGCGTCACTCACGGTGCAGCAGCCGGCTGTTGGTACCTCACCGCCTGGTCCTTGCCACAGCTTCAGAGTGGCACCAATCACATCATGGCCGGCTTCGACCATCAGCGCGGCAGCAACCGAGGAGTCGACTCCCCCGCTCATCGCTACGAGGGTCTTCATCGCAGACCTTCGATGGCTTGAACGACGAGAGTCGCGGCCCGCTCCCCGTCCTCGGCAAGGGTCGGCCATCCGAAGGAGAAGCGGAGGCACTGGCGAGCATCATCGCCAGACATGCCCATCGCCGTCAGCACATGAGACACGGTTGCCGCGCCACTCTGACAGGCCGAAGCCGACGACGCCGCCAGGCCCGCCTGGTCGAGCCGGACGAGAGCCGTTTCGTTGCGAATCCCGGGAATCCTGACATGGGCGTGCTGTACGAGGCGGGAGTCAACGGGTGCCGTCATTTCCAGATCCGGGAAGGCCGCCAGCATGCGAGTCTCAAATCCCGCCCGGGCGGACCCAACGGTCTCCGCAAAACGACGCCGATCCAACACGGTGGCTTCCATGGCTGCCGCCATCCCGACGGCTCCCATCACGTTGTGCGTGCCGGACCGGCGGCCCAGCTCCTGGCCTCCCCCATGGAGGACCGGCTCGAGCGGAACTCCATCACGAACAAAGAGAAGCCCGACTCCTTTGGGACCGCCGAACTTGTGGGCAGCCAGGGACAACATGTCGACGCGCAGTTGGTCGACCGTGATCTCCTCACTGATAAAGGCCTGCACAGCGTCGGTATGGACGGCAACGGACGGGTTCGCCGCTCGCGCTGCATCGGCCAGAGCCGCCACGGGTTCGATGACGCCGGTTTCGTTGTTGGCGGTCATCACCGACACGACCGCAGTTCGCTCATCGACGGCGCCACCGATCGCGTCGGGGTCGACCAGCCCCCACCGGTCGACAGCAACCACCGTCACCGGACATCCGAGGCGCTCGACAAACCGCGCACTCTCCAACACTGCTTCGTGTTCTACCGCCGAGGTGACCACCCCTCCCCTGGTATCGCCGGCCAGGGCTGCCCCGATTACAGCCAGGTTGTCCGCCTCAGTTCCGCCGCCCGTGAACACGATCTCCAGCGGACGCGCACCCAACAGATGCGCCGCTCGCTCCCGGGCTTCCTCCAGCGCGTTCTTGGCCCGGCGCGCTTCGCTGTGGGATCCGGAAGCGTTCCCAAAGGAGCTGCGTGCAAACGGCTCCATCGCTTCCCAGACTCCGGGTCGCATCGGCGTCGTGGCGGCGTGATCGAGGTACATCATGGTGGCAACATTGTGTCACGCGAGGGAAGCTACGAGTTACGAGCCACGCCGTCCGTGAAGGTGATCAACGGCCCGGGTTATCCTGGCGAACATGTCTACCGTCACGGTCCTCGTCGTCATCCATGCTCCGCTTGAGCAGGTCTGGGCCGCCGCTGCCGATCTGGGATCACATGCCGAGTGGATGGCCGATGCTGAGTCGATAACGTTTCTCACTGCCCGGCGCCGCGGGCTCGGAACCCGCATGGAAGTGGCCACCCGGGTGGGTCCGTTCCGCACGAAAGACGTCATGGAGGTGACCGAATGGGAGGACCGAAGTCGCATCGGGGTCCGACATACCGGTCTCATTACGGGCCAGGGAGCCTTCGAACTCGAAGCCCTCGATCCCGCGACAACGAAGTTCACCTGGCAGGAGCGGCTTTCGTTTCCCTGGTATCTGGGCGGACCGCTGACAGCCCGAATGGCGTCACCGGTGCTGGCCGCCATCTGGAGACGAAACCTGCGAGGACTGAAACAGAAACTCGAGGCGTAACGGGCTAGGTGTTGTTCGTCTCGGGAGGGAGCCCGGCCGGGAGCGATTCTGACTCAGCCCAGGGGTGCGGCTCCCGCACCCGAACGGCCGATCTCGTCGGGAAACCCCTCGACACCGGCACCCGGTTGGAATAGGGACCCCCGAAGCACAAACCGATCCCGGCCAGGACCAGACCGGCACCAACCATCTTCACTGTCCCCGCGATCTCGGCGGCGCCACTCAGGTTGCCGAAGGCAACAGGGCTGAGCAGATACGCCCAATCGTGAGATCCGCCGATCAACGGCAGCCGCTGAAATGGTGCGTCGGCGATGTAGATAGACACGTCCACGGCGCTGGCTCCAGCCCAGGCGAGGCATAGACCTGCTGCCAGGAGATCCCGACGTCGCAGCCCGAAGTACACAGCGAGGCCGACGGGAACCGCCACCTGGAAGACACTCCCCATAAGAGCGGTGACGATATCCGGGAACACGTAGGTCAGCATGTGGCCGAGCTCGTGAAACCCGAGGTCGACACCTCCCAGCAAGGGCACCCGGCGTTGCAGGACGAAAGGGAAGTACGCAATCAGAGCGCAGCCAACTACGCCGGCCACATACCTCCATAGGGTCCTCCAGGATTCCACCCTCATCTATCGGCGTGCCCATTTCGAATCTGAATGGCACCACCCGGCGGAGCCTCACCGGCGATCGACTGCAGGTCGTCAGGAACCGCTGAACTCGGCGGATCGCTTCGCAATGAAGGCAGCCACACCCTCGCGAGCATCCTCGGTCCCGAAACAAGCCTGGAAAGCTTCCATCTCCATCCCCAACCCGGCCTGGACCGGTAGGCGGAGTGCGTCGTTCAGTGCTCGTTTGGCTGCTCCATAGGCAACCGTTGGGCCGAGTGCCCAGCGTTCGGCGTCGGCCATCGCTGCTTCCAAGAGTTGCGCGGCGGGAAGAACCTTGTCGGCCAGCCCCAGGTCATGGGCTTCCTCGGCGCCAATGTGCCGGCCGGAGAAGATGATCTCCTTGGCACGCTGGTAACCGACCAGACGGGGAAGGCGCTGGGTACCGCCCGCTCCGGGAATCAGCCCCAGCAGGACTTCGGGTTGCCCCACCCGGGCATCGTCGGCGAAATACCGGAAGTCGGCGCCCATCGCCAATTCGAGGCCACCCCCCAGCGCAAATCCCCGGACCGCCGCAATCGTCGGCTTGTTGAGCGTTTCGAGGAGGCGGACGGCTTTGCCGAGATCGCTGGCAAGGCTGTCTTCATTGCCGCTGTCGTACGCAGCCTGAAAGCCTTTGATGTCTGCTCCGGCTGCAAAGTGGGGCTCACCGGTAACCACGACGGCCCGGACGGCCGGGTCGGCTGCTTCTTCGAAAGCGGCCGCCAGGTCAACCGAAAGCTCGGCCGAAAGGGCATTGACGGGCGGCCGGTTGAGCACGATGCGGGCGACGTTCTTGTCTATTGAATAATCGACGAGCGACATGGCGAGCTCCCTGTGGTGGCGTCTTCCCAGACTAACGGTCGCCTTTGGGTGGCCGGCCGGGATCAGCTGCCGTCGAGGATGCGACGGGCGGCGGTCCACGGATCCAAACGGCGTGCATCGACCTCAGCCGCAAGAGCAACGAACCGGTCGTCTTCGGCCGCACCTTCGGCACGCCGGAGCAATTCGGAAATCACCGCCCGATGCACCTCGGTGCGGAGGCGGGCAGATCGCGTCTCAACGAGCCGCCCGGTCGATTCGAGGAAACCACGATGCTTGTCGACGGCCTCCCAAACAGCGCCGATCCCCTGGCCGGTAGTGGCGACCGTCGCCAAGACTGGCGGACGCCAGGCACGCTCGGCACCCAGATCAAGCATCTGTTCCAGATCGCGAACGGCCTCGGAGACACCGTCCCGATCGGCCTTGTTGACGACAAACAGGTCACCGATTTCGAGAAGCCCGGCCTTATTGGCTTGAACGCTGTCGCCCCATCCCGGGTTGACAACGACGATCGTCGTGTCGGCGCTCTCCACGATCTCAACCTCGGCCTGGCCTACCCCGACGGTCTCAACGAAGACGTGCGGGAATCCAACGGCGTCGAGAATCATCATGGCCTTCGGGGTTGCCTCCGCCACCCCACCCAGGTGGCCGCGACTTCCCATCGACCGAATATAGACGCCGGGATCACCGATGTGGTCCTGCATACGAATCCGGTCCCCCAGAATGGCACCACCGGTAAATGGGCTCGACGGATCAACCGCCAGGACGCCGACCTCGCCGCCTAGCGAGCGTACGTGACCGATCAGCTGATCGGTCAGGGTGCTTTTCCCCGACCCGGGGGCCCCGGTGAGTCCTATCGCGAAACCTGAACCGGTGCGGGGAAAGAGAGTGGCCAGGACGGAGGTGGCGTTTGGATGGTTGTCTTCGACCAGGCTGATCAGCCGGGCGACGGCCCTGGCCTCGCGTTGCAATGCTGCATCGATCAGTTCGGCTGTTGTGCGAGTGCTCATCGGGCCAGTCTTCAGCGTGGGTCCCTAAGTTACAGGGCAGAGACCAGATCGCATCGAAGTAGCGGCTGAGCGGTGATCTCGTTCAGATGGCGTTGACTTCTTCAACGCCGGGGACGCGCTCGGTGAGGATTCGTTCGATGCCTGCCTTCAGGGTCATCGTCGACAGCGGGCAGCCGCCACAGGCACCGACCATTTGCAGATTCACGGTCCCGCCGTCGACGCCGAGCAGGATGAGATCGCCGCCGTCTGCTTGCAAAGCAGGACGGATGTACTCGAGGGTCGATTCGAGCACCGCCAGGTCGACCTGCGGATGGTCGGACTGGACGGCCGCGTTTCCGGTGGCGTCTTCTACGGTCGTGTCATCAATCATGGCCAGCAAAAGTGTAGGGGCACCCGGAAACTATCGGTCCGGCCCGCCGACGACTTCGATCGTGATAAATGAGTCGGCTGCGCCTTCGGGAGAACGAGCTTCGATGAGTACCCGGTAGCGGCCGCGACCGGCGATCTCGCCATTGACGGTCCCCTCCCACACGAGGGCGAACCGTCCGGCTTCCCGCAATGCCCACGAAGTCTCCCCAATCACACCCGGACCGTCGAACACCACGAGCCGCACTTCGGCGGCAGCAGCCAGAGTGCCCGTTACAACGACCGAGCTTCCCACGGGCGACGTCACTACCGGCTCCAGGTCCCGGAAGGCCGGAGGCAAGCCAAAACCTTCGGGCGGATGCACCGCAACGTCGTCGGCGAGCGCCGCGAAACGCCAGGTTCCCAACGCGTCGGTAGCGACTTCTTCGCCATCGGCGACAACCGCAACCGGCCCATCGGCGGAGATCTCCACATCGGTCTCACCCCAACCCAATCCGACGATGATCTCTTCTTCGAGATTCGCCCCGGCGGGCTGGGGCGACAGCCCGCCGTAGTAGTGAGCGAGGATCTCCTGGTAGCTCTTCCCGGCCTCGGCCATGGCCAGGGCGCCGTACTGGCTCATCCCCACCAAGTGGCCCCATCCGTGTCCGGCAAAGGTGTACACCTCTTCCACGACGATGAACCCGGAGCGGAACTCTTCGGGATACCTCCACTCCCTGGCGACGGTATAGGTCGGCGACAGGATGGTCTGGGGATACCTTCTCCCATCGGGGCGCTCGGCGGGAAGCAAGTCCGGTGCGATCTGCGACCCATAGCGGTTCATGACACCCCGAAACTCCCAGGTGGTGAGCGCCAAGGTCTGCCCGTCCGCATCGAGTTCGACCATCCAGGGCCCGGCCCCATCGGCTGTGGTGCGGGTCTTCGCTCCCAGCAGCCGGCCATCGATCCTGTCTGCCTCGCGCAGTATCGCTTCGAATACCGACCGGGGAAGCTCAAACGACCAGTCGACGAACGGCGATGGTTCGTTGGGCGAGTCCACTGCTCTGAGGTAGGGCAAGCCGTTACCACCAAACACGTCGCGAACATCTCGGCGTCCGACCACCCGTGGTCGACGAATAGAGGGCTTGGGCAGGCGAACCGTTCGCAAGCAGCACCTCGTCGGTTGTGGCTGCCACCGCTGCGGCCCATCGCTCGCCTTCAGAACCCTGGACCTGATCGAGACCGCCGTACACCTGGCAAGCCGGGGTTGCGCAGATGTCGAAGCCGTAGGTTGCTCCGGAACCCACCCGACCGCGCGACAAGGTCCAGGCCAGATAGGTGCGAGCGGCAACGACTTGGGTTTTCAGCGCTTCTTCGTGCCAGGAGAAGGGAACTTCCTGGATCCCCAGCAGATAGTCCTCCGGTTGGACCCGCTCAACGACCACCAGCCCGTCGGACGCAGACCGCACTTCCAATTGGCCGGCGTACCGCCGCCCGTTCCACGACAAGACCGTGCCATCGGACGGGGTCAGCAGAATGGTCTCATAGAGACCAACGTTCTCTTCCTCTTGCGCCGAGGCCGGACTACCGGTTGCGACCAGCAGGACACACGTCAGGGCGGCGAGAGCCTTACGTCCCGGCATCGGCCGGCCGGCGTTCGAGACGCCCCCCGAGCGATTGCAGCCGCCCGACAAAGTCCTCATAGCCCCGATCGATGTGCTGCACGTCCCCGATCACCGTTTCGCCTTCGGCCCGCAACGCGGCGAGCACCAGGGAAGCCCCGGCGCGGATGTCCGGAGCGATGACCGGACACCCTGAGAGTTTCTCGACCCCGCGGATCACGGCATGCTGCCACTCAATGGTGATATCGGCGCCCATCCGCATCAGCTCACCCGCATAGCGAAATCGGGCGTCATAGATGTTTTCGGTGATGACCGACGTGCCGGAGGCGACACTGAGGAGCGCGACCATCTGCGGCTGCATGTCGGTGTGGAAACCTGGAAAAGGAAGTGTCGCAAAATCAACCGGTTTCGGTCGATCCGGCCCGGCGATGGTGAACCAGTCGTCGCCCCGTTCGACGACACAACCGGCGTCTTCGAGTTTTCGAAGCTCCATGCGCAGGTGATCCGGAACGCATCGCTCAATCCGGACCTCACCGCCGGTGATGGCTCCTGCCACCGCATACGTTCCTGCTTCGAGTCGGTCGGCCAGGACTTCGTGGGTGGTCGGCTGCAGGCCCGCGACACCCTCAACGGTGATGGTCGAGGTACCGGCGCCGTCTATCCGGGCACCCATCTTCGCCAGGAAAGCAGCCAGGTCCTCGATCTCGGGTTCGCGGGCGGCGTTGTGGACGGTGGTTTCCCCGCGTCGCCAACACTGCACCCAGCAGCACATTCTCGGTTGCCCCGACACTGGGGAACTCGAGGCCGATCTCGGTCCCTACCAGTCCGCCGGGGGCCTTGCCGATGAGCACCCCGTGCTCCAGTTCGAACTCGGCACCCATCTTCCTCAGCCCGTCGATGTGCATATCGATGGGCCGCGCTCCCAGATCGTCTCCACCCGGAAACGCCACCCGGGCCACGCCCCCGCGGGCCAGCAATGGTCCGAGAACGACGATCGAAGCACGCATCTGACGGACCAGATCGAGCGGAGCTTCAGGACGCAGTTGGTCGGGCACCTCAACGGTGAGCTCATGGCCATCGAAAGAACACGTGGCACCGATGTGTTCGAGCACGCTCCCCATCAGGGCAACATCGAGAATCCCGGGGACGTTATGCAGATGGTGAGTGCCGGGTGCCAGCAACATGGCCACCATCTGCTTGAGGACGGCGTTCTTGGCGCCCAGGACCGCAACGGACCCCTTCAAGGGTTGGCCACCGGTGACGACGATCTCCTCCATAGGGCAGATTGTACGTTCGGAACTGCGGGTTTCTCAGCACCGGACGGATGCATGGCGCCATCCGTCCACGAGATGGCGCAGCTACCCTGCGAGTGCCGGACGACACCGAGGAGAGAACGTGCGAGTCGCCATCGGAGCCGACCACGCTGGTTTCCAGCTCAAAGAAGACCTGGCCAAACTGCTGGCCGACCAGGGATACGCCATTCTCGACATGGGGACTCATTCGGAGTCGCCGGTCGACTACCCGGACTACGCCGCCGCCGTTGGGCGGGCTGTGCGAGAGGGCCGGGCAGATCGTGGCGTGCTCGTGTGCGGGTCGGGGGCGGGAGCGGCCATCGCCGCCAACAAGATCAAAGGCGTGCGGGCGGTGTTGGCGCACGACACGTACACCGCCCATCAATCCGTCGAACATGACGACGCCAATGTGCTGGCCGTCGGCAGCCGGGTCATCGGCCCAGCCCTCGCCGAGGAAGTCGCAACGGCTTTCCTACTGGCCCGTTTCACCGGCGAGGAACGCCACCTCCGCCGCCTCAACAAGGTCAAGGCGATCGAGGCCGAGGAGTAGCTCGCCCCCGGTGCGCCCTCCCCCCTGACGAGTGAAGCTCGTCGGGTTGGGGGGAGGTGGTTTGGCTCTTCAAGCCAAACCGGAGGGGGGATCGTTCCCACCCCGAGAACGCTACAACCCTCCCAGCCACTCGGTCGGTGCGCGTCTGCGATCTCATCGAGAACCTCTTCGAACGTGCGCCCGGTGCGTTTCGGCACCCTGAAGGAGTGGTCGGCATCGTCGATGAGCTCGATGGTGGCGTTGGGCAAAGGTCGGAGATGTTCTTCGATGAGTTCGACCCGGGCCAGCGAGTCTCTGGTTCCGGAGAAGAACAACATCGGGGCGACGATGTCGGCCAGATGCTCGCCTCGGAGCCGGTCGGGCTTCCCGGCCGGGTGGAGCGGATAGGCGTAGAAAACCAGACCCCGGACGGGTGCGCCCCCGGCGGCCAGATAGCTTCCCATCCGGCCTCCCATCGACCGTCCGGCGAGAACGACATCGCCGCCTGTTTTGGCCGCCAGCCACTCGAGGGCTGCTCTGTGGCAATCCAGCAGCGTCGTTTGGGCATCGGGACGCCGCTTGCCCGCTTCGGTGTACGGATAGTTGAAGGTCAGCACCCGGACCCCTGCCGCGGCGAGCCGATCGCGGATTCCGGCAACTCCGGGATGGTCCTGACCGGCGCCGGCCCCGTGAGCCAGCAGCATGCTCGGGAGCAAAGGCCGGGCGGGGCCGGCCAGGCGACCGGTAACGGTCTGGTGGGGTCGCCATTCAATCTTCACGTCGCCGATCACGAATCCTCCGATCGGGACGCTCAAGTCTATGCCGGCTGCCCCGGCCGAGGGGTGGCGGGAAGGTGGCGGAAAGCTGCCGGACGGGTTTAGGCTTCTCCGCCATGAGAGTTCGAGTGCTCGACGGTCCCGACGATATCGCCGACATCGCCGCCTCGACCATCGCCCATCTCCTGAAGGGCGTCCCTGGTCGAGCCACACTCGGTCTGGCAGGTGGCAGCACGCCGCGCACTACCTATACGCGCCTCCTCCAGGAGGATGTCGACTGGGATTCCGTCCATGCTTGGGTCGGAGATGAGCGGTGGGTAGCCCCTGATCATGCCGACAACAACATGCGGATGGTCCGCGACACCTTGCTCGACAGGGTCCCTGCCCACGTTTATTCCGTTCCCTGGTCTGCCGACGGGGATCCCCGCGAGGCAGCCGCGCACTACGAGCAGACGTTGCTCGAATTGCTGCCGGAAGTCAACGGAGTCCCGCATCCCGACGTCGTACTGCTTGGCATCGGCGAGGATGGCCATACCGCCTCGTTGTTCCCCGGCACGGATGCCCTCGACGTAACCGACCGGTGGTTTGTCGCCAACTGGGTCCCCGCCAAGGACAACTGGCGGCTCACCGCCACCCTGCCGCTGTTGCATGCTGCGCGGGACATCATCTTCCTTGCCTCCGGCAGTGGCAAGGCGGCCCCCTTGGCCCGCATCCTCATTGGTGATGAACACCCGGCCCTACCTGCCCGCAGGGTCATGGACGGGGCGGCCTCCATCACCTGGCTCATCGATCGGGCGGCTGCCGCCGATCTCGGGGACTACCCGGTCGAATACGTCTGATCGGACCGTACACTCGGCCGGGATGAGATCTCCTGTACCCCTGTTCGTTGTTGTGCTTGCGCTGATCCTGGCTGCGTGTGGCCGGACCTCCGTTACGGAGGAGGTTGGTTCGGCCGGGAGTGTGCCGACCAGCACATCTGCACCGACGACGACGGCATCCACCACGACGACCGTTGCTACGACGACCAGTACGAGTCTGGCCACGACGACCACTTCGATGCCGGTGACCGGGTCGACCGTGCTCAGTGCCGACGGCGCAGTGCTCACGACCGAAGATGTGCCCTTCACCTCGTCATTGATGATGGACGTGATGGCGCCGGCGACACCCGGCAGCTATCCGACGGTTGTCCTGTTTCACGGTGGCGGATGGGTCGGGGGCAGCCCCGCTGACATCGCCCCCCTCGCAGAAGCGCTCGCGGCCGCCGGGGCCGTGGTCTTCAATGCTCCGTACCGACTTGCCCTGCAAGGAGGCGGCTACCCGATGACCTTCGAAGACGCCTCGTGCGCTGTGCGATTCGCTCGCGAGTTTGCCCAGGCGTTCGGAGGGGACGCCGATTCTTTGACTGTGGTCGGCTACTCGGCAGGAGCGCATATCGGTGCCGTGACCGCGCTCGCCGGCGACTCGTTCGAAGGGGACTGCATCGCCGGGTCCGCCGGAGGCCTGCCCGATGCGTTTGTCGGGGTAGCCGGACCGTACGATACCGACCTGCTCGACCCGCTCATGGGGATCTTCTTCGGCACCGATCGGGCCGAGGACTCGGCGCCCTGGGAAGCCGGCAACCCTTTCACCCACATCGGCGAGAACCCGAATCTGATCGTCCGTCTGGTCCACGGCGAGCTGGACCTTCTGGCCCCGGTTGGGTTCTCGGTCTCCCTCTATGACGAACTCGACCAGGCCGGCTACGACGTTGCATTGACCGTCGTCAAGGACGGCACGCACACGTCGGTGGTCGATCCTCTGACGGACGGAACGGTGGTCGTGGAGATAGTCAAAACCATCTCGGGCTGAACGAGCCGACACCACGGTCACCGTTCCAAGAGATCCGTGCGTTTGTGTCTGCGTCGCGCAATGAACCAGACGAGCACGGTGATCACCAGAACCGCGAACACGGCGGAGACGACGGGAATCACAATGGCGGTGACGGCCACGACTGCTGCCACGGCGTCCTCGCCGGCACTGACTATTGCGTTTCCCGGTTCCGGCCGTTGTTGCCGTAATGACGGGCCGGGCAACGGTCTTGGCGGTTGAGACACCTCCGGCCACGAGCAAACCGAGCACGAGGGCCACACCGGTGTTGAGATCACTGATGGCGTTGCTCGAGGCGGCAAAGAGCACGGCACCCGCCGCCGGCCGAATGAGTGACTGGGTGATGTCGTTGAACGTGTCGATGATCGGGATCTTGTCGGCGGCGATCTCGATGAGCAGCAACACGGCAATGACGAGCAGCACCCATGGCTGCTCGAGGGCATTCCACGGTTCGGACAGGGTCAGAAGGTCGGTGTAGCGGGCCAGCAACCCGGTGATGAGAATCGGGAGATAGGCGTTGAGTCCGGCCGACGAGGACAACCCGAAGGCCGCCAGGATGTCGATCATTGCAAACCCCGCTGCCGCTGCCCGGCCAGGTTAGGTGTCTCGCTCCCGGCCTGACGCCCGGCGACCCCGGGGGTGAAGCTTCAGGATTCAGGAGCGGCCGTCAGAGTCGCCTCGAGCGACCCTGCCTTGATCAAGCGTCGGTTCTTCGGGAATCATGTCGGGAAGGTCAGCTTCGAGGTTGCGGATCGCCGGACTGGCGTAGGCAACCAACGCGAGGATCACGGTTCCGAGTCCCATCACGATGAACATGAGGCCGATCCCCCGACCCGGTCCGGTCCCGATGACCGACCCAACCGATTCGGCCAGACCGCCCCCGGGAGCCAGCAGCGGTTCGAAGACGCGATCGGCGAGCGGCCCGGCCGCCAGGTATGCAACCGGGATGGCGAACTGTGCCAGCATCCTTCGCACGGAGAACGTGCGCCCCTGGATCTCAGGGGGAACTTTGATCTGCCACAGAGCCTGGCTGGTGCCGTTCACAATCCCCACGGTTGCCATCAGCACAAACCCGGCAGCCGTAACGATGAACACGGAATCATCCACACCCATGGTGGCAACCAGCAAGCCGCCCAGGCCGATCCCTACGAGCATGCCGTTGACTCGCCGCTTGGGCCCGCCCCATATGCCCATAGCCAGGCTGCCAACCAGCATCCCCACTCCAAGCACCGACATGGCCGTACCGAGCACCACCTCGTTGGTGAAGCTGAGGTAGAGGGGAATGAACAAGACGCTCATAAAGCCCAACAGGAAGTTGACCCCGGCCGCAACGAGCATGAACCCAAAGAGCCCGGATCTGGCTCGCAACCACTGCCAACCCTCGACAACCTGTCCCCACAAGCCTCCGGCAAGGTCCCGGGCGGCCAACGGCCGTGGGATCCGGACCAAGGCCAGTGTGGTCACCGCAACGACGAAGGTCGCTCCGTCGGCCAGCAGCACCCCCCACAACCCGGTGGTGGCCACGAGCAGGCCGGCCAGTACCGGCGCCACCAGAGTCCCGATAGCCTGGCCCATCTGTACGAGGCCGTTGGCGCGCCCCAGGTGTTTCTTCGGGACCAGTAGCGGGACCGAGGCCGTGTAGGCAGGTTCCTGGAACGCATTCGCCACCGACCCGATGGTGGCCATCACATAGATGTGCCACAGCTCCAGCGCATCGGTGAAGAAGAGCACCGCAACGACAAGAGTGGCGAAGCCCGCAGTGGCGTCGCTGATCAACATCACCTTGCGACGGTCAAAACGATCGACGAGGGCTCCGGCAAAGGGACCGATCACAATCCCCGGCAGGGTGGAGGCGAGCATGATCAGGGCGAGAAGCGTGACCGAATCGGTTTCGAGGTACATCCACACGGCGAGCCCAAACCCGGTCAGGTTTGAGCCGACTACGGAGACGAGTTGGCCGATCCACACGACGAAGAACGTCTGCATTCCGCTCCGTCTTGCTGGTGGCATCGTTCTCCCGTCGTGACATCACTATGATGTCATAGTGATGTCAAGAAGGCAAACGGGCTGTCGCCTTCGGCGTGCCATCATGCTGATGCATGACTACTCCACCAGCTGATCGCCCCCGCCTCCAGCGGCGGGCATTGCGTCTCGAATATGGAACGATCGCGTGGAACGTCGGCGAAGCTGCACTAACTCTGGCTTTGGGTGCCGTGGCCTCGTCGCTCGCTTTGATCGGTTTCGGGGCGGTATCCGTCGTTGAGGTCTTCGCCTCTCTGGTGGTTGTCTGGCACTTGATACCCGGACACGAAACCGACCATCCCGACCGCACCCGCTTGGCTCTGCGGTTGGTGGGCGTAGCGTTCGGGGTACTGGCGGTGGCGCTGGCATCGGTGGCGATCAGCGATCTGACCGGTGGACGCCGCCCCGACGAGTCTCCGTGGGGTATCGCCTATCTCATGCTGGCCGCGGCCGTGATGTTTGGATTGGCTCGTGTGAAACGCAACACCGCCGACCAGCTCGATTCGGAACCTCTGCGGTCGGAGGCAACGATGACACTGCTCGACGGATTCCTGGCTACCGCCACCGTCATCGGGCTCGCTCTGAATGCCGTGGCGGGATGGTGGTGGGCGGACCCGGCTGCGGCGTTGATCGTCGCGGTTGCGGCCGCCAACGAGGCTCGGGAGAACTGGGAAGAAGCCGCCGAAATTTGACAGGCCTCTACGAGCGATAACCCGACTGTTGCCGGCACCAATCGACCCACTCGGCAGCTAGCGCTACATCGTCCGCCGACCCGTCCCTGCCCACCAGTTCGGACATGGCAGTCGCCGCGTCGGCGCAAACGCCCAGAATGGAACGGACGTAGACGAGGTTGATCAACAGGTCCGGTTCCGGGGAGACGTCGACGGCAGCAGCGTAGAACCCAGCAGCCGCCTCGAAGTCCTTTTCCACTTCGGCCAACTGCCCGAGCCGTTCGAACGCCCAGGGTTCGTAGTTTCCGAGGGCTAGTGCCAGATGAGCAGGCTCGGGTGATGAGACATCGGCTCCGATCGTGGCCAGCACCGGTGCCGCCATGATGACCAAGCCGACCAGCACCGCCGCCGCGGTGGACAGAACCAAAGGCCGAACCGGGGGCGGCTCCGGCGGTTCGAAATCTGGAGACAACCCGGATGCTTCGAGCCGTTCGTGCAACTGGCCGTGGGTGGGACGACGCAATACGGCCGGGATGAGGCCGATGCGGTAGATCTTTTCAAGGGCTCGGCCGTAGGTTTCAGACTGATCGAGGTTGGCGATCACATGATCATCCGACCTGGCTTCCATCCTCGTCGCGAAACGCCGGACGAGTGCCGCCAGACCGATCAGGACGACCACGAAGGCTGCCACCCCACTGGTGTCCAGGGAACCCAGCACCGGCTTGACGGCAGCGATCGGGATCCAGGCAAACAGGGTTGCCAGGCGGATTCGCGAGGCAACGGCCGACTCGGCCAGATGGCCGAGTTCATGCAGTGCGACCGACTCCAACTCGTCTTCGGTCAACACTGCGATCGCCCGACTCGTAAAGGCGACCGTCCCCCGCCACGGAAAGGCAAACGCATTGGGCTGGTGGTGCTCGACAACGGAGACCACCGGCACCTCCAGTCCCGCCCGCGCGGCAGCCCTTGCGACGATGGAGGTCAATCGCTCGTCTGCCGGTGCTGCCAGCCCGAAGCGAGCCAGGAATTCGAGTTGAAACCGGAGCGACAGCGGCACCGCGACCACCAGTGGAACCCACAGCATCATCCAGGGGCTGGACAGGCGCGAGGGCGCGACCACCGCCAGCACGATGATGGCCGTCAGCGGAAGGAGTCGAACGAGAAACCCCCTGAGGAAGCCGGCCCACCCGGGTATTGGTTGACGCAACACGAGGCCCTCCAACGCCCAGGCGATCCGCGCTATCACGAGCACGGCTGCAATGGCTCCGCCCAGTCCGAACAGCCAGGAAGGCAGCCATCCAACCGGGCCGATGGTGATCGTCGAGAGCAGCCAGATCCCCGCCGGGACCGTCGCCACCGCCCAGCCGATGCTCACCCTGGCGGCATGAGCGTTTCGGGCTTGTTCCGTCCAAGGATCATCGAGGTCGATGCGCCGTGCTGCAGCCCGGACTGCTACCACCGGGACGAGTCCGATGATGGCGGCCAGCGCCAGGAGGAACAGCAGCGGACCCAGCCACTCGACCCACCCGGGAACCAGAGCTCGGATTTGTTCTGTCACCGTCTATTGATCGGACAGCGGCGTGGGCGAGTTGAGACCGCGGATCAATCGCGCCGCATCGATACGAACTCACATATCAGGTGTGATCACGGAATCACCGTCGACCACCATCTCATCGACGATGCCGACCACCATGGCCCGAATGGGCGCCGGGTCCTGTCCTACGATCTGGCGGGCCCCGGTCCCTTCGTCGAGAATCAGGACCACTTCGCCGGCTCCGGCGTCGACGGCGTCGGCTGCGATCGTGTAGCCGCCGGTGGCCATCCCGTCGGTCCCAAGCAGGTCGCACAGGAGCAGCTTCCGACCGTCAAAGACCGGCGAGTTGATGGTGGAGACCACCGTGCCAACGACGCGCCCGATCTTCACGAGCCGGCCCTCAATTCCTCGACCGCGTCGGCGATCCCGACAATGGCATGATCGACCGGGACGAAGGTCTCGGCAAGCGCCTGGGCGGCTTCACGCGAACCCACGAAGTAGATCAACTCCCCCGGCCCGGCCATGTGCACGGCATCGGCGGCCACCACCGGCCGCCCCGCGGGTTTCTGATGCCGATCGAGCGGCTGCACGATCATGAGCTTGATACCTTCCAGCCCTTCGTACTTCACGGTTGCAACGACCGTTCCGATTACCCGGCCCAACTGCATGGCCCTACTCCTCTTCCGACCGAACGAGACGTTCAAACCGGCCATCGACGGAGAGGTTGTCAGACATCTCCGGATGGAGTTGAGAGATCACGCTGGCCCTGATCAACTGACTGCCCACCAGGGCGGAGCCAATGGAGACTCCGGCTTCGACGTCGGCAACCGATCCGCCGAACAGGAGATACCCCTTGCCCCCGAGTCCGTCGGCCATGCGCAGCTCGCGCAGCGTTACCCGGGCTCCCTTGACCCCGGCGTCGGCCGCCTGAATGATGGCTGCCACTGTGGTGGTTTCGATGATGCCAAGCGCTTCTCCGTCGTCGGTGCAACGAGCCCCGGCGACGGCCGCCACCACGTCCGGGTGCACGTCCGGCAAGAACACGATGTCGATGAGTGTTTCCGGTGCCGTAATGCGGGCTGCGTCGATGGCCTCTTCGACATCGGCAACTTGCCCGCCGATCAGCACGAGATACTTGCCCGGCTGCACCGTGCCCGCCTTGATGAGGTCGAGCGGAGCTCGCTTGACCATGGCATCTCCGGCTGTGATACCAGCTGCAATGGAGTCGAATTCGAGCAAGGCGAGAGCCGGCTGGAGGATCACACGATCCTCAAGGCACCGACGACCGTGATGCGCCGCTCACGGGAGAAGCTGCGCGGCCGCGTCAAGCCGTGGCCGGTCGGGCTGGCGATGGAGAAAGACGAGAACCCCTCTCCCCCTTCGCCCAGGCCGGCATAGTTGGGCCCGTTGGCGACGAAAATGCTGCAGTTCATGGCCAGGGCCATGTTGGTGATGGTCTGGACGTTGGTCGAGTGGATCGAGGCGGTGTGGCGGAATCCGTGCTCCGACTTCACGGCCAGTTCGATACCCCGTTCCACGTCGGGTACCCGCACGACGGGCATGACCGGCATCATCTGCTCGGTCCACACCAGATTGTGGATCTTCCGGTACCTCAGCAACCACCAGGCGCACGTCGTCCCCAACCCGAACCCCGATCTCGGCGAGGATCACACCGGCGTTCTTGCCGATGAAGGCCGGGTTGATGACTCCCGGTTTCCGCGATGGGCCCATCTCCTTGAAGATGACACGTTCGAGTCGCTTCAGCTCGTGCTCCTTCAGCACGTAGGCCCCGTTGCCGGCCATGGACCGAACCAGGCGGTCGGCGATGGTTTCGACTGCGATCGTGGTCTTCTCGTCGACGCAGATGATGTTGTTGTCCAGTGAGGCACCGGCGACGATGTCCCGCCCGGCCTTGTCCACGTCCGCGGTTTGGTCGACGACGGCAGGCGGATTGCCCGGACCGGCTGCGATGACCACTTTGTCGGTACGCATGGCTTCGCGTACGACCCCCGGACCGCCGGTCACCAAGAGCAGCGCGACGTCGGGGTGATTCATGACCGCTTTAGCGCTCTCGATGGTCGGGTTGGGGATGGCGGTGACCAGATCAGGCGGACCGCCCCCGGCGTGGATGGCCCGATTCAGCAGGCGGATGTTCTCAGCAGATACCTGCTTGGCGCTGGGATGCACGTTGAAAACGACGGCGTTGCCTGCGGACACGATCGAGATGGTGTTGTTGATGATCGTGGAAGTCGGGTTGGTCGTAGGAGTTATGGCGCCGACAACTCCGAACGGTGCGAACTCGGTGACCATCATCCCCCGGTCCCCGGTGACCGCTTCCAATTCGAGGTCCTCGGGGCCGGGGGCCCTGGTGGTGACCAAACGGTTCTTCATGATCTTGTCGACCACCCGACCCAACCCGGTCTCAGCATGAGCCATCTCGGCCAACCGCTCGGCGTTTTCGAGCATCGCGGAACGGACGGAAGAAATGACGGCTTTGCGGCCTTCGAGACCCGTCCGCTGATAGCGAAGGAACGCCCGGCGGGCAGCAGCGACTGCTTCATCGATGGTGGCGTAGATCCCGTCGCCCAGTTCGGCTTGTTCGACGGCTTGCAGTTCCTTTTCCGCGCGGAGCTTCGCTCCCTGCCCATCGGTGGTTGTTCCGATCCGCAGGTTGACCCGCTCGATGATGTCCTGGATCTGCTGTTCGCTGAGCTCTGCCATGCGTCTCCCGGCTATTTGCGCCACACTTCGGTACCACCGACCTCCCACGTGTCGACGATCGCCATGATCACCGCGTCACACGGACGGTTATTGGTCAACACGGTTTGGCGGGCGGAACTGCCGGTGGCATAGAGAACCACTTCCCCAACGCCGGCGCCGACCGCATCGGCGGCCACGACGTAACCTCCGGTTTCCTCGTTATCGACGTCGAGCTGGCGCACCACGAGAAATTTGAGCCCCTCGAGGTTCGCTTCCTTCTGGCTGGCGACCAGCGTTCCGGCTACGCGTCCAAGCAGCATTGCATCCTCCGTCCGAAGCGAGTGGGCGAGTTTTGGACCGTCTAGCCCATCTCCGCTTCGGCTTCTTCGGCGCGTCCCAGCGGCAGCACCACATCGATGTTGAGGTGCGGGCGGGCGATCACATGGGTGGAGATCACTTCGCCGACCTTTTCGGCGCTGCGCACGCCGGCATCAATTGCCGCTTTCACCGCTGCTACGTCACCGCGGACGATGGCAGTCACGTAGCCGCCGCCGGTCTTCTCGTAGCTGACCAGTTCGACTTTGGCCGCCTTGACCATTGCGTCGGCCGCTTCGACCATCGCCGCAAAGCCTCTTGCTTCGATCATTCCCAGGGCTTCAGCCATACATCCGTCTCCTTCTCTGTCCTATTTGCTTGGAGATTCTCTGCCTTCGAGACCTTCGATGGCGGCCACCGCCGCCCGCCAGCCGACGTCGATATCCCGTTCTTCGCCACCGAGATACACACGGCCCATCGAGCCAAATGCCCTCACCTCGAGGACGTTGATCTCGGCCGCTTTCTCCGCCTCGTTGGCGGCCAGCGGGGCATACGCGGCGGGTTCGAGTTCGAGCACGTAGAGCGTCTGGCCGGGAATGATCATGTGGCCGTGGCGCATCCGGTTGATCAACTGGGCCTGGTGGTCGTCGATCCGGCGGATGATCTGGCTGGAGAGGATGCGGGGCTTGGTGCGATCATTCTCCTCGAGCTCGATGGCCTCGAGGATGGCCCGTCCGGCCGCCCGGGTCTCCGCTTGATCCTCCGAATGAATCTCGAGCATCCCGTAATACCGCTCGACGATCTGCATTCCCGGTCGAACCCGGGTCGCCTTGAGGGCGATATCGGTGAGGCGGTTGATCTCGATACCTGGGGCAATCTCAACGTACAGCGATGCATCCCCGGCCAAAGGCAGGAAACCCTGCGCGGTGGTACCCAAAAAGGCCGCGTATTGCGGTTGCAGGCTGTCTAGAAACGCGTAGGCGCGCAGCTCAATATTGCTCACTCGACTCCCCTCCGGTCACGATGGCGACACCCGCGGAAGCACCGATTCGGGTGGCGCCGGCGGCGATCATATCTTTCATGTCTTCGGCGCTGCGGATTCCGCCTGCAGCTTTGATCCCCATGTCCGGCCCGACCGTCTCCCGCATCAATAAGACGTCGTGAACAGTTGCTCCGCCCGGACCAAAACCGGTCGAGGTCTTCACGTAATCCGCTTTGGCTTGCTTGGCGAGGTAGGAAGCAATCACCTTTTCCTCGTCGGTGAGGAGGGCCGCTTCGATGATGACCTTGTTCTTGACCCCGGCCTCGCGGCACGCATCGGATACCTTCTCGATGTCCTTGCGAACCGTCTCGTGATCACCGGATTTCAGCGCTCCGATGTTGATCACCATGTCGATCTCGCGGGCACCGTCGCGGATCGCCCGTCTCGCTTCCATCGCTTTGATCTCGGGCGGGGTGGCCCCGAGGGGGAACCCGACGACCGACGCCACCTTCACCGTTGAGCCCCGGACATTGGTCGCAGCCCTCTTCACCCAGGTGGGGTTCACGCACACCGCGGCGAAGCCGTATTCGACCGCTTCGGCACAGAGTTTGTCGATGTCGGCGGCGGAAGCTTCTGGTTTGAGCAGGGTGTGGTCGAGGTAGCGGGCGAGATCTCGGGGCACCTCAGCGGCTGCTCCCGGAAAAGCTGATGCGGCCCGCCCCGTTGGCGACGATCGCACGGACCTTGTCCGGGCTGTGAACGGCACACGAGCCGTCGACGCAAATCTCATCGACATCTTCTTTGAAGACTGCCAGGACCTCACGAGTCACTGCCTCGATGAGTTCTTCTCTGCTTGTCATGTCCGGTCGCCTTTGAGGTACTGCTTTTCCATGTCGGTGATCATGTCCACCCGCCGGGCATGGCGGCCCGGGCCCCAATCGGTGGCCAGCCATGCCTCGACAATCTGGAGGGCGAGCGCGTTGCCGATCAGTCCCGCCCCCAGGGTCAGGACATTAGCGTGATTGTGCTCCCGGCTGTTTTGCGCCGATGAGATGTCGTAACAGAGCGCCGCCCGCACCCCCGGGACCTTGTTGGCGACCATCGCCGACCCAATGCCCGCTCCATCGACGATGATGCCTTCCGAGCACGTACCGGCGGCGACCAGGCGAGCTACGGCGTGAGCAAAGTCTGGATAGTCGACCGACTCGGGGGTGTTCGTGCCACAGTCCGTGACCTCGAATCCCTGTTCGCGAAGGTAGAAACCGATGCGTTCCTTGAGGGGATAACCGCCGTGATCGGCTCCAATGGCGATCCGCCTGGGCCCGCCCGCGGATTCCGGCGCCGCGGCCGTCACTGGTTGGGAAGGGAGCTTTTGGCCGGTGCGGGTCAGGACGCCGTCAACTACCCGCTCGACGGCTTCTCGAATCTCTTGCTGGGACGGCATGCTGGTTCGGGATCTCCTGCTCTCCCAGCATCCTAGGAGTCTGCCGACGACAGGACCTATCCTGGGGAGATGGAAGATCCCGCATTCGTCTGGCAGCAACTCGCTCGTGAAGGCCGTCCCATGAAACCACCCTCAGAGGAGCCTGCCGCGCAGGCCGCAAGGCCCCGCCCCTTCGACCCGCTGGGTCACGCTTCACGAAGCAGAAGAAGCCACCGGGGTGCCTGCCTCAACGGTGCGCAATTGGGCCCGTAAAGACCGAATTCCAACTCGTTTTGAACTCGAACCGGAAGGTCAGGTGCGCCTGGTCGGTCTCGACGAGGTAGTGGCACGAGCCCGGCACCTCGGGAGACTCCGTCCCCCGCCGGCTGCCCGCACTGCGCCGGCCCCACCCAAGCCTTCCCCGACCTCGAGCGAACCTGCCCCTGACGTACCCGACGGGTCGGTCCTCGTCCCCATCGACGCCTGGAACCGGATGATCAACCAGCTCGGCAACCTCCATGAGGCCGGCCAGCAACTTGCCGAGGCCCGGGAGCGAGCCGCCCGCGCCGAGACCGAAGCGGTATTCCTCCGGGAACGGCTGAGCGAGCTGCGGAGCCAGGCAGACGAGCCGACCGAAACCGTGGTCGCCCCCGAGCCGCCTCCGGCTCCGACTCCCGTGCCCAAGACGCCCCCGCAGGCGTCTGATCCGCAACGCCAGCCGACGCCCGCCCCTTCCGGCGACCTCGACCCTGCCTGGTTGTATCTCTATCGCCGCTGGGAGAACCGGAAACGCCGGAACCGCTGGTAGAGAGGTCGCCTCGGCGTCGCCGGGCTTCGGTCCCCTTGAACAGAGGGGGCTCTGGCTCGATTACGAGGTTTTCCCCTGTCCATCAAGGCTCGCGAAATAGGTGGGCCAGCTCACGTGCGCTCTGCCTGCGGCCTCGAGATAGTGGCTGGGGTTGTCGGCTTCTCCGTCTCGAATGCCCTGATAGATGCCGGTGATGACCGTGCCCAAGAACTCACCCAGCTCGGCGACCCGGTTCTCGCGGTATTCCTCGACGGTCACCGGGTTGTAGGTCAGATCGGTGCCGAATGCGCTGTTGAGGTACTCTGCCAGCTGGTACTGAGTGATGGCCTCTCCGTGCAGGTTGTAGGTGTTGCCGTTGTGCTTTTCTTCGGTGAGCAGCCTCGCGTAGGCGTAGGCCAGCTCCGGCCGAGTGGTGTAGCCACATCGACCGTCGCCGGCGCAGTTGGTGATTCCACCGACCTTCTTGTAGGTCTCGAGGTACTCGACATCAGGCTCGATATAGATCCCGTTACGCCCGATCGCCCAGGCCAGCCCGCTGCGACGCACGTCTTCTTCGGTCTCTCGATTGCTCTGGACAATCGGCGAGAAGGCCGTGGCTTGTTCCGCCCCCTGGACGCTGGTGTAGACGATCTTCTTCACCCCGGCGCTCCGTGCAGCCTCGATCACGTTGCGGTGCTGCTTGATGCGCCGCTCCGGAGCGTCCATCCCCGAAACCAACAGAACCGCATCAACGGATCGCAGCGACTCCTCCAGAACGTCCTTATCGTTGTAGTCACCGGGACGAATCTCGATACCCAGATGCTTCGCCTTGTCGGGCGTCCGCGCCAACCCGACGATGTTCGCACTCGGGATCAGAGCGAGCGCCGCCTCGACGACCTGCGTTCCCAACTGACCGTTTGCGGCGGTGATGGCTACCTTCATGTGCTCCTCCTTGTGGCCCGGGCGGGTACGTTCACGTGTTTGGACCGTCCGCCGCTGACTGCCACGGTTCTATCGTGACGGGGGGTGATCGACAGGCTCTCAATCACGTCCCGATCAATCATATGATCTCAGCGTGGGCTCGCCCGGGGACTCCTGTCGCCGAGATCGAGCAAATGCGTTGCCTCGGGCTCTCCGACCCTTTGGAAGCCGATCGTCTCGTATAGGCGAGATGCTTCGGGTTCAAGTGTCCGGACCCGAACTCGATCGAAGGTCGACGCAGCTAGATCCAGACACGCCGCCACCAGTTGCCGCCCAATGCCGATGCGCCTCCACTGCGGGGCGACATACAGGTGGCGCAGTCGTCCCACCGTGGGATGGCTGAGGTAGGGATCGCAGTTGAGACCGCACATGGCCACAGTTGCGTCTCCGGTTTGCGCAACGAAGAACCCTTCGCCGGGGCGGTCAAATCGGTTGACTCCACTCAACCATTCCGCCTCGGTCCTCTCTACGAACGCGTACTTCTCGGCCAGCGCGGGCTCTCGCAATGTGGCCAGATCTGGTGCAAACCCGGCGAGAACCCTGACAATGAGTATCTCTTGCATGAACCACCCGACCACTCGACCCGGGTAAGTATCCAACCACGCAGATCTGCACATCCCGAACACCAACGAGCATGCCACAGAATGCGTCCGAACGGCGCCGGTGCGCTCGCGGCTCGAACGGTTGCGAGCCCACACCGAGATTGTTGTGGCGATGCTCGCGTTCAGGCGCGCGATGCTGTCAAGCTTGCGCAGCCACTGGGGGCGCCGTGCCGGGCAACCGTGCTCTAGGATCGGCAAATGGAGGCAGTGGTCCACCGTCTCCGCACGTGGGACGATCCGGCGGTGCGGTATCAGGCCCGGCTCGTGTTGGACGGACTCGAGCCGGACACCGCCGAGATGTGTATTCGGGCCGACGAGGTGCGCACGAGTCCAGACTGCGGTGCGGTGATCGATGGCAGTTTTGTGGACCCACGCCACCCCTACCGCAAGTGGCAAGGCGCGCACTGGGCGCTGGTGCAGCTGGCTGAACGGGGGCATCCCGGTGGAGACCCACGCCTCCAGCAGGTCCAGGAGCTCGTGTTCGCATGGATCCTTTCTCCGGGGTTTCTGAAGCCGAACTGGACCAGGCAGATCGAGGGACAACCTGATCGGGTGCGGCGTTGCGCCTCGATGGAGGGCAATGTGCTCTGGGCGAGCCTGCAGCTGGGCCTGATGGACGAGCGGTTGCAGGTTCTTGCGGATCGGCTCGGCGAAATGCAATGGCCGGACGGGGGCTGGAATTGTGATGTGCGGCCTCAAGCGCGCCAATCATCCTTCGTCGAGACCGTGCTGGGCCTGCGAGGGCTGGCGGCGTGGGTGCAGGCGACGGGTGACATAACCGCCACGGACACGCTCGAACGCGGTGTCGAGCTTCTGCTGGGACACCACCTGCTCTATCACCGCAGTGGCGCCCTGCTCGCGCCCAGTTGGGGGCCCCGACCTGACAAGATTGGATTCCCGATCCGTTTCCTTGACGTTCTCCTTGTTCTCGAGCTCATGGCCGACACCGGCCACCTCGAGGACCCGCGTCGTCACCGCGCCCTCGACCTGCTTCTTTCCAAGCGCACCGCGGACGGTGGGTTCCCCATGGAGGTGAGACGAGCCAGGACCGCAAGCGAGATCTGCAGCAACTGCACGTTCGCCCAATGGGGGCCCGGCGGGAAAACCCGGACAAACCCCTGGGTGACCATCCGCGCCCTTCGGGTGCTCGGAGTCGCCGGCCGCCAACCGTGATCCAAGGCTCGCGCCGACGAAAGATGCGGCACGCAACCGGTCGCGTTGGCAGACGGGCTTACGAATCGTGCAGGTCGGCGGGTTCAGGCTCGCCCGGCCGCCGAGTCGAGAATCCTGGCCAGTTCAGCGGGTCGGGTGACCATCGGCCAGTGGCCTGAGTCGATGTCCTCAAAGGCGAGGTGGGCAGCCCGGCTGAGTTCGGGGACATCGCCGGCATCGATCCAGGCCCTGGCCTGGTCGGGGCTGTACTCAGGGCACACCATGAGAGCGGGAACTTCGAAGCGTCGGTCGTCGCTCAAGCACACAACACCTTTGGACACACCCTCGGGGACGGGAACGGCCACCGAGACGATGCGATCCCGCTCGACTTCGCCGAGATCGGACCGCGTCGGGGCCCTCGAAGGGACCCCAACCCGGGAAGGCCATGACGCCGTCGATAATGGGGAAGAAGTCGGCGTAGGCCTCACCGTCGTCGGAGGGGAAGCCGCCGACCAGCACCACTCGATCGATCGCATCGGGTCGTTGGTCGGCCATCATCCAGGCCAGGGTGCACGCGGCCGAGTGGCCGACGACCATCGGGCGGTCGGCTGCGTCAACTGCTGCCAGGGTGGCCGCGACCTGGTCGGCCAGGGTTGCGGTTGTCGAAGCATCATCAACGCCAGGCAGAGCTACCGGCAGAACCCGATGCCCCAGTTGCTTCAGTTCAGCATCGACATCCGCCCATATGGACCGGGGTAGCCACAAACCAGCGATGAGAATGATGTCCATACATCGACTCTAGAGCCTTTCCAGACGCCCCCCTTGCCAAAACAGGGGAGAAACCTGGAGCCCCGGCTGTGCTGGTGCCGGCTCGAATCGGTCAGCCCGTCTGTCGCAGATCTCGTCGTTGGAACAGCACAACCGACACCGCCACCAGCACGACGGTCAGACCGGCCAGGATGGCCCCGTTACCCCAATCCATCCCGTTCTCAAGCGGGTGGGTGTTGAGGTAATAGCTGAACGGTGACACCCTTGCCCAACCGGCCAGCGTGTCGTTGAGCGACGCAAAAGAGTTGACCAGATGGAAGACCAGAGCTGCCCCGACCGTCCCAAAGATTGCGACTCTCACCCGGCCCGCGGCGGCGCTCAAAGCCAGCGCCAACGTCCCGAAGACCAGGCCGACCAGCATTGCCAGAAACGAGGTGGCGGCGATGTTTCCCACGTCTATGCCCAGCCCACCGAGCACCGACCCCAGCCAGACTCCGAGAAAGGTCGAGACCCCTACGGCGATGGCATACACCAACATCGCCAGGGCCTTTTCTAGTACGACCCGGGAACGCTTGATCGGATTGGCGAGCAGCAGACCCATCGTGCGGTTCTGTTCCTCGCCGGCCAGTCCCCGGGCTCCGATGACGGCGGTAACCACGATGACCGCAATGGGAGCCATCAGCCCGAACGTCTCAGCCTCATAGAAACCTTCTGCGGTGCTCATGTCACCGCCTGCAGCCCCCACGAAGGCCCAGAGCTCCTCAGGGATCTGTTTGGTGAAGTCCAGGAGTGTCTGGTCCATCAATCCGTAGAGCGGACCCATGAGCACACCCATGAGAAAGAACATGACGTAGGCCGTGACAATCAGCAAACCCTGGTGCTCGGAAGCAGTCTTGATCCAGATCCGGGAAACCCGGGTGGCACCGGCCAACCGGTCGACGATCTTCTGCGTTAGGGGATTGCCCCGCAGACGGTCCAGCAAAGTGACCCCCACGTTGTGGCTTCGCAGGTCGCGACGATTGACGCCGACCAAAGCGATTCCAGCCAGAAACGCTATGGCGCCCATCAGCACAGCCAGATCACCCCACTGGATTCCGTTGATCACCGGTTGCCCGTTGTCGAAGTAGTGCCAGGGGAACACTTTGGCAACGTTCTCCCACCCCTCGATGATGGGAAAGATGCCGACCGCCACGAAGCCCAGCGCCATGATCCCGCCCGATACTCCCGACGCCAACCCACGTTTCCCCGTCCAGGCGCCGATCGCCATAGCCAGGAACCCGTAGAAAATGGCATTCACGAACAGGTGAAGGGCATAAGGCCCGATCTGCATGCCGCCCATACGAACATCAAGGAATCCGGCTATCAACGGGGCGGCACCCCACAGAGCCAGCGCCCCCAACCCCACCAGCAACACCATCGAAGCCGCTTTGGAGACCAGCACGTTGGTGCGGCTCTTGGGGTTGCCGAGCAGCAGACCGATGGTTCCAGTCGCGCTCTTCGCCCGCCACCGAGGCCGAACCCATCGACACGGCCAGGCCCGCCAGCGTCAAAGCACCGTAGAAGCCGTACATAACTCCGACGGCCAAACTGGCCACATCTGCGCCCTCCGGGATACCCATGATCGACAAGAACACCTCGGGAAGTTCCGAATAGGCAGAGATATCGATGTCCTGATAGACCGCCATCACCATCCAAAGCAGCAGACCGAGGCTGAACATGGCGATCGCCATCCCCTTCCAGCGATCCCGAGTGGTTTTCGCAAAAACTGAGGCAAGCATCAGACCGTCACCTCATCATCCCGGTAGTAGGTGAGGAAGATCTCTTCGAGGTCGGCCGCTTCGGTGGAGATGTCCAGGACGTGGAAACGTTCGGTGATGACTTTGAGCAGCGTCTCCATCTGCCCGTCGAAGGAGAGCTTGCACGTGATGGTCCTCCACGGCGACGTCCCGCACCCCGGGCAGGGGTTCGAAGCACCGACGCCTCGACCGGTCCGTCGAAGGTACAGGTTGACCTTGCGAATGGCTTTGGAACGCAAGCTGGAGACGGCCTCGAGGGCGATCAGCTTTCCACGGCGGATGATCCCGACCCGGTCGGCCACCCGCTGCACCTCCGACAGGGTGTGGCTGGACAGGAACACGGTGGTCCCGGCCCGGGCAACTTCCCGCATCAGCGTCTGAAAGGCGCGTTGCATCAAGGGATCGAGACCACTGCTGGGCTCATCCATGATCAGCACCTGCGGCCGGTTCATGAATGCCTGGATCAAACCGACTTTCTGCCGGTTGCCGGAGGACAGATCGCCAACTTTCTTCGAGAGATCCGCATCCAGACGTTCGGTGAGCTCGTCGACGTAACCCCAATCCACGCCACCCCGCAGGTTGGCGAAATAGGTGAGCGTGTCCCGCCCGGTGAGATTGGGATAGAGAGCCAGATCGCCCGGCACGTAGCCGATGTGCCGACGAATCTCCACAGCAGCATCGTGCGAATCCAATCCGAGAATCGAAGCTTTACCCGAAGTGGGACGAATCTCATCCAGCATCGTGCGGATCGTGGTCGTCTTGCCCGCCCCGTTGGGACCGAGAAACCCGAATATCTCTCCGGCCCGGACGTCGAGGTCCAGATCCACCAGTGCCTCGACGTCTCCGTAGTGCTTGGTCAACTTCTCGGCGTGGATCGTGATCTGGTCGGTCATGGTGTTCCTTCTTCCGCTGTGGTGGCGTCGTCGAACGCCTCTTTCATTCGTTCGACCGTCGTTTCCGTAAAGAGTCCGCTGAGAATTTCCAGAGCCGGCGCCATGTAGGAAGCAGCCGCCCTGGGATTGGAGACGGGATCGGTGAGGTCGTAGCCGATGAGACGCTCCAGGTGTTCGTGCAACACCAGCGCACCGAGTGACCACATCGTCATGATCGCCGCACGTTCCCGGGGGTACCGGGTTGGGGTGAGCATTCCGGTCTCGACACCCGTCTCGGAGTATTCGATGGCATCAGCCACGATTTCGTCGACGAGGCTGACCACATGGGGCGATCCGTCCACCAGGGTGCGGGCCAGGTATCGGGCCAGGGGCGGTCCTTCCCCGGTCGAGCGGAGAGCCGCCAAAGGGTCGAACCCGGCACCGGCGGCCATGGCATCAACCTTCAGCTGTCGAATCATGGCCGTGACGTGCTGGTCGCAGGCCACCCGGAGACCGTCCATCGATCCGAAATGGTGCATCACCAACCCCGCAGATACTCCGGCCGCGGTTGCGACCTTGCGGGCCGTCGTCCCGCTGATACCGTGCTCGGCAAAGCACGCGATGGCCGCGTCGCGGATGCGTGCTTTCGTGGTCCGATCATCAGCCGATCCTTCGCTGAGGGCCTCAATTGAACGCATGTTCAGCATTCTATACGGCTGTTCAACCCGGATCAATCCTGGCGGCCGGAGGCGTCCAGGACAGAACCCTGGACCAACCGGAGACGGGCGGCCCAAAACCCACGATAATGTCCATACGAGATTCGACAAGACGGAGGAAAGCAATATGGACTACGCAAAGCTTCTGGGTGAAGACGCCCAGGATCTCCTGTCACACGACTCGACGGGCATCCCGGCCGACAGTCTCGAGTTGCCCGGTCCCGACTTCGTCGATCGGGTGTTCATGCAGACGGACCGCTCCCCCCAGGTACTTCGCAACCTGGCTTCGATGTACAACCACGGACGTCTGGGCGGTACCGGCTATCTGTCCATCCTCCCCGTCGATCAGGGCATCGAGCACTCGGGGGCCGCTTCCTTTGCGCCCAATCCGATCTACTTCGATCCCAAGAACATCGTCGAACTGGCCGTCCAGGCCGGCTGCAACGCCGTAGCTACGACCTTCGGGGTGCTCGGCATGGTGTCCCGCCGGTACGCCCACAAGATCCCCTTCATCGTCAAGATCAACCACAACGAACTGCTGACCTATCCGGCCACCTACGACCAGGTGATGTACGGCTCGGTCGATCAGGCATTCGATCTCGGCGCGGCCGGAGTCGGCGCCACCATCTACTTCGGCTCTGAGGAATCAACCCGCCAGATCCAGGAAGTGAGCGATGCCTTTGCCCGGGCGCACGAGCTAGGCATGTTCACGGTCCTCTGGTGTTACGTGCGGAACTCCGCCTTCACCAAGGATGGTGTCAACTACGAAGGGTCTGCGGATCTGACGGGCCAGGCGAACCACATCGGCGTGACGATCGAGGCCGACATCATCAAGCAGAAGCAGCCGGACAGCAACGGCGGATACACAGCGATCGGCTTCGGCAAGACCCACCCGAGGGTGTATTCGGAGCTGACCACCGATCACCCCATCGACCTGACCCGCTGGCAGGTGGCCAACTGCTACATGGGACGGGCCGGGCTGATCAACTCAGGGGGTGCATCGTCAGGGGCGGGCGATCTCGCCCAGGCGGTCCGAACCGCGATCATCAACAAGCGGGCCGGCGGGACCGGGCTGATCTCAGGACGGAAATCTTTCCAACGCCCGATGAGTGACGGAATCGGCCTCCTCAACGCAATTCAGGACGTGTACCTCGACGGCGAGGTGACGATTGCCTAGATGGCGTTCGTGAGAGCGTTGTAGCCGTGATACAAGAGCACGGCGGTCATGACGGCCACCATCATGAGTGAAGTCTCCAAGATTCTTCGGTAACGCCGTGCCGACCACACTGCGATCGCAATCCCGCTGCCTATCACCACCTTGAAAACAGCGGCCAGCACGGGATCTACCGCAAAGAGATACGCCATGACCGGATTACCCTCAACGGCGCCCATCGACAGGGCCCGAATGGTGAGCAAGAGATCGGCGAGGTTGAGCACGATAAAAACCAGGAGAGCCACGGCGATCGTGTCGTGATCGTGCCGGTATTGCTCCAACCAGGCGTGATACCGGGCTCGCCAGGTGCCTGCGGCGGGTCGGCGGCGATCGAATCCGTATCGCCGCTCCGGGTACACGAAGGACCCGTTCCGGCTGCGCCGATCCGTGCCTCGTCTCGTCCTACCGTGATCGCGAGCCGATTCGAGCTTCACTCCTGCTGCCTCCTGCCAGCCGCCGGGCGTGCCCCGAGCATACCCAACGCGACGGGACCGGGGCTGAGAGCTTTTCGCGGTTTCGCATCTTGAAGCGAGCCGCACCAGCTCAGAGTTCGGCGGACCTCCAGGCGTCTCGCAGCTTCACCCGCGCTCCGAGCGAGAGAATCGCCCCGGAGTACACGCGGCCGGCCAGCCGGATCAATCCGTAGGTTGCTGCGAGCATGATGACGATCGCCAGGCCCGACTCCCAGGCGGCAATGGCGCCTTGCGCCTGACGGATCGGCACAACAAATGGGGCGGTGGGCGGCAGGAACGTGGTGATCTTGGCCACCACACCATCAGGATTCTCCAGGACGGCGAACGCCGCCAGGTAACCGGCAACACCAACCATGGTCAGCGGGGTGGCGACGCTCTGCGCCTCTTCCATCCGGGAAACCAGAGCACCGACGGCCGCATAGGCAACGCTGAAGAACGAGAAGCCGAGCACGAACCACACGAGGAGAGAAACGATCAGCCCACCCGAAACATCGGGAATGTCGACCAGATCGACTGCCAGAGCTGCCGTTACCGCCGTCAGGACGATCAGGAGGAGTTGAGCAAGGCCGAGCAAACCGATCCCGATGACCTTGCCGGCCATCAATTGGTGGGGACGCAGCGCCGACATCAGCACCTCAACTACCCGGTTGGTCTTCTCTTCGATGACACCGTTGAGCGTCCAGGCCCCGTAGCTGAGAATCCCAACATAGAGCAGGATCAATCCGGCAAAACTCACAATGGTGTTGGTTTCCCGGTTTGGATCGAGCGGGCTCGAGGCTCCGCAGAACTCGAGCGGATTCTCCGTGAGCAGGCCGGCAATCTCATCGACCGGATACACCGGCCGAAGCGGCCACTTCCTGGACATCGGAGGTCTGGACCGCCCCACCCACCAGGGCGGGAGTCCGGTGCCCCCGGTCACGAAGAACCGGAGAGCCGCCCGGTTCTTTCGTGACATACTCCCGTCCCGCCGACCAGGACTGCGTCGACATCGCCGGCCTCCAGGGCAGGCCTCAGCTGCGGCAACGTCATCGAACGCCTGCGTGTCGATGCGAACGTCTGCAGTGGTTGCCAGACACCTCGAGCGTGCCCAGCAAGTCCAGACGACGTATCTCCCACCAGGCCCAGGTCGTACGTGGTGCCGTCGCCATCTCCGACCATCTGCGGGATCACGATCGCACCCAGGACGATCAGCAAGAGAATCACCGTCGTGATCCGGTAGGTGCGGCTCTTGAAACGCTCCCGCAGCTCGCGCCGGGCAACCATCCAGATGGGTCGCAGGCCCTTCATTGGGTCACCGCCCGCAGGAACATCTCGGAGAGGCTGGGTGCTTCAAAACTGAAATGGCGAATGGGGCCGACCGCCCGGGCGGCAGACAGCACGCCTTCGAGGTCGACCTCTTTTGCACCAGCAGCCGGACCAGCGAGCCGTTGATTTCCTTGGATTCGATACCCGCGATGTCGGGCAGCCACGGCTCCATCCCCGCCCGACACGTCGATCTCCAAGCGCCGGTGTGGTGAACGCTCTTTCAGCTGAGCCACATTGCCTTCCATGACGTTGCGTCCTCGATTGATGATCACCACGTCCTCGCACATGTCTTCAACGAGGTCGAGTTGGTGACTGGAGAACACGACTGCTTTGCCCTTGGCTGCTTCCGCCTGGAGCGAATCCGCCAGGGTCTCGACGGCGACAGGATCGAGGCCGGAGAAAGGTTCGTCGAGGATGAGAAGATCGGGATCGTGGACAAGAGCGGCTGCGAGCTGCACCCGCTGCTGGTTTCCGTGCGAAAGTTGTTCGAGCCGGTCGTCGCTCCGCTCCGTCAGTCCGAGCGTCGCCAGCCATCGGGAAACCGAAGCCCCTGCCTCTGAGCGGGACATGCCGTGCAGCTCCGCGAAATAGATCAACTGATCGCCGACTTTCATCCGCGGGTACAGGCCTCGCTGTTCGGGCATATATCCGAACCGAAGGCGTTGCTCGGGACCAATCGGAGTGCCGCCCCAGGTGACCTCCCCGGCATCGAGTTGCACGAGCCCGAACACGGACCGCATCGCGGTGGTCTTGCCGGCTCCGTTCGGTCCGAGAAATCCGAGCATATGCCCGGGGGCGACCGAAAGCGAGGCGCCGTCCAACGCCCGCACGTCGCCGTACCGCTTTGACAAGTTACTCAGTTCCAGCACTTCGATGAACCCCCTGACCACCAGAGGCTAACTGATCGGCGCCACAGGCCAACAAACGAAAACGGAGCTGCAGACGCGAGTGGTACGCTCACCGCCAATGAGCGAACCCCGTCACATCCTGGTGGCCGTTGCCTGGCCGTATGCGACCGGATCGCTGCATCTCGGGCACATCGCCGGCGCCTACCTGCCACCGGATATCTTCTCCCGCTATCACCGGATGGCCGGAAACAAGGTCTTGATGGTGTCCGGTAGCGACGTGCACGGAACCCCGATCACGGTCAAGGCCGACGAAGAAGGTGTAACCCCGCAGGAAGTTGTCGACCGATACCATCCGAGGTTTCTCGAATACTGGAGCCGGCTCGGCATCGAGTTCGATCTCTTCACCACAACCGGAACCGAGAACCACCAGCGGGTAGCTCAGCAGTTCTTCCTGAGGTTGCTGGAGAACGGCTACCTGTACCGGCACACCACCAGCCAGTTCTACGACGAGGAGGCTGAGCGGTTCCTACCCGATCGATATGTTGAAGGTACCTGCCCGCACTGCGGGTACATCGATGCCCGCGGCGACCAGTGCGACAATTGCGGGCGCACCCTGGATCCTCACGAGCTGATCGACCCGCGGTCGAAACTGTCCGGGACGACTCCGGTTGAACGCGAAACGGAGCACTACTACTGGAAACTCAGTGCCTTCCAGGAACCGCTGCTCGATTGGCTTCGCTCCCACGAGGAGTGGCGCCCGCATGTCGTCAACTTCGCCATCGGTATGGTCAAGGGCGGTCTCAACGACCGTGCTTTCACCCGCGATCTGGACTGGGGCATCGCCATTCCCGTCGATGATCTCGGACCCGGAAAGTCGATCTACGTGTGGTGGGAAGCCGTCATGGGCTACTTCTCGGCTCCGCAGGAGTGGGCGCAACTGCAGGGGACCCCGGAAGCATGGAAAGATTGGTGGATGAATCCGGAGGCCGAGTCCTACTACTTCGTCGGCAAAGACAACATCCCGTTCCATGCCGTTTACTGGCCCGCGCTGCTGATGGGGCACGGCGGGCTCAACCTCCCGACCAACGTACCCGGCAACCAGTACGTCACCTTCGGTGGCTCGAAGGCCTCCAAATCGCGGGGGGTCGGCCGATCCCTCGACTGGTATCTGGAGCGTTTCGAACCCGACGCGCTCCGCTACGCCATTGCTTCGATCCTGCCCGAACACAACGACACCGACCTCTCGGACGATGAGATCGTGCGGCGAGTCAACGATGAACTGGTGGCCACCTGGGGCAACCTCGTCAACCGGGTGCTATCGATGACGGCCAAGACAGCCCAGGGCGCAATCCCCCACCCCGGACCGCTCGACTCGCAAGACGAGGCCCTGCTGGCAGCGATCGACACCGCCCTGGCCGAAGCGGGCAGGCAGATCGAGACGGTTGAGCTGCGAGCCGCATTGCGCACCCTCATGGACGGAGCGCAGGAGGTGAATGCGTACCTCAACCAGAAGGCACCGTGGAAAACGGCAAAGACCGATCCAGAGCGCACCGCAACAACGCTGTATGTGGCCCTCAGCGCCATCAACGGGCTGAAGACCGGATTCTCCCCGTACCTCCCGTTCACGAGTGCTCAGGTGCACACGATGCTCGGACAGACCGGGATTCTCGAAGCAGACGGGTGGGGAAGGGCCGGCCTCGATCCGGGAACGCCGCTCCCCCAACCGAAACCCCTTTTTACAAAACTCGAGACGGCGGAACTCGAGTAGCTTCGTAACCGTTGCATACTGGGATGCGTCAAAGGAGAACGTGAGCATCACTCCGTTTCGGAAACTCCTCATCGGGATCGTGGGATTCGCCCTGCTGCTGGTCGGCCTCATTGGGCTCGTCCTGCCATTCCTGCCCGGCTGGCTGCTGATCATCGCCGGACTGGCGATACTCAGCACCGAGTACGTGTGGGCAAAGCGCCTGTCGGACGGTGCCAGGAGCAGGGCAGCGACCATGACCAGGCGGCGCGAACGACGCGACGACCTCGCCGCCTGAACGCTCGGCTAGTTTCAACCGGGTGACAGCTCTCTTCTCCACGCGGAACCTCACGCATAGCTACGGCGATGTCAAAGCGCTTGCTGATGTCACCCTCGACGTTCCCCGCGGCAGAATCGGGCTCGTCGGAGCCAACGGAGCCGGCAAGACCACCTTGATCCGCAACCTCCTCGGCATGCTGCGGCCGACCGGCGGAATCATGGAAGTCCTCGGTCGGCCGGTCTCCCGCGAGTCCCTCGAAATCCGGTCTCTGGTTGGATACATGCCGGAAGGCAATTGCCTACCGCTCGACCAAACCGCGGCCGACTTCGTGGGCTACGCCGCCGAGCTGGCCGGACTCCCGACTGATGCCGCACGCCGCCGCTCATCGGAGATTCTGTTCCTCGTCGGCCTCCACGAGGAGCGATTCCGCTACCTGGGTGACTTCTCAACCGGTATGTTCCAGCGAGTCAAACTCGCCCAAGCGATTGTCCACGACCCCCAGGTCGCTTTCCTCGACGAGCCCGCCTCGGGTTTGGATCCCGAAGGGCGCGATCACATGCTCGAATTGATTCGCCGTCTGGGCGACTTCGGCATCAGTGTGGTGTTTTCGTCACACATCCTCTCCGATATCGAGCAAACCTGCGATTGGGTGATCATGCTCGACGGGGGGAAGGTCATTCGCTCGGGGCCAATCGGAGATCTGGGGATTGCCGAAAGCCTGATGGTCGAGGTGCTGGGTGATCCAGGGCCGGCCGCCGCTTGGATGACCGAGCGGGGAGCCACGGTCATCGTCAGCGGAGCGACCCTGGATGTGCGATCGGCGGGCAGTGACGCGTTCACCCTGGTTCGCGATGCTCTGGTTGCCACCAACGTGGGAGTGCGGCGGCTCAGTCAGAGTGCCGTGACCCTCGAAGAGGCGTTCATCCGCGAGGCGGAAGAAGAGGAACGCCGTGGTTGATCTTCCCCAGGAAGCCGTCATCGTCGATCGCGGCTACCGCCACTTCGAAGGGACCCGCAAGGGACGGCGCGGCGCCATGAGCGCAGTGGTCCGTGATGGATTGCGCCGGGTTCTCGGCCTCCGGCGCAAGGGACGGCGCAAGATCCTGCCCTGGACGCTGATCACCATGATGCTCATCTCGGTAGCCGTCCTCTCAGGGCTTCACTACGCAGCCAATCGGGTGGGGGTCACCGATCTGGTCGCAGACGAGCTGCCGCACGCACGGGAGTACTTCGAGTTCATCTCCCGGGTGGCCTTGCTCTTTGTTGCTTTCGCCACGCCCGAGCTTCTCGTCCCCGACCGCGAGCAGGGGGTGCTGGCCGTCTACCTCTCCAGACCCCTGCGCACCGTCGATTACCTGGCCGCCAAGGGCATCTCGCTGGGGATCCTCATCCTGGGCTTCCTGCTGATCCCCCAGACCATTTTCCATCTGCTGCTGGGGGTGTTCTCCCCGGACGGTTTCACCACGTACATGGTCGACAACCTCGACGTGCTGTGGCAGGTACCGGCCGCATCGCTCGTCTACTTCCTTGGATTTGCCTCAGTCGCACTGATCGCGGCCACCCTCATCCCCCGGGTGGGCTTCGCGGCGGGGATCTTCCTCGGCGTGATGATCATGTTCAACGGGCTGGCCGAGTTCTTCGTCGAGTTTGCCGGCTTCGCCGGAGCGAAGTACGGATCGCTGCTTGGCCTTCGAAAGCCACCCCCACCTGGTCCGAGACTGGATTTTCGGCGCAGCGACCAACGACTACCCGGTTACCAGGGCAGGACTGGAACCCTGGGTCGCTCTCGCCGCCATCCTCGCCATGTCGGTGCTGGCCGCGGCCGTCGCCTGGAATCGATACCGGAGGTTGTCGTGACGACCACCGGAACCGCCGCGCCGACGGTGACGCTGCAGGGCGTGTCGCGGTGGTTCGGACAGAAAGTGGCCGTCTCGGAAATATCCGCCGAGTTCGGTCCCGGCGTCACGGGGCTGCTGGGACCCAACGGGGCGGGAAAAACGACGCTTGCTGAGGGTGCTCACCGGCCTCATCCGTGCGTCCGAAGGTACCGTGTCCGTGCTCGGCGTCGATCCCCGATCCGACCACGCGGTGTACAGCCGGATCGCGTTGGTTCCCGAAGACGAGAACGTCTACAGCTTCCTCTCAGCCACCGAGTTCGTCGCCTATAACGCCCGCCTGCAAGGAGTCGCCGATCCTGAGACGGCTGCCCGGCGGGCTCTGGAGATGGTCGACCTCAGCCGACGTCGCCGACCGCAACCTGGCCGGTTTCAGCAAAGGCATGCGTCAGCGCGCCAAAGTGGCCGCGGCCCTCGTCCATGAGCCTGAGGTTGTCATCCTCGACGAACCGCTCAACGGAACCGACCCGGTACAACGCGGCTCACCTGACCAGGATCTTCGTTGAGATGGGACGGAAGGGCCGCACCGTCATTGTCTCGTCGCATGTTCTGCACGAAGTCGAACGCATGGCCGATCGGGTCATTGCCATGGTGGACGGTCGACTGGCCGCTTCCGGCACCGTACCCGCCCTCCGGGCGGCCATGTCGGATATTCCCCTGCAAATCCGGATCGACTGTGATCACCCCCGACGCCTCGCGGCCGCCCTGGTTGCGAACGACTGGGTGGGCGGCATCAACATCGAAGCGGCTTCGCTGCACATCCGATCCCTGGACGCCGAACAGTTGGGGCGAGCGCTCCCCGGCCTGGCGAAGAACCTCGACATCCGGATCACGCGGATCGACCCGGAAGACGAATCGCTGGAGAGCGTCTTCCGCTACCTCGTGGAGGGGCGATGAACGCCCAACTCGCCATTGTGAGAGTCACATTGCGGCGCCTGATCACCCGCAAGCGAATGATCGGATTCGTCCTGTTCGCTTCCATTCCCGCGCTGATCGTTCTCTTTGCCTCGACCGGTGACCGCGGCCCCGAACGGCTGGCCGGCCTATACCACGACACGACCTACGGGATCCTGATCGCGGTCGCCCTTCCGGTCATTGCCATCGTCAATGCCACCGGAGCCCTCGGCGATGAGCGGCGCTCCCACACCATGGCCTTTCCTCGCCCTCAAGCCGATTCCCCGCTGGCAGATCGCCCTTTCCACCACCCTCGCCTCCGTGGGAGCCACCCTGGCGGTGGCCTTCGTTGGAGTTGGACTCGGTTGGCTGGCCGCGGGCTCGGCCACCGGGGACTGGGGCATTGGGGCCGGACCGGCAGTCGGGGCACTGGTCGTCGCTCTCGGGTACGGCACGCTCTTCGTGCCGATCGGCCTGCTCACCCGTCGAGCGACGGTTATCGGCTTGATCTACCTCTTCCTCTGGGAATCCAGTTTCGCCAACGCAGTCGGCTGCCCTGGCCCCAACCTCGTTGGGTCACATCGCCCTGAGCGCTGTATGTCGACCTCGCGCCCGGCATTAGCGCCGCCGAGGCACTCGGCACGCTGGAACCGGGGGTCGGAAAAGCACTTCTGAAGATGGCCGTAGTGGCGCATCGTGTCGCTGGCCTTCACCACGTGGGCGCTTCGCAAACGGGACCTGGCGTAGAGCAGGCCGTTCGTTCTCCTAGCATTCAGGGGCGATGACGCTGATCAAACGCCCCGTTCGCATGTCGCTTGAAAGGCAAGCTGACCCGCCCGATCGGGCTGGTGCTCGGTGCCATCGTGTTCGCGCTCCCCTACGTCGTCCAATTCGACGGGCTGTCCGTGGCGGGACACCGCATCTTCTCGGTGTTTCTGCTGGCCATCGTCCTATGGGTCACCGAAGCCATCCCCCTGCATGCCACCGCCGCCCTGATCATCCTCCTGGAGATCCTGCTCATCAGCGACAAGGCCCTCGTCCCTATGCCGGCCGGGTTCGAGGCGCCGGCTCTTACACGACGTTCTTCGCCGCCCTGGCCCATCCGGTCTTGATGCTGTTTCTCGGCGGCTTCTTCCTGGCCGACGGAGCCGCCAAGTTCCGGCTCGACAAGAACATGGCCCGGCGTCTTGCTGCGCCCGTTCGGCGACTCCCCGCAGCGCATCATGTTGGGGTTGATGCTGATCACCGCCGTGTTCTCGATGTTCATGAGCAACACCGCCACCACCGCCACCCTCCTGGCGGTCGTGCTGCCGGTCATCGCCACGCTCGAACCCGGGAGACCGACTCCGGACCGGACTGGCGCTGTCGATCCCGGTGGCGGCCAACATCGGCGGGATCGGGACGCCGGTCGGTACCCCGCCCAATGCCATCGCCGTCGGGTCGCTGGCCGACGCCGGTATCTCCATCAGCTTCGTGCAATGGATGGTCATGGCCGTTCCGATGATGATGGTCATCCTCCTCATCGCCTGGTACGTGCTCGTCCGGTTGTTTCCTGCTCAGCAGAAGGTCCTGAAACTGAAGCATCGAGGCAACGTTCGACACCTCGCTCCCTGCCAAGGTCTTCTACGCCACCTTCGCGTTGACGGTCGGACTCTGGATGACAGAACCGCTGCACGGCATCAGTTCCTACATCGTGGGATTCCTCCCGGTCGTCATCCTGCTCTCCACCAGGGTGTTTTCGACCCGGGATCTGCAATCGATCCAGTGGCATGTGCTGTGGCTGGTCGCCGGAGGCATCGCTCTCGGCATCGGGGTAAACGCCTCCGGCCTGGATCTCTGGCTGGTCGGCCTGGTCGGCTGGGAGTCGATCGGACAGGCCCTCCTGATCCTGACGTTGGCCGTCGTCGCCCTCCTCCTCAGCACCTTCATCTCGAACAGCGCGGCCGCCAACCTCCTGATCCCGATCGGATTGAGCCTTGCCCTGTCGGACGCCGTCGCCGCCCAACCGGCCCTGGCCGCGTTCTTCATCGCCGTCGGCTCGTCCCTGGCGATGGCGCTGCCCGGTCAGCACCCCGCCGAACGCGATCGCTTTCAGCACGGGCGCTGTTACGACCCGCGACATGGCCGTGGCCGGTTCGATCATCGGTGTGGTCGGGTTGGTCCTCTACGTGTTTGTGGCTCCACTCCTGTGGGATTTCATGGGGGTGGCCCTATGACCACGTTCCTGATCGTTTGCGTCGACGGAGAAGCGACCACCCGGGCCTCACTCCAGGCCGACCTCGGCCGGTTAGCCGGTGATCAGTTCGAGATCGAGGCCTATCCCAATGGCGAACAGACCCTCGCCCGCATGGTCGATCTGCACGATTCCGAGCAACTGGTCCCGCTCATGGTCGCCGCCGACCGGTTGCCCGATACGACGGGCATCGACCTGCTCATGGAAGTTCACCGTCAAACGCGTTATCGCGGTACCCGCAAGGTCTTGCTCAGCGCCGATCCGACTATGGCAGATATCGGCCGGGCTATCGGCAAACGTGCTCTCGACGGCATGCTTCCTTTCCCCTGGACCGAGGAGTACCTCGAGGGAATGCTGGACGCCCTCATCACCGAATTCTTCATCGAACATGCCCCAGGAGAGCTCGACCGAATTCCCGACGTGGTCGATGTGACGCTTCTCTCTGATGCCTTCTCGGCCGCGGAACGCAAGGCGCGAACCACCGACCGGCAGCTGCGCAGACTGCAGAGGAGCTTCCTGAGCGACCGGGAGTCAGCCGGATGACGAGGTGGAACGGCAACTCATCGCCGAACTCGACGCCGTCCTGGCAGACACCACCCGCGAACACCTCCCGGCCGGCACGCCGATCCTGCGGTCCGGCGACCAGGTTGACGGCATCAAGGTTCTCGTCGAGGGCAAGGTGAAGCTGACCCGCCGCGTTGGAGGCCGGGAGGTGGTCTTCCACGCAGAAACGGCAGGTCGGATTATCGGGTTGCTGGCCGTCGCCCGCAACCGCCCGTCATTCTTCAATGTGACCGCCGACACCGACGTGACGGTGCTCCCGGTTTCCCTGGACGACCTGGACACGGCGCTCCAGCTGAGCCCGACTCTGGCAATTCATCTCGTGACGGTCATGGTCCGCTCCATGGCGAGGCGAATGCTGCGCGGGGTCGACCAGCAGGTACGCATTGATCAATTGAATCGTGATCTGGCCGACGGATCGCGACCGCCTGACGGCAACCCTGCGGGAGCTCGAGAACACCCAGGCGCACCTCGTCGAGAACCGAGAAGATGGCCACCCTCGGCCAGTTGGTGGCAGGTATCGGTCACGAACTCAACAATCCTGTCGCGGCCATCGGCCGGGCGACCGAGTTCCTGCGCACCGACATCGAGTCGGTCGCCGGCGACCATCCAGACGGCGCCAGATTGCTGGCGATGCTGGCCGCCGCCGAATCGAGCGGACCACTGTCAACCCGTGACGAGCGGCGATCCCGCTCCGACCTCGCCGCAGAACTGGGAGACGATGCGCTCGCCCGCCGGCTGGTCCGGATCGGCATTGTGTCCGGCGCCGATTACCACCGCCTGCTGGGAGACGCCGGGCCGGCCCAGCTTGATCGCCTGGAGCTGTACCACCAGCTGGGCTTGTCGCTGCGCAACCTTCGCTCCTCGGCCGGCCGGATCGCGGCCCTCGTCCAGAGCCTTCGCTCGTACGCCCGGGCGGGTCGCGAAATGACGACCGACATCGACATCCACGCATCTCTCGAAGAGACCCTGCTCCTCTTCGGGCACGACCTGCGGGAGATCGAGGTGAACCGCGAATACGGAAATCTTCCCCTTCATCGACGGCTATCCGGGACAGCTCAACCAGGTGTGGACCAACCTGATCTCCAATTCCATCCAAGCCATGGATCGCTCCGGTACGTTGACCATTGAGACCGACGCCCCCGACCCGGACCACATCAGCGTGCGCTTGATCGATACCGGCCCCGGCATCAACCCCGACCATCTGGATCAGGTGTTCGACATGCATTTCACGACCCGCGAAGGTCGGGTCGAGTTTGGTTTGGGACTCGGTCTGCGCATCTGTCAGGACATCGTCCACCGCCACCGGGGAAGTATCGAAGTCGAATCCAAACCGGGTCGCACGTGCTTCACCGTCACCCTGCCCACCCGCCAACCCGGCGACGAACCTCAGGGGGTTTTGCCATGAATCGAATCGCGATCCTGGTCATCGAAGACGAGCCGGAGGTCCGGGAGGCCGTTGCGCGTGACCTGGCTAGCTTTGCCGATCAATTCATCATCGAACTGGCCGAGGATGTGGCAGATGCCCGCATCGTGATGGCCGAGCTGACCGGGAGTGGCGATCGGGTTGGGTTGGCTCTGTGCGATCACCTGCTTCCCGGCGAGAGGGGCGTCGACTACCTCATTGAGCTCAACGAGGAGCCAAACACCCGGGCGATCCGCAAGGTGCTGATCACCGGGCAGGCCGGCCTCGAGGACACCATCCGGGCCGTGAACGAAGCCGACCTCGACCACTACATCGCCAAACCGTGGACGCTCGAGAACCTGCATGCTGTGGTGAAAGAGCAGCTCACCGACTACGTGCTCGAGAACGAAGACAACCTTCTGCCCTACGTATCCGTATTGGACGGTGCCAGGCTCATGGCGGCTATTGCCGACCGGGGATTCGACCGGTGAGCGAAGCGGCCGGCAGACAGCGTGCCGGCAACGGTAGTCCGATGCAGCCCCGGTCGGATTATTCAGCCGGATAGCTCTCGCTGTGGTGCTAACTTGCCCAAGATTGGAAGGAGGCGGAATCATGACAGCGCAGGCATCCACTCGCACCAATCGCCTTCCGGGGCTCCCCCGTTTCTGATCGGCAGGAGCACCCGCCCCCTCAAGGGAGTGCTCACACTTGACTAGACCTGACAATCCTTCTCAACCAAACCTGTATGGCTTGGCGGCCTTTGGATGGAACGAGCGGGTTGCCCGACTCATGACCACGTTTCCGGACCGGATTCCCGGCCGGATCGTACGAGTCGATCGCATCCGCTACCGGGTCGCTACCGCCCACGGAACGACGGACGCGTACGCAGGGCCGCACGATCGGGGATCCGAAGCCGGCTCTCCGGTGACCGGGGATTGGGTCGGGCTGACCGTTGGAACGGACCAGCGCGCCTACGTTGCCGCCATCCTGCCCCGTTCATCGACGATCAGGCGGCTCGATCCCTCCACAGCAGGCTCTCGACCTCAGGAGCAGGTCCTGGTGGCCAACCTGGACGTGGTCTTTGTTGTCCACGCCCTCGATCGTCCGACGCAATTGTCACGACTCGAACGGACGCTGGTCATGGCCTGGGAAAGCGGTGCGACGCCGGTGCTGGTGCTCACCAAGACGGATCTGTCGAAAGCGGGAGACGTGGCGGACGTCGAAAGGGACGTCCGCAGGATCGCCCCTGGAGTCGAGGTGATCGCCGTCAGCAACGTCACCGGCTCTGGCCTCGAGCGGCTTCTCGGACTCGTGCCGCCCGGAACTACCGGAGCGTTCGTCGGCGAATCCGGTAGCGGCAAGTCGACCCTGATCAATAATCTGCTCGACGAGCAACGCCACGACACCGGACCGACCAGAAGCCGTGACGGAAAAGGTCGGCACACCACCACTTCACGAGAGCTGGTGGTGATCCCGGGGGCAGGGGTCCTCATCGACACCCCCGGTCTGAGAGCGATCGGTCTCTGGAACGGCAGAGATGGCCTGACCCAAGCCTTCCCGGACATCGGGAACCTCGCCGCGGACTGTCGATTTGCCGACTGCCGTCACGAGACAGAGCCGGGGTGCGCCGTGAACGCGGCGTTGGAAGGAACGACCTCGATCGGCGGCGTATCGACAACTACCGGAGGATGGAAATCGAGGTAGCTCAACAGGAGCGCCGGCTCAAAGTCGCAAGAACCGCGCCGATCCGAAGGGCGCCGATCACCAGACGCAGGCGCTAGGCACGATGACACCCGTTGCCGCCCCCGCCGACGACGGCTCAGTTCGAAAAGTGCGAGGTCCAGGCGGGCGGGTAGACCCCGGCTGCCTTGGACTCTTCGGTCTGCCAGAACACCGTGGATACCTCACCGATCAGGTCAACGAGCTTCTGCTGATACGGCCGGGTCCATCGACTTCTTGGCATCGCTCGCCTGCTTGAGAGCTTTCCAGAAGAGGTCGTGCAGACCCGGGAAAGGCTTCGAGATGATGGGGCTTGAAGAAATCGGTCCACAGCACGGACAGATGATGTTTGACGAATTCGGCCCGCTCTTCCTTGATCAGGATGCAACGGTCTCGGAATACCGGATCTTCCGACGCGCGCGTACTTGGTGCAGGCGTTGAGAACCGACTTGGCCTCGATCATCGCCTGGGCGGGGTCGTAGACGCCGCAGAAGAGATCGCAATGGGCATGCGCGAACGCGGGTCGGCCTGAAGAGACGCCATGGATGTACCTCCTGGAAGGGTGCTTCTTTCTGCGACGATACACTTCGCAGGGCGCTACCGATTGGGAGTCCCCAGTGTCGGCCGGGAGAACGAGACTACCTGGACTTGTCCTCGCTGCCGCTGCCGCCGGGCTGATCGCCCGGGCGCTGTACTGCCCGCCTGGGAAGATTCGAAATCTCAGAGGCAGTCGATGTCGCCGATCGCTGCCGGCCCGGTGACTACGTCGTCACCGATCGCTCCCACCGACCGGTCTATCGCGGCGACATCGTGGTGTTCGAGCATCCGGACCGGGCCTCGTTCTTCCTGGTCAAACGAATCGTTGGTCTGCCCGGAGAGCGTCTCACGATCGAAGTCCGGGCGGGTGCTGGTCGACGGGATACCCCTCAGTGAGCCCTGGACGATCGACGACACCGGCCCAGACGGCGAATGGGACCTGGGGTCGCGATGAGGCCTTCGTACTCGGCGATGCTCGCTCGTTGTCCTCGGCGACAGCCGTGAGATCGGCCCGGTGCCGATCGAGCAGCTGAACATGAGGATCGTATTTCGTTATTGGCCGTTCGAACGGGTCGGCGCGGTGCTCTAGTCGGACAAGACGTCTGGACGCGAACCGTTCGCAGCCGCCACAATCACCACAACATGAATCCACGCCAGAAACGAATCGTTCTCGATCATGGTCGCCGTGACCGGACTCGTCTTTGTCGCCGTCGTCATTGCGCTCATTCGGCGAGCGCAGAAGACGACTCCGACACCGCAGAGGAAACAACCACCACCTCAACGACGTCGACCTCGACCACATCAGAATCAGCGACCGCCGACTCGACGACCACCATCAACGACGAAGAGACCTCCTCGACGACTTCAACCAGCAGCACGCACAACGACCACAACGACCACGACCACCACGGCTCCACGCAACGGTGGTTCTCCGCGAGGACGGCTTCGGATCACCAGCGCCGGACAGACGACCCGAGATCGCGGCCTTCGGAACGGAGGCCGAGACGACACTTCGACGATCACTGGCCACCGCGCTTGGCACACCCGACGAGGACACTGGTTGGATACCGAGCTTCTCCGGTTTCGGGACATGCCCGGGAGAACAGGTGCGAGTGGTCAGGTGGGCAACCATGTGGGCGTATATGACCGATGGTAACACTGAGTGGAGAGACGACGGCGTTCCCCATTTCTTCTCCTATCTCAACTCCGTCTTCCGCAACCGAGACCCGCTTCATTGGGTCTGCTCACCGAAGCCGGCATCGGACTGGGCGACACCGTCAAGACGCTTCGCGACGCCTACGGCAACACCGTTGAGATTGTCTACGAAGAGTTTCATCGACGGCTACCTGTACACCATCGACGTCCCGGAACCCGGCCGACTCTGGGGAGGTTTGACCGGAGACGCTGACGATGACCTCATCACCTCCGTCGACGGGGGCCAGGGCTGCGGCGAGTAGCAGACTCCGGAATCGAGCGGAACCCAACCCGGTCGACGTGGCGTATCATTTGGAAATGACAGAGTTCACCGTCAATCTTGCGAACCGCCCCGGGATGTTGGCTGCGCTCACGGAGACTCTGGCTGCAGCCGGGGTCATGATCGAGGCCCTCGCCGCGTTCGGTCTGGATGACGAGGGACACGTCCGGGTCATCGTCGACAACGCCGAGCAACCCGTCAAGCCCTCCGGTCGGCCGGCCTGACCGCCTCCGAGCGCACGGTACTCACCGCTACGCTATCGCCCCGGCCAACGTTCTCTGGCCGAAATGACGAGATCACTCGCCGACAGTGGAGTGAACATTGACGCCATGTATCTGTTGAACTCCTGCGCAGAAGGTCTCGAATACGCCGTAGCGGTCAACGAACCGGACCGCGCCCGCCAGCATCTCCAGACCTGATGGAGGTCGGCTACGGCCTCATCTCGTGCCAACTGACCGCCGATGACCCGCGCTCGTGGACCGATCTCTACCGGGAAGCACTCGATCTCACCGGAGAAGCCGAACGGCTGGGCTTCGCTTCCGTATGGACCACCGAACACCACTTCGTCGACGATGGCTACATGCCATCCCTCCTGCCCGATGGCAGCAGCCATGGCCGCCCGCACCTCCCGCATCCGCCTCGGTACCGGCGTAATCCTGGCTCCGCTCCACCATCCGCTTGCGCCTTGCGGAAGATGCCGCAACCGTCGACCTGCTCAGCAGTCATCGGCTCATCCTCGGCCTCGGGCTCGGTTGGTCGCCCATCGAATTCGTCGGCTCTCCAAACCGACTCTGAGCACCCGCGGACGGGCCATGGAGGAGATCCTGGACATCCTGCCCCAGGCGTGGGCCGGGAACGCGATTGTGCATCGAGGGTCTGTCTACGACCTGGAGCCGGTTGCCGTACGTCCCACTCCTGAATCACAGATTCCCATCTGGATCGGCGGTGGCGCCGATGCAGCCGTGCGCCGTGCCGCGCGCCTCGCCAATGGCTTCTTCTCCAACGCCTCCCCTGAACGCTTTCAAACGCAGGTCGAGGTCGCCCTCACCCAGATGGAAGAGGACGGTCGCGACCCGGCAGGTTTTGAATGGGGCTACTACGCCGTCATCCATCCATGCGACGATCCCGAAGCAGGCTGGCGCGAAATCCAGGATCACGTGCACCACATGCGCTGGAAGTACTCAGATATGGAGGCATCGGCGTCGCGTACCGGAAACGTCCCGGCCCCACCACCACTCGATTCTCCCGCCGCGGGGTCTTTGCGGGAAAACGTTCTCGTCGGCCCCGCTGAGATGATCGCCGAACACGTGCGGAACATCGAAGCCCGGGTGGGTGTCCCGCTGCACTTCGTGGCTCGATCGTATTTTCCGGCAATGAGCTTCTCGCAGCAATCGGAGGAGCTCCAGCGGATCGCCGAAGAGGTGATTCCTCTCCTCCGCTGATTGGTGCCGAACTAGCTCGTCCAGCCGGTACACTGCCGCGCCATGCGACGTTCACACATGTGGTTTTTCGTCGCGTTCGCTCTCATCCTGGCTGCATGCAGTGGGGCGGACGCTGTGGAAAGCACCACAACCACGAGCACCCTGGCCACGACAACCACGACGACCATCACGACTTCGACGACCGTCGCGACCACGACGACCGAGGTGCCGGGGCCGCCGTCACCCCTCAATGGTTTGCCTGCGGAAGATCCGGCGTTACTCGATCGAGGCGTCCTGGCCGTCAAGATCGACAACCATTGGAATGCCCGGCCGCAATCCGGCCTGCAGGAAGCTGATGCCATCTACGAACTCGTGGTCGAAGCGGGGCTGACCCGTTTCATCGCTCTCTTCCAGGACAACGACACGGACTACATGGGGCCGATGAGATCGGGGCGACCCACCGACCCAACGCTGCTTGCCCCCCTTGGCGCGACCTTTACGATCAGCGGGGCCCAGGATTGGGTGGCCGCCCGGATCGTCGGAGCCGGGGTTCCTCTGATTGGCGAGGTTCGCCCGGCCACTTTTCGGATCTCGAGCCGCCGTGCTCCCCACAACCTGTACGTCGATACGGTCAAACTGCGCGACTATGCCGAGGTCCGCGGCTACTCGAACGAGCCACCTCCCGACTTGTTCCAGTGGGGCCCGGCCGTCCCGGCCGCCACCGGAGCAGAGTCAATCACGATGCGCTTCTCGCCTGAGACGACGGCCCTCTGGGAGTGGGACGGCGAGCGCTACCTGCGGACCACCAATGGTGAAGTCCATGAGTGGATAACCCTGGATGGCGAGACCGGCCCCTTGATCGGCGGACACCCTGGTTGTGCTCTTTGTCCGCAAGTACACCGCTTCGCCGCCTGCCGGAAGAAACGGATCGTCCGTTCCCGCCATGGAAACCGTTGGGACCGGACGAGCCCTCGTCTTCTTCGACGGCGGGGTTACGGAGGGCACCTGGGCGCGGGACACCATCGATGAGATGTTCGTGTTGCGTGACGCCGACGGGGACGAGCTGACGGTCCCGCCCGGCATGCCGTGGATGTCGCTGGTCCCGGATACCCGCTCCGTCACCTGGTGATCCACGAGAGATCCCTCGTCGAACTCGCCGACCGGGATTCGCAGGCGGCGAACTCTCGGCCCGGGAAGCTACCGCCCACTACGTGGACCGGAGTCGCCGCCTCCAGCCGGAGTTGAATGCCTACACGGAGATCGCCGACAATGCCCTGGACCGGGCAGAGGCGCTGGACAGAGGCTGGAGCACCGGGTGGGTGGCCGGCAGCGATCCGGGGCCACTGGCCGGAGTGCCGATCGCTATCAAAGACCTCATCGATCAGGCCGGGCAGGTCACCACGTGCGGGTCAGGGTTCTATCGCCACAGGGCAGCGCAGTCGGCGACCGTGGTCCGGAGACTCGAAGCGGCCGGGGCCATCATCATCGGCCGGACCGGACTGCACGAATTCGCCTTCGGTTTCTCGAGCGAGAACGACTGGTTCGGTCCCGTACGGAACCCGTGGGACCCGGCTACCTCTCCGGGTGGCTCCTCGGGCGGGTCTGCGGTCGCCGTCGCGGCCGGCCTGGCAGCCGGAGCCATCGGTACCGACACCGGTGGATCTGTCCGGGTACCTGCCGCCCTCTGCGGCACGGTAGGTCTCAAGGTCACCCACGGGCGGATTCCGCTCACCGGAGTCTTCCCGCTGGCGGCGTCGCTGGACACGGTCGGACCCCTCGGCCGGACCACGGACGACGTTGCCGCCCTCTACGAGGCAATGGCAGGGCACGATCCGGACGATCCCTGGTCCGCTTCACATCCGGTCGAAACCCCGGACCGCCCAACTTCGCTCAAAGGACTCGTGGTAGGAGTGCCACAGCCGTGGGTCGAAAACGCTCCCATGACCAAGCAGGTCCAGGACGCCTTTTCGGAAGCTCTTGATCGTCTCGCCAACCTGGGGGCTTCGGTGCGCGAGGTCCGCCACCCTCTCCTGCAACCTTCTGATCAGCTGGCCGACCTGATCAACGCCGAGGTTGCCTCAGTCCACCGGAAGTGGCTGACCGACCCGGCCAAGCAGTACGGAGCCGAAGTGACCGAGCGTCTGCAGCGGACTTTGGAGGTCTCCCTCGACGACTACATCGCTGCGCAGGCCTGGAGGACCGGACTTCGCAATGCCGTCGCCGGGCTGTTTGCCGAGGTGGACGTTTTGATCACACCAACGGTCGGCGCCACCCGCAAGGTCATCGGCGAGACGGCCATCCTCGTGGGCGATCGACCGACGTCGTACCGGCTCGTGCTGTCGTGGTTCTCGTCCCTGGTCAACCACATGGGAGTACCAGCCCTGGCGCTCCCCCTGCGGGACACCGGCTCTCCACCCTCTTCCCTTCAACTCATCGGACCCTGGTGGTCAGAAGGCCGGTTGCTCGACCTCGGCCGGGCTCTGGAAGAGGCCGGTATCGTCCGGTTTCAGCCCTCCCCCGAGCGGGTGAAGGGCGGAACTCCTTTCCCGCCCGTGTGCTTTGTATCTCCTCCGTATCTCGGTAGACTTGGCGAGCCACGGAGCGTGGCGTACCCGAGCGTGGATTTGAATACACAAGCCAACATGATCCATTCAAGTCCCCTCACGCATTCCCACAAGCAATCAAGGAAGTGATTCGTCGTGTCTGACGACACTGCAATTCTCGAGACGCCGGCGTCGCCCGATATCGAAATCGAGGAGATCGACAAGGTCATCATCCGCTTTGCCGGTGACTCCGGCGACGGCATGCAGCTGGCAGGAACCCGGTTCACCGCCGACTCCGCGATCTTCGGCAACGACCTGGCCACCCTGCCCGAACTTCCCTGCGGAGATCCGGGCTCCGGCAGGCACCATTCCTGGTGTTTCGTCGTTCCAGGTTCAGATTGCCGATTTCGACATCCTGACGCCCGGCGACGAGGCCGACGTCCTGGTGACCATGAACCCGGCCGCGCTCAAGGCAAACCTCGTTGATCTGCGCCCTGGTGGCATGATCATCGCCAACGAAGAGGCCTTCGAGGAACGAAACCTGGCCAAAGCCGGGTTTGTGACGAATCCTCTCGACGATGGTTCCCTGGACGGGTATCGGGTGTTCAAGGTACCCATGGAACGGTTGACGAAGGAAGCCGTGAAAGACACGGGCGTGACCGGTCGCGACGTTCTACGTTCCAAGAACTTCTTCGCACTCGGCTTGATCTCCTGGGTGTTCAACCGCCCTCTCGACACCAGCATCAAGTGGGTCGAGACGAAGTTCGCCAAGCGGGAAGAAGTGGCCGCCGCCAACATCGCCTCATTGCGGGCGGGTCACAACTTCGGCCTCACGACCGAGGCCTTCCACCATATCTACAACATCAAACCCGCCGCGTTGAAGCCGGGTGAATACACGAACGTGACCGGGAACACCGCCATGGCCTGGGGACTGATCGCCGCCAGCCAGGCGGCGAAGCTGCCCCTGTTCTACGGCACCTATCCCATCACCCCGGCCTCGGACATCTTGCACGAACTGGCCAAGCACAAGAACTTCGGTGTACGCACGTATCAGGCTGAAGATGAGATCGCCGGAGCCGGGGCAGCCGTCGGAGCCGCTTTCGCCGGCCATCTGGCCGTCACCGGTACGTCGGGACCCGGGTTGGCGCTCAAGAGTGAAACCATCAGCCTGGCCTTGTCGATGGAGCTCCCGCTGGTCGTCATCGATGTACAGCGAGCCGGCCCATCCACCGGATTACCCACCAAAGTCGAGCAGTCCGACCTGTTGTTCTCGCTGTACGGACGACACGGCGAAGCCCCCCTGCCGGTCCTCGCGGCCCGAACGGCGTCCGATGCCTTCGACGTAACAGTCGAGGCAGCCCGCATCGCTCTCAAGTACATGACGCCGGTCATTCTCCTGTCGGACAACTACATCGCCAACGGCTCTGAGCCATGGCAGCTGCCCGATCTCGACGCGCTCCCCGATATCAGCGTGCCGTTCCAGACAGAGCCCAACGCCGACGGTCGGTATGTTCCCTACCTGCGTGACCCCCAGACCCTGGCTCGCCAGTGGGCGATACCGGGAACACCCGGCCTCGAGCACCGACTCGGAGGACTCGAGAAACACGAAGTAATCGGGAACGTCTCCTACGACACCAACAACCATCAGCTCATGACCGAGTTGCGGGAATGGAAGATCCGCAATATCGCCAACGACATACCCGCCCTGGAGGTCGACGGCGATGCGGGCGCCGAGCTGCTGGTACTCGGTTGGGGCTCAACATTCGGTTCCATCCGGGCTGCTGCCAAGCGGGTACGCAAAGACGGGCTCCCGGTCGCCACAGCTCATCTCCGCTATCTGAACCCCTTTCCTTCCAATCTGGGTGAGGTGCTTGGGGAGTACCGGTACATCCTGATACCGGAGATCAACATGGGTCAGTTGAGAAAACTGATTCGGGCTGAATTCCTCGTCCCCGCCATGGGATTCAACAAGGTCAAGGGATTGCCCTTCCGGGTGTCCGAAGTCGAGAACAAGATCCGGGAGATCCTCGCATCATGACAGATACCATCGCCACCAAATACACGCGAGCCGATTTCCAGACCGATCAGGAGGTCCGTTGGTGCCCCGGCTGCGGGGACTACACGATCCTTGCCGCGGTCCAGTCCTTCATGGCCGATCTGGGGATGCCAAGAGAACAGATTGTTTTCGTGTCGGGTATCGGCTGTTCCTCCCGGTTCCCCTACTACATGAACACGTATGGGATCCACTCGATCCACGGCCGCGCTCCCGCCATCGCGTCGGGTATCGCGGTGGCGCGACCGGACCTGTCGGTTTGGGTAGTCACAGGTGACGGCGATGCCCTTTCAATCGGTGGGAACCATTTGATTCACGCCCTGCGTCGCAACATGAACCTCAAGATCCTGCTGTTCAACAACCAGATCTACGGTTTGACCAAGGGCCAGTACTCGCCCACCAGCGAGAAGGGCAAGCGAACCAAGTCGAGCCCGGCCGGTTCCCCCGACGTTCCGTTCAACCCCGTCAGTCTCGCCCTGGGGGCAGAGGCGAGCTTCGTGGCCAGGACGATCGACATGGACCGCAAACTCACGATGGACATCCTGCAGAAGGCTTCGGACCACAAGGGCACTTCCTTCATTGAGATCTACCAGAACTGCAACGTGTTCAACGACAAGGCGTTCATTGAACTCACGGGCAAGGAAACCAGACTCGAGAACCGGATCAACCTCGAGCACGGCCAGCCGATTACGTTCGGCCCGAACGGCGAGCACTCCGTTGTCATGGACGGCGGAGCAGCCAAGATCGTTCCAACCGACAGCGTTCCGGCCGGCGACATCATGGTCCACGACGTCCATGCACCCAACCCCAGCGCTGCCTTCGCGCTGAGCCGCCTCTCTCACGGACCTTATGGACCGACCCCGGTCGGCATTTTCCGGGACGCCGTCCGCTCCTCGTACGAGCAGGACGTTGCGCAGCAGCTGGTCGACGCCCAGGAGAAGAAGGGACCCGGCGATCTGTCGAAACTGATCCGATCCCTGGGAACCTGGAAGGTCACATAAGACTCGTTTTGGCGCCTAACTTGCCGGAATATCGAGCAAGTTAGGCGCAATAACTTCTGTCTCAGCTGTGCGACATGATGTCGCGATGGAGACAGCTCAAGTCATCATGGCCAGGATCGCGACAGATCAGTACGGAGTGATCCAACGAGGTCAGGCGCTACGCGCCGGTCTGACGAAAGCCCAAATCGAAACCCAGCTGCGGGTAGGCGCATGGATCCGGGTAATGGAGGGGGTATTTCGAAACGCGGCGGTGCCCGATACCTTGGAGAGCCACCTCATGGCCGCGTGCCTTACCGGAGGTGAGCTCGTTGCGGCATCTCATCGATCGGCTGCGGAGCTCCACGGCCTGCCCGGACGCAGTCGGTCGGTGGTCGAAATCGCGTGCCGACGTTGGGGTCGCAGCCACCGGGACGGAATCATCGTGCATGAAAGCCAGGCCCTGGACGACCAGGACGTCTGCTCGGTCCGGGGGATTCCAACCACTACGGTCGAAAGGACCCTTTTGGACCTTGGTGCTGTGCGCGGCTACGTAACCGTGCAGATGGCCTTCGATCGGGCAGTTCGGGAAGGCATGACCTCGTGGGAGAGGACAAACGACACCTTGCAGCGTCTAGCCCGATCCGGCCGCCCCGGTGTCACCAAGGTTCGTGAAGCCCTGCAAGCCCGGGTGGACACTGCCTGTCCTGAAAGCGAGCAAGAAACCGCTCTGCTGGCGCTACTCGTCTCAAACGGATTGCCGGAGCCGCAACCCCAGTATTCGATCTGCGACGAATCCGGGACGTTCCTTGCCCGGGTCGACGCGGCCTATCCCGGGAGCCGCATTGCGATCGAGTATGACTCCGACCTTCATCACTCCGACACCGGTGCCCTCGCCCGGGACAACGTGCGGCGGAACCGCCTGATTGCGGCAGGATGGACGGTGATCGCTGCCCGTCGCACAGACATCAGCTCAGGAGGACACCAGTTATCCCAGGCCGTAGTCGCGTCGCTCAGATCTCGAGTTTTTGCGCCTAATGTGCCTGAATATCAAGCAAGTTAGGCGCCAAAACCCATCTAGAGGAGGTGTTTGGTTGCTTCGCGGAAGCTCAGGCCGGACAGGCGGTCGCGGTGCTCGAGCGCGAAGGCGCGCACCGCATCGGGTTCGGTTTTCGCGTACTCGCGCAGCGCCCAGCCGATGGCCTTGCGGATGAAGAACTCCTTCTCCTCGGCTCGCTTGAAGCAATAGCCGAACAGTCGATCCTGATCGGTTGCGGACTTGTGTTTCAGTTGGCTCAAGATGGCCGTGCGGCGGATCCACAGGTTCTCATCGTCGATCCACCGATCGAGCCTGGGAGCCATCCTGTCCCGATCGTCGAAAAGCACCTTCCCGACCAGTCGGGCGGCAATGTCATCGACAAAGTCCCACCAGGCACCTTCCACGATCATCTGCCGGTAGAGGGGCACGGTGCCAATCGTCACGTACTGGTGGTGGTCGACGGCCAAGCGAATCGCGCAGTATTTCTCTTCCCGGTGCGGTTGAGCCCACAGCGCCCGCACGGCCGCCTGATACCCGGCACGAGAGGTGATCGGGAACCGAAGGCACATCTCCCGATAGATCTTGCTCCGTTCCGGTTTGGGCACTCCGTAGAAGGCCATATCGGTCTTCATGTACCCGGCCATGTCGGCGGCCCGGCCCGGATCCCCGATCTTGGCCAATTCGGCCGCCAGGTAACGAGTCATCTCTTCCATGTCGCTACCGTAATCGGTCATCTACTCCCGAAACACATGATCACCGTTCAGTTCTTCAAGTACCCGGATCGGCTCCACTGGCGACACGAGATGCACCGACTCGGCGAGGACGAGCACGGTGTCTGGCTTGGAGCTCCGACGGGGACAGTCGTGCAACGGGGCGCGGAGCCGCCGATCACTCTCAGTCACGCGTTTGTGCAGCTCATACCTCCCGCGGCCTTCTGGTCGCTCATCTACAACGGCGAAGATCACAAGTACCCCTTGTACGTCGACATCGCAACCGCCGCAACGTGGATCGATGAGCAACGTGTCGAGATGATCGATATCGATCTGGATGTGGTTCGCTACCGGGACGGCTGCGTTGAGCTCCTCGACGAGGATGAGTTCCTGGATCACCAGGAGCGGTTCAACTACCCGGCCTGGCTGGTGGATCGAGCCCGCACAACGGCAGCCGAGTTGGTCCTGAAGGTTGAAGCGGGCGTAGAACCCTTTGGGCGCGCACCCGCCGGCTGGCTCGACCTGGTGTGACTCAGAACCCTTCCCACGGCGTGCAGTCGTCGGCCACGGCAACCAGCTCATTTGAAACACAGGTCTCGAGCGCATCAATCATGGCGGTCGCCAGCCCGTGCAGCTCGGACAGCACCTGCGGTGGCCTGCCGAATTCCATATCGTGGCGGAAGATGTCTCCGTCGCGCTCCAGCGCCACATAGGCAGCGCCGCCGTCGGCGCAATCAGGGCAGCCGTAGACCGGATCCAACGTGACCCCGCTCAGTTCCTCCAGAGCAGCTCCGATCCGGCTCCGGGCGGCCGGGGTCAGCAATCCACGGTTCTCGTACAGGGGCTCAGTGGCTTCCCGATCGCGAGCGGTCAGCACCAGCTCCTCGCCGTCGATGACCAGGTCCGCATTGCAGAGGCCAAGGCACATGCCGAAGGACCACCCGGCCCCTGCCAGGCTTCCTCCTCCACCCCCCGGTTCGGCGCCCAGTTCCAACCGACCGATCTCCTCCCCGTTGAGCACCACTGCGCTGGTGGAGGTCTCGAACGACCCGAGCGGTATCGAGACCTCGAACGGTTCCAACACCTGTGCGCAGTTCTGACCCAACAGAACCGAACTCCACAGCCTCACGTCGATCGTGTCGCCGAGGTCGTCGACGTCCCATTCCGCCCTATGACAGGGCGTTGGCAGCGACCCTCGCACCACCAACCGGACCTGAACGGGGAAACTCTCGAGATAGAGGATGTCGGTCGAATCGACGAACACGGGACCTTCAACGCCGTCGGGCACCGTGGTACTGGCATCGGAGTCGCCGACCTCCGATCCTGCGCAAGCGGTCATCAAGGCGGTCACGGCCAGAATTGATACGAACGATCTTGTCTTCATGGTGTTACGACGCAGATCGTACCGCCCGGGTTCCCACGAACGAGAACTGACCCGCATCCGCGAGGACAACGCCCTCGGGGGCTCAACCAGGAGATCCCTCACCGTGAAGCCGGTCGTGAAACCTTCCGCAGTTGCAGCCGGGCTCCCTGTTGCTCCTACGCCATCGCCACCAGCTCGAGCAACGAGTCGTCGAAAAAGTCAACTGCCCCGTCCGGCATCATCATCACCCGGTCCGGTGAAAGCTCCTCGACAAAATCGGTGTCGTGGCTCACCAGGACGATGGTTCCCTGGTAGAGGCGCAGCGCCTCGACCAGCGCTTCCTTGGCCTGCGGGTCGAGGTTGTTGGTCGGCTCGTCCAGGAGCAACACGTTGGGGCGGGACACGACCAGTTGACAGAGCGCCAGCTTGGTCTTCTCACCGCCGGAGAGGGTCGCGGCATCCTGGTCGACCTTGTCGCCCAACAGGAAGTGACCGAGTAGCGTCCGCAGCGTCGGGTCGGGTTGATCCGAGACCTCGCGCATGTGGTCGAACACAGAGATACCCGGTTTGATCTGCTCGTGTTCCTGCGCGTAGTAACCCAACGAAGCCTTGTAGCCGATTTCGACTTCGCCGAGATCAGGCGTCTCGACGCCGGCCAGGATACGGAGCAGGGTGGTCTTACCCGCTCCGTTGAGGCCCATGATCAACAACCCTTCGCCGCGATCCAGGTCGAAGTCGACATCCATGAATACCAGATTGTCGCCGTACGATTTGGCTAATCCCTGCGCCTTGAGGGGTGTACGCCCCGACGGTTCCGGCTGGGGGAATCGAACCGCCACGTTCTTGCCACTGCCCCGGACCTCAACCAGATCCCGCTTGATACGATCGGCCCGGGTTTGCATGGTCTTCGCTTTCCGAGCCATTTTCTCGGTCGTCCCTTTGAAGCGGGCCACGGTGGCTTCGAGTTGGGCGATCTTCTGGTCTTGATGGCGGCGTTCCTTATCCCGTTGCTCGCGTCGGCGCTTCCGTTCGCCGAGGAAGTGGGTGTAGTTACCGCGGTAGGCCTCGAGTTCACCGTGGTCCAACGCCAATACAGAGGTGATGGCCTCGTCGAGGAGGGGCAGATCGTGGCTCACCACGAGGAGCGCCCCGCGGTAGCCGGCGAGGTAGGCCATCAACCATGCCTTGGCATCGAGGTCGAGGTGGTTGGTCGGCTCGTCGAGCAGCATCACTTCGGTCTCGGCGAAGAGTATCCGGGCCAACTCGACCCGACGGCGTTGCCCACCCGACATGGTGGCAACGGGTTGTGCCAGTTCCTCATTGCCCAGTCCGAGAGCGGCCGCAGTCTTCTTCGCCTCGGCCTCGGCCGCGTAGCCGCCTCGTGATTCAAATTGCTCTTGGAGCCGCGCGTGGTTGCGGATAGCCCGGTCACGCCGCTCACCGTCCAGGCGTTCGATCTTGCGGCGGGCATCTTCGATGCGTCGTTGGACTGCGCCGATCTCGCGGGCAGCCAGGATCCGTTCCAATCCGGTGGCATCAGGATGTTCGAGATCCGGGAGTGCAGCCTCCTGCGAGAAGTATCCGAGGTTGCCGCTCCGGAGGATCGATCCAACCGCCGGCGATTGGTACCCAACCAGCGTGCGCATCAACGTGGTCTTACCGGTTCCGTTGCGACCCACCAGGCCGACCTTGTCGCCCGGTTGCAGACTGAATGAAGCCCCCTCCAACAAGACGCGGGGGCCTACTTCGATACGAACGTCACGAACAATGAGCATGGGCGGGAAAGGCTAGCCACCTCCCCGCACTTGAGGTTTTCCGAGCACCGTCTAGGGCCGTCCACCGAGATAGTGAAACCAGAGGATCCGCGCGGCAACTGCCCGCCACGGTCTCCAGCCCTCAGCCAGTTCGATCATCTCGGTTTGGGAGGGACGGGCGGGAAGGCTCTTGATGTCGCGCATGGCAGCCCGCAGCGCGATATCCCCGGCGGGCCACACATCCCGCCGGCCCAGGGCCATCAAAAGGTACGTATCGGCCGTCCAGGAGCCGATACCTTTCAGCTCGATCAATTCCTGACGGGCCTGTTCGTCCGACAGCTCCGCGATGGCTGCAAGGTCGAGTGTCCCCTCGATCAGCGCTGAGGCCAGGAATCGTCCGTATCCGGCCTTCTGGCGACTGAAACCCACCGCTCTGAGCCTGACGTCGTCGAGCGTCAGGAAGTCCTCCGGGGTAACTGCCGGAATCAAAGCAGCAAGGCGCTCATAGGCGGCTCGGGCTGAGGCCAAGGAAACCTGCTGTTCGAGAATGATGTTCAGGAGGGTCGCAAACCCCGGCTGTCTGGCCCACATCGGCGGTGGACCATGTTGTCGTACGCTTGCAGCCAGATCGGCGTCGCGGCGTGAGAGAACGGCAACGCCTTCCTGCAGCGTGGATTCCTGCAGAGGTGTCATGCCCGGCCGGACCACCAGACGGTGACCATGGTCCGTTCTCGACTGCCGACGTAGATGCGACCATCGCCGTCAATCTCCGTTTCGGGAGCCAACAAGCGCTCTGAGTTCTGGCCAGCGACCACGGGGCAGCACCAGGCGCTTCCCGTAGTGCTCGAGGATCTCATCCCAGGTTTCGAACCACGCCTGCCCGCCTCGAGTCCACACGTCATCCTGAGGCAGGATTCCGCAGACTTCTTCGACCACCTCGATGAACTCCAGATAGGTAGGCCCTTGCGGTCGGTCGAGGTCGTGGAGCGTCCGGTAGTAGCGAGCCAGCCCCGACCACGGATGATCAGGAGTCAATCTCGACGACAACCCCCTTGCCGGCGTGACCGGCGAGTGCATCGAGAAACGGTCCGATGTCCTGGACGTCGTAGACAACGTTGGCGCACATGACCACATCATGGATGTCGACCTCGTCCGCCACATCCGGCCACGCTACCCTCGACCAGGTCGGCAGCAACGCGTGCCTCACGGGCATGGTTGCGGAACCCCTCTGCCAGGTTCGGATCCTTCTCAACGGCGGTGAGCGAATGGCCTTCTCCGCCGAGGGTGAGCGACGCCCGACCCGTGCCCGCCCCCACGTCGAGCAGACTCCCGGATGGTCCAAGAAGAGAGCGAACGACTTCACTCGTTCGAGTGTCGAAGCCGTGTTCGCGAGCGATCTGCGTGCGCCGCGCCCAGAGTTCGGTTGACCACCCGTACGGCGAATCCACAACGGCATCGAGCAATACCTGAGGGATGGCCCATGCCTCGAGCAGGCATCGCCAACGGGAAGTGGCCGATTCGGTCATCGGAGCCCGGCGAAGAGATCGTCCTCACGATCAGGCGCGTCGACCCGGCTGGCGATTCTCATGTAGCTCTCCCGTCCGAACACCTCAGGTCGGGCTTCCTCAGGAACCCGGAAGAGCCACCAGTCTTCGGGAATCTGGCTGCGGTGCGCCGCCCAGGCCGCGAACTTGCGATCGACAAAGTCCCGTACGTCTACCCAGGCAGTGATATCTTCGTCAGGGATCCCGACCGCCGGTCGCCGGTTGAATTCCTCCTCGGTGATTTCACCTGCCTCGAAGAGAGCCCGACGAATCGCCAGGGTCCGAGAACGGGGAAAGGTAACCCAGTACAGCTTGCCGGGGGTCCACAGTCCCTCTCCGTCGGCGGGTGGGAAACGGCCAACGTCGTCCGCACCAAAGAAGGCGGCCGTGCCTATTCGGTTGACCTGGATGTGATCGGGATGGCCGTATCCCCCGAACGGGATCGTAAGCGATGATCACCTCTGGTTGATAACGACGGATCAGGTGCACGAGGCGCCCGGTGGCTTCCATGAAGTCGGCATTCCAGAAAGCGTCAGGATGCCGGTTGTCGTCCGTGCCCATCATCCCGGAGTCCCGGTATCCGAGGAACTCATGACTCGTGATCCCCAACACGCCCGCCGCGTTTGACCATCTCTTCGGCCCGAATCTCAGCGAGACGCGGCTTCAGCTCTTCGGCGTTTTCGTAGTTGTGGATCTCCCCCACCGCTCCGTCGGTGGCGGTGACGACCACGACGGGTTCGCCCGCTTCTGCATAACGTGCCAGGGTCCCTCCCGTTGAGGTGGTTTCATCGTCGGGGTGAGCGTGAAAAGCGAGGAGGCCGGCCATGAGAAGAGGATCTTAGCTTCGAGCCTCGGGTGGCCAGCCATACAAGAGCAGGGCCCACGGATGAAATCCCAAACTCCGCCCTTGCTCCCGCAGACCCTGCATCATCATTGTCTGTCAGAAGACCGGGAAGGTCTAGGGCAGGAGTTGTCGATCAGCCGTCGTCGGGTATCGAATCTGTCGTCAACGATCATCCGGTGTGTCTCCGTCAACACCATCGCCCATAGAACGGCCGCCGGTGCGCCAGTAGACGCCGTCGGCCCTGGTGAGGAAACCTTCGTCGACCAGGTAGCGGCGCAATGCGGCATAGTCGTGGTACCAGAGCTGCAGGGTGAAGCTGACCTCGCGTTCGGCGTACCGAAGACCCGGCTCGAACTCCTGGGCCAGGCGTTCGAGAACGACCAGGCGCTTGGCATGCTGAGCGGGTATCTGGGTCAGCCGGGTGCCGTCGAAGAACCTCCGGAGAACCGCCGCTTCATCCGCATTCCACGGACCATCGGTCACCGAGGCATCGGCTCCATCCCTGGTGGGAAGCTCCGATCCCAGACGTTGCAGGGTCTCCCGGTTGATTCGACGGTCGCTATCGAGCAAACCGGTTTGCTGAAGCTTCACGATCGCCAGCAACACCACCTTTGTCTGTACGTCCAACGCCGACCCCAACCCGGCCGCGTCGACCGGCCCAACGGCGGCAGCACCCAGTACGGCGAGCCGAACGGGATCAAGCACCAGGCGCAGATAATCCGTTTGGTTGATCATGGACGCAGAGGGTATCAAAGCCTTGCGTTGTGGTGGCGGCGACCATACGCTCTGTCCCGTGGCCCCCGACCGATTCACACACACCGTCCACCTCAGCACGCCACCCGAACGTGCCTGGGCGATACTCCAGCAGCCGGAAACATGGGGTGGTATCGCCGGCGTCCAGCAGGTCTTCGATGCCGAACACAACCCGGACGGGACCCTCCGCAGCTATCGGTTTCTGGCCGAGGCCGGAAAGAAGCCGTACGAGGGGTCAGCCAAGACCATCGAATCAGACGCACCGGCCCTGATGGTGGTCACGGTGGATGCGGCCGAGATTGAGGGGACGATTACGACCGAGCTGGTTCCCTCGAACCCGCACGGTACCGACATGACCGTGTCCCTGAGGGTTCGGCCGAGAGGGATGCTGGCCATCATGTTCTTTTCGATCGTGAGCAAGGCGATCGGATCGGGATTTTCCAGACAGATAGACGAGATCGCCGACCGCATCGAAAAGGGCTAGTTCGCGACCTCGGGATTTCTAGCCGGCACCAACCGCAGCGCGCACCGACCCGCCGGCATTCGTCATGATCGAACCCGGATCGGCCGTTGGCTGTGAAAGCGCGGCGAAAGCCTCCGTGAGGGGCGCCCAGGCTACATCCATCGCCTCAATATTGGGAAGGGGAATACCACCGAGTCCCGAATCGGAGAAGGCCAGCAGGTTCGCATCGAACCCGGGATCCCCCAGAGCAGTCAACAGGGCCGGTGGGCGGCCGGTGACGTCGGCAAGTTGCACCATGGTCGCCGTCGTCGCGATGTGCTCGAGGAGAAACGACATCGCCGAATCCGATTTCTGGGTCATCGCGTTGCAGAAAGAAACCCTGTGATCCGACAAACGGTCGGGGTACGTTCCCCGCCATCAGCGGCAACGGGGCTATTCCGTAATTGATGCCCGCTGCGTCGACGGCGTCCACCTGCCAGGGACCCGTCCACATGAACGGCACGGCGCCCTGGTTGAACAAATCGGCCATCATCGAATAGTCAACAGCACTCTTGGCGTACCCGTCCCGGTAGAGGGCGTTGAGAAACACTGCCCCGGCAATGGCTTCCGGAGAGTCGATGCCAACGTCAGTTACGTCGAAGGCTCCGTTCCCAAACCCGAACACGTACCCGCCAAAGCCACCGATGAACGGGAACTGGTGGAGCGGTTCACCGACCGGGATAGCCAAGCAGGGCAGACCTTCCGCAGTCGGGAAGCCGAGACCGTCGCATGAAACCCGCAGGGCATCGAAGTCGCCGGGTGGTTCTTGAACAAAGTCCTTGTTGTAGAACAGGCCGACTGATTCCGTCACGAAGGGCAAGCCGAATACCTGACCTCCGTACGAAAGACCGTCAACGGCGACTGAGACGAACTCTGCTTGGCGTCCGGCGAGGTCTAGCGGAGCGATGATGCCCGCCTCGACCAACGCGCCGGTGCCTTCATTCGAATCAATGAACAGGTCCGGCCCCTGACCCGCAGGAACGGCATCCACTACGGCTCCCCGAATCTCACGGAATGGCATAACCTCAACCTCGACAACAATGCCGGAGGCCGCTTCGAAGCGTTCGGCGGCCGCCTCAACGACCGGTGCCCGGGTCTCGTCAACCCACACCAGCAACGTCTTGTCCTCCACCGGTTGCGAAGTGCCGGGATCAGGATCTCCCGTGAGCGAGGTCGTCGTCGTCATGCCTTCGACACTGGTGGTGGTCTCCCCGTTACCCGAAGTGCACGCCACCATCAGCAGGACTCCCACCAAGCCGACCATGAGTTTCCGCTGCCAATTCGGCACCATCAACGTTCCCAATCTCACGCGACTGACCCTGAACACATCGAGTTTAAGCAGCGTTCGTCGTTCGTTGGTGTCTCCCGGTCTGAGAATCCCCAATCTCGGCCCGGCACGATCGGGCCAAGCAACCCTCACCCGAAGCGTTACGCCGCCGATCCGTCAGCAATCCACCAGCGGAACCACCCCGATATCGTCCGTTCCGAGCAGGTCGACAGACTGCGAGCGGAGCCGCCGACAACCTGTGAGCTATCACGCCCCATCCCCAGGTCACCCGCGCCGTTGCGCCACGAGACCCTCAGCCCTCTTGCGATGCCTCTTCTTGAACTCGCAGTTCCTCGGCTACCGCCAGAGCGTCGGATCGATCACCCGTGGAAATCTCGGCCCGGTCGGTGAGCAGCGTGACCTGGTTGTCGAGCACCTGGAGAAACCCGCCGTGGGTGCCGATCGTCACCTTCTGCTCGCCACTCTCGACAACAACCACCCCGGTGGCCAGGGCAGCCATCAATGGTTCGTGGCCGGCCAGGATACCGATCTCGCCTTCGGTAGTCCGGGCCACGACGAAATCGGCTTCGCCGGACCACACGACGGATTCAGGAGCAACGATGTCGACGTGGAAACCCACTCATGCACCTGCCGTTTCCATATTCTTGGCTTTGTACGCCACATCGTCGGCTCCGCCGACCATGTAGAAGGCCTGCTCGGGATACTGGTCCATCTCTCCCGCCAGCAGCATCTTGAAGGCCCGGACCGTCTCTTCGAGCGGGGTATAGACACCCGCCTGACCGGTGAACTGCTCGGCTACGAACATGGGCTGGGACAGGAATCGCTGAACGCGCCGAGCGCGGCTCGACGATCAGTTTGTCGTCTTCGGACAACTCGTCGATACCGAGGATGGCGATGATGTCCTGGAGATCCTTGTACCGCTGCAATACCTGCTGGACGTTGGTGGCCACGTCGTAGTGCTCTTCACCGACGATCTGCGGATCCAGAGCTCGGCTGCTCGAGTCGAGCGGATCGACGGCCGGGTAGATACCAAGCGCGGTGAGCGGGCGGCTCAATACCGTCGTAGCGTCGAGATGGGCGAAGGCGGTGTGCGGGGCCGGATCGGTGATGTCGTCTGCCGGCACGTAGATAGCCTGCAAGGAGGTGATGGAACGGCCCTTCAGCGAGGTGATCCGCTCCTGGAGCTGGCCCATCTCGCCGGCCAGGGTCGGTTGGTAACCAACCGCCGACGGCATTCGGCCCAGGAGCGTTGATACCTCAGATCCGGCCTGGGTGAACCGGAAGATGTTGTCGATGAACAACAGCACGTCCTGGTTCTGCACATCCCGGAAGTACTCGGCCATAGTGAGGGCGGACAAAGCCACCCGCAGCCGGACCCCCGGAGGCTCATCCATCTGACCGAACACGAGAGCCGCCTTGTCGATGACGCCCGAGTCCTTCATCTCCAGGAAGAGGTCATTCCCTTCCCGGGTCCGCTCGCCGACGCCGGCAAACACCGACACGCCACCGTGCTGGGTAGCAACCCGGTTGATCATCTCCTGGATCAGCACCGTCTTGCCGACTCCGGCACCGCCAAACAGGCCGATCTTGCCACCCTGCAGATACGGGCAAACGAGGTCGAGAACCTTGATGCCGGTCTCGAAAACTATGCGTTGCGGCTCGACGTCTTCAAAGCGCGGCGGCTGGCGGTGGATGGGCCAACTCTCCCCATCTTCAATCTGATCTGCTCCAACGTCGAGAGGAGCACCCCACACGTTGAAGATGTGACCAAGGGTCCGGTCACCGACCGGCACGGTGATCGGACCTCCCGTGTTCCGCACTTCAGCGCCCCGGATCAACCCGTCCGTCGGCGCCATGGCCACCGCCCGGACCCGATTGTTGCCGAGGTGCTGGGCAGTCTCGGCCACCACAGTGCTGGTTTGTCCAGACACGGTCAGATCGATCTCGAGAGCGTACAGGATCTCCGGAAGCTCGTCGGGCGGAAACTCGACGTCAACGACCGGTCCGGCAACTTTGATGATTCGTCCGACGCTCTTTGCTTCTGTCACGCAACCTTCTCCTTCATTACTTTTGTGGAGCGAGCGCCTCGGCGCCGCCGACGATCTCGGAAATCTCTGTGGTGATCTCGGCCTGCCGGGCCCGGTTGGCTATGCGGGTGAGGACCCGGATCAGTTCCTCGGCATTCTCGGTGGCCGCCTTCATGGCCCGGCGGCGGGCCGAATGCTCCGAGGCGGATGCTTCGATCAGCATGCTGAATACCGTCGACTCGACGTAGCGGGGCAGCAGACGGTCGAGGATCTGATCCGGTGACGGCTCGTACGAGTAGTCGACGGTCGACGTCGATGCGTCACCGGTATTCGGGGCGGCGATCGGCAGGAGTTGAAAATGGGTGGGAACCTGGGTCATTGCCGATTGAAACCGGGTATAGAAGCACTCAACCGAATCGACAGTCTCGCTGGCGTAGGCATCCATGAGGGTGGCGGCAATGGCCCGCGCGTCCCCGTAGCCGGGCGTGTCGGTCACCCCCAGAAATGACCGTTCGATGTGGTATTTGCGATACAGGAAGTAGGTTTGGGCCTTCTTCCCGATCACAAACACCCGGGTGGGGGTTCCCGAGCGCTCAAGCGAGACGATGCGCCGCTCGGCTTCGCGAATGATCGTCGAAGCGTACGCGCCTGCCAGGCCGCGGTCGGACGAAACAACGAGAAGGCCGGCCCGCTTGATCGGCCGCTCTTCAAGAAGCATGTGTGATGCTCCACCCGAGGCGCTTGCCACATTGCGGATCACGTCGACGAGCTTGGCAGCGTACGGCTTCGAGACCTGCACCCTGGCCACGGCTTTGGGGATTCGAGAGGCAGCGATCAACTCCATGGCACGAGTGATCTTCATCGTTGACTGGACCGATTTGATCCGCCGCCTGGTATCTCTAAGTTCGGCGCTGGCCACTGGTCCCTACCCCTCGAAGGTTTCCTTGAAGCCTGCGATGGCCGCCACCAGTGCCTCGCTGTCCGGCAGCTCCCCGGTCGAGACGATATGGTCGAACAACTCAGAATTCCGGGTGCGCACGTAGTCGAGCAAACCGGCTTCGAAGTCTTCCACCTTGTCGACGGGGATTGAATCCATGTGCCCCTCGGTTACCGCGTAGATGGCCACGACCTGCTCTTCCACTTTGACCGGCGAGAACTGGTCCTGCTTCAACACTTCAACGACCCGACGACCTCGCTCGAGCTGAGCGAGCGAAGCGGCGTCAAGCTCGGAGCCAAATTCGGCGAAGGCCTCCAGCTCACGGAACTGGGCAAGGTTGAGACGGAGCGGACCGGCCACCTTCTTCATCGCCTTGATCTGAGCGTTGCCACCGACCCGGGAGACGGAGATACCGGCGTTGATGGCCGGCCGGATCCCCGAATAGAAGAGGTCGGACTCCAAGAAGATCTGCCCGTCCGTGATGGAGATCACGTTGGTCGGGATGTAGGCAGAAACGTCACCGGCTTTGGTCTCGATGATCGGCAGCCCGGTGAGCGAGCCGCCACCCAGCTCGTCACTGAGCTTGGCGCATCGCTCCAACAGCCGTGAGTGCAGATAGAACACATCGCCGGGATACGCCTCGCGGCCCGGCGGGCGGCGCAGCAGCAGGGAAATCTCGCGATAGGCAACCGCCTGCTTGGATAGATCATCGAAGATCACGAGAGCGTGCTGGCCGTTGTACATCCAGTATTGACCGATGGCCGAGCCCGAGTAAGGCGCATACATCTGTAACGCAGCAGGGGCTGCTGCGGAAGCCTGGACAACGACGGTGTACTCCATGGCCCCTGCAGCCGTGAGCACATCGACAACCTCGGCGACCGTCGAAGCCTTCTGGCCAATGGCAACGTAGACGCACTTAACATCGAGGCCTTGTTGATTGATGATGGTGTCAACCGCGATGGCCGTTTTCCCGGTCTGACGATCGCCGATGATGAGTTCACGCTGGCCCCGGCCGACCGGGATCATTGAATCGATAGCCTTGATACCGGTCTGGAGTGGTTCTTTCACCGGCTGACGCTGGACCACTGAGGGAGCCTGGGTTTCGAGCAGGCGGGATTCGGTGGAGTTGATCGGACCTTTGCCGTCGAGCGGATTACCGAGCGGGTCGACTACCCGTCCCAGCAGTGCATCACCGACCGGAACCGACAAGACGCGGCCGGTCTGCTTGACGGGGTTCCCTTCCTCGATGTGGTTCGCCTCACCCAGGAAGACCACACCAAGGTCGTCCTCATCGATGTTCAGGGCTACGCCCAGCAAGCCGCCGGGAAACTCGAGAAGCTCCGAAGCCATAGCCCTGGGGAGGCCCTTGACGCGGGCAACCCCGTCGGCGCTCGACGCGACGAAGCCAACGGTCTCAGCCTCGACCGACGGGTTCCATCCCGCCAGGCTCTCCTTGAGGGCTGCGGTGATGTCTTCGGGCTTGATGGTCATTTCTGACATCGAATCTCCTGCCAATTCCTTATCGGGCCTTCAACGCCTCGCGCAGACCGGAGAGCCGCTTCTGCACGGAGCCGTCGATGACGGTATCTCCGACCCGGGCGACGATGCCGCCGATGACGGAGGGGTCAATGATTACTTTTGGTTCGAGTTGCTTCCCGGTCTTGCGAGCCAGCGCCGCGACCAATCGCGCAACCGTGGTTGCATCAAGATCGACTGCGGTTCGGATCTCAGCTACTTCCAAATTGACCGAAGCGGCGGCCGCTTCGACCATCTCATCCACGATGTCGGCCAAGGAGGAGGCCCGGCCCATGGCAACCACGAAGTTGATGAAGCCGACCGTCAGTTCGGAGGCGCGACCCTCGAGCAGGCCATCGACAATGGCCTTCTTGCGGTCTGCGGGCAGCTGCGGATTGCTGAGGGCGTCGCGCAGCTCGGCGGAGGACCGAACAGCACCGGCGACCTGGAGGAGTTCGCTTTGCACGCGGTCCAGCTGGCCCTCGGCCGCGCGCAATCTCGAAGAACCCGGTCGCGTACCCTTTGACACGATCAGTCATCGGCTTGTGTCCCTTGTCGTAAGTTGGTGCTGATTTCGACGAGCCCTTCGGAGTCATCTGGCAGGGACGGCTGCCCTATCGGGCAGAGCGACGAAGGCGCGCCGGAACCCCCGCTTCGTGGGCTCCGTCGAGGACGAGGACGCAGCCAGAGGATTCGAGAGCCGGCGAAATCCTGTGCGTGGGTCGCGACTCGGGGCACTACGCCATCCTCTCGAGATCGGCCAGGTAGCGCTCGATCAAGCCGTGTTGTGCAGCGCGGTCGAGGCTCTCTCCAACCACTTTCTCGGCGAGATCGATCGAAAGGTCGGCCACCTCCCGGCGTGCTTCTTGAAGGGCCCGGGCCTTTTCGTTCGACGCGTCGACGCGAGCTTTTGCGACGATCTCGTCTGCCTCAGTCTCCGATCTGGAGACCAGATCGGCTCGAACGGCGTCGCCCTGGGCCCGTGCTTCTTCGACGATCCGGTTCGCTTCGTTCTTGGCGGTTGCAAGTTGGGCGCGATAGTCGTCCAGCAGGCTCTGGGCCTCGAGTTTTGCCGTTTCCGCTTCTTTGAGCTGACCGCTGATGGCCTGCTGACGGTTCTCCAAAGACCGGTTGATAGCCGGAAACGCCCACTTCCACACGAAGAAGAAGACGATCGCAAAAGCGATGATGCCGGCGACGAGTTCGTACGAATCGGGCAGCACCAAACTAATGTTGCTACCTTCCTCGGTTTCCGATTCAGCCAGGATCAGCACCGTGGACATTGCGTACAACACGGTGACCTCCTAGGCGATGAAGAAGAGCACGAAGCCGATCAGGGCCAGCGCCTCCGTGAATGCGATGCCCAGGAACATGGTGGTACGCACCGTGCCTGCCATTTCCGGTTGACGGGCCATGGCAGTGATGGCGTTACCCACCACAATGCCGATACCGATGCCTGGTCCGATGGCGGCGAGGCCGTAACCCATCAGGGCAAGCCCTCCTTTGAGGACCTCGATTGATCCTTCCATTCCGTTCTCCTCCTTGGTCAGTGTTCTGGGTGAACCGAAGACTGTATGTAGACGGCAGATAGCAGCGTGAAGATGTAGGCCTGCAGGACGGCCACGACGATCTCGAAAACGAAGATGCCGAGACCGAAAGCGAACCAGGCGACGCCTACCAGGCTCTTGGCGCCTGCATCGGCGAAGTTCCAGATGAAGATGGCGCCAGAACCGAGCAGCAAGGTCAACATGAGGTGACCTGCCACCAGATTGGCGAAGAGCCGCACCGCCAGCGTGAGCGGCCTCAGGAGGAAGGTCGAGAACACCTCGATGATGCCGACCAGCCACCGCAGCGCAACCGGTACCGCCTTGGGCCAGGCGATGTCGGTGAGGTAGTGAAAGCCGTTCTTGCGGAATCCGACGAAGACGAAGATCACGTAGGTGACGATGGCCAGGAAGGCGGGGATCGCCATACGGGACGTGATTGGGAAGTTGATCAGCGGGGTGATCTCGAAGAGGTTGCCGACCAGCAGGAACAGGAACACAGCGGTCAAGTAGGGGGCATATTTGACGCCCTCCGGACCGATGATGTCTTCGGCCACATCCTTGCGGACGAACTGGACCAGGCTCTCGATCACCGCCTGGAATTTGGAAGGGATCACACTTCCTTTGCGGAGCCCGAAATAGAGCAGGGCGATGACGACGAAGGCAGCCAGAAAAATGAGGATGATCGTCCGCGAAACCGCCAGCTGACCGATGTGAAATACGGTCGGGAGTTCAAACAGCTCCTTGACGTCGGCCGGAGCGCAAATCACTTCATTGGCCACATCGCATTCGGTGGCCAGAATCACTTGCTCAAACATGGTCTCCTCGTCGATCCCCCGCGAGTGCTTTCACTTCGAACCCCAACAATGCAAAATAGGCCACAACGACCGAAACTCCCAATATCAACCGGTCGACGGGAAGTATGCTGGCGAGAAGATACATCGTCGCAGCGATGAAGCCCAATCGGACAACGAAACCGAGTAGTGCGCTGGCATAGTAGGCGGCGAATGAGATCCGCGCCGCCGTGGCCAGGAACACACCGGCTATGAGGTAGTACCCCACGACGATGACTACGCCGAGGGCTGCCGACCATGCACCGTCCCAGCCCCAAAACACGGCGGCCAGGACAACAACAACGGGGCCAACTACCACGGACCGGCGGACAGTGCTCTTGGCCAGATCCAGCTCTACGGGCCGCTGCTGGGCGACGTATTCCTCCGCCTCACTTCGTTCGAACATCGTCTTCCTTCACGGCATTGATCCACATACGATAGAAGCCGCTGACCGAACCCGTGATTATGCCGATGACGATGAACCACGGGTCCGTGCCGAGCCACTGATCCAGCAGCCATCCCAGCAACCATCCCGCCAGAATAGAGCCGAGGAAGCTGCTGCCTTCGACCCACCCATCGTTGATGGCGCCGGTGACGATCCTGTGGGGGGTCTGTCTTTCAGGCATGAGCCACCGGAGGTTTCTCATGCTGCACGAGGTGCTTCGTGCTTCGTGCCGCCCGGCCAGGTAGGGCCTTCTGAAGAAACGAAGTTCTTCGTCGACGCTTTGTGAACCGTTTCACAAGTTAGTCAACTCTCCCCCCGAGCGGGGCATTCCGACGGGCCCGGCCGAGTCCGAAATACGCAATATTGAGTAGGGCCCTCAAACATGCCCCGGGAACCCTTCCGGGTAGGCCGGGAAGGCCCCGGCCAGTTCACGGACGCTACGCTCCAGCTCCTGGAGCGCAATGGCATCGTCGCGGTGGCGGAGCACCTCCGCGATCAGCGCGGCGGTCTCGTCGGCCTCGGGTTCCTTCATCCCCTGGGTGGTCATGGCCGGTGTGCCGATCCTGATGCCGCTACCGATGAATGGTTTGCGGGGATCGAATGGCACTGTGTTGAAGTTGCAGGTGATGCCGACCGAGTCCAGGAGTTTGGCCGCCTGCTTTCCGGTCAATTCCTCATGGACACTGCGCATATCTGCCAGCAGCATGTGGTTGTCGGTACCGCCGCCGACCACCCTCACCCCTTCGGCCATCAACCGGCCGGCCATGACGCGAGCGTTGGCCACGACCTGTGCGGCATACTCCTGGAACTCCGCGGTGGACGCCTCCAGGAAACACACCGCCTTGGCGGCGACCTGATTGAAGAGCCCGCCTCCCTGCATGCCTGGAAAGACCGCTTTGTCGATGGCCTTGGCGTGTTCTGCGCGACTCAAGATCAAGCCGCCCCTGGGCCCGCGAAGAGCCTTGTGGGTTGTTGCCGTAACCAGATCGGCGTAGGGGACCGGATTGGGGTAGGCGCCGCCGGCAACCAACCCGATGAAATGTGCGGCATCCACCATCAGCAGAGCGCCGATCTCGTCCGCGATGGATCGGAATGCTGCGTAGTCGAGTACCCGCGAGTAAGCGGTATACCCGGCGAGGACGATTTTGGGCCGGTGCTCGAGGGCCAAACGTCGAACATCGTCCATATCAATGAGGTCGGTTTCCGGGTCGACCCCGTAGGCGATGAACTCATACAGCTCACCGGAGGCATTGACCGGTGAACCATGGGTCAGGTGACCACCCTGATCGAGCCGCATGCCGAGCACCTTGTCACCGTGATCGAGGAAGGCGAAATATGCGGCCATGTTGGCCTGAGCTCCCGAATGGGGTTGGACATTGGCGTGATCCGCTCCAAACAAGGTCTTCGCCCGGTCACGGGCGAGATCCTCGACCTGGTCGACCACCTCGCAACCCTCGTAATAACGACGACCCGGATAGCCCTCCGCGTACTTGTTGGTGAAAACCGATCCCGAGGCTTCCATCACCGCACGCGAAACAAAGTTCTCCGAAGCGATCAGGTGAATATGTGAGTTCTGGCGAGCCGTGTCGGCCAAAATGAGATCGGCGACTTGTGCGTCAACCTCATCGAGTGGACGGGGGTCAATCATGATGCGCGCCTTCCTGTCTGGTCCCAGCCACCGTAGGGTAGCGGGAGGTCCAGCCGCTCAACCCTCAAACCTCCCACGTGGAAGGCTCCACGCGACTGGTCCTTCCCTCAACACCACGGGCGGTTCAACGGTTACATCGACAACCGTTGACGACATTCCCCCAGGGCACATGCCCGGCAGGTAGATCAACACCGTATCGCCGAAAAGGGCCTTCGCTTCCTCGTGGGAGACGGCAGGCTTTTGGTCGGTCGGGTTGGCGCTGGTCACAGCTAGTGGTCCAGTCAGTGCCAACAGCTCCCTGGTGAGTGGATGGTCTGGGACCCGGATGGCAACGGTATGGCGTTCGTGATCGCCGACCCAATCGGGCAGCGGGACCAAGCTGCGAGCCACCAGCGTGAGCGGCCCGGGCCAATGGTCGGCCACCAGTTCCTCGACTGTGGCTGTGACTTCGACGAGCGGCCGGAAGTGGTCGAGGTTATCGCTGAGCAAACCGATGGGTTTGCGCCGCGGCCTTCCCTTCAGCTCGAATAGCGTCCGAACGGCTTCGGCCTGCCGGGGATCGACCGCTAGTCCGTAGACGGTATCGGTCGGCATTCCTACGATCGCGCCCCTGCGAATGGCGGCGACGGCTTCTTTGATGTGCATCCGGGCAGGTTCCCCCAGCTCGCCGGTTTCCGCAACCCTGGCTACACGCAGCAACGGCCACCCTTGCGGCCGACCAGCATGCGGGGACGCCCGGCCAGATCGGCCCGGACTTCAACATCGAGGTACGCCGCCGAACAGTTCCAACGCCCGCTCAGACTGCATCTCACCGATCTCGCAGAACATCCATCCACCGGTGCCCATCCACCAGTAGGCATCGGCGGCAATCTGCGCAAGCACTTCGTCGCCATGTGGCCCGGCGACCAGCGCCAGGCGCGGATCGTGGTCCCGAACGTCAACCGGAAGAAGATCGAACTCTGCCTCCGTCACATAGGGAGGATTGGCTACGAGCAAGTCCACTCGTTCGTAGAGCTCTTTGGGCAAGGGGAGCAAACAAGTCTCCCTGCAGAAAGGACACGTCGAGCTGCAGACGCTGCGGCGTTTTCTTTGGCGAGCACCAAAGCTTCGCCCGAGAGATCGGTTGCATACACCTGAGCGAGAGGAAATCGGTGTTTCAGGGCCAGGGCGAGATTGCCGCTCCCGGTACAGAGATCAACGATGACCGTCCCGGACCCTGCCTCGCCGAGTGCAGTCACCGCCTCTTCCCAGAGCTGTTCAGTCTCCGGCCGGGGAACCAGAGCTCTGCGGTCGGTGCGCATCTCGATGGGGCCGAACTGGACCGTCCCTTCGAGATGCTGCAGGGGAACTCCGGCGAGTCGTTGCCGGACCAGGTCCAGGTATCTCTGCGCCGCTTCTGCATCTAGCTCTGCCTCTCCCAGAAGCTGCTGACGCGTACGACCCGCCGCTAGGGCCAGGAGGCGCTCGGCCTCATGGCGCGGGATGTCCGGCTTGTTCAGAAGTTGGCGAATCGAAGTCATCGAACTCAATGTTGGCAGACCGCGGGTGTTGTCCGATCGTGTGAAGCCGGCAGGGTGCCGGTTCACGCTGTGCCACTGCGGAATGGGCCTGGCGGCTCGGTGGTTGAACCGGCCGTAGGAACGGACCAGCTCACTCTGCCCGGGTGAGGCTTCCCGATCGCGGAATTCAGTCCCCTGCGACGAGTTTTCTGGCTTCTTCCTCGTCAGTCAACGAGTCGACAAACGCGTCGAGGTCACCTGCCAGGATTTCCGGGAGTTGTTTGATCGTCATCCCGATGCGGTGATCGGTTACCCGGTTCTCCTTGAAGTTGTAGGTGCGGATCTTCTCCGAACGGCCACCGGTCCCGACTTGCGATCGGCGGGCGTCGGCGATCTCTCCGAGGTGTTCCTCGAGTTGCATCTGGTAGAGACGGGCCCGCAAAATGCGGAAGGCCTTCTCCTTGTTCTGCAGCTGAGATTTCTCGTCCTGACAACTGACCACCAGGCCCGTGGGTTCGTGCGTCAGGCGAACTGCAGAGTCGGTGGTGTTGACCGACTGTCCGCCCGGCCCGCTTGACCGGTACACGTCGACCCGCACGTCGTTCGGGTCCAGTTCAACCTCAACGTCTTCCGCCTCCGGCAATACCGCCACGGTCGCCGTTGAGGTGTGGATCCGACCCTGCGACTCGGTCTTCGGCACTCGCTGAACCCGGTGGACGCCGGCTTCGTGTTTCATTCGCGAGTAGGCACCTTTGCCTTTCATCGCAAAGATGACCTCCTTCACCCCGCCTGTTTCCGACGGTGAAGCCTCGAGGATCTCGGTTTTGAACCCTCTCCGATCGGCGTACGCCCGGTACATCCCCAGAAGATCGCCTGCCCAAATCGCCGCTTCGTCACCACCGGCTGCCGAACGGACTTCAACGATGACATCTTTTTCGTCGTTGGGGTCTTTCGGAATGAGGCTGCGGCGCAGTTCTCCCTCGATGCGTTCGGCCGCGTGCCGACGCTCCGACGCCATGGCCCGAAGATCGGAAGTCATATCCGAATCGGATTCCACGTCGGCCAATTCTTCCGCCTCGCGAGCATCCTGGAGGGCTTCCTGGTAGGCATGAAAGCCTTCCACGACCGGGCGGAGCTCTGCATGCCGTTTGGTCAGCTCCGTGTAGTGCACCTGATCCGCCAGCACATCCTGATCGGATAACCGACGCTCGGTTTCTTCGAAGGCTGCCTCGATCTCCTTGAGACGCTGATGAAACCCCGGTTCCATCAGTCGCCCACGTGTCCCGCCAGCGCGGCCAGCGCCGCTGGATTGACAGGACCGCGCGCCTTGACCTCGTCGACGCGCCTCCGGTTCGAGGGCCGCCAACAGGCTCGCTACGGCTACCTCCACCTGCTCGTCGTCCGGTTCGCCGGTAGTCAGTCGCTGTAACCAGAGGCCGGGGGCGGCCAGGATGCGCCCTACCAACTCACCGCCGTGGGCTCCGGAGAATTTGAGGATCTCGTAGGCGGCCCCGGCGATGACCGGAATCAGGACGATCCGGCTGGCTATGAGGATGGGCCAGGAAGGCCGCCCGATGAGCGTGAACACGATGAGCGAACCGATGACGACGATCATGAGGAAACTCGTACCGCAGCGGGGGTGCTCGGGTCGGTATTGCTGGATTCGTTCAACCGAAAGTGGATCGCCGGCTTCGTAGGCGTGGATCGTCTTGTGCTCGGCGCCGTGGTATTGGAAGACCCGGCGGATCTCCTTGGAACGGCCGATGGCCCAGACGTAACCCACGAACAGAAAAGCCCGGACGGCACCATCGACAAGATTGAACAAGAACTTCGAACCACCGAGATAGGGCTCGAGGAGCGATGCTGCTCCGAGGGGCAGCAGGATGAAGAGGGCGGCAAAGGCGACCAGGGCAATCGTCATCGAGACGGCCATCTGTCGAGTGGTCAGCGGTTCTTCGTCTTCTCCCACCGCTTTCTGAGCCGACCACGACAGGGACCGGAATCCCAGGGTGAGAGACTCACCGAGGACCATCACTCCCCGGATGAAAGGAATGCGGGCCAGTCGCGATCGCGACGAGAGTCGGGGCAGCTCGTGCGTCACGGCTTCGATCACTCCGTCGGGCCGGCGCACAGCGACCGCCCAGGCGGCCGGAGCGCGCATCATCACGCCTTCGATGACTGCTTGGCCACCGACACTCGCATTGGGGGCGCGACTCACCGACTCCTCCTAGACAACTCGGAACCGATTAAGCGTCGGTGCTCTTCTCAGCGGTGAAACTCGTACGACCGTACCGCTTCTGGAATCGCTCCACCCGGCCACCGGTGTCGACCAGCTTCTGCTTTCCGGTGAAGAACGGATGACATTCGTTGCACAACTCAACATGGAGCTCAGCTTCGGTCGACCGTGTTGTGAACGTATTGCCGCACGAACACTTGACCGAGGTCTCTTTGTAATCGGGATGAATTCCTGCTCTCACTGCTTTTCTCCTTCGTGCTCAGCAGTATGCCGCTTATCCGGTGCTCTTGGCGATTTCGTCCAGGAACTCCTCGTTCGACTTGGAGGTCTTGAGCCGATCAATGAGCAACTCAAGGGCTGCACCGGGTTCGAGGGCCAACAGCACCCGTCCGGAGCTTCCATACCTGGGCAAGTTCCGAAGGGTTGAACAGCAGTTCTTCTTTTCTTGTTCCCGACTGGCTGATGTCGACGGCCGGGTAGATCCGGCGATCGGCCAACCCCCGGTCGAGCCGCAACTCCATGTTGCCGGTTCCTTTGAACTCTTCGAAGATCACCTCGTCCATGCGGGAGCCGGTCTCAACGAGCGCCGTGCCCATGATCGTGAGGCTTCCACCTTCCTCGATATTCCGAGCCGCCCCGAAGAACCGTTTCGGCGGGTACAGGGCGGTCGAGTCGACGCCACCGGACAGGATCCGACCGCTGGCCGGGGTCGCCAGGTTGTGGGCCCGGGCGAGCCTGGTCACCGAGTCCAGCAAGGATCACGACATCGGTGCCCATCTCGACGAGCCGCTTGGCCCGTTCCAGCGCCAGGTCGGAAACCTGGGTGTGTTCCTCAGCCGGTCGATCAAAGGTCGAGTAGACGACCTCGCCCTTGACCGAGCGCTGCATGTCCGTGACTTCCTCGGGCCGCTCATCGACGAGGACCACCATCAGGTAGCACTCGGGATTGTTGGCGGTGATGGAGTGGGCGATTTCCTTCAGCACGGTCGTCTTACCGGCCTTCGGCGGCGAGACAATCATGCCGCGCTGACCCTTACCAATTGGCGCGACGAGGTCGATGATCCTGGCCAGCTCCTGATTGGGCTCGCCCTCGATCTCGAGCCGGAGCCGCATGTCGGGAAAGAGCGGTGTCAGTTTCTCGAACCGCGGCCGATTTCGGCCTTCCTCGGCCGACAGGAGGTTGATGGTCTCTATTCGGGTGAGCGCCGGGAATTTCTCCTGGGAGCGCGGCGGGCGAATCGGTCCGCTGACGAGATCCCCCTTGCGGAGTCCGAACTTGCGAACCTGGCTCGCAGAGACATAGACGTCCTTGTCTCCGGGCAGATAACCCGTGACCCGCAAGAACCCGTATCCCTCGGGAAGAATGTCCAGGATTCCCTGTCGTTCCTCCAAATCGCCTTCCGGGATCTGTTCCTGCTGACCACCGCCCCCGCCTCGCCGGCGGCGCCGGTTGCGATTGCGGTTTTGACCGTCTTCACCCAAACGCGGCCCATCCTGCCAATCGCCCCGTTGGCGGCCATCGCCACCCTGGGTTGACCCCTGCTCGACACCTGCGCGGTCTCCGTCCGCCTCCGTGTCCGTCCGGGTCGCTTTTATCCGAAATCCTTGTCGGTTGGTTCCGCTTGTTGCGATTGTTCAGCGTCCGCGGGCGGGGTGGGGACGGTTGCAGGCAGATCGATGGCGGCCGGTTCGTCTGTCACGACGAAGTCCGGCGAACCGAGGATCGCCTCGATGAGTTTCGCCTTCTGGAGGCCATCGGTCTCCACACCGACTGATGCAGCGATCTCACGGAGGTCCTTGACGGGTTTCCCCTGGAGTTCGGATCTGCTGGTCATATCGTCCTTTCCGACGGGTAGCTCGATGTACCGAGCCGTGCCGCAGCCTTTGGATTCCCTCGAGCCCTGGCGCTCGACCCTGATCTGAATGGGAGAGCAGGAGCTGAGGGTTCAATACCTCAACATCCAGGACGACACGAACGTCGCGGCCTGGGTGGTGGGGGCGACCTACACCACGCGTCTAGCAGCGAGGTGTTCAGGTACGGGACGCATACTACGGCCTCTTCAGGAATGTTCCAAGCCCTATCGACGGACTGAGCGAACAAACCCTTCGATGGTCGCACGATCCGGCGGCAGAACGGTCATGGTCTCCGGGCGATCCATGAGGTCGACAAGATGACCCGGGAGAGGAGGACGGATGCCCGTCGCAGTTTCGACCGCGTCGGGGAATTTGGCCGGGTGAGCCGTGCCGACACAGATCACGGGGATGTCCGGATCCAGGTCGTTAGCCCGGGCGGCGGCGATCCCGATTGCGGTATGGGGGTCGACGAGAAACCCGTTCTCCCCGAGCACGTCGGCCATCGTTTGCTCAACGGCGGGCTGTTCGAACCACGTTCCCTGCACGAACTCCTGCATTTGCCGGAGACGAATCTGGTCGATCTCAATCTCTCCACGTTCGGCGAAGCGTTCCATCAGGTGCCTGACCGTCTCGCCGTCCTTCCCGTACACATCGAAGAGCAGCCGTTCGAGATTGCTTGGCACCTGAATGTCCATCGCCGGGGTGATCGTCGGAACCACCTCATCGATCGACAACCGACCCGTCTCGAAAAACCGAAATACGGAGTTATTGCGGTTCGTGCCGATGATGAGCCGGCGAATCGGCAGGCCCATGCGGCGCGCCACGTACGCAGCGAACACATTGCCGAAATTGCCGGTCGGCACCGCAAACGACACTTCCCGGTCCGGGGCACCCAAGCGCTTGAGCGGCTGCGAAGTAGTAGGCCACCTGGGCCATGATCCGCACCCAGTTGATCGAGTTGACCGAGGTCACGCCCAACTCGCTGCGCATGGCAGGGTCGGCCAGCATGCCCTTGACCAGGCGCTGGCAATCATCGAAGGTGCCCTGTACCGCGACGTTGTGCACGTTGGGCGCGTCGACGGTGGTCATCTGGCGCCGTTGAACGTCCGACACGCGTCCGTGCGGATGCAGAATCACGATGTCGAGTCGCTCCCGATCCCGGCAGGCTTCGATGGCTGCCGACCCGGTATCTCCCGACGTAGCCCCGAGGAGTAGGGCGCGAGTGTCCCGTGCCGCGAGGCTTGCGTCGAACAGCCGGCCCAATAGTTGCAGTGCGTAGTCCTTGAAGGCCAACGTCGGCCCCCAATAGAGCTCGAGAAGCCACAGACCGTCGCGCAGCAGCGGTGAGCGGCACCAATTGCTCGAAACGGAGCGTACGCCTCCTCGGCGAGAGCGGACAGATCGGCGACCGACCCATCGAGGAAAGGAGCGGCTACCGCCGCCACGAGGTTCGGATACGACATGCCCTGCAGCGCCGCGATCTGCGAGCGGGTGAACGCAGGCCAGGTTTCCGGGACATAGAGGCCACCGTCCGGAGCGAGGCCGCTGAGGAGAACGTCATCGAACCCGAGCGTCGGCGCCACCCCTCTCGTCGACAAATACTTCATCGAATCACGGCTCGTTGCTCTGGACCCGAATGGTCGCGGCAACTTCGGTCACCACGTCGAGAGACCTCAATGCCGCCACGGCCGCCCGCTGGTTGGACTCAAGGGCATCATGGGTGATCAGGAGGAGCGTTGCATCCTCGCCGCGACCCTCCTGCCAGACCGACTTGATGCTCACACCCGCGTCACCAAAAGCCCCGGCGACCAGAGCCAGGACGCCCGGGGCATCAGCTACCTCCAGTCGCACGTACCATTTTGTTTCGATCTCCCCGAAGTCACGCAAACGACCCGGAGCAAAGCGGATCCGGGGGGCAACCTGCGCTTCGGCGAGAAATTCCCGGGCGGCTTCGATGATGTCACCGAGCACAGCGGTGGCTGTTGGTCCTCCACCAGCGCCCGGTCCCATGAACAGCAATTCACCAACCTGAGGGCCCTCGATGAACACGGCGTTGTTCGCTCCACGAACGGATGCAAGTGGATGATCGACGGGCACGAGGGCGGGGTGGACTCGAGCGCTGACACCGTGCAAGGTCTCCTCACCAATCGCCAGAAGCTTCGGGACATAGCCAAGATCGGCTGCAAACCGCAGGTCAATCGGGTCGAGCGACTCGATTCCCTCCCGGTAGACGGCGTCGACCGAGATCCACGTTCCGAAGGCCAGGCTGGCCAGAATCGCGGCCTTGGCGGCTGCGTCTGCTCCGGACACATCGGCGGTGGGATCGGCTTCGGCAAAGCCGAGCTTCTGTGCCTCGGCGACCGCCTCGGCATAGCCAAGATCTTCGGCCATGCGGGTCAGGATGTAGTTCGTCGTCCCGTTGACGATGCCGAGGACCCTGGTGATCTGTTCGCCTGCGAGCGACTCCGAGAGCGGTCGGATGATCGGTATTCCACCCCCGACGGCAGCCTCGAACAAGAGCGAGACCCCCTTTTCTTCCGCTCGACGAATCAACTCCGCCCCACGGGTGGCAACAAGTTCCTTGTTCGCTGTGACGACCGGCTTCCCGGCCTGGAGTGCCCGCATGACCAGATCACCGGCCGGTTCCAAACCACCCATCACCTCGACGACCAGGTGGACCGATGGATCGTCGATCAGCTGTTCGGGCTGGTCCGTAATGATCTCCGCAGGAATCGCAAATGCCCGGGTCTTGGAGATGGAGCGCACGGCTACCCGGCGTACCTCAAGCTCGAGACCCGTCTTCGCAACAATGGCTCTCTCTTCGTTGATCAGGTATTGGAGAAGGGCGCCGCCAACGGTCCCTCCACCAAGAATGCCTATCCCCACCTTCATGTCGTGCCCTCTTCTGGCCCGCGATTGTTCGGTCTGGGCCGATGTTGCCACATCTCGAGGGCAGAGGGGGCACGCCTCGCCTTTGGTACACTCCGCCGCGCCGGGTGCGTTCCACTTTGGATCACCGCACTCGAGCCCTCGTAGCTCAGGGGATAGAGCACCGGCCTCCGGAGCCGGGTGCGCAGGTTCGAATCCTGCCGAGGGCGCCCCTTCTCCTGACGAGCGGAGCTCGTCGGGAAGCGGCGAGGTGGCCGGGCGGCCCCAGGCCCGGCCGAAGGGGGGCTGGTTCCCACCAACCGGACTTCCGCAAACTCTCTGACCACTGGTTACTCATAGCTGATAACTTGTCTCCATGGCTAGATCGATTTGGAAGGGTGCCATCAGCTTCGGCCTGGTTTCGATTCCGGTTGCGCTGTTCACGGCCACCGAGAACAAGACCCCGAAGTTCAAGATGCTGCGCTCCGGCGACAGCAGCGCGATCAAATACAAACGCGTGGCGGAAGCCGACGGCAAGGAGGTCACCTGGGACGATATCGTCCGCGGATACGAGGTGGAGAAGGGCAGGTACGTGGTCTTCACCGACGAAGAGTTGGAAGCGGCCACTTCCCGGGGCGGATCGAAGATTGTCGACGTCGTTCAGTTCGTCGAAACCAAAGAGATCGACCCGATCTTCTATCGGTCGTCCTACTACCTCGTACCCGAGCAAACCGGCTTGAAGGCATACCGCATCCTGTTGCAGGCGCTCCGGGAGAAGGATCGCGTTGGTATTGCCAAATTCGCGCTTCGCGAAAAGGAGTACCTGGCCACCCTCCGCGCCGACGAGAATGTCCTGATCCTGGAGACGATGTTCTGGCCGGATGAGATCCGGGCGCCGGCTTTCGAGGAACTCGAGACTGAGATCGAGGTTCGAAAGGAGGAGGTCAAGATGGCCGAGATGATCATCGATAACCTCACCTCCCCGTTCGATGCCGATGCGTATCAAGACCCGACCCGGGGAGCCATCGAAGAGCTGGCCCGCATGAAGATCGAGGGCGAAGAGATCGTCAGTCCGGAAACCCCCGAGCCGACCAAGGTCCTTGATCTGCTCGAAGCTCTCAAAGCCAGTGTCGAAGCAACGAAGGAAAAGCGGGTCGCCAGCTAGCGCCGCCGGCAACCACATGTCACGTACGACGGCCCTGGAACTGAAACCCAGCAACTGGAGCTGGCCTACTCCCCCGGTCCTTCGGCTGCCCAGGTCTGCTCCTCAACCGGGTCGGCAAGGAACCCTTTGAACGAAGGAGCCCGCAACCTTCCGGCGTTGGTCCATTCTTTGCATGCGACCCGGGCGACGAGATGCGGAGCCACCCAGATAATGCCCGCCGGCAGTTCGGGGTCGGTTCGAAAAGGGCTCTCTCCGACGCTCATTTCGTCCAGGGCACTGCGAATCGCCGACAGAGCGGAGTCGTCGAAACCGGTGCCGACCGATCCGATCCACCGCAACCGGGGGCCATCCCACAACCCTAGGGCGAGCGATCCGAACGTGCCCGCTCGGCCGCCTCCGCCCGGCGTAAAGCCTCCCACCACCGCTCGCACGGTCAGGACGTGCGCAATCTTGCGCCAATCCGACGACCGTACTCCGGGTCGGTAGAGCGATCCACGTCGTTTGGCCACAACCCCCTCGAGTCCGCGCTCGACCACGGCCGCGAACAGCGCCTCGCCGAAGGTCGGGATCACTGCGGAGCTCACGAGCGGAGCAGGGAGGTCCATGGCGTGCAGTCGCTCCAATCGCTCTTCGATGGGTCGCCCGGTCACATCGTCGCCGTCGAAGAGAAGATCGAAGACCACGCACGAGACCGGGTGGGTCCGGGCTGCCTCAATCGCCCGTACCCCTCCGGCGATGCCCATCCTCTTCTGCAGCGTCGAGAAAGATGGGTGGCCGGTGTCGTCGAATGCCACGATCTCGCCGTCGAGCACTACCGAGCGGCGCAATGACAACCCATGCAGCTCCGGATAAGTGGCCGTGACGTCGCGCCCGCTCCTCGATTGGATCGCGAGGGATGCACCATCCCAGGTGAGGATCGCACGCACGCCGTCCCACTTCATCTCGAACAGCCATCCGGGGTCGGTGAATGGTGCTGCGCAGGGACTGGCCAACATTGGTTCGAAGCGAGGCAGCCTCACTCCGTTTCGAGTTCTTCCCGAACGACCCGGTTGACTAAACCCCCGTCGAGATCGTCACCCAGGGTTTTCATGAGATGGCCGACCACCCGCCCGGCCATTTTCGGGTCGTCGGCGCCCAACTCGGCAATCGCTGCGCGGATGAGCCGGCGGGTTTCCTCCTCGGATCGCTTGGTCGGCAGCCAGCGAGACAGGTATCCGACCTCCCACCGGAGCTTGGCCGCCATGGCTACGCCCCGCTCACCGAGACTGTCATACTCGCTCGCGGCTTTGTCCATCTTCTTGGCGAAGGCGCCCATAACTTCGAGATACAGGTCGTCGTCTACGTGTCCCGCGAAACCGGGTTCTGAGCGCTTCCGGGATACGAGTGTTTCGATTTCGCGAACTACTTCCCGGCGCGGCCGGTCGCCTGATCTCATGGCGTCACGAAGCTCCGCAGCCAGCTCATCCTTGATCGTCATCGCTCGTCCCCGCCCTTCAGTGCGTCAACCATCCTTCTCGGATCATCCGTGATGATCGCTGTTGCCCCTTCCGCAGCAAGTTTGCGACCAACTTCCTCATCATTGACCGTCCACACCACTATCGCCAAACGTTGCCCGGCCCAAGCGACGGAGGGATCGGCCAGCAGTGACCAGTGCGGCGCAATCACCCCGTGGCCCTGCCCGACCGCCCAAGCGATAGCCCCCTCGAGTGAGCCTGTTGGGTCGACCAGGAGTCCCGTTGCGACGTTCGGGAAGGCTTTCTGCACCGCGTCCACGGTCGGCCAGTGAAAACTGGTAACCAGGTCGCGCTCAGTCGCTCGGCTCGCCACTTCGCAGGCGAACACGAAGGTGTCATCGAAGTCGGGATCTGCAGGAGAGTTCTTGATCTCGAAGTTGCATGGGAACCCACCGGCTGCCTCCAGCACATCGTCGAGCCGGGCCGGATGCAGGCCCCCGCCAATATCGACCTCCGCGACTTCCATCCAGTCCGTGTCAATGATGGCCCCACCACCGAGGTGTGCATCGTGAGAAAGCACGGCAACGCCGTCTCGCGTGCGGCGTACGTCAAACTCGACCATGTCGCACACCGAACGGGCAGCCAGGATGCCTTCGATAGAGTTGCCCGGGTATTCGAGCGGCAGGCCGCGGTGCCCGGCTACCAGGATTGATGAGTTTTTTGAGTTTTTCATGTCTGTAAAAAAATACCTCTTGCCTACCGCCCCCGCGGCCATTATCGTTTGTGAAGCAAATCACAATGTTTACGTTCTGTAGAGGTTTCCCCGTGCTAACAATGACTGAATGGCGGCAGATGTCCGCGTGTCGCGACTCTGAGCCGTCCCTTTTCTTCCCGGTCGGAACTACCGGACCTGCCCTCGATCACATCTCGGCAGCCAAGGCTATCTGCATGCAGTGTTCGGTACAGGAGGAGTGCCTCCAGTACGCACTGGAGTCCAACCAAGAGGCCGGCGTGTGGGGCGGATACGCAGAAGACGAACGTCGGCGACTCCGCAAGCGGTGGCTGGCCGAACGTCGGCGTCGCGCCGTCTAGTCCAACCCCGGTCTCGACCGCAGTCTTACGACGCGGTGAACCCGACCGACACCCGCTGCTCGGGTTCTAGCTCGACGTAAGCGATGCGCAGCACCGGGACACCGATCCGGCGCTCTCGAACATCGGTGAACCAGAGAATGGTGTTGTCTCCGCTAAACGCCGCCTCGATTTCAGCGATGAGAGCATCCCCGTCATCGACCTCCAACTCGATCTCCCGGGACGTATCACCGATTCCGATTCGTACGCGGACGCTCGCTCCTTATGTGACAACCAGCGCAATCGTAACGAAGTAGCTCGCCGTACGTGGGACCCGCAAGTGAACCAATCCCGGTATTCCCGGACGCTCTCTATCGAGCGACCCAGCCCCACCCTCGCCAGTGTCTCCCCACAGCACACCGGGGGGCCTCAAGACAGAACGTTCACGCCTGTTCGGGTAATCGAGATGTGTTTATCTTATGTAACGATAGATAACACTTGACTCACGGGTGATATCGGAGGATCATCCAACCATGATCCGACGACGCTTCTTTGGATTGACGGCAGCGGTCGGGAGCCAGACCCTCGCTCTGTTCGCACTGCTCTCCGTTGGCCAACCTCCCCGGCTTCGGGTCCTCTGGTCTGATTTCGGCACGTGGATTCAGATAACGCCGGCCGAGGACGCCATCGCGACCGCCATCTGGTTGGCGGCCGTTGGATGCATCATCTGGCTGATCGGTTCCACTCTTCTGTATCTGTTCGCGCGAGCCAGCCGGATTCCCATGCTCATCCGGTCGGTCGAGTGGATGACCCTCCCGATGGTCCGGAGAGCCACCGAGCGGGCTCTGGGCACGATCCTGGTTGCAGCCACTTTGGCGGCCGTCCCGGTGGGAGCCGATCCTCCCCCACCCGCAGTCGTAACGATCGACGACGGGGGCGCCCTGCTCCCTCCCGGGGTGACCGGACAGTTGCCCGAAGCACCCGGGGACGCCTTTCTCTCCGACGGCCGAACGGTGCCTGCCCTACCCCTCCCTTCCGGTGGAGACCCGATGCACGATGGCGAAGTGTCCCCGGCGAAGGTGACGGTGAAGTCGGGCGATAACCTGTGGCTGATGTGCCGTCGCCATCTCGTGCGCGAGCTCGGCCGCCGCCCGACCAACGGGGAGATCGCCCCGTACTGGCGGAAGGTGATTGCCCGCAATCAGCCCGATCTGATTTCAAGAAACCCGGATCTGATCTATCCGGGCGAAGTCATTGAGATGCCGACATTCTGAAGCAAGCGGGCCAATTGCCGGGTCGATGGTCGACACAGGACATCAAGCCGGAATCCAGCTGAAGCGGATGTGCCGCTCCGGGTTGTCAGCATTCGGGTCAACCAGGACGAGTGACTGCCAGGTCCCCAGCAGCAGCCGTCCGCCCTGAACCGGAATCGTCACGCTCGGACTGATGAAAGCCGGCATGACATGATCTGCGCCGTGGCCGGGTGAGCCGTGCTGGTGCCTCCACCGTTCGTCTCTGGGGAGCATTTCGTCGAGGGCATCGAGGAGGTCTGCATCGCTGCCTGCTCCAGTCTCAACGATGGCCAGACCGGCCGTTGCGTGAGGAACGAACACCGATAGTAGCCCGTCGCCGCGGCCATCGAGAAACCGCTCGGCCTCTGACGTGATGTCGAACACGCCGGCGCCTGCGGCCGGTATGAATGGAGATGATGGTCGTGTCCATGTCCATCAACCTACCTCGACCATTTCGATGATCGCTCGGTCTTACTTGCGGCGGGGCGACAACCGAGGGGAGGACCGGCACCATGGGCGAGTTTGATCGGTATCAAAGCCTTGAGCTTCGACTGCTACGGCACCTTGGTCGATTGGGAATCAGGCATACGAGAGGCCCTCCGCCGGTGGGCTCCGACCACCGCGGGTGACGGCAACACGACGAGTTGTTGCGCCCGTTCGCCGCTTTCGAATCCCTCATCGAAACCGAGAGCGACGTCGAGGTTTCTTGGCCCGCCTGAGCTGAACGAGGCGACGAAAAACCCACTCGTTTGCGTGCTCCGGTCCGCTGCGGAGCGATGAAGAGTTCGAGCGGTGAATTGCGGACCACGCTCCACGCCTTTGTCTCAACACATCTGGAAACCACGAGGGGGCCCCGGTTGAACCGGGGCCCCCTCGATGTGTTCGTAGCGCTATTTGCTGTCGGCGAACGCTTCTTCGGCCTCGATGGCCGGGCCGTAGCCTGCGATGGCGCTCAGCTTCTGCGCGATGATCGCCAGCATGACGCCGTAGACCGCCTTGGAGGCGATGTCAGCAAAGCTGTAGATCAGGTTTCGGATCACGACACCATCGGCCGTGGCGCTTATCTGCGGCATGAGGTACGCCAGCGGGTAGATCGTCCATGAAACGAGGAAGAGGATCCAAACGGCGCCGAAGAGACCACGGACACTGGCCGGGGCCGTCTGCTTGGCGTCCCTGATCGTCTGCCAGGCCACATAGAGCAGCCACAGGTAGAAGACCGTGGAGATGGCGCCCCAGAGCCAGAATTGGGCTCCGCCGTCGATCTCGTTGAACTGACCGACGTAGCCGGTCCAGATCATCGCGAGACCCGCAATTACGAACGACGCCCAGCGCTTCCGGAAGGCAGCACCGGTGATGCCCGCCACAATGAGCATCTGCGTCAGCAGGACCGGAACGTCGATGCTCCAGTTCATATAGCGGAATCCGTTGGAGAAGAGGTCATCACCAACGAGTGCGAAACTCGAACCGTTCCACGCGAAGGCGCTGTTCCAGCGAAGTGCCAGCAGACCAAGTTCGATGACCGCCGAGACCATGACCACACCCGTCAGATACGAAGTCAATCGGTAGCGGGGGGCGATGCTGCCCGATGTGGCGAGTGAATACACCAGCACCGCCGCGAAGACCGCCGCGGTGAGCGTGAACACACCCAACACGATCTCGAATTGTGTTGCGCTGTAGTCGAACAAGTTTTCGAACGACATGACTATTCCTTTCCTTCCTTCTTCGTTTGCGCCGCCCTGCGACGACGCGTCTTGATTCAGTGATGTATAAGCACCGACCGATTTGAGCCTCGACCCTGTTTACGGATCAGCGGTTCCGTCTGGTCGCGAGAATCGTTTGGCGCTGCGAAATTGCTACCAGCGCTTCGACGTGCGGATCTGAGCGGCAATCAGCCGGGGCCAACTGCGCAGGTGGCGCGGCCGTGCATGAAGCGAGCCGAACATGACCCACCCGGCAGGGGAGCGGCGTCCGCTACCAAGCTCCAGTAATGCCCCCGAACCATCTCGGATGGTCAAAGACAAATCCTGCTCGGCAAGCAATCGTGACGAGCGGGCGAGATCCGATCGGCTGATGGCAGGCAGATTCGTGAATGCGGAGCGGGCGTCTCCGACCGTCCACTCCAGTCTCTTGCCTGATGCAACCAATCGGCTCTCGCCACCGTCGTACGTCGCGGACACTTCGCCCGTGATGGAGACCTGGGCTCTTCCAGGCAGCACCTTGGGACTAGCCAGGAGCGTTGTCGCTATCGCTCGTCGTTATGCGGAGGGTTCCATTGAGCCGCCAGATAGCTGAAGGAGCCTCAGCACCCGTTTCGCGTGGCACCGCAACCTGCATGTCAACGAACTGGTAGTTGATGGCCGCTTCTTTGCCGGTCAGGTATGACCACATGCTCTGTCCGAGGTCGGGCCAGGTGGTGACGGTCTGATCGTCCATGATGAGCTCCTTCTGAGGGTTGGGGGATCAAGCTCTATCTGGTCTACGGTCCGCTGCGGCTCTACGGATGATCCATCATCGGTACGTGGCACGACGGCGGTGGTCTGATCGGCTCGGAGGTGGGAGGAGAAGTCGGAGAGGCCGAAGCGGTCGCTTCTGGCGCCTCGGTAGGTGACGGGCCACCACCTCCGGCCGATGGTCGATCACTCCGACCTGGCAGTTTCCCTCAATGGCCGCGTTCGCCGAAGCTGCCAACCCCGTTCTTGCGTGAGAAACTGGCACCTAGTCGCGGAAACTCACGCAAGAACGGGGTTTTCAGCCCAGGGTGACGGTCAGGACTGCAAACGTCACCACGGCCAGGAGGGCGACCACCAAAGCCAGCTTCATGATCAGGGACATCTCCTGAGGGACCCGTCCCTCACGCTCGAGCCGATCGTCGAGCAGGGCCCGCCGGGCACCGGGAGCGTCGGCGGCGGGAACCAGGATCTCTGTTCGTTCCCCGGCCGGGCGGAGTACCGGCACCATCTCGAGATCGGTCAGGACGGTCATACCCGCAGCAGCCTCTTCCGCGGTTGCACAGGTGGCTACGGTGACGAGTTCTTCAGCCACCGGCCCGGCACCTAAACGTTTTCGCCGAGGAAGATCTCTGAAACCGAACTGTCCATGAAGATGGCCTGGAGCGCCTCGGCAACGATCGGCGCCACGGACAGGACCTCGAGTTTGTCGAAGCCTATTGCCTCTTCCGGAATCGGCAGCGTGTTGGTAAGGATGACCTTTTCGATGGGAGCGTTCTTGAGACGGTCGATGGCGGGTGGCGACAGGACCCCATGAGTGGCTACCACCCGGACGCTTTCTGCGCCTTTGGCCCGGAGCAGTTCGGCGGCATTGCACACTGTTCCTGCGGTGTCGATCATGTCGTCGACAATGATGGCGTGGCGGCCCTCCACCTTGCCGATGACCGTGAGTGCCGCTGAGACATTGTGCTTCTCGGGCTCGCGCCGTTTGTGGACGAACGCAACGTAGGCATCGAGGTGCCGGGCGTATTTCTCGGCTCGCTTCACTCCCCCGGCATCCGGGGACACGACGGTGGCCGGCCCATCGATGACATCCTGCAGATACTCAACGAAGATTGGTAGAGCCGTGAGGTGGTCGAACGGTTTCGAGACGAAACCCTGAATCTGACCGGTGTGGAGATCGACCGACACCAAACGGTCGGCCCCGGCCGCCATGAACAGGTCTCCGACCATCCGGGCCGAGATAGCTTCCCGGGGGGACACCTTCTTGTCGGCCCGCGAATAGCCGTAGTACGGCATGACGGCAGTGATCCGTTTGGCCGAAGCCCGGTGGAGCGCATCGATGGTGATCAACTGCTCCATGATGTGGAAGTTGATCGGGTGGCTGTGGCTCTGCATCACGAAGCAGTCGGCCCCCCGCACGCTCTCCGTCGGGCGCACGTAGATCTCGCCGTTGGCGAAAACCGACCGTTGCAGACCGCCGACCCGAACGCCCATCAGATCGGCGACTTCTTCGGCCAGCGCTTGATTGGCGCTACCGGAGAACAGCATCAACCGTTTGCGGCCTACGACTTCCATGGGTTACTCACCCTGCTGTTTCTTCTTCTTGCGGGCCTCTACGCGGGCAGCGTAGTCGCGGATCTCCCTCTGTTCGCTCCGCTCCACCGCCAACGCCCCAGGAGGAACATCCTGGGTTATGACCGAACCGGCTCCCGTGTAAGCGTCTTCGCCGATCGTGACGGGGGCAACCAGCATCGTGTCCGATCCGATGAAGGCACGCTCGCCGATCTTGGTCGGATACTTGGAAACCCCGTCGTAGTTGCACGTGATCGAACCGGCGCCGACGTTGGCCCGGGCGCCGATGTCCGCATCACCCATGTAGGCGAGGTGGGGGACTTTGGCCCCTTCCCCCAACCGGGTGTTCTTGGTCTCGACGAAGGTACCCAGTTTGGACCGTGCCTCGAGCACCGTACCCGGCCGTAGCGATGCGTACGGACCGACTTCGGCTCCATCCCCAACGGACGATCCTCGTATGACTGAATACCACACCCGGCTGCCGGTTCCGATACGGGTATCGAGGGCGTACACGTCCGGCCCGAGGACGGTATCGCCCCCGACCTCCGTGGTGCCCTCGAGATGGACGTCGGGGAAGATACGAACTCCCGGGGAGAGCCGCACACGAGCCCCGATGTAGACCCGCTCGGGGTCTTGCATCCACACGCCCTCCGACATCCAGTCTCTCGTTGATCCGGCGCCGCACCAAACGAGCCGCATCGGCCAACTGCTGATGGCTGTTCACGCCGGTCAATTCGGCGGCGCTCGTCATAACGGTCTCGACCGTGTGCCCCGCTGCCCACCAGCATCCCGATGACGTCGGTCAGGTAGTACTCGCCCTGCGCATTCTCGGTGGTGAGACTCTCCAAAGCCTCTCCGAGCAGGTTCCCGTCGAAAACGTAGACACCGCCGTTGACCTCCCGCACGGATGCCTGGTCCTGGTTGGCGTCCTTCAATTCGACGATGCTCAGGAGCCGCCCGGTTTCGTCGCGCACCATCCGGCCAAAGTCGCTGTGGTCGATTTCGGCTGTCAACACCGTCGCCGCTGCATTTCTCTCCTGGTGCGTTTCGACGAGGTTCCGAATCGTCGAACCGGTCAAGAGAGGCATATCGCCCGAAAGGACGAGGATCGAGCTTCCACTGATCTCCATACCGGTCACCCCGGCCCGAACTGCGTGACCGGTGCCGAGCTGCTGATCCTGCAGACGCGCCATCACTCCTTCAGGCAGGACCTTCTCGACCTCAGCGGCTCCATGCCCGACGACCACCACGACCTCGTCGAGAGCGAGCGGCTCGATGGCGTCGAGAACCCATTGGAGGAGCGGCAACCCGGCCAGGTCGTGCAACACCTTGGGGGCGTTGGACTTCATGCGGGTGCCCGCACCGGCGGCAAGCACCAGGGCTTTCACCGCCATAGTTGTCCTCCTCGGTTGTGGGCTGGGAGGAGAGGACTCGAACCCCTACTGACGGGACCAAAACCCGTTGTGCTGCCAATTACACCACCCCCCACCGACGAAGTCGGAAGGGCTCGGCCCGGGCAAGAGTCTAATGCGAACGGCCTCCGGCGACGGAATCAACCTCGCGAACACCAAAGGCCACCGGCGAGGTCGCGAACCTGGCGCGAGCCTCGGCAGGACCCAGTCCGGCCGCCTCTTCGGCTTCGTTCCGGTCGCCAAAATAGGCAAAGAGCGATGGACCGCTCCCGGACAGCATGACCGGACTTTCCCATGCACCGGCCAGCTCCGCCTGCCATTCACCTAATTCGGGCCGCAGGTCGAGGGCCGCCGGGTACAGGTCGTTGACCAGGGGACCGAAGGTCCGCAGTGAGGGCGGCAGGTGCTTGCTCGCAACCGCTCGACCGGCCGGTTCGCCCATCTCATCCCACCGCCGGTACACGGCGGGCGTTTCAAGGGGGAACGGGGGTACGACAACGGCCAGCGCATAGTCGGTCGGGACCTGCCGGATGGGCGTGAGTTCCTCGCCGTAGCCCTCCATCCATGAGAACCCGCCCTGGATGCAAAAGGGGACGTCTGCGCCCACTCCAATCGCCACGTCCATGATCGTGGCCCGGGGTATTCCGAGCAGGGACGCCGCCGTCACCAGGGCCGCGGCAGCGTCGGCACTCCCCCCGGCCAAGCCGGCCGAGACGGGTATCTGCTTGACAAGGGAAAACCACAGGGGGCGCCGATGGCCGGTCTCAGAGCGGAGACTGTCGACGGCTCGCCAGATCAGGTTGTCCCGACCCGTCGGCAGATCGACCTCGCCGAGATCGAGTTCGTCCTCGTCGGCCCGCGAAGCACCGAGCCGGTCACAGCGATCAAAAGACTGGACCAGCGACAGGAGCGGGTGGAGGCCCGAGCCGTCCGGTGCCTTGATTCGCAGCGACAGGTTGACCTTGGCGGCAGCTTCGACCTGGAGTTCAGCTTCCATGACGAGCCTCTTTCTCGGCAAGCGTCACATATTCGGCCGGCGACAGCTGCTCGGCTCTCGAGTCCCCGGGGATCCCGGCCTCGGCCAGCACCTCGGAAACCGACGAAACCGTGTCGGCCAGAGAACGTCTGAGCATCTTACGGCGCTGATTGAAGGCTGCGGCAGCCAGTTCGATTGCGCGAGGCGCAGCAAGTGGAGGAACCCGCCGTTGCAGCGTGAGGACCACGGAATCGACTCGGGGGGCCGGGATGAAGACCTGTGGTCCAATGGTGAATTGGCGGCGCACATCGGCGTGCAGGGCGGCCACCACCGAAGGGATCCCGTAGGTGCGCGAGCCCGGCCCGGCCATCAGGCGATCGGCCACTTCTTTTTGGACCATGACCACAAACCGGTTCACGTTGGTCCCGTTGGTCAATACCTTCAGGAGTAAGGGAGTCCCAACGTTGTACGGGAGGTTCGCCACCATCGTCCACGGTCCTTCCCCGAGAGCGTCGGGGAGGGCTGCGAGAGCGTCGGCGAAACGAACCTCGACGTTGTCGAGTCCGTCCACAACCTCCTTCAGCAGGGGCCGGAGCCGCTCATCTACTTCGTAGGCAACCACCTCGAAGCCCGCCTCGCCCAGGGCCCTCGTGAGCGCTCCGGTCCCGGCACCGACTTCCACAACCCGTTGCCCCGGTTCTGCGAGACCAACAAGCTTGTGGACCAGATTCGGATCGGCCAGGAAGTGCTGGCCGAGCGCTTTGCGAGGCACGAGGTCGTACTTCTCCAACAGTTCCTGAATAGCCCGCTTGCCCTGGGTCATGGCCGGAAGACGCGGCGGGCATTCTCACCCGTAACCCGGGCGACTTCTTCGTCGGTGGTTCCCCAGACCCGTCCGAGGGCGGCGCCCACCAGGGCAACCCGGGCCGGTTCGTTTGGTTCACCACGGTAGGGGGGCGGTGACAGGTAGGGCGTGTCGGTCTCAACCATCGCCCGGTCCGGCGGGACCACGGCTGCCGCCCGCCGGATGGTGTCGCCGGTTTCGAAAGCGATCGGCCCGGCAAATGAGATCATGACTCCAAGATCGAGAAACCGCCGGGTCCAGCGCGACCCGCCGGTCCAGCAATGCATGACCACACGATCCCCAACGCCGGTCGTCTCGATGATGTCGTGGATCTCACGAAAGGCATCGCGGCAATGCACGATCGCCGGTTTGTCGAGATCGGCTGCCAGACGGAGCTGTTCGACGAATGCCTCGACTTGCTGGTCACGAGGGGACAGGTCACGGTAGAAGTCCAGCCCGATCTCACCGATCGCCGCAGCCCGTTCAGCCTGCGCGAAGATCTGAGTCCGCTCACGTGCCCAACGATCTGCTTCATGGGGGTGGAGACCGGCAGCGGCCACGATTCGATCGGGATACCGTTCCGCCAACTCGATGGCCGCTGCGGACGACTCCGCATCGATGCCCGGCACGACGAGCCAGTCGACCCCGGGTGCCCGGTCCAGAAGCAGTGAGCCCTCTTCACCGGCTAGTTGCAGATGGCAATGCGAATCAACCCACATATGGGGAGGGTAGTTGCATCCAAAAAGAACCCTCCCACATGGGTCTACTGCTTGGGTATGCTCTGGAAGAACCAGGCACCCATCAGGGACCCGGGTAACTGGACGGTTGTCCTTATTTTGGAGGTGGCATGGACACCGGTATCGCCCGGAAGATCGACGACCTGGGGAGAATCGTGATCCCCGCTGAGACTCGCAGACTGTTCAACATCCGCGAAGGCGATCAGCTGGGGATTGCCGTCGAGGGAGACGCAATCGTCATTCGCAAACTGGAAGCAACGTGCACCTTTTGCGGATCAACCGAAGACGTTGCCTCTTTCAAAGGCAAGGGCCTCTGCGCCGGCTGCAAGGCACAGCTGACCTAGGCTCGATTCTCTTCAGTATCTCTTCAAGGGGTCTGGTTGGTTGCGCCGAGAGCGGCCTCGTAGAGGGTTCTCCTCCGCACTCCGTATTCGGCGGCCACCGTCCGCACGGCCACCGTCAGGTTCTCGCCGTCTTCAATCCGTCGCAGCGCCTCCGTCAGCGCTACATCGAAATCCGGTACAACGGGGGGCGCCCCTTCAATCACCAGCGTGTACTCGCCTTTGGTTGGCCGTTCCTCGAGATGGACCAACGCCGCCGCCAGGGTTTCCCATCTGACTTCCTCGTGCATTTTGGTCAATTCCCGGCAGACGGCCACGGGCCGGTCGGAACCAAGATGTGTCGCTAGATCAGCGATATCCCGGGCAACCCGGTGGGTGGCGCTGAACAGGACGAGGGTCCGTTCTTCGGACACCAGGGCGGCCAGCCGGACTGTTCGCTCCATCCCTTTCCTCGGCAGGAAGCCTTCGAATACGAACCGTTGTGCGTCGAAACCCGACACTGCCAACGCAGCCGTGACTGCACTCGGACCGGGGATAACGTACACGGCCGCTCCGACGCTTCGGGCGCGTTGCACGGCGCTCACCCCCGGATCGGAGATCGAAGGCATGCCGGCATCTGTGATCAGGGCAACGGTCTGACCTGCCTCGAGATGTCCGGCCAGCTCTTCAGACCGCTGATCCTCATTTCCGAGGAAGTAGGACCGCAGGGACCGGTCGATGCCCAGGGCAGTGAGGAGCACCCGGGATCGCCTCGTATCCTCTGCGTACACCACATCGGCATCGCGCAAGGTTTCTGCGAGGCGAGGTGAGGCATCTCCCAGATTCCCGATGGGGGTTGCACACACGACGAGGCGGCCGGTCATGAGGTCACCTTAGGGGTGGGGCTCAGAAGTCGGTGAAGGCCGCCACCACTCCGGGCCCCACTTCGGGATCGGAGGAAGCGACGAAGAGCACCCGATCTCCGGAAATGGCGGCGTAGGCATAGTCGGCACCGGTGAGGCTGACCTTCGTTTCGTCCCCGTCCGGTTCTCCAACATTCATGACATTGGTTGCGTAGGCCACCAACGCTTCGTACATCTCGGTGGCGTCCTTGCTCGTGTCGCCGACATAAACCAGCGCGTAGACCACATCTTCGCCATTCCACATGACGCGGTATCGGTCGCCGCCCCATCCGGTGGCTGCCGGAGTGGCCAGCGTAGGACCCAAACCCTGCTCAAACATCACCCGGAACGAGATCTCTCCCCATACGGCCTCCTCCCCCACCTCATACCCGGCGAGCGGCGTATCAGGAAGGGCGACCGGTATGGCCCCTTCGCCCACGCGATACACATCGGGGTGGAAGATCTGTTCGGTGGTCGTTGGTGGCTCCTGATAGGCAGTATTGACCCGGTCGAAACCGGTTTCGCTGCTCCATAAGCTCTCCACGAAGCTGGCCCCCTCGGTATAGGGGAAGAAGAGGAGCTCCTGGATGAACCGCGGGGTGGTCGCGAACACCGTCGTGTCCTGATCGAGCGAATCGGTGACGATCTGGAGCTTCTCCTCCGTCGAGAGCTCGGTCACGTACAGCAATTCCGTGAAGGAGGCGTCCCCTTCGATCACCGCTTGCAGGGCGCTCAGCTCGTCAAACCGGTCCTCATCGTCGAGCTGCTCCATGACCTGATCGAAATCGAAGTGCTGGTCGGTGAGGGCGTGGACGAGCTCGTGGACCAGCGTCACCTTCTGGAGTCCGCTCAGCTCGGAACCCGCCGGTATCACCATCTCGCCCGCCTCACCGTCGTAGTACCCGGCCACCTGTTCGGAGTACAGGTCGGTGTACAGATCCAGCAGATTCAGGTCGGGACTGATCAAACCCAGCAATACCTGGACGGCGGTATCCCGGGCAAGTTCTGCCGGGTCCAGTTCTTCCTCGATCTGCTCCCGGACTCTGACAGCTAGTTCCTCGTCGCTCACGATGGTCACGGTAGGCGGCTCCAGGAAGTCGAGTTCGCGCAGATCTTCGGTCGTCTCGATGAGCTCATCGATCTGGGCTCGCAGGGCCGCCTGGACTGGATCGGCGGTGATCGTGGTCGTCGAACCTTCGGTCGTTTCCGGGACTGCCGTGGTCGAGGGGGTCGAGGATGGGGACGAGGGCGTGGCCGCGCAAGCGGACGCGAATGTGGCGGCGGCCAGCGCGGCCGTGGTCAACCTGAGATTGAGCTTCCAGGACATATGGAGGAGACCTTACCGGCTGCTTCGGGCAAGGGATATCGGCCAAAAAACGGCCGATCTTGACCGAATGGCTGATTCAGGCATGCCAAAGGGATTTGCGAAACCTCCCGGCTGTGTCTCCCTCGCAGGTACTGCTACCTGCCGGGCCATCCCGGACCGGCCCAATCGAGTAGGTTCTCAAGAGAGAAGGGATCCCATGCCCCTGTGCCCTCGCTGCGGAGCCGCCCACCATCACGATGATGCGGTATGTCGGGAATGTGGCAAACGGCTGAGAGAAATGCCGCGAGTCCTGGCAGACCAAACATCATTGAGCTTCCCGACCTGCGTCGATGGGCCGGTCGGCTGCGAGGGTCGGCCGGTGAAACGCCCCGATGGTCGACTGCGATGCACCGCCCACCACGTGGCCACTCCATTCAAGGTGAAGCGCATCCCGGAGAAGACGCTGCTGACTTGTGCCGACGGGCCGGTCGCGTGCAATGGCGTTGTCGCCCTGTCCTTGGACGGCCAGCTTCGCTGCTTGCACCACCAGGAACTCCTGCACCGGCCACGGTGGCGGTCGGTGGTGAGGCGTTGGTTCAGAGCCGGGTCATGAGGTAGGGCTCTTCGGCCTCCAACCAGACCAACCGGATCCTCGCCCGGAAGATCAACCTATCTCTGCCAAGGCTGCCTGAGCAGCGGAGAAGCCGCACATGCCGTGCACGCCTGCGCCCGGCGGGGTGGCAGAAGAGCACAGATATACCCGCTCGCCCATTCGGTAGGGGCGGGTCCCTCCAAATTGCAAGACCTTGCGGAAACCAAAACTCCCTCCGCCGATGTCCCCATCCACGTAGTTGGGGTTGTGTGCTTCCAGGGCCAGGCGATCCATCGTGTGGCGCTTCAAGATCAAGTCGCGGAAACCGGGAGCAAACCGCTCCACCTGCGACTCGATGGCATCGGTCATGTCCCGGTCGGAACCGCGGGGACATGGCAATAAGCCCACGCGGTGTGCTTGCCTGCGGGCGCCCGGGTCGGATCGAAAGGAGTCTGCTGGGCAAGGAGAACAAACGGTTGCTCGGGATGTTGTCCGGCATGGACGGCATCCTCGGCGGCCATCACCTCTTCGAAGGTGCCCCCGAGATGGACGGTACCCGCCCGACCGCTGAGCTCGTCGGACCACGGAATCGGCCCATCCAGCGCCCAGTCGACCTTGAAGACAGACGATCCCACCTTCCGGCCCGACCACCTCCGCCGGCTTGTCTCGACCCGGCCACCGGCCAGTTTGAGTCCTGCCTCCGGCATAACGTCGAGCAGGACGAAGCTGTCATCGCCAAACTCGTCCAAGCTCTCGACCAAGTGTCCGGTTTCGATCGATCCGCCTCCATCCACAACCACCCGGGCGAGCGCTTCGGCAATGCGCTGCGATCCACCCTTCGCCATCGGCCATCCGTAGGCATGGGCCGTCATCGCAAAGAGCAGTGCTACTCCCCCGGTCAGACTTGAACTCAGGGGTGCGATCGCGTGAGCAGCCATCCCGGCGAGTACGGCCCGCACTTCGTCACTCGAGAAACGCTTGATGATCGTCGAGGCGGACAGTGCCCCAGGAAGGGCCAGCCGGGCAAACGGGATCGGGTGCCGGGGAATGCCGAGAGGCCCCAGGAAACCTGCCACAACTTCGTCTGCCCGGTCGACCAGTGGCCCGATCAGTTTCCGGTAACGATCCGCGTCCCGACCGAACCGCGCCGTGCTCTCGTCCAGGTCGCGGAACAGGCCTGCGGGTCGGCCCCCGCCGACTGGATGGGAAACCGGGATGTCGGGATGCACCCACTCGACCTCCAGTCCCAGATCCCGGAAGAAGGGCGACGCCACCCCGAGCGGATGAATCGCCGAACAAACGTCGTGGAGAAACCCTGGCAAGGTCAGCTCCTCGGTGCGGGTGCCGCCCCCGATCTCGGCGGCTTGCTCCACAACCAGAACCCGCTTCCCGGCCTGCGTCATGTGCGCCGCAGCAGCAAGACCATTCGGGCCGGCACCAACCACGACCGCGTCGTATCCGAGCATGCCTCATTGTCGCGCACCGAAGATGATCGGCTGGTGCCGATTCGAGCTGCACCCACCGGATCGGTCATATCGGGCGGGATGCCTGTCGATGGGGCCTGGCGGTCTCCGCGGCGCTGACCACCGAAGCCACCGGCATGATCGCCGTGCAGGGGTCCTTACAGCCGGTTTTGGGCGTCTTCCAAACTCCTTTGCGGACTCGGCTCGCCCAATGCCAGACGACTCGTCGAATCCTCGTCGTCGGTGGCTGGGTCCGGTTAGCGGGCTCCTGTTCTTCGCGGCCGTGTTGGCATCGGCGGCAGTGTTCGGCGGTTTCGACTTCTTTGGTGGTGTGGAAGTGGAACCTTCGGACTCTCCGGGAGTGCTTCTCTCTGCGATCCGGGCCAAGGGGGATGCGATCCAAAACTCGTCCCTCATCATGATGTTGGGGGTCGGTTTTCTCGGGTTCTTCATCTCTGACCTACGAGTCAGAGCAAACAAGGCGGGGCTTGGATGGCCGAGTGAGGGATTCCTAGTTGGGGCGTCCTTGTCGGGGCGGCCTGGGTGGCATATCTTGGCCTTCAGTTGGCCGCACACGTTGTGGGTGACTACGGACATGTCGAGTCTGTTCAGGCCGTGATCGATTTGTTGTGGTTGTCGTTCTGGCTGTTCCTGCCTGGACTTCTCGTTGTTGGCGTTGCGGCTGCTGTTACGGGTCTTCGGAGCGAGTTTCATCCACTATGGCTGGGAGTGGTCGGGGTTCTGACTGCTTTGACGGCGTTCATGCCGTGGGACGGGCTATTCATCTTCGTCGTCTGGGTAGCTGCCGCCTCCGTTCGCCAGATTGTCAGAATCCAACGAGCGTGAACCTCACGAACGCCACAAGGCGAGCCGCCACCTAGCGCTAGCGACCCACACGAGATTTGCCCCATCCCCGAACCCGTCGGACTGCTGCGGAGCGAAACGGTCGTGGCGATTCCTGGTGTGGACCCCACCGGGGTCTTCACAATCGAATTAGTCTGAGCGGTCCTTCGGGCACAACCCTACGAAAGGAACTCCTTGATGCTGAAATTCGCAACCGCATGCGCCGCTCTGCTTGTGCTTCTTCTTGCCTCATGTGGAGGCGACGACGGGAGCGACAGCAAGGGGACCAAGGACGGTGCGACAAGCACCGCCAACATCGATGTCTGTTCGCTCCTGAGCGACGAGGAGATCACCGCCGCCATAGGAAACGCGCCGGCGTCGGAGCCAACCGAGCCTGCCGGTCCGTTCACGGGATGCAAATGGGGTTCCGGTCTACTGTTCGTCCAGATCGCCCCGTCTACCACCTTGATCACCGCACCCGGCGAGACCGACTGCCCATCGGCAGGAATCGGGGACGAATCGACTCTCTGCTTCGGGTCGGTCAAGTTCCTCACCAACGGAATCCACACGACGATCTCGACCATCGAGGACCTGTCGGAGGCTCAGTTGACCGCCGTGGCGACGACGCTGCTGCCCAAGCTCCAGGGTTGAGCCGAGCGAAGTTGCTCGCCTCCGTAATCCATGCCACTGTCGGGCCACCCAGCGACCCACCCTCAGCCTTGCCCCATCGCCGGAGACGGCAGACCACCGCTGAGCCAAACGATCCCTGGCGATTTCTGCACCGGATACCGTGCACTCGAACCTGGCCGGTCGGGGGATCACTAGCGGATTGAGCTACTCGTCCTTTTGCTGCGAACGTGCGGCTCCGATTGCTGCTCCGAGCGCTGCTCCGACTCCAATCCACACTGGGCTATCAGTGGCAGCGAATAGCGCTGCTCCGACCCCCGCACCTATGGCGACTCCCACACCGATCGAAGGTCCCGGTCGTTGAGTTTGCTTTTCTTCGTTAGGGCGGTGTTCATCTCCCATAGGCTGGAGCTTACCTGCGGACCTTGACTCGTGAACATCACCGGGAGAGATCGCGCCACCCCGATACTGAAACTGCTGGGGAGGGGGCCGGGAGTAGGTCCACAAGGTTCATCACCGCCCGAGAACGCTTCTGTAGGGTTGCCATATGCGTTTCATCGTAAGGCTTCTGACCACGGCAGCTTCCCTGTGGGTAGCAATCCGGCTCGTCAACGGATTGACATTCGACGGCGAATGGTGGGAGTTCCTGATCGTTGCAGCGATCATGGGCTTGGCGAATGCGGTAGCGAAACCGGTTCTCAAGTTCTTCAGCCTTCCGTTCATCCTGGTAACCCTTGGCCTGTTTCTGCTGGTTGTGAACGCTGTGGTGCTCCAGTTGGTAGTCTGGATGTCCGGCCCCGATGTGTTCGACCTTGGGTTGACTTCGACCGGTTTCTTCTGGGCGACCTTCTGGGGGGCGATCGTAGTGTCCTTGGCTGGTTGGGCAATCAACGCTGTGCTTCCTGACACCAAGAAGAAGAAAAGGAAGCGGCGCTAACCCGGTTGGGTTCACACCCACCCAGGGGTGCGGTCCACTTGTTGCAGCCACTCCCGCTCAGCGACCCACCCGCAGCCTTGCCCCATCGCCGCAGTCGGCAGACCGCCGCTGAGTGAAACGGACGTGGCGATTTCTGCGGTGATGGCTGGCGTCCTGTAAATTCGAGGTGAGGCGATTGTCAGGAGGCAATGGTATGAAGAAGCTCTTCTCGTTCGGTCTGTTCGCAGCACTGGTTGGTGGAGTCATGAAACTTGTTTCGAGCCGGAAAGCTGAGTGGCAAGGGCTTACCGAATCGGAGATCCGCACCAAGCTCCATACCAAGCTTGACGCCAAGTTGCCGAGCGACAAGGTCGACCGGATGGCCGACAAGATCGTCGACGGGATGCGTAAGCGGGGAGTCCTCGGCGAAGAAGCTCCAGAGGAAACCTGAGCAGCACCACGGGAGAGGACCGCAGCAGCTCGCACCACCTCATGGTGTTTCCCCCTACAGCGACCACTCCCGCCGCTGCATAACCTCGACCACGTCCTTCGGTGCGATGTGACGCAGATACCTATCGGTGGTCGCCAACGACTCGCATGACCTAACTGCTGCTGTATGACCGGCACCGGCACACCTTCCATCATCAGCTCATAACTGTGGGTGTGCCGTAAACCGTGCGGATGGACCCGCTTCTCGATCCCCACCTTGTCCGCCACTCTCACCAACATGGTCCGCACATAGCTTGGTTTCAATGGTTGTCCCTGCAACGTGCAGAACAGCCTGGCCCGACCGTTGATCCCCAACCCTGACCGTTTCTCCACCCAGCGCATGATGATCGCCATAGCCCCCGGATCTATCCCAACCGTGCGACGGCGGTCACCTTTACCGTGGAGGACGGTGATGGTGCCTCGGTCCGGGTCTATGTCCTTGGGTTTCAAAGCCAGGGTTTCGCCCAGACGTAAACCGCCCCGGTACATGGTGGTGATGAGCGCACGGTTGCGGATACCGGTTGGTGCCCGATTGGAGCATGCCCGTATGAGTGCCCGAACCTCATCTTCGGTCAGTACTTCGACCGGAAAGCTGCGGCCCTTGTTGGGGGCTTCACGTCCGAGGTGATATCCGGGCTGGGTGATGGGTGTTGGCATGATTAGTGATGCTTTTATTGAATAGCATCATTATATCAACCCTATTGGAACCTGTGAGTAAAAGCAACACTAAAATCCGTATGAACGCCATATGTCAGACCTGGGTGATACGGTCAACTGGTAGTCCACATCGCAGGTCCTCATGAACGGGTTTGAGCCAACTTGGTGCCTAGGTGTGCAACTGACGTTGGTCGCTTACACCGGGTCCT
>CAVQSB010000003.1:0-174116 GCA_963715305.1 uncultured Actinomycetota bacterium
AGGCGGCGTCCGCCGGGGAACGCCCCGACGTCATCCTAATCACGGCCGCACGCTGGCGCCGACCACGTAGCGCCTCCAGCTACCCGCGCAACACGACCCCAGCCTGGACAAGATGGCCGGATCTCGGTCCGCTTCGCCCGGCGGCGACCCTGCCGCGCACCACGCCGGCCCTGGCCTCGCTCATGACGGGGCTCTCGGCCAGCACCCACGGCTCCCGCGAGGTCTCGGACCCCGTCACCCACGGCGCTCACCTGGCCGAGATCCTGAACCGGAACGGCTACGCGACCTTTGGCGTGAGCGCAAACTGGATGGCCGGTAGGAAACAGAACCTCCACCAGGGCTTCGACGGCTTCGTCTCCATGAAGCACCAGAGGACCGACCGCGCCCGGCACGTCACCGAGCGGGCGCTGAGGAGACGGTGACGCGAGCCAAGCCGGAAGAGCCGCTCTTCCTCTGGGTCCACTACACGGATCCACACTTTCCCTACCACCCTCCCAAGAGCCAGAACACCCCTACCGGCGAGCGTTGCAAGCAGATCATGCGAGCCATCACGGCGAAGAACTTCCGGCTGGCGGTGGTGCAGGGCAATCACCAGGGCCTCGGCGAGGCGAGCCTGGAGGACTGCACAGGGCTCTACGACGCCGAGATCGCCTACATGGACTGGCAGATCGGGCGCCTGCTGAAGGGCTTGGAGAGCGCCGGCCGACTCGAGAACGTCATCATCGTCTTCACGGCGGATCACGGTGAGGCCTTCGGCGAGGCCGGGCTCTTCTACGAGCACGGGACCACGCTCCACGACGCCGTCCTGAAGGTTCCCCTCTTGATTACGGCGCCGGGCGTGAAGGGGGGCCTCGACGACGAGGCGATCCGGCTGGAAGACCTGATGCCTACGATCCTGGCGCTGGCGGACCTGGGCAGCCAGGCGCCGGAGACCGACGGGGTCGATCAGAGCCGGCGACTCCGCGGGCGAAAGGGCCTCTTCGGGAGGCCCATCTTCGGGCGGCCCGAGCCGGTGATCGCCCTGGCCGAGAGCGGATCGGCGCTCCTGATCGGCGCCTCGGCGCAGCCCTTCGAGGGGCTGCGCACGGACAAGAATTGTGTGCACGGGCCCCGCTTCTCGCTCTGCACGCTTCCGGGCGCCGGAACCCGGCTCTGCGACCGGATGGAAGATCCGAAGTTCAGCGTGGACGTCTCCGAAGCGCATCCGCGGGAGCTCGCGATCCTGCGCCCGCACGCGAGCGCTGGCCGCTGGGGGAGGCCCGCCTGCGCGCGGCGCGCAGCGGGCGCTACAAGCTGCTGGAGACTCCGCGCCTGGAGGGCGGCTACGCGCGGGCCCTCTACGATCTGGAGGCGGACCCGGCCGAGCGCGTGAACGTCATCGCGCGCCAGCCCGAGGTCGCGGCCCGCCTCGGCGCCGCGCTCTCGGCCTGGGGCGCCTCGATCCCCAGCGGAGTCACCCCCGCCCGAGCGGAACGCGGAGCAGCTCGAGATGCTGCACGCGCTCGGCTACGTCGACTGATCTTCCTCTACGGTACCAGGACGCCGTTCACCAGCAGCTGCCCGGTATAGCCGCCGCCGCCGTTGAAGTCGATGTCGTCGTCGCTGAAGAACGTGACGACGTTGTTCGCATCCGAATTCAGGTTGGTGTTCGTGGCGCCGTTGTAGATCTCGAAGCCCTTCTCGACGTAGCTGATCTGGTTGCCGCCGAAGTCCAGCGTGTTCTCGTCGCTGCCGCTCGCGATGTACACGTCGATCCCGTCTCGTCGGAGAGCTTGATCGTGTTGTTGTTGATCGCGAAGACGTTGTCGTCGGAACCGTTCGTGATATCGAGCTCGATGCCGTGCTCGCCGCTTCGCGAGATCTGGTTGTTCACGACCGTGAACTCGTTGCTGTACGAGTCTTCGAGCGCGATCTCGATGCCGTGTCCGTTCTCGTCCCCGTCGTTCGACTCTTCGATCCTGTTGTTCGCGATGAGAACATCGGCGTAATCCACCGAGGAGAAGTCGATCTCGATTCCGTTGTCGTCTTTCCTCAGTTGCGCGGGTGTCCTCGAGCGCGTTGTCGGCGATCGTCAGCGTCGTGTATTCCCAGCTCATCGGTCAGGCTCTGGAAGTAGATGTCGATGCCGGTCCCGTCGATTTCGCGAATCGTGTTGCCGCTGATCGTGACCGTGTTCCCGAGATCGAAGCCGGTGTTCTCGAGGTCGAGCTCGATGCCGTGGCCGCTTTCGACGTGCTGCACGGTGTTGTCCGCGATCGTGATGGTGCTGTCGGCGCTGTCGTTCACCGCGACGTCTATGCCGTTCCCGTCTTCGACGAACTCGACGAGATTGCCGCTCACCGTGACCGAGTTGCCGTCGTTCCCGACGCCGTTTACGTCGATTTCGATGCCGGTGTCGTAGATGTCGCGGAGCACGTTGTTGGCGACGGTCAGCTGGAGGTCGTCGCTGTCGACGACATCGACCTCGATGCCGTCGTTGTCGGAGACGTCCTCGATGAGGTTGTCGGCGATGGTCACGCTGTGGCCGTTCTCGTAGCCCGAGTTCTCGATGTCGATGTCGATCGCCTCGCCGTCGTCGACGTTGCGGAGCTGGTTCCGCAGGATCGTCAGGTTCACGTCGGGGCCCCGCTGGCCGCCGATCACGATGCCCTCGTCGACGTCCAGGACCTCGTTGTCGGCGATCTCGATGTTGAACTGACCATTGGAGATGGGGTCGGAATCGCCGTCGTCGTTGTCACCCAGCTCGATGTCGACGAAGGTGTCGCCGTCAGTCGAACGGTTGTGGGAAACCTCGACGTTCAGGTTCACCGTTGCGGAGTCTCCGAATCCCACGAGCTCGAGCTCGTAGTCGTCGTACTCGTTGTTGTAGAAGACGTTGTTCCCGACGTACTCGGTGTGGTTGTACACCTGGTCTCCGGTGACCTCCACGAAGGTGGAGATGCCGGAATCCAGGTCCGAGAAGGTGTTGCCCATGGCATTGAAGGCGAAGCTGCTGGGCGCGCCGTCGCCGTCCGGGAAGAGCGTGTTCTCGACGCCGGTCCCCATGTTCGTGAACTGGTTGTCGGTCGACGTCGAGCGCGATGTCGAAGGTGTCGCGTGCATAGAGGTCGACGCCCGTACCCCATGCGGTCGAAGAAGTTGTTCCCGACGTAGGCGGTCAGTGCGGAGTCGTCCTGGACGTCGATCTCGAGGCCGGTGCCCATCCTGGAGAAGTGGTTGTTGTAGACGTCGAGCATCGTCGACGTCCCACTCAGATCGAGCTCCAGCGCCCTGCCCATGCTGCGGAAGAAGCCCTCGATGGTGTTGTTCTCCGCCAGCTCGAAGGCGGTTCCGGTGCAGCAGAGGGTGGCCGCTTCGCCCGGCGCCCAGAAGACGATCGGCGTGCCGCTCTTCACGCCGGTGACGAGGAGTCCGGTCCCGCCGCCCATCACGGTCTGGCCGTTCCAGAGAGATTGGGTGCCCGAAAGGTCGATGTCGCCGGTGCGCGCCAGACCGATCAGGAGGTTGTTCGCCGGTGGCAACCGCGTCCTCGACATAAAACGGATCGTCGAAGCTGCCGTCGCCGGGGTCCTCGGCGTCGAAGGAGGCATGCGGCGTCGTTGATGACCGCTCCGGTGCGCGTCATCACGGCCTCGCTGCCTCCGGTGTTGGTCACGACGCTCACGTCCCGCACGACGCGATCGGTCATGCGGCGCTCGACCTTCGTGAGCGGGGTCGACCTATGAGGGAGCCCCCAACGGAATGCGCACGGCGAGCAGCCCCGTCGACCTGGGAGCCCCGCTCGTCGTCCCAGCGGTACTCGGTGCCGAGCGTGAGGCGCGACTCCGCCGGCAGGAAGGGAACGTCCCAGATGCGCGTCTCGAAGCGCATCATGGGGCCGCCGAAGCTGCCGCCTTGGAGGCGTCGAACCAGAAGCCGCCGCCGTAGATGCGGGTGTCGCTCAGGACGCCCTCCTCGCCGAAGAAGGGCAGGCGCACACCCGCCTCAGCGTCGAAGCCGCTCATGGCCTGCTCGAGCGTCCCGGCCATGGTGAGCTTGGTGCCGATGAGCTGGACGACCGCAGTCCCGGCCCCCGTCGCGCTCTTGGTGTCGTTGCTGGCGATGTAGCCGTTGACGCGGCCCTCCCAGTTCCACGACAGGGCCTCGAGGCCCAGCGTTCCCTGGTTGAAGTGGTTGTCGTAGCGGCTCTCCTTGCGGTCGAAGAAGCCGTAGCCGCCGAGGATCCAGCTGGCGTCGCCCATCAACCGGCGGTAGCCGCCGCCGATGTTGACCTCGTGCAGGAAGTCGCTCTCCTTCCAGAAGAGCGAGTTGCGCACGTTGGGAAGAAGAGGGAGTTGCTGTTCTGGGCGATGGGGATGAAGGGGTCGAGCTCCAAACCGTACAGCTCATCGTTGCCCGGACGCGCCGTCAGCTCGAATTGCGGCAGCCACTTCTTCTCGCCCCTCTGGAAGATCCAATTGAAATCGTCGGCGGCCGACGAAGCCGCGTATCCGAGCACCAGAGCGAGAACGACGAGAAGAGCGCTGATCCTTCGCATGAGAACTCCCATTCTTCAGGCCTGATGACCATGCCCGGAGCCTCTCCCAACAGAGATCGAGAGGGCCGCACCCACCGGCTCGATGATGAGCTGTCTTATACGCCTTTCTACCGCGGACGAAAAGGCTCTTGCCTACGCCTGTGGCGAAAATCCGAGGCGGGCCGAATTCACCACAGGGTCGAGAGGCGCGGTTCCCGGGCGCGTAGACCCCTCGCATCAGATACACCAAGTGGTGATGGCGAGATCGGAGCAGGCGCTGGAAGCCGGCTGCGGTGCCGGCCGCGTCTCGTCAGGCGCGAACCACTTCGACCGGTGATCCGCGCGGTGCGTGGCCGGGAGAGCCGTAGAACATCCGGTAGTGAAGCTGGCCGTAGCCGCCGGCGAGGTGAATCGCCTTCCACGGCGACTCCACCGGCTCATCGGAGCCCTTCCAGTCCTTGAATTGCATCGGCTCCCAGGCGTGGTAGATGATCACCTCGCCCGGGCAGACCCCGTTTGCGATCTTGGCCATGGCTTGGAACGAGCCGGTGTCGTTGTAGACGCGGATGGCGTCGCCGTCGTCGATCCGCCGGGGAGGCGCGTCGGCCGGGCCCGAGGAACACCACGGGTTGGCCGCGCTGCAGACGCAGCATCAGGTCGTGGTCGCGCCAGATGGCGTGGATGCTCCAGCGCGTGTGGCCGCCCGTGACACGCAGCGGGCAGGCCGCTTCGCGCGCCCGGCGGATCCTTGTGTACCGGGAGCACCTCGCCCGTCTCCACGTACCAGGGATGGTCGATGTAGAAGTGCTGGCGGCCCGAGAGCGTGGGCCACGCGAGCTTGTCTCCACGAACCAGCGATGCGACGAGTAGGTGTCCTTGGGATCGTAAGTCGCTGCTCGTCTGGTAGTCGGGCAGGGGCGCGCCGGGGCGATGATCGGCACGGCGCGCGAGCTCCAGCGCCTCCTTGGCCCCGATGTTGCCGACGCTGGGGCTGTTGCGCAGGATTTCGTCGATCAGCTTGACCGGGTCTTGCGGATCGTGCGGATCGTACTGGCCGTCGCTCGTGAAGTGGGCGTAGGCCTGGGAAAGATCGAAGGGCTCGTCGCGATAGCCGCGCACCGGGCCCACGCCGCGTTCTGCGGCCCGCCGCGCCACGGCCTCCGACAGCAGCCCGAAGATCTCCCACTCGCTCTTCGATTCACCGAGCGGCTGCTGGTGGCCTCGTCGGAGAGCACGAGGTGAGGATGTAGCTCTGGGCGTACTTGATGCCGTGCTTCTCGTAGTAACCGGCCGCGGGCAGGAAGTAGTCGCCGTACATCGCGGTGGTGCTCATGCGGAAGTTCACCGCCACCAGGCAGCGGAGCTTCGGCCACAGGTGCTCGCGCGCGATCTGCGGCGCCGGCCAGCGCCGCAACGGATTCGAGCCGGAGAAGATCAGCACCCGCGGCTCGCGATCCTCCTTCGAATGGATGTGGCTCCAACCGCGGTCGATGGAATCACGCACGTAGTTGTCGAGGCTGCGCGGCAGGGAGGGGTCGCGTAGGTCCTGGCGCAGCCACAGGTCCTTGTAGCCCCCGTGCACGTAGAGAAACGGCAGCAGCGGGGTGTTCGGCTGCTTCTCGCTGTGCTCGATGAAGAACCGCTCGTAGTCCCGCGCCGTGAGTCCCCGGATCGCTTTCGGAATCGCCCGCAGCATCTCCATCGGCGAGAGCCCCAGGCCGCCCAGCCGATCCAGGCCGTCGAGGCCCCACCAGGCTGCGATGCGCATGCCGCCCCCCGGCTTGCCTTGATTGCCGGTGAGGGCCATCAGCAGGATCATGGCGCGCTGGAAGAGGTCGCTGTGGTGGTGTTTGCAGGCGCCCCACGACGCGAAGATCATCGCCGTCGGCGCCGCGGCCAGCTGCCGGGCGAAGCTGTGCACCACCGATGGATCCAGGCCGGTGATGGCCTGGGCCTTCTCGGGTGTGTACTGCTTCAGATCTTCGCGCAGGCGATCGAAGACCGGCCGCACGCGGACCCGCGTGCCGTCGGCCAGCTCGACGTCGTGGCTGCCCGACAGAGCCGGTCGCGACTCGCCCAGCGCCAGCGAGCGCCCGCCGCCGCCGTCCTCCTGGCCGCCCGGCACCAGGGCGAGGCGGTCGGTCGCTTTCGTCCCAGAAGTAGAACTGGCTGTCGCGGCCGTTCTTCTCCAGGTCCGCCTGCCGCAGGAAGCGGTCGTTGTCGGTGCGCACCAGGATCGGCAGATCGGTCTGCTCGCGCACGTACTCGCTGTCGTACAGCTCGTTCGCGACGATCACCTGCGCGGCCGACAGGCCCAGCGCCGCATCGGTCTCGGGCTTCGGGTTGATCCACAGATCCGCGTGGACGCCGGTGGCGTTGTAGTCGGGGCGATCACCACCAGCTTGGCGCCGCGGTAGCGCGCCTCGGTCAGTAGGCGATCTCGGGGATGCGGGTGTAGACGGGGTTGGCGGATCCAGACGACGATGTAGTCGGAATGGAAGCGCAGTCGGCGGCGGTTCCCGTCGTTCATTGTACATGCCGCAGGTCTGGACCACGCCGATGGGCATGTCGCCGATCCCGGACCACGCATCGAGGACCGTGGCCCCACCGAGCTAGACGAAGAGTCGGATCTACCGGCAGTCGAGTCCGGCCCGTGGTCGAAGTTTGGTGCCGTGAGTCGTGGATCGACCGGACTCGGTCCCGTGCACGTCGCCGCTGCGATGATCGCGTCGGCGATCTCGCTCAGCGCTTCGTCCCAACGGATACGCTTCCATTGCCGCTGCCACGCTGGCCGGACGCGCTCGAGCGGGTAGGCTGGCGCTGCGACGACGACCATCTGGAGGTCGCTGTAGCAGGCGCCCTTCTGGCAGCCGCGCGGAAAGGGTCGGGAATGTCGCTCGCGCGCCCTCGCCGTAGACGCGTGCCTGCTCCTCGCGCCAGGCGATGCCGTCCTTCACGTAGACGTTCCAGGCGCACGCCGGCAATGCAGTTGGCGCGGGTGTGGGTTCCCCTTGGCGACGCGATCCCAGGTCCAGCGCTGGCGGTAGACGTCGGTGAAGTCGTGGTAGGCGACGGGTGCGACCTGGATGCGCTCGGGCAGCGGCGGACCGACCCGTTCGTTCGGGTCGCGCCGGCGGCAGCCGAGCTGATGCAGGCCGAGGGCCAGGCCGGTCGCCCCCGCGCCCGCAGCGACGAGGAAGCCGCGCCGGGAGAGGGCGCTTCGCGCTCGGTCCTTCACGCGGCTTCGACCTCCACGCGGGTGTCGCGGTCGTTGTGGCCCGGCTGGAGGCACAACAGCATCGGGCGCAGGTGAAACTGGCCACCGGCGAGCTCCACCGGGTTCAGGGGCGTGGGGATCAGGCTCTGGAAGCCCTTGCCGTTCTTGAACTGGAAGTTCTCCCAGGCGTGGTAGATGATGAGCTGGCCCTCGCGCACCGAGGGCGAGACCTTGGCCATGATCTCGAACTCGTCGATCTCGTTGTAGATGCGCACGTTGGCGCCGTCCGCGATCCCCCGGCGCTCGGCGTCCGGCCGGCTGATGAAGACGACCGGCACGCCGCGCTGCTGCCGCAGCATCAGCTCGTCGTCGCGCCAGCTGGAGTGGATGCTCCAGCGGGTGTGGCCGCCCGTCAGCATCAGCGGGTAGTCCCCGCCGTTCTTGGGCGAGATCCTTGTGGACCGGCAGCTCTTCGCCCATCTCGAGATAGAGCTCCTGGTCGACTTTTGCCTGCTGCCAGAATCCCCCGACCTTCACGCTAGCTCCGTTCTGCCGCCGAGGGTGCCACCCTCGAGGTGATAGGTGACGGTCACCAGCGGCAGCATGCGGTCCGGCTCATGGCTGACCAGCACGACCCCCCCGTCCCGCTCCGTGACGTCGCGGACCGCCGCCCGTACCAACGCCTGCGCCGCCTTGTCGAGGCCGGCGTGGGCTTCGTCGAGGAGCAGAAGATCGGGTTGGATCAGCTTCACACGGGCAAATTCGACCCGGCGCTGCATCCCGTGGGAGGAGTGATCGGCCCGGCGGTTCTTCGCCCCTCCGAGGCCAACCAGTTCGAGTGCCGCGATCTGCCCCGTCGGTCCGTGCTCCGGCCAGTCGTGCCACGAAGGTCAGGTTCTCGATCAACGTGAGCTCGCCCCACAAGACCGGGATGGTGCCCGAGCAGGGCGATTCGCCGGCGGGCCGCCAGGATGCCGTTCGGAGCCAACCCGGGCGCCGAGCACGGTGGCCTCGCCTACCGAAGGCTTGAGAAGGGTGGCCAGAATCCGCAGCAGGGTCGATTTGCCGGATCCATTTGGTCCGATGATGCCGACGACTTCTCCCGGGTTGATGCGGAGGTCGACCCCGCGCAAGACCGGCATCCGTCCGAAACGGACACCGACACCTGATAGGTCGACAATGTGGGGAGCCTCGGTCACAGCGGTGGAGTGTACGGCGAGCGAGAGCCCGGCGTCAGACTGAGAGCGTGCTCGGCCCACAACCCACCGGGGGTGTCGTGTTTGATCGGACCGGACTCACGGTCGCCCTCCGGCCGGCTCCGGTAACGGGCGGCTACCTCCGGCATATCCGGTCGGGAGCGGTATCTCCCTAGGAGCGGTGGTTGCCGGCGATCCGGGTCGCAATGGATCACGGGCCGACCGGATTGGCCCGGAGTCTTGCGACGAGAACCCCGATGGCGCCGGCGGCGATGGCAGCCACGTACCACCCGATCGGACCCGACCCGAGGGATGGGCGGAGCGATTCGGTCGCCAATCGGATTGCTCCGGCGACGGCCAGGGCCAATGCACCGACCGTCCCGGTCGGAACGGAGACCCCGGCGTAGCTTCCGAGCAGGGCCAGACCGCTGCCAGGAACAAGAGCGTCGGCATAGATCTCAACCGGATGGCGGGTGATCGTGCTGCCCTCCTGGGCGACCGCCCACGGCAAGGATGAGGTGGTGCCCAGGCAGGCTCCCCGGTAGAGGCATCCGGCCTGCCAGCCGGCCAGCCCGGCCAGGGCGGCGGGCGCCAGGGCATCGATGGTGGACGGCCAGGTGACGACGAGCGGTGAGCGATACGAACATCAGCGCTCCCAGCGACGCAAAGCCCGGTGTCGACGCCGCTGCGCACGATGAGCAGGTCGCCGGGATGGGTGAACGGGTTGGTGCCGGACAGGAACATGGCTGCGAGCCGGCCCGAGATGAGACCGGCCACCGCCGCTCCCAGAATCAGGTCGCTCAGATTTCCGGTTTCCTTGGGGATGAGGCCCAACCGTTCTTCCCATTTGCCCATGAAGCACGGCCAGCCCGACTCCGGTTGCGGCCGCCCACAGGAGGGTGAACTCCACTAGGAGGCCCCCTGGCGCTTGAGTAACTCGTCGATCTGCAACGCCAGGGTCCGCTCGTCGATCACCCCCGGCTGGTAGTGAACCAACTCTCCGCCGGGAGCGAAGAAGAAGGTCAGCGGGACTCCGGAGCCGCCCAGCGCCGCCGGACCGATCGGGGCGCATCGAAGAGGTTCTCGAACGAGAGGCCGAACTCGGCGATGAATTCCTGGGCGCCGCTCTGGGTGTCGGCGACATTGACGCCGATGAACCGGATTTCGTCTGCCGAACTGGTTGTAGGCACGTTCGATGTAGCGGCGCTTCTGAGCGGCAGGGAATGCACCACGACGCCCAAACGTTAATGACTACCGGGCGGGTCGATGTTTCGAGCAGAGCGGCCATCTCTTCGGCGTTGGTGGGAGTCAGCGGCGTCGCCATCGATGTTTCAGCATCGCTCTGACGTGCAACTCGATAGGACGACCAGCAGGGCGGTGAGTACCGCGATAAGGCGTGAGCGTGACATCCGGACCCGCATCGTAGGACGGGGCGGAGGCTACCTAGTATGTTGTGCACCAATGGCACCAACACGACACGTCCTGGCCATGGTGCTCGCCGGTGGCGAAGGGAAGCGCTTGTTCCCCTTGACCAGAGACCGGGCCAAACCGGCCGTCCCCTTCGGCGGCCAGTACCGGCTCATCGACTTCGCCCTGTCCAATCTGGTGAATGCCGGTTTCCGCCGGATCGTGGTGCTCACCCAGTACAAGAGCCACAGCCTCGACACGCACCTCGCTCAGACCTGGCGGTTGTCACCGATGCTCGGGTACTACGTGGCGCCCGTACCCGCCCAGATGCGACGCGGTCCGCACTGGTTCGCCGGTTCGGCCGATGCCATCTTTCAGAACCTCAACCTCATTCGCGACGAGGAACCCGACTACGTGATTGTTTTTGGTGCCGATCACATCTATCGCATGGATCCGGGGCAAATGCTCGACCAGCACATCCAGAGCGGGGCCGCCGCCACGGTGGCCGGAATCAAGGTGCCGATCGGCGAGGCCAGCGAGTTCGGGATCATCGATGCCGGGAAAGACGGCAAGATCAAATCATTCCTCGAAAAACCGGCCAAACCTCCGTCCATGCCCGGCAATCCAGACTTCGCTTTTGCTTCGATGGGGAACTACATCTTCTCGACCGAAGCGCTCATCGAGGCCGTGGTTGCGGATGCTGAGGATGAGAAATCCAAACACGATATGGGCGGGAGCATTGTTCCGATGTTCGTCGACCAGGGCAGCGCGTACGTGTACAACTTCAGCAACAATGTGGTTCCCGGGCAAACCGAGCGTGAATTCGGATACTGGCGCGATGTCGGGACCCTTGATGCGTACTTTCACGCCTCGATGGATCTCGTCACCGTCGATCCCGTGTTCGACCTCTACAACGAGGAGTGGCCCATCCTCACGTGGCTCTATCCCTATCCTCCCGCGAAGTTCGTCCATGACGAGGAAGGGCGGCGCGGGGTGGCCATCGAGTCTCTCGTGTCGGCGGGAGCCATCGTTTCGGGCGCCACGGCGCGGCGGTCGATCATCTCACCTGACGTCCGTTTGCATTCCTACGCGCTGGTCGAGGATTCCGTCATATTTGGCGGCGTCGATGTCGGCCGGGATGCGGTCGTGAAGAAGGCGATCATCGACAAGGGTGTTTCGATTCCGCAGGGATATCAGATCGGTGTCGACCAGGCGGCGGATCGTGAGCGGTTCACCGTTTCGGAAGGTGGCATCGTCGTGATCGGCAAAGGCGACAAGCTCTCTTAGTTGTTAGTCGCGAGTTGTCAGTTGTCAGTTCGAGAAACCGAGAGGGTCGCGTTCATGTCGCGATTGATCCCGGGAAGACCCGGGATCAATTGGTCACAGCGGGAAGGCTCAGCCGGTAACGGTGAGCGCCAGGGTTCCATCGAACGTCTTGGCCTGGCCGGCCATGGTGTAGGACACCTTCAGTCCCAGCTTGTACGTTCCCGGGGCGGCGCCGGTTGTGTCTACACGGATGGCGGCAAAATCGGTTTCGTTGTCCTCGAGGACATTGTTGAAGTAGAGGCTTGTCGACGAATGGGCCTGGGGGTAGCTCACCGTCAGTCCGGCCGGATCGGAAACCACGACGTCGAAACCTTCAACCATGGGGGCCAGTCCGGTGAAGTCGACTTCCATCCAGGCGGATTCGCCGGTGACGATCGAACCAACCGAGTCGGTCATTTGCGCGACGTCCTCGTCTGCCTTGTATTCGGCGACCGGAACGGTCAGATCGAAATCTTCCTCGACGGTTCCGTCGTCGGTTTCGTAGCTCACGAACAGCTTGACCTCGAACTTCTTGGTTTGGGTGTAGGGAACGGAAAGTTGCAGGGCAGTGAAGTCCATTTCCTTTTCAGACAGCACATGGCCGTTCATCAAGCCGGTGAACCCGGGGGTGTTTTCGGGATAGGTCACCTCGACACCGCGAGGTGCCTCGGCTACAACTTTGAAATTCGTGACATCCCCGCCTTTGCCTTGCCAGTTGATGGCCACCCACGAGGTGTCGCCGGCGACGATGGTTGCGGTCTTCTTGGTCTTGAGGTCCGCCTCGGCGCCTTTGGCGATGGCCGGGGAAGCGGTACCGATCACCAGGAGGGCGGCAATTGCTGTGGTGATGATGCGATGTTTCATACTCTTGACCATCGGTCACGGTCGGCACGATTCTTGATTGCCAATCGATGGGCGCACCAATGGACTAGTCCTCTCCGCAGTAGGCGTCATACTCGGCCAGTACTTGTTCGCGCAGGTCGATCCGTGTTTCCAGCTGAGCTTTGAAGGTGTCATATTCGCTCCGGCTCAACCCGTGGGGAGCGAGCCGTTCCTCCAGGGCCTGATTCATGACTCCCAGATCGGAGAATGCAAAACGCTGGACGTCGCACATCCAGCGAGCTTCGATCGCCACGAACAGATCATCGCCGGTGAGATCGGCATCGAGTTCGGGCGGCGGCAAAGGCTCGGAGGCGAGTTGCAGGCCGGAAACGGTGGTTGACGTCACGGCAGCCTGCCCGGTGGTCGTCGTGACGGAGCCGTCTTGATCGGATCCCGAGCACGCCGAGATCATCAGCAGCCCGAGGACAATGAGCACAATCCCCTGCTTATTGTTCATTCGTAGTGTCTCCGGTTCGTTCTCATTGGTATCGGGGTCTTAGTGGTTTCGCCTGAGTGTTTGTTCTCGGCGGGAGTGAACCGGCTCAACCAACGGGTTCAACGACCACAAGCGTGACGGAACCCACCAATTCATCCGTTGTGGCGTCCTTCCGGTAGGTCGCCCTGATCGAAACCGTGTAGGTGCCGGCCGGAACGTCGTAGGCATCGACTCTGAACCTGGCAATATCGGTTTCCCCGTCCTCGAGCCGGGCGTTGTGGTGCAAGCTGGTCGAGGTACCGTCGGCCGGGTACACGATGGGCAGCCCGCCTCCGTCCGTCACCGTCACCTGGAAATCGTCGAGACGCGGCGCCAGACCAGCGTAGGAGACTCCCACCCAGGCGCTCTCACCGAGGGTCACCTCGCCGAGCGATGCCGTGACTTGCTGGAGATCCTCTTCGCCCGAGTACTGAACCACCGGCACGCGGACATTGAAGACACCGGTTTTCTGCTTGCCGTCCCGCTCATACGAGAGGGCGAATTGCAGTTTGATGTCACTGCCGGCCGCGTACGGGACGGTGATGTGGATGGCCGTGAAGTCGTATTCGTCGTCCGAAAGCGTGTCATCGGCCCACAGCGATGTGTAGGTGCCGGTGTTATCCGGGTAGCGGACTTCCACGCCGGCTTCGGGCTTCTTGACGACCAGCCGGAAGTTCTCAACATCCCCGCCTCCGCCATGCCAGTTGAGCGCGATCCAGGCGCTGTCGCCGGCGACAATGGCCGCTGTCTCGTAGTTGGTCAGCTCGACGTCCTTGTCGACGTCGGGTTTCGGGGCGGCCGCCGCGGGCGCACCCAGACCCATGATGAGGGCAAGAGCCATGGGGAGAACGAGGCGGGAGCGCATACCCTGAATATCGGTCCGGATCGGTGCAGAACTTGAGGTCGTTTGATGCCTACGAACCCGTATCGCAGTAGGCGGTGAACTCGACGGCAACTTCCGCACGGAGGTCGGGTTGGTCGATCAGGTCGTCCTTGAAGGCCCGGTACTGCTCTGCGGTGACGCCGTTGCCTGCCAGGCGGGTGTCGAGCTCGGCCTGGATGTCTCCTACGTCGTCAAAGGTGAAGCGCTGGACGTCGCACATCCACCGGCCTTCGATAGATGACAGGAGTTCAGCGTCGTACGAGACACCACACCCTGCCAGGAGGAGAGACGCGACGATGATGCCGCTGGCAATTCGAGTCCGACTCATCTCGCAGGTATCGGATGTTCGGCGACCCATCTTGAAGGAAAGGCGGCTACTCCTTGAACCGTTGCATGGCCTTCTCGATCTCGTCCCAACCCACCGAAAGCGCTGAGGCGTCGTTCCGCAACGCGGTGAGAGCGGCTTCCCGGAGCATTCCGTCGAGATCGGCGAAAGACAGGCCCTCGGTCTTCTGAGCGACCTGATCGAGATCAACGCCTTCGGCAAAGGGAACGTCCGATAGGCCCAGGAGCGCCCGTCTACCTTCGACTCCCGGTAAGCCAAGCTCGATGTGGATCTCGAAACGCCCGGCTCGCAGCAAGGCAGGGTCGATCAGGTCCTTGCGGTTGGTGGCTCCGATTACGGCAACATCGCCACGTTCGGAAACACCGTCGATTTCTGTCAGCAAGGCGGCAACCACGGAATCGGTTACGGAAGTTGAAGATCTGCCCCGCACGGGGGCGAGGGCGTCCACCTCGTCGAAGAAGAGGATGGCAGGCGCCGCCGCCCTGGCCCTGGCGAAAACCTCTCGGACGCCCCGCTCGGACTCACCCACGAACTTGTCGAGTAGTTCGGCACCTTTGACCGAGAAGAAGGCTGCTCCCGACTCGTGAGCCAGCGCCCGGGTCACGAAGGTCTTGCCGGTGCCCGGCGGACCGTGCAGCAGGATGCCCCGGGGTGGCTCGATGCCCATGCGGGCGAAACGCTCCGGCTCGGTGATCGGCCAGATGACGGCTTCGGTCAGCCGCTGCTTGACTTCCGTCAGATTGGCAACTCTCTCGAATCCGTAGGACGGGATATCTCCCATCGGCACCGATCCCAGAGATGGCGATGTCCCATCGAGAGCGTCGATCATCAGTTCGGTGGTCACTTTGCCTTTCGTGCGGGCGACCACCGCCGACGCGTGCACGACCGACGCGACGATGTCTGCCCCGGAGAATCCGGCCGTACGCGAAGCCAACCGGTCGAAGTCCAGTTCTTCGGAGGGAACCCTGGACAGCGCTGCATCGAACAGCAAACGGCGCCGGTTGAGGTCGGGAGGCGGGATGCTGAGGATGCGGGGAAGCAGGGGAGAGCGGACGATCGTGTCGTCGAGGTGACCAACCGAGGCGACGCCCAGCACACAGGCGAGCCCCTGCTGTTCTGCCACAGCATCGAGGAACCAGCGAAGTATGGCGCTCACTTGGGTTCGGAATGGGGCAAGGCCTTCTTCACCCGCAACGGCCTCCAACCGGTCGACGAACACAACAGCCGGGACGGCGATGCTCTTGGCCTTTTCGAGAAGATCGAGGAGCCGCTCAGGTTTGAACACAAGATCGAGGGAGACCTCATGAACACGCGCCCCGGCTATCTCGGCGGCAGCGGCCACGAGTTCTGATTTTCCGCAGCCAATCGGGCCTTCGACGATGACCCCCGCCACGTGGGGCAGGCCCCACGCAGACGGCAAGTCTTGCGGGGAGGTGAGTAGCGAGAACCAGCCGGTCAGCATCTCCAGTTCGGTTTCGAGCCCGGCCAGAAGTGCCTCGGTGGTGGTCGGTGCCCCCGGCCTGGCCGGAGCGGCAGTCGCAGAGATCTCGGGAGCAACCATCGGAGCGTGGTCGGCCTCGGCCTCGCTCACGAAACTCGTTGCCATGCCGACCGTGGCGGCCGGATCCGGATCGACCTGGGCGATGCGGATATCCACCGGGGCGCCGCCCCCATCGCCGTATGCGGTATCGACGGTCAGGTGATCCCCGGTGCTGACCGGTCTCCCCTGCAAACCGTGGACGAGGGTTCGGACCTCGAGGGGGAGTTGGTCTCCCTCGATCACGACACGGCGAGCGGTCGGCAAGATGGCCCGTTTGGCGTCGACCCCCTGACCGGCCGTAAGGCCGGCATTCTTCAGGGCCTGCGGGCCGAGCAGCAAAGCTGTGGGCTCAGAGGTCTCACGCGGACGGACGAGGACGTGGGAGGTGCCGACGGCGATGATGCCCCCGCCGGGCATGCCCATGGCGGCCAGGAGCGTGCGGTCGGCTCCGGCGACGGGGTCTCTGCCGGGTCGGACGGTGAAGCGCATGTGCGCATGGTAGATGGCCGGGTACAGCTTCGAGCGGCCCGATCCGGTGTCTCAAGCAACCAGGTGCAGTTCCGGGATGCGGGCAATCGGCGTGTGGAGAGGTTGAGAAGACTCGAGCAGCTTCGCTCCCGAACCGGTCAGCCATTGCCAGATCAGGTGGGCTTCCTCGGCGTCTTGGACGGTGGGCGGAACCCGCGGCCAGACAGAATCCAGGTCGACGGCGGGAAAGAAGGCCGGTCGGTCACCCCCTGACCAGGAGAACGTGAGCCGTCCCCGTTCGATGATTGCCCCATCCCCGCCGGCGGTTTCCGCCCACAGCAAGCCGGCCTGGTTGAGGGTCTGCCACGCCCGCCGGCGTTCCAGGGACCGGGCCAGGGCCCGGTAACGGTCCCGCATCCAACCTGCTTCTTCGAACCGCTGGTGAAGCGCCAGGTCGGTCATCTTGTCCTGGAGCGGAGCGAGGAGGAGTTGGGGGTCGTGATCGACACCCGCCAGAAGCGTGTCGATGACCGGCCGGTAATCCGACTCGGACAGCGATCCGTCACACGGACAGACGGCCACCCCCAACTGGGCGAACGCGCATGCGCCTCCCCGGGTTCCCGGACGGCCCGAACAACGTCGGATGGGTACCGCATCCCACAGAGCAGTCATTACGAGTTCTGCGCTGCGGCGGCTCCGGTACGGGCCCAGGTAAACGAGCCCGTCCTCGCGCAAGGTTCGAACGAGAGAAAGTCTCGGGTACTTCTCTCTGGTCAGTTTCACGAAGTGCGAAGATTTGGGCGGCTTCGAGCGGCGGTTGTAGCGCGGGCGATGGGCGTGGATGAGTCGAAGTTCGGTGATCTCGGCTTCGAGTTCGGATGAACAAACACGGTGTTCGACGGAGTCGAGTTCCTTCAGCATCGACGAGACCGTCCGGCGGGTATCTCCGTAGAAGTAGCTGCGTACTCGGGTCCTAAGGTTCTTGGCTTTCCCGATGTAGAAGATGCCGCCGTTGCGGTCTTTGAAGATGTAGACGCCCGGCCTTCGGGGGAGGGCGTCCGCCAACCGGATCTTTCCGTAGTCGGCCGAGCCGCGAGCGGTGGGGAGTTGTAGGAGGTCTTCGAGGGCCGTAACACCGATCGTGCCGGCCCGTTCGAGTAACGAATGCAGGACCCAGGCGGTCGCCTTGGCGTCCTCGAGAGCCCGGTGGTTGGGAACGGTCGGGGAACGGAAGTAGGCGGCCAGCGTCTGCAGTTTGAGGTTGCGAATCTCGTTGCGGATGAGGCGGCGGGCGAGTGCATACGTATCGACGGAGCGATTCGGCAAGCGTCCGTAGCCGAGCCGCATCGAATCTGCGTTGAGAAAGGAAAGGTCGAACCGGACGTTGTGGCCGACGATGACGGCGTCGCCGATGAACTCGAGAAAGGCGGGAAGAGCCTCTTCGACCGGTGGCGCCTCGATCACCATCGACTGGGTGATTCCGGTGAGGATGGTGATGTACGGGGGGATCGGTGAACCGGGATTGACCAGCGTTTGGAAAGACCCCACCTCTTCGCCACCCACATACTTCACGGCACCGATTTCCGTGATAGAACAATCGGCCGGGGAACCCCCCGTCGTCTCCAGATCGAGCACGCAAAAGGGCACCTCGCTCAACGGTGCCCCCATGTCATCAAAACTCTGTTGGACGGCGCTGATCACCCGGTGAAAACTAGATCGAACATACGTTCGATGTCAAGAACCAAGGCCCGCCGTGGCCGGCGGGCGTGTTCAGTATGTCAGTACGAAAGAGCACCTATGTGCTCTTTCTTGCTTCTCCCTGAACCATGCTTCCGCTCTTGGATCTCCACAGCCTGGTTATCTCAAAGCCGTTGGCTTCGATGGTCTCGAGTGTTGAGCGATTGGTGTGGCACCCGCCCGACACTCGGCGCCAGTACGGAGTGATCCAATGCTGAAACCTTGCTGTGGTGCGGTGGGGGGAGCGGATATGCTCGAGGAAGATCAGCGATCCATCCGGTTTGAGTACCCGGTGGGCGCCTCGCAGAGCCAATGCAGGATCGGGAATCGTGCACAGGATGAGGCTGATCACCACAGTGTCGAATCTGTCCGCAGGGAAATGCATATCCTCGCCGGGGAGCAGTTCGAGGTGCACCGGGCAGGGTGCCTCGTTGGCGCGCCGTTTCGCCCGTTTCAACATGTGCGGGTCAGGGTCGATGGCTACCACCTCGGTGGCGTTGGTGAAATGTGACAGGTTCAAGCCGGTGCCAACGCCGATTTCCAGAACCTGGCCCGTGGCAGCCTCAGCCAGGCGGGCTCTTTGCCTGCGCAACCCCAACCAGTCGTTGGGGACCATGAGCACGTCGTACAGCGCCGCCACGATGGGATGCTCAGCCACTCCGGGCGTCCATTCGGTTCGAGTGACCCGCTCTCACGATTGAGGAGCCGCGCCCGGCCCGGCGGTTGCTCCAGACCGTTGGCGAACCGCTTCGAAGAGAACTACCCCGGCTGCCATAGCGGCGTTGAGGCTATCGACCTGCCCTCCCATCGGAATTCGGATCTGCATCCCGGCCTCCTGCAGCCAGGTTTCGGTAAGCCCGTATTGCTCGCTCCCGACGGCGATGGCCGCGGGTCCGCTGAGATCGGTCTCCCAGTGAAGTGCCGGTGCGTCAGGTGTGGCGGCGAACGTGGCGATGTCGCGCTCTGCCAGCCAGCGGAGGGCGCCCGGGGTCGACGAAACCGCCAGCGGAACCAGGAAGAGACAACCCAGCGAGGCCCGGACGACGTTTGGGTTGAATGGATCGGTGGTCGGCTCACACACGATGACGCCATCAACCCCGGCAGCATCAGCGGTACGCAACATGGTTCCAAGGTTGCCGGGCTTCTCGATCGATTCGACGACCAGGATCAGCGGGTTCGATGAGAGCGAGAGCCGATCGAGGGCCGTCGGAAACTGCTCGGCCAGTCCGATGAGCCCTTCCGGACGATCGCGGTAGCTCACCTTACGGAAAGCCTCGGAGCTCAACTCGACGGCCTCGGCTCCTCCGGCCACGGTGCGCTCGATGAGGTCTTGTTCGTTCTCGCCCAAGAAGAGATCCGGGCAGATGTAGACCTCCCGGATGGCCAAGCGGGCCTCGACCGCTCTGGTCAGCTCTCGGTATCCCTCTATGAGGAAAACGCCGGACATGTCCCGTTCTCGCCGGTTGCGAAGTTTGACCAATCGTTTGACCCGGGCATTGGTTACGGATGTGATGGTTTCGTGCACCAGGCGACCTTAACTCCGTCCTTTTCCCGTTTTGGCGTCGTACGTACACCGCACGCGGTGGCACTTCGACGCCAAAACCGGAAAATGGTCACCTTTCGTCGACGTAGAGGCTTTGCAGCGATCGGCCAAAGCGGCCGCTCTGGTCGAACAAGGCAGCCTCGGCCAGGCCGGAACCTTGTGTTTCGAGACGGGTGTTGGCGTCGAGTCCGATCCAGTCACCGTCGGCAGACCGGTGCTGGTAGACGGTCAGGTCGGGATTGATGAACAGGTATCGGTGGATGTCGACCATCGAGGAGATGCCGTTTCCGCAGTCGGCGGCTACCAGAACCCGCTGCAGCGGTGTCGGATCCTCACCCCGGACCACCGGCACCATCAGGCGGATCCATGCAACAGAAGGACCAGGTTCCGTCAGACCGCCGATCAGGGGTCGGGTATCGAGGGCGTCTCCGAAGTTCTCCCATGCCACCGGCACGAGTCGCACCGGATCGACGTTGTCGGGCGGCGCCAATGTCTCGAGAGGGCCTGCGGCTTCGATTGGCAACTCGATGCCTGCATGGATCCGGATGCGCAGCGCCATAGCCCGGGCGACGGGTTCGGCTGCCGTGCTCAGAGTTGCCTCGACCAGCTGGACCCGTTTCCCCGGCCGAACAACCCGGCTTACCAGGGTGAGCGGGGTGATCGGTACCGGTCGGATGAACTCGACGGTGAACCGGGCAACGAACATCGAGGCAGGTGAAGTTGCTTCGACGGCGCGGGCCAGAAGAGCCGCGGGCGGACCACCGTGTTGGGACTCCGGGCTCCACGGTCCACGGGTCAGGGCGGTTGGCTGAAACGAGCCGGATTCCATTCGTGTGAAGAGGGCGTCGGCCATGTTCCAATCTTACGACTGCAGGTCTTCCTCGCTGGTCCACCGCTCTCGGTGTACGACCTTCACCTCAGGCTTCCAGCCTCGCCTCAGCGAACCGGATTGCCGGTCGGGCGCGGCATAGCCGACGGTCACCACGCCGATCGGGGTGATGTCGTCCGGAATCCCGAGCAGGGTTTGCAGACCAGGAATCGAATGAATTCCGAGCAGGCCGGCCGCCAGCCCTTCATCGACTGCGGCTAGCAGAAGCAGCATCATGGATGCTCCGGCGTCCACCCACCAGTAAGGGATCGACCACGTGATCTCCCGGCCCTGACGGTCGACCTTATCGGCCTCCTGGTAGCGGCGGTGGTAGTCGGCTTCACTGGTGCATATGACGAAGTGGACCGGGGCGCGGGAGATCCAGGGTGCGAACCCGGCCGCTACGTACTCCGGTTCCCCAGATAACTCGGCGATGGCCCGGCGCGTTTCCGGCTCCGTGATCACAACTAGATATTGACCCTGGCTGAAGCCGGCGCTGGGCGCCCGCCTGGTTGCCTCGATCAAACGATCGACGGTGGCGGCATCCACAGGTTCATCGATGTAGTTGCGCACCATTCGGCGTTTCCGGATGACATCTTGGAAGTCCATTGTTTCTCTTTCCTGGGTCTGGTTCGTAGCGATGTCTGTCCATTGACCGGTCTAGCAGCCAGTTCGGCCGCGCGCGAGTTGGCTGCATCTCTTATGCTCCAGCAACTCGCCGGCTCACTGGCGGCGCTGGTAGCTTGAGCGCCCTGGAGGGACACAATGACGGTCTCGAACTCTGCATTGCTCATGTGGGCGGACTACCTGGAATCGATCGGCGAACATGGCGATACCACCTCCAAGCGATTCACGGCCTGGTACTTCGGTGATGGAGAGGAACTCGCAGCCAACTTGGCCGCACTCGTCATGGCGGGAACCAAGCGGGCCACGGCAGGAGCCCAGGTCATGTACGAGCACGAGGACGAGGCACTTCCGAGGGTTGGCGACTACAGCGTCATCACCGACTACTCCGGTCAAGCGCTCTGCGTCATTGTCACCACTTCGGTCGAGATCGTGCCATACGCCGAAGTCACTCCAGAGTTCGCAGCAACGGAAGGCGAAGGCGACGGGTCGTTGGAGTACTGGCGTCGAGTGCATCGGGACTTCTTCACGCGAGAACTGGCGTCCATAGGCATGGAGGCGGACGAGATGATGCCGGTCGTATGCGAAGTCTTCGAGTTGGTCTACCAATAGATGCAACTGGGTTTCTTGGCGGCAGAGCCTCAGCCAAACATGGGTGATGGCCGGCTGCGAACTAGCGTGACCCCTATGTCCGGAAGAGAGCGTGCCCAACAAGCGGGCCGTGATGTCGGCCTTGGGTTTGGAACCGTTGGCTTAGCGGTGCTTCTGACGTTCTGGGGAAGCCTGGCGGCCGTTCAGGCCGTCTTCGTGGTGATGGCACTTGCGGTCTTGATCTGGATCGCTACCACGAGGGTTGATCAGTTGCGCGGTGTCGCAGGATGGCCCCGTCCACTGCTGTTTGGGGGTCTCATGGTGGTGGTAGCCGTCAACGCCTCGGCGTTCTCGTTGACCGGGTTTACGGCGCTGTTGTTGAGCACAGCCGTGTTCGCCCTAGCTCTGCTGGTCGGCGTCACGAGAGTGTTGCGCCGGGTGGGTGCCTGACGGCCCGGCCCTACGCCTCTTTGACGGCGGCCACCAGGTCGCTCATGGCTCGCTTGGCATCTGCGAAATACATCAGCGTGTTGTCCATATAGAACAGGGGATTGTCGATGCCGGCGAAGCCGGGGGAGAGACTGCGCTTGATCACGATCGCCGTCGTCGCCTTGTCAACATCGAGTATGGGCATGCCGTAGATCGGGCTGGTCTCGTCGTCGCGGGCCCCCGGATTGACAACGTCATTGGCCCCGACGATCAAGGCAACGTCGGTCCGAGGGAATTCGTCCTGGATCTGGTCGAGATCGTAGAGCTTGTCGTATTCCACGTCCGCCTCGGCGAGGAGCACATTCATATGCCCCGGCATGCGTCCTGCCACCGGGTGGATGGCGTATCGGACTTCAACACCGCGCTCCTCGAGCAGGTTGGTCAGTTCCTTGAGGTTGTGCTGTGCTTGGGCAACCGCCAGGCCGTAGCCGGGGACCACGATCACCGAACCGGCATATGCCAGGGTCACGGCCACGTCGTCGGCCGTGGCCGAGCGCACCGGCTTTTCGCCGATCTCGCCCGGCCCGCCCTCCATCGCCGCCGCCCCGAAAGCGCCAAAGAGCACGTTGCCGAGGGAGCGGTTCATCGCCTTGACCATGATGTTGGTGAGGATCAGCCCGGAAGCCCCCACCAGGGCACCGCTGATGATCAGAGCGTTCGATTCGATGACGAAACCGGCCATCGAGGCGGCCAACCCGGAAAAGGCATTCAGAAACGAGATAACCACCGGCATGTCCGCTCCACCGATCGGCAGAACCCGTATCACGCCCAGGACCATTGCGGTCAGCACAAGGAGCCACAGCACGAGCCCGCCTCCGCCCAGGACCACCCATATGCTCAAGCCGACGATGATGGCGGCAACGAGAGGATCCCCGAACTTCTGGCCGGGATACCCGACCGGCTGACCAGAGATCAACCCCTGCAGCTTGCCGAACGCAACGAACGAGCCGGACAGGGTCACCGCGCCGATCACGGTGGACAGGACGATGGTGATGTCGGTGCGCAGGGGCAGGGAATCGACGGTGAGAAACTCGGCTGCCGCGACCAGTGCTGAGGCGCCGCCGCCGAAGCCGTTGAAAGCCGCCACCAGCTGCGGCATGGCAGTCATTTCAACCGTCCGAGCCAGGAAGCCGCCAACGGCGCCACCGACCACCAGGCCGGCAACGACGATCCACGGGCTGATGATGTCGGTGACGAGGAGCGTCACCACGATGGCAAGCAGCATGCCGAAGGCCGCCAGCTGGTTGCCGCCCCGGGCGGTCACGGGCGACTGCAGACGCTTGAGTCCCACAATGAAGGCAACTGCCGCGATCAGGTACAGGAAGGAGGCCAGGGCTATGTTCATGGCGTCTCCTTCTTGTCCTTCTTGTGATGGAACATCTCCAGCATCCGATCGGTCACGAGGAAGCCTCCAACGACGTTGATGGTGGCAAAGGCGACCGCCAGGAAGCCGAGTATCGACGCCGTAGTGGTATCCCCGGCCCCGGCCACTACCAGCGCACCGATGATCGTGACTCCGGAGATCGCGTTGGAGCCTGACATGAGCGGGGTATGGAGTTGGGGTGGCACCTTGGTGATGACCTCGAAACCGATGAAGGCGGCGAGGACGAACACGGTGATCGGAATGACGAGATCGGCCATTAGCCGGACCCTCCTTCCAGCATGGATTTGACCCGTTCGTTCGTAACCCGACCCTCGTGGGTGATACACAGACCGGCGGTGATCTCATCCTCGAAGTCGATGACAACGCCCTCTTCCTGCAAGAGATGCACGAGTACTGAGGCAGCGTTCCTCGCATACATCTGACTGGCGTGCGCGGCGACGCCCGAAACGAGATCCGTAGGGGCAATGACGATCACCCCGTTGTGGATTACCTGCTCGTCGGCTTTGCTCAGCTCACAGTTGCCACCCGTGGCTACCGCCAGGTCGACGATCACCGAACCGGGTGCCATCTTCTCGACCATGTCACGGGTTACCAGCATCGGTGCCTTCCTCCCGGGGATCGCTGCCGTTGAGATCACAACATCGTTACGGGCCACATAGTCGCCAAGTTGCATGAGAAGTCGTGCCTGAGCGTCGGCCTCGAGCTCCCTGGCGTAGCCGCCGGTCTTGGTCTCGTCCTGTTGTTCCATCTCGAGATGAACGAAGCGAGCCCCGAGGCTCTCGACTTGTTCCGCGGCGGCGGCCCGCACGTCGTATGCAGACACGATCGCTCCGAGACGCTTGGCGGTGGCGATGGCTTGCAGGCCGGCCACGCCGGCCCCCAGCACCAGGGCCTTCGTCGGCCGGATCGTCCCGGCCGCGGTAGTGAGCATCGGAAAGAACTTGCCGTGCGCAACCGCTGCGATCAGTACTGCCTGATAGCCGGCGGCGGTCGCTTGGGAGGAGAGGACGTCCATCGGTTGGGCCCGGGTGGTGCGGGGCAGCGTTTCGAAGGCCAGGGCAGTCACGCCTGCCGCGGCGAGCGCCTCAGCCCGGTGCGGCTGATCGAGAGGCTCCAGGAGGCCGAGGAGGATGCCACCACGGCGCAAGAGGCCGACCTGATCATCGGTGGGGGCCGAGAGGCACACCACCAGCTCGGCACCCCAAACGGCTGCAGCGTCGCCGATCGTCGCTCCGGCTTCCTCGTAGAAGTGATCGGGAAACCCGGCTGCGACTCCGGCTCCGGCTTCGAGGACCACCGTGAAACCTTGTTTGGCCAACCGGGTGGCTACGTCCGGAGTGATCGAAACTCGCCGTTCGGTTGAGCTGATTTGGTTTGGTGAACCTAATTGCATGTTGTTACCTCGCCGAGAAATCTACGACGCTTAGCTCTGATTCCCAAGTTAACGGTATGGTGACGGCCTGGGCGTTGAGTACACCCGAGGGTGAACCCTATGGCTGCTGCCTTTGAAAACCCCATCATGCCCGACAAACCGTTCCGGGTTGTGTGGACTCGTGGCAGAGGATGCGCGGAGTTGGCCAACCTGCTCGATGGTGGCTCGCCTACCCGCGTACAGGGCGACATCCGGACGGATTGCATTGAGGAACGGGCGGATCTCCTGGTGACGCGTCGCCTGCCTCCTGGTTTCGACTTCGTGAGCGTGGCCGTCCCCTCTGACTTCGTTGCGGAGAAGGTAGGGAGTGTTTCGGCGGCGGTCGGCAGCGGTCCCCATTCGGCCCTTGCCGCCCGGATCGCCTGGCGGCTGGGCGACGCGCTTGGTGTTTCGGCCGAGATGGTGTCTGCCTATCCAACTCCCGACGACCTTCCGGCGGCTCGGAGAATCGTGAAGACTCTGGCTGGAAAGATGCCGGGATTGTCGTACCGGGTCGTCGAGACCGCTGGGGCCCCGGAGCTGATCGAGGCGCTCCCCCCCGATGCGTTGTTGGTGCTCGGCGCACCGGGCGGTTGGTGGTTGCAACGGGCGTTTTTCGGGACGGGAGTCCGCCTACGGCAAAGGGCGCCGGCGGGCGCTATCGTCGTACAACAAGCGCCCGGTCGGGTCTACCACCGTATGGACGAGCCTGCCTATGTCAGCACCCACCTTCTGGTTGGCGACGCCTTGCGGCTGATGGAGTATTCGGTCGCGGCCGTAGTCGATGCGGGGAAACTCGTTGGTTTGGTTCGCCGCGAAGCCCTGGATGGGGCCGACCAGAGTGTCAGTGTCGGCGACTTGATGGACGAACCCGTCTTTCTCGACGTGGGAGATAGCTATGAGGAGGCGGAACGGTTGACCGAGCTGTTCGACGGTGCCCCAATCCCCGTGGTAGACGGCGATGGACGTCTCGTTGGCGGTGTGATCGCGCCTGAACGCTGACTTTGCTTCGTTGCTGAGACGCCCACTCTCAGCGCGAATCGCCCTCAAGCTCTTTTGAGGTCTGCCGATGCCTATGGGTAATGGCAGTCAACCGTGGTCGCGCTGGCACCGATTCGGTCGATGGTCGCCCCGCCTCTGTGCGTGTGGCGGCCATCGCCTTCCTGGTCGTGGGATTCTTCGGGATCTCCACCGTCACACAACCCATGCAGGCCTGGGCGGTCGGCAGTGAAGCCCAGCAACTCCTGAGCCTCATCAATCAGGACCGGGCGGCCGTCGGCGCCCAACCGCTCTCTTTCCGTGACGACCTGGTGCAGATCGCCGCCGATCACTCCGCGTGGATGGCCTCAACCGGCACGTTCCAGCACCGGACGGATTTGTCGGCTGGAGTCACGGGCCCGTGGACCAGGATCGGTGAGAACATCGCGTACGGGTGGGGCGTTTCGACCATCCACCGCATGTTCATGGAGTCCAAAGGTCACTGCGAAAACAATCTCTACGCGGGATTCAACCGCGTCGGTATCGAATTCGCTACCGGTGGAAACGGCGCCATGTATGTGACCGTTGTGTTTGTGCAGGAGTCGGGTGGATCCGTCCCGGGTACCACCCTGTGCCCCTACGACTACAGCACGACGACGACGACTGCGCCGCCCGCCACGACGACGACTGCCCCGCCCGCTACCTCGACGACAACCACTTCGCCTGCTCCAACGACAACGACCGCTCCGCCCGCTACCTCGACGACAACCACTTCGCCTGCTCCAACGACAACGACCGCTCCGCCTCCCACCTCGCCGACGACTGCTCCGCCCACTACCTCGACGACGACAGCTGCCGAGGTCGTACTGCCGATGTCTTCGACAACCACGACCTCGGTGTCTGCTTCGACGACCCCCGGGCCGATCGAAACCAATGACACGTTGACGGCAGCTGCGCCGGCCGAAAACTCAGAGTCTTCAACGAGAGACGCTGAGGAATCCGGTGGTTTCCCCATCGCCCCGCTGGCCGGTGCGTCAACAGCCCTCGCCGCCGCGGGTGCCTGGTGGCTGATCGCCGCGAAGCGTGCGGCAGTCCGTGTGCCGGCGCAGGCCACGTGGGGGATACCCCACGGCGGAATCCGTCCCCCCCAATAGCCGCCTGATCCCGATTCTCTGCTGGGCACCTCGGCCTGTTCCCATTTCTTTTGCATCCAGCGGGTGGGGCGCGTGTGTCCAACTGACGACTGAAAACTGAGGACTGGCCACTCTGATTAGGCTGCTCTCACCCGTGGGAGCACTATGACTGATGCCATGATCCGGCTGGAACATGTTTCGAAGACGTTTCCGGGCAGCAGTGCTCCCGCCGTCGCTGATCTCTCCATCGAGGTTCCGGAAGGGGAGATCGTTGTGCTGGTCGGCCCTTCGGGTTGTGGCAAGACGACCACCCTGAAGATGATCAACCGCATCATCGAACCGACTTCGGGCAACATCTGGGTCGCGGGAGTCGACGCGATCGAAACCGAACCGCACCTGCTGCGCCGGAACATCGGATATGTGATCCAGCAGACCGGCCTCTTTCCCCATCGGACCATTGCCCAGAACATCGCCACCGTCCCGAAATTGTTGGACTGGGACCGGGCCAAGATCGACCAACGGGTCGAAGAATTGATTGATTTGGTCGGTCTGGAAACCGACATGGCCGACCGGTATCCGGCCGAGTTGTCGGGCGGCCAACAACAACGTGTTGGTGTCGCCCGGGCGCTGGCGGCCGACCCATCGGTCTTGTTGATGGACGAACCGTTTGGCGCGGTCGACCCGATCGTCCGCACGCGTCTGCAGGTTGAGCTGCTCAGTCTGCAAGCGCGACTACACAAGACCATCGTGTTTGTCACCCACGACATCGACGAAGCCATCCAGCTTGGTGACCGGGTAGCGATTCTCAATGTAGGGGGAGTGCTCGAACAGATCGGACCTCCCGAAGACATTCTCCGGGAGCCCGCCAATGACTTCGTCGCCGAGTTCCTGGGCACCGATCGCGGGCTGAAACGGCTTTCCCTGATCCCGATTCACGCCGTCGATCTCGATCCGGGACCGGTGGTCGCCCCCGGGACTTCGTTCCAGGATGCCAGGACGATGGCGGCCCGGTATGAGGTCGACTGGGTGGGCGTCGGTACCGACCACACGCTCCTCGGTTGGCTGTATCTGGCAGAGGTCGAGGGCCTCGGCGGGGTACCGGCACATGACCTCAGACCCTTCCGGAGCCGTCTCACTACGTCGGCCACCCTCAAAGAAGCGCTCAACGCCATTGTGAGTACCCGGGCCAAAGTGGCGGCTGTATTTGACGGCGACAGGTATCTGGGCATGCTGACCGCCGGTCGCATTAGTGACGAGATAACGCAATGATCCTGGCCCAGCTGGAGGGCCAGCCCTTCATTCGGTGGGAGTGGATTGCGGAGCACCTTGACGATATCTGGGCTCGTACAACGGAGCATGTTGCGCTGACCGGCATCGCGTTGACCGTGGGCCTGGTCATTTCCTTGGGCCTGTCCATGCTCGCCATCCGCTATCGGGTTACCTACAACCCAATCACCTGGATCACGGGAGTGCTGTACACGATTCCGAGCCTCGCGCTGTTTGCGTTCTTGGTTCCATTCACCGGACTCTCGATCCTCACCGCGGAGATCGGGTTGGTTTCGTACACGCTGCTCATCTTGATCCGAAATATCGTCGCCGGGATCGACGGAGTGTCTCCTGCAGTCCTTGAGGCTGCTTACGGAATGGGATACCCCAGTCGCCAAGCGTTTTGGCAAGTCCAGATTCCGCTGGCCATCCCGGTCATCGTGGCCGGCCTGCGGGTCGCGTCGGTTACGACGGTTGGTCTGGTCACGGTGACGAGCTTGATTGGTCAAGGCGGATACGGCGCTTTCATCCTGCGCGGTCTCCGTCGAGATTTCCTCACCGAGATCCTGGTTGGCATTGTCCTCTCTGTCCTGCTGGCCGTGCTGCTCGACCTCCTTTTCTTGTACATCGAGCGGCGAATGGCCCCGTGGGCTCATCGGAGACCGGCGTGAGTCTCCTCGCCGACGTTCTCGAATTCTTTCTATCAGCGCAGAGTTGGACCGGCGACGATGGGCTGTTGGTGCGGATTGTCGATCATCTTGGACTCTCACTATTTGCGACTCTGGTTGCCGTGACGATTGCGTTGCCACCTGCCGTCTGGATGGGTCATCGTCGGCGGGGCGCCTTCTTGGCCGTTGCGCTGGTCAACGTTGGGCGGGCGGTGCCGTCGTTTGGGATCGTCGCTCTCGCTTTCCCGTTGAGCCTCCGTCTCGGCCTCGGCCTGGGGCCCTGGCCGACCTTCGTTGCCCTGGTGGCTCTCGCCATGCCACCGGTTTTTACCAACACGTTCACCGGCGTCCGGGAGGTAGACCAGGCCACTGTCGAAGCAGCCAAGGGTATGGGGATGACCGACCGTCAGTTGCTCGTCGGTATCGAACTCCCGCTCGCCATGCCGGTGATCTGGACCGCGATTCGGGTGACGACCGTTCAAGTTATTGCCACAGCTACTTTGGGTGCGGTTATTGGATGGGGTGGTCTCGGTCGGTATCTCATCGACGGGTTTGCGCAAGGCAACGATGTGTGGGTACTCGCCGGCGGCCTGCTCGTCGCTGGTCTTGCCATCCTTGCCGATCTGGCTTTTTCGTTTGCCGAACGCTGGGTGCTGCCCCCGGGGGTTAGTGCCCGGGGCCGTGCTCAGGTCGACTCAATTGCCGTGTGAAGGCAGGGTTGGGAATAGTCCCAACCCTGGGTAGGTTGTGGTCATGGGCCTCGATGGCCTTGTCAACTAGGAAGGGAGAACCCATGCGGATTTTGCGCCGCAGTGGTGTTATTGGGGCGATACTGCTCTCCTTCGCGCTGGTCGCGGCGGCATGCAGTTCGGGTGATGACACTGAGATCAAAATCGGTGCTCAGGACTTCGGCGAGTCGGCCATTCTTGCGGAGATCTACGCCCAGGCACTGGAGCCCGAAGGCTATCCGGTGTCGATTCAGCCGCTAGGTGGCTTTCGTGACATCGTGATTGCATCATTCGAAAGCGGCGACATCAACTTGACCCCCGAGTACGCCGCTTCGATGCTCGAATTCTTGAACGGGTTCTCCGGTGAGGCAACCGGGGATGCCACGGAGACAACCGAAAAGCTACGTGGCTACCTGGCGGACAAGGGTCTCGTGGCCTTCGATCCGGCTCCGGCTGTGGATACCAACGCATTTGTGATCACAGCCGAGACCGGCCAAACCCTCGGCATCACCACCCTCAGCGATCTGGCCGCCAAAGGTGCGGATCTCGCCCTCGGAGGTCCGCCAGATTGCGCGACGAACGCCTTCTGTATCCCAGGTCTCCAATCGGCCTACGGGCTCGATCTGAGCGCCGACTTCGTACCGCTGGATGCCGGCGCTATCACCGTGCAGGCCCTGGCCGCCGGAGAGATTGACGTCGCCGTGCTCTTCTCGACGAGCGGTGTGATCGCCGATCGCGGTTGGGTCTTGCTAGAGGACGACCAGAACCTGTTGGCCGCAGACAATGTCGTACCAGTTTTGACCGAAACCCTGGCGGACGAGTACGGAGATGATCTCGAGTCGCTGCTCAACAGGTTGAGCGCGGCGCTCACCACGGCCGAGCTGACCGAGATGAACCGTCAGTTCGACATTGAGCAACTCGACCCGGAAGACATCGCGGCTACCTGGTTGACTGACAACGGGTTCGTCGACGGCTAATCCTGCCGGACTCGATTCAGAGCGAAGCCCCGGCCAATCCGGGGCTTTGCTCTGTTTGGTGCTGCAGAGTGAACCGGTCCCGTTTAGCATCCTCACCGACCCATTCGGAGCAGTTCCTGGAGGCCCCATGTCCGCTGATCTCGGCTATTACCGCCACCCGACCGTCCACGGCGACACGATTGCATTCGCCAGCGAGGACGACCTCTGGTCGGTCCCATCCGGTGGTGGGGTGGCGCGCCGATTGACGGCCAACCCGGGAACGGTCTCTTTTCCGGTCTTCTCTCCCGACGGATCGAAGATTGCTTTTACCAGCAGGGATGAGGGCCATCCGGAGGCGTGGGTCATGGACGCCGATGGGGGGCCCGCCACTCGTCTCACCTTCATGGGGGCCTTGACCCAGGTCGTCGGCTGGAGTCCCGATGGCAGCCGGGTCATCGTCGCCACTGACTGGAAACAGGGGTTCCGGGGTTTCATGCATCTTCATGCCGTGCCGCTTTCCGGGGTTGCTCCCGAAGCGCTCAATGTCGGACCGGCGCGGGCGATCTCGTACCAACCGGACGGACCCGGGGTGGTCATCGGTCGCAACTCATATGATCCGGCCCGCTGGAAACGGTACCGGGGCGGCACGGCCGGGACCTTGTGGATCGACCGGACCGGGGATGGCACCTTTCGGCCCTTGATCAAGCTCGAAGCCAACCTGGCTTCACCGATGTGGATCGGTTCGCGCATCTACTTCGTTTCCGATCATGAGGGGACCGGCAACCTCTATTCCTGCACACCAACGGGACGGGGCCTCACCCGGCACACGCACGGCGATGAGTTCTATGCCCGCTTTCCCAACACGGATGGCCAACACGTCGTCTACCACGCGGGCGCCGACGTCTACCGGTTCGATCCGGAGACCGGGACGGCCGAGCCGGTACCTGTGAAGGTCAGCAGCTCCCGGAGCCAGCGCAACCGGAAGTTCATCAGCCCCAACGGTTTCGTAGAGGGATTCGACCTGCATCCTGAGGGGCATTCCCTCGTTGCGGCAGCGCGGGGTGGCGTGTTCAGCATGCCCCTGTGGGAAGGAGCCCCGCTTCGTCACGGGAACATCTCGTCGGACCGTTATCGACTCGCCTCCTGGCTTCCCGACGGGAAACGGTTGGTGGCGATCACCGACGAAGAAGGCGAAGAGTCTTTGATTGTCTTCAACGCAGACGGAAGCGGCGAGAAGACCAGGATCAGTGGCGACATAGGACGTCCCGATCAGCTGCAGGCGGCGCCGGCCGGGGCCGGACGGGTGGCGCTCACGAACCAACGACAGGAAGTCGTGCTGGTCGATCTCGAGAGTGGGACGTTCAAGGTGATCGCTCACAGCCCCTTCCAGAGGATCCTGGGGTTGAGCTGGTCTGCCGACGGCCGGTGGCTGGCGTTTGGAGCTTTCGTATCGCGTCGGAACGCCACCGTGCAGCTCTACGACTCGACGTCCGGCAAGGTCACTGAGGTGACCCGTCCGGATTTCGTCGACGGGTATCCGTCGTTCGATCCGGAGGGGCGCTTTCTGTACTTCCTGTCGCTCCGGGTCTTCGATCCGGTCTACGACAGCCAGTACTTCGATCTCGGGTTCCCCAAAGGCATGAGGCCCTATCTGATTCCTCTTGGGGCAGACGCGGTCAATCCGTTCGCAACGGCCACCCGGCCCCCCCGACCGCCGGGAGCACCCAACGATCAAAAAGACGAGAAGCAGGCCGAAGAAAAGGCAGGCGGCAAGAAGGACGAGGTACCCCAACCTTCTCCTGTGACGATCGACCTGTCCGGCATCGAGGATCGTGTGGTCGCTTTCCCGGTTCCGGAAGGCCGCTACGGCAAGGTTGTGGGAGCAAAAGGGCGGGTCCTGTTCTCTTCGTTCCCGGTGGAGGGGAGCCTCGGGCAAGACTGGGCTTCAGGCGAGGCAGCCCCGAAAGGACGTCTCGAGGCGTACGACTTCGCCCAGGAGAAGGTAGAGACCGTCACGGAGACCATGTCGACCTTCTCGGTTTCGCTCAACGGTCAGGTGCTCGGGATATGGGGAGCGAACAAACTGCGGGTGGTTCCGATTGCGTGGAAAGAGGCAGACAAGAAGCCTGAAGAACCCGGCCGGGAATCGGGCCTCGTCGATCTGGGCCGTATCCGCATCGAAGTGGTGCCCGCCCTGGAATGGCGCCAGATGTATCGGGAAGCCTGGCGGTTGCAGCGCGATCAGTACTGGACCGAAACGATGGCCGGGATCGACTGGACGGCGATTTACGAGCGCTACCTTCCCTTGGTCGATCGCGTGGGTTCGCGAGCCGAGTTCTCGGATCTCATGTGGGAAATGCAGGGCGAACTGGGGACCTCGCACGCCTACGAATTGCTGGGCGACTACCGGCCCGAGCCGCGCTGGTTCCAGGGATTCCTGGGTGCCGATCTCGAGCTGCGGGGCCGAACCTGGCGGGTGGCACGCATCCCCAGGGGCGATTCATGGGATGGGAAAGCTTCGTCGCCGTTGCTGGCTCCCGGTCTTGACATCGCCGAGGGCGACGCCCTCCTGGCCGTCGACGGACGGCCGGTGGACGGTACGGCCTCTCCCTACGAACGCCTCGTGGATCGGGCAGGCCGGACGGTGCACCTGACCGTACGTCGGGGGCGGCGCAACCCACGCGTTGTGGCCGTTGATACTCTGAGGTCCGAGGAGTTATTGCGTTACCGGGATTGGGTCGAGCAGAACCGGTCCCGCGTTCATGCTGAAACCGATGGCCGGGTTGGATATGTGCACGTGCCCGATATGGGGCCGTGGGGTTTCTCAGAGTTTCACCGTTACTTCGGGACCGAGGTCGATCGCCCCGGGTTGATCATCGATGTCCGTCAGAACCGGGGTGGCCACGTCTCGCAGCTGTTGCTCGAGAAACTGGTGCGGCGCCGGATTGGCTACGACCTGACCCGTTGGGGCCAGCCCCAGTCGTACCCGGAGGACGCACCGATGGGACCCATGGTGGCTCTCACCGACGAGTACTCGGGTTCCGATGGTGACATCTTCAGCCATGCGTTCAAGCTGTTCGGGTTGGGTCCGCTGATCGGCAAGCGAACCTGGGGTGGGGTCGTGGGCATCTTCCCGCGACATGCGCTTGTCGACGGGACGATCACCACGCAGCCCGAGTTCTCCTTCTGGTTTGAGGATGTCGGTTGGGGAGTGGAGAATTACGGGACCGATCCCAACATCGAGGTCGATATCAAGCCCCAGGACTATCGGGATGGGCATGACCCGCAAATGGAACGCGCCCTGAGTGAAGTCATGAAGCTCATTCGCAAGCAGAAGCCGTCGGTTCCGAAATTCGAGACACCTCCATCGCGAGTAGCCCCCCGGCTGCCGCAGGAGTGATCAGCAGTGGCTGTTGAGATCGTTGAGGTAGGGCCGCGCGACGGTCTGCAGAACGAGTCGCTCATCCTGACGACGGAAGACAAGGTTGAGCTGATTGGGATGCTGGCCGCGGCCGGTTTGCGCCGGATCGAGACCGCCAGCTTCGTCAACCCCGCGCTCGTGCCACAAATGGCCGATGGAGACGCGGTCATGCAATCTCTGGCGGAATCAACCGGGTTCTCGCGCATCGGTCTGGCGCTCAACGCGCGGGGGTTCACCAGGGCCCTGGCGGCGGGCGTCGACGAGATCAACTTCAGCGTCATGGCCACGGACACCTTCAATCAGAAGAACCAGGGTGTCACCACTTTCGAGACCGTGACTGCCTTCGAGGAGGTAGTGGTGTCGGCCGCCGGGAAAGTGCCGGTGACACTCACCATTGGCGCTTCGTTCGGATGCCCGTACGAGGGAGAGACCCCGATAGGGCGGGTCATCGAGATCGCCGAGCGGGCGGCAGCGGCGGGTGCCTCCGAGCTGGCTTTGGGCGACACGATCGGCGTTGCCGACCCGCGTTCGGTAACCCGATTGGTCGCGGCGGTCCGCGAGGTGATCGGCGATGTTCCGATCCGCTGCCACTTCCACAACACCCGCAACACCGGTCTGGCCAACGCCTATGCGGCCTTCGAGGCTGGGGTGCGGGTCCTCGATGCATCGATCGGTGGCATCGGCGGGTGTCCCTTCGCTCCGGAAGCCACCGGCAACATCCCCACCGAGGACCTTGCCTACATGCTCGACCGGATGGGAATCGAGACCGGTGTGGATCTGGACCGCCTCCTCGAGATACCTCCCTGGCTCGGGGAGCGCCTCGGCAAGCAAGTCCCCGGGATGCTCAGTCGCGCCGGCCGGTTTCCGTTGGGACGGTCGTCCTGACGTTGACTTAGCCTCGCCCGCTGGCGGGAGTGGAGCGGAGCTGATAGTCCTCCTTCTGGGGGGAAAGTACCGCAGCGGCGGGAGCCGCTGGGGTAGGGGGTCAGGCGGCGAAGCGGAGAGGGTGTCTTTCGTCTCCCCCCTGACGAGCGAAGCTCGTTGGGAAGGGGGAGCGCCCGAGCCCCTCGAGGTCCCGGAGGCCGAATAGGTCCCTCGGCCCTGGCACGATCCGGATGCGGCACCGTACGGTGCAAGTGACGGTCTCCCGAGAAACGGTGTTGCACTTTTCCCCCTCTCGGCCCCTGTAGGGGTGATATGGAAGAAGAGTCGGTCGCTGTTTCGGATAGGAGCATCACATGGGGGCCGTCGACGCGTTCGGCGAGGAGCCGCATGGAGGGTCAAGCCACAACGGTGGCCACCCGGCCAGATCTCGAGACGGTGTACCGAGAACACGGTACGCGATTGTGGCGAGCCGTGTTCGCCTACGCCCAGGACCGGCACGTTGCCGACGACGCAGTAGCCGAGGCCTTTGCCCAGGCGTTGCGGCGGGGGAGTGCCATCCGCTCGCCGGAAAGATGGGTGTGGAAATCGGCGTTCCGGATTGCGGCCGGCCGCCTGCAGGAGCGGCGCCGATCGGCTCCGTTGTTGGACGTGCCGTCGACGCGCAACCCCGAACCGGCCTGGGAACTCCTGGCCGCCCTGCGAAGCGTTCCCGAGCGGCCCCGGGTCTGCCTGGTACTCCACTACTACGGCGGGTACGGAACGGCCGAGATCGCCCGGATGGTCGGCTCCACTCCGGCCGGAGTTCGCATGCAGCTCACCAGGGGGCGCAGGCGATTACGGCAACTACTCGAGGGAGGTGAAGGCGATGCGTGATCTGCGAGAGCGGTTCGAAGCACTCGACCTCCTCGAAGCGCCCTACCAGTGGACGGACATCGAACGGCGGGCGGCCCGTCCGGAGATGGCCAGGACGCCATCGTGGCTGCACGGAGTCTGGATAGCCGCAACGACGGCCGCAGCGGTGCTGGTCTTCGTCGGTGGGGTCGTTGCCGGTCGCTGGCTGCTGGGCCCGGGATCGGTCCTGGACGTGGCCTTCGGGGGGTCCGGGTTGTTGCGGGCGGTAACGCCGGACGACGTCAGCGTCCTGGCGCTGGTCGTGGCGGGCACCAGCGGCGGAGCGGTGTTGCTTGCTACCACCCTGACCCTGGCGTGGCGATGGCGAAAACGAAACGGTCGAGCCACGAAGTTGGAAACGAGAGGGGAAGTTATGGACACCATGGAAAAAGCAATCGACAAACCGATGCGAACCATCGAGACGGTCACCCGCAACAACCGATGGCTGATCCTGGCTCTGGTTGTTCTCTTGACGGTGATCGTGGCAGGGGGCGCCTGGCTCCTCGTCGACAACCTCGTACTGAGCGACATGGAGGCGCTTGTTGAGGAGAACCAAGCGGCCTTTGCGGCCAATGATTTTGCAGCATGGTCGGCGACGGTGACCGACGACTTCACCGAGTTTGATAGCAATGCCGGCATGACATACAGCCTGGCCCAGATGGAACAGAGAATGACCCAATTCCGTTCCCAGGGTTTCGCGGTCGAGAATCTCGGGCCAATGTCAGTGAATGGGGCCTGGGTGTCGATACCGCAATCGGTCACGTTCATGGACGTACTTGAGTTCGATTGCTTCTCGCTTTATGAGATCCAGGAGGGCCTCATCAAGCAACACCTGGCCATCTGCACACCGCCAACGTAGGACCATTCGCGAGGGAAGAACCGGGGCCTACGAGCCCCGGTTCTTCCCTGCCTGTCCTACCCGCAGGAGGCGTTCGAGCAAAGCGAGCGGAGAAGGTAGAACTGACGACTGATGACTGGCTCTCTTCGACCCACCCCCTGACGCCCTCCCGCCGTCCGGAAGGGGAGGAGGACCAACCGAGTGAGCGTTTGCCTCTCCTGTTGGCGGTGTTGCATTGCGCGATGGGTGCGACGGTTCATGGTTGGTTTCCTGTGTTGGGTTGGATGATGTTGGTGGGTGGTTGCCCGTTGTTCCATCTTCCGTTGTGGGGTCGGAGGGTGTTGTACCAGGTGAGGTAGTCGGCGAGGCCTTGGCGTAGTCCGGTGAGGGAGGGTTCGGTGTATCCAACCAGGGTGGGGTGCCAGAACTCGCGGAGGATGGTGTTTTGGACTTGTTCGACTTGCCGTTGGTTTGGGGTCGGCCGGGGGTGATCCGGCGGTGGTCTATGCCGGCGGCGGTGACCGAGTCGGCGAAGAGGTCGGCTTTGAATTCGTTGCCGTTGTCGGTGGTGATAGCGGTCAGTTCCCAACCCCAGCCGGCTAGTTCGGTGGCGACCCGGTGGGCGAGAGCGGTAGTACGTACCGGGTCGGGGTTGTGACGCGAGGTGTGGATCTCTGCCCACACATACGACGAGGCGACATCGATAGCGGTGTATTGCCAGACGGTGCCTTGTCCATATCCGGCGATCTTGGCGCCCCGGATCTTGCCGATATGGAAACAGTCCATCTGGACTAAATCGCCAGGAATTTCAGCCTCGAGACGACCCATGGGGGGCCGGTGGGTTTGGGATGGGAGCACCAGCTCGGCAGGTGCCTCCAAACCGATCGCCAGGCGCATCAACTCGAACCGGCGATAGGCGGTGTTCAACCCGTGGGTCCTCAAGATACGCCACACCTGAGTTGATGACCCAACCCGAACCCCAGCCCGCACCAACCAATGAAACAACATCTCCGGTCCCCACGGCGGGTTCGCCAACGCCAACGCCACCACCTCAGCCTCCAACCGGACCCGCTCGGCTGACACCCGCCGGCCCGCACCAACCAACGACACCTCACGAGCCAACTTCTTGCGCCACCGGTAATACGTCGACCGGTGAATCCCCACCATCCGACACCCCTCCGCCACCGACGGGGCCTCCCGTATCACCCGCATCAAAGCCATGACATACTTCTCATGAGACTGATCAGCTCGCACAGTGGCGCCTCCTCACGGGCCTAGACACCCACAGGATGCGCCACTGACGCGCCACCACACAACCGTCGCACAAAAACCGCGATAGATCACCGCCGGCGGGAGAGGCGCGAAGCCGCCCTGGGCGGCGGAGCGGAGAGCGTGGACGACAACTGACAACGAACGGCTCGTTTCAGTTCGCCCACCTAGCCGCACCCGACGAGGCGAGGGGCTACTACAGGCGCTCCGCTATCAAATCTCCGATCTCATCCGTGGACATGCCCATGTCGGGACCGCCCATGGATCCCAACTCCGGGATCATCGAGGCGGCAGCCTGCTCCACTGCCGCAGCAGCATCGTGCTCGCCCAGATGGTCCAGGCACATCGCTCCCGACAACACGGCAGCGATCGGGTTGGCCCACCCGCGCCCGGCAATGTCGGGGGCGGAACCGTGCACCGGCTCAAACATGGATGGGTGACGGCGTTCCGGGTCGAGATTGCCCGAGGCGGCCAGGCCCATCCCGCCCTGTACCGCCGCTCCCAGGTCGGTGATGATGTCGCCGAACAAATTGTCGGTGACGACCACGTCGAAGCGCTCAGGTTGCGTGACCAGGTAGAGGCACATGGCGTCGACGTGGACGTAGTCAACGGTCACATTCGGGTAGTCGGCCGCTACCTGGTCGAAGGTCCTCTGCCACAGGTCTCCGGCGTAGGTCAGCACGTTGGTCTTGTGGCACAGCGTCAGTTTGTTGCCGTCTCTCAACGGCTCGATCGAAGGCAAAATGTACGACCCGCTCGATTCCCCGTCGCGTGTTGACCGACTCCTGGACGGCGACCTCGTCGGCGGTGTCCTTCTGGTTGAAAGACCCCACGCCGGTATAGAGGCCCTCGGTGTTCTCCCGCACCACCACGAGATCACACCGGTCCGGCGTGAGGCCGGCAATCGGGGTCGGTGCGCCGGGGTACAGCTTCACCGGCCGCAGGTTCACGTACTGGTCGAAATCGAAGCGAAGCTTCAAGAGCAATCCACGTTCCAGCACTCCAGGAGGTACGTCCGGGGTGCCTACCGCTCCCAGCAAAATGGCGTCGTAGCCGCTGAGCTCGACCTGGACCGCCTCCGGCAGGACCTCGCCGGTGCGCAGGTAACGGGCGCCCCCGAGGTCGTAGTCGATCGTATCGATCGAGAACCCGAAACGCACCCCGGCCGCATCGACGGCCTTGAGTGTCTGGGCCGTGACCTCCGGTCCGACTCCGTCGCCGCCGATGACCGCCAGTTGATACGTCGCCATCGGGCCTCCGATCAGAGGTTGTCCATCACCGAGTCGGAGATGACCGTCCGGGCAGCTTTGTTGAGAGCGTGGACGAAGGCCCGGGCCGAGCCTTCGACCACGTCGGTGGACACGCTCCGCCCGGCGTAGATCTCGCCGCTCATCCGCACAACCACGTTGATCTCCGCCATCGCATCGGCCCCTTTGGTGATGGGCACCACCCGGTAGTCGATGAGTTGGGCGTCGATGCCGAAGGCCTTTTTGAGGGCGTCAAACGTGGCATGGACCATTCCATCGCCCTCACCCTCGAACTCGAGGGTAAGCCCGCGTGCCTCGACCTTTACAGATGCCTGTGGGTCGATGGCACTGCCGCCTGCCACCTTCATGGACACGAATCGAACGACCTCGTCTACGTCGCCGGAGTCATCGTTGATAATTGCCCGGATCTCTTGTTCGGTAATCTCGACCTTTCTGTCGGCCAGTTCTTTCACGCGAGAGAACACCCGCCCGAATTCATCGTCGTCCAGGGCTATGTCCATCGAGCGCAAGGCGTCCGCAAATCCTGCCCGTCCCGAGTGTTTGCCAACAATGATCTGACTCGTTTGGCCGACGGATGCTGCGTCCATGATCTCGTAGGTCTCACGATCCTGGAGGACTCCGTGCTGATGGATTCCCGACTCGTGAGCGAAGGCGTTTCTTCCGACAACGGCTTTGTTGAACTGCACCGGATAGCCGGTCAGTCTCGATACCAGGCGGCTGGTCTCGAGGATCTGGGTGGTGTCGGCCCCAATCTCGACGCCGAACCGATCCTGGCGGGTCTTGATCGCCATGATGATCTCCTCGGTCGAGGTGTTCCCGGCCCGTTCGCCGATCCCGTTGATGGCCCCTTCGATTTGGCGGGCGCCGGCCGAGATCGCTGCCAATGAGTTGGCAACGGCCAGGCCAAGGTCATCGTGACAGTGGGTGGAGATGATGACGTCCTCGCGTCCGCCCCGAACATCGGCGTAGACGCGGCTCATCAGTTCGACAAACTCGGTGGGTGTTGCGTATCCGACCGTGTCGGGGATGTTGATGGTGGTTGCACCGGCTTCGACCGCAGCCTTGCAGACGGCTACGACGAAATCGGGATCCGAACGGGTGGCGTCTTGCGGCGAGAACTCGACGTTGTCGCAGTAGCTTCGGGCGCGTTTCACCCCTTCGATCACAGACTGCATGACCTCCTCCGGGGTTTTCTTGAGCATTCGTTCCATGTGGATCGGGGACGTCGAGTTGAACACATGGATGCGCGCCTTCTCGGCGCCTTTCAGCGCATCCCAGGCCCGGTCGATATCGTCGGGGTGCGTACGGGCCAGGCTGGCAATGACCGGACCTTTCACCTCGCGAGCTATGCGGGAAACCGACTCGAAGTCGCCAGGAGACGAGGCAGCGAACCCCGCTTCGATGACATCGACCCTCAGCCGGGCCAACTGCCTGGCAATGGTTACCTTCTCGTCTGGGGTGAGGGCGATTCCGGGTGCTTGTTCTCCGTCTCGCAGGGTTGTGTCGAAAATGATGAGGCGGTCTTGCATGGTTGCTCCAAGGAGTTTGTGGGGACAGGATGGGTACTTGATACTGAGCAGCCGGCACTCAGTACTCAGTATGGCCGGGTCGGTCCTAACGACCGCCCGGCCGGCGAAGCGCCAGCCACCGTCCAGGACAGGGGAGCTGCACATACGTCACTTCGGTGGCACCTTCGGGGTGAGGAACGGCATCATGGTGCGAAGCTCAGCGCCCACCTTCTCGACCGGATGATGGCGGTTGGAGTCGCGCTGTGCCAGCAGGTACGGAGCGCCCTCGCGAGCCTGGGCCAGCCATTCGTTGGCAAATGCCCCCGATTGAATCTCGCCCAGGATCTTCTTCATCTCCGCTCTCGTCTCATCCGTGACGATCCGCGGGCCGCGGGTGTAATCGCCATATTCGGCGGTGTCGGACACCGAGTACCGCATGTACGACAACCCCCCCTCGTAGAGGAGGTCGACGATCAGCTTCAGCTCGTGGAGCGTCTCGAAATAGGCACTTTCAGGCTGATAGCCGGCTTCAACCAAGGTTTCGAACGACGCTTTGATCAAGGATGAAACGCCACCGCACAGAATGACCTGCTCTCCAAAGAGATCCGTTTCCGTCTCCTCTTTGAACGTTGTCTCAAGCACGCCTGCCCGGGTCCCTCCGATCGCCCTGGCGTAGGACAAACCGAGAGTATGGGCTTTGCCGGTAGCGTCCTGGTGGACGGCCAGCAGGCAGGGCACCCCCGAGCCTTCCGTATACGTGCGGCGTACCAGGTGACCGGGTCCTTTCGGTGCGACCATGACCACGTCGACGTCGCCGGGAACGTCGATCACGTCGAAGTGGATATTGAATCCATGCGCGAAGAACAGGGCGTCGTCGGCATCGAGGTTGGGGGCGATCTCCTCGGTATACAGGTCGCCCATGTGTTGGTCCGGGACCAGCAACATGATCACGTCGGCGGCGGCCGCCGCCCCGGCAGGGGTCGTGACCTCGAGTCCGGCCTTTTCGGCTTCGGCCCGACTCGTGGAACCTTCCCGCAATCCGACTGTCACGTCCACTCCGGACTCTTTCAGGTTGAGGGCGTGGGCGTGGCCCTGGCTGCCGTAGCCGATGACGGCAACCTTGCGGGCCTTGATGACCGACGGGTCAGCGTCCTGGTCGTAGTAGATCGTTGCCATGAGCTCTCCCTTACCCGATTGCCTTGAGTTTCCGGCTCTTGAAATCGCGAGCCATGGCAATACGGCCGGATTTCACCAGTTCCACGATCCCGAAAGGCCGGACCAGTTCAACGAAATCGTTGATCTTGCGCGGCTCACCACTCACCGTGAAGGCGATGCTGGTTGGTCCGACATCGATGGCCGTTGCTTTGAAAATCGTGGCGATCTCTAGGATCTCGCCGCGCTTGCCCGTGGTCGCTGAGATCCGGACCAGCATGATCTCGCGTTCGAGCGACTCGTTCGGATCGAGCTCTGTTATCCGAACCACATTCACCAATTTGTGGAGCTGCTTCTTCACCTGCTCCACTTCGGGAGCGTCGACCACGATGGTCATCCTCGACATGCCTTCGTCGGCGGTTGGGCCGACTGCCATCGAGTGGATGTTGAAGCCGCGCCGGGCCAGCAATGAGGACACCCGGGCGAGCACCGACGGCTTGTTCTCAACCAGTACGGACAACGTGTGCTGGATCACGACAAATCCTCCCTGCTGAGGATGATGTCGTCGTTCGATCCGCCCGCCGGGACCATCGGGAACACCATTTCCTCGGTGTCGGTGACGAATTCGACGACCACCGGACGGTCGTCGATGGACAGCGATTTCTCGATCGTGGGGCCGACTTCGTCGGGTGTTTCGGCCCGTAACCCGACGCACCCCATCGCTTCGGCCAACATCACATAGTTGGGCACATCCCGGCCCAGCTCGACGGCCGACAGGCGGCCCCCGTAGAACAAGTTCTGCCACTGCTTGACCATGCCGTGAGCGCCGTTGTTGAGGATCGCCACCTTGATGGGGATCCCCTCGACCGACGCCGTGATGAGTTCCTGGGGGGTCATCTGGAAGCAGCCGTCGCCGTCGATGGCGTACACGAGTTCATCGGGCTTGCCGGCTTTGGCTCCGACGGCAGCCGGCACGGCGAAGCCCATGGTCCCGAGTCCGCCCGAGTTGATCCACTTGCGTGGTTGGGTGAACTTCCAATACTGCGAAGCCCACATCTGGTGCTGGCCGACCCCCGACACAACAATCGTGTCGGGTCCTGCCTGGCGGTAGAGCTCTTCGATCACATACTGCGGCTTGATCGGGCCGTCGGGCTGCTGGTCGTAATGGAGCGGGAAGTCGCGTTGCCAGCCGTGCACGGTGTCCAGCCACTCCTTACGGTCGGGGATGGTCCCGTGATCCCATTTTTCGAGGAGTTGCTGCAACACCCGTCGGGCGTCACCAACGATGGGGACGTCCGCGACGCGCACTTTGCCGATCTCCGCCGGGTCTACGTCAGCATGAATGACCTTGGCGAGCGGTGCAAACGTGGCCGGGTTCCCCGTGACCCGATCATCGAAACGAACACCGATGGAAACGAGGAGGTCGGACTTTTGCATGGCGGTTACTGCCGTGTAGTTGCCGTGCATGCCGGGCATTCCGAGTGCCAGCGGATGGAGGTCTGGAATGGCACCGCGCCCCATCAGGGTGGTCACCACCGGTATCTGCGTCGCTTCGGCGAACCGCAACAGTTCTTCGTGGGCGTACGCTTTGATGATTCCACCGCCGACGTACAGGACGGGCCTTTTCGCCGCGTTGATCAACTTGATGGCTTCTTTGATCGGGCGCGGGTGGGCGTCGACCGTCGGCTTGTAGCCGGGCAGATTCAGCTCGGCCGGTTTGTGCCAGACCATTTCGGCGTTCAGCACATCCTTGGGAAGGTCGATCAGGACCGGGCCCGGTCGCCCAGTTGCGGCGATATGGAACGCCTCATGGACCACGTCGGGTATGTCGCGAGCGTCGGTCACGAAATAGTTGTGCTTGGTAGCCGGCATCGTGATGCCGGTCGTGTATGCCTCCTGGAAAGCGTCGTTGCCGACGGCGGTCGTTGCCACCTGACCGGTGATGGCAACCATCGGGACTGAGTCGACTAGCGCGTCGGCCAGCGGGGTGACCATGTTGGTGGCGGCCGGGCCGGAGGTAACCATTGCCACCCCGACCCGTCCGGTTGCCCAGGCGTATCCCTCTGCCATGTGGCCGGCACCTTGCTCGTGACGGGCGAGGACGTGGCGGATCGGGCTGTCGAGAATCGGATCGTACGCAGGAAGGATGGCGCCGCCGGGTACGCCGAACACAATATCGACCTCTTCGTGTTCGAGTGCCTTGATAAGGGCTTGTGCGCCGGAGATGGTGGTCATCGCCTGAATTCCTTCCTTGGGTATGAAAAAACCCTCCGGGCTCTTGGCAACGGAGGGCGGCGCACACGTCTTGCGACGCGTGCGCTAGGTAAGTACGAGGACGGTGTTGGTTGCTTGCATGGCTTGGCGAGAGAGTATGCGGGAAAGGGACCGCTATGTCAAGGAGCCGGGTCGGCCGGGAGGGGTACGGTCGCCCGGCGGCTGAAACAGAACGGGCGAGTTCCGGCGGTGCACTTGCCCCAGGAGTTGCCCCGGCACCTCCTCAAGACGGTATTCGTTGCTCAAGGGGTTCATGGAGTGGGGCGTCTACGACGGTTGCGGGCATCACCGGGCCTCTCGGGCGTAGGATTCGTGTTGTCGTCCAGAACTGAGGTGATTGCCATGGTGGAGAACCTCGAGGGCGTTCTCGCTGAACTCCGCGACCTCCAGCAACCACTCTTGGAACTACCGGAAGATGCGTATGGGGAACGCCTGAACCGGAAGGAGCGACGGCGGGCGCTGCGTAATCAGGCAGCGGAGTTGCGCAAAGCCGGTCGTTCGATGGAGGAGCTGGAAAAGGAGCTCGAGGGCTTGCGCAACCTGCGGGATGAGGTGTTCGAACGTCACTTGAGTCTCGGCAACATCGGCCCGGGTGGTGGAGAGGGTGGGTGGCGGAATCGAAGTGCGCTACGTGATCGAGGTGAACCGAACGATCGACGAAGCAGGGGATCTTGCCAGCATCAACCGCCAGATTCGTGAGCTGGAAGTGGAGATGAACCGCCGTGCGGTTCGCGACCCGGCGACCTTAATAGCGGCGCCACGGTCGCGGAGATGTCCGTGAGAACCGTGGTCGATTCGCCCCTCTCAAGGTTCAAACCTCATGAGGAAGCGGGCGAAGTAGGCACGCTCGAGGCCTAGGTTTATCGGTATGGATTTCGATCGGGGTACCAAGCCTCGCACCAATCTCTTGCGGGTGGATGGCGCCATCAACCTCGTGCTGGGTGCATTGCTGCTGGCGTTTCCCAGTGGGCTGGTTGAGACACTCGGGGTGCCGTCTGCAGAAGGGCGGTTCTACCCGTCGCTGCTCGGCGCGGTCCTGTTCGGGGTCGGGATCGCTCTGTTCCTCGAGGCACATCGGTTGCCGGGCGGCATCATCGGGCTGGGCCTCGGTGGGGCTGTTGCCATCAACCTCGTTGTGGCATGCCGCGCTCGTGTACTGGCTCTTGTGGGGCGATCTGGAGATCCCCACCCGGGGCAGGGTGCTCATGGGCGCCTTGACGGTCGGTCTGGTGGCGATCAGCAGTTCTGAGCTATGGGTGAGGTGGAGCCGGCGCCCCTAGTTTGCGAAAGAACCTCTGCGCGGCGAAGTCTGTCGTGGTGATGTGCCACCATGGGTGCGTGACCGATTGGATACCGCTTGAACTGCTCGCCCCGGCCTTCAAGGCCGTGCGGAAGGCCCTCCGTGACCTAGATCCGGACGAGGTTCCGGCGGTTCTCCGTCGGATTGCGGCTCAAAGTGGCCGCCGGTTGCCGCCACCACTGGCCCGCAAGCTGGTGGAGACCCTCGACGAGAACGAATGGCTGCGTGACAAAGCGGCCGAAGCCGGATCCGACCTCGATCCGGCCAGCCCCGACCCGGCTCGAGCCGTGTCTGCCCTTTTCCTGGTGCGCCCCGATGGGTGGGAGGACCGGGCGCGGGAAGCTGCCGACCATCGAGCGACGGGCGCTCAGCAGGCCCTCGTTGCCACCCTCCAACGAACCATCGTCGACCTTCAGCAGCAGTTGGAAGCTGCCCGGGACAAGGCGAAGGGAGCGCAGAAGAAAGCGGAGGCTGCTGTCGCCGATGCCGATCGCAAAGCGCAGGTGGCCCGGAGTGCGGTTGAGTCGGCCCGTCAGGAAGAACGTGTAGCCGCCGACGGACAACGAAGTCAGTATGCGGTGCTCCTGGAACGCTTTGAAAGGTTGGTCCAGGATCTGGAAGAGGCCGGCGACCGGATCATGATGCTGCGCGAAGAACTCTCTGCGCGCCAGAAGAACCAATCGGGCTAACGCCGCTCCGACCGGGCCCCAAGCCTGGGCCGCTCGCGACCCCCTGGAGGTTGCGAGGATATTGGACGACATCGTCGAGGCGGTTCGCCCGGAAGCGGTTGCCGGCCACCAGGCGACCGCCTTGGGGGACGCAGCGCCTTTCGCGTTTCCGGCCGGGGTCAGTCCCGACCAAAAAGACGCAGTCCTCTGGCTGGCTGGTTACGAGGAGCCGTATCGACTGGTCGTGGACGGATACAACGTCACGTTCCTGCTGGATGAGTCAAGCTTCACGGAGACGGCTGCTCGCGATCGGCTCAACGAGGGATTGGCGCGGTTTCGCCGGGCGGCCGTCTGCACCCGTGCAGGTGATTGTTGTGTACGACTCGGCCCAATCGGGGGGAGTGACGTCCAGTTCTGGACCGGGGGGGATTGAAGTCCGTTTCACGGAGTCCGGGCACCCCGCCGATGAGGAGATCCTCAACATCGCGGCAGGGACGTCGACCCGCCTGGCAGTGGTCAGCACGGACCGGCGAGTGCGGGAAGGGGCGGAGGATTTGGGAGCACTCGGCCTGTGGAGTCACGCGATGGTGGCCTGGTTGGAGCGGCGATGAGCCCGGTGCGCTAGCCGCTCGTGCGGACCGTGCCGGCCAGCCACAACTCCGTACCGACCACGCAACGGTGCGGTCGATAGGCAGTGGCGTCGGCTGCGAAACCTCCGGTCAATTCGATCTGGTCGCCCTCCTGCGCCACGAGCGTCCCGGCTGGATCGAGGATCCTCACGGGATTGAACTCCGCCGTGAATCCCGGCGGCCACAGGACGCTCAGGTCGGTGACGCCTTGTCGAGCCACACGCAACCGCCGTCCAGTCCGGCGTCGCCAGCGAGGTTGGCGATGATCTTGGCATCTTTGGGCGGATCCGGGTTGTAGGGCAGGTCGACCGGGCCGGCGACAGGAGCCGGGCTGGTGGTCGACGGGGTCGGGACTTCGCGGCAACCTACCCCGGCCAGTATGGCCACCAGACCAAACGCGGCGAGAAGTTTCCGTCGATTGCACGGGCCGTTCACGTTGGTCGATACCTCAGCTGTGGGATCGGAATCGTACCGTTTTGCGGGGCAGGCCGGTCACCCCGGGCTTTTTGTCACACCCCGTCCCTACGTTGTGTACCAGTACCCGACCCGGAGGACCCATCATGCGGATCGACTGCGACGAATGCGCCATGCAGCACACCGCCACCTGCAACGACTGTGTGGTGACAGTCCTCCTGCGTGAATCCGATGGGCCGCTCGAGATCGACACCGCCGAGGCAGTTGCCCTGAGCGCCATGGCGGATGTGGGGCTCGTGCCACGTCTGCGCCTCGTGCGCCACGACGACGATCTGGAAGCTGTCGGATGAGGTTTCGGCTCCGGTCGTGAAGGCGGCGGAGGGGCACCGGTGTGCTTGGGGAAGCCACGCCGGTGCCCTCGAGGGGCGAACAATCGACGAAGCCTTACTCGTCGGTGACGCAGCCCTCGGAGGCCGACTTCACGCTCCGGATGTACTTGAAGAGGGTGCCCCGGGTGGCCTGCAATGGCGGTGGTACCCAGGCCCTGCGGCGGCGGACCATGTCCGTCTCGTCGACTTCGAGTTCGATCGACCGGGTTTCCGAGTTGATGGTGACCGTATCTCCGTCCTCGACCAGCGCCAGGGGACCACCTTCCTGTGCTTCCGGTGTCACGTGACCGATGATGAACCCATGCGAGCCACCCGAAAACCGACCGTCGGTGATGAGGGCGACTTCGTCTCCCAAACCAGCTCCGACAATGGCGGAGGTTGGAGTCAACATTTCCGGCATGCCGGGTCCGCCTTTCGGGCCTTCGTAACGGATGATCACCACATCGCCGGGATGGATGTCACCGCGCTCTAACGAAGCCAGCATGGCTTCTTCCCGATCAAACGGCCGGGCTCGTCCGGTGAATCGGAGGCCTTCCTTGCCGGTGATCTTGGCTACGGCACCGTCGGGAGCCAAGCTGCCACGCAGGATGGAGATGTGACCGGTCGGCTTGATGGGGTCCGCCCATGGCCGGATCACGTCCTGAGGGTCGGCCAGACCCGGCAGATCGGCCAGGTTCTCGGCCATCGTTCGTCCGGTCACCGTCAGGCAATCGCCGTGCAGGACATCGTGCTCGAGAAGTAGTTTGAGGACGGCCGGGGTTCCGCCCACCTGGTGGAGATCCTCCATGACGTACCGTCCGCTGGGTTTGAGGTCGGCCAGGAACGGAACCCGGTCGCTGATGGCCTGAAAATCATCGAGATCCAAAGACACGTCAACCGAGCGCGCCATGGCCAGCAGGTGCAGAACCGCGTTGGTCGAGCCACCCAAAACCATGGTCAGGGTGATCGCATTCTCGAAAGCGGCCCGGGTCATGATGTCGGTCGGCTTGGTGTTGGTCTCGAGCAGGCCACGGATGGCCGCACCGGCCCGGAAACATTCGTCCAGCTTGGCCGGATCGTTGGCGGGGATCGACGAGCTGTAGGGCAGGCTCATGCCGAGGGCTTCGATGGCGGCTGCCATTGTGTTGGCCGTGTACATGCCGCCACAGGCACCCGCGCCCGGGCAGGCATGGCGGACGATATCGATTCGTTCGGATTCGGAGATGCGACCGGCGATGAACTCCCCGTACGATTGGAAGGCGGAAACGATATCGAGCGGCACACCGGAAAGGCCTATTCCGGCACGGATGGTCCCCCCGTACACCATCAGGGATGGGCGGTCGACGCGGCCCATCGCCATGAGCGCACCCGGCATGTTCTTGTCGCAACCGGGAATGGAGATGTTGGCGTCGTACCACTGCGCCCGCATGACGGTCTCAATCGAGTCGGCGATGAGATCTCGCGACTGGAGCGAATAGCTCATCCCTTCCGTCCCCATCGAGATACCGTCGGACACGCCGATAGTGTTGAATCGCATCCCAACCATCCCGGCGGCCACCACGCCTTCTTTGGCTGCAGCGGCCAGCTGGTCCAGGTGCATGTTGCAGGAGTTGCCCTCATACCACATGCTGGCAATGCCCACCTGTGCCTTGGTCATATCGGCTTCGGTCAGGCCGGTCGCGAACAGCATGGCTTGCGACGCGCCTTGAGAGGCTGGTTCCGTGATGCGTCGGCTGGTTCGATTGAGCTGGTCGGGCATCATGGAATCATAGGTCCGATCGATAACCACATCCTCTTCGGTAGCGGCTCCGATAACCTGCCCGGGTGCACGACATGATTACCCGACTCCAGGAAACGGGCGCGGCGGGAGGGTTGATAGGTCTGGGGATCTGCAGCACCGACCCCTTCGTCGATGTCCGGGCCGAAATGGATCGCCGCAAAGCAGGCGGCCAATCGGGCCGGTTGCGGTTCACGTACGCAGACACGGTCGCTGCCACAGACATCAAACAGTCTTTTCCGTGGGCGGAACGTCTGGTAGTGGGAGCTTCGAGCTACGTGCCGGCGGCGGGATCTCCCGGTCCGGTCCGGCGGAATCACGGCCGGGTCGCCAGGTTTGCGACCTCGGATCATTATGCGCCGCTGCGCCGCGGACTTGAGGCGGTCGGTGACGTTCTGCGGACTGCCGGGCATCGGGCCGAGATCCTGATCGATGACAACCGCCTGGTCGATCGGGCGGCCGCGGTTCGAGCCGGGATCGCCTGGTGGGGCAAGAGCACCATGGTGCTCACACCCAAATATGGACCGTGGACGCTGCTCGGATCCGTGGCAACCGACGCCGAGTTGCCGGTAACCGTGGCGATGAAAAGGGACTGCGGGACGTGCGTTGCCTGCATTCCGGCCTGTCCAACCGGCGCCCTCGACGAGGAGGGGACCATCGACGCCACCCTGTGCATCTCCTATTGGGCGCAGATGCCGGGCGTCGTACCTGTGCCGATCAGAGAAGCCTGGGGAGATCGGCTGTACGGGTGCGACGCATGTCTCGATGCTTGTCCACCCGGCCGGCGCTGGTTGGATCTCGCTCCCGCCGGGGAAGAAGGCGTTGATCTCCTCGAAGTGTTGGCCGAAAAGGATGCCACTCTCCTGAACACCTATGCGCACTTCTACGTGCCCCGCAACGACCCGGACTACCTGCGCCGAAATGCGCTCATCGCGCTCGGCCATAGTGGTTTTCCCTCGGCCATTCCGATTGTGAGCGGCTACCTGGCTGCCAGCCGGCCGATGCTTCGCTCGCACGCTGCGTGGGCCCTCGGGCGTGTCGGTGGCGCCGACGCGGCGGATGCCCTCGAGGCCGTGCAGCTCTCCGAAACCGATCCGGCGGTGCGTTCCGAGATCCACAACGCCCTCCACAATCTGGATGCCTCGGGTTGACGGTCGGGGGCTGAAGACCGTGCTGCCGGAGGGTGGGCGGTTACCCTGTTCCCATGGCGGAACCGGTTGTTTGTAGTCAATGTGGCGCCCGCAACCCGCCTTCGGCTGTGTGGTGCGGGCAGTGCTTCGCGTCCCTCGGCGATCAGGCCGATGAGACCGAGGTTCTGGTCCCGCGCGGAGACCCGGTCGAACCTCCAACCGCTGCGCTCGAGGAGGTTGTGACAACGCCACCACCGGAAGCTGTCACCGCCGATGGCCATCCAGAAGGCACAGCGCCACCGAGGAGTGACACGTGGGTGTGCTCGGTGTGCGAAGTCTCAAACCCGCTGGCATTGGAGGCATGCGCCGCGTGTGGCACTTCCATCTTTCGCTCTTTTGGAGCTGTAGTGGAAGAACGGGTCATGGTCGATCCTCAACAAGCTCTGTTCCGTTCCGTCATGTTTCCGGGACTCGGACATGTCTATCGCCAAGCAAGGTTTGCTCGGCTCGGCTATTGGTGGGCTCGCTCTCATGTCGCTCGGCTTTGGGATTGGCCTGGTCGCCAACGGCGTCGGAAGCTTCGGGTGGCCCCTCCTTGCTCCAGGCGCTGGGGGTATGGGTAGCGGCGGCGTTCGACGCGTATCGAATCGCAGACGGCCAGGAGCTGAGAGGCTCTTCTCCTCAAACCCAGAGTGATCACTGCGCTGGTGGGATCGGTGATGGTCACGGTGATCCTGGCAGCGACGCTGCGGGGCCAGACCTGATGCGGTGGGTTTTCGCGATAGCTCTCGGCTCGGCATGCTGGCGCTGATCGCCTGGGCGATGCTGCATGGCGGTCGCGGTTCCGGAGTGCGCCGGACGGCCAATGTTCATAGAGGCATTGCAGCTTCCATCGCCTTTGGCATGGGAGGGCTATCTGCCGCGTACGCCGGTTGGAATCTCTGGCTGGCGACGGTCGGGGCGGTAGCTGCCGCTGCGGCTGCCGCCTGGTACGCCGGAAGGACGGACGGGTCCGGCGGCGAGGGCCGGGGCTGATGCAGATAGTCGCCGATGTGCATGGTGAATTCGACTCGCTGGCGAAGCTGGCTCGATCGGGTGAACCCCTCTTGGTACTCGGTGATCTCATCAATTACGTCGACTATCGGACGATGGACGGCATTGCTGCAGAGGTGCTGGGCAAGGAGTTTGTCAGGCAGGTGGCTCGTTTCCGCGCCGTCGGTGACTACGAGGGATCCCGGGCCTTGTGGCGGGAGCAGATGGCCGGGCGCGAGTTCGGAGATCCGCAGGCAGATCGGAGAGCAGGTCCGTGGAGCAATACCAGGACACCGGTCGTGCCTTGGAAGGGGGCGTTTCCTATGTGACGTACGGCAATGTCGATTGGCCGGAGGCATTGCAGGCCTGTCTGCCGGCCGGTTCGACCTTCGTCGATGGCGAAGTCGTTGAGATCGAGGGTTTTCGGGTTGGCTTCGTCGGCGGAGGAGCCCCAACCCCACTGGGTGTGGCCGGGGAGGTATCCGAAGTGGACATGGCCGAAAAACTGGAGCACCTCGGTCCGGTCGACATTCTGTGTTCGCATATGCCACCCGGCCATAGCCTCCCTGCATACCGACGTCATCACCGGTCGCGCCGAGGGGAGCTCAGTTGCGATCCTTGACTATGTGATGGAGCATCAACCGGGGTTCCACTACTTCGGAGATATTCACCAACCCCGGGCGAGCCGGTGGCGGCTCGGGAAGACGCATTGCGTAAATGTGGGCTACTTCCGCGCAACGAAACGAGCGATACGCCACCCCTGATCGCCGATTTGTTCTCCGGCGGATCGCTACCCTTGGCTGAACAAACGGTAGAAGGAGTACGAAGCATCATGGCGGAGGGAACTGTCCAAAGCATCGAAATCCCTGCTTCACCCGAATTCATCTTTGAGGTCCTTGCGGACCTCGAGCTGTATCCGGAGTGGATCACTGCGATGCGGGAAGTCGAGATCCTCGAACGCGACGGAGACGATCGACCCAAGCGCGCCCACTTCCTGGTCGACGCCATGATCAAAGAAATCGCTTACGACCTCGACTACGTGCACGAACCGCCGTTGCGTATGTCCTGGACCGCCGTGCCGGGTGAGGACATCAAACAGATGGTTGGTTCATACGAACTCACCGAACTCGAAGGTGGCGAGACCGACGTGGTGTATGCGTTGATGGTTGAGCCGGAGTTCAAGGTACCCGGGTTCCTGCGCCGCCAGGCCGAGAAGCAGCTGATCAGCACAGCCTTGCGAGGACTCAAGAGGCGGGTTGAAGAGCTCTCAGCCGACTGATGCGCATCGTTCTCGTCACCGGCAAGGGGGGCGTCGGAAAAACCACTGTGGCGGCCGCCACCGCTTTGCGCGCGGCCGATGCGGGCCATCGGACTCTGGTTCTATCGACCGATCCGGCACACAGCCTTGCCGACGCCTTCGAGGTAGCCCTTGGCGACGAGCCCAGACACCTCAGCGGGGATCTCGATGGCCAGCAGATTGACACGCAGAGCAGGCTGGAGGCTTATTGGGGTGAGATCCGCGACCAGCTCATGGCCATCCTCGACTGGGGAGGCGTGCGAGGCCTCGAGGCAGAGGAGTTTCTCGTCTTCCCAGGTATGGACGAGTTGTTCGCCCTGGTCGAGGTCCAGCGTCACGCTGCCTCCGGCCACTACGACACGCTGATCGTCGATTGCGCTCCCACTGCCGAAACTCTCCGGTTGCTGAGCTTGCCTGAAGTGCTCTCGCTGGTACTTCGATCGCGTATTCCTCACCCAGAAGCGAGTCATGAAGGCAGCTCGACCCGGTGTTGAGCCGGATGACGAGCATGCCGATTCCCGGCGACGAGGTGTACGACGCGGCCGAGAATGTCTTCTTTGCCATCGAGAGGGCCCGCCGGTTACTACTCGACCCGAAGATCACGACCGCCCGTCTCGTCGTCAACCCGGAAAAGATGGTGGTGAGCGAAGCCAGGCGGACCTACACCTATCTTTCGCTGTTCGGCTACGCCATCGACAGCGTTGTCGTAAACCGGATCTTGCCCGACGACCTCTCGGACCCCTATTTCAGTCGCTGGCAGGAGATCCAGGGCGAACACTTGAAGGACATCGAGCGGTCATTTGCGGACGTGCCGGTGTTGCGCCTGCGTTTGTTCGATGAAGAGATGACCGGCGCCGAGAAGCTCCGCATACTCGGTGGTGAGCTCTACGGCGACAACGATCCTGCAGTCGGGTTCGCCGGTCGCCGGCCGTTTCGTGTGGTTGAGGAGCCGAATCAGATAGCGCTCGAGATCGATATGCCGTTCGTCGCCAAGGAAGAGGTCGACGTGGTTCGAGATGGACACGAGGTGTACATCACCGTGGGGGCCTATCGCCGTTCGTTTGTGTTGCCGGATTCGCTGCACCGTCGTGAGGTCATCGGTGCCAAACTGGACGACGGAGTTCTCAGGGTGAGGTTCAGCGAGCATCGGGGGAAGTGACATGACCGATACGTCTTCGTTGGGACAAGGCCTGACCAGAGGAGGGCGGCGGGTCGTTATTCACCTGCTCAAGGCTGGCGTCGAAGTCTTGCGAGGGGTCGAGGGGTTCTTTGAGGAGTTGGCCTCGGCAACTCGCTCCGGATCCGAGGACCCGCTCGAGAAAGGCCCGAAGCGGATCCCACTCGAGTAACCGTTCTAGCGATTGCGGTCCCGAGAGGGCCTTCGGCCCGATGCGAGGCCGGCTCGAGAAGAACGTTGAGCGGGTCAAGAGGGCCGCCTCGCTACTCTGAACGCCAGTGAAGACCATTGGCATTGACCTCGGTGGAACCAAGATGTCGGCCGGCCTCATGGACGGCCCGGGCACGCTTGTCGAGAAGATCACGGTGGATAGACCGGTCCATCAGGCCGCCATGGAGGAGGATCCGCTCGAATTGGCCGCGAAGCTGATGCGATCGGACGTTGCAGCGATCGGTCTGGGTGCAGCCGGACTGGTGGTTGGCCGGATGGCCGGCTCGTGTGGGGTCCCAACGTGGTCGGTCGTGACATCCCGTTCAAGGAACTCCTCGAAGCTCGTTTCGGCCTTCCTGTTGTGGTGGACAACGATGCCAACCTGGCCGCCCTGGCCGAATCCCGGATCGGCGCCGGTCGCCGTCACGACCATGTGGTGCTTGTGACGCTCGGGACCGGCATCGGGGGAGGCATCGTGATCGACGGGGACATCTATCGGGGGCGTTCTTTCGCCGGAGAGGTCGGGCATATGTTGGTCGACGTCGGCGGTCCACAGTGCACGTGCGGACAGCGGGGCTGTTGGGAGACATTCGCATCGGGACGACGGCTCGATCAAATCGCCCGGGATCTCGTGGCCGCAGATCCATCGGGACTCACGGCGCAGCTTGCTGAGAATGAGTTGGCGGGCGGGGTTCACCTGACCGAGGCTGCGCTCCAGGGCGACGCACAGGCAGTCCAAGCTGTAGCGGAGATGGGCTCATGGCTGGGCATAGGTCTTGCGAGCCTGGTCGTGCTCTTGGATCCGGATGTGATCGTGGTGGGCGGCGGGGCCGCCCGGGCAGGTGACCTGCTGCTCCAACCGGCCCGCGACGCGATGATCGAAGCTCTGGAGGGATCCAGTTTTCGCACACCTACCCCGCTCCTTGCGGCCCGGTTTGGCGAAGACGCCGGGATCGTTGGGGCAGGGTTGGCCGCAGCGGAGGTGGCTCGTGGCTGAACCGTTGCGCCCCGATGCGGTCATCGGGCCTGAGGGACGGCGTTGGCCTGACACCCGCAACCGGATGAAGGAAGCGACGCTGGCTCTGCCGAACCTTATCAAGCTGCTCGGCCGGTTGATTCGCGACCCCCGGGTACCGGCTCGGAGCAAGGCTTTGGCCGGCGCCGCGCTGGCCTACGTTGCGTCCCCCATCGACTTCGTGCCGGATCTCATTCCGGTTTTGGGCCGGTCGGACGACGTGTTCGTTGCCATTTTCGCCCTCCATCATCTGATTCGGACCGCCGGAGAGGACGTTGTTGTCGAGCATTGGGACGGGTCGCTCGACGTCCTCGATTTCGTCAACAAGTTGTTCGATGTGGCCGTCCGTTTCGTGCCGATGCGAGTACGTTGGACCCTCGACCGGCTGCTGGGGCGATGACCGCCAGAATCTCCGTGACGCTTCCCCAATTCCGTGACGAGGCGGATCCCATGCTCGATGCGGCTCGGCGGGCGGAAAACCTCGGGTTCGATGGGGTGTACGTTTTCGACCATCTCTTTCCTTTGGGGAGCCCCAACCGGCCGATTTTCGAAGGTTTTGTTGCCCTTGGAGCCGTGGCGGCGGCAACGAGTCGGATCACCATCGGGACGCTCGTGATCCGGGCGCCGATCCGGCCCGCCTGGACCACCGCAAAAGCAGCATGGTCCGCCCAGGCCATCAGCGGTGGACGGCTGACGCTGGGGCTGGGGGCCGCGGACTCTATGTCGAAAGCCTGAATTCGAGGCTTACGGCCTACCTTTCCGCAGTGCGGACGAGAGGATCGGGTCGGTTCGGGAAACCATCGAGGCACTGCACGCGCCGCAACTGCAACTGCCGGGGATTGCCATCCCGAAGACCTGGGTCGGGGGACGTTCCGCGGCAGTCCGTGCCGTAGCCGCGGATGTAGCCGATGGCTGGAACGCCTGGGGCGGCACTGCCGAGCAATTGGCCCGCGACGCCGCAGAGATTCGTGTCCAAGCCGGCCGACCTTTTGAAGTGAGCTGGGGGGGACAGGTCTTGCTGGCTCCCGATGAAGAACGGCTGGGGGAGTGGTTGGCTACGCGCGACGACGCGGACCGCTTGGTGGCGGGGACCGTTGAAGGCGTGGCGGACCAATTGCGTGCATTCGTGGATGCGGGGGCGGACGAATTGGTCCTGTCTCTCCTGTCCGCACCGGGCTGGGATTCCTGGGATCTCTTTGTCGATGAGGTTCGTCCGCTGCTCGGATAGCAACCCCAACCCGCCGGGACCTGGGCAACCGTCCCGCCTATCGCATCACGCCCGAATTGTGGCCTTCCGCTCCGCTCGTCCGGCGTCAACGTCAGCAAAACGCCGACTCGGGCGGTGTCGTCTTCGCCGTCGAGGCGGGGATGGCCCGCATCCTGTTCGAGATGCAACGGGCGGGCCGGATGAGTTGGTACCCTTGGCGGGCTCGGGAGGTCAAAGCGTGCAATTTCGCCGAATCAACAATCTGCCGCCGTATGTCTTTGCGACGGTCAACGAACTGAAGCTCCAGGCGCGCCGGGCGGGGGAAGACATCATCGACCTGGGGTTCGGCAACCCGGATATTCCTACCCGGCCCGAGGTGGTTGAGAAGCTGGTTGAGGCGGCCCGCAATCCTCGCAACCATCGCTATTCCGCATCGCGAGGCATTCCGAATCTGCGGAAGGCCGTGGCCGATCGGTACCAGCGCCGCTTCGGCGTCGACCTGGATCCCGACACGGAGGTCATCACCACCATCGGCGCCAAGGAAGGGCTCTCGCACCTGATGTGGGCACTGGTGCAACCCGGCGACGTTGCGATGGTTCCGGAGCCCAGCTACCCGATCCATATCTACGCACCGGTGTTGGCAGGAGCAGAAGTCATCCGGGTCCCGCTTTCTCTGGACGACGACTTCTTCGAGCGCATGCAAGCGAGTTTCCAGGAGACCTGGCCGCGAGCCCGGGTGATCCTCACCTCATTTCCACACAATCCCACCACTGCGTGCGTCGATCTGTCCTTCTTTGAGAGGTTGGTTGACTTCGCCCGCGAGCACGAGATCATGCTGATTCATGACTTCGCCTACGCCGACATAGCGTTTGACGGATACAAGCCACCCAGCCTGCTCGAGGTCCCGGGAGCCAAAGAGGTAGGGGTTGAGTTGTACACCCTCACCAAAGGCCATTCGATGGCGGGGTGGCGGGTTGGATTTGTCGTCGGCAACCCCGAGATGGTGGCCGCCCTGGGCAAACTGAAGTCATACCTGGACTACGGGACGTTTCAACCTATCCAGATTGCCTCGATCATTGCTCTCAACGAGGGGGATGAATTCGTCGGCGAAGTGAACGAGGTCTACCGACGCCGTCGCGACACATTGGTCGACGGGCTCGATCGAGCTGGATGGAAGTTCCCCAAACCGCGCGGCACGATGTTCGTGTGGGCGCCGATTCCGGAGCCCTATGCGGAGATGGGATCGCTCGATTTCACCATCATGTTGATGAAGGAGGCGAAAGTTGCGGTGAGTCCCGGTATGGGGTTCGGTCCGCACGGCGAAGGGTTCGTCCGTTTTGCGCTGGTCGAGAATGAACACCGTATCGGCCAGGCAGTGCGCGGCATCCGCACTGCGTTGGACAAACTCTGAAAGGAACTGAGGGAAGTGGGCTCGACTGAGTCCTAATGAGCTTGCACCCTCTAGCGTCCCAGTCGCTTGCCGAGCGGCACGTAGGCCTCCTCGGTGTATTGCTTGACCATCCGGTTGGTGCTGAAGTTCATCAATGTGGAGATCATGGCTTCTTTCATCATCTCCACCCAGGCGACGGGTGTTCCCGATTCGTCCCGGTCGTAGAAACGGGGAACGATCTCATCCTGAAGGATCCTGTACAGGGCCAGGGCATCTTCGTTGTCCTGAGCCTGGTGGTCGCCGTTCCCCCATTCCAGACCGAAGGCCCAGCCGTTCTTGCCGTTGAAGCCCTCGGCCCACCAACCATCCAGGACCGATAGGTTGAGGCTGCCGTTCATGGCTGCCTTCATACCCGAGGTGCCTGATGCCTCCTGTGGCGGGCGGGGGTTGTTGAGCCAGACGTCGACGCCCTGGGTCAGGAACCTGCCCATCCGGATGTCGTAGTCCTCCAGGAAATAGATGTGCCCCGTCAGCTCCGGGCTCTTGGACAACTCGACAATACGGCGGATGAACTCCTGGCCCAGCTTGTCGGCCGGGTGGGCCTTCCCGGCGAAAACGACCTGGGCGGGCCGCTCGGGGTTAGTCAGGATGGCTTGGAGCCACGGGATGTTGTGGAACATCAGCACCGCTCGTTTGTATGTTGCGAAACGCCGGGCAAAGCCGATAGTCAAGCGATCCGGTGGAAGCAAGGTATCGATGGCTCGTAATTCATCGGGCGAAGCGCCGTGACGGGCAAATTGGCGTCGCATGCGACCGCGCCCGAAGCGGGTCAGGAGCCTCTTGCGGGCCAGGTGATCCTCCCAGATCCGTGTGTCCGGTACGTCGCGCAGCTTCTCCGCCACGGTCGGATCTTCGATGAGCTGGTCCAGCCAATCGGCTCCGACGACCTCGATGAGCAATCTCTTGTTGCCGCGGCTGATCCAGGACGGCGTATGAACGCCGTTGGTGATGCCGTGCACAGCATCTCCTCCGAGGAGATGGCCCCAATCGTTGTTGGCCACAGCGGCATGTCGCTGGCTGACACCATTGACGAACGAGGAGAGCCGGATGGCGAGGGCACCCAGGTCAAAACGTCCGTTCTCTCCGTCGCGAGAGCTCCCCATGTGGGACATGTAGGCCATGTCGCGTCCGACCCGGTGTGGCCACTCGCTCAGGTATTTCTCGACGAGCGGCATGTCGAACACTTCGTTCCCGGCCGGCACCGGCGTATGCAGCGTGAAGAGCGTGTTGGCCCTCACATCAATTTCGGCCTCTTCGAGAGATGCACCTGACTTCACAATATCGGCCAGGCGCTCGAGCAAGCTCATCGCTGCGTGGCCTTCGTTTACGTGCCAGGTCGCGGGCTTGATGTCGAGGGCCTTGAGGGCACGCACCGCGCCGACTCCAAGGATGTATTCCTGGGCGAAACGCATTTCGCGGCCCCGCACGTACAGCATGTGTGTGATGGGGCGGTCGGCGTCTGCGTTTTCCGGGATGTCCGTATCGAGAAGCAGGATGGGTACACGGCCGACCTGCATCTTCCAGACGGCTGCGAGCACGGTCCGCCCGGGGAACTCGATTTCGACTTTGAGCTGCCCCCCCCGGGCCGCAACGGGCAGAACGGGCATGCGTGTCGTGTCGAGAACGGGGTACATGTGCTGCTGATCGCCGGCTACTTCGATTTCCTGGCGAAAGTAGCCGCGCCGGTAGAGGAGTCCGACGGCGACGAACGGCACACCGAGATCGGATGCGGACTTGGTGTGGTCACCGGCGAGCACTCCAAGACCGCCGGAGTAGATGGGCATCGAGCTATGAACTCCATGCTCGGCGCACAGGTAGGCGACGGGACCACTGATCTCGTCGGCGTGGTGCCGATTCCACCATGTGTCTTTTGCGTCCATGTATTCATCGAACCGGCGGATCGTGTCGGCGTACTGGTCTTGGAAGACCTCGCTGTCCTCGAGCGACTTCCAGGTCACCGGATCGACCGCCGACAGCATCTCGACCGGATTGCGATATTGGGTCCAGAGGTCCGGATTGATCGACCGCCAGATCTGGTTCATGGCATCCCACGACCACCAGAGGTTGTAAGCGATGTCGTACAAACGAGAAAAGGCCTGGGGAACCCGAAGTTCGACGCCGGGGAGGGTAGGAATGTCCACGCGCATGAAAGAAAATCCTTGTTGGGGTGAAGGCCGCGAGGTTACCTCTTTTGCGCTTGAGGAGCCACACACCAGCCGCCAAAGGCTTTGATGCTGGCTCCCCGATCCGGTGAGTACCCTGGCCGAAACGTCAACTAGGGGAGGTGCCGACGATGGCTTTCAGCGACGGGATCGCCGACTTTCGATCTGATACGGTCACCCGGCCGACTATGGAAATGCGCAAAGCCATGGCAGAAGCCGAGGTCGGCGACGATGTCTACGGGGAAGATCCGACCGTCAATGCCCTCGAGGAGGAGTCGGCGGCGGTGGTGGGGAAACCCGCGGCGGTGTTCGTGCCGACCGGCAGCATGGGTAACCAATTGGCCATTGGGGTGTTGACCCGACCGGGAGACGAGGTGCTCTGCGTCGAGGCAGCTCATGTGCGCAATCACGAGGTGGCCGCGGCCGCAGCCGTGTCGGGAGTCCAGTTTCGGACTCTTCCCGGGCCGGGAGGTCAGATGGCGGCCGAAGAAGTTGGCGCTGCGATCGCTCAGTCCGACTTTCACATGCCGCGAATCTCGATGCTCGTCTGGGAGAACACCCACAACGTGTCGGGTGGGACCGTCGTGCCCATCGACATGATGGTTGCGACCACAGCAGTCGCTCGACAAGGGGGGTTGTCGGTTCATATCGACGGGGCCCGCATCTTCAACGCGGCGGCCGCCTCGGGGATCTCGCCAGTGGAATATGCCGCTCTGGCCGACACCATCCAGTTCTGTTTTTCGAAGGGACTTGGTGCACCGATCGGATCGGTTCTCTGCGGCTCCGAAGAGGTCATCGGCGAAGCCCGGTACATCCGCAAGCGGCTGGGCGGGGGGATGCGCCAGGTAGGGGTAATCGCCGCGCCGGCCCGCATCGCTTTGCGGGACCGCGCCCGGATCGGCGAAGACCACGAGGTCGCTCGCCAACTAGCGGAAGGTCTCGCCGACCGCTACCCGGATGCGGTAGATGTTGCAAAGGTTCAAACCAATATGGTTGTCATCGACGCCCGGGCGTTTCCTTTTTCGGCGGCCGATCTGGCCGAGCGTTTGCATCGCCAAGGCATCCTCATCGGGATGCTCGGACCTCACCTCGTACGATTGGTGACCCACCGGGACGTGGACGCCGCCGACGTCGACCGGCTATTGGCAGTGGTCGACGCGATGGGCGGGTAACCCCCCGGCGTCTCTCCTAGTCTCACCCCCTATGCGGTTCGCAGTTCTGTTTCCCGGGCAGGGAAGCCAGCACGTCGGGATGGGAGCCGAACTCTTCGAAGTCCGTCCCGATCTGCTGGGGTCGACTGCCGATGATCTCCTGGGATGGTCGCTTCAGGAGGTCTGTCTCCGAGGCCCGGAATCGGAACTCACCCGGACCGATCGCGCCCAGCCGGCGTTGTTTGCCGTGGCCTTCGCGCTGTGGGACGAGTTTTCTCGCTTGCTGGGCCCAGCAAGCCCTTCCGCAGCAGCCGGCCACTCGCTCGGTGAGTACACGGCGCTCGTGGCGGCAGGCGTTTTTGACTTCGATACCGGCTTGCGGGTTGTGGCCGACCGCGGACGATCCATGGCCGAGGCAGCCGCAGGTCAGCGGTCGGGCATGGCCGCTCTGCTCGGATGCGACGCGGAGACGGCTGAAACGATCGCCCGCACCCGGCGTGAGGCGGGCGGCCGATTGTGGGTAGCCAACGTGAATGCTCCCGGCCAGGTTGTGCTGGCGGGCGCAGAAGCAGATCTTGATTGGCTTGCCTCGCACGGTCGCGAGTTAGGCGCTCGCCGCATCGCTCGGCTCAACGTGGCCGGTGCGTTCCACTCTCCAATGATGGCGTCTGCAACCGAAGAACTCAGAGAAACACTCCATACAGTGACACCTGGGTTATCGTCGTTTCCAGTGTGGGCGAACGTGACCGCTCGCCCCTCCACGCCTTCCGAGGTTCGTGACCTCCTGGCCCGCCAGGTCGAGTCGCCGGTCCGGTTTTCCGAGAGCCTCGAAGACATGGCGGGGACGGTCGACGCGTTTGTGCATGTGGGACCGGGCGACGTGACCGCAGGCATGGCCAGACGTTCAACGTCGGACCGGGAAGTACTGGTCGTCAACGACCTGGACTCGGCGGCCGCGGTCGCCGACCAATTGCAGCAGTCGAGCGGATGAGGAAGTGACGATGCGGTACGCGGAAATCACCGGGTGGGGGAAATGCATTCCACCTTCGGTTCTGTCGAACAGCGACCTCGAGGAGTTGACTGACACGACCGACGACTGGATCACGACTCGTACCGGGATCAAGGAGCGCCGTGTGGCCCATGTCAACGTCTCCGATATGGCCGTGGTCGCATCTCATCGGGCCCTCGCTGCGGCCGGCCTCCAGCCGACCGACATCGATCTGATTGTGCTGGCCACGTGCACCGCTGATGTTGTTATCCCGAGCGCTGCGTCCATTATTCAGGCGAAACTTGGCGCAACCAATGCTGCGGTTTTCGATCTCAACGCCGCATGTTCCGGATGGATTTATGCCCTGAATGTTGCAACCCAGATGGTCAAGGGTGGTGGGCACCAAAAGGTCCTGGTGATCGGAGCGGAGAAACTCTCGCATCTCCTCGATTTCACCGACCGGGCGACCGCCGTGCTGTTTGGCGACGGTGCCGGGGCAGTGGTGCTGGAGGCAACCGATGAACCCGTAGGCCTACAGACTGTTGAGATCGGAACCGATGGTTCCGTCGCCGGGATTCTCTGCGTACCCGGCGTCGGAACGGCCGGTAATCGATACCAAGGCGATCCGAGCGAATACGCAATCCATATGGATGGACCGGAAGTGTTCAAGCGGGCCGTGACGGCCATGGGTGAAGCTTCCGCCCGCGTTGTCGAGCAAGCGGGTCTTTCGGTCGAAGACGTCGATCTCCTCATTCCGCACCAGGCGAATATCCGCATCATCGACGCTACCGCCCGCAAGCTGAAGCTGACTCCCGAACAAGTCTTTGTAAACATCGCCTCCTACGGCAACACCTCGGCAGCCACGATTCCGATCGCCCTCACTGAAGCTCTCGAGGAAGGTCGGATCGCGCCGGGAGCCAACCTTGTCTTTGCCGCATTCGGCGCCGGTCTCACCTGGGCGGCGGCCGTGGTGCGTTGGGGAGCCAGGGTCGAACCGCTCGGTTCTAGCGATGCTCACTTGCCCCCATCCGAGAAGACGGCTCAGCAGTTACTCGAATCCAATGTCGCCTTCTACGGGGATGGGCGGAGGGTCGAGTGACGCGGGTCGCACTCGTTACGGGAGGCTCGCGCGGCATCGGTCGGGCAGTAGCGCTTGAACTGGCTACCCGGGGGAATCGGGTCGCCATCAACTACGCAGGCAACGAGGCCGCGGCCGCCGAAGTAGTGGAGGAGATCGCGTCGACCGGGCGCGAGGCCATGGCCATCAAAGCGGACGTTGGAGACGTTGACGAAGTTGATCGGCTGTTCTCGGAAGTGACCGCTTACATGGGTCCGATCGAGATCCTGGTCAATAACGCGGGAATCACACGCGACGGGTTGGTGCTTCGTATGGACCCGGCCGACTGGGACCGGGTCATGGTTACCAATCTTCGATCGGTGTTTCTGTGCAGCAAGGCTGCCCTCCGGCCCATGGTGCGCTCGAAATGGGGGAGGATCATCAACGTCAGCTCAGTGGCCGGTCTCGGCGGTAACGCCGGTCAGGCCAACTACGCAGCATCGAAGGCTGGCATTATCGGTTTCACCAAATCGGTGGCGAAAGAAGTGGGGTCGCGGGGGATCACCGTCAACGCGGTAGCTCCCGGCTTCATCGATACCGACATGACGAACGATCTGTCAGATGATGTACGGGCAGCTGCATCCGCCTCGATTGCCGTCGGCAGGTTCGGGCTTCCGCGGGAGGTCGCATCGACCGTCGGCTATCTTGCCTCGGACGAAGCTGCCTATGTCACCGGTCAGGTCCTGGTTGTGGACGGAGGAATGGCTCTCTAAGGGAGGAAATATGGAACGCTCGGAAATTGAAAGCCGGATCAAGAATCTGCTCGTTAGTGAGCTTGGTCTCGACGGATCGAAAGTGTCCGCGGAAGCCAGGTTCGAAGAAGACCTCGAGGTTGACTCGCTCGGCGTGGTGGAACTCTTGATGGCTCTCGAGGATGAGTTCGGCGTCAAGATCCCCGACGAAGAAGCAGAAGCGATCGGTACGGTTGGCGAAGCGGTGGACATCGTCGTAGCGAAGCTGGCCGGCTGAGACCGCTATGCGAACACGCGACCGGCGGGTGGTCGTAACCGGGCTTGGTGCCGTTACCCCGGTCGGACTCAACGTCGACGACTTCTGGAAGGCTCTGCTTGCAGGGGAATCGGGTGTTGCTGAGATCTCCTCGTTCGACACGACGGGGTTTGCGGCGCGGATCGCCGGTGAGCTCAAGGATTTCGATCCTGAGGTTTACGTGAGCCGTCGCGAAGCCCGGACCATGGACCGGTTCGCTCAGTTGTTCTATGCCTCAACGGCGCAGGCGCTGGCCGACGCCGGAATCGATTACTCCGACGACCCGGATGCCGGTCTTCGCACGGGGGTGGTACTCGGTGGCGGTATCGGCGGGATCATCTCCGTCCAGGAGTCCATGCAAACCCTGTTCACGCGCGGCGGCGACCGCATGAGCCCGTACACCATCACCCAAATCATCCCCAATATGGGGGCCGGGTATGTTTCGATCGGGTTCCATCTGCTGGGGCCGGTGAGTTGTACGGTGACGGCATGTGCCGCCTCCGCCAACGCCATCGGCGACGCTACGGAGTTGATCCGGCGGGGCGCGGCCGATGTCATGGTGGCAGGCGGCGTTGAAGCCCCGATCCGTGAGTACGCCATGGCCGGATTCGCTCAGGCTCGAGCTCTTTCGACCCGCAACGATGATCCGGCGGGGGCCTCCCGGCCGTTCGACGCGGATCGGGACGGGTTCGTGATGGCCGAAGGGGCCGCCTCGCTGATCCTCGAGGAGCGTGACTACGCGTTGGCCCGTGGAGCGCACATCTATGCCGAGGTCCTCGGCTACGGCATGTCCTCGGATGCCTACCACATCACGCTTCCCAAACCAGGCGGCCGGGGCGCAGCCCGGGCCATGACCGCCGCCATCGAGGATGCCGCCATCCAACCTGAAGACATCGACTACATCAATGCTCACGGGACGTCGACGCCTGCCAACGATTCGACGGAAACCGCTGCGATCAAATTGGCTCTGGGTGAGTACGCCGCGCGGCACGTGGCGATCTCGTCCACGAAGTCGATGACCGGCCATACCCTCGGAGGAGCAGGCGCCGTTGAAGCGGTAGCCAGCATCCTGGCTATCCGGGACGGAATCGTGCCTCCGACGATCAACTACACGACGCCCGATCCCGACTGCGACCTTGACTACGTGCCGAACACGGCCCGACCCATGGAAGTAAACACCGTGATGAGCAACTCCTTCGGTTTCGGTGGGCACAACGTCGCCCTGATCTTCGGCAAACACGACTAGGTCTTTCTGGGTGCGGTTTGGTGCCCTGGTGGAGCGGGTTGTAACGCCGGTGGTTGTGGAGAGGTCTTCTTGCATCGAAGGAAACCATCCTCCCGGTCCGGGTCAGCGGATTCAAGGAAACGGCGAGTCCGTTCTTGGCCTCTCCCGCTGGGCGGAGAGGGTGGTGGCTTTGGGTTTGCCGGGGCGTTTGCGGCGCAACCCTTTTCTAAGGCCGGCGTCGCTCGGCGTAGGGTCTGAGGACACGGGCTGGGAGGTGCCCGGGCTAGTGAAGGGGGGTTGCACCGCCGATGGTCGTGCGGTCCTTTTTGCATCGAGGGAAGGGTTGGCCTTCTGCCTGGTTGTTGGGTGGTGTGGTTTGGCCTCTCCTGCTGGGGGAGAGGCGCGGAGAGGGTGGTGGGCCCTCAACAAAGCCTGGTTCTTGGTGGTCTTGTTTGGTGGTGTTGTGTAACGGTTTTTGTCATACCTGGACGATATGTTTGAGTCATGGAAACGGCACTTACCGCGATCACAACCGACCGACTCGAACAGGTACTCGTCGAAGGCGAGACCACCGTCGCTCGAATCCGCGCCTCCCAGATGCGGGTGCTCACCGAACTCGACCGACGCCAAGTTGCTTGGTCGGACGGGTCCGGGACCTTGGCCGAGTGGGCGGCCGCCCGGATGGACCTGGCTCCCGAAACCGCCCGCACCCTGACCCGAACCGCCCGCCGGTTAACCAACCAACCCCAACTCGCCGCAGAACTCGCCGCAGGGACCATCACCTTCGATCGGGTCGCAGAAGAATCCCGCCTGGTCTCCACCGGGGCCGGCCCCGAGGTAGTGGCCCGGTCCCGGGGATGGGACCTCGCCGGGCTACGGAGGATGGTGGCCCGCCACCAACGGGTCACCACACACGACGAGCAGGAAGTGTTCAGGGAGCGGTTCGTGTCGATCCAACCCACCTTGGACCAAACCTCCTACAAACTGTGGGGGCAACTCCCCGGTCTCGACGGACGCCTCCTCGAACAAGCCTTAACCACCCGAGCCGACCAATTCCCGGCCCTCCCCAACGGCACCCACCACCCCAGAACCCAACGACACGCCGACGCGCTCGTCTCCATCGCCCACGACTCCCTCCACAACAACCAAACAACGCGAACACGCCCGTACCGGTCGTGTCGATCTTCCTCGACGCCCAACTAGCCGCCACAACCAACGGGGAAGCCGGCGCCACCATCGATACCGGACCCCGCATCGGACCACGCACCCTCGAACAGATCCTCTGCGACGGATCGGTCGAAATCCTCACCACCACACCCAACGGGACCCCCCTGACGGTCGGACCCACCACCCGCACCATCCCCCCCAAACACCGCCGATACATCCTCCACCGCGACGGAGGCACCTGCACCATCGACGGATGCCAATCCCGCTACCGGCTCCAACCCCACCACATAACCCCCCACTCACAAGGCGGCACCCACCACCCCAACAACCTCACCACATTGTGCAATCGTTCATCTTTCCTCCGTGATTCTCTACCTGCTCAACAAGGTCGGAGGAAAGTTGAACGAGCTTCCACCACCACGTCGTCATCCACCGCAACGGCTACCACATCGACCCCACCACCCCACCCCAAAAACGCCGCTTCCTCAAACCCCACCAACGCGCCCCACCCTGACGGGAAACTCCGCCCACGGCCTAGCAACCATATTTCTGCCAGCTCGCCACCCGTAAGCGAATCGATCTCATCAAGGTGGGTTCTCTTGGGCGCGTCGTCTCCGTCTGCCCAGGCCCTGAGCGCCAGACAAGACCGGGGACCACCTCAGTCCGGGTCGGGTTGAGGAACCTCGCAACCGGGACCGGGAGGCTCTTCGCCTCGCCGGGTCGCTTGCTGCCACTCGTTGAGCGAACGGAGGGCCAGCACGGCCACCACCAGAACTCCGACCGCCGTTGCCAGAGCCGCTGCGCCGCCGACCAGCACGGCCGCTGTCGGGCAACCCGCCGGTCGGCAACTCACCGTTGTGACGCTCCACCCAATAACACCACCAATGATGGTTCCGAGCACGACCGGGATCAGAACCCAGGGATTCGGAAGTCGCCGGTTCACGGTCTTCCGCCTCGTTTTGGTCGACCCTGGTCGTCGAGTCCGGCTGCTTCGAGAACCTCAGGAGGCGTCAGTTCGCGGGGTATCGGGATGAGGTTGACGGGAAGGGCTGCCGGCGAGAGGGTGGCTCGCCACACTTCGGGCGACCAGGCCAATGCGGTTAGCAGGGCCACTGCTAAGCCGAGCAGCACAGCTCCCGGCCAGGGGAGAGTTGCAGCGGCGGCGATGCCCAAGATCGGAAGCCCGAGGCGTACCGCCCACAGAGCCGGAAGCCAGGCTTGGGAATAGGCCCACCCGGAAATGAGCGCGAAGCCACTCAGCAGCCAGCCTCCTATCGGGACGCCCTCGAAACCGGTCATTGCCACGAGGGCTGGGAGGCTGACCAGACTCAGGTTCAGGACAACTGCTTTCGGGTGTGGACCATCGGCGCGCGGCAGCTTGCGTAACCACCCCCGAAGCCACGGTCCTGCCATCGCAGCGATCCCGCCGGAAGTGAGCACCAGGCCGGCTATCCACCAGCAGTCTGCTTCGAGGAAGACCCCGAGCACTGCCTGACCTCCGAGAAGCAGGAAGGCGGCTCGGCGAGTCCATCGCCCACGTGACAGGACGATTGCGACCCCTATGACCGTTCCCACAATGAGCTGGTCTGCAGCCAACAGGGCAGCGGCGGAGTCTGCCAAAGGTCCAGACCCGAACACGAGGGCGAGTGCCCAGGCCACAGAAGCCAGGATTATGGTCGCGCCGATCACGACGGGGGAGCTTTGCATGACAGGCATTATGCCCTTGCGGTAGACCGAGCGGACAACCGGGGCGGCCGGGTACGCTGACCGACATGCACAAACATTGGCCCGGTGAGTTCGCCTACTGCCCGATGTGCTCAGCCGAATTGGTGCAACGACAGGTTGGCGGCCGGGAGCGAGCGGCATGTCCGTCGTGTGGGTACGTCCACTTTCGGAATCCCGGGGTGGGCGTTGCGGCTTTCGTCGAGGATGAGGCTGGTCGAATTCTGATGATTCGGCGAGGCCCTCATGCGACGCAACCCGGGTTGTGGGCGATTCCCGCCGGCTACGTTGACTACGGCGAGGACGTTCGGGAAGCGGCTGCCCGGGAACTCCTCGAAGAGACAGGATTGGAGGTCGCGATCGGAGAGCCGATCTTCGTTGCCTCGAACTTTCACGATCCGGCCAAGCTGACGGTCGGAATCTGGCTGCGTGGCACCGTGGTAGGTGGCCACTTGGTGGCCGGTGACGATGCCGATGACGTCGGATACTTCGATCTCGACGAGATGCCACCGCTGGCGTTCGATACCGACGAAGCTCTCTTCGCCCGGTTGCGGGCGGAACGTGACTCTCAAATACGAAGGGCCTAGGTGTGCGGCCCCTCGGCGGGAGGAGGGAAGGTGTCGCCCGTGATCGTCGGCCGCCACCGTGAAATCTCTTGCCAGGGCGTGCCGGGTTCCAGGGTGATTACTTCGGCATGATCAGGCTTGTCGACCCCGAACGAGGAGAAGGGCCGACCCATCAAGCGAAAGCGCGCGGTCTGGACGGGGTCCTGATGCGACACAACTACGAGTTCCCCGACGGGGTATGCGTCGCTGCGATTGTGGATGGCAGCCTCCATCCGGTTGGCCACCTCCTCGAGAGACTCAGGTGAGAACGGCAGGTCCCAGGGATGATCGAGATACGCATTCAGTTCACCGGGGAAGTGCATGCCGAGTTCTTCCCAGCGCACCCCGCGCCAGCGTTTGGAGAGGCCGAATTCCGTCAAGCTCTCGACGATTTCAATCTCCAACCCGTGCGGGGCAGCGATCGCTCGTGCGGTTTGCACAGCGCGGGTGAGGGGCGATGCGCACACCGCGCTGATGGGGTGATCGGCCAGGTAGGCAGCAGCTTCGGCCGCCTGGGCTTCACCGATGCCGCTCAGGCCGAACTCCTGGAGGTCGGCATAGACAACGTGGTCGGGGTTCTCGACTTCGCCGTGCCGGATAAGGTGCAGCTGCTTCACCATCGACGGTGAGTGTAGGAATGTCGAAGCCTGGTTCTCCGCTACCTTGTCGGAATGGAGGGCACCGGGTACACCGAATCGATCCTGCATGTCGACATGGATGCCTTCTTCGTTGAGGTTGAACGTCGAGACCGGCCGGAACTCCGGAGTCGTCCCGTGGTGGTAGGGGGCATCGGAGGTCGGAGTGTTGTTGCTGCCGCGTCGTATGAAGCTCGAAAGTTCGGAGTCGGCTCCGCGATGCCGATGATCTACGCGCGACGCCTTTGCCCGAACCTCGTCGTCGTCCCCCCCGATCACACGAAGTATCGGGCAGCTTCTGAACAGGTCTTTGAGATCTTTCGTTCTTTCGCTCCGATCGTTGAAGGCTTGTCGCTCGACGAGGCTTTCCTCGATGTGTCTGGCCTTCGCCACCACTACCCGGATCCTGTTGCCATCGGCACGGAGATACGGGGACGTTTGCGTGCGGACTTGGGCCTCCCCGCTTCGGTAGGGATTGCCTCGAACAAGTTCCTCGCCAAGCTCGCTTCTGAGGCTGCCAAGCCGGACGGTCTCCGGCTGGTACCGGCCGACGAGGCCCTGGACTTCCTGCACCCACTCCCGGTTCGGTTGCTGTGGGGAGTGGGAGAGGCCACGCATGCGGCTTTGGAGCGACTGGGTGTCCAAACCGTCGGAGATCTAGCTGAGATTCCGCCGGCAACCCTCAGAAAACATATGGGGCAAGCGGCCGGGACCCACCTGCACGACTTGGCCTGGGGGCGGGATCAGCGTCCGGTGGTGCCGGGATCGGTTGCCAAGTCGATCTCGGTCGAGCAGACGTACGAGCGAGACTTGCGTGGATGGGAAGCCATAGAGGGGGAGCTTCTCAGGCAGGCCGACAGACTCGCCGGCCGTTTGCGTTCAGCTGGAGTGGCCGGGCGCACCGTGACCGTCAAAGTCCGCTTCGCAGATTTCGCCACCATTACCCGTTCGATGACGTTGGAGACCGCAACGGATGTCGCCCGAGACTTGTACCGGGCCGCCCGGAACGTGCTCCTGAATCTCGACCTCGAGACGAAACCGGTACGGCTGGTTGGGCTTGCTGCAACCACGCTGACTCCGGCAGCAGGCCCACGTCAGTTGGCCGTCGATCGGCCCGCCAAATGGGACGATCTCGCCGGTGCTGTCGATGAAGTTCGACAGAGGTACGGGACCGGGTCCATCCGTCCGGCCCGAATCGTCGAGGGCCCGGACCGGAAACACTGAGCGACGACACCTTCCCCCTTCCAACAAAACGGTTGCATCGTATAATGTCGTCACGGTCGTGAAGTTGCGACCAAGCGGGAGACGCCGAATGCCATTGGACGATCGAGAACAGCGCATACTCAAAGAGATCGAGGACAGGTTCTACGAAGAAGACCCTGACCTGGCCCACACGGTGCGCAGCATCGAGAGATCGGCAGCTTCGCCGCGCAAGCTGTACCTCGCGATCGCCGGTCTCGTCGTCGGGATCGGGCTCACGCTGGCCACCTATACCGACAATACCTACCTGGCGTTGGCCGGGTTCGTGGTGATGGTCGTGGCCGGAACGGCGCTCGTGCAGGTGCTGCGGAAGCGAGCCGGCAAGTCACCGCTCGGCCTTTCCGCCGGGAGTCCGCTGAGCAATTGGCTCAGCAAACTCAAGGGTGGGAGAGGCTTTCGTCGCTGACCGATTCAGCGAGCTAGAGTAGCCCCCTCAAAGGTTCGAAACTCGACTTGGGGAACCCGGCAACGGGCGGTCGGGACGCACCAAGAACGGCAGAATGCGGCCGACGAGGACTCCCAGAGGCCGCCCGGGAACACTTGGGGAGTGGAGATTTGGACGACGGGTTCAGCGCGCAGCAGGCGTCACAACTGACCGGCTGCACACAGCATCAACTGAGATACTGGGACCGTGTCGATCTTGTACGGCCATCAATTCAGGGAACAGGCGGTCGACCGGGCGTGCGCCGGCTGTATTCGTTCCGGGATCTGGTGGCGCTACGGGTCGTGCGGAGCCTTCTTGACAACGGCATGTCCGTACAGCGAGTGCGGCGTGCATGGGACTACCTGCGGCGCAACGCCGAGATGGACTCCCATCTTTCAGAAGTCAAGCTGGTCACAGACGGCAACACGATCTTCCGCATTGCCTCCGGGGACGAAGAACTGCTCGATGCCTTACGAGAGGGTCAGCTTGCCTTCTTCGTGGCAATCGACAGCATCACCAGGGCGGTTGAAGAGGATGTCACCCGGTTCGAGCTTGATCGAGACTCGTTCCTGGAGGTTCTCCGGCGGGTTGAGGACGACGTTACAACCGAAGCGGCCGAAGCCGCCGGCGGTTGACAGCCCTTCCGGTGCGCTGCTCGAATCGAGGACGTGACCCTGGGCTCCCGTTGCGTTATGCCTAGTCTCGTTCCCACCATTTCAGTGACCGAATGCGTAGCCAGGACATCGTCCGGTCGAAGGGCCGGTAGACATCGCGCAGGTACTTCTCCGTCTCCTCAAAAGATCTGATGGCCTGTTGGATCTTGACCGGTTGGAGCGGACGGTCGGGGCCGAAGACGGCTTCGCTCACGTTCCGGGCCAGCGGGGTGAGCGACCGATGAACGGAAGCGGCGACCTCGGCATGCGTCTGGTCGGGAGTGGGAGGGCGACCCAGGTCGGTGAGGCGGTCGACGATTTCCTCCCATGCTCCTGTGATGTCCCCTTCCTTCAACCCCTTCAGTCGGCGTCGCCTCCGTATCCACTTGGTGAGCGGAATGCTCCCCAAGACCAGGGCAATGGCAATCAGGCTGGCTTGGAATGCCGTGACGCGGATCGCATTGGAAGTCTCCAGAGGGAGACCGTCCGGACCCAGCGGGATCGGGGCGTCCTCAAAGTCGGGGCCGTCCGGGTTGACCGGTTGGCCCGGGCTGCCTGGATCGGTCGGAACGACGGCATCTTCCGGCTGTGGGGATGAAGTTGCGGGCATCGAACCCAACCCCGGCGGCGTTGACGTTGGTGGAAGGATTGATCTGGTCGCCGCGTGGAGTTGGATCGAAACGAACCCAACCCTGGCCGTTCATCCACAGCTCCACCCAGGCATGGGCATTCTTGCCTCGAACGATGATGCTTCCGTCCGCAAGTTTCTCACCCGGGGTGAAACCGAGGATGACGCGACTGGGGATGGAAATGGAACGGGCCATGGCCGCCATCGCCGTGGCGAACTGCTCGCAGTATCCGGTCCGGTAGTTGGGGCTGTCCTCATCGAGTATCCAGTCGGCAAGGTCGCTGGCCGAGTGACCTGGATCGATGTCGATCGAGTACGTGAACTCGTTGGGATCGCGGAACCAGGCCTCGAGGAGCAGGGCCTTCTCGAAGGCAGTCACGCCATCTTGCGTCAACTCGGTTGCCTTCGTCCCGAGGGTCGGGTCGAACTCACCGGGGAGATTGAGGTATTCGTTGATGTCGGTGGGGCGAACGAGGCCTTGAGCCGGTGGCGCCTTCGGTTGGGCCGTGAATACGCCCCGGTCGGCCGCTTCCTGGAAGATGGGTGACAACCGGTCACGCTGACCCGGCTGGCTGGCCAGAACCCCGAGATCCGGGATCGGCACATTCGACCCGACTACATAGGTGAGTCCCTCCCAGGTTCTGAGATCGAAGGGGATCGAGGCATCGGCGCGTACCCTGAAGCTCTGGTTGAGCAGTGCCGAATCTGAGGTCAGCGAGGCAGCGGCGTGCAGCGTGGGAAGGACGTTCTGCCTGAGGGCCAGGATGGTGATGGTCTGGATGACCGCAGCCGTCTCGCCGGCGAAGCGGTATTCGGGGTCTTCCCAGGGCTCGTCGGTGCTCGGGCTTCGGGTGGTCAGTTTGCCGGGGAACCAGTTCTCACCGTCGAATTCTTCGAGGGTGAAGAGCTTCCAGTACAAATCGTCTGGGACATTGCTCCCTGCAACGGTGGCGATGAAGACGGGCTCTTCGCTTCGCGAAACCAGGTCCGTTTGGGTGATGTTGGCGAACAGATTGAAAGAAATGCCGGTGAATATCCCACCTCCCAAACCGGTTTGGGCTCGCCAGTCGAGAAAGCCACTTGCCGGAACCAGGCCGGAAGCCGCGCTGGAGCCGATCACGGCAACCACAACGGCCAGAGCCACAAAAACCGATGGAAGAAACGGGCCACTCATCGGCATATGCCCGGTGGTATATCGGCGGCGTAGTCGCCCGGCAGTCAAGCTGCGCTCGTCGAGAGCCACCGCCAGCAGGGTGATCGCCGCAACGGCCAGGAACGCCGTCGTCCAGCCAACCCGGGGGGGTACTCGATCGATGGTGGCCACCTGGAGATAGAACAGCAGGGGAGGGAGCAACCCCAGCGTCGGGTGGTTCGACAGCAAACCCCACGCCAGGAAGCGCCCCCAGCAGCCAGAAGATCACCGTGAGGATGAGGATCAATCCTGCCGCCGGGAAGACCGGCGCCGCCCCGAAGCGGATGATGTCGGTGGCCCACCCCAACTCGGTGGCAAGGGTCGAGAAGGTGTCGAGCGACGGTAGGAATCCGAACACGAGCGTGTCGGCAGCTGCCAGGCGAAACGCTGCCAGCACGAGTCCGCCCAGATTGAGAAGTACCGTCCCCAGCCTTCCAACCCGGTAGGACACGGCCGTCCAGGTGATCACCGCCCCCAGCAAGGCTCCCGCCAGCAGTGCCAATTGCCAGGGCGGCCCATCCTCGATGGGCTGGAGCAACCGCCCCAACCGGAACAGTGCCAACAGGATGGCTGCGCCGCCGGCTATCCAGCTGTAGCGGTAGGCCATGGTGCCCTCGTTGTCTTGAGCCAGGCGTCGGCCCAGCTGCCGTCGGGTTTGATCGCCATCGTGAGGGTGCCTCCGCGTTGGAAACCAGCCACGTTGGCGGATGTGTGGTGCGCAACCGACATGAGCAGCGTCGATGCGAAGTTCCGGGTGAGGATTTGGCCGACGGCCAGCAGCTCACTATCCGGTGTCCCGGTCACCATGACCAGGGCTCCGCCTCGACCGCCCCGCTGCAGATGAAGGGCAGCCGTCCGAAGGTCGATCCCGTCGGTCGGCTGGACGCCCGCCAGAGCTTCCATCGACCTGGCATACGAGCCGGGTTCGGCGCTGCTGATGGTCGCTGCTCCTGTCCAGAGGTCGGCGTCGAACCCCGAAGCAAGGAGATGTCGAATAACCGACGCCGCCCCGCTCACCGCTTTCTCGAACGAGTCCGTGCTGTCGAAGCTCGCCCCGCGAGGGTCGAAGAAGACCAGAGCCCGTGACTGCCAGGGTGTCTCCAACTGCCGGATCATCAATTCGTCGCGTTTGGCCGTGGACGGCCAATGAACCCGCCGAAGATCGTCACCAGTCTGGTACTCGCGCAGCGTATAGAAGTCCTCACCGCCGCGATGGCTGAATTCGGGCTGCGAGGCGTACATGGAGGGATCCAGCCCGCGCAGCACCGGCAGACCGGTCAGTTGTTCGACGGAAGGGTAGACGATCAGGCGATCGCTCTGACCTGCGAGTTGACTCCGCTCGGCCAGACGCAGCGGGTCCGATACCGAAAGACGGAGCGGACCCACCTCATAGATACCTCGCGGTTTGCAGAGGATTTGATACGTCGCCGTTGCCGTCGCGTCGGGAGCCAATCGGGCGGCTGCGAAACGGGCCGAACCGAGACCGGCTACCTCATCTTCGGCCATGAGGTTCCAGACCCGCCTCTTGCCTGCGTTGGTGAGCGAGGCTTCGACAAGGGTCTGTTCCCCCTCATGGACCAGGTTCGGCGATAGTCGTCTGGTGACGGAAACAGTTGGATCGGAACGCCGGACGAACACGAAGGCCGCGGTCGTAGCTACCGACAGAAGCAGGCCAATACTCAGCAGCTCAGGTTCTCCAAGAGCAACCCACAGGACGAACAGCGCCAGACTCGCTCCCAGTGCGGCCCAGCCTCTGTCGCTGAGCACTAGGTGCCGGTCCTGGTCCCGGGTACGCGAAGATGATGGAGAACCGACTCGAGCACATCGCTCATCGATGCGCCCCGCATCTGTGCTTCGGGGCGCATCGCCATGCGATGCTCGAGCACCGTTCCCGCGACCGCCTTGATGTCATCGGGGGTTACGAACTCGCGTCCGTCGACTGCGGCCCGCACTCTGGTCACTCTCTGGAGATGAAGAGCTGCTCGCGGGGAAGCGCCGAGTATCAATTCGCCGTGGCGCCGTGTGGCCTCAACGAGGTCGACGATGTAGCCCTGGATGGACGGTGCGACGTGAACATGGTTGGCGACTTCTGCCATGTCGAGGATCTGGTCTCCGGTCACGACTGGTTTGAGGTCCTCGAAAGTCGAGCGTATCCCGTGCGTCTCGAGGATCTCCAATTCTTTGCTGCGGACCGGGTATCCAACGACAAGTTTCATCATGAAGCGGTCGAGCTGCGACTCGGGAAGGGGATAGGTCCCCTCGTGTTCGAGCGGATTCTGGGTCGCGCCGACCATGAACGGCGGCGTCAGTGGTCGGGTCGTGCCGTCTACGGTCACCTGACGTTCTTCCATGGCCTCGAGGAGCGCGGCTTGTGTCTTGGGGCTAGCCCGGTTGATCTCGTCCCCAAGGACGATATTGGCGAAGATGGCACCCGGCTTGAACACGAAGTCGCTCTTCTGGCGATCCCATATGGATACGCCGGTGATATCAGACGGGAGCAAGTCGGGAGTGAATTGGACCCGGTTGAAGCTGCAGTCAATCGAGCGGGCCAGCGACTTGGCGAGCAACGTTTTACCAACGCCGGGTACGTCTTCGATGAGTACGTGCCCTTGCGAGACCAAACACATCGTGAGGAGTTCGATGACGTCCCGTTTGCCCTGGATGACTTGCTCGATGTTCGAAACAATCGCTTCAAAACGTTCCGAGAACCACTGGATGCGGTCGGCAGCAGGGGTAGCGACGCTCACAGGGTTGGCCTCCTCGACTGGGTTCGCGGGAAAGCCTATCAGAGCTTCGTCTTTGCACTCCGGCCGCATCCCATATAATCAGGACTGCGTTGGGCGAGAGGAGGCGCGTGCGCTGGGCACTTGGGGAGGTCGCGCGGCATCCCGGGCTTTGGCCGAGGTTGTTCGCGTTCTGGTAGCGGTGTCACCGGATGGGTGGTGGCGTACTTTTCCGTTCGTTCCCCGCGTCGAGCCCGACTACGCAGCGTGGCGGATGGCCACCGCGTACGGAACGGAAACGACAACGGGGACGGGGGATGACCTGATCAGCTACCTCCGATGGCGACAAGCGACAGCGGAGGACTGAATGAGCGACGACCTGCGGACGGCACTGTCCGCCCTCGATGGGGTAGAGGGGTCTGACGTCGACATCGTCGACGACGGCCCGCTGTCCATTCGGGTCCGTCTCGCCCGTGACGCAGACCGGCGATCCGTTGCCGACGCAGTGCAACGCCTGCTCGAATCTCATGGTCTTCGTTCGCGAGTTGCTCCGGATCGGCGAGTCCCCGGACCCGACACGCCTCCTGCTCCGCCGCCAGGACTGCCGCGACCCGCCCGGCCGGCCGGGCCCGCCCCTGGCCCCGACCGAGCCGGCCAAGAACCGCCGGAGGCCGTACCTGCCTCGTCGGGAAGAGTGTGGATTGAGGCCGTCACGGTATCTGAGACGGTCGATGGGCTGGTCGTTTCCGTGGTTGCCGATGGTGGCCGGTCGGTTGTGCGCCGGGCCCGTCGAACCGAACAGGGACTCCACGAGGCCATCGTCGCTGCTGTCGCTGAGCTGTATGACCCCGAGGCCCCGCCGTATTCCCTCCGTGGTGTCGAGCAGTCCGACAGCTTCCCGGGCCTGACGGTGTATCTCGAAGGCACCGCCGGCATGATTCGGGTGGGCGCTTCTGCCGTTGCGGCGGGCAATCCGTTTGCTTTCGCCCAGGCGGTGTGGGCGGCGCTCCGCAGCTAATTCTCCGTTGGTTGGTTCGGGCCGCGGTTGGGCCGCGATGAGAGAGCGTGATCGCTTTCAGGAAGCCCTGGCCGGTAGACTCGTCGGCGAACGGAATCAGCTCGATCAGCACATCGCGATCGGGGTCCGCTTCGATGACGACGTCGGCGATGTCGGAGAACCGGCCCGATACGCTTGCTGCTTGCTCAAGACATCCCGGATCAAGAGCCGCCCGGGGTCGGTGGCCGGATTCGAGAGAGCGGGGAGGTCTGCTTCGTTGGTGCTGATCACACTCACGCCCCGCACCCGCAGGTCCTGCAACATGATCTCCTGAACCATGATGTCTGCGGAAAGGAACGCGAGGTCGGCAATCAAGACGGTATCGACGTGACCAGCCGAGATGATTCCCAGGAGGGCGCGATAGCCATCACGATCGTCAGCCGCATCTGATCCCAGGGTGTCCTGGCAAACCGCAACCAGTTGAAAACGATGGTGGGCAATCCACCGCCGGATGTGCTCCGACTGAACGAATACCGAATCGCCAGAATCGGGACCCGGGGCATCTCGTACGTAGCCAATAACACGCATGGGTCGAGTTTCGTTATGGCCACCAGCTGTGTCAAGGACCTTCACGCTGCGTGGTAGGCAGGGCGGATCTCCTCCGGTTGGATCTTCCGTCCTAGTAACCTGACCGCCTTCCCGACGGGAGAAGTGTTTGGCCAAGACGCTGGTGTTGAATACCACGTACGAGCCGCTTTCGATTGTGTCCCTGCGGCGGGCGGTTGTGCTGATCTTCAACGACAAGGCCGATGTCGTCGAGGCACAGGACGCCATCTGGCGGGCCGAGCGAGTCTCGATTCTCGTCCCTTCGGTGGTCAAGCTGCGACGGTTTGTCCGGGTGCCCTACCTGCGCAGGGTTCCCCTCACGAGGAATGCCGTCTTCGCTCGAGACGGCAACCGGTGCCAGTACTGCGGAGCCGTGAGCCGAATGCCTCGACCACGTGATACCCCGTTCGAAAGGAGGGGTTCACACCTGGGAGAACGTCGTTGCCTGCTGTCGCGCCTGTAATGCCCGGAAAGCCGACCACAACCTGGTGGAAACAACAATGGAGTTGGCGAAGAAGCCGCAGGTGCCGCGCCGTCACGACTGGGTGGTCGCCAGCACCGGGTTCCCCGATCGATCCAACCTGGCATCGATACCTGCTGGCCGACTCCGCCTGAATCCTGATTTCGAGGGCCGGACTGCGGCCGATCCAGATCGTCCGGGCAGCTAGATCCTCGATATGCGTGTTCTGGCTACCGCACGAGCATCACGGCGCAGGGCGCCAACCGGGCGAGCTTGGTTCCCGTCGAACCGAGCAGACCCTCGAACCGGCCCCGTCCGTGGGTTCCGATCACGAGCACATCGGCGTCGATCTCGGCAACCAATTCCAGAATGGTGCCGGCCGGTGTATCGCTCTCTCTGGCGATCACGACCGGGGTGATCCCTCGCGATAGTGAGGGCTTGCTTGAAGCGCTGTGTTCGTTTGGTGGTCTGGTCAGCGACGTAGCGGGCGATCATCGCGTCGTCTCCGGGCCAATGCGACGTCAGGGTTCCAGCGGTTGGTTGCCCGACGTACTCGTGGTCTTCGTCGATGTGTGCGGGGGAGGCGGTTGCGGAAGAAGGCCCGCAGAGTCGGTCAGCAGGGTCCGGGGCACTTCGACCGCTGTTGCCAGAGATACGGTGTCGCCGTCCTGGACGAGTCGAGCAGTCGAGATTCGGCTGCTGTGTTCGGCGTCGAGGTTTCCGTCGGTGGCGATCATGATCTGCATCTTCAAGTGCTCCTTGGCTATGGAGCGAGGATAGTGGGGCGCTTCGGTCGGTCGCTCAAAACCAGAGATCCTCACTCGTGCAACCGACGGGTTCAGACCCTACTGCCGTTTCGAGAGGTGACGCAGTCAGTGGGGAAAGATCCGCATAGCAGTGGCGGTGGTGGTCTGGGCGACCTCGTTGCACGTCATATGCCAGATGAGGGCGAGCGTCGCTCCCACCAATCCGATTTCGGACGGATCGCAAGATCTCTTCGGGTTGTCGGAGGAGCACAAGTGGGGGGCATCGGTTTCCACCATGGCCCGGCCGGGCGGCATCAGCGCTGCCCCGCGCCGAATCATGTCGTCGATTCCGCTGATCACCGGGTAGGCAAACGAAAAGGTCACCCCTAGATCAAGAAAGCGACGGACCCAATGCGGACCGCCGGACCAACAGTGCATGATGGCTTGTTGGCCGGCTCCGGTTTGCTCGAGAATCTGGTGGACCTGTTCGAACGCGTCACGGCAGTGCACGATTACGGGCTTGTTGAATTGGACGGCCATGCCGAGCAGTTCCTGAAAGGCTTTGATCTGGCTGAGTCGGGAGAGAGGTTCCGATAGAAGTCCAATCCGGACTCGCCAACGGCAATCGCCCGGGGGACGAGCTCCGCAATCAGATCTCTCTCTTGCGGCCAGCGGGCCGCGTTGTCCGGGTGCAAACCGGCCGCGGCGAGCACCCGGCCGGGGTGCTTTTCGGCGAGATCCAGGGCTGCCCGTGACGTGGCGGCGTCTACTCCGGGCACCATGAGCCATGAGACATGAGGCGCTCTCCCCAAGACCAGGTCGGATTCTTCAGGAACCAGCTGCAGATGACAATGGCTATCGACCCATGAGGGACCCGCGCCAGCACTTGCAGCTTCTGTAGCCGACCCGTCCTCTGGCCTCGGCCCTTCCGCCTGTCGTGTTACAGGCCGCGGAAGGTCGTCCTCAACAGCAACGCTGTTCCTTGGGCGGCCCGATTGAGCGTCAGCATGATCATTCCGATCACGCCGGCCACCAGAATCATTGCCCGGAACAGGAAGGCCAGCCCTACGAACCCGGCTGCGGCACCGAGGAAGACAGGCCACAGGCGGCTGCCCAGGGTTTCGGCGCCTAACAGGTCCAAAATACCCAGCAGGCCCAGCAGGCCGAGCAAAGAAACCGCGGCCGTCATCGGAATCGCGAAGGTCAGAAGAAAGAACCAATCGCCGATCGTTCGCCGTCGCATCATCATCTCCTTTGCGACGTCTCACGATCGCACGATTGGTATTCGTGCCGCCGATTGACTTCACCATTATCTTACCAATCCGCCGGCCCGTTTGATAGGGTATACCGGCCCATCGCCGAGCCCAAGTTGACAACCACTGCTGGTGGGGTTCAACTGATCATCGAGCGGACCCAAACACGGTAACGACCGACGGCAATCAATCGCCGCAGGACCGTTTGAGGGAGCTATGTTCGGGCCCGCTCGAAACCGAATTCGCAACGGGCGATGTCTTCTGCCCATGATTCCCATACCTCAGCTACCTGGGGTGAAAAATCCTCTCCGAACGTTGTGGTCTGAGCGACCGCCAGGCCATGGATCACTATGTCGCTGGGGATTGACAATCCCAACCACTCTCCGATCTCGACAACTTCGCGGAAGGTGAGGCTGTGGAACGATCGGTATCCGAATCCTTGAGGGAGATCGTCCGGGACGGCCCGCACGGCAGTTCCCGGGGCCAGTTCGGGTGAGACAAACGAATCGACGATCACCACCCGGTCGTAGCCGTTCATGACCGAGAGGAGGTCGATGGTCGCCACGCATGCTTCGGCAACGTCCACCCGATCGCCCACGATCTCTCCGACCCGGCGAACCGCCTGAAGTCCCACACCATCGTCGGAGAGCATCTCGTTGCCCAGTCCCAGCACCAGTGTTCGGTGTGGTCCCATTGCTTGGCTGATCACGGCTCCTCCCTAGGTGCGAAGGCGGTGAGCGATGACCTCTCCCTGCGCGTCGTGCAGGGTCACCTCCAGGGGCATTTGACCGGGCAAGCTGTGGGTTGCGCAGCCAAAACAAGGGTCGTACGCCCGAAAGGCCATCTCGATCATGTTGAGCACGCCGTCGGAGATCTCGCTGGTCTTGTCCAGTAGCGCTTTGGCTGCTTTCTTGATCGACAGATTGATGGCCGCGTAGTTGTTGGTCGTTCCGACAATCAGGTTGACTCCGGTAAGGATGCCCCGCTCGTCGGTCCGATAGTGGTGGAAGAGGATGCCGCGCGGTGCCTCGACGACCCCCACCCCCTCGTCGGGCGTGGCGGTCGGGATCGTTCGGAAGTCCGGACCGGTGATCTCCGGATCCCGGGCGAGGTCGTAGGCCAACTCTGCCGCGTTCAGCAGCTCGATGACTCGAGCCCAGTGATAGGCCAGCGTGAAGTGCACCGGCTTCCCCCCGAGAGTGGCCATCATGCGCTCGTACTGTTCATGTGCGAGGGGCGTCGACATGCCGTCGGCTACGTTCAGCCGCGCCAGGGGTGCTGCTCGATAGACGCCCGAGTCGTTTCCATCAACCAGACCGCTCCAGCCTTTCGACTTCAGGTAGGGCACCTTGAGATACGTCCACGGTTCGACCCGTTCCTCGATGTGTTGTAGGTATTCGTTGGGCTTGAAACGGGCTATCTCGATGCCTTTCGTGTCGACGGTACGGATGTCCCCGTCGTAGAAATCGGGATGGTTGTTCTCATCGACCAGCCCCATGTAGTGGGTCTCGTGGCGGTAGGTGTCACCGGTGATCAGGTCGACGTAGGCCGGGTTCGCCAGGACGACATCCTCGAAGATCTGCACGGTGAACTTGCCGAATTCGACGAGTTCGGCCGTGATCTCTTCGGCCGTTTGGCGCTCTTCCTCGGACATGCCCCGGGTGACCCCACCCGGAATCGCGGTTACCTGGTGGATGGACTTGCCACCCAACATCTGGATGAGCTCCTGGGCGCGCTTGCGGGCGTGCACCACTTTCAAGCCAGTTTCCACGCCAACCTTGCGGATGAGCCCGAAGATGTTGCGCTCTGCCGCCGGGGCGGTTGGTCCAACCACGAAATCGGCTCCGGCCAGAACGTAGAAGTGCACCGCGTGGTCGGCGACGTAGAAAGTGTTGTAGAGAAGTCGCCGCAGCTTCTTGGCGGTATCGGGCGGGTCGACGTGGTAGACCGCGTCGGCCGCTTTGGCGCTCGCCATATGGTGGGCTTCGGGGCACACCCCGCAGATGCGGGTGGTTATCCGAGGAAGCTCTTCGACCGGCCGGCCGACGCAGAACTCTTCGAATCCTCTCAATTCCGGGATGCGGAGATAGGCGTTTTCAACGAGGCCATCGTCGTCCATGAAGATGTCGATTCGTCCGTGCCCTTCGAGTCGTGTGATCGGATCGATGGTGATGGTCTTCATGACTGGACCCTCCGCAACATGGAACTTGGCAGGCTGAACCGGTAGAGCGTGCCGATCGGGTCGACTATCTGATCGATGATCGCCTGGATCTCGGCTTCTTCCGTGGCGTCGATGACCGAAGAGAGTGCCGACAACATCTTGGCGCCCTGATCAACCACGTGCGGGGGAGGCCCGTAGCAGCCCCGGCACGGGCTCCCGGCCGCGACGCACAATCCTCCGCATCCCGATCGGGTCGCCGGCCCCAGGCAGAGGATGCCCTGGTCGAGCAGACAGATGTCCGGGTCGGGGATGATCTCGTGGGGGCGCACAAACCTCGAGATCCGCTTCTCTTGGCGAGTCCGGGGGCACTCCTCACAGCAGGTGTCCTCGCCGGCTCCGACGACGCTCCCGGCCGGCGGGAGCGGTACTCCCGACAGGATCAGCTGGATGACCGCCCACACCTGATGCGCCTGAGGTGGGCAGCCGGGGATGTAGTAGTCGACGTCGACCACCTGGTCGAGCGTCCGGACCGTCTCGTAGAAATCCGGCAAGGTCACCTCACCCTCCGGGAGATCGTATGAGGTCAGCGGCTCGACACCGTCCGGGTTGACGGTGGACGGAGAGTCGTGATAGACGGTTCGAAAGATGGCTTCCTTGGTAGTGGCATTGGCCAGCCCGGGAATGCAGCCTTCGTGGGCACACGACCCGAAGGCGACCAGTGTCTTCGACTTCTCGCGAAGCAGGTGGGCCATATGCTCGTTCTCCGAGTTTCGGATCGCTCCGTTGAACAGGCAAAGGTCGATGTAGCCGGGCTCCATCGCTTCGACGTGCGAGTATTTGAAGTCGGCGGCGGCAGGCCAGAACACGAGCTCGAAGTTGGCGTCGACGTCGAGGACGTGTTCATGCAGATCGAGGATGGCAATCTCACAGCCACCGCAACTTGCCGCCCAGTACAGGGCCAGCTTCGGTTTGGTCCCTGCGTCTTTCGGAGTCTCCTGTTCTGTGTCTAGCATCGTCATCGCTGCAACTCCAGGGGTCCTAAATCGCGAATCTCCTCTTCCATCTCTTCGCTGATGCGACCGAATTTCTCGGCTTCGGAGGCCGAGATCCATTCGAGCCGCAGACGGCGACCGTCGATGCCGAACTCTCCCAGTAAACGGCGAGTCAGCAGTGAACGGCGCAGGCACTTGAAGTTGCCCTCCGCGTAGTGACAGTCACCGGGATGGCATCCGGCCAGCAACACTCCGTCCGCTCCTGCGGTGAACGCCTTGAAGACAAAACTCGGATCGACGCGGCCGGTGCACATCACTTTCAGCGGAAGGAGCGAGGAAGACGACTGGATGCGAGCAACTCCCGCCAGATCCGCGCCCGAGTAGGCGCACCAGTTGCAGAGGAATCCCACGATCTTGGGTTTGAAACCGTTGCCTTTCATGCAATCCTCCTACACGCTCAACAGGCCGGTGATCTCTGCGAAGATCTGTTCGTCGGTGAAACCCCTTCCGAATATCGCTCCCGCCGGACATCCGGCGACGCACGTGCCGCACCCCTTGCATAGGGCGTCCACGATGTGAGCTACCTTGAGCTCTTCATCGAATTGGATGGCGTTGTAGGGGCAGAGGTTGATGCAGGTCTTGCACCCGCCGCACAGTTCCGGAGTGACCTGCGCCTTGACCGGGTCGATGACAATTTCCCCCCGGGCAATCCATCCGAGCATCTTCGACGCGGCGGCCGAAGCCTGGGCGACGGTATCGGGGATGTCCTTGGGCCCCTGGGCACAACCGGCGATGTAGATACCGTCGTTGGCGGTGCTGATGGGATCGAGCTTGGGGTGACGCTCGAGCAGGAACCCGTCGGGGCTCTGACTCAGGTGCAGGATCCGCCGGAGGCCTTCGATTCCCTCGGAGGGCTCCAGCGCCGTACAAAGGATGACCATGTCGACGGCCACGTCTCGCTGCTTGCCCAACAGCGTGTCCTCCGCCCGGACCAACAGATTGCCCCATTCGGATGAGGCCTTCGGGGCTTTGATCACCTCGGCGACCTTGCCGCGGATCACCGTTGTACCCTCGGCGAGCACCCTGCTGTAGAACTCCTCGTATCCCTTCCCGGCCGCGCGCATGTCGATGTAGTACTCGTACACCTCGGCTTTGGCCCGCTCCCGGACCAGATGGGCGAATTTGAGTGCGTACATGCAGCAAACCCGTGAGCAATAGCGGTTGTAGTTCTCGTCGCGAGAACCAACGCAGTGGACGATCGCCACCGACCTCGGTGGGGTTCCGTCTTCGAGCAGCACCTTCCCTCCGGTGGGACCCGTGGCCGACAGCATCCGTTCGAACTCGAGGCCGGTCACAACGTTGGGCAACTTGCCGTAGCCGTAGTGGCTGATCCGGCTCGGGTCGAATGGGCGGAATCCGGTAGAAACCAGGATCTGGCCGACGTCCAACTCCAGCGTCTCGTCTTTCATCAGGTGGTTCACTGCCCCGGGCTGGCAGGCGTCAACGCAGGCGTAGCAGTCGACACACACTCCACAGTGCAAGCATCGCTTGGCTTCGGCAATCGCTTGCTCTTCGGTGAAGCCGAGTTCGACTTCGTCCCACTGGTGCGCCCTCAGTGCGGGGGCAAGCTTAGGCATCTCTTGGCGGGGCGCCCGGGTGATCTTGCTGTAGGGAAGCGAGTATGAGTGGGGGCGGTAATCCTCGACTCGGCTGATCTCAGCCGGTACCGCGTGGGTTTCGAAGTCCTGCTGGGGCCGTCCTTGCAGGTAGTTGTCGATCGCTTCGGCGGCTCGCTTGCCTGACCCCATGGCGGCGATGACCGTGGCCGGACCATAGACAACGTCGCCTCCGGCGAAGATATCGGGTGTCGATGTTTCGAAGGTCTCCTGATCGAATTCCAGAGTGCCCCAATTGGTCTTCTTGACCTCACCGTTGAGAAATCCCAGTTGCGGTTGTTGTCCAACGGCAACGATCACCATGTCGAAGCCGAGGTTGTGCTCCGACCCGGGAACCGGGACAGGACGCCTTCGCCCGGAGGCGTCCGGCTCGCCAAGGTTCATGTTGATACAGCGCATGCCGGCGACGCGTCCGTTCTCACCTCGAACCTCAACCGGTGCCCGCAGATAACTCAAACGAACCCCTTCCGCCTCTGCATCGATGATCTCCTGTTGGGCTGCCGGCATTTCAGCTCGGGTCCGCCGGTAGAGGAGTGTTACCGTCTCGGCGCCCTCCCGCAGGACCGTGCGAGCCGCATCGACGGCAGTGTTGCCGCCGCCGATGACGGCGACGTTTTTGCCGACCTTCTGCTCGATGCCGAGGGCGACCCTGCGTAGGAAGGTCACTCCCTGTACTACACCCTCGAGCGTTTCTCCGGGGATCTCCATTCCGATTCCGGTGTGGGCGCCGGTGGCGACGAAGAAGGCCTTGTAACCCTGGGCGCGTAGGCGGTCGATGGTCAGGTCTTGTCCGATTTGGACTCCGGTTCGGAACTCGACGCCCAGCTTGCGGATGTAATCGATGTCCTGGTTCAGGTGGCGGCGAGGCAGCCGGTAGGCGGGGATGCCCAAAGCCAGCATCCCGCCCAGCACGTTTTCGCGTTCAAATACCGTCGGTTGGTAGCCTCGGGCGGCTAGATCGTGGGCGCAGGCCAGTCCAGCCGGACCGCTCCCGATCACCGCGACTTTCTCCGGGTAGTGCACCGGCGGAGGGGGCGGCACGATCGATCCGTTGTGTTGCTCCTGCCAATCCAGGGCGAAGCGCTTGAGATGCTGGATCGAGATGGGCTCTTCGACGAAGCCGCGGTTGCACTCCGACTCGCACGGGTGGTAACACACGCGCCCGCACACGGCCGGTAGCGGATTGCGTTTCCGGATCAATTTGGCGGCCTCCTCAAACCGCCCCCGGCCGATGAGTGCGACGTAACCCGCCGCCTCTTGACCGATCGGGCAAGCCTGGTAACACGGTGGACGTTCCTGCTTGTCGATCACATAGGTGTTCGGCACCGCCTGCGGAAACGCCTTGTGGATTGCGGTACGTTGCTGCAAACCGAGGTCAAACGAACTGGGCACCATGACCGGGCAAACCTGTTCGCACGCCTGACACGATGTGCAGGCGTCGGTCACGAAACGAGCCTTCTTGGTCACCTTGACTTTGAAATTGCCGGCGAAACCGGTGACCTCTTCTACCTGGCTCTGGGTCAGGATCTGGATGTTCTCGCGGTGACCCACCGAGACCATCTTGGGAGTGAGGATGCACGACGAGCAGTCGAGCGTAGGGAAAGTCTTGTCGAAGCGGGCCATGTTGCCACCGATCGTCGAACTTCGTTCGACGAGGTACACCTGATGGCCCGACTCCGCCAGATCGAGGGCGGCTTGGATCCCGGCGATACCGGCACCGATGATCAGGGTGTCGGGGTGGATGGGGGCCGTTGAGGTCTCCAGAGGCTCCTGCAAGGCCACGCGGCTCACCGCTGCTGCGCACAGGGACGTCGCCTTGGTGGTGGCTTCCCCGCGATCCTCGTGGATCCACGCGCAATGCTCCCGGATATTGGCCATCTGGAAGAGATAGGGGTTCAACCCAGAACTGGAGCAGGCACCCCGAAAGGTGAGCTCGTGCATCATCGGTGAGCAGGCAGCTACGACCACGCGGTTGAGCCCTTGTTCACGGATGTCCTGGGCGATCAGGTCCTGCCCGGGTTGCGAGCACATGAACTGGTAATCCCGAGACACCACCACATTGGGCCGTCCCTGCATGTCGTGGGCGACGGCTTCGACATCGACGGTGGCGGCGATATTGGTGCCGCAATGGCAGACGTAGAAACCGATCCTGGGGTCGTCGTTCATCTCACACCTCCGCCAAAGCTCGAAGCCGATCGCCGAGTGGAATCATGCTGCGGTGAAGATCCATGTCTTCATATCCCAACCCGAGGGCGATGCCGAGGATTTGGGTGAAGAAGAGAATCGGGATCATCCCAGCCTGTCCCCGCTTTTGGTTGACCTCCAGGTTGATCTGGCAAAGCGGGCAGGTGGTAGCCACCACATCCGCACCACTCTCTCGGGCGGTATCGAGGATGGTCGCCGTAAGCTCATTCCCGAGGTCGGGGAATGTGCTGGTCAACATCCCGCCACAGCACCTGACCCGATCGGGGAAGTAGACGCATTCGGCGCCTAGCGCTGCAAACAGTTCGTCCATCGTGGTCGGCCAGTCTGGGTCGTCGAACCCCGGGCCCGGCCTCACGATCTGACAGCCGTAATACGGCGCGATCTTCAGTCCGGCCAGGCTTCGCTTGGCCGCCCGGGCGACCGTATCGATGCCGACGTCGTTGACGATCAGGTCGAGTGGATGACGAACCTTGACCGTTTGGTGATATGTGAGGTCTGCTTCGGCCAGAGCCTCGTTCACCTGGTCGGCCATTTCCGGTACTTCTGCCAGGTACTTTTGGGTCTTCTTGAGGGTCGTGTAGCAGGCACTGCACGGCGCCACGAGCGTGGTCCCCATGCTCTCGGCGATAGCCAGGTTGCGGGCAGACACCGCAAGGGCCACAGTCTCCTGCACACCCATGTACATGGTGGCCCCACAGCAGTTCCAGTCGTCCAGCTCGTCGAGTTCATGCCCGAGGGCTTCCAGCACTTTGCGGAGCGAACGATCGTACGGTCCGCTGGCGCCTTCCAGGCTGCACCCGGGGTAGTAGGGGAAGTTCACGGGTTCCCTCCCTTCGACGCGACCAGCGAACGTTCGGTGACCACTCCGTAGCCAATGTCACCCATGTGTTCGGAAAGTTGTTTGGGGTAGAAATGATCCATGGTCTCCGCCTTGGCAATGATCTTCTGCAGACCCTCGATTCCCTTGATCTTCTTCGGCCAGATGGCCAGGCGGCCCGTTCTGAGGAGCTTCCAGCCCATTGGCATCATCGAAAATATCCGCAGCGGTGCCCTGCGGAGCAGGTAGCGGGCCATCAACTCAAGCTCGTGGTTACGGCCCGTTCGCTTGACAATCCTCACGAAGTACTTGGCCAGCGGAGCGATCGCTTTGCCCGGGCCGCCTACCCCGTCGGCGATAGCCATCCGCTTGAGGGCGTAGATCAAATCCGTCACCTTGATGCCGGCCGGGCACCGGACCGTGCACGAGTAGCAGGAAGCGCAGATCCAGATGGTTCGGCTTCTCATGATCGAGTCCAGGTCTCCGGCCCGGAACAGGCCCACCAGTTCGGCGGGGTTGGATATTCATCGCGTGGCTGACCGGGCAACTCCCCGAGCAGGTCCCGCACTGAATACAGCGCCGGATGCGATCTCCACCCGGGATGCGGTCCACCTCGTCGAGGAATACCTTGCGGAGAGCTGCCTCGCGGTCGCTCAAGGCCCCCAAGGGGGGGGCGGTTGCCGTGGCGCTGGCGGAGGACATACGCGCACCTTTCTTTCACTCACGCAACCCGAGGCTGCGCTCGGGTTGCCAGGGTTCGGGAGTTGACCCGTGGTAACGGGGGTAGCGGATGAGGAGATCGCGTTCCTCGGTCAACTGGTTCATCTGTCGAAAAGCCATGTCGGCCAGGTATTGGAACATCCGTTGGCCGGAGGGATCATCGGTGTCGCGAGCGGCCCGGATGTAGAAATCGCGGTCATGGCGGACGGCGTCGATGGCTACATCCAGGACCTCTTCGACCGTGTGGGCTCTTCGCTCTTCGCTCGTGTCCATTTCGGCCGGCAATCTCGACGGTGGCAAGTGGAGGGTCACTCCGCCTGAGATCTGCTCCCACCGTTCGGACAGATAGGTCAAGTGCTGGCTCTGCTCGGCCGCCAACTGCTCGAAACGCCGGCAGACCAGAGGCCGTTCGCAGCGGCGGCCCAGCTCGACGAACATTTCCCGCGTATCAGTTTCGGCTCTGATGGCGACACCGAGAGCCTCGAGCGACGTCAAACCCTCCTCACCGGCTGACATGAACCCTCCTCGATGGATGCGGAGCGCGGACGAGCTGTGTACGACGATCGGTGAATGCAGCGAATGGGTCCGAAGCTTCCCAAGAACGGAGGCTTTACTTCACCCATGTGGCGCAGCTCAGTTTCCAAAACCACGATCTTTCACACTTTGTGAAATAAATCACAAACTTCTCTCGCATCTTCCGTCACAGCCATTGCCGCTAACAGAGTCGAAAGTCCCTAGATCTCCCAGGCGCCTTTGGAGACTGGCGACGGTTGGTTCGGCCAATCGATCGGCGGGTGGTGAGAGTCCCGGGTCGAGTTCGCGGCCCCTGGTGACGCTCCCGGCGAAATAGGTCCCTTTGGGAAGAAAAGGGGGGGAAGAGGTTGACATGTGGCGAAGAATGGGTCATAGTGGCGCGCAGTGGAGGACTACAGATGTTGGACAGGGTGCAACAGTCATGTTTTTTGGTGAGTACCAACACACACTTGACCCGAAGGGGAGAGTCGTGTTGCCCGCCAAGTTCCGCGAAGAACTTGAGGACGGCTGTGTCATCACCAAGGGGCAGGAGCGATGTCTCTACGTCTTCACGCTCGATCGGTGGGAGACGGAGGTAGAACGAGTGAAGACGCTTTCCCGCATGGATGCCCGAGCCCGCAAGGTGGCCAGGTCATTCTTTGCCGGCGCCGACCTGCAAGTCCCCGATAAACAGGGGAGGGTGCAGATCCCCGCCAAGCTCCGGACCTTCGGTCAGCTCACCAAAGACCTCACCGTCATCGGTGTGGCGGATCATGTCGAGATTTGGGACACAGCAACCTGGGAGCGCACGTCCACAGAAGCCGACGAGTACTACGCCGACATTGAGGAGGCCCTTGGCGAACACGGAATCTGACCGGCAATCGAGGACTGGTTCATCGCCAGCCCCCCGGAACCAACGGAAGGCCCCTTACTCCGCCCGCTTCCTTTGGTGCCAGCGCCCGGGGGGCTGACCATGAACCAGACACCGGCAAGCCGGGATTATCACGAGGCAGTCATGGCAGAGGAGGTGGTCGAACTGTTCAGTCCGGTGCACGAGGGTCTCATTATCGACGCCACCTACGGCGGCGGCGGCCATAGCCGGCGTCTGCTCGAAGCACTTGGCAGCACCGTGAGGATTCTTGCTTTCGATCGAGATCCAGACGCTATTGCCGCCAGCGCGGCCCGGAACACGGACACCGACCGCAACGATCGTCTCCAGATTGTCAACCGCAATTACAGGGATATGGAAGAAGTGTTGAGCGAACAGAACATTGATTCTTTCAGCGGCGCTCTCTTCGATCTGGGGGTTTCGAGCCACCAGGTCGAAGAGGGCACCCGAGGTTTTTCATATCGGGCGCCCGGGCCGCTCGATATGCGGATGGGCCCCGATGCCCCGCATACGGCAGACGAGTTGGTGAATGGATGGCCCGAAACTGATCTGGCTCGTGTCATCCGATCCTACGGGGAGGAAAGGTTTGCCCCACGGGTCGCTCGCGCCATTGTCTCCGCTCGTCCGGTTCGGGATACCGTTCACCTCGCCGAGATCGTGCGTTCCGCGATCCCGGCGGCGACCCGTCGAACCGGTGGCCATCCGGCTCGCAAGACCTTCCAAGCTCTGCGCATTGCGGCCAATGACGAACTCGGGGCATTGCGACAGGGGCTCGATGCGGCTCTCGACGGACTTCGCCCGTCCGGCCGGTGTGTCGTCATCTCGTATCACTCGCTCGAAGACCGCATGGTAAAAAGGCGTTTCGCGGCGGGCGCGATCGGCTGCACCTGCCCACCGGACTTCCCGGTTTGTGTGTGTGAACGGACTGCGGAGTTGCGTTTGTTGACACGGAAACCACTTCGCCCCACCCCCGACGAAGTGGCTGCGAATCCGCGATCGCGCAGCGCCCGTCTGCGGGCAGTTGAGAAGGTGGCCGCATGACCGCTCGTCTCGCACCGGCCCGACAGTCTCGTCCCCAGATCAGGGTGCTTCCCGGTCGAGCGATGAGACCAATGCGGATGGCCCCGTGGTTGCTCTTCACTGCACTGGTTCTTTTCGTGTTCTTCGCACTCATCTACTCCAGGACTGCCTTGAGCGACTCCGCGTTCGATCTCGAGAAGGTCCAGGGGCAGATTGCCCGGGAAGAAGCGACCTACCAGCAGCTCCGGCTCGAGGTTGCCCGACTCCAATCTCCTGAGCGAGTTGTTCCGCTGGCCGAGCAGATCGGACTGGTACTCCCCAACCAGGTTCGTACCGTCGAAGCACCGGGAGTCACCGGTTCCGAGGGCGGCGCCGAGGCTCGGTGGGCCGAAGTGAAATCGATTCTCACCGCATCGCCATGAGGACTACCGGACCAAGCGCTGGCGACCGGAGCCCCTCGGGTTATCGAAAGCCCGAAGGTAGAGGCTCGCCTGCCGGGGTCCGTCCGGAGGTATAGGGTGGCGGGGCGGCAGACCAACCGCCGCACGCGAGGTGGGTCAACCGACTATCGCCTGATGGTCGTCAGCCTTGCCCTGATGGTGGCGTGGGCAGCTATCGGGGTCCGGCTGTTTCAGGTTCAGGTGGTGAGAGCCGATGAACTCGCCGCCATGGGGCTCGATCAACGTCTGACCGTCAAGGTGCTGGCAGCCGATCGCGGCAACATCTTCGATCGAGAAGGTCGCGAGTTGGCGATCACGGTGGATGCGACCACGATCTACGCCAACCCGCAACAGGTGACGGCACCCGATGTCACAGCCACGCTGCTTGCCGCCGCTCTGGGACTCGACCACGATGAGTTGTATGCCAAGCTGACGTCAGACAAGAGCTTCGTATTCATCGCCCGGCAGGTCGAATGGAACTTGGCTGAGCCGGTCACGAAGCTCGAGCAGCCCGGTATTCATTGGTACACCGAGCCGAAACGCGTGTATCCGGCCGGGAGTATGGCCGCCCAGGTCGTTGGATTCGTCAACATCGACAATCAAGGTATCGAGGGGCTGGAGTATGGCTACGAAGAGGAGCTGAGCGGCTTCCCGGGTCGATTGGAGGCCGAACAGGACCCGCGCGGCCGTCTCATCACGTTTGGTGAATACGACGTTGTCCCCGCCATCCCGGGCAGCGACCTGGTTACCACGATCGATCGGGAGATTCAGTTCATCGCCGAAGAAGTATGTGAAGACACCATTGCCCGGACTGGTGCCGTGCGCTGTTCTGTGGTGGTCCTCGACCCTGCAACCGGGGAGGTGCTGGCCATGGTCACGCTACCCGGCTTCGATCCGGGCGACCGGTCCGGAACGGATCCGGACCGGTACCGGAATTGGCCCGCCCTCTCGGTCTTCGAGCCGGGTTCGACCCAGAAACTCATGACGGTCGCGGCAGCGTTAGAAGAGAAAGCCGTCAGCTGGACCACGACGTTCGAAGTGCCCGATCAAATCGAGATCGTGAAGGGAGCGTGTCCCGATAACGAAGACGTCTACGGATGCTTCAGCGACATTACGCCGCATGAGCCGCGCATCATGAGCGTCAAGGACATCGTGACCCGTTCATCCAACGTCGGGATGATCCTGATCGGGTCGGGAACTCGGAGAGAAGAATCTGGCCAAGTACCTGGAAGCGTTCAACTACGGGGCTCCTACCGGTATCGACTTCCCCGGTGAGGCTGCCGGGGAGATCAACCTTGCCAGCGGGTGCCAAAGTTGTCCCGCTTCGGCGGCCATTGGCTACAGCGTTTCCGTGACCGAACTGCAGATGGCAGCCGTTTACGGGACTATCGCCAACGACGGTGTCTGGGTCCAGCCCCACCTCGTCAAGGAGATCGTCGACGGGAGCGGCGTCCGGAGCCCGGTGGACGCGAAACACCGTGAGGTCGTCTCGGCGGATACGGCTCGCACGGTCCGGCTCCTGCTGCAAAGCGTGGTCGAGAGCGAAGACGGTACCGGCCATCAGGCTCGCGTTACCGGGTATAGCGTTGGCGGGAAGACGGGCACCACTCGCCGGTTCGTCGAGGGTGAGGGATACACCGGTGACTTCGTGGCCAGTTTCATCGGCATGGCTCCCATCGAGAACCCCCAGATCGTTGTAGCCGTTGTCGTAGATGCCCCCTTCTCCGATAACACGGGGGGGCAAGCTGCCGCCCCGGCGTTTGCCGAGATCGTCGAGCGAACCTTGCATCAAATGGGGGTAGCTCCAGATGCCTCATGAAGTGGTCCTCGCCCATCTAGCCGAGCTCGTGGGAGGCGAGATAGTCGGCAACGATCGAATTCCGATCCGCGACGTCACCCATGACAGCCGCCAGGCCGGTCCGGGTGTGCTGTTCGTCGCAGTGCGAGGCTTCACCTCGGACGGTCATGACTTCGTTCCGTCTGCGATCGCCAATGGTGCGGCGGCCGTTGTCGTTGAACATCGTCAGGAGGGCCCGGTTGCTCAACTCGTCGTTCCGGACACCCGGGCGGCTGTACCCCGGCTCGCCGCAGCTGTTCATCACCATCCGTCCCGGCGAATGCCGCGTCGTCGGCGTGACCGGAACCAACGGCAAGACTACCGTTGCCTACCTGCTCGAATCGATCGCGAAAGCGGCGGGTGTGACCAGTGCAGTCGTCGGAACGATCGGCGCCCGGATCGCCGGTCGGCCCGTGCCGTCGGGAAGGACTACCCCGGAATCGACAGATCTCCAGCGATTGTTGGCTCAGATGGTCGACCAGAGCGTCCAACTGGCCGCGATAGAAGTATCGAGTCACGCTCTTGCTCTGCACCGGGTCGACGAAGTTTCGTTTCGCCGTGTCGGCCTTCACCAACCTCACCCAGGATCACCTCGATTTTCACGGAGACATGAACGACTACTTCGCGGCGAAAGCCTCCCTGTTCCATGAGAACCGCACCGAACGGGCCGTGATCTGGGTCGACGATCCGTACGGCTCTCGACTGGCCGACAGTCTGGTGATTCCTGTGACCCGGGTTGGGTTCGGGCCCGACGCCGATGTTCGGGCTCAATCGATCGAGGTTACGCCGACGGGATCTCGATTTGCATTGGTCATACGGGATGACTCGCGCCGAATTGAGTTGCCGCTCGGGGGGGTCTTTAACATCGAGAACGCTCTGGTTGCGGCCGGGTGTGCCTGGGTGCTTGGCCTAACGCTAGACGACATTGATCGGGGGATCCGCTCCGTTGCACAGATTCCGGGTCGCTTTGAAAGAATCGATGGGACCCAGCCGTTCGCCGTCATTGTTGACTATGCCCACACACCGGAGGGCATAACTGCGGTCGTGAACGCCGTTCGGGGAGTTTCGCAGGGAAACATCATTGTGGTGATCGGCGCCGGAGGCGACCGGGATCGGCTCAAGCGGCCCCGGATGGGCGCGGCGGCAGCTCAGGCCGACGTCGCGATCATCACGTCGGACAATCCCAGGTCGGAGGACCCGCTCGCCATTATCGATGAGGTGGTCGGCGGCACCGGTGGCGGAAACGCGGTGCTTCAGGTCGTGCCCGATCGACGTTCCGCCATTCGGACGGCCTTGCGGACGGCCTCGAGCGGTGACGTTGTCCTGATTCTTGGGAAGGGTCACGAACAAGGTCAGGAGATCTCCGGTCGGGTCGAACCTTTCGACGATCGTTTGGTGGCGAGAGCGGAATTGGCGGATCTGGAGGTGGCGTCGTGATTCCGATGCTGGTCGCAGCCGCGGTAGCCTTCCTCCTCGCCATCTTCGGCACGCCCTCCGCTATCCGGGTTCTCCGCCGGCGAAATGTCGGACAGTTCATCCAGGAAGAGGTCGAGGGGCACTCTCACAAGCACGGCACCCCGACCATGGGGGGAGTCGTGATCCTCGGTGCCGTTGTGGCCGGGTACGTGCTTGCTCACTTCCAGGTCTGGAGTCCCAAGGAAGGTTTTGTGCTCGGGATTCGCACCTTCTCCGGTGGTGGTCTGCTGGTCATGGGCGCAGCGCTCGGCCTGGGCCTGATCGGCTTCGCCGACGACTATCTGAAAGTGACGAGAGAACGCAATCTGGGTCTCAACAAACGGGCCAAGATTGCCGGGCAGGTCATCGTTGCCGGTCTCTTCGCCTGGGGAGCTTCTGCGCTCGGGGTATCCACCGAGATTGGCTTCGCCCGGGCGCTCGGCATCGATCTGGGGGCCTTCTACCCGCTGTGGGTCTTCTTGATGCTCGCCGCGGCCGCCAACGCGGTCAATATCACCGACGGTCTCGACGGCCTGGCCGCCGGATCGAGTGCTTTGGTCTACGGCGCCTTCATGATCATGATGTTCTGGATCTTCAGGAACGTCGAGTTCTACGGCAGGTTCACCTCCCAAGAGCTGGGTGCAGGCGAGTTGGCCATCGTGGCGGCCGCGTTCCTGGGAGCCACGCTCGGGTTTCTGTGGTGGAACGCCGCCCCGGCCAAGGTTTTCATGGGAGACGTCGGGTCCCAAGCCCTCGGGGGGGGCATGGCAGCGCTGGCCCTGCTGTCGAAGACGGACCTCCTGTTGGTGGTTCTCGGCGGCTTGTACGTGCTTGAGACCAGCGCCGTCATTCTCCAGATTGTCAGCTTCCGCGTCTTTGGTAAACGGATCTTTCGCATGGCCCCGATCCACCATCACTTCGAGCTCCTGGGATGGCAAGAGACCACCATCGTCATCCGGTTCTTCATCCTGGCGGGGATCGGCGTAGCGCTCGGACTGGGGCTCTTCTACGGCGACTTCATCGCCGGGGGCGGTTTGCAGTGAAGACCCTGGTACTTGGGGGAGCCGTTTCGGGCCGAGCAGCTGCCCTGCTGGCGCGTCACCTCGGATATCCCGTCACTGTTTTTGACCACAACCCGGCAGTCATGCCCATTCTCCGCGACCATCGTTTGCCCGTGACCACCGGGACGTGGACTCCGTCGCTCTTGAGTGGCGTAGAACTGGTCGTGACCAGCCCGGGATTTTTTGAAGGTTCGGAACCAATTCGCGACACGCAACGGGCGGGGATCTCGTTGTGGAGCGAGCTCGAATTCTCCGCTCGCCGGCTCGACGTTCCGGTCGTGGCGGTAACCGGGACGAACGGCAAAACCACGGTCACCCGCCTGATCGCAACCATGCTCGCCGGAAGTGGGCTTGCGGCGGTAGCAGCGGGCAACATCGGAACACCTCTGGCCGAGGCCGTTGGCCAGAACCTCGATATTGTGGTGGTCGAGGCTTCCAGCTTTCAGCTCCGATTCACCGAACAGTTCCATCCGAATACCGCGCTCATTCTGAACGTCGCTCCGGACCATCTGGACTGGCACGGTTCGTTCGACCGCTACCTGCAAGCCAAAGCACTGATCCACCGCAACCAGACTGGCGAGGATCTCCTTGTCTTCGACGCGGACGATGCGGGAGCCGCACAAGCTGTTGGCGGGGCTGCAGCCCGGTTGGTTCCGGTAAGTGGGACCCGGCGCCCGGCCGGCGGAGCGGGAGTGGTGGCCGGCCGACTCGATCTTGGTGACGTGGTGATACCACTCACCAGGGTGCCGCTGGCCGATCCGGCCTTTCTCGTCGACCTCGCAGCAGCCGGCGTTGCCGCACTCGCACACGGTGCTGAACCGGCGGTCGTTGAAGAAGTTATCACCACCTTTCTTCCTGATCGGCACCGGCGGACCCTGGTCGGGCGTTGGGATGGAGTCGATTGGGTCGACGACTCCAAGGCGACGAACCCGCACGCCGCGGTAGCTGCTGCATCTGCCTACGCCTCTGTGGTGCTCATCGCAGGAGGACGAAACAAGGGCCTCGATCTTTCCGGGCTGATGGCTGTTCCGAACGTCAACCAGGTGGTCGCAATCGGGGAGGCTGCAGCCGAACTCCTGGAAGCGGCGGGAAGTACCCCGATAGTTCGGGTCGCAACTATGGAGGAAGCGGTAGAGGCCGCGGATCAATTCGCCCGGGAGGGCGACACCGTGCTCCTGGCACCGGGTTGCGCCAGTTTTGACATGTTCCGCTCGTATGCGGACCGAGGAGACAGCTTTGCGGACGCGGTCCGCCGGCGGAAGGAGTCAGGATGACGGCCGGTGTCACATCTATAACCCGGACCAGGGCGGCCGCGCGGAGCAAGGCGGAGCGGAGTACCACCAATGCACGCATCGCCGCGTTGCTGCTGGCCCCCATCGCGATCTTGTCGGTCATCGGCCTTGGAGCGACGATGTCGGCTTCCGCCATCATCGGACTCGAGCAGTACGGTGACAAGTTCTATTTCTTTACCAGCCAGCTCATGTGGGTTGGCATTGGTGCCGTCGTGCTGGTGGTGGCTACCCGGGTGAAATATCAGTGGTATCGCCGTTTGGCGATTCCCATCTTCCTCGTGTCCGTCATTGGACTCATCGCAGTCCTCCAGATTGGTGTGATCCGGGGTGGTAGCCGGCGCTGGATAGAACTCGGATCATTTGGCAGTATCCAGCCATCGGAGTTTGCCAAGTTTGGCATCATCGTCTTCTTGGCCATGGTGATGGAGAAGAAGGAGAAACTGCTCACCGACTTCTGGCATTTCCTGGTCCCGGTAGCCGTTTCGCTCGGCCTCGTCGGGATTCTGATACTGAGGCAGCCAGACCTGGGAACGACGCTGGTGATTTTTGGAGCAGCGACCACGGTGCTCGCCGTTTCGGCTGCTCCGGTGCGTTACGTGTTTGGGACGACATTAGCCGGAGGTGCTCTCGGCACACTTCTGGCGTTTGCCGAACCGTACCGTCGGGAGCGGTTGCTTTCCTTCCTGGATCCTTTCAACGACAAACTGGGAGACGGGTGGCAGGTCGTCCAGAGCCAATTGGCTCTCGGCACCGGCGGCGTTTTCGGGGTGGGGTTGGGTGCCAGCCGGGCTCGCTGGTCGTTCCTGCCCAATGCCCATACCGATTTCATCTTCGCCATCATCGGCGAAGAGGTCGGTTTTGCTGGGGGACTGGTCGTGATGGTTCTTTTTGCGTGGCTCACCGTGGTAGGGATCGCCATCTCCTATCGAGCGCCCGATCGATTCGGCCGCATGCTGGCGGCCGGTCTGGTGGCATGGCTATCACTCCAGGCGCTGATCAACATTGGGGGAGTTGTCGGGGCGATGCCGGTCACGGGGATGCCGCTGCCGTTTGTTTCGTACGGCGGGAGTGCTCTGCTGACCGTCATGGGAGCTGCCGGGATTCTCGTCAACATCGCCAAGCAAGGCAGACCGACGGCGCGGCGACGATGAGCTACGGCATCGCAGCCGCAGGCACCGGAGGTCATGTGTTTCCGGCCCTGGCTGTTGCCGAGGCACTCCTGGAGCGTGGTGTCGCCCGGTCTGAGATTGTTTTTGTCGGCGGCAATCGATTGGAGGCAACGGTATTTCCGTCTGCCGGGTTCCCCTTCGTGAGCCTTGAATTGCAGGGCCTGCGACGGAGCCTCTCGGCTCGCAATCTTCTCCTGCCACTCGTGGTCGCCCGGGCCACCAGGAAAGCACAGTCGGAACTCATCAACCGCACGGTGCGAGTCGTGTTGGGGATGGGGAGCTACGTGACCGTTCCGGTCGGATGGGCAGCCCGGCGAGCCGGGATACCTCTCTTCCTCCACGAACAGAATGCTGAGGCAGGACTCGCCAACCGGGTCATGTCGAGACTGGCCAAGAACACCTTTGTCTCCTTTGCAGACACCAGCGGTATTGGCCGCCAAACACTCGTCGGGAATCCCATGCGGTCGAGTCTGGCCCGGTTTGTGAGACCGGAACTTCGGCACGAGGCATTGGAACGGTATGGGCTCTCACCCGGGCCGGTTGTCATTGGTGTCTTTGGTGGAAGCCTCGGCGCGAGTGTTGTCAACCAGGCGGTCACCTCCCTTGTTCAGAAGTGGGCAGGACCACCCATCCAGATCCTCCATGTGGCGGGAAGGTCCCACGAGGACGACATGCGCGCGATTTCGGCCCAGTCCGTTGTACCGTGGACCGTTCTCGGATTTGAAGAAGACATGCACTATTTCTACGCAGCCTGTGACTTGGTGATCGCCCGAGCGGGCGGCGCCGTTGCCGAGATTGCCGCGACCGGAACCCCCCCGGTGCTCGTTCCCGGTCGTTTTGGAGGCGGGCATCAGGAGGCCAATGCCGGAAGGTTTGAGAAGGCTGGAGCGGCTGTGGTAGTCCCCGAAGACCAACTGGGCCGGTTACCCCATATCCTGGAACCGCTGGTCCGGGACTCGAACCGGCGGCTCCAGATGGCGAAAGCGTTGAGGGCTTTCGCTCATCCGGAAGCTGCCACGAAGCTGGCCGCCGAAATGCAGCAAGCCCATGGTTGATCTCGGCTCTCCGCAGCGGATCCATGTTGTCGGAGCGGGTGGCTCCGGCATGAGCGGGTTGGCCAAGCTCCTCTCGCAATCAGGTCATTCCCTGAGCGGATCAGACCTCAAGATGAGCCCGACCCTGGCCGGTCTGGCCGATTTGGGAATTGAGGTTTGGGCGGGGAGCAGACCCGATGCCATGCACGGGCTGGATCTGGTCGTGGTTTCTTCCGCTATTCCGTCACACGATGCCGAAGTTGTTGCGGCCCGGGGGAACGGCATTGAAGTATGGGAGCGTCCCCGACTGCTCACCGAGCTAACGGCCCGCTTGCCGACTATCGGGGCGACGGGCACCCATGGGAAAACGACCAGTACGGCCATGTTGATCGCCGCGTTGCGAGCCACCGGACTGGACCCGTCTTTCGTGGTTGGTGGGGAGCTCACGGAGTTGCGAGCCAACGCCTCGCTGGGTGACCACGATCTCCTGGTGCTCGAAGTCGATGAAGCGTTTGGCACGTTCCTCGATCTGAGCCTGCAGGGCCTGATGGTTACGAATGTCGAACCGGATCATCTCGACTACTACCACAGCCTCGATCGACTCGAAGATGCGTTCGCGCAGGTCGTACGTTCAGTTGGCGGGCCGGTGGTAATCGGAATCGACGACCCGGGCGGGCGCCGTTTGGCGGAGCGCACAGGGATGAAGACGTATGGAACCTCCGCAGGTGCCGACTGGCACATCACCGACATTGATCAAGACGCGGCTTCGATTGCATTCGGGCTGACCGGTCCCGACGGCAAACATCGGATCAGCGTCGGTCGGCCGGGTCTCCACATCGCTCGCGATGCTGCAGGCGCACTAGCTCTTCTCGGCGAGCTCGGTTATGACGTCGACGCTGCCGGTACCGGCCTACGGTCCTTTGCGGGCGTGCGGCGACGATTTGAGGTTCGTGGGCGGGTGGCCGGCGTCACGATGATCGATGACTATGCCCACCATCCCACCGAGATTGCCGCAACTCTGCAGGCGGTCGCTCAAGGTTCTTGGAAGAGCGTGTGGGCTGTATTTCAACCGCATCGTTATACCCGAACGCTCGAACTCCATCGCGAGTTCGGCGGCGCCTTCGCGGGTGCCGATCACGTGATCGTCACCGACGTCTTTGCGGCAGGGGAAGCCCCGGAACCGGGCGTGACCGGCGCCCTCGTGGCCGACGCCGTCGTCGCGCTCACGCACGCAGACGTCCATTACGTTCAACACCGGACCGACCTCGCCGAATACCTGGTGGAAAGGGTCGATGCCGGGGATCTCGTCTTGACGCTCGGGGCCGGTGACATAACTACGTTGGCAGGGGAACTTGCTCCCCTCCTCGAGATGCGCGCCTCATGAAGACCCTCGACGATCTCGTTGCCACCGGTGAGGTTCTTTCGATGGTGCCGGTCTCCGGCTTGACCACCTATAAGTTGGGTGGCCCGGCTCGCTACTACCTGGAGGCAGAAGACGAAGAACAACTGGTGGCGATCTCGGGCGTGTTACGCGACGAACCGCTGCTCGTCATCGGGCGCGGAAGCAATCTCGTTGTCAGCGATGATGGGTTTCCGGGTCTCGTGGTCCATCTGGGGGCGGGCTTTTTCCGGACCGATATTGGTGATGACGGCACCGTCACCTCGTGGGCGGCTACTTCGATGCCCGCCCTGGCTCGTACCTGCGCCCGGGCCGGCCGGGGTGGGCTGGAGTTCTACATTGGGATCCCCGGCTCGGTGGGTGGCGGGGTCAGGATGAACGCAGGTTGTCACGGATCCGAAACCAAAGACCGGCTCGAGTCTGCGAGGGTCATCGACTTGCGGCAAGGTGCGGTGAGTGACCGAAAGCCCGCCGAGCTGGACATGACGTACCGCCATACCAATCTGCAACCCGAAGAAGTCGTCACCGCGGCTACGTACGCCTCAGTGCTCCGAGACCAAGCGGACATCGAGGAAAGCATGCGCGCCGTCATCAGATGGCGACGAGACCATCAACCCGGGGGCACCTTGAATGCGGGCAGCGTCTTCAAGAATCCCCCCGGCGATTCGGCAGGGCGCATCATCGACAGTCTGGGACTCAAAGGCACCCGGGTCCGAGGTGCTCATGTCTCAGACAAACACGCCAATTTCTTCGTCGGGGACGAAGGAGTCAAGGCGCAGGATGTCTACGACCTGGTCTGGGCGGTTCGGCGCCGGGTGGGGCTCGAATTGGACATCTGGTTGCAGCCCGAAGTCCAATTTGCCGGACCATTCCGGCCCTCGCCTGATGAAGAGGCAGCATGACCACGCGCGTTGACCCCCGACTTGCCGACCGGCGTCGCACTGTGGCGGAGAGCAATGCTCGGAGGCGACTGCGAAGGATCTTCTGGGCGATGGTAGTGGTTGTCGTCGCCGCCGGGGTCGGATGGGTAGCGCAGTCGCCATGGTTTTCCATAGCCCACATAGCTGTTTCCGGCGTCGAAGGAAGCGACACCCATCAGATTCTCCATGAGGCCGGAGTCCTCGAAGGGACCCCGTTGATCATGGTCGGCGCCGGACCGCATTGAGGCCCTGCTCGAAGAAGACCCCTGGATTGTCGACGCCACGGTGCGAAGGGTCGTCCCCGATGCCATCGAAGTGGTGGTCGACGAGCGAGTCCCCTTTGCGTGGGTGCAAACGGAGAGCACCTGGTCGGTGATTGCGGAAGATCTCGTCGTGCTTCGAACGGATCTCGAACCGGGTGGACCGGCCTTTGTCCTGGAAGCTTTGCCCAGAGACCGGGGGCACCGGCTACGGGACCCTCGGGTCGCCGGGGGAGTGACGTTCCTGGCCGGCCTGCCAATCGATTCGAGGAAGCAAGTTTCGATGTTTGAACAGGACGGCGAGCTATGGGCGAACGTTGCCGGCATGTCGGTGCGACTGGGTTTGCCGACGGAAATGAAGGAGAAGGCCGCTGCGCTTCTGGCGATTCTCGAGGAAGAGATTCCGCCCGGATCCGTGATCAATCTCGTTGCGCCGACCCGCCCGGCTGTGGTCGAAGCGTAGCCACCCACAGCCCGATACATTCAACGTACACTTGAACCTTAAGCCTTTCGCCTTTCTTTGGGAGAGGATCGAGCGTAAGGTTCAGGTCAAACCTAAAGCTTTTGGAAAGGACATCACCATGGCGACATCCCGAGGGGGCTCGACAACGCAGAGCTATCTGGCAGTGATCAAGGTGGTGGGTGTCGGCGGCGGCGGCGTCAATGCGATCAACCGCATGATCGACGCCGGTGTGCGGGGGGTGGAGTTCATAGCGATCAACACCGACGCTCAAGCACTGCTCATGTCAGACGCAGACATCAAGCTCGATCTGGGCCGGGACATCACGCGCGGATTGGGAGCCGGGGCCAATCCCGAGGTAGGCAAGGCCGCAGCCGAAGGTCACAAAGAAGAACTCGAGGAAGTGTTGAAGGGTGCTGACATGGTGTTCGTCACAGCCGGTGAGGGCGGCGGAACGGGCACCGGCGCCGCTCCCATCGTCGCCAGCGTGGCCCGTGGAATCGGTGCTTTGACGGTGGGTGTGGTGACCCGACCGTTTGGTTTCGAGGGCCGGCGTCGTTCGGTACAAGCGGAACAGGGAATCCAGGACCTGCGGGAAGCAGTTGACACCCTCATCGTCATTCCCAATGACCGGCTCCTGGAGATCGCCGATGATCGTACGCCGATCATTGATGCCTTTCGGATGGCTGATGAAGTACTGATGGGTGGCGTGGCCGGTATCACGGACCTCATCACAACACCGGGGCTCATCAACGTTGACTTCGCCGATGTCCGCACGATTCTCTCCGATGCAGGAACGGCGGTTATGGGCATTGGCCGAGCTTCCGGGGAGGACCGGGCCGACCAAGCAGCTCAACGAGCCATTTCGAGTTCCATGCTGGAGACCTCGATGGAAGGCGCACGCGGTGTGTTGCTGACCATCGCCGGACCTTCGGCGATGACGCTCCATGAAGTCAACCAGGCGGCGACGGTGGTCGCCGAACACAGCGACGCGGACGCCGAGATCATCTTTGGCGCCGTGGTCGATGACAACCTCGGCGAGGAGATCAAGGTGACGGTTATCGCTGCAGGGTTCGATCGCGGGCGTCGCAAGGAGACCCGCGGGATGGCGTCGGGCACCGTGACCAGGTCCACCGATGATGGCGATGACCTCGATATCCCGAGCTTCGTGCAGGGATGATGCGACCGCCGGGATTCCGCGGGGTAGCTTTCACGAGTTCCCGGCAGGGTGACCTCCGATCGGATGGTGCCGCACGGCGTGCCGTCTCTTCCCAACTGGCCATCCGGGAGTCCTGGGCCACGGTGCATCAGGTTCACGGCGGCACCGTCGTTGAAGCTACGGGACCGGGCTCGCTCGCCGATGCCGACTCCCTCTACACCGCGGCAGCCGGCTTGCCCCTGGCCGTCTTCACCGCAGACTGTCTCGCGGTGGTCCTCGAAGCTGATCGGGGCGTGGGGATCGCCCATGCCGGATGGCGCGGAGTCGTGGCTGGAGTCGTTGACAACCTCCGGGCGACTATGGAATCGGCGGGTTGGAATCTGCTGCGAGCCGCCATCGGTCCCGGGATCGGACCTTGCTGTTTCGAGGTGGGACCTGAGGTTGCTGCCCGGTTTCCGGCCAACACCTCGACGACGACCTGGGGAACGGCGAGTGTCGACCTGCCGGTGGCCGTTGCTGCCCGGCTCAACGGTGTTGAGACGTGGTCGGCCGGGGCGTGCACCCGTTGCAGCGACGGATTTTTTTCGCATCGGCGAGATGGGACTCCCGCTCGCATGGCCGGGATCGTTTGGCTGCCATGAGTCTCGATGTGGTTCGTCGGCGGATCGCGGCGGCAGCCGGGCGCTGTGGTCGGGACGTCTCAGAGATCACGCTGATCGCCGTGGGCAAGACGCACCCCGTTGAAACACTGATGGAGCTCTACGAGGCCGGCCATCGGGACTTCGGAGAGAACCGGGCCGGTGAGTTGGTCGACAAAGTGGCCTCCATGCCATCGGATGTTCGCTGGCATTTCATCGGTCCTCTGCAACGAAACAAGGTGAGGTTGGTGCGGCCCGGCGTGGACCTGCTCCATTCGATGGATCGGCTGAAGCTGGCCGAAGCCTGGCTGAAGGGACCCGGGACGGCTCCGCCTGTTCTGATGGAAGTCAACGTCGCGAACGAACCACAGAAATCCGGCGTGTCGATCGACGAGGTGGAAGCGATGGCTGATGGCCTGGTCGCCCTCGGCGTGGAGCTGCGAGGGGTCATGGCGATCCCTCCCCTCGTCGATGAGGCCAGAACAGACCCGGTTGTTCTTCGCCCGGTTGGCAAAGTTACGGGACGATCTAGCAGCCCGACATCCGGCCGTACGGGAACTCTCGATGGGTATGACAGACGACTTCGAGGTTGCAATTGAAGAAGGAGCGACGATGATTCGCGTCGGACGGGCTATCTTTGGTCCGAGAGTCGAGCAATAACCAAGGGATCACATGAGTCAGTTGTGGCAAAAGGCGCTTCTCTATCTCGGCCTGGTCGACGAAGCGGCAATCAGACAACGAACATTCCGCGCCGGTTGAGACTGCTCCGATGCAATCTCAGGTTCGCACCGTGGCCAATCGGCCAGAAGGCGTGGTCGGGCGGCGGGTCGAACCGCCGGCCGGGCGCGGCCCGATGGGCCGCTTCGGAACGCACGTTTGCTTCTGCCGGCAGCAACGACCGGCGCAGTGCGGCAGGTCAAGTCGGCTGAAGCTCAATGCGACATCGTGGAAGCCACCGGGTTTCTCCGATGCCAAGCTCCTCGCCGACCGGATTCGGGCCCGGGTTCCGGTCGTACTCAATCTGCGGGATACCGACCCGGACATGGTTCGCCGTCTCGTCGACTTCGCCAGTGGGCTGACCTACGCACTCGACGGCACGATGCGCAAGATCTCCGAGGGCGTCATCATGGTGTTGCCGCCCCGCGTCTCGCTGGGGCGTGAAGAAAAGCGCCGGCTTGCCGATCTGGGCCTTTATTCAACTGCAGACGACGAATAGGCCGGGCTGTGGAGATCGTCTGCTCGCTGATTCGGCTGTACACCCTCGTTGTTTTCGCCAGGATCCTGCTGGAATGGGTGCGCGTTCCCAGCGAGCATCCCGTTGGGAAGGCTCGTGCCGTGCTGGCCACGATCGTCGACCCGTTCTCATCCCGCTGCGCCGGATCATCCCGCCGGTTCGCATGGGTGGAGCCGCTCTCGACCTGTCTCCGCTGGTCCTCCTGATCGGTCTCAGCATCCTGTCCAACGCCATATGCGGATAGTCGCGCATAGCACCGTCTCGGATTCTCCCGTTCACAAACACTCGGGAACGGGCTCGGGAGGGCTAAGCTCCGCACACGCACGTTCCAAGGTGGTTGAGCCATGGTTTTGAGTCCAATCGATATCGAACAGAAGACGTTCAGAGTCGCGTTGCGCGGCTACGCCGAGGAGGAAGTCGACCAATTCCTCGACGAGATCGTGATCGCTATCCGCGAGTATGAGCGACAGTTGCGGGACGCCAACGAACGAGTTGCCGTTCTCGAGGAGCAACTCGAGGCGAATCGCGAGACCGAAGAGCGCATCAAGAAGACGCTCGATCATCGCCCAGCGGACGGCCGATCAGGTCGTCGACGAAGCCCGCGGTGAAGCCCAACAACTGCTGGTTGAAGCCCGCACCCAAGCTTCGGCTGTGGAAGTCGAGAGGATCCAGGAGCGTGAAGATCTCGTGGCCGACCTCGATCGGTTGCGATCTTCGGTGGGAAGCCTCAAGGATCGCTTTTTGGCACTCGCCGATTCCACCATGGGCAAGCTCGAGGAGCTCGAATCGGACGTCGTCGCCGCCCAGCCTGAAGAGGACGAGGCCGAGCCGGTAACCGATGGCCGCACCGATCTGCGCGAGATTGACGACGAGTTTGATCACGACGTCGAATCGGACACTGAAGCGGATCCGGACTCAGGTGAAGACTCGGGTGAATCAGTCGAAGAGCCCACCCAGCAAGATGAACAAGAGGAGCCAACCGGGCAGGTGTTCCTGGGTTCGGGTCGTCGTCCTTGGGACCGGGGCGACCCCGAAGGCTAGCGACACGTCCCGGTGATTATCCGGGTGCTTCGTCGTCTGATCTGAGGACCGTAACGGTCATATCTTCGCCTTCGATGGTCAGGATGGTTCCTGTCTCTCCACGATCCTGTCTGACCGCAACCGCCAGCACTTCTGCAGCGATCACGTCAGCATGCGCTTCGAATGCCGAAGCGATCAAGGGAGAATCGCTCGCCCAGCTCAGCGTTATCCGATCGGCTACCGCAAGACCTAGGTCACGACGGGTCTGTTGAATCCGATTGATCAATTCGCGAGCCATCCCTTCGATCTCGAGTTCCGGGGTGACCGTGGTGTCGATGGCCACGGACAGGGGGCCCTCGGCAGCCACGATCATGCCCGCCCGGGGTACCCGTTGCACCATCACGTCATCGAGTCCGATCTCGTGTCCTTCAACGAGCACCGGCCCACCATCGGCCAGCTGTCGCACTGACTTCTGGTCGAGTCGCCCCAAAGCGGCGGCCACTTTCTGCACATCGGAACCCAGACGAGGGCCCAGTTTCTTGAAGTCTGCTTTGATGTGCAGATCCACCAACTCGGTGTCGTCCCGGCCGACCAGAACTTCTTTGACGTTGAGTTCCTCGGTGATCAGCCAGCCGTGTGAGGATACGGCTTCTGCGACTGCTTCGTCGGGGGTCAGGACCGTGAGAGACGGCAGGGGCTGGCGCACCTTGAGCCCATGGGTGACTCGCAAGGAACGTCCCAAGGTCACCACCTGTCGGACCCACCGCATGTCACGCTCCAGCTCGGTCGAAATAAGATCGGGCCGGGGCTCCGGATAATCGGTGTGGTGCACGCTGAGCGGACCATCTTCGCCGACCGCGCGATGCTCGACCACCAACCGCTGGTAGAGCTCCTCGGTGACGAAGGGAAGCACCGGGGCGATCACCTTCGAGAAGGTGACGAGGACCTCGTACAACGTCGCAAAGGCGGCGAGTTTGTCGGAGTCGTCCTCGCTGCGCGTGCGCCAGAAGCGGCGGCGAGAACGTCGGATATACCAGTTGGTGAGATGATCGATGAAGCCGATCATCGGAGGAACGACCGAGTAGAGGTAATACCCCTCCATGAGTTCGTTGACTTCAGAGATCAGCGATTGCAGAACCGAGAGAATCCAGCGATCGATTTCCGGCCGGTCTTCGGGCGGGGGGGCCGCCGCCAGGTCTGCACGGGTCATACCGTCCGCTTCGGCGTACGTCGTGAGAAACGAGTAGGCGTTCCACAGGGGGAGCATGACGGCCCGCGTGACCTCTCGTACGCCGTCCTCGGTGAAGCGAAGCGGTTCGGCCCGCAGGAGCGGAGAGTTGATCAGGTAGGCACGCAGTGCGTCGGCACCGTGCCTGGCCAGGATCTCGTTGGGGTCCGGGTAGTTCTTGAGGCTCTTCGACATTTTCCGGCCGTCCTCCGCCAGAATCAAGCCGTTGACGACGCAGTTCTGAAAAGGGACATCATCGAAGAGGCCGGTAGCCAAGACCAGCAGCGTGTAGAACCATCCCCGAGTCTGATCGAGGCCCTCTGCGATGAAATCCGCAGGAAAACGACGCTTGAATGCTTCCTCGATTCTCGAACGGATAGTGAATCTGGGCGTAGGGCATCGAGCCAGACTCAAACCACACATCCAGGACTTCCGGGACTCGCTGCATGGTTCCATGGCACTTTGTGCAGGGGAACGTAACGGCATCGACAATGTGTTTGTGAAGGTCGTCGAGGCGTACCCCGGACACCCCGTGGAGTTCCTCAATCGATCCGACGCACAATTGTTGGTCACACTCCTGGCACTCCCACACGGGGATACAGCTTCCCCAATATCGGTTACGGCTGATCGCCCAATCCCGGGCGTTCTCGAGCCAGTTGCCGAAACGCCGACTCCCGACGTATTCGGGTACCCAGTGGATCTCTTCGTTGAGTTCGACCATTCGGTCCCTGAACTGCTCGACGGCGACGAACCAGGTAGGGATGGCCTTGTAGATCAGGGGCGTACCGGTCCGGTAGCAGAAGGGATACGAATGTCGGATCTGGTCCCGTTTGACGAGGCTCCCACGCCGTTTGAGTATCTCGATCAACTTGGCGTCGGCATCCTTGACGTACATACCCGCCACGTCGGGTACCGCGTCGGTGAATCGGGCCTCACATCGACCGGATCGAGTCATCACCGACAGGCCTGCTTCTGTGAGGGCGTAGAAGTCGGCTTCTCCGTAGGCAGGGGCCATGTGCACCAGGCCGGTACCCTCGCCGGTGTTGACCTCGGAGCTGGAGATGACGCGGAAGGCACCGCGATCGCGTTCTTCCTCGAAGTACGGGAACGGCGGCTCGTACTGAGCTCCAACCAACTCTCGACCCGTCGCCTGGCGCGGCTACGTTCGCTTCCGGCCATAAGCTCTCGCCGAGGTTGGCGGCAACCCAGTGGCGTTCGCCTGTCAACGTCGATGGCCGAGTAGAGGATGTCTTCGCCGACGGCGACGGCCAGGTTGCCGGGAAGTGTCCAGGGCGTTGTCGTCCAGATCGTCAGGATAGTCGCCCTCGCGGACCGGGCCGTGGGTCTGGAGGACCCGCAGCCGAACGGTGATCGCCGGGTCGTCGATGTCCCGATAGTCGAGGTTCGCTTCGAAATTGGAAAGGGGAGTCGATGCCGCCCCAGGAGTAGGGGAGCACCTTGAAGTCGCGGTAGATGAGGCCCTTGTCCCAGAGGCGCCGGAACACCCACCAGACGCTCTCCATGAAGTCGACATCCATGGTCTTGTAGTCGTTCTCGAAGTCGACCCACCGACCGATACGGCGGGTGATCGTTTCCCAGCTCTCCGTATTGGTCTGCACGTGCGCCCGGCAGGCTTCGTTGAATCGATCGATCCCGAACTCCTCGATCTCGCCGGGTCCCGACAACCCGAGGACCTTCTGTACCTCCATCTCGATGGGGAGGCCGTGCGTGTCCCACCCGAAGCGCCGTTCCACCCGATGGCCGCGCATCGTCCAGTAGCGCGGGACGATGTCCTTGATGACTCCGGCCAGCAAGTTACCGTAGTGGGGACTGCCCGTAACGAAGGGCGGGCCGTCGTAGAAGGTGTACTCCGAGTCCGGTCGGCCGCATCTCGACCGAACGTGCGAAAGCGTCGATGCGGTCCCACAGTTCGAGGACCTGTTCTTCGAGGGCGGGGAACGAAACGTTCGATTCTGCCCGGCGAAAGCTTCCTGATGTCATGGCGTCGGCTCCTCGGTCGCACTGGTCCCGGCCCGGGCCGGGGGGTTTCCGGGACGGGCCCAATTGGGCTCGCGGTACCACCCGGCTTGCCGAAATGCCCAAGGGCTCTTCGACCGCTCATCGGCCCCATACGGAGGGGAATCCGGCAGGTTCTACTCCGGTGCATCGTGCACCGGCTTCTTCCCGCAGCTCCAGGGTGATGTCGATCGGGGCAGAACGCCGGCCTTGCACCATCTACCGGCTCGCTTGGTTCGACCTATCCGATCGCACGTCCCTATCAACGCACGCGGGCATCGTACTCCGCCGGCGTCGGCCAACCAACCAATTAGCCTGGTTGCTTGATGAATGCCGAACCGCCCGCGATCCCTGATTACCGGTGCGCCGTGTCCGTGAGTCCAGGCGGGTCATGGGTTGACGTCTGGGCCGTTCCCGGGGCGTCAAGAACCGAGATAGCCGGCCTGTATGACGGTGCGCTACGTATCCGCGTCTCCTCCACACCCGAAGGCGGCCGGGCCAATCGCGCCCTCGAGGATGTTCTGACTGCCCTTACCGGGGCGCCCGTTGTGTTGGTCGGAGGACCAAGATCGCGGCGAAAACGCTTTCTCGTCAAGGACGTCACGCCGGCCGAGTTGGTCCGGCTCATTTCAAAGCAATCTGTCTGACTCTGCTATGTTCCTGCGCTCAGGAAGGAATGAGGTGTGATGTCGAGGCAATTGGCCCAATCGACCCTTGACAAGTTCCGTGCGGTTCTCGAGGAAGAACAAGCTCGTTTGCGGGCGCTTCTGGAAGAACACGAGCGGGAGAGGGAAAACGCCCGCCTGGCTGAGACGGCTTCCGAACGGAGCCCTGATCCGACGAGCGCGGAGGGCGGCTCCATGGTCTTCGAGTACGAGAAGGACCTCTCGGTCGACGCTAACACCGAGGACCTCTTGCGCAAGGCCGAGAATGCTCTGGGACGGCTGGAAGCGGGCGACTATGGCGTCTGCGAATCGTGCGGAGTCGCTATCCCGATCGCCCGCCTCGAGGTGCTGCCGTATACGACGTTGTGTGTGGAGTGCGCGCAACGTCACTGAGAGCCACCCGGCTCACGGCGATTGGCATCGCCGCTGCCGTCGTGGCGGTCGATCAGCTGACCAAAGCGTGGGCCCGCTCCACGCTCGACGATTCCATCATCGAGCTTATCCCCGGCTTCCTACGGCTGGCCCTGGCCGAAAATTCCGGCGCGGCATTCGGGTTCTTCAAGGGTGGTGGAGAGATCATTGCCGTGTTCGCCGTCGTGGCGGTTGGTGTCATCTTCTTTGCTTTTCGGGCCGTCGAACACCGTTCGGACTTGATCGGACTTGGGCTGGTACTCGGGGGGGCCGTCGGCAATCTCGTCGATCGGCTCACCCGCGGAGCCGGCCTCCTCGATGGGCGAGTCACCGATTGGATCGATCTCTGGTTCATCCCCAACTTCAACATCGCCGATGCAGCCATCTCGATGGGGGTGGCATTGTTGTTGCTGGGTGCTCTGCGTAGACCGTGAGGCGGGTAGGCCCAACCGAAACCGACGGTCATAGATCACGAACAACTCGAGGATCGTATGGGTAGGACACAACACTTGGTCCCGAGCGACCTGGCCGGCGAGAGAGCGGACAAGATCGTTGCCGTGGTCGCCGGGCTGAGCCGGGCGGCCGCCCGTTCCCTGATCGACCAGGGTCTGGTGACCGTTGACGGTGCGCCGGTCGACCCGAAACACCGCCTCGTTGCCGGAATCGAACTGGACGTCGAGGTGCCGGTCTTGCGAGCTTTGGAGGCCGAGGACATCCCATTGACCGTTCTATACGAGGATGATCATGTGGCGGTGGTAGACAAACCCACCGGGCTGGTGGTCCATCCAGGTGCTGGTCGGGCCACCGGGACTATGGCCGCAGGTCTTCTGGCACGTTGGCCCCGGTTGGAGGGCGTTGGTCAGCAAGATCGGTGGGGTATCGTTCATCGCCTTGACCGGGAGGTTTCCGGCCTGCTCGTTGTTGCGTTGACAGATGTGGCATATGAGGCGCTCGTCGCTGCTCTCGCCCGGCGCTCTGTGGCCCGGGATTACCTGGCCCTCGTATGGGGCGGGCTCGATGCGGCCACCGGCACCATTGACGCTCCGATCGGCCGGGATGCCCGTTATCCATCTCGTATGGCCACCCAGGTTGAGGGACGCCCGTCGCGTACGCATTACCGGCGGACGGCCTCCTGGTCCGGGGCTGGTTTATCGATGCTTGAGGTAAGTCTTGAAACCGGTCGAACCCATCAGATCAGGGTTCACCTTGCGTCGATCGGCCATCCGGTGGTTGGTGATCGCGTCTACGGTCGACCCGGGCCGCCCGGTGTCGATCCTCTCCGGGTCTGGTTGCACGCAGCTCATCTCGGGTTCAACCACCCGGTCACCGATCAGTTGATCTCCGTGGATTCGCCCCTTCCCGCAGACCTGGCGGATTCATCTGCGAACCTTGGACCGCCAGACTGAGCACGTTTCCCCGTGACGTGCACCTTGCTCAGCAGGATCACCTATGGTCGACTACCCAAAGAAGGTCTGGGCAACGTCATAGGTCGCCTCGTCGACACCGCGGATGTCGGCGCACGCTTCGTCGAGAGGCACGGGAACGATATTTGGGCCTTTGGCAGCGACCATCACGCCGTGGGTTCCTGCCACCGCGAGATCGGCTGCCATGACCCCCAGTCTGGTACCGAGGACGCGATCGAAAGCGGTCGGCGTGCCCCCGCGCTGCAAGTGGCCGAGCACGGTTACCCGGGTTTCGAAGCCGGTAAGTTCCTCGAGGATCGGAGCGACTTGATAGGCCACGCCGCCCAGCCGTTTGAACCCGAAAGCGTCAACTTCGCGATAGATCGGATCGGCCGAAGGCGGCGGTTCAATGCCTTCCGCGACGACGACCACCGAATACGAATGCCCGTGCCGATGGCGAGAGCGGATGACGTCGGCAACTTCGTTCAGGTCGTAAGGGATTTCAGGGATGAGGACGGCATCGGCCCCACCGGCAATCCCCGCGTAGGTAGCGATCCAGCCTTTGGTACGGCCCATAACCTCGACCAGCATGATCCGGTTGTGAGATTCCGCCGTCGTCGTGATTCGGTCGATAGCTTCGGTTGCGATCTCGAGTGCAGTATCGAATCCGAACGTCCAGTCGGTGGCGGCGATGTCGTTGTCGATGGTCTTCGGCACTCCGACCACCTTCAATCCTGCTTTGGCGAGCTTCTGCGCAGTCAGCAAGGTTCCGTCGCCACCGATGACAACGATGGAGTCGATGCCGTTTCGTTCGATGGTCGTGCGAACACTCTCATACCCATCGCCGTGAACGTAGGGGTCCATGCGGGAAGTGCCGAGGATCGTCCCACCGCGGGCCAGAATCCCCCGCACCGAATCACGATCGAGGGAGCGCGTCCGTCCCTGCATCAGCCCTTCCCACCCATTCAAGACCCCAACCACCTCGACCCCATGACGCTCTGTCGCGCGGGTGACAACGGCACGTATCACCGCGTTGAGTCCGGGACAGTCGCCGCCGGCCGTGAGCACACCGATCACATCACTCATGGTTGGGGCTCCTAGTAGAGGAACATGGGCTTGCCCGTCACGTGACGGACCTTGGCCTGGTAGTTGTCGGCGTCGTACAGTTCGGTGACGTCGACGCGCTTGACACCTTCCTTCGTGACCGAGATCGGAACGTTCGTGTAGGTGCCCCCGCGCAGCGCAACCATGCGCCCCGTCGAGCCCTCCATGGCCAGGTCTGCCGCCATGACGGCGTAGTTGATCGCGACCATCAGGTCGAGGGAGTCCGGGCTGCCCGATCGCATCAGATAGGCCACTTGCTGATCGATGATGCCGATGCCGGTCCTTTCCGTCAGCAGTTCGCCGGTCATCGTCCCGACGCCGCCGAGCTTGCGATGACCGTACGCGTCGGGTTCTCCGGATTCGATGATGTCGCCACCAATGATGCTGGCACCTTCGGAAATGGCAACCATCGCATAGTTGCTCGGATTGTTGTTCCGGTCGCGGACCACCATGTCCGCCAGTCTGTCGATATCGAACGGTACCTCTGAGATCAAGACGCGGTCGACGCCGGCGAGGTAGGCGGTGACGAGGGCCGTCTCGCCGCTGTTTCTTCCAAAGAGCTCAACGACCGCGATACGTTCGTGCGAGCCGGTGCTGGTACGAAGGTTGGTGATGAAGTCAACGCCGCGGGTAACCGCCGTCGAGAAACCAATGCAGTATTCGGTCCCATGGACATCGTTATCCATAGTTTTGGGCACTGCGATAACCGGCACGCCCTCTTCATGCATCCGCATTCCGTAGGAGAGGGTGTCGTCCCCGCCGATCGGGATCAGCACGTCGATGTTCTGGTCGTCCAGGACAGCTTTGATATGCTCGGTGAAGTCGAACGGGCCGTCACCGATAGCCTGGTCGGCGAGGAAGTCGGGAACGTCTTTGGGGCGCACCCGCTGAGGGTTCGCCCGCGAAGTGTGCAGCATGGTGCCGCCCGTACGATCGATCGTTCGCACAATTTGCGGGTCGAGGGGTCGAAAGTTGCGAGCGGCCGACCCCGGGTCGTTCGGGTTGTGATGCAACAGGCCGGACCAGCCGCGCCGGATGCCGATGACCTCGTGGCCCTCCTCCGCGACCCGGTTGACGACGGCTTTGATGCATGGGTTGAGGCCCGGTACATCTCCTCCGCCCGTCAGGATTCCTATCCGCATGGTGCCTCTCCTCGTTCGCGGCCAGAAAGAGCGCTTCTGGCCCTCCCCGTGTCGAATCGCACGCCTGCAATCGGGCATTCGAGCGTTCAGACCGAACGATACTAGTGCTGGAGGCAACGGCCGGTCATATGGCCGTCGATGGTGCCATCCGGGCTCGGAGGAGACGAAGCGCGCCTGGTATGGTACGAATCTCAGCAGTGTAATTCTCGAGGAGATCCAACAGCGGTGGTTTCGGACAGCTTCGCGCACCTCCATCTCCACACCGAATTCTCGATGCTCGACGGGGCGGCACGCGTCCGGGACGTGGTTGAGGCCGCCCACCAGGACGGACAACCGGCCGTGGCCATCACCGACCACGGCGTCCTGTACGGCGCAGTCGACTTCTACAAAGCGGCCGTCGACGTGGGTATCAAGCCAATCATCGGGGTAGAGGCTTATGTAACCCCTGATTCTCGGTTCGATCGGCCCCCGCGCAGCCAGAACGTTCGGCATCACGTGACGCTGCTTGCTGAGAACGAAGTCGGTTACCGCAACCTCATCAAGTTGGTGAGTCGTGCTTATCTGGAGGGGTACTACTACAAGCCGCGCATGGACCTCGAACTCCTCGCGGAACACGCCGCGGGCATCATCGCTGCATCCGGCTGCCTGGGCGGGCCCGTCGCGCAACTGCTGGCACCAGACGCCTCCCGGGAGGAAGGCAACGAGGGCCAGATCCGCGACTTCGAGGCTGCGTTGCGGACTGCAGCCAACTATCAAGATATCTTCGGTCGGGACAATTTCTTCATCGAACTGCAGGATCATGGGCTCGAGCCCCAAAAGAGGATCCTCCCCGACCTCGTTGAGATAGCGAAACAACTGGACGCTCCCCTCCTCGCCACCAACGATTCCCACTACACCTATCAGAACGAGGCGGAAGCGCACGACGTTTTGCTGTGTATCCAGACCGGGTCGACCATCGACGAGCCGAACAGGTTCAAGTTCAATGGCCGGGAGTTCTATCTGAAGAGTGCCAGAGACATGCGGGCGCTGTTCCCGGACGATCGCTTTCCGGCAGCGTGTGACAACACGCTCTGGGTCGCGGAACGAGCCGATGTGAAGCTCGAATTTGGGAAGATGCTGCTCCCGCATTTTCCGGTCCCGGAGGGGAAAACAGAGTCGTCGTATCTTCGAGAGTTGGTTATCGAAGGTGCCCATCGCCGATACGGGGAATCATTCTCACCGGAGATCACCGATCGCATCGAGCACGAGTTGCGCATCGTGGACGAGATGGGCTTCCCCGCGTACTTCTTGATCGTGTGGGATCTGATCCGATACGCCGCGTGAGCACAGAATCAGGACCGGGCCGGGCCGGGGAAGCGCAGCCGGTTCGATCATTGCCTATTCCCTCCAGATCACCGATCTTGATCCGCTCGAATATGGCCTGATCTTCGAACGCTTCTTGAACCCGGGCAGGCGCGAGATGCCCGATATCGACATGGACTTCGATGAGCGCTACCGCTCCGATGTGATCCGCTATGCCAGTGAACGGTACGGGACCGACCACGTCGCCCAGATTGTGACCTTCTCCACCATCAAGGGTCGCCAGGCGATTCGCGATTCGGCCCGGGTGCTCGGCTACCCGTACGGTCTCGGCGATCGCGTTGCGAAGATGATGCCGCCGCCCATTCTGGGGAAGGAGGCAAACCTCAGCCAGTGTCTCGTTGATCCGGGACCCGGTGCCGACCAGGCGATCAGAGACTTCCATTCGAATGCCGCTCCACTCCGGGAAGCCTATGCCTCCGACCCGGACGTCCAACGGGTCGTCGACACGGCTCGCGGACTGGAAGGACTGCGCCGCCAGGATGGTATTCACGCCGCCGCGGTCGTCATTTCGGCTGAGCCCCTCACGGACATCGTTCCGATTCAGCGGAAAGGGGAAGGGGCTGAGATCGTCACGCAATATGAAATGCACGGAATCGAAGCCCTCGGCCTGCTCAAAATGGATTTTCTGGGGCTTCGTAATCTGTCCACCATTGAGCGAGCCGTCGAGTTGATCCACGAGTCCCGGGGTGAGTCGGTCGACGTGGATCACATCCCACTCGACGACCCTGTCACGTTCGAGATGCTCAGACGAGGCGACACTATCGGGGTGTTCCAGCTCGAAGGCACCGCTATGCGGTCCTTGATCCGCAGTCTGGAACCGGAGAGCTTCGACGACATCATCGCGGTAAATGCCCTTTTTCGTCCCGGTCCGATGGGCCAGAACATGCACTACGAATATGCCGATCGAAAGAACTCCCGGAAAGAGGTCGAATACCCCCATCCGGCGACCGTTCCCTTCCTCGAAGCTACCTACGGCATCATCGTGTACCAGGAACAGGTCATGCAGGTAGCTCGAGAACTCGCCGGGTACTCGATGGCCGAGGCCGACACCCTTCGCAAAGCTATGGGCAAGAAGGTCCGGGCCATCATGGATCAAGAGCGGGAGAAGTTCGTGGCGGGTTGTATCGCCCAGGGCCACGACGGGAAGCTCGGCAAGGAACTGTGGGATGCAGTCGAACCATTCGCCGGATACGGATTCAACAAGAGCCACTCTGCCGCCTACGGGTACGTCGCCTATCAAACCGCCTGGCTCAAGGCCAACTATCCGCCGGAATACATGGCGGCGTTACTCACATCGACCAAACGTGACAAGGATCGGACGGCGATCTACCTCAACGAGTGTCGGACCACAGGCATCAAGGTGCTGGTTCCGGACGTCAGACAAATCTGACATGGATTTCACCGTTCGCGATGGAGCAATCACGTTCGGGTTGTCGGCCATTCGGAACGTGGGGGAGGGTGTCGTCGAGAAGATCATCGAAGCGCGTCGAGAAGGCGGTCCCTACGCCTCCTTCCAGGATTTTGTCGAACCGGGTCGATCCGTCCGCCCTGAACAAGCGCACCATTGAGTCACTCATCAAGGCAGGCGCATTTGACGCATTTGTGCCGGCTCGACGTGGCCTGCTCCTCGTGTACGAGCAGATCCTCGACGCAGACCCTCAGCCGGAGACGGAACGAGGACATGGGTCAGTACAGCCTGTTCGGGTCAGAGAACGGAGGCGAAGCCACGGAGGATGTCGAGATCCCGGAGCTGACGTGGGACAAGCGAACCCGACTCGCCTTCGAGAAGGAGATGCTGGGTCTCTATGTCTCCGATCATCCGCTGTTTGGAGTGGAGCATGCCCTCCGCCAGTCTGTCACGACCAGCATTGCGGCCTTGAGCGACCAGACCGACGGTTCGACGGTGACCATCGGCGGCCTGGTTGGATCGATCACGCGGCGATTCACCCGTAAGGGCGATCCGATGCTCTTCTTCCATCTCGAGGATCTCGAAGGGTCGGTTGAGGTAGTCGCTTTCCCGAAGGTGGTCATGGCCACCGGGGCGATGGTCCGAGAGGACGCGATCGTGATCATCACCGGCCGGGTCGACAACCGCGGCGATGACGTGAAGATCATTGCCAAGGAGGTCCGCGAACCGGAGCTGCGAAGTGACAGCGCAGTGCGGCTCGAGGTTCCCGCGACGCTCCTCTCGCCGAACATGGTCGAACGGTTGAAGGAGATTCTGGTCAACCATCCCGGAACCTCTCCGGTCTATCTGCACATGACCTCGGAAACGGGTCACAAGGTCTGGAAACTGTCCAACGAACACCGGGTGGAGCCCCGGTCGGCGTTGTACGCGGAGCTACGGGAGCTCCTCGGCCAAAAGGCGGTTGTGTGAGCGTTCTTCCCCCGAGCTAGTGACGGAGCGAATCGGGAAGGCTCGTGGTGCAGCGTGGGAGGGGTGTCCGTTTCCGATCACGCAGCGGCCCTGGCTATCGCGGCGTAACTCCGAGCCGTTCCAACGGTATCCCCACCGCCTCGGTGATCAGGGCGGCCAGGTCGTCCAGACTGGTCGGGGTCTTGGGTTGCCACGGAACGGTGGCGACCTCGGTCTTCCAGAGCGCGGCGAATTCCTTTCGCACTTCGGTCTGGCGGTGCGCCTCGGCTCCCCATCTGGCCAGGTTCTCGACCAGCGCGCCATCGGTAGGTGGCTTCGGGTTGTACCAGGTGGCCGGCAACACCCGGTTGAAAACCACGGAGTCCGGGTCCGGAACCTTGTCGGGTAGTTCACGGTAGAAACGGGCTGCCTCCACCAGAGGAGCCGGATCGGCGGTGGTTACCACCACCGTCCTGGCGTCGCGGAAGTGTTGCTCCATCTGCACCGCCCGCCGGGCAAGACCGTCGTACATGGTGCGCATGTCCATGAGGAACTCCGCAACTCGCTCCAGCAAATCGGACCCGAGGGCCGCCCCGGCTATGCGAAGGGCGGGTCGGGCAGTGAGGGTGAAGATCGTTCGACGTCCCGGAAGGGCTCCGCCGGTCAGCCAGCGCAGCAACCGACCACCAACCAGGTCCCGCATCTCGGCCGGAGCCGAGAAGAACTCGATGCCACCGGCCGCCGGGGGTGTGTCGACCACGACCAGATCCCACGCTCGAGTCTCGACGTAGTTCGCCATCTCCTCGGCGGATGCATACGACTGACTGGCCGGGAAGTGTTGCGTGGCGGCTTCGAAGAACGGGTTGTCGACCAACCGGTCCGCGACGTCGGCGGGTGCATGGCGGTGGGCGATGGCTCTCCATGATTCGGACGCGTCCAGCATCGCGGCCCAAAGGTTGGGCTCCTCTTTGTGCGGGCTCGGCTCGGAGCCGAGGGTCTTGAGGCCGAGGGCGGTCGCCAACCTCTTGGCGGGGTCGACGGTCACCACCAGGGTGCGAACTCCCGCCCGCGCCGCGGTAACGGCCAGCGCGGCCGACAGTGTGGTCTTGCCCACCCCGCCGCCTCCCGTGACGAGGATTACTTTGGATGTCATGCTTCCCCCCATATGTCGGCCAGGCGGGCAGCTACCTCAGGGGGGGTGTGCAGCCCGAACAGGAAGGGGAGTTGCACGTCCGGGGGCAACTCCGCCAGCCACTTTTGCTGCTCTTGCTCGAAGTGTCCGGTGCATAATGGCTGCTTCTTGGACAGGACCGGGACCGACCTCGTTGATCTGTTTGTTCGTTGCCTCGAGAGCCGGAAGGATCCGATTCGCCGCGACCAGAGGAGAACCGGTCACGTGGTGTTCTTGCAGCCAGGTGAGCGCTTCCCGCGGTTTCGGTGATGGGCAGTTCCTCGGCCAGGGTGACGAGCAGCATCGCACTGATGGACGGGTCGGTGAGCAATTCGATCATCCAGTCTGCCTGTTGACGGACCTTTCCGACCGGAACCAATTCCGTGACCGTTTGGGGTGCCCGGAGATGGGATCCGATCTGCCCGAGCGGCGGACCGTCGGCGATAACCAGGTCCCAGGCCTCTCTTCGGACCTCCCAGAGCACCTTGCCCATGGTGACGACTTCACGGATTCCCGGCGCAGTCGAGGCAAGGGCATCGAATGCTCGTGCTATCGGACCCATGCGGGTGACTTTCGGGACGCCCAGCTGGACCTTCAGGTACTCGTTGAGGGCAGCCGGTCGGTGAATCGCCAGAGCGTGGAGGCCCGGGCGGATCTCCCGTGCCTCGTAGTCGAGTCGTTCTCGTCCAAGGTGCAGCGCCAGCCCGGTCTGGTCGGTCATCGCCACGGCCAGGACTCGCTTGCCGAGGTGCACGGCGCGGAGAGCCAATGCCGCGGTTACGGCCGAGCGACCTACTCCACCCTTACCGGTGACGATGATCAGCCGACGTTCAAGCATCGATGCGGAGGTTAGTGCAGTGAGTCGATACCGCATTGAGCGAGCTACCGCAACGCCCGCCCGCAGTTGCGATAGCCTGGACATGGTGCAACGTACCTGGAGGTGACCATGGCGCAGTTCGATGTGGATGGCTTTGTTCGGCGGTTCCGGGAGCGGGCCGATGCGGTCAAAGAGCGGGGCGTACCGCCGGTGGCGGGTGAAGAGCGCCGGCGTTTCATCGAACAGGCGGAGAAGGATTACCTCGACTACTCGCTGGTAGGTTCGTCGAAGTGGGAAGTCACGGACGATTGTCTGGTGCTGAGAATCCCGCTGAAGAAGTAAGCAGCGGTCAGTAGTCAGCGGTCAGCGGTCAGGGTCAGTGAAGGCATACCGAACCACGAACTACTCCCTCTCCCGCCGCCGCCCCTCGGCTCGCCGCTCTGATTCCAGCCGTTCCAGGTCCGTATCGCTGTAGTCGACGAAACCCATCGCATCGGCGATCTGGTGGTGCCCGGCGACCTCACGAATCTGACGGTGCATTTCCTGGCACACGATGCGGTAACCACGGTGCCCCGCCGGTTGGGTGCGGAGTTCGATGAGGTGGAAGGCTTCCCGGGCATTCATCTGCATGACGAATCTCACGTTGAAAGCGAAGGGCACCACGTATTGGGCCACGTCGATGCCGAATTCCGGACGGATCTTCTCGTAGAAGTCGGCTGCCCGCTCCATGGCCGTTTGCCAGGTTTTGGCCAGCGAAGGCTCCACCTGGGCGAGTTCGGCCGGCGTGTCGTAGCCGAGGCGGGCCGACAATGGCTGCCATTCGAGCGTGAGCATGCGGTGGCGCTGCAGGTCCCGGAATGCCCCGTAGTCGCAGAGAATGTCGAACCGATAGGAGGTTCGCTCCAGACCGCGTCCGGGTTTGTGACGCCGGTTGCCGCGTTCGCCGACGTAGGCGGCAATGATCCGGGCCCGCTCTTCGCTCGATAGGCGCGCCGCGATCGAGGCCAGCTGGTCGTCGGGCAGGTCACTCACCGCGTAGAGGGCGGCCGCGACGAGTTTCGTTTCGGCCTCCGGGTCGAACTCCGTGAGCGTCACCGTCGTCCGTTCCTCCGGTGCTTCCTGCAAGCTCGCGGCGATCTCGCGCATATCGTCCAGGATCCTTGCCTGGTAGCTTCGAGGCAAGCACGCCCCGTTCCGGGAGGTCGACGCGCCGCAAGAACGCCGGGATGATCTTGCGGAGCTCCTCCAGCATCATTGCCCCATACCCGCGCACCTCCTCGAGCGGATGAGCCTGCATGCGGAGGAGCGCCATCTCGTAGGCCTGTCCGGTCCCGTAGATGCCAACGTTGGAGAGGGTCGCCGCCGGGAGCAACCCGCGGGCCGTGTCGCATGCCTTCGCCCGGATGGTCGATCTTCCAGACGAAATCCGAGTCCCCTTCCTGCTTCGGGAAGCGTTGTTCGAAGAACTCGGTCATCGTCGCGACAACGCGTGAGTACGTTTCGAACAACCAGTCCATGTAGGCGGTGTACTCGGCCGAGAGCGACGACCCCGCGAGCTCGGGCGGTACCTGGTATCGGTATCGCTCGCCCAGCTTGACGTCGTAGTAGATGTAGCGGGTGCTCTGTTCGAGGTACGAAGCGAGGCGCCCCCACTCGAGTACTTTCGTCAATACGTTGGACGCCTGTTCGACGGCCAGGTGCACGCCACCGAGCTGAGCAACGGAATCGTCGCCGTACTCGAAGAACACCCGGTCGTACAGCTGCTCGGCGCGCTTCATATTGACGAGAGGGTCGTCGCCGGACAGCTGCGCGGCGATCGTTTCGATCCCGGTCTCGGGGTTGGCCATGAACTCGTCGAGAAACAGTCGCCGCACCGATTTGGAACTGCGGCTGTAACGAGCGAACAGGGCACCTTTGACCACCTCGGGAAGGTTGATGAGTCCGAAAACGGGACGGTCGACGTTGGTGAAGAATCGAGCCAGGATGGCGGTCTCGGCAGAGGTGAACGGCTCTTGAAAATGCTCCACGGACCGGTGATTGTACAAGCAGCGGAACTCGGAGGCGGTACGCTCCCGTTTGATGAGTGTGATCTGGCTTCGAATCATTGTCGGCGTGTTGTTGATCGCCGTGGTGCTGGTATCCGTTGTGCCACTGTTCGTCCTGCTCGACCTGGCGCAGGGCGGGGGAGGTTACGGGATGTGCCCGGATGGTCTGCAGGGCTGCGAGGTCCCGTATACGGGCTGGCTCGAATTGGCCGCCGGTCTCGTGCTGGTGATCTTTGGGTTGATTGCGTTGTTGCGGTTGACCATGAGGGTGGTGCGGCGGGAGGAACGTCGCCAACAGGCCGTTGAGAAAGCTGGCAGCATCAATGGGCCGGCGTGACCGCCTCGGCCGCGGGCAGGGCATCGCGATCATCCGTATTCGCCAGCACCAGGTAGATACCGGCCAGGATCAACGCCGCACCGATCCAACCCTGGGTATCGAGCTGTTCGGACAGGATCCAGGCCGCAAAAGCGGCAGCGAAGGCCGGTTCGAGGGCGAGGATGATGGCCGTGCGGGAAGGTCCGATCACGGTTTGTGACCACACCTGAAGCAGGAATGCACCGCCGCTCACCACCAAACCCGTGATCAACAGGGCAGGCATGACTTCTCTGCTCGGCAGAGGGAATCCTTCCAGGAGGGCCGAACCGGCCAGGGCGAGTAGCGCAGTCGTGAGTAGTTGGATTGCGGTGAAAGGGATGACGGGGTGGCGGACTGCCACCCGGGCCAATACCACGATGTGGCCGGCAAAGGCGATCGCGCAACCGACGGTCAGCAGGTCACCTGCGGCGAACGTCACTCCGTCTTCAACGGTCAAGCAACGCCAGTCCCACGAACGCGACGAGGGTGCCGGCGACGGTGCCCCGGCCGACGCCGTGACGGGCAACGGCGGCCGCCAGCAGCGGGGTGAAAACAACGTAGAGGCCGGTTATGAGCCCCGAGTTGGAGGCGCTGGTCTCGGCCAGTCCGGCCGTTTGCAGAGCAAAGCCTGCGAATAGCAGAACTCCAGCCGCCAGACCATCCCGCCAGATCGGTCGCCCGCGCGGAATGCCGAGGATCAGGAGGGCGAGGGCGCCGATCAGGAAGCGCCAGCCGACGAACGCCAGCGGAGGGAGAACCGCCACTGCTTCCTTGACGACGACGAAGGTGGCTCCGAAGAGCAGCGCCGCTACGGCAAGGGCGATATAGGCGACCGAAGGGCGACGCATCGATCGACTACCGGTCGGAGACGTGCTCGGCGAGCAGATCTCCAACTGCCGCGGTGGCTACGTAGAGGCCTTGCGCGGTGACGGCAGGCCGATCGTCGCAGAGCAATTCGCCGGATACCCGGAGGCGACGGCCCGACACAGCATCGATCCTGCCTCGCACACAGAGGGGACGATGGCTGGTGAGCGGCGATCGATACCGGAGGTCCAGCTTGGCGGTGACCGACATGAGTCCGAGGTTGAGAATACCCGCCCAGGCGAGAATCTCATCGAGGGCGGTAGCCGCAACCCCGCCGTGCAATGACCCAACAAATCCTCGATAGTCGGAGCGGGGTGTGAACCAGGCTTCAACGGTGCCGTCGTCCAGAGTGAACTGATCTAGATGCAGCCCGATCGGGTTCTTTCGTCCGCAGGCGAAGCAGCCGTCGTCGTAGTGGCGCCGGACGCGATCGACGAGGTCGGCGACGGCATCATTCGGCAAGCCGGACCTCGCCGTTTTCCAGCGATTCAACTGGACCAGAGACCAGACCGGCCAACCGTGCGCCTCGAGGCGGGCTCGGCCCTCCGTGAAGGTCTTCTCGATGACGAAGGTCATCGCCAGAACCGTGCACCCGGCTTCTTCGGCGATCTCTCCCAGAGCTTCGGCGGTTCTTCCACCGGCCAGGAAGTCGTCGACAATGGCAACCCGGAGGCCGGCCTCGAGGACGTGTCGCGCTACCTCTACCCGGTATTCGGTTCCTTTGGTAGGTGAGACGACCTCGCGGGAGAATGTGTACCGGCCGCCCGGGCCGAGGTACTTCTTGGCGTACACGATCGGGAGGTCCATTTCGATCCCGGTGACGAGGGCGGGTGGGATGCCGCTTGCCTCGGCGGTGAGGAGCAGGTCCACCTGCAGAGGACCGAGCAGAGTAGCCAGTTGGCGGCCGACGCCGACCATGAGTGCGGGCTCAACCCGATGGTTGAGAAACCGGTCAACCTTCAGGATGGCGCCATCAACGGTAGCAAGGGATTCGATAGCGGTTCGGAGATCCACGAGGTGCATCGTACCCCGCTTCCCCGTCCGGTCCACTTCCGCCCCGGGCGCCGACTGGGGATGAGTAGCTCGAGGTGATGCCACTACCATCGCTCATCGTGACTCAACCTCGACGGCGCGCAGATGGAACCCAGCCGACCCCGGCAGAGCGCGGGCGAGCTCGCCGCATCCGAAACCGCCTGTGGAGCCGGTATCCGACCATTGCGACTGCCCTGGTATATGCCGATCCGTGGGAGTTACTGGTGGCAACGGTCATCTCTGCACAGACGACGGACGAGAACGTCGAATCGGGCCACCCCGGAGCTGTTTCGTCGCTATCCGAACCCGGTCGTTCTCGCCCATGCGGATCCCGCAGAGGTCGAAGAGGTCATCTTCTCGACGGGTTTCTACCGGCAGAAGACCAGGTCGATCATCGACCTGTCTCGAGATCTGATCGAGCGGTTTGACGGGATCGTGCCGTCAACGATCGAAGAGCTCGTGGAGCTGCGCGGCGTCGGACGGAAGACGGCCAGTGTGGTTCTCGCCGAGGCTTTCGGGCAGGCCGCGATTGCGGTTGATACGCACGTGCGGCGGCTTTCCATCAGGTTGGGCCTATCAACGAACCCGGATCCGGCGAAGATCGAGGTCGATCTGAAGTCGGTCTTTCCGCCGGGCGTCTGGGGGGGCCTCTCGATGCGGCTCATCCAGTTCGGGAGGGATGTTTGCGTGGCCAGGGCTCCCCGATGTTTCGAGTGTGATCTCGTCGACTTGTGTCCCTTCCCGGACAAGACATCCCCGGTAGCGTGACCGACCCCAATGGGAGGTAGATCGCACGACCGCCAGATACTGCGTCTGGCCGTTCCCGCGCTCGGCGCCCTGGCGGCCGACCCGCTGGTTTCCCTGGTCGACACAGCCTTCGTGGGGCGGCTGGGATCGACCGAATTGGGCGCGCTGGGGGTCAACGCGGCTGTATTTGCCGTTGCTTTCGTCCTGTTCAATTTTCTGGCTTACGGCACGACACCTCTCGTGGCGGCCGCGTGGGGAAGCGGCGACCGGGAAGCGGCGAGCCGGGTTGTGACCCAGGCGATCGGGTTGGCGATCGTTATCGGAGCGACAGCGACGGTCGTCCTGGAGTTGATGTGGCAGCCGTTGCTCCGTGTCATGCAAGCCGGCCCCGATCTGCTCCAACCGGCAGGCGAATACCTGCGCATCCGGGCGCTGGCCGCCCCGGCCGTTCTGCTCGTCACGGTCGGTCATGGGGCGTACCGGGGCATGCAGGACACGCGGACTCCGTTGTTGGTGACTCTCGGTCTCAATCTGATCAACCTCGTTGGCGATCCTCTCCTCATCTTTGTGGCGGGATGGGGATTGCGGGGCGCGGCCGTTGCAACGGTTCTTGCGCAATGGGTGGGGGCCATCTGGTTCCTCGTTCTGTTGAATAGACGGCGACGCGAAATGGGCCTTCCGATCCGGGTTCCCCGGCTTGGAGAGTTCCGCCAGCTGGCGACGGCCGGAACCGAGTTGATCGCCCGGACCGCCGGTCTGCTGGCGGTATTCACGGTGGCAACCGCCGCCGCGGCGCGGGTCGGCACCGCCACCGTGGCCGCCCATCAGGTCGCCGCGCAGGTATGGCTTTTCCTGTCTCTGGTCCTGGACTCCCTGGCGATTGCCGGTCAGGCCCTGGTCGGCCGCTACCTGGGAGCGGGCAAGGTGGCAGAAGCCCGGGCAGCATCGAATCGGATGCTGCAATGGGGTTTCGCTCTGGGAGCGACTCTGGGGCTGGTTTTCTGGTTGCTGGGACCGGTGCTCCCCAGGCTGTTCACCGATGATCCCGAGATCATCGCGCTCGTCGCAGGCGTCATGCCCTTTGTTGCGGTTCTGCAGCCGATCGGAGCGCTGGTCTTTGTGTGGGACGGTATCTACATGGGAGCCCGCCAGTTTCGGTTCCTCATGATTTCGACCCTGTTTGCGGCGGGCGGTGCCGGCGTGGTCTTGATCTTGACGGTGACGGGCGGCTGGGGGCTCACCGGTGTGTGGTGGGGGATCACCGCTCTGATTGTGGGTCGGCTCAGTTTGCTGGCGGGCCGCTACAGGACTGCGTTCGTTGACCCCAGGTCCAGTACTTGACCCCGGGTTTCCGGTAACAAGAGAATCAACAGAGCGGCAAGTGCCATGCCAACACCCAGGTAGGTCACGGTCATGGTCAGACCGATAGCGTCGATGGCTATGCGCCCGATAGCGAGGCCGCCGATCGATCCAAGCACGCCGATCGTGTTCAACCAGACCACTGCCGTCGCACGAATCGAGGTCGGGAACAACTCATTGCGGTGGGCGCCGAGTGCCGGTACGGCCGCAAACGATCCCAGGCTCGAGACCGCGACGGCTAAGACGATGAGCGGCAAGCTGTCGAACCAGTAGAGCCCAAGTCCGCCGGCGAGCGACATGATGAACCCGAGGATGGTGGTTGGTCGACGGCCCCACGTGTCGGCCAGGCGGCCGCCCAGCAGAAAACCGATACCTCCGGCGGTTCCCCCGATGAGCATCACCGCGACAGCCCGGTTGGTTTCGATAGCTAACTCGTTGACCAGTCGTTCAAGAGCGAACGTAACGCTCACCGCTGAGAAGGCCGCCGCGAGCAGCGATATGAGGGCGAACACCCAGAAGCTCGAGAAGTGGGTCCCGCCGAGTGCAGAGAAGAGATTGGCTTTGCGAGATGGGTCGCGGAAAGCCCGGCTCTCTTTGAGACGGGAAAAGAGCAGGGGAAGGAACACAACACCGATGGCCGTCATGGCGAAAAGGGAACGCCATGCTTCGCGACTCGTTTCGGCTATGGGCAGAGCGAACAAGGCGGTCCCGGCGCCAAAGCTGGCTGCACCACCGTACATGGCGATTCCGTAGGCGCGGATGCTCGGGGCCAGTTCCTCTGCCAGGTAGACCAGGGCCAGGACTCCTACCGCTGTGGCTGTCATTCTGACGGTTCCTTGCAGGGCGGTGTAGATGGTGGGGTTAGGCGCGAAAGCGGTGGCGACGTTGGCCACAACCAGAATGGTGAAAGCACTCAGGAACGGTCGCCTCCTCCCGTTCCTGTCCCCGTAGAACGAGAAGGCCAGAGCCAGCACGGAACCGACCCTGGTGATGGCGAGGATCTGGCTCATGTCGCCGGCACTCAAGCCGAGTGAAATTCGGGCGAAGGGGAGTGTGTTCGTTGCTTGGGCCTGTGCGAAGCCCTGCACGTAGGCTGCTAGGGCCATCAGCAGGACGATTCTCCGGTCGCGCGGGGCGAATTGACCGGGTGGGCGGAGGAATGTGGGAAGAAGAGCCACGGCTACCTCGGGTTGGTCAGCCGGGCACAGGGCCGCCGTCCATGCCCTGCTCGAAGGTTGCTGACGAAGGACTCGTTCGGGGGTGACATGGGCGATGAGGTTAGCCGGGTGGTTTGGAGCGTTCCGGTTGCTCGGCCCAGATCTCTCGCGCGATCCCTGCGAGTTTCGAAAAGCGTAAGGCGGCGAGTTGGCACTTTGAGCCCACAACCTGGGAACATAGTGCCTCCCCTCTGTGGATGGAGTCATGGCTGAAGTAGGCATAGGCGCAGCGTTCTTGTTTGGCATCATCTCGTTCGTGTCGCCGTGCGTCCTGCCTTTGTTGCCCGGCTACTTGAGCCTGATGTCGGGATATTCGGTCAGCGACCTCGAAGCGGGAACCGCTTCAACAGCCCGGATGGTAAAAACCACGGGCCTGTTCGTCTTGGGATTCACGGTGGTCTTCGTGCTGCTCGGAGCGGCTGCCACTTCCCTGGGTCAGACGGTAAGCCGCTACCAGTTCACTGCGACGCGAGTGGCCGGATGGCTGGTGGTTGCCTTTGGTGTTCTGATTGTTGTGTCGGCTGTTAGCAACAGTCCCTTGCTGGCGGGCCTGATGAGAGAACGGCGCATGGAGGTGCGTCCGTCCCGACTGGGCTCGTGGGCACCGATCGTCATGGGCCTTGCTTTCGGGTTTGCCTGGACTCCGTGCATTGGCCCGGTCCTCGCCGCCATCCTGCTCACCGCGTCCGTTCAGGAAACGGTTGGCCAGGGCATGGTGCTTCTGTTGTCTTATGCACTGGGGTTGGGCGTACCGTTTGTCCTTGCCGGGATCGGGATGACCAAGATGCTCGGAGCGGTCCGTTTCTTGCGCAGGTATCTGCGCCCGATCAACATCGCCTCCGGGTTGTTGCTGGCCGGCTTCGGTGTGCTGATGATCACCGGGAACCTGGCCCGGTTGTCCGGTTGGTTCCAGGAGCTGTTTACCACCATCGGGTTGGACCGGCTCGCCGAGATCTAATGCTCGTCACACCCACGCTGGAGGAATTCACCGACCTGGCTACGCGCTACCCCGTTGTTCCGGTCTCTGCCCGGTTCCTGGCCGATCGGGAGACGGCAGTCAGCGCCTACGAGAAGCTCGTCGGGGATGCACCCGGGTTTCTGTTTGAGTCGGTCGAAGGCGGTGACCGTTGGGCGCGCTGGTCATTTCTCGGGTGGGATCCGGAATTCACGCTGATCTCCCGGGACGGGGCAACCTTTGTTGAAGGCGCGTCCATTGCGCTGGCGGAGGGGAATCCGCTCGAGGTGCTGGACGATCTGCTCGGCCGTTACGCAACGCCCGATCTGCCCGATCTCCCGCCGCTCCACAGTGGAGCAGTTGGCTACCTCGGTTATGACGCGGTGCGCTACATAGAGGATCTGCCCAATCGCCCGGCCGACGATCGTGCACTTCCCGAGATGTTGTGGCAGTTCGTCGGATCGCTGGCGGCGCTGGATCGATTTGATCAGACCATCACCCTTGTTCGGAACGTGTTCACCGGTGGCGATCCGACTGCCCAATATGGGGCCGCCGTGCTTGCCCTCGAAGCCGCCGCCCATCGGCTCAGCTCGGGGCGCCCGTATGAGGCTCGGCCGGCGCCGACACCCTCGCCAATCGAGCCGGGCCTGACCTCGACGATGGACCGTACGGCTTTCGAACAGGCGGTTGAAAAAGCCAAGCGGCTCATCGAACAGGGCGACGCATTTCAAGTGGTCCTGAGTCAGCGCCTCGAGACCTCTTTCGCTGGGGACCCGTTCGCCGTGTACCGATCGCTGCGACTGCTCAACCCTTCCCCGTACCTGTTCTATGTCAAACATCCAGACATAGCCGTGGTCGGCTCCTCACCCGAATTGCTGACGCGCGTTCGTGATGGGCGTGTGTACAGCAGGCCGATTGCCGGTACCCGCCGCCGTGGCGTAGACGAAGCCGAAGATGCGGCACTCGAGGCCGAGCTCCTGGCCGACCCGAAGGAGCGAGCCGAACATGTCATGTTGATTGATCTGGCTCGCAACGATCTGGGCCGGGTGTGCGAATTTGGGACCATCGCGGTTGATGATCTCATGGTTGTCGAGCGGTACTCCCACGTGATGCACATTGTGTCCGGCGTCTCGGGTCGGCTCCGGTCCGGAGTGCGTCCGGTGGATGTCGTGCGAGCCGTGTTCCCGCACGGTACGGTTTCGGGGGCGCCGAAGGTACGGGCGATGGAGATTATCGATGAGCTGGAGCCGGTCGCACGGGGTCCCTATGCGGGTGCCGTCGGGTACATCGATTTTTCCGGGAACATCGATACGGCGATCTGCCTGCGCACCGTGGTGATTGCCGCCGGAAAGGCCTGGGTCCAGGCAGGCGCGGGTCTGGTCGCCGACAGCAACGCTGCAGCCGAGTACGACGAGACCATGGACAAGGCTGCGGCAGCACTGGCCGCCCTCGAGGGCGCGGCGCGTGTCTAGAGAACGGGAAACATTCGGTGATGTGACTGCCGAGTACCTGGCGGTCCGGAACAACGCCGGGTTGGTCGCCGGCTACTTCGAACTCGTCGCGGTCCGCGGCCCGGACACAGAGTCATTTCTGCAGAACATCATCAGCCAGGACCTTGCCGTGCTGGCCCCGGGTGGGGTTAGCCGATCGCTGCTCCTCGGACCGGAGGGCAAATTGCGGGCAGTTTTTTGGGTTCTGAAAGGTGAGGACGAAGTGATCCTCGTGACCGACCGGGGCAGGGGCGAGACAACGGCTGCAGAGCTGAGCCGGTACCGGTTCCGCGTCGACGCCACAATCGAGCCCATGAGAATCGAAGTGCTCAGCGTATGGGGACCCTCCTCGAGCGAAGTGCTTGAACGGGCCGACCTCCCCATGCCCGAGTATTGGGAGCGACGAGAAGACCGAATCGTCGCGCGGCTCCCACTCGGCGAGATGGACCGCTTCCTGGTTCTTGGTAGTGAGCGAGACCAACTCGAACATGCCGGGGCCCGCCGGGTCGGCTCCCTGGCGGTCACGGCGGTACGGGTCGAGGCGGGCGAGCCCGTCATGGGCAGGGACCTGGATGAGAAGACCATCCCCCAAGAGTCGGGTTTGGTTCCAGACACGGTGTCCTTCACCAAGGGTTGTTACCTGGGCCAGGAACTGGTTGCTCGTATAGACAGCCGTGGACATGTCAATAGAGTGCTCCGCGGCGTCGTGATCGGGACCAACGTGCTTCCTCCCGAGGGAGCTGAGCTCTTTGCCGGAGAGTCGCCGGTCGGGCGGATCACGTCGGTAGCGGAGTCGCTCACCCTGCGTGCCCCGATCGGCCTGGCCCTCGTCCGTCGTGAAGTCGATCCAGGTGCGGGGATCGAAATACGTTGGGAGGGTGGTTCGACCACCGCTTCGGTTCATGAGCTTCCCCTCACGGATTTCACTGAAACCTGACAGTCTTCGATCCGTGGCGAGCCGGTTCGAGCGGCCTACGATGTCCGCATGCTGACCCAGATCCTGGCCGAAGTTCGGCTGCATCTTCCCGAAGTGCGAAAACGCGCAGCCGCGCTGGAGGCGGAGGCCGGCCGGCAGGGACCCGTTCGTGACTTTCTCGCAGCCCTGACCAGTCCCGGATTGTCGGTAATTGCAGAGGTCAAGCGGGCTTCTCCGTCTCGCGGTCTCATCGAAGGCGATCTCGATCCGGCTGCACTCGCCGCTGAGTACGGGGCCGGGGGAGCTGCGGCAATCTCGGTCCTCACGGAGCCCCGTCACTTCCTGGGATCGCTCGAGGACCTGCGTCGGGTGCGCCAGGCGGTTGACGTTCCCGTGCTCCGCAAAGACTTTCTCGTTGATCCGGTGCAGATCTGGGAGGCCCGGGCTGCCGGCGCTGATGCCGTCCTCCTGATCGTGGCCGCCCTCGATGATGAAACGCTTGGCAACCTCCTGGCCTTGACGCACGTGATCGGGATGGAGGCCCTGGTCGAAGTCCACAACCCGGTCGAGGTACAGAGAGCCCGGGCGGCAGGGGCTCGCGTCATTGGAGCAAACAATCGCGATCTTGGGACGTTCGAAATTGATCTCAATACGGCCGAGCGGCTGGCGCCTTTTCTGGCCGACGTTCCGGTCGGTGTGGCAGAGAGCGGAATCTGGACGCAGGCAGACGCTCACCGGATGCGAGCCGCCGGATACGATGCCGTTCTCGTCGGGGAGAGCCTGGTGCGGGCCCAGGACCCCGGCGCCCTTCTGGCGAGCCTTCAGGAGGACGCATGACGTGGGTGAAGGTCTGCGGACTGAGTCGAGAGGCTGATGTGGCTGCGGCCGTCGAGGCCGGTGCCGACGCCATCGGGGTCGTGTTGGCGCCCGGATCTCCTCGCCGGGTGACGGAAGCGAGGGCGCGAGAACTGGTGGGAACTGTGCCGGTCCTGGCCGTAATCGTCACGGTTGATTTCACTCCGCGAGCGCTCCTGGCGGCGGTCGAACGCACGGGTGCCCGGGGCGTGCAACCGCATGGTGAACATCGCCGGGTTGCCGCCGGAGCGGCGCAAGCGGAAGGATTGTTTGTGCTGCATCCTCTGGCCATCCACACGGGGGTCGACGTCAGTGCAGTAGCGGTGGGTCAAACACCTCTCCTCGATTCGTATCGGGCTGGTATTCACGGCGGGACCGGCGAGAGTTTCGATTGGGACGAGATCGGACACCTCGACCGCCCGTACGTGCTGGCCGGCGGCCTGGGCCCCGACAACGTCTCCGAAGCTATCCGGAGGGTGGCCCCGTGGGGAGTCGATGCCTCATCGGGCCTAGAGTCGTCCCCTGGTGTCAAGGACCCGGAACTGATCCGGGCGTTCGTGGAGAGGGCGAAAGGTCGATGAAGCTCGAAAGACCTGACGATCAGGGGCGTTTTGGCGAGTACGGCGGGAGGTTTGCCCCGGAAACGCTCATCCCGGCCCTTGACGAGCTGGCTACAGCTTTCGAGAAAGCATGGTCCAACGACCGGTTTGTTTCCGAATTCCACCGCATACTGCACCAGTACGTAGGACGGCCAACGCCTCTCCATGAAGCCCACCGGATGTCGGATCGTCTCGGGGTTCATGTATTGCTCAAACGGGAAGACCTGGCCCATACCGGCGCTCACAAGATCAACAACGCTATCGGCCAAGTAATGCTGGCCCGTGACATGGGCAAGCCGCGAGTCATCGCCGAAACGGGCGCAGGACAGCACGGCGTCGCGACGGCCACCGCTGCCGCGTACTTCGGGTTGGAGTGCGACGTGTACATGGGCGAGGTAGACATTGACCGGCAATCGCTCAACGTGCATCGCATGGGCATGCTGGGCGCCAGGGTGATTCCGGTCAGCTCCGGGGCTGGAACCCTCAAGGACGCCGTCAGTGAGGCGATGCGCGACTGGGTAAGAACGGTCGGGACGACCCACTACGTCATCGGGTCGGTGGTCGGACCCCATCCGTTCCCGTGGATGGTCAGGGAGTTCCAGAAGATCATAGGAGAAGAGGCCCTGGCACAGCTGGAGGGCGTCCTACCCGACGTGGTGGTCGCGTGTGTGGGCGGTGGATCCAATGCCATCGGTATCTTCTACCCCTTCGCGGGGTTGGGACCTGAGCTAGTCGGTGTCGAAGCAGCCGGACACGGCATCGAGTCTGGCCGGCACGGAGCCTCGATCGGTGCCGGAACGGTTGGGATCTTGCACGGGACGAGGACACTGCTCCTCCAGGATGACGAGGGCCAGGTATTGGAAGCGCATTCGATTTCGGCCGGACTCGACTATCCGGGAGTTGGACCGGAACACGCCTTCTTTGCCCAGAGCGGCATCGCTCGCTACGTATCCGCCACGGATGAGGAAGCGCTGGCTGCGATGCATTTGCTCACCCGGACCGAAGGCATCATTCCGGCTCTCGAGTCGGCCCATGCCATCGCTTGGATCGTCCGTGAGGCAGAAGCTCTGGCCGGGAAGACGGTCCTCGTCAACCTCTCCGGTCGAGGGGACAAGGACGTTGAGCAACTGGCGAGGACGCAACTGTGAGCCGGGCCGGGTTGGACAGTCTGTTTGCCGCCAACCGCGCCGCCGGGAGAACCGCTCTGCTGCCGTTTATGACCGCCGGCTTGCCTTCATTGGCAGCCAGCGTTGAGCTCTTTGTGGCGATGGCAGAGGCAGGCGCCGACGCCTTCGAGGTCGGCATACCCTATGCAGATCCGATGATGGACGGACCGACTATTCAAGCGGGGAATCAGCGTGCCCTGGCCGGCGGGGTCACGCTCGAAGCGGGATTCGAGATCGTCTCGGCCGTGGTCGAGCGGACCCGCAAGCCGGTATTGGTGATGACCTACGCCAATCCCATTTTCCGGGTTGGCCCGGAGTCCTTTGCCGAGCGATGCCGGAAAGCCGGTGCCTCCGGTGTCATCGTTGCCGATCTGCCCCTCGAGGAAGCGGCTGCCATCCAAGAACCCATCGAAGCGGCCGGGCTGGGCATGGTCCTGTTCGCGGCCCCGACCAGTTCCGATGAACGGCTGCGAGCTATCGCAGATGCGAAACCGGTATTCATCTACGGCATTGCCGATCTGGGAGTGACCGGGGAGCGTTCCGGGTCCAGTTCCCACGCCCACGACCTGGCCGCCCGGATCCGGTCCGTGACTGATGTTCCGCTGGTGATGGGTGTAGGGATCTCGACTCCCGATCAGGCGCGTGCGTTGTCAGGAGAAACGGACGGCATCATCGTCGGCTCGGCCCTCGTCCGGAGGGTTCTCGAGGCACCCGATGAGCCGTCGGCGATATCGCAGGTGCGGTCGGCCGTCGCCGACTTGGCCGGAGCGCTCCGGTGAAGCGGTGGGTCTTGCTGGGTGGAGCGTTCGTGGCCTTGGTCTTGTTTGGTGGGTTCTTCGCCCGGGAAGCCCCGAAATCGCTCGACGGTTCTGCTCTACCGGATTTTCCCAACTATTACTTCGGCGGGGAGCGGTTGTTTGACGGGCGACCGGTCTATGGCTCGCTCGAAGCCGAGGTCGAACAGAGATTCGGTGTGTCGGGTTATGACGCCTACCCCGCCGACCCGCCTCCAACCGTCCTGCTGGTGGCGCCGCTCAGTTTGCTCCCATACGACACCGCCTGGTTTCTTCTCGCCGGTTTGTCGGTGGTCATCATGTTGAGCGTCACGTATCTGACCGCCCGGGAAGTCGGTTTTTCTGCCGAAGCCAGCATTGCTTTGAGTGCGGCCGCACTACTGACCACCAGTTTTCGGTTTCTCGTGACGCGCAACCACATCGAAACCCTGGTATTGCTGCTGGGTTTCCTCGGCTGGCGCGCTCTTCGCCGGAATGGGCCGATTTGGACCGGTGTGTGGTGGGGTTTGGCGACCGGCCTGAAGCTGTTCCCCGGCATGTGGTTGGCGGGTTTGCTGCGGCGGCGCACTCGAGCGGGCGTGGTGGCCGGCGCCGGAACGCTTCTTGTGGTCGGCTTGCTGAGTGGGTTTGTCCTCGGATGGGCCAACGTGACCGACTTCATCACGCAGGTCATTGGATCTTCGACCCGGTGGTATGGAGCGCTCGGCAACTACTCACTTCTGTCTTTTGGCACAGCCCTGTCGTCAGCAGCCCTGGGGTGGGTTTTCCTTGGTGTCGGCGCCGTGATCCTCGTGCCTGTCTACGTCAGATCGGCGGTCCGCCCGGATCAGGTATGGGTCGCCGGCACTTCGGTCGCCCTGCTCTTGTCGCCGCTGTCCTGGCTCAATTATCTGGTTCTGGCCATTCCCGCACTCATCATCGTCGGGTCTCGATTGGATGTTCGTATAGCCACCGACCGCTGGTTGTTGTTGGGTCTGGTTGCTTCGCTGGGTGTTTGGGGTCCGGTCGTGTTCTCTGCCGAGCTGCCGAGCATTCTCGTGTCGTTTGTACCGACGTACGGGCTGGTCGTCCTGTTTGTCGTGGCCATGACCCGGTTGGGAAATGTCGAAGAGGCGAAACCTCTCGGGGTGTAGACAACGGCCACCCTTCCGAAAGGGGAACCGTCCCGGCCGGGGGAGTGGGGATGCGGCAAGTGGGGCCGGTTCATGTGGTCGGGTGACCGCTGTCCCCCAAAACGATACTTACGGTCCGGGATTATCAAGGGTGGTTGGCGAGCGCCACCCGGGCAGGTTCCTGCCGGGCCTGGGAGGGTCCCGGGCAGGCGAACCCGTTGACAGCCCCTCCCGGCCCAGCGCATGAACTCCATCGGCGATTCAAGGGAAACCCTGAGAAGGTCTTCTTCGTTCTTGCGTGAGTTCCCGGCACCTTCTGCACGTTTCTCACGCAAGAACGGGTAGGGAGCTAAGTACCGGGAGAGGGATTCGAACCCTCACGCCCTTTCGGACAACGGATTTTGAGTCCGTCGCGTCTACCGTTCCGCCATCCCGGCTCGGGACCATTATGGTACGGAATCGCGAACGGGTCGCGACAGAATGCCGTCGCGAGAGCATCTCACCTTCCCTGACTCAAAGGGAAGTAGCGCGGCAGGCGCGAATCCGTTGCTTTGATCTGGTCGATTGCTTTGGCTTCGGGCAATGGGTGGTCGACAAACACCGAACTATTTCAATGATGAGGGTGCCCGTGTGCTTCACTATTCACTTCATGATGTAGCGAACGCCGGGACCTGATGAGCATGCAACAGCGATTTCAGTTCCGACTCCTGTGGTTGACGATCGCCGTGATTGTGGCCGTCGGATCCGCTCACATGGACCTGAACTACGACGAGGGCGTTTGGGTAACGGTTGGTCGGAGATTCCTAGCAGGCGATCAGCTATATAGAGAAACATTCGACCACAAGTCACCGCCCATTCTGGTCATCGCCGGACTTCTCGATCTGCTTCCAGGTCATTTTGAACTGGGCCGAGCTGTTCTTGTTGGCTCGATCGTGGCAATGATTGGTGCTTTGACAACTGGCATTGCACGGAATCTAGGAGTGGCTGGTTGGAGAGCGACAGTCCTCGGGTTCGTGATAGCGGCGCTGGCGGCCATTCAGGGATTCTTTGTATTGACTGTCGAGATGGTTGGGGTCGTACTAGTGATGGCCGCACTTCTCGCGTTGGTCAGAGGTCGCGTTTGGCTCTCTGCGGTTCTGGTTGCTGTAGCAGTCTTTACGGAGCCCCGCCTCCTTTTTGCGCTTCCGGCGCTAGCCGTGATGGCTTGGGAGACGGGCGATCGTCGGCGTCTCCGGAGCTTTCTTATTCTCGTGGGAGCCTTGGGCCTGGTGGGAATCGGTTTGCTTTTGGACCTAGCCGACCTGCGCTTCTGGCTTCTTGAGATGCCGGCGGTGTCGCGCCTCACTTTCCAGCCTTCGGTGTCCGCCCGTGCCCTTACCGTGGGCAGATCTGTTCTCTCGACGCTTGTGGTCATCGTCGGTTTGAGCGGAGGTGTTGCCCTGTCCGGACGCAGGCCTCGATTGTCGAGTGTCGTGCTATTTGGCGGCACCCTTGGCATGGTCTTGCTTTCGCGATATGGCTTTCCTCGATACTGGATGCTGTTGCTTCCCGGAACAGCGCTCGTTGCCATGCAGATGTCAGTCGAGAATTGGAGTGGCAAATCAAGAACCATCGGACGGATTGCGGCTCTCGCCGCGCTTCTCCCGTGGTTATTCGTGGCGACGGCGCTCTTTGGCTTTGAATCCGGAACTTATGAAAGGGATCAGACCACAGCTACGTACCTGCAGGGTGTTCTCAGCGAAGGGGAGACGTTTGTGGCTTTTGTGGATTCAACTCAGCTACCAGCTCTATTGCCGGGTAGCTACGGCTTGCCCACGCCTGCTCTGACCCACTTTACCTTCAAGAGTTCCCGCCAGGCCATGCTGCTCGAACAGCTCGGTCGCCGGATCGATTCAGCTGATGTTGTTGTTATCGACCCTGACGTCCCGAAGGACGGTCAACTGGCACCGGTCTGGAGCGAATTCAGTAGACGCTTGTCGGAGTTTCCTTGCCTAGGCGACACCCTATATGAGGTGCGCTTTCGGTCAGAACGCTGTCAATCGCCCGTATCGGGCGGTTGAGGTTCATCGGCTTCGTCCGTCGCGTCTACCGTTCCGCCATCCCGGCTCGGGACCATTATGGTACACGTCCGGGGAGGTCTGTTCGACCTGATGGGCATCGAGGCCAAACTCTTCAAGATCAATGACGCAATCGAAGCGCTGCAACGCGAAGAAGCTCTCGTGGCAGAGGAGCTGCGCTATCACCGCCACATCGATGATGACGCCCAACGCGACGCGGTAGTCAGTGACGACTGGCAGGACCGTTCGTTTGCCCGGGATACCACTGCCGACGTGCGGCGCTTCGAGAAAGCGGTCGCCGATGTGCGTGCGAGGCGGGAAAGATTGGAGCGTAAACGCGACAAGCTGCTCAAGTCGTCTCGGCGATCTATGATGCGCCTCGATGCCGACCCTCGCCGTTCTCGACGGACATAACCTCGCCTACCGGGCTTTCTATGCCCTTCCGGATGATCTCGCGCACGAGCGCTGGCCAGGTAACCAACTCCGTCTACGGGTTCACCTCGATGTTGATCAAGATGCTCGGCGACCACCACCCCGACGGCCTGGTCGTGACCTGGGATACGCCGCAGGCAACCTTCCGCAAGGACGAGTACCCCGAGTACAAGGCGCAACGGGAAAAGGCGCCGGATATCTTCAGAAGTCAGCTGCCACTCATCAGAGAGGTCGTCGACACGCTCGGGGTCCGTCAGATTGAGCTACCGGGTTTTGAAGCTGATGACATCATCGCCACGGTCGCCGAGGAGGCGAAGCGGGACGGGTGGGAGGTCCTGATCGTCAGTGGTGACCGGGACACGTTTCAACTGATCGACGACCACTGCCGGGTGCTCTACATCCGGCGCGGCATCTCAGACTTGTTGATCGCCGACGAAGCGTGGGTCGAAGAACGCTACGGAATCAGAGCGGACCAATATCCCGACTACGCGGCGTTGCGCGGAGATACGTCCGACAATCTACCGGGGGTGCCGGGGGTTGGTGAGAAGACTGCCACTCGACTCATTGCCGGCTACGGGAATCTCGAGGGCCTCTACGACCACCTCGATGAGCAGACGCCGAAGCTCCGTGAGAACCTCGAGGCCAATCGCGAACAAGCTTTTTTGAATCGGCGATTGATGCGTTTGGTACGGGACCTGTCCTTGGACGTGAAGACGGACACGCTTCGCTGGGACGGTTTCGACCGGGCTGCGGCCAAGGACATCTTTGACAGTATGGAGTTTCACTCGCTTTGGGACAGGCTCATGGCTCTTGGGTCTGCGTCCGAGGGACCGGTCGGCGACGTGCTCGAGGTTGAAACGGGAGTGTTAACCAACCCGGTGGCGATCGAGAAGCTGGTCCACGCGCGTCCGCTGGTTCTCGAGCCCGTATGGGATGAGCCCGGGTTGGCGGGCGTCGTGATTGCTCAAGACGATGAACGGGCAAGCTTCGTGCCGGTTGAACACCTTCAGCTGCTGGCCGGGGTACTCGGCGACAAAGATCATCCCAAGGCATTGCACGATGCCAAGGACTTCATCCGGTATCTGCTCGACAACGACATGGTTTTCGAGGGGCTGGAGACGGATACCGCGCTGGCCGCCTATCTGCTGAACCCGGCCGCAAGGACCTACGAACTCGAGGATCTGGCAGGCGAGTATCTCAACATCGAGCTCCAATCGCCCGACCGGGACCAGGAGTCGGGCTCCCAGGGCATGCTCGACTTCGACGGTGGTCCCGACCTGGACGCCGCCGGGCGGCGAGCCGTCGCGGTGGGAAAACTGGCAGAGCGTCTTCGGGGGGTGCTCGCGGAATACGAGGAACTTGCACTGTTGGACGCCATTGAGATGCCCCTGGTTCTCGTACTCGCCCGGATGGAGGCGGCCGGAATCGGCATCGACCGCGAATACCTCGAAGATCTGGGAGCGACGCTGCGCGAGCAGCTCTCAGAACTGGAGGGTCGCATTCACCACGAGGCCGGCGGGTCGTTCAATATCAATTCGACCGGCCAACTTCGGGAGATTCTCTTCGACCAGCTTGGCTTGCCGGTACTCAAGAAGACCCCGAAAGGGGTTCCATCGACCGACGCCTCGGTACTCGAGAAACTGGCAGACGCCCATCCCATCGTCTCCCATCTCCTCGAATATCGAGAGTTGGAGAAGTTGCGATCAACCTACGTGGACGGCTACCTGCCACTCATCACCCGAGAAGGTCGGATTCACACGCGTTTCAATCAACTGGCGGCGACGACCGGCCGTTTGTCTTCGGACCGGCCGAACCTGCAGAACATCCCGGTTCGCTCCGATCGAGGCAAGACCATCCGGCGTGCCTTCGTCCCACGACCGGGATGGCGGTTCGTGATCGCCGATTACTCGCAGATCGAGCTGCGAGTCATGGCCCACTTGAGTATGGATCCGGGTCTGCTCGAGGCATTCCGGGGAACCGAGACGGACATCCACACGGAAACAGCCGCCCGGGTGTTTGGGCTCGAACCGCAGAATGTGACCGACGAAATGCGCCGGCGGGCGAAAGCCATCAACTTCGGGTTGCTGTACGGCATGGAGGCTTTTGGTCTCGCCGACCGACTGCAGATCTCGCGCGATGAGGCGCGAGAGCACATCGATGCGTACTTCGAACAGTTCCCCCTGGTCCAAGCGTTCCTGCAGATTGTCGTTACCGAGGCGCGTAATCGAGGTTATACACAGACGATGTTCGGGCGGCGACGCTACTTGCCGGAGCTCTCGAGTGACAATTTCCGTGATCCGGCAAATGGGCGAGCGCATGGCACTGAATGCTCCGGTGCAGGGTTCGGCCGCCGACATCATCAAGAAGGCGATGGTCGACCTCGATGCAGGGCTGCGAAAAGCCGGTCTCGAGACCACACTGCTGCTGCAGATCCACGACGAGCTGATTCTCGAGGCCCCGGTTGACGAGGTCGAGGAAGCCGAGGGACTCACTCGAAGTCTGATGGAGGGGGTCGCAAACCTGGAAGTGCCTCTGCGAGTGGATCTATCGACAGGGACCAATCTGGCCGACGCAAAGCACTGACCGGCTATTGCCCATAGGTTGCACCCGGCCCGTGTGGTAACGTACTTGGCGCCTTGGCACGTTCGATCGCGCCGGGAGCAATTTCTGGAGGAAACAACCATACATGACCACTGAAAACGAGTCCGCGCCCGCTAACGGTCCCGAAGGGATCGAGGAGCCGGACGCTTCCCACGCAGCCGCTGAAGCGGCTGCCTCGATCGACGAGCCCACCGTCGAAACACCCGATCCCGGCCGCAGTCGAAGAAGGCGCCACAGACGAGAAGGTAGAGATGCCTCCGGTCGCCGACGAGTCGAACCGACCGGCCGAAGCAGTTGCCTGCCGAGCCCGATACCCCGGAACCGGCGGAGGCAGTTGCCGATATCGTCGCGGTGGCGATCGCCGACGCAGCTGAGGCGGTTTCGGATCAAGGCCCAGCGGAGACCCCTGAAGACGCAGGCGGGATCTGAGGTCGACGCCGCAGCAGATGCTGCGAAAGAGGAAGAAGAGAAGGAAATCTTCATTCGGGCCGAGCGCCCCGCCATTGTGGCCAAGAGCCTCAGTGATCTCTCTGAGGAGATGCTCACGAACGATTTCGCCGCTGCGATCGAGCACACGGTGCTCGAATTCAAAGAAGGCGACATCGTCGAGGGCACTGTTTCGAGCGTCGACCAGGACGAAGTGCTCGTCGACATCGGCTACAAGTCTGAGGGTCACATACCGCTCAAGGAGCTGTCGATCCGGCACAGCATCAATCCGCTCGACGTCGTCTCCGTCGGAGACCGCATCGAGGCGCTGGTTCTTGACAAAGAGGACGACGAAGGCCGTCTCATTCTCTCCAAGAAGCGCGCTCAGTACGAACGCGCCTGGGGACGGATCCAGAGGATTCACGCCGAGGCCGGCACCGTCACGGGTCCGGTTATCGAAGTGGTCAAGGGCGGGCTCATCGTCGACATCGGGCTTCGCGGGTTCCTGCCGGCCTCGCTCGTCGAGCTCCGTCGGGTTCGTGATCTGGAACCGTATGTCGGCCAGGAGATCGAGGCGAAGGTCATCGAACTCGACCGCAACCGGAACAACGTTGTGCTCTCCCGCCGGGCTTACCTGGAAGAACAGCAAGCCGAGGAACGCCAGGCGTTTCTCGACGATCTTGCCGTCGGTGAGGTTCGCCCCGGCGTTGTTTCTTCGGTGGTCAATTTCGGCGCTTTCGTTGATCTGGGCGGCATGGACGGTCTGGTCCACGTGTCGGAGCTGTCGTTCCAGCACGTGAATCACCCATCCGAGGTCGTCAAGGTCGGCGACGAGGTAACCGTCAAGGTCCTCGAAGTGGACCTCGACCGTGAACGTATCTCCCTGTCGATCAAGCAGACGATGGAAGACCCGTGGGTCAAGTTCTCCCGAGAGCATGGTGTCAACGACGTCGTTGATGGAACCGTCACCAAGACCGTGCCATTCGGTGCGTTTGTGTCTGTCGGAGACGGTGTCGAGGGTCTCGTGCATGTGTCGGAGATCGCCATTCATCGCGTCGAGTCTCCGGAGCTGGAGCTTTCCATCGGCCAGGCGGTTTCCGTCAAGGTCACGGAGATGGATGAAGAGCGTCGCCGGGTCAGTCTCTCCATCAAGCAGGCGAATCCGGAATGGAAAGACCGGGAGCCCGAAGAACGGGCCCCGCGTCACAAGCAACCTGAGGTACGCGAGTTCACGCGCGAAGAGCCGGAAGAGGAGCAGGAGCGGACGTTCGACGTCGATTCGTCGCTCGAAGCAATTCTTCAAGAGCTTAAAGAGCGCGGCATCGGACGCCGATAGGTACTTCATAAGGTTGACACCTGGAAGATCTGTGGCACTCTGTTGGGTGCCGGGCAGATTCGGACGGGGGGAAACCGCGCAGCTCTATCAGGTAGGGACAGTTGTGCCCAAAAGGAGGCGACATGAAGATGCCGAAGCTCCGACACAACACGACCGGCTTGCCGGTACCTCGATGATGGTGAGGCGCACGGTCACTCTGCGTGACGCGAAATCCATGACATTACGACCCAAATCGGCCACCCTTAGGGAAAACCGAACGGGTTTTAGACTGAAGGAGATTCGATGGGCAGGCGAACCCTGGTCCTGATTGTGGCTCTGCTCCTGGCGGGCATTGCCGCGTTTGCCGTATGGCAGTTCCTTTCCAACGTGGAAGAGGAGAAAGAGGCCGAGCTCCTGTTGCGGGCTGTGTACCGGGTTTCCGGCGGCACAATCACCGAAGGCACCGAGGGAAGCCTGGTCCTATCGCAAGAGCGCGCCGTGCTCAGCGAAGAGGAGACGAGGTTTCTCCCCGACAACGCGATCGGCTCGCTGGAACAACTGACCGCGACCCTGACGGGCCGGGTCGCTGCTGGTCCAATCTCGAACAACTCGATATTGACCACCGACCAGTGGGTCGAGTTGACGGCCGACATCAAGCCGCTGGCGGAACGCATTCCAGCAGGGAAGCAAGCGATCACGATCGGGGTCGACAACATCCAGGGGGTCAACGGTTTCATTGAGGCGGGAGACCGGATCAATGTCATCGTGACTCTGACCGCACCGATCGAACAGATCGCTGAAGACGTCATTGCCTCGGAAACCCTGACACCGGAAGAGTTGAAGGCGCTCGAAGCTGAACTCGAGCAGGGCATCATCAGCCGCTTCGTGCTGCAGGGGCTCCCGGTACTGGCCGTTGGAAGTGAGATTCGGGCCGACGAGGAAGCCAACCAGACCGTGACGGTGACCACCGTGCCCGTTGAAGGCCAGGAAGCCGTCCAGCAGGTCCAGACGGGCGTTGTCACCCTCGAGGTAACTCCGGAAGAAGCCGAGCGGATCGTGTACACGTTCGCAACGGGGACAGTGTGGCTGACGCTGGTTCCGGAAGACTTCGTCCCGGTTCCCACTGACGGCATCACACGAGAGAACCTGTTCGATACCGCTGAGGAGCTTGGCCAATAACATGAGCGACCTTTTCGACGACGCCGGGATCGTCATCGTTGACGATGATGACGATTTCCTCGACGAAGCAAAACGCCTCTTCGATGGCCGCGTTCCAACCGTTCGCAGCATCGCTGATGCTCAGCGCGGCGTTGAGGAGGGCTCCGTTGATCTGGTGATGCTTGGCCCATCGTTTGCACATGAGGCCGGGCTGCAGGGAGTCGGGGTCCTACTCGCCCAAGATCCCGACCTGGCCATCGTGCTGGTCGCCGGCACGATCACCGCCCCGTTGCTGCGGTCGGCCATGCGAGCCGGATTGAAGGATGTCATTGAGGCTCCGTTGACGATTCAGAGCGTCACCGACGCCGTTGGTCAGATCGAGCGCAAGGCGGCGCGCCGCCAGCGGCCGGCCGCACCGCCTCCCGAACCGTTCAGTCCGCCGAAGGGCCAAGGGAAGGTCGTTACCGTCATGTCGGCGAAGGGCGGTAGCGGGAAGACGGTTACTGCAACCAATCTGGCGATGCTTCTTGCCCAAAGGCACGACCCTTCCCGGGTGTGCATCGTCGATGCCGACTTGCAGTTCGGTGATGTGTGTCTCGTGTTGCAGCTCGAACCCAAGCTGACGATGGTCAACGCGGCTCATGAGCTCCACCGACTCGATGAACCGCTCCTCGAGTCGCTTCTGACGACCCATCCGTCGGGGCTTCGGGTTCTCGCCGCACCGCTCGAGCCGGCTTTTGCCGATGAGATTTCGACTGCCGCCATGACGGAGATCATCACCAAGCTGCGCGGCATGTTCGACTATGTCATTGTCGACACGGCTTCGCTGCTCGACGAGCTTCTCCTGTCGTTGCTCGAACGGGCCGACCAGGTGCTGTTCGTGCTCGACATGGACCTTCCGAGCGTCAAGAACGCCAAGCTGGCGTTGGAAACGCTGCGGTTGCTGAAATTCCCCGCATCGAAGGTCCAGTTGGTTCTGAACCGATCCAATGCACGCGCTCGGCTCGACGAGAAAGAGATTGAACGGTCATTGAAGTTGAAGATCTCGGCGGCCATTCCATCAGACGGCATGGTCCCTGCTTCGATCAACGAGGGTCGACCGGTTGTGGAGTCCGCCCCCAGATCACGGGTGGCGAAAGGTTTCGACACCGTCTACGACCTGGTCGCCTCGACACCAAAGCAAGACACTTCAGGCAAGACAGGTAAGCGCCGATGGATGTCCTGAAGATAAGTGAAAATGGCTCCGCTGCAGCCCGCACAAACGGGTTTCAGCGGTACGGACAGTAGAGGGAGAACTCGATGGCATCCCTATCCGAACGGGTCGCAGCTGCCAAACAGGCTGAGGTGACTTTCGATACACAGCGCGATGACATGTTCCGCGAGTTGCGCGGCAAGCTCCACTTCAAGGTAGTTGAGGAGCTCGGCCCGACGCTGTACGACCGGCAGATGAGCGATGCCGAGCTTCGTCTCCGGGTTCTGGAAATGCTCGAGTGGGCACTCGACCAAGAGGAGAGCGTTCCTCTCACCCGCGCCGATCGCACGCAGCTACTCAACGAGATCGCTTCCGATGTCCTCGGCTACGGTCCGATTGACCCCCTGCTCAACGATCCCGACGTCACGGAGATCATGGTCAACGGTCCTCACAGTGTGTTCGTCGAACGGAACGGCAAGATCGTCAAGACCGAGTTTCGTTTCGTCGACGAGGTCCATCTGCGGCGCATCATCGACAAGATTGTTGGTCAGATCGGCCGTCGCATCGATGAAGCAACCCCGATGGTGGACGCTCGCCTACCGGATGGGTCTCGCGTCAACGCCATCGTCCATCCTCTCGCCATTGGTGGACCGTTTCTCACGATTCGGAAGTTCGCCGTAGACCCACTCACCGAGGCCGACCTGGTGCAGTTCAGTACATTCAATCAACCCACCGCAGATTTCCTGAAGCAGTGTGTCAAAGGACGACTCAACATCATCATCAGTGGTGGTACCGGTTCCGGTAAGACGACCACGCTCAACGTGTTGTCCAGTTACCTCCCGGGCGACGAGCGCATCGTCACCATTGAAGACGCGGCCGAGCTCCAGCTTCACCAGGAACATGTCTTGACTCTCGAGTCCCGGCCACCCAACCTGGAGGGCAAGGGCCAAATCACCATTCGCGACCTGATGCGCAACAGCTTGCGCATGCGCCCCGATCGGATCGTGGTCGGCGAGGCCCGTGGTGGTGAAGCGCTCGACATGCTGCAGGCCATGAACACCGGTCACGATGGTTCGATGACCACCATCCACTCGAACTCACCACGAGACACACTGGCTCGTATCGAGACGATGGTCTTGATGGCCGGTTTCGACCTGCCCGTCCGGGCCATTCGGGAGCAGGTCGCGTCGGCCGTCAACCTGATCGTTCATCAGACCCGATTGCGGGACGGATCCCGTCGCATCACGCACATCACGGAGATCGAGGGGATGGAAGGCGAAATTATCACGCTGCAGGACTTGTTCCTGTTCGACTTTGGAATGGGTGTGGACGAGAACGGGCGGTACCTGGGTCGACTGAAAGCCACCGGCATTCGGCCTACCTTCAGTGGCCACCTCGAGGACTTCGGAATCAAACTGCCGGCCAACCTGTTTGATCCGGAACCCTTCGCTCGCCGCCAGGCCCAGTATTCGAAGTGAAACGGATACGCAACCTCGTCGCGGCGGCCACGGTCGCCATTCTGGTGCTCGGAGCCGGGGCGGCGGCCTTCGCCCAAACCGACAACGGCGCCCCGGTGGTCGAGATCACCGATGTCAATACGGTCCGCTATCCCCGGGTGCAGATGATCGTCGATTTCTTGAATCTGGAGGAAGCGCTCGATCCGGCCGGCCTGGAAGTCACCGAGAACGGGAATCCGGTCAGCGATCTCGAGATTGAAACCATCGCCGAGTCACGGGTCCAGGTCGGGATTGTCCTGGTCATCGATGCCAGCGGCAGCATGGAAGGCGAGCCGATCGAAGCCGCCAAAGCAGCGGCCCTTTCGTTCATCAATCAGAAACGAGCCGAGGATTTCATCGCGGTCGCCACCTTCGCCGACGAAGTCCAGGTCGTGCGGGGCTTCACCAGCACGAGGTCGGCGCTGATTGCCAGCGTGGAAGGGATCGTCGCTCAAGGCGACACAGCCTTTTACGACGGGATCGTCCGGGCGACGGAATTGTTCACCGGCGATGCCGAGCGGTTGGAGCGCAACATGATTGTGCTCACCGACGGCAAGGACGAGGGGAGCGTTGCATCCCTCGACGATGCTCTCGCCGCCGTGACGGACAAAGGTGTGCGTGTCTTTGGCGTAGCGCTCGAGTCGACCGCCTTCGATCCAGCCGACCTGCAAACCGTTGTTGCCGCGACCAGCGGCCTGTACCTCTCGACTCCCGAACCGGGTGAGTTGAGCGGTCTCTATGAGCAGATCAAGAGGGAACTCGACAACAAGGTCGTGGTGCGGTTTACCGCCACTCAGGATCGTGCAGGCGATCTCGCTATCGGGGTCGGCTACCAGGCACTGGCGACGAGTACCACCGTCAACGTGCCCGGCTTCGTCAAGCCTCCGGCACCCACCACAACAACAACGGTGACATTCGCTCAACCCGAGCCCTACTCGCCTGCGGCGGCCGGGCCGGTTTCGTCCGGGACGCTGCGACTGCTGGGAACGCTGGCAGTCGGTTTGGGAATCGTGCTCTTCATCATCATCCTGGCCGGCCCGGGCGACGAGGACGGAGCTTCGGCGTTCCGCAAGCGTCTCCAAGCGTACGGGCGGGGCCGAACCGCAGCTCCCGAAGACGAGAAGAAGGGTTTCCTGGCAAGGATCCCCGGCTTGAGCCGCTTCACGAAGTCGGCCGAGGAGGCAGCGCAACGACGTGGTTTGCTCAGCGGCATCAACGCCGTTCTGGAACAGGCCAACATTCCGCTGCGAGGGGGAGAAGCACTGGCCGCAGGTTTGGGGCTGAGTGTGATCGCCGGTGTCCTGGCCGGATTGTTTGCAACGAGTTGGATTGCGGCAGGCGTCGGATTCTTGGTCGTTCTGCCTTCTGGTAGCTGCGGCTATTCAGTTCGCCGGTACCCGGGAGAAGCGTGTGTTCGAACGGCAACTCCCGGACACGTTGACGCTTCTGTCGACGTCGCTGCGAGCCGGCTACTCGCTGCTGCAGGCGGTCGAAGCGGTGGCCGCGGAAGCTCCCGCACCTACCGGGCGAGAGTTCGGCCGGTCGATCGCCGAGTCCCGGTTGGGGCGTCCGGTGGTGGACACCATGCGGGCCATCGCCGACCGGATGCGGTCCCAGGACTTCCAGTGGGCGGTCATGGCCATCGAGATCCAGCGCGAAGTCGGCGGTAACCTCGCCGAAGTTTTGCAGACGGTGGCCGACACGATGCGACAGCGGAACCGGCTGAAGGGCGAGATCAGGGCGCTGACGGCCGAGGGCCGTCTCTCGGCAATCGTCCTCGCGTTGTTGCCCATCGTGCTCTTCGCGTTTCTTTTCAGCACCAATCGGAGCTACCTCGAGCCACTCTTCAATGAGACGGCGGGACTCATTGCGATTGGCGCAGGGCTGGCTTTAATGGGAGCGGGCGTGTACTGGCTCAAGAAGATCGTGGATATCGAGGTCTAAATGGATCCCAAATTGTTCGCTGTTGGGTCGGTGTTCGTGGCCATGACCGGGCTGGTGCTCTGGATCGGCTTTGGGATCGTTCGCGCCCGCAAGGCCGCTACGGAACGACTGGCGGTCTACGGATCGGCTGAACTGATCCGTGAGGAGACTCTCAAAAAGCCGGTTGCCGAGCGTGCCATCGCCCCGATCTTTCTGGCCGTGGGCCGGATGCTGGCAAGGTTCACCCCGGTGGGGTGGTTGAAGAAGACCCAGCGGCGCATCGTCCTGGCCGGAAGTCCGGGCAACCTGGACGCCAACTCGTGGGCGGTCATCAAACTCATGACATCGATCGGTTCTGTCATCTTGTGGTTCTTCCTGCAAGGTGGCTTGGATGTGCGTATGAAGGTTCTGTCCTTTGCCCTTCTGGCCGTCCTCGGTTTCTTCGGGCCGGATGTTTGGTTGACGCGCAAGATCGACGATCGGCGCCTGGCCATGCAAAGAGCCCTCCCTGATGTTCTCGACTTGCTGGTGATCAGCGTCGAGGCCGGACTCGGGTTTGATTCGGCCTTGGCCCGCGTCGTCGGGACGGTTCCCGGTCCTCTGTCCGAGGAGTTCTTCCGCATGCTGCAGGAGACCCGGGTGGGTGTCAGTCGCCGCGACGCCATGCGCCATCTCACCGACCGCACGGACCTTGATGAACTGCGTTCGTTCCTGTTGGCCATGATGCAGGCTGAAGCCTTCGGCGTCGCCATTGCTCAGGTACTACGAGTCCAAGCCGACGAAATGCGTATTCAGCGTCGTCAGCGAGCCCAGGAGAAGGCCTTTGCCGCACCCGTGAAGATGGTGTTCCCGCTCGTGTTCTGTATCTTCCCGGCGCTCTTCATCGTCCTGCTTGGCCCGGCTGCCATCCAGATCTACAAAACGTTCACCGAGCTGTAAGGCGGTCGGCGTGGCCGCCGTCATCGGAGATCCGGTTGTGCCCATCTGGCAGCGGCTTTCGGTACGCCATCTCCTGTTGCTCACGCCGTGGATCGGGGTGGTGATCGGGGCGTCCCGGCCGATTCGCGATAACTCTTTCCTTTGGCATGTTCGGGCCGGTGATCTTCAACTCGCTTCCGGCCGGGTGCTCACAACCGACCCCTTTTCTTCGACGATGGCGGGCGAACCTTGGCGAACGCAGTCTTGGCTCGCCGACCTGCTCTATGGCTCGCTCGAACAGGCCACGGGCGGCCTCGGCTGGGTGCCCTGGTTGCTGGTGGTCTGCGGCACTACGGTGCTCGGTCTGGTTGGATGGCTCACCTTCCGGCGGGTCTCCGATCCGCTGCCAGTAGCGTTGGCCCTGGTTGCCCTCATGTGGTTGGGCCTCCCGAATCTGGTTCCACGGCCGGTGCTCTTCTCGCTGGTCCTCCTGGCCTTGTTCATGGTGGTGCTCGAGATCCAGTTGGACTGGCCACTTCCTTTGATCCTGTGGGTGTGGGCAGGATTCCACGGCTCTTTTGTGCTGGGTCTCGGCATATTGCTGCTGGACGCTTTGCGCCGACGCATGGTATGGCAGAAAGCGGCCGGTCGAATCGGGGTGGCGCTCATCGCGGTGAGTCTCACAGCCCACGGCCTCGGGGTCTGGTCGATGCTGGGGTCGTTCGTAGCCAATCGGGGCGCCCTCGACTTCATCTCGGAGTGGGCCGCGCCGGATCTCCTGTCCTTGGCCGTTGCGCCCTATGTGTTGATCGTGGTCGCGCTTCTGGTTGCTGCAGCGTCGGGCCGGATCAAGATTCGGGAGTTGTGGATTGTCGCGCCCTTTCTCGTATTTGGTCTCACCTCGGCCCGAGCCATCATGCCGGCGGCCATCGTGCTCGTGCCGTTTGCAGCTTCCGCGTGGTTCCGCCCCAATACGGATCCCGGCTTCGTTCCGCCCGGACCAGCTCGCGCCAACCTGGTCATTGCAACAGCTTTGATCATCCTGCCTCTTCTGGCGCTCGTGGGTTTCCGCGGACTTGATGTGGACCGATTCCCGGTAGAGGCGGCATCCTATCTCAGCACCGAAAAGGTGTGGCACGATGACGTGGCCGGCGGCTATTTGATCTACGCCAACCGTTGGCCGGTATTCGTCGACGACCGGGCCGAACTTTACGGTGCGGAGTTTTTTGGCGAGTTCGTCAACACCCGACGTGGAATGCCAGTCTGGTGGACGGCTTTCGACCGGTACGGGATTCAACAGGCGTTGGTTGCAACCGATGCCGGCCTTGCCGAGGTGTTGACGGCCGATGGATGGAACGTCGACTTCTCAGACGACCGCTGGACGGTCTTCTCGCGCGGCTAGAAGGGCCTGAGCAAAACGGGGGCCGATTGAGGCGGGAACCGTTTTCCATGACGGTGGCTCGCTCCGTTCGCTTTTCTCACGGTGCTGGGCTGAGCCGCCTTCCCACCTCCACCCCTGCACCCCTGACCCGTGGGCCGCCGGTAGCTTGACCGATATCCGAGGCTAACCGGGTTGGTAGCCCCACGACTGGGGCGGGTGGACAACGCGAGAGTGGGGGACCCTGTAGGGTCCCCCACTGGTTTCTCCAGGCGTCTCCAGGCTAGATGTCTACGGAGCTTGCTATCTCGCTCCACAGCGCCGAGTTCTGATCGCCGGCAAACTGTACCGCAACCAGGGCTACCACTGCGATGAGGACTACGAGTAATCCCCACTCGACTAATCCGGCGGCTCGCTCGCTTTGGAATCGAATCCCTACAAGCTTACCCAGTGGCTCCCAGCCCATTGATGTCGCCTTTCAGATCTATCGACTAAACGTCGAGTGCGCTGCCGATTTCGCTGAAGGTCTCGGAGACCTGGTTACCGGCGAACGTGATCGCCAGAATCGCGATGATCGCGATCAACACGACCAGCAGTGCGTACTCAACCATGCTGGCGCCGCGGTCGTCCTTGAAGGACACCCAGCGGGCCGCCAACTCACTCATTACTGTCAACACAAGAACCCTCCTACAGGCTCGGGTCACTACCTGGCGAAAAGCTACCACGCAGAGCGCTCGGAATACCATAGGTCGAGCGCCCTATTTATCCACAGAAGGTCTCAGCGCCTGTTGACAAGCCCGAGCCGGATAGCCTCAACTGCTGCTTGCGTGCGGTCGCTGATACCAAGCTTCTCGTAGATCGAAGCCAGGTGGTTCTTGATGGTTTTCGGCGATATATACAGGCGTTCTGCCAGTTCATCTGTGGCACTCACACCTTCGCCCAGCAACGTCAAGAGCTCCCGTTCGCGAGCGGTGAGCGAGGCGGCTCCCGGGTCGAGGGACGGCTCCATGTAGTGAGCAAGAACCTCACGGAGAGTGGTCGTAAGGGGGGTGAGGTTTTCGCCGGCAGCTACGGCTCTCACTGCCGCGGCCAGCTCGGGTAGCGGGGTCGATTTCGAGAGAAAACCTCGAGCACCAGCTTGGATGGCTTGAGCGCGCCGCTTGTCGTCGGCGTGCATGGTGACGATGATGGCGGGCAGCGATCCTTTCAGGGCGGCGAGGACTTCCAACCCGGAAAGGTCGGGCATCTCCAGGTCGATCAGCAGGATGTCGGCGGGTATCTTCTTGGCGAGCGCCAGGAGCTCGACGCCGCCAGAAGCCGTTCCGGCAACGCGGAGGTCCGGTATGGCCGCCAGGGCCTGACTCACACCCTCGGCAAACAACGTGTGGTCGTCGGCGACGAGTATTGCAATCAATCTGGCCCCCAGGTCACCGTCACGGCCGTTCCGCCCCGGGTGCTGGTGATATTCAGCGCAGCACCGATTCGTTCGGCCCGTTCTTCCATTCCCAAAAGACCATAGTGGCCGTCGGGCACGCGATCCCGGCGGAACCCCTTGCCCTCGTCGTGCACGGTGACCGATCCTTCGTCGAAGTCGATTGTTCCATGGACGGTGATGTGGGGGCTTCCCGAGTGCCGGATGGCGTTGCGAACGGCTTCAGTGATGATGGCAATGAGATCCGGAGCAATAGATGGCCGGGGAGGCCGGCGTTCCGTGATTCGCACATCGATCTCCGTGTCCGTATCGGACACCGAAGAGCTGAGGCTCTTCATCACCTCGGTCACGCTCGGCTGTTCAGGCATCCGCAGGTCGGCAACGGTGCTGCGCACGTCTTCGACCATACCCCCGACCGACGTGCGGAGCTCTCGTAAGTGCTCGGCCAGGTCGGGGTCGGCCGGGTGTTGGAGCAAAGCAAGATCAAGTGCCAGACCAAGGGAGGCGAGCGAGGGGCCGATTTCGTCGTGGAGGTCGCGGGCCAATCGGGCCCTCTCCTCACGGATGGCTCGGCGGGCGATGTCCTGGAGCAACAGGATGTTCGAGAAGGCCAGCGCGACCGGTTGTAGCGACTCAGCCGTTGCCTGGTATTCAGCCTGGGTCGGCTCGTGGGCGGAGATCACAACAACCATGCCGACGTCCCGGCTCCCTACGGAAAGCGGAATGATCGAGCGATGGTCATTGGGTTCTTCTCTACCCCGCCTTGCCACCACGACCGGACCATCATCACCGGCGAGAGCGACGACGGCTGCGTGGAAGGATGCGACTTCCGACAGGCTCTCCAATGCAGCATGTCCGACGGTGACCGGGTTTAGTTCGGCCGTATCGGCGATCTCGGCGAAACGGCTCAGCAGGGTGTTGGCCCGTTCGAGGCGCTCGAGGCGCTGAGTGGTTTCAAAAGAGGCTGCTGCGAGGGCGTCGGCCCGTTCCCCCTCTTCGAGAAGGAGGCGGCGGGCCTGGCCAAAAGTGAACCCGATCAGCAGATAGAGGCCTGCCCATTGGAAGAAGAGCGGAAGGTCAAAATCGTCGAGCCCGACGGAGATGATCACGAGCACTCCGGCGGCCAATCCGGCTGTTGCCAATCCGCTGCGGAACCCCCCGAACACGCCGGCCACCATGATCGGTGTGAGGGAGAGAAGCAGGAACGGACTATTGAGTCCGCCGCTGAGACTCACTGCCATCATGACGAGCGTCACACCGACCAGGGAGCTCAGTTCGCGAATCCAGGTGGTGCGCAGGTAGGTTCGTGGAAGGATTTGCGAACCGAGCACGTACACGCTGGCCGCCATGGCCGCCCCGATGGCGTCGGGTCCAATCGCTTCCATTCCGAGGACGGCTGCCTGCTTGCGGGATTCCCAGAACGAGATGAAAACGCCGAGGGCGAGTGCCACCCAGAGCAAGGCAAGCAATACCTTGTGAAATCGCGATTCCCACGGGTTCTTGCGCTCCGGCATTGTCTATCAGAGTACAGTCATTCATCGTGTCTACGAGGCAAGTTCGGGTTCTGCTCACCGGTGGCATCGGCGCCGGGAAGAGCTCCGTTGGCGAGTTACTGCGCTCCCGGGGGGCGTTGGTCATCGACGCGGATCGGGTTGGCCACGAAGTGCTCGGGCCCGATGGCGAAGCCTTTGTGCACGTTCTCGAGACCTGGCCCTCGGTGGTTGTCGATGGTGTCATCGACCGTGGGCGCTTGGCCGACATCGTTTTTCGGAGCGCTGCCGACCTCGAACGGCTCGAAGGATTTACCCACACTTCCATCCGCAGTGAGATCGCGCGGAGAATCGAAAAGGCGACGGAACACGTGGTGGTAGTCGAGGTCCCCCTGATGACCGACTTCATGGGAACCGGCTGGATTCGCGTAGTTGTAGATGCCGACGCCGCAGCCAGGGCGAACCGACTTCGGCTCCGTGGCATGGACCAAGGAGACGCTGATCGGCGCATGGCTGCCCAACCGCCTCGAGACGCTTGGGTGGCATCCGCTCACATGGTTATCGACAACTCTGCGGACCCGCAAACCTTGAAGGCACAGGTTGATGCCCTGTGGGATCGGTTGACCGCGTGGAGGGGTTCTGGAGGGGCTGAGTAGTTCCCGCACGATCCCCCTGAACGGGGAGGGCCCACAGGACGGGCAATACGGCTACGGCCCGGGTCCAGTTGAAGGGATCATTGAGTACGAATGGGCCTAGGCAAAGCATGCGGCCCCTCGCGTTCTTGTCGCACCGGCCACGTACACTGGCCGCGTGCCCCCATTCCGTGTCCACTCCGACTTCAAACCGGCCGGCGACCAGCCGAAGGCGATAGCGGCACTTGCCCGGGGGATCGAGGATGGGGAACGTTTCCAGACACTGCTGGGAATCACCGGATCCGGGAAATCCGCCACGATCGCGTGGACCATCGAGAGGATCCAGCGACCGACACTCGTGTTGGCCCCCAACAAAGCGCTCGCCGCCCAGCTGGCCAACGAATTCCGGCAGTTTTTCCCCGAGAATCGGGTCGAGTACTTCGTCAGCTACTACGACTATTACCAGCCAGAGGCCTACATGGCCCAGTCGGACACGTACATCGAAAAAGACGCAACCGTCAACGATGAGATCGATCGGCTCCGTCACGCAGCGACGAGCGCCCTGCTGTTTCGGGACGATGTCATCATCGTCGCCAGCGTGTCCGCCATCTATGGACTGGGAACCCCCGACGAATACGCCGGTCGAGTCCTGCGATTGATCAAGGGAGTCGAATATCCGCTCGGGGAGGCGATGCGCCGGCTGGTCGACATACAGTACGAGCGCAACGAGGTGAACCTCACCCGCGGGAAGTTCCGGGTCAAGGGCGACACCCTCGAGGTCTTCCCTGCCTACGAAGAGACGGTTGCCCGGGTCGAGTATTGGGGCGACGAGGTCCAAAGGATCCTCCGCATGAATCCAGTGACGGGTGAGGTCATCGAGGAGATGCAGGAGCTGTGGATATTTCCAGCCTCGCACTATGTCGCTTCCCAAGAACGCATGGAGCGGGCCGTCGTTGGCATCGAGGCAGAGCTCGAGGAGCGGCTGGCCCAGTTCGAGGAGAGTGGCAAGCTGCTCGAAGCTCAGCGGTTACGAATGCGCACCGGGTACGACCTCGAAATGATGAAGGAGATTGGCTTCTGCTCTGGCATCGAGAACTACAGTCGCCATATCGACGGCAGGCAACCGGGCGAACCGCCATACACGCTGCTCGATTACTTCCCGGACAACTTCGTCACGGTGCTCGACGAGAGCCATGTGACCGTTCCGCAGATCCACGGCCAGTTTGCCGGTGACCTGAGCCGCAAGGAATCACTCGTCGATCACGGTTTCCGCCTGCCATCAGCGATCGACAACCGTCCGCTCCGTTTCGACGAGTGGATGGAGAAGACCGGCCAGGTGATCTTCATGTCGGCTACGCCCAGCCCATTCGAGCTGGAACGATCGTCGAGTGTCGTGGAACAGATTGCTCGCCCCACCGGCCTCGTCGATCCGGAGGTGATCGTCAAGCCGACCAAAGGACAGATCGACGACCTCCTGCACGAGATCCGTGAACGGGCCGTCCTCGACCACCGTGTGCTGGTCACGACCCTCACCAAGAAAATGTCCGAGGACCTCACGGAGTATCTGCTGGAGATGGGAGTACGGGCCCGCTATCTGCATTCGGAGATCGACACGCTCGAACGGGTCCAGATCCTTCGCGACCTCCGCCTTGGCGAATTTGACGTTTTGGTCGGTATCAACCTTCTTCGGGAGGGTCTCGATCTACCGGAGGTGTCGCTGGTCGCCATCCTCGATGCGGACAAGGAAGGCTTCCTTCGATCGGCTACCAGCCTCATTCAGATCATCGGTCGAGCGTCCCGCAATGTGGATGGCCATGTGCTCATGTACGCCGACAATGTGACCGATTCCATGCAGAAAGCGATCAACGAGACCAATCGTCGGCGCGGCCTTCAGCTTCGCTACAACGAGAAGCACGGCATCGACCCGCAGACGATTCGCAAGAAGGTTTCCGACATCCTGGAACTGCTGCAGAGTCAGAACGCCCCGGCCCCGGAGCGACGCCGCCGGGAAGTGGAGCAACGGGCAATCCTGGACCTAGGTACCGAGGATCTGGGCCGGTTGATACAGAGCCTTGAAGAGGAGATGCACGAAGCCGCCAAAGAGCTGCGCTTCGAGTACGCGGCCCGCCTCCGCGATGAGATCAACGAACTGCGACGCGAAATGCGCGATATGGCCGAGGCGGGTCGGTAACGGCGGTTTGGACTGACCCCGGTATACGATGCGCCGGATTCTGGAGGTGCAACCTTGAACAAACTCGATCCACGTAGGATTCTCGCGAGGCCGTGGTTCTACAAGACGTTTCGGCGGATGGTCACGACCAACACGGGCCGGATAGGTTTGGTCGAGGATTACCTCAAACCGCACCCGGGCGATTCAGTTCTGGACATCGGTTGCGGCACGGCGGACGTACTCGATGACCTTCCCGACGTCCGGTACTTCGGATTCAACGCCAGTGAGGAATACATTGATCTTGCCGCGCGCGCCAAGGCCGACATTTCGAGAGCATCGGTGCACGAAGTGGTGAGCAAGACGTCGCTAGAGCCGAGGGCCTTCTGGATCCACGAGCGCCTGGGTGCCTTGCAGCCGCAACTCAAGCAGGTCGCGGTACGCGCCGGATCGTTCGGCGATCGGGAACGCCTCGTTGCCTTGCTGTGGGTACAGCGTTCCATTCCGGTTGACAACCGAGATAGCGGTGAGGACTGCAAGCGCGAGCACGGCGGTACGTATCGAGAACCGTCTCCGGATAACAGCTGTTAACCCGATGAGGACCAGGGGAACAGCAACACGTAGTAGCGGGGCAGAACTGGGCTGCGTAGACCGAAAAAGGGGATGGCCAGATAGATGAGCATGAAAGCGACAAGGGCGAACGTGATGGTTACCGGTATGTCGGTGGATTGGTCGCTTGGTTCCGGTCAAGGCGGCCCCGACCAGGGCGGCGGCAACGATGATCCCCTATCCCTTGACTAAGACAGCCAGGGTCGCCCACGCTCCTGCAGCCACGATCCTTCCGCTGTGCCAAGCGAGTAGGGCAGATATCGCCGCGGCCAGCATCGCAATCTCGAGATACATGAACCCCACCTGCGTCAACACAAGCGGAAAGACCAATGAGGAAAGTGTCACGGCAGCGGCGAGGCGCCTGCCCAGTGCCGCTTCGCTCAATCGGAAAACGCCAACGAGGGCGAACGCTGCGATTGCGAAGTGGATGATGTGCAATACCGGGAACAGGCCTGGGCCTTCCCGATCAATCGAATGACTACCGCGCGGTGCCCGAGGGTGACCGGCGAGAGGCTGTGGACGTTGGGACCTCCGTCCGAATAGCCAGGTTGGGAAAGGAGATAGCCGTAGTCCAAGCCCTTTCCTCGAGGGTGATCGCGGCCGGAAAGACGCTCATCGCAGCGTCCCAAACGGGCGGTTCAGTGAGTGTCGACCACTTCAGCGTCAGAATGAACCCGAAGATGGCCAAGAACAGCACATATTTCGACCGGAAGAGCCGCTGGAGAGGCGGACCGGCCGGCACCGATTCGTTGGGAGGCGATTCGAGGACGGTTTCTGTCATCGGTTCCTGCTGGGCTGTGTCGTGACCTGGGCTCTTAGAGAGCTTCGGCACCGATTCGAGTCTTCTGCAGGCTCCTGTGATGGCGACGTACGGAAGTGCCAAGGGCTGAGCCCCCTCCCAAGTAGGCTGACGCCGTCCCCCGGTAGCGTGGCCGCATGTTGAAGGCCATTCGAACTTCGCATCGTCGTGAGATTTCCGTGGCCGTGCTCGGGTTCCTCGTCGGAGTTGCGATATTCGCGTCCGTTTTGTCATCGGTCGAGTGGGACGCCTCGGCGCTACTCAGGGTCGGAGAGGACAACGATCAGATCATTTCGTTTGTTGAGGAGCAGTTGGAACACGTCCGAGTTGTTGCCAACCTGGGACATGACGGGAAGTACTACTTCGTCCATGCGCACGACCCGTTCTTGCTCGATCCCGAGACGTATGCAGGGATCATCGACCGACCCGTCTATCGGACGCAGCGGGTCCTCTACCCGCTCCTGGCTCTCCGTGGGTGGGCTTCTCCAGGGCTGGGCAGTGGCCTGGGGTCTGATCGTCGTAAATCTCCTGGCGATGGCGCTGGGAACCTGGGCCACGGCGAAACTGGCGGTGTCATTGGGGACAAGCGCATGGTGGGGTCTGGCGTTCGCGCTCAATCCTGGCGTGATCTTCGAGCTCATCATCGATGGAGCCGGGACACTGGCCTGGGCTCTGGCGGTGCTTGGAGTGTGGCTCCTGGTCGAAGGCAGGTACTCGGGGGCGGTCGTCGCTGTAGTCGGGGCAGTACTGGCTCGGGAAGCGATGATCCTGGTTGCAGTCGGCCTTGCCATCGGTTTGTGGAGAGACGACCGAATCAAAGCGGTCGGTATGGCCCTGTGGCCCTCTTCGGAGCTCTGTTTTGGGCGCTTTGGGTTCGCTGGCGTCTGGCCGTCCCGGTGCTCACCTCCGAATCCGAGGAGATCGGTGTCCCCTTTTCCGGTTTGATTGGCGCTGCTACCAGATGGATTGAAGAACCGGGGCGGAATCTCGCTCTGGGCTTCGTCGTGATCGGGTTGATGTTGGTGGCCGCAATGCAGGTAGTCCGCCGGCCCTCGGTGGTCGTATTCGACCATCGGTTTCGTGGCCTTGCCCCGTTCCTCACACGCCAGGTGTGGCTCAATTACTTCGACATCACTCGGGCCGTCGCGCCGGTGTTCACGACATTCGTTCTCGTGCTATTTGCGAGCCAAAGGTCCGAGATGTTAGGCGAACCACATGACGGATAGCGCGGAGACTAAGGGCTGCGGACAAGCACCCAGCCTTGCTTTGGTGGGCCTGTGGGGCCTTCTCGGTAGGCTTTTAGCGTTGTGTGTGACCCTGGCAATCCACGCGACTTGAACCCGGCCGGTCCCCTCATGGTCGGTAGCGAGGCCCCCCTGCGGGCGCACGATCCTGTCGGCTACTCGAACCCAGCGAGCACGCGGCCCTCATGGAACGGCCTACATATGGGTCACAGCGGATGTAGTACCCGCTCTTGGCGAACGCCGGCTCTCGGCTCGGCGAGGAAGGGATCCTATGGTTGATGCTGGTCATCAACGTGGCGGCGATAGGAATCGGGACCTGGGCGACGGCGGCTGTTTCTCGATCGGTTGGGATCAGTCAATGGTTCGGCCTGGCTTTCGCGCTCAACCGGAGTAGGTGTCGACAGACCTGCAACCCGTAGTGAGCTATGTTCGCCGCCCATTGCCTCTTCGTGAGTGGATCCGGGCCTTGTGGCTTCTCGCCTTGTTCAGCGTCGCATCTCACTTTCGTTGTTAGCGGTCAATGTCCCAAAATGCGGTGGCTGAATTCCATCGGGGCCGCCGAACCGATGAGTCTGCGGTTGATGGCTACTAGCCCCAGTGCTCGTTGTCACACCCTCCAACTACACTTCGGCGTCCGAGGTCTGACCATTCATGTCCACTGATAGCATCGTCATTCGCGGTGCCCGCGAACACAATCTGAAGAACCTGTCCCTTGAGCTGCCCCGCGACCAGTTGATCGTTTTCACGGGCATTTCCGGCTCGGGGAAGTCGTCGCTGGCCTTCGACACGATCTATGCCGAGGGTCAACGCCGCTATGTCGAGAGCCTCTCCGCTTACGCCCGTCAGTTCCTCGGCCAAATGGACAAACCGGATGTTGATTTCATCGAAGGACTGTCGCCGGCCATCTCCATCGATCAGAAGACCGCCAGTCGCAACCCCCGATCTACCGTCGGAACGGTCACGGAGATTCACGACTACCTGCGGCTGCTCTTTGCCAGGATCGGCACGCCCCACTGCCCGAACTGCGGTGAGCCGGTTGCCCGCCAAACCCCCCAGCAGATCGTCGATCAGATCCTCGAATTAGCCGAGGGCACCCGTTTTCAGGTCCTTGCTCCGGTGGTACGTGGCCGCAAAGGTGAGTACGAGGCGCTGCTCAAGGAACTGGCGCGGGAGGGTTTCGCCCGGGCCCGAATCGACGGCGAGATCTTGGAGCTCACTGAAGAGATCAAACTCGACCGCTACTACCAGCACACCATCGAGGTCGTCGTCGACCGGTTGTTGCGCAAAGAAGGAATCGAACGCCGGCTGACCGACTCGCTGGAGACGGCCCTCCACCTGGCCGAAGGCGTGGCGATCGTTGAGATCGTCGACGGACCGACGCTCACGTTCAGCCAACACCTCGCGTGCGGCAACTGCGGCCTTTCCTTCGAGGAGTTGCAACCCCGCAACTTCTCCTTCAACAGCCCCTACGGCGCGTGCAGCGAATGTTCGGGTATCGGAACGCGCTACCAGGTTGATCCGGATCTCATCGTTCCGGACCACGAACTATCCATCGACGACGGCGCGATTTTGCCCTGGTCGGGGACTCGCAGCCGCTACTACCAGCGCGTCCTGGAAGGAGTAGCCGGCCACGTGGGGTTCTCGACGGGGACTCCGTTCGAGAAGCTCTCCCCGAAAAACCGGGACATTCTCATGTACGGGATGGGTGACCAGCAGGTCAAGGTGTCGTATGTCAACCGGTTTGGACGCAAACGCCAGTACATGGCCACGTTTGAGGGGGCGGTGCCGTTTCTGAGCCGGCGTCACGAGAACGCGGCTTCCGACTCGGCCCGGGAGTACTACCAGGAATATATGCGGGAGGTTCCATGCGACGGGTGCGGGCGGGCGCGTCTCAACCCGACCTCGCTCGCCGTCACGATCAATGATCGGAACATTCACGAGGTGTCCGCGCTTCCGCTCGGCAAGGCCGCGGAAGTCCTGGCGAGCCTCGAACTCTCGGATCGGGACCTGAAGATCGGTGAGCGGGTTCTCAAGGAGATCCTGGCCCGACTCCAGTTCCTTCTCGATGTCGGCCTCGACTATTTGAGCCTGGCCCGCGGCGCCGCCAGCCTGGCCGGGGGAGAGGCGCAGAGGATCCGCCTCGCGACCCAGATCGGTTCCGGATTGGTCGGGGTTCTCTACATCCTCGACGAACCGTCGATCGGGCTGCATCAACGCGACAATCAGCGGCTCATCGAGACGCTGGTGCGCTTGCGGGATTTGGGCAACACGCTGATCGTCGTTGAGCACGACGAGGAAACGATCCGCATCGCCGACCACGTGGTCGACATCGGCCCGGGAGCAGGTGAGCACGGGGGCCGGATCGTCGTTGAGGGCAGCCTTTCCGACGTGCTGGCCGAACCGGCTTCGCTCACCGGCGATTACCTGGCCGGCCGGCGCAAGATTCCCACGCCGGCCACCCGCCGTAGCCCCAACGGGGCCTCGATCGACGTGCAGGGTGCATCGGAGAACAACCTCAAGCAGATCGACGTCAGATTCCCGCTCGGGTTGTTCGTCACCGTCACGGGTGTTTCGGGGTCCGGAAAGTCGTCGCTGGTACAGGAGATACTCTCCAAGTCACTCCACTACTCCCTGTACCGGTCGCGCGAAGTGCCCGGCCGCCATAAGAAAGTGGTCGGCGTCGAACACATCGACAAGGTCATCAATATCGACCAATCGCCGATCGGGCGCACGCCTCGATCGAACCCGGCGACCTACACCAAAGTGTTCGACCACGTCCGCACGCTCTTCGCCTCGACCCCCGACGCCCGCACCAGGGGCTACAAGCCGGGCCGGTTCTCGTTCAACGTCAAGGGAGGACGGTGCGAGGCATGCAAGGGCGACGGGACGATCAAGATCGAGATGCATTTCCTGCCCGACGTGTACGTGCCGTGTGAGGTATGCAAAGGCAAACGGTACAACCGGGAGACCCTGGAGATCCTCTGGAAGGGTCACACCATCTCCGACGTGCTGAACATGTCGATTGAGGAAGCGCTTGCATTCTTCGAGAACCAGCCCGAAGATCGTCCGGGTCTTGCAGACGATCTTCGACGTGGGTCTGGGCTATGTGCGCCTCGGACAACCCGCACCGACCCTATCCGGGGGCGAAGCGCAGCGGGTCAAACTGGCATCCGAATTGGGGAAGCGATCAACCGGACGGACGCTTTACATACTCGACGAGCCGACCACCGGTCTCCACTTCGAGGACATCCGCAAGCTGTTGGGGGTCCTGCAACGTCTGGTCGATTCCGGAAATACAGTCGTCGTCATAGAGCACAACCTCGACGTCATCAAGACTGCCGACTGGGTCATCGACCTGGGACCTGAGGGTGGCGAGGAGGGCGGTCGGATTGTCGCCGTAGGGACCCCCGAGCAGGTCGCCGAGGTCCCGGAGAGTTACACCGGCAAGTTCCTGCGCGAGATGCTCGGCTAGGAACTCTGATTCGTCGGGCAAGCAGCTAGACGGTAGTGCAGGGTCATGGGCCCGATGACATCGGTACACGGGAAGTCACTCAGCTTCGAACGGAACAAATCCATCACCTTGCGTTCTGCTAGTGACACGGTTTTCGGATCTGATTCGAGTTGGCCCTCATCGATGACCACTGCCGCTGCGTCAATGGAAGCTTCGAGTTGGGAAAGCGCCAAATCCCGGCGGTTCGTCTCGTTCACGTAGTAGTGCATCACCACAGACGGCGCTGCGAATCGATCCGGGAGATATGCCGGGAGATACGGTTTGTCCGGATAGTGGATGAAGGACTGCTCGGTGCCCAGCGATTGTTCAAGCTCGAGTGCGACGGCGGTGTAATCCTCGAGAGGTAGACGCTCGATCATCACCGTCTCGTCGACTACCCGAACCATGCCCGGCAGCAACGCCAGGACAACGAACGCGGCGGTCACCACCCGTTTTCCAGGTTCAGCCAAGTCGCGATCCCCATTGGGGTGGTGAAGTTGCCAGGCGATGAGCGGAATGGCCGGCACCACGAAGAGCCAGTAGCGGTGATATGGGAGACGTGATACGACTGCAATACCGATTGCGCAAACGAGGAAGATCCCGCCACTCTTCCGGAAGGATGACCTGAGGGCTTTCCAATTGACTCTGACGAGTACCGGGACCAGAACAAGAGGGAGGAGAGCCCGAATCCCGACCATCGCTCGAACGAAAAGGGTAGAACTGCCTTGACCTTGAGGCCGATGTCAGTTCAAGGATGCCGAATCGAGCATCAGGAAGAGCGAGAACTCGCTGTTGTGCCAACAAGAAGCAGAGGTGCGACGAGTTCGATGTATTGCTCAAGTGCTGATCGTCCACCATGTTCGGCGACAAACCAGGCAATTCACCGGAACGAGCACAACGGCCCGAATGTCAATAGGCCGCCAAAAAGGCCGTGAAAGCCGCAACTCGGTACTTCCTGCTGGTGACGGCAAGGAGGGCTCCTAGTATCGCGGCAGCGGCCCACAATTCCACAGTCGAAACGAGCCGAGTCTGGACGAATGCGACTGCTGCCGATAGCAGTCCGATGCTCAGCGCGCGTTCGGTCGCTACCACCCAACTGGCCAAAGACCCGACGAGCCATGATGCCAATTGCCGCGATCTGTGATGCCAACGGCCAGGCCACGGCCGACCTCAAAGGAACCAGGTGCGAGATCGAGAAGACCTTCCAAAGCGAACACGAAGACCGTCTTGTGGTCGACGACCTCCTTGTATGGGACTCCTCCTGCGAAATCTCGCGCAACCTGCCCACACCCAAATAGCTTCATCGAAGGTCAATGGAACCAATGCTGACAGTGTTGCCGCTACGATTGCGAGGATGACCCATATCGCTCGTGAGCGCAGCGATACGGTGCCTGATTGAATCATTGTGAATCCTCGGAAACTGCCCGAGCCGATCTGGTCTGCACCATCCACGCCGCCCCCAGCCAAGCCAGCAACCAGAGTGGGGCGAAAGCCCGCACTGCGTTGTTCCCGTCTCCCCACACGACCGCCGACGAAACCAGCGCCACCAGTATCCAGGGAACCGTCAACCAGGTGATCAACCGTTGCCGGGTCATCACGGCGATGAGCAGAGCTGCGGCCAAGGCGATCAGAGCAACTATCGCTTGCACCAGATCACCTGTGGTCTCCCACGCAGAGGACGATTCGACGAGCCCGACCACCGGCCAGGCGAAGTTGTCTTTGGCGGAAAAGCCGTTCCCCACCTGCCAGGACACCCAGCCAACCCACAGGAGAAGGGGTACCGCCGGTACAAGAGCCAGAGCGAGGCCGGAGTGCCGCTTCCCGCTGAACCACAGCCATCCACCTAATCCGACCGAGAAGAGAACGTAGGCGTCTTTGGTCAGCACCGCTGCGGCAAGGGCAACCATGGCCCACCCGGTCCGCCGGCGCAGAGTCAGGCTCACGGCCAGCATCGCCAGTGCCATCGCCAGCGCATCGGCGGTGGCGAGTTGCACCGAGAGCCACATCCCGAGATTGCCGAGAACGCCCAGCACGGCCCACGACCGTGCACCCACCAGTGCGGCAACGTCGGCCGTGGCGGCGGTTGCGACCCCGAAACCGACAATGGCCCAGGCGGCCAACCCGATGAGAGCGGCTTGCGGGGGGAGCATTCCGAGTCCTCCGGCCATCCATCCATACAGCGCCCGCCGGTACCGGTAGGCGCCGTCGTCGGCCAAGGCCGGCAGGTCGTCCAGCCCGAATGGATCTCTGGCAATCAGATAGGAATACTGCCCGTCGTGGCCCAGTCCCTCAGTCAACGGGATCGACCCGAGCTCTTCCTCGATGAAGGCACGGGTGCCGGACTCGTGACCCACTCGAAGAACGAACGCCACATCGCCGTCGACGGTGCGCAACTGACTCCACAACGCGAAACCAGCCACCAGGACGCCGGCCAGGAACCATCCGGCCAGCCGTCCGCCACTGTGGCCTTGGAACGGTGGTACCGGCGACGGTCATGATGTCCATTCCGACGATCTTGCTTTGGCCAGGATGGCTAGACCCAAGTGCCGAAAATGCGATAACCGGAGCGAAGACTCGCAGGGAGTTGTTCCCCAACTTCCAAACCCACTCCGAGGAGATGAGTGCCAGGATTACCCACGGCAACGTCATCCAATCCAGAAACGACGAACGCACGAAGTACAGGACGACTATCGCCAGGAGCAAGCCAAAGGCCGTGATGAGCGCAAAGGTCAGGTTCGCAGCTCCATTCTCCGCCCAACCCGGTGCGGCTTCAAAGATACCGACCAGCGGGACGGATAGGTTGCCGCGCGGCGTGAACCCCTGGCCCATGGTGCCGTCAACCAGATCGACCAGATCACCAACGGTGTTGTCGCTCCGACAACGAGGATGCACCGCCTCACGACGATGAGCTCGGAACCATTCAAACCCGGCAAGGCCGACCGCCACCATCAGGTACTGGTCTTTGGCAAGAGCAGCGAGAGCCAGAGCCAGAACCGCCCACACGCGTCGACTCCGCGTCGCCATAGCGCCACGCCGCTCAGTGCCAACCCGAAGGCGAGCGCGTCGGGATGTCAGGAGTCTGGACGGACAGCCACACACCCGGGTTGGCGAGTAACTCCGACTACGACCCACGGGCGAGCTCCCGAGGCCGGCACCGAGGTCGGCCAGCGGCCGCTGTCGCCAGACCCATTCCTATTGCGGACCACACGATCAGGCCGACCAGGACTGCGTTTCCGTTCCACAGGCCGAAACCACCGGCCAGCGCCGAAAGTAAAATACGTCGGTAGCGGTAGGCGCCGTGATCGAAAAGATCCAGCCGTGTCCCCGCGCAGAGCGGGTCCACGGCGATCAGGTACGAGAACTGCCCGTCGTGACCGGCTTCGTTCGATCGTCGTCGACCGGGCCGAGTTCCGCCTCGATGAGCGGCCGGAGCGTCGAGGTCTCACCGGCAGAAACCAGGCCGGTCCAATCGCCCCCCAGGGCGCTCACCTGCAGCCACTGGAGAAGAACCGCTACCAACACCCCGACCAGGAACCAGGCAATCAATTGCCGAGGTGTCAAGTCGGCGGGTGGTGGCTGGGATCTGCATGGAGGGCATTGTGTCATTGTCGGCATCCTCGGCCAACGATTGAGTAACGACTGGCACGATTCGCTCGCGCGTGGGAACCTCTCATCGCATGAGTACCGAATGGGATGACCTGGCCGGGTGGTGGAGGCAGGAACTTGAAGATGATCCGGCCTACGAGACGGATGTTCTACCGATGGTTCTCAACCTGCTGGATCCGCAACCAGGGCTCACCTACCTGGATACGGGGTGTGGCGACGGCCGGGTCATGCGATCCGTCGGCGCAGCGGGCGCGCGAGTGATCGGCTGCGACGTCAATCTGGAGCTCTTGCAGTTGGCTCGAGCTGAGGGCCCGGTCGTCGGGTGCCGCCTGCCGGGTCTCGACTGGATTCGCCCGGCCGGCCTCAACGGGGCCTACGCCAGTCTGGTCGTTGAGCACCTCGTCGACCTCGAACCGTTGTTTGCTGGTCTGGCACGAGTCGTACGACCTCGAGGTCCGCTGGCGCTGGTGGTCAACCACCCCCTCTTTACAGCCCCTGATTCCGGACCGGTCGTTGATCCAACGGACGGTGAGGTTTTTTGGCGGTGGGGCACATACTTCGATGACGGGTTCACCGAAGAACCTGCCGGGAGGAGCCGGGTCACTTTCTATCACCGGCCACTCGCGTCACTGCTCAACGCAGCGGCCGGTGCAGGTTGGGCGTTGGAACGCGCCATCGAACGATCCGCGACCACCACCCACGACCCCCTTCTGGCCCAGCAGGGACACATCCCCCGCTTGCTTGGCCTTCGTTGGGTGAAGCTCTAGGGGTTGACCGGCTCGCCGTTGAGCTTGCGGTATACGTAGGCCATCGCCAGCAGCGATACCGGCATCGTGATCAACAGGCCAACCCCGAGGGCAATGGCCCCCGCCAGATTGAAGAAGAACAAGACGACACCGAACCCGAACAGGTCCCACTTCTGGGCCTTCGTGATGGCGGCGCTCTGTTCGATGCTCTGCATGATCCCGTGCTCTTTGTCGACGATGTTGTAGGCGTAGAACCCGAAAGTGATCGCCAGATAGATCCCCGGGACGATCAAGAACACGAACCCGATAGCAACCATCACTCCAACGATGAAGGAGGCGATGATGTACGGCAGCGCTAGATCCACTCGCTGGAACAGGTCGGCCGTTTCGACCGGCTTGCCGTCCACGATCTTCAGTGCGATGCGAATCAAGCCGATCGAGATGAGCACCGACACGAACCATCCGATCAGGCTCATGAGACCGGCGAGGGCGCCGCGCCCCAGCAGCCAGAAGATGAGGTTGACGGCCAGAATCGCCAGGGCCGCTGTTACGAGCGGGCCGACGTTCTCCTGCAGTTTCTTCCACCCGTAGCTGAGGGCCTCCCCACTCGAGAAGCGGTTGATTTCGGGAACGGTCATTTCGCCTCCACAGTGCGTTCGTTGTTCGACACTACCCGTTGGATGCGCCGGTTGTCTGATGGGCAGGCTCGCCCTCTCGGTACACTTCGCCGGCATGAAACGTCCCACCTCAGCCGAGATTCCCGACTCCCCGGGCGCCTATCTGTTCCGCGATGTGCACGGCCAGGTGCTGTACGTGGGCAAGGCCAAATCGCTTCGAAAACGTGTGGCCAACTACTTCGGCAAGGACCTGCAGGTTCGCACCCAGGCCATGGTCGATGCGGCCGACAGTGTCGATTGGATCGTTACCGACAGCGAAGTGGCCGCGTTGATGCTCGAGTACTCGTTGATCAAGAAGCACCGGCCCCGGTTCAACATTCGCCTCCGGGACGACAAGAGCTACCCGTACCTGGCCATCACCCGGTCCGACGAGTGGCCACGCGCCCGGGTCGTGCGCGGCAAGAAGAGAAAGGGCACCGAGTATTTCGGCCCGTACGCCCACACCTACGCCATCCGCAAGACCCTCGACGAACTGCTCAAGACCTTCCCCATCCGTACGTGCTCCGACGGGCTCTTCCGCCGCCAGAAGGCCCAGGGAAGACCGTGTCTGTTGTTCCATATCGAGAAGTGTTCAGGTCCGTGTGTTGATGAAGTGACGCCGGACACGTACCAGGAGTATGTCGACGGACTCGCCCGATTTCTCGGAGGCGACACCGACGAGATCGTTCGGCAGCTGCGCACGGACATGGAGCGGGCCGCCGATGAACTTGCCTACGAGCAGGCCGCCCGTTTCCGTGATCGCCTCAACGATGCCGAGCGAGCCATTGCTCGCCAGGAGGTCGTCACCGATCGCCCGGAGGATTTCGACCTCATTGCTCTCGAAGAAGACGATCTCGAGGCAGCGGTTCAGGTGCTCACGGTGCGGCGCGGCAGGGTGGTAGGACGCTTGGGCACGGTGCTCGACAAGGTTGAGGACGTCACCACAGGCGAATTGATAGCCAGTGTCCTGCGGGAACTGTACGGCGAGGAACGCCCGCCGAAGGCCGTCCTCGTTCAGGAACTGCCCCCGGACACGGATCTGTGGGCTGCGTGGCTGGCGGAACGGCGCGGCGGGCAGGTCTCGCTGCGGGTACCGCAACGAGGTGCGAAACGCCGGTTGCTGGAGACCGCCAACACGAATGCCAGGGAAGCGTTTGCTCGACATCGATTGCGCCGTCAGTCGGATCACAACGCCCGGGCGCGGGCACTCCGAAGCCTGCAAGACGCACTCGGCCTTCCGGTTCCACCGTTGCGGATCGAGGCCTACGATATCTCCACGATTCAGGGAACCAATACGGTCGGATCCATGGTGGTACTCGAAGACGGGCTGCCCAAGACGTCCGACTACCGCCGGTTCCGGATCAGGTCGGTCGACGGTCAGGACGACTTCGCGTCGATGGAAGAAGTTCTGCGACGTCGCTTTGCTGCATACCTGAAAGAGCGCGACCTGCCGATCGAAGAACGCGGCAAGTTCTCGTATCCGCCCTCGCTGGTGGTGATCGACGGGGGAGCCGGACAGCTATCGCGAGCGGTACGGGTGCTCGGGGATCTGGACCTCGACATACCGGTCGTTGGCCTGGCCAAGCGGATGGAAGAGGTCTACATGCCGGGCCGCGCCGACCCGATCCGTATTCCCCGTGACGAGGAAGCCCTGCACTTGCTGCAGAGAGTCCGGGATGAAGCCCATCGGTTCGCGGTCACCTACCACCGCCGGCTGCGGAGTCGCTCCATGATCGACTCAACGCTCGACGACGTGCCCGGAATTGGGCCTACCCGCAAGAAGGCGTTGTTGCGGCGCTTCGGATCTCTGAAGCGAATCAGGTCGGCTAGTCCCGATGAGCTCGGCGAGACACTGCCTGAGGCGGTGGCTGCCAACCTCTTCACGGCGTTACACGGCTCGGAGGGTTGAGTGCTGCACCGATCCGCTTCGGCGTGCGACACTAGGGCGTGGAATGTGATGCGAGAGAAAGACTGATCGGAATGGAGAAAGCTCGTGGTTAGCCGACCGCAAGTACTCGTGGTGACCGGCATGTCGGGTGCCGGGCGGTCTACGACTGCGAAGGTACTCGAAGACCTCGGATACCTGGTCGTCGACAACCTCCCGCCTGCGTTGATCGGCGAGATCGTCCGCTTCAACGATCTGGCGGACGTACCCCGTCGCCTGGCGCTGGTCATCGACGCTCGCGGTGGCTTCAATCTTTCGGATCTCAGCCTCGAAATGAACCGGTTGTTGCGCGGTGGGGTCTCTACGGCGGTGCTCTTTCTCGATGCCGATGACGACATGTTGATCCGTCGCTACAAAGAGAACCGGCGGCCGCACCCGATGGGCAGACCAACGTTGGGCGAGTCGGTCTACGCGGAGCGAGAGCTGCTGGCCGAGCTGCGGGCCGAGGCCGATTACATCATCGACACGACCGATCTCAACGTACATCAATTGCGGGAGCGAATCGAAGAGGACTTCCAGGGCGGCCAACCCGAGCGACCGATGCGGGTCTCCGTGTCGTCATTTGGTTTTAAGCACGGCGCTCCCCGGGATGCCGACCTGATGTTCGATGTGCGTTTTCTGCCCAACCCACACTGGCAGGAAGAGCTGCGGCCGTTGACGGGCAACGACGCGCCGGTTCGAGATTACGTCTTGGGCAACGAGGACGCGCAGGCCTTCCTAACCAAGGTCGAGGACATACTGGCCTTCCTGATGCCCCGCTTCCGTAAGGTCGGCAAATCGTACGTCAGCATCGGGGTCGGTTGCACGGGTGGCCGCCATCGTTCTGTGGCGATTGCCAATGAGCTAGGGCGTTGGCTGGAATCCGAGGGAATCGAATCTACGGTCCGGCATCGGGATTCGGGCAAGTGACGTCGCCGGAGACCTCCCTCGAAACGGAGTTGCTTTCGCTGACCGCCGACGGGCCGCGAGTTGTCGCCATCGGCGGTGGGCACGGACTGGCGCAAGCCCTTGAAGCGGCCCTTTCGTATGCCTCGCACGTCACCGCGGTCGTCACGGTCGGCGATGATGGAGGTTCGTCGGGGAGGTTGACCTCCACTCTGGAGATTCCCCCGCCGGGCGACATCCGCAAGTGTCTCCTGGCGTTGAGCCCGGAACCAACTGTCTTCCGAGAACTGTTTCGTTATCGGTTCGATTCGACCGATGTGTCCGGACATTCGCTCGGAAATCTGATGTTGGCTGCCCTCACGGAGCTGATGGGCGACGATTTTGAGGCGGCGGTACGGGTTGCCGCGGAGATGTTGGGGACGGTCGGCAATGTGGTACCTGTGGCCCGCACATCTCTGCACCTGCAAGCGGTGGTCGACGGGATGCTGGTTGACGGACAGGCTGCGATAACGCGATCGAGGGGCAGCTTGTCCGAGTTGCGGCTGGTGCCCCCCGATGAGCCTGCCAACCCGCGTGCCCTGGAAGCAGTGTTTTCGGCCGATCAAATCCTGATCGGTCCCGGCAGCCTCTTCACGTCGGTTATCGCGGCATTGGCGGTACCGGGCATGGCCGATGCCCTGCAAACGGCACCCGGCCACGTCGTCTTTATCGCCAATCTCGTGACCCAGGACGGTGAAACCCTGGGCATGACATGCGCCGACCACCTCGGTGCCCTCCGCCGGGTCGGCGGCGTCGATGTCACCGGTACCATCGTGGCCCACCGGGGGGAAATACCCATGGAAGGACCGATTGAACAGATCAGGGTTGACAAGGCTGAACTGGCCACCATGGGCTGGGATGTTGTGGAGGCCGACCTCGTCGACCAGTCTGCGGACTGGCCGCAACACGATCCAATCCGCCTGGGCCAAGCTCTGGCCCAGCTGAAGAATTGAACAGGACGGTGAGCGGAGCGATGGGCAGGTATGTGACACTTGACGATATCGAGGTAGCCGGGCGGCGGGTGTTGGTTCGATCTGATCTCAACGTGCCGATCTTGAACGGCGTGGTTGCAGACGATTTCCGAATCCGGGCGAGTCTCCCCACTATCTCGCGTCTGCGCGAGGCAGGCGCCACAGTGGTGGTGTGCAGCCACCTGGGGCGCCCCAAGGATCGCGAGCCTGAGTTCCGGATGGATCCGGTGGCCGTCCGCCTCGCAGAGGTGGGTGGTTTCCCCGTTCACAAGCTCGACGCAGTGGTCGGTGACGGTGTGGAGGCTGCGGTAGCGGCTGCCGGTCCTGGCGATGTGCTGCTGCTCGAGAACACCAGGTTCGAACCAGGGGAGAAGAAGAACGATGAGGCTCTGGCTAAGGCCCTGGCCTCGCTGGCCGACGTGTTCGTGCTCGATGCGTTCGGATCGGCCCACCGGGCCCACGCTTCGACGGTTGGTGTTGCCCACTATCTGACCTCGGTGGCCGGTCCGTTGCTCGTCCAGGAGGTGGAGGCGCTAGGCGCTCTGCTTGTCGACCCACCCCACCCGTTTACGGTGGTGCTGGGTGGAGCCAAGGTGTCCGACAAATTGGGGGTCATCAAGTCCTTGTTGCCGAAGGTCGACATGATGCTGATCGGCGGCGGCATGTGCTTCACGTTGTTGCGCTCCGAGGGCTACGAGATCGGGTCATCCCTGTTCGAAGAGGACCTGGATCGACGAAGTTCGGGAAGTCCTCGGATCCTCGAGCGGAGATCGTATCCGGCTTCCCGACGACTTCGTGGTCGCCGACCAGTTCGCAGCCGAGGCAGAGCACGAGGTGGTCGATCGCAACGTCATCCCGGAAGGCTGGATGGGACTCGATATCGGTCCCAAGACCGCTGAGGTCTTTGCCGCGGCCATTCGCGGGTCCGGGGCCGTCTTTTGGAACGGCCCGATGGGGGTGTTCGAGTGGGAGCATTTCCGTAACGGCACCGAGGTAGTGGCCCGGGCTTTGACCGGCCATCCTGGCTTCACGGTGGTCGGCGGGGGCGACTCGGTCGCGGCGCTGCGTATGCTCGGTCTGGAGGGCGAGGTTTCCCACTTGTCGACCGGTGGCGGGGCCGGTCTGGAGATGTTGGAAGGCAAGACGCTGCCAGGGTTGGCGGCGTTGGAAAGGTGGGCTCATGGCTCGTAAAGGTCTCATCGTTGGCAACTGGAAGATGAACAGCAACCATCTGGAGGCGATCCAGATGGTGCAAAAGCTGCACTATCGGCTCGATCCCAGCGACTACGACCGGGTCGACGTGGGGGTGGCACCACCGTTCACCTCGCTTCGGTCCGTGCAGACGGTTATCGAAGCCGATCACATGCGCATCATGCTGGCCGCCCAGAACACGTACTTTGAGGAAAAGGGTGCGTACACCGGGGAGATCGCTCCGAGCATGCTCGCCAAGTTGTCGGTTGATTTCGTGATCGTCGGCCACTCGGAACGACGCCAGATCTTGGGCGAAACGGACGAGGTGGTGAACCGCAAAGCGAAAGCCGTCTTCGCGCATGCGATGACACCGATCGTGTGCGTGGGAGAGACGCTCGAGGAACGGGAAGCGGGGAGCGCCTTCGAGCGGGTCGGGTCACAGGTTGCGTTGAGCCTGGCCGGGTTGTCTGAAGAGCAGATCGGAGCGGCCGTGGTCGCGTACGAGCCGATCTGGGCCATCGGCACCGGACGGACGGCGGATCCGGCCGATGCCCAGGAGATGATCGAGTTCATTCGCAACGAACTGAGCCGCCAATGGGGCGGGGTCGCAGACGACACTCGCATTCTCTACGGAGGTTCGGTGAACCCGGGCAATATCGGGGCGATCATGGCCAAGAAGGACATCGACGGGGGTTTGGTTGGCGGAGCATCGCTCGATCCCGACACGTTCGCTTCCGTGGCCCGCTACTGGATCTGATTGAGGAACGACCAACGAGATACGAAGGACCTCCTATGACCTACACACTGGTGCTGTTGCGGCACGGCCAGAGCGTCTGGAACAAAGCGAATCTATTTACCGGTTGGACAGATGTTCCGCTTTCTCCTCAAGGTGTTGAAGAGGCCAAAGCGGCCGGGCATCTCCTTCAGGATGAGGGCTATGCCTTTGACGCCGTGCATACCTCGTTGCAGGTCCGTGCGATCGAAACGGCCAACCTGACTCTGGACGAGATGGCCCTTGCCTGGTTGCCGGTGACCCGCCACTGGCGGCTCAACGAGCGCCACTACGGTGCGTTACAGGGATTGAACAAGAAGGAAACGGCCGAGAAGTACGGCAAAGACCAGGTTTTTGAGTGGCGACGCAGTTACGACACGCCGCCCCCCGCGCTTGAGTTGGACGACGAGCGTCATCCCCGTCACGACCGCCGCTATGCCGGCCTGGCCCCCGACGTGCTTCCTGCTACGGAGTGCCTCAAGGATGTCGTCGCCCGGATGTT
>CAVQSB010000004.1:0-62402 GCA_963715305.1 uncultured Actinomycetota bacterium
TGGGCGTCGGTGCGGCTGTAGGTGAGCCCACCCTGGGGGTTTGCGGTGTAGTCCCAACAGGCCGGGTCCTGGTGGGCGAAAAGGTGGTCAGGCCGGCCAGGATTGCGAAAGCCGGGATGGCGAGCGGCACGAGATCTTTTCGCCACGATCGGGATCTCGCCGGGTTGGGCCAACGCATCGACGCTTGAACGAAGAGGAGAGCGGGAATCACCATGACCAGGCCAACCGACAGGATGGTCACCACCGCCGGCAACAGTCCGGTCACGATGGCCGGCCACAGCAGCCGGGGGTCGTTGTCGCCGGAGCGCCACTGCGGCGACCAGCCCGGGCAGCGCAACGATGCTTCCCAACGCCAGGGAGCCGGGCAAACTTTCCAGTTGCCGTTGGGGCTCGCCCTGCGACCAGGACAGAATCGCAATCGCCAACTCCTAGCCCGAGAAACATCATGGCGCCGATGATGACCCGTACCCGGGCGCTCTTCGGAGGTGTTGTTGCCGTTTCCATTGCGCTATCCCTCCCAGTTCCAGAAATCGATGTCGAGAAGGCTCGCTCCTTCTGCCCCGGACGAAGCCACGATATCGATGATGGTGTCGCTTGGTCCGGTGATGACCATGGTGACCACTTGCGGCTCGTTCTCAGCCAACCAGTCGGCCACCGTTCCGATGTTGCGCAGGGCGGGAGTTGACGAACTCTCGAGTGCGGCAACCAGATAGTCGTGATCTGCCAGGTTGGCCGTGGCCCGCCGCAGGGATGCTACCGACTGCTCAATGGTCCCCTGATCCAGGAACAGGCACGAAGAGAAGTTGCCACCACCGCCCGACGACCCGGATGAGAAGTAAGCGGATTCATAGTCCAGGAAGACGGGCTCCCCGCATGGGTTGTACCCGAGTACGTAGTCGGGATCTGCAGGTATCTGGGCGGAACCAGCCGGGAACGCCGGTGCAACCGTGAAGCCGACCCACAACAACCATGCTTCAGCGGAGGGGGGTTGGATGGCTGCAGCTTGTGCCACGGTAATGGGGTTCTCCCACCAGGACAGTGCGACGGTTGCCACGGTGTCCTCGGGGATCCGGTCGGGCTGGAACTCCTGCGAAGCAGCTTCGAGGAATGGTTGTATCTCGTTTGCACCGGTTGCGTTCCTGAATGTCCACAGGCCCAGATCGGTCTGGTAGGTGCCGAGCGTGCGGAGCTCTCGCCCCGTATAGAGGCCAACGTCGACGCTGTTCTCCCGGCCGAGCAAAGTGGCATCGTTCCGCCAGCCGTCGATGGTCGCCCCGGGTGTGGTCATGATCGCAAGGTCCCACGTGGCGATGGCGGATGTCCTGGATCGATCGCCGCGATTGATTAGCAGCGGCTGGAGCGCAAAGCTGGACACGATCGTAAGGACAATGAAACCAATGATCCAGATCGACAGGGCATCGAAGACCAGTCGGAACAAGGTCCGTCTGACCGTCTTGCGCATCCGCTTCTCGTCCCAATCAATCTCAGGCTCCGCCACGCTTGGCAGGGCAACGGGCGCTTCGTTTGCTTCCAGGATGCTCCGGCATGTTTCGCAGGTTGCCAGGTGCGCTTCGAGTTGTGACCTGGTTTCTGGTTCCAGGCTGTTCTCGACGTATCCCTCGAGCAGATCTCGAGCGAGGTGGTGTTCCACTGGTTATTGCTCCTCTTCGTAAGCGCGCCGGAAGGCTGCTCGCGCCCGGTGAATGGTGACTTTGGTGGCCGCCAGACTCTTGTGGAGTGCGGCGGCAACCTCTTCGTACGACAGGCCGAGTTGATCCCGGAGGACCAGGGCCGACCTTTGGGTTTCGGGTAGTGACGCCAGGACGGCCTGGATGGTCTGTTGTTCGCTTACATCCGGATCGGATACCGGTGTCTCCACCAATTCCTCGGTCGAGCGCCGGACTCGCCGTCGGTAGTCATCGAGGAAGGTCGTCCTGGCGATGGCGAATAGCCACGCCCGGGGGCTCCCTCCCTGGAAACCGGCCGAAGCGCGAGTGGCACGGACAAAGGTGTCCTGCATCAGATCCTCCGCCCAGACAGGATCGCGACACAACGAGACCAGGTAGCCGTAGACGGCTCGCGCGTGATCCCGGTAGAACTTCTCCAGGGGCCCCCTCCTTCTGATAACCCTGCCGTCGTCACGATAGGACCGGAGGATCGGCGGAGCCGGTCATGACCGTCCAGTAGCCCGGCAGCAGGTGAGATATTGCTGTTCATACCGAGGAGACGAGGGCGGAGGTTGAGAAGTTACATCAAGATATCAGCCGGAGCTAACCCGCAATGAAGTCACCCGAGAACCCAACCGGGTTCGTCTTGGAGGATTGTCCGGCCGGGACCCCCGGGTTCTCCCGGTCCGGCCGGACAATCACGTCTACAAAGCCAGTTCCGCTTTCTCCGGGTGTACTAATGCCAGGTACTCGATGGTGGAGATTTTCATCGTCTCCGTGTGCGTACCAGCGTTGAAGGTCAATTCCTCGGTGGTGAGGTCGATATCGACGAGCATCGGAATCCCGTACAGGTTTCCGAATGGCGGCTCGGCTCCACGCTGGCAGTCGTCGAAGATCGGTGCGAACTCATCCTCCGTGGCGAGTCGGACGTCTTCGCTTCCCAGCGTGGCTTTGACCTTCTCCAGGTCGAGGAGTCGGTCGGCCGGGAGGACGGTCATGATGAGCCGTCCGTCGGCATTGACGATCACCGGTTTGGCGAATGAGCGCCCGGGTATGTGCTGAGCGGCTGCTACTTCCTGAGCTGTATACGCAAGCGGGTGCTCTTCCACCTCGTAGTCGACGCCGTGGGAGATCAGGTATGTGCGGACCCGGTGCGCTTCCATAGTCACGAGCGATCACCCCTTTGACCCCTGGCCGCCCTTCCCTGACCTATTCATACACCAAAACCTGGTAGGCGCGTGAAGTGCTGAAAGACCCTATTCGGTGGCTGGTACCGTCTTACGCGAGTGTCGGGAGGAAGATGTGGTCGACGATCCAACAAGTGGAGAAGAGATAGCCGGCGTAGCGCGCTTCGTCTCGACGTTGAAGCGGGCCGTTCGCAAATGGTCGGATGACAAAGCTTCCCGCCTGGGCGCCGCCCTCGCGTACTACGCACTGTTTTCGGTGGCGCCACTGCTCATGGTCGCCGTCGGCATTGCGGGTCTGGTATTCGGCGAGGAGGCAGCCCGGGGTGAAATAGTCGCCCAGATCGAGGATCGGGTTGGGGCTTCGGTCGCCGGATTCCTGCAGGACATGATGGCCGGGACGCAAGGCGGGGCCGGAGTGGCCGCCACGGTGATTGGAGCGCTGTTGACCCTGGCGGGTGCCTCCGGTCTGTTTCTCCAGCTGAAAGGTGCCCTGAACGTGGTCTGGGATGTTCCGCCTCAGGCAACCAAGGGGGTGGGAAATCTCATCCGCACCAGGGCCTTGGCTTTCGTGTCGGTGCTTGGCTTCGGGCTGGTTTTGCTTGCTGCTCTGGCGGCTTCCAGTGTTGTCTCAGCCCTGAGCGGCCTGGTGTCTGATGAGTTGGCACTCGTGGCAAGCCTCCTGCGATGGCTTACCCCGGTTGTGATGCTGGCATTGCTGACGGTCGTCTTCGCACTTGTGTTCAAGGTTCTACCCGACGTCACCGTTCCCTGGTCGCCGATTTGGCGGGGGGCTGCTTTCACGTCGCTGCTGTTCACCGTTGGCACGTTCCTGTTGGGCTTGTATCTGGGAGGTGGGGCAGTGGGCAGTGGGTTCGGAGCAGCGGCGGCTCTGGTGACTCTCCTGCTCTTCGCCTACTACTCGGCGCAAATCTTCCTCCTGGGCGCCGAATTCACGCGCGTTCTGGAACTGGACATGCCGGCGGAACAGTTGGTTCCATCCTCGGCCCCGGTGTTCCCGGAGGCTGCCACTTCCTTGCGGGTTGCCGACTCGGCCCCCGTTGTCGCCGTTTGGGCCTTCCTCGTTGGCCTCGTACTCGGCTGGTGGAAGAAGAAGTGACCGGTCGCGTTTCCGGTACCGGGCCGGATACGGTGTTGCCGCCCGTCACGATCGGTCGGGCCCTAATTCCCTTGACGAAATATTCATGTCTCGTATAGGTTGGTAGCTGATACCTCGCCAGGAGGCATTGATGCGGATGCACACAAGAAAACTCATCGGGTTCACGGACCCGGCCAATTCAGGTGTGCTTCCGCGGCTTCTCGCCATGTGATCCTTTCAGCAAGATCGATGAGTAAGCCGCCGACAGCACACCGGCGGCTCTTTCTATTGGTCATCTATCACACAAAGGAATCACACATGAGAAGTATCTACGAAGACGGCCGGTGCGTCTCCTCCGGGCAGAACGACCTGTTTTTCTCGGAGCGACCGGACGAACTGGCCCAGGCGCAATCCATCTGCATGGAGTGCAGAGCCCGTCTCGACTGCCTGGAACTGGCGTTGGAGCGGGAAGAGGCCTGGGGCGTATGGGGCGGTGTCATCTTCTGGGATGGCCGGCCCTTCAATCGCCGACGCGGGAGGGGTCGGCCCAGCCGCATCGATCAAGGTCTCGAACTCGAGGCCGACGTCGACGAACTCTGGCAACGGGTCCGCTCGGCATGACAAGCCTTGTTCTACCCGCTCGCTCTCCATGAACAAGCACCGGCCGGGATATCCCGGCCGGTGCACTCTTGAGTTCTGGGGGGTTCGTTCAGAGAGCCAGCATGTTGCGAAGCGATCCCGGACTGGCCGGGTGGCGGAGCTTCGCCAGCGCCTTGGCTTCGATCTGGCGAATCCGCTCGCGGGTCAGTTCGAAATGGCGGCCAACCTCGTCGAGCGTGCGAGGCACACCGCTATCGAGGCCGTAGCGCATGACCAGCACCGTCCGTTCGCGGTCCGTCAGGCTGGCCAATACCGACTCGAGATCCTCTTTACGCATGCCGAGGGCGACCGTCTCAAACGGTGCCGTTGCATCGGTGTCTTCGATGAAGTCCCCGAGGACCGCGTCTTCATCGCCGACCGGCTCGAAAATGGATACGGGTTCCGGGGCGACTTTGATGGCCTCAATGACCTTTTCCACAGAGATGGCAGAGAACTCGGCAATCTCCGGAGGCGTGGGAGCACGTCCGAGCCGTTTGACCAGATAGTTGTCGGCCTGCCGCACCTGGCTGATGGTGTCCATCATGTGGACGGGGACCCGGATCGTACGGCCCTTGTCGGCAATGGCACGCGTGATGGCCTGACGAATCCACCACGTGGCGTAGGTGGAGAACTTGAACCCTTTTCGGTATTCGAACTTCTCGACTGCTCTGATCAGGCCGAGGTTGCCTTCCTGGATCAGATCCAGCAGTGACAGGCCCGAGTTGGAGTATCGCTTGGCGATGGAAACCACCAGCCGGAGATTGGTCTGAATGAACTGGTGACGGGCTTCCTGGCCGCGGCGGACGAGGGCAAGAAGCTTGCGCCCTTGGGCCTCGGTGTGGCCGGCTTGGTCGAGCGCTTCCTGCGCCTGCTGGCCCTTCTCGATCGCCTTGGCGAGATCGACTTCATCGGCAGCAGTCAGCAAGCGATAGGCGCCGATCTCGTCGAGATATTGACGGATCGCGTCTTCTCTTGCTTCGGATTCTGCCGACTTGCGGCGTGTCGCCACTCGAGCTCCTCCAGACCGGTTTCAGGATGGTACCTACGACAACGCTTGTACCTTGGGATTAAGGTCGACCTATCGGTTCGATTCCTTGAGCGGTCCGCGATATCTATTGATGATCGCGGGTTGGAATCGCTCAGCTCTATCTGCGGGAAGACCGAATTCAAGAGGCGGCCGAGGTCGAGGGACCCTCGATGGTGCGGTGCTCCCCGCTGCGCCCGCTGATGGGCAGTTGCTTCCTGGTACGCTTTCCCACCGTCCCGGGCGTTTAGCTCAGTTGGGAGAGCGCTGCCCTTACAAGGCAGAGGTCGGCGGTTCGAGCCCGTCAACGCCCACTCGGAAACCCCCAGGTAGGTGGGGGTTTCCTACGTTGCCGGTCGCAGTGCGATCACTTCAGCTTCCTCTGGTGGGCGCACCAGAGGCGGCGACCTGTCGGTTGATGGCCTCGGCGCCGAGGTCGGTGATCCCCGAATCCATGTGCCCGTACACCTCGAAGGTGGTTGAGTATTTCTTGTGTCGCATCATCGCCTGGGCGACCTGGGTGGTGGCTCCACGCTGAACCAGCGCCCCGGGGGTGTGGCGGAGGACGTGGGTCTTGCCGTTTATCTCGGGCCGTTCAATGGCTGCTGCCGCTGGTGCTAGAACACGTCGCCGCCAGTTCGAGTAGTGGAGTGGTCTCCCCATCGGGGAGGTGAACAGCAGATCGTTGGGTCCTATCCCGAACCTCTTGGTGTGCTGGTCCAGTGCCTCCGGCCTTCTTCGCGGCCGAGCTCGACGGCCCGAGGAGCTGATCATGTTTGTGGACGCGTACCGTGACCGTTTCGGGGTCGACCCGATCTGCAGGGTCCTGCAGTTCGCCCCATCGACGTATTGGTCGGCCAAGCGCCGGCCCAGGTCGGCCCGGTCGATTCGCGATGAAGAGCTGCAGGTTGAGGTCGAACGGGTCTTCTGAGAACTTTGGGGTATATGGCGCTCCGAAGATCTGGGCGCAGCTCAACCGGGAAGGGATCAGGGTGGCCCGCCGCACGGTGGAACGGCTGATGCGTGACCTGGAGATTCAAGGGGCGGTGAGAGGGAAACCGAAGCGGACCACGATCCCAGCCGACGACCCGGCAGTGAGGCCTGCCGACCTGGTGGATCGTCAATTCACCGCAACGGCGCCGAACCGGCTGTGGGTGGCCGATCTGACCTATGTGCGGACCTGGTCGGGGTTTGTCTACGTGTCGTTCATCATCGACCTGTTCTCCCGGCGGATCGTCGGATGGCAGGCCTCAAGATCGTTACGGACCGACCTGGCGCTCAACGCTTTGGAACAGGCGATCTGGGAGCGGAACCGTACCGGTGTCGACCTCGACGGATTGATCAACCACTCCGACTGGGGAGTCCAGGGCAGTATCTATCGATCCGGTACACAGAACGGCTCGCCGAAAACGGGGTGGTTTCATCGGTCGGATCCCGCGGCGACTCCTACGACAACGCTCTGGCGGAGACGATCATCGGTCTCTACAAAACCGAACTAATCCGTAACCGGGGACAATGGCGAGGACTCGACGACCTCGAGTACGCCACCTTGGAGTGGGTCGACTGGTTCAACCGCCGGAGTGAGTTGTGGATGTGGACGGGATTGCCGTTTCGAGGGCGATTTGGGATGCTTGCCGCTGGGGGGAGTCGCCGTCGTTATGCGCGACCGGTGGAACAGTGGGTCAGAGCCTTCCATGCCGATCGGGGTTTGTCTATGGGCAGCGGGGGGTGTCTCTTGTCGGTCGCCCTTTTTGAAGCTCTTGCGGAATGCCTTGGCCGCCTCGCCGAGCGACCGGGATGCCGCCTGCAATGCACGCTACGGAGGGTTGGTCCTGCTGGTTTGCCCGGCCTGCGGGATAAGGGCAGGGTCTTGGGCGTAATGTTGTTGGTGTTCAGGTTTTGGCCTCATTCGCTCCCTATATGGGTGGAGGATCAGAGTGGTCGAGTCGCTCAAACGGGAGATCAGCGTTTCGAGATGGTCGGAACTCTATGGTTTTGACCGGCTGTATAGGGAGCAGGCACCTCGCTTGTGGCGGGCATTAACCGCGTACACAGGCAATCGCGACGTGGCACAGGATGCGGTCGCCGAGGCTTTTGCGCAAGCGATAGCGCGCGGTGGAGAGATCCATTCACCGATGCAGTGGGTGTGGAAGTCCGCATATCGAATCGCGGCTGGTGAGCTGAAGCGACGGGGAGCATTCACCGAGTTGGTGACCGATCATCCGACGACGGCGGACGAACCAGCATCGGAGGTTCGAGAGGCGTTAATGAAGCTGTCGCCGATGCAGCGCTCGGCGGTGGTGTTGCACTACTACGCGGGTTATCCGGCTGATGAGATCGCCCGGATCACCGGCTCGACCGCTGCTGCAGTGTGGGTGCACCTGAGTCGGGGACGCCGCCACATGGCCCGGTTGTTGGAGGGAAACAATGACTGACTTGCGGGAACGCCTCAGCGAATTGGATCGGCTCGTCGCACCTGATATGCGAGTGAGTATCGACCGGCGGGTCGGTGAACTCCAATCTGCCGCCCGTGTGTCACTCGTTCATTCAGCAGGTCCGGTGTGGCGGGGTCCTCTGATCGCATTTGCGACGGCCGTTGCGGCCATCCTGGTGGTTGCCGCGTCGATGCTGGTGTTGCGGACGGATCAGCCGGACATGGTCGATGAACCGGCTCCCACCACACCGACAACGATCGAGGCGCCCGAGACGAGCTCTCCGTCGGCGAATCAGGCTCCTCCGAGATCCCCGGCTTATTACGGTGCAGCCCTCATCGAGTGGATGTATGGCGTATGTGACGTTGCGGTTGCGCCGGATGGTCTGGTGTACGCGGCGGCCCCGGCGGGGATCGCCTCAATGGACGTCACGGGCGAGTGGACCCTGATCGACATCGCCGGACTGCCCCAGGGCAGACCTTTGAACAACGGGTGGCCGGCTCCGAGGATCGGAAACGTCGCCATCGGCCCCGACGGCGCCCTGTGGGCGGGCGGCACCTCCTGGTCCACCGTCGACGATGAGGAGTTCGGGGGAGTTATCGCCGAGCCGTTGGGCGGCTTTGCGCCGGCGGCCCGGTTCAAGACGTGGGCGGCACGCTATGACTGCGGTCGGGATCCATGCTCGTGGACGGTGTTCACCACGGACGTGGCCCCCGGAACGAACTTCGACATCGGCGATATGGCGGTGTCGACCGACGGAACCGTCTACCTCACGACCGGTGACAACGTCTTGCTCGTCCTCGACGGCACCGGATGGGAATCCCACACCGTCCCCGGACTCCCGACCGGCTTCAGTAGTGGCGTGTCGCCGTGGTCGAGTTCGCTGGCGATCGATGCCGACGGTGTCGTGTGGGCGGGTACCAACGCCAACGACGATCCGGGGTATGGGATCCCCAGCAGCGACTTTCGCGGAGGGCGCGGCCTGTTCGCTTTTAACGGTACCGGATTCACCCGGTACACCACCGAGGACGGGCTTCCCGACGATCGCGCCTTCCAGGTGACGGTTGCACCAGACGGAACTATCTGGGTCGCCACCGACGGCCCTGATCGCGTGGAACCGCTCGTCACGCTAGATGGGAGGAGATTGTTAGGGCAACCGAACCCCGCAAATACGCCTCCGGAAGCAGCAGCCGGGATCGCCCGCTTCGACGGCACCACCTGGACCCCGTACAGGGCCGTCGACGGTTTGCTGTCGAACAACGCCGTACTGGCCGCAAGCCCCGACGGGACCATGTGGGCTATTCATTATTCGACAGCCCCCTACGGGTACTCCCATTTCGACGGCACCGTATGGACCGCCTATCGGACCGAACTCCCGGCGGGTGCGTTCCGGGCCTTCCGGGCAGAAGTTGCTCCCGACGGGACCCTGTGGACGATCTCAGATCAGGGTGTGGTCAGTTTCGACGGCACCACCCCGACGATCCACACACCACCGTTTCCCCAGCCATGACAACAAACAGCGAGGAGGTGTGAACGTGCCGGGCCAACTCCGTTCCCCGACCAGGAGTTGCATGTCGTGGAGGCGCCTTGTGAGACATCGTGCGGTTCTTCTTCTGCCTGTTCTTGCCCTGATTGTTGGAGCGTGTGGTGCCGATTCCGTCACAGGAGATCGGACCTTCGTGTACGGGACTGGCAACTGCGACTGCGGCTTCCTTTCGACGAGTACCGAGGGTGATACACAGATCCTCAATGGAACGTGTGTCTGCATAACTCACCTGTCCGACCCGAGAGTCAATGGGCAGGAAGAATTCCCTATGACCCTGACCATGTTCCAGGACAAGACCTCGGAAGCGCACTGGTTCGAGTACAACGACGGAACCCTTACGAGCGAAGAAGGCACATGGAGCAAAGGCGAGGGCTTCGGCAGTGAGTTCTTCGACGAGAGTGGCGGCTTGCTGACGAGTGGATACGCCAGATACCTCGGTGAAGGTACGTTTGACGGTCTGGTGTACGAGTACTTCTACTCGCAGGCTCCCGCCTTCACTTCGGAGGACAACCCCCACGAGAGCTATCGGATCTCTGGTTGGATCATGCAGGTCCCGGACGAAAACAGCGACCAATAACAGCACGACAATTGGATCGGCACTTCCTGCGCTACCTTCCCAGCTCCACGGCCAACACGGTCCGTGGCGAATGCGTTTCGACTGATTTCTGGATCGAGGAAGGGTTATCCCCTTTTCCTCACCTTGGAGTGCGGGTCAGGGGCGCAGCTCGACGAAGCCGGCGGCTGCGAAGTCCTGGTCAAACGCAAGCGCTTCGCGAAGGCGGCGGTCCCGCATCACCTGAAAGCTGGTCGCATCGACAAACGAGTAGGCCCTTTCGTCGTGCTTCCGCAACCATGCCCACGCCTTTTCCTCTTGGTCGGCGGTGATTGGGTGGAGGGCGAGTTTGGACTGCTGTTGGAGAGCGTCGATACGGTCGAGGAAGGCGAGCGCAGTTCGATGACCGTCCTTGTGTCGGAGAAACGTCCAGGTTTCTCCGACAATGAGATTGGTGGTGAGCGCCTGTTCGGTAGGTCCGAGATGGGTGAGTATCGCCAAGGCGTCGGAATGTCGTCGGTCGCCGGGGAGGGACCAGGCCACCCACCAGCTGGTGTCGGCGAATTTCACGAGTCGTAGACCACCCGGTCGATCTCGCCCGGTTCTGCCGCGGCTTCCTTGCTCGCGAAACCGGCTAGCTCGTGCCACAGATCTTCTGCCGGTTGGGTGTCTTGGTCGGGGAGGAGGGTTGCCAACCCGCGGCGGATCAGCTCGGACTTGGAAATGCCTCGGCGTTTCGCTTCAGCTGCGGCTTCGGCGTCGAGCTCGTCGGGGATGGTGATGGTGATGGTCTTCATGTCGTCATTATACATAGCCACTGTTACGGTGCCTACATAGTGTTCGCGGGTTTTGTATTTCGTGTGAAGGGGCTCGCCTGTCAAGAGTCGGTTGATCCGTTCCGGTTTGTGGTCGGTTGACGTGTTCCACTGGTTTGGGCTTGTTTGGTGCGGCGGGTGGTTTTCTGCGGTTGGATCTGGCGGATCGGTTTGTCGGTTTGGCGGCCGAGGGTTTTGATCAGGGTGCCGTTGAGGTAGACGTGCATGAGTCGGCCGGTGACGGCGATGGTGACGATCCGATAAGCGAGGTGCCGTCCTACGGAGAAGGTCTCCCCGGCGACCGAGATCACACCACCTTCGGCGACCCGACGTTCGATCACCAGCTGCCCCTCGGGTGGCTTCCCGGAAGGTTCGAGAAGCCCGTCGGGGATCCGGTCATCGGGTTTGGTGAACCGTTCGGCTGGGGTGTCCATCTCCAGAGCCTGATGGGGTCGACGATGGTTGTATTCCTCCACCCAGGCGTCGATCGCCTCCTGGGCTTCCTCCAGATCAGCGAAGACCCTTCCTCTGAGTAGTTCGGTTCGCATGGTCTTGTGGAATCGTTCCACCTTGCCGGTGGTGGTGGGGGAGCGAGGAGCGGTCAGGCGGGGGGTGATCCCGTTCTCTCGACAGATCCGCTCGAACAGCACCTCACCGGGCCTCACCCGCCGCCGGCCGGTGAACACGGTGCCGTTGTCGGTGAGCACCTCCTCGGGGATCCCGTAGCGGCGCAACGCTCCAGCAAACGCGGCGGCCACCGCCCGGGCGGTCTCTGAGGTGATCACCGCCGCGAGCACACAGAACCGGGAGTGGTCGTCGATCCCGGTCACCACTTTCAGATAGCGGCCGTTGGTGAGGGCGACTCCACCGACCACATCCATCTGCCACAACTCCATCGGGCGCTGCCGTTGCCAGCGTTTGTAATCCTGACGGCGGCGACGCCGTTTCCGGGCTTGCACCAGCCCTTGGCGTTTCAGACTCCGATAGATAGCCGACCCCGACGGGGCCGCCTCCACGATCCCGCGCTGTTCCAGTTCCCAGGCGAGACGTTTCGGACCCCAATGGGGATGCACCATCCGTAACGCCACCAAAGCTGCTTCCACCGAGCCGGCATCTGATGCGGACAGGCGTGGGGGCGATGTGACCGATCCTCCAGCCCGTCCAACCCGTCAGCCTCGTAACGGCGCAACCAGCGGTGCACCGTCTGGCGGGCCACCCCATACCGCTCGGCTACCTCGGTTATCGTGCGGCCCTGGTTGACGACCTCCAGTACCGCTTGAAGCCGCTGCTCCACCACGCCCATCACCACCAACACCATCAAGAACCTCCGGGTCCGATCCTTCAAGGATCGGGCATCGCAAGGCTCGGTGTCACAGATCAACCGGAACAAATGACACACATCAGCCGGAACTGATGTCGCACATCAACCGGCACGATGTCACCCATCAACCGAACATCCAGTGACAAGTATCAACCGAAGTCGCACACCGAAGTCGCACCCAGGACGCGCACAGGACGCGATTTGTCGCGAAACGTTGAAGAACTACCAACACTGGTGAAAAACAAAACCCCAGTTCAGAAACCATTTTTGGGCGTTTCAACAGGTGGCGAATACCCCCTGATTTGCCCTCACAAGGCAGAGGTCGGCGGTTCGAGCCCGTCAACGCCCACGAGGAGAAACCCCCGCTCAGCGGGGGTTTCTGGCGTAACTCGGATCGGCATTGGCAGGGAGTTGACCGGCTCACTCCCCTCTCCCTGCGCCAGCCCCTGTGGGGGTCTAGGGTTTGATCCGGTCACCGCAACACTGAGCCCACGGAGGTTGAGGTGGAAATCACCAAGGACACAAAAGTCTCGGACATCCTCGATGAATACGGCGACATCGCCGAGGTCATGGAGGTGTTCGGGATCAAACGGGTGGCCGGATACAACTTCCGCAAGTTCATCACCAAAGCGCTCACGGTGGAACGGGCCGCCAAAGTACATCGGGTCCCTGTCGACGAGTTCCTCACCACCCTACGAACGGCCGTCGGGCAAATACCCCCCACTTGACCGGACAACCGTCACGCAAACCCGGAGCTGCTTCGATGCTCGGGGCAAGCGGTCCACGGTGCCATTCCTGGCTTCTCTCGCCCGCAGAGGGAGTTAGCTTTTGCCCTCTACTCAGATCCCCCTCCGGGAGGTACGATCCGGGTAGAGGAGGTGTACATGAATCAGTACACCGACCCGGTCCACCTCGATGCGCCACGCGAGGTGGTGTTCGCCTACCTGACCGATCTGATCGGGAGTGTGGGGCGGTGTGGTCTCCATGAGGACCGAAACCGTCAAGGGGACTCTGGGGGGCGTGGGCACCACGTTTGGGCACAGGCTGCCGGGGAGGCGCTGGGGAGGAAGGTCTGGCGTGTGGTGATAGCAAAGGGGCCGCGACGGTGATGCGTCCGGCCCCGTGGTCAACACCCTTAGGAGGTGCCGACAACGACACCATAGTTCTTAGGCGGGGTCAAGGCCGCTAGCTGGCGGTCGCGTCCGAATCGCTACAGGATCGTATGGGTGCCAGCTGTTGAAGGACGTGGAGGCAGTCGTCCCCAAACTCAGCCAGTGGGGTGTGGACCTTTCCACTCGTTCGGCCCGGGCGGGCGCCCCCAGTTGTTCCACCAGATCATGGCCTGGTGTGGGGACTGTCGTAGCGATGGGTTGGGGGCACGTTCGCTCACAGAAGCGGCCACAAGAAGCTGGTCGTGGGTCCCTCGGCAGAGTCGGGCCGCCACCCGGACCACGAGGGTGCTGCCCGATGATGGTTGATGCGGTTGCCGAGAATCGACTAGTCGACAGCTAGACGGCCCGTGACCTGCATCGAGTTGTGCCGCAGATCTGCCCCGGCGGCCTCAAATACAGCGTAGGCAGGGTGGTTGCTCTCGTCGCCAAGCGCACGGTCCAATGATTCGTGGTCGGCCCACACTGAGGCAATCTGCCACACGCCGTCCCCTCGGAGGAGATAGCACTCCAACATCCCTGACGGTCTGTCGCCCACGACGAGATCGGACCAAGCTGTCAAGACGTGATGGGAATCAGCCTCGGCGACTTCGGCTTCAGCTACTGCAAAAATCACGAAACACCTCCTCTTGGCTCGGGAGCCTAACCCGACGATACGTACTGGCGTCGAGGATATGCGCACCAAGAAATTGCTCACGGTTCAAGCCACGAGCACAAGCGCGAAACAGGTGACCAGTTCGAGGGGATGGGCGATCAGGCCCAGGCGGAGAGTGATCGAGAGGGCTGCCTCCACTCCGTAGCCGACTTGGCCGGCGAAGCTCGCTCTCAGCCACGGATGTGTTTCGAGTACCTGTTCCAACCGTACGCCATCAGTATGCACACGACGGCCAGTTGCAGGATGGGGTTGGTGGATACGGATTGTTAGACGATGGCCACGGTGGCGAGGATGATCCAGGCGGCGCCGACGACCAATATGGAATTCGGGCGGTCTTCGGGTTGGCGTCACCGAGAAGTGGTCGCGCCGCTCCTTGATGTGCCGGCGGCGAGCACAGTGGGTGCGGCCTGGGATGTGCTGCAGGTCATTCCGACCGAGTCCGCCAACGACAACACGATGTTCTGATCGAATCCGACATTCAGGGATCGAGCCGGGTGTGCTACCGCCGCAGCAGCACCGGTATCGAGGATTGGCCGAGAAAGCGTGATTGCGTTCATCAGCCCACCCATGAATCGCGGTGCCAGCGTGGTCTCCTGAATGTGGCACGTTGTGCGCCACATATGGCTGACTTCGGTGTGCCGGCCTTGGGCGTCTAGGGTTCATGCGATGACGGACCAGAACCGCAAATCGCTTATCGGAATCATCGTCAGCATGGCCATCGGGGCGCTCGTCGTGCTCGCCGGAAGCGACGGAAGCACCCAGGTCGGCTCGGTCGCGGTGTTTGCCGTGTGCGGAGTGCTCGCGTACGTCATCAATTGGGTGGTATTCGTGCCCTCCAACCGGGCGAAGACCGAGCACTACTTCGACCTCACCGGCAGCGCCACCTATGTCACGGTCACCGCCGTTGCTCTGCTCCTCAGCGACGACCTCGACGCGCGGGCGGTGATCGTCGCGGTCATGGTGTTCGTCTGGGCGCTGCGGCTCGGCTCCTTCTTGTTCCGTCGGGTGCGACGTGACGGACGCGACGGACGGTTCGATCGCATCAAGACCGATCCTCTGCGCTTCTTCATGACCTGGACCCTGCAGGGTCTGTGGGTGCTGCTCACCTTGGCCTGCGCCCTGGCGATCATCACGGGCAGCGACCGCCGCTCGATCGGTTGGGTCGCGATCGTCGGCATCATCGTCTGGGTCGCCGGGTTCGGTATCGAAGCGGTTGCCGACCAGCAGAAATCAGCCTTCAAGAGGGATCCCGCCAACGCGGGTCGGTTCATCACGTCCGGGCTGTGGGCATGGTCACGCCACCCCAACTACTTTGGCGAGATCGTGCTCTGGACCGGCGTCGCGATCATGGCCCTTCCGGTGCTGTCGGGCTGGCGTTGGATCACCCTGATCTCGCCGCTGTTCGTCATCCTGTTGCTGACCCGGGTGAGCGGCATCCCGATGCTCGAGGATCGGGCTGAGAAGCGCTGGGGTGACGATGAGGAGTTCGGGGTCTACACTCGCAGCACCCCGGTTCTGATTCCTCGACCTCCTCGCCGATGAGTCTGGTTGACGGACGCAGGAGCCGGCCTCGGTCAGGCTATCGCCATGGACAACGAGGACTCCGTATCGTTATGAAAGACTCAACCAGAATTCGAGGAATGTGGCTCATCGCCTCCATGTGCTTGCTCCTCTCCGCCTGCTCGGGTGTGGTGGCAGGCACGTCCAGCGGATGCTGCTACTCCGACCACAACGGTCGACGGTCACCTCCACTGCGGCTCCCAGCACGACGGCTGCGTCGACACCACCTCGACCATCGCCGCTCCCACCACCACGACAGAACCGCCGAAGCAGCGCCTCATCATTAGCGGCGTGGGCGACACCAATGTCGATCCCGATTACATCCCGGCGTTCCGAACTCGAGGGTATGACGACGTCTTCGACGGATTGCAGGACATGTTCCTGGCGGATGACCTCACCATCGTCAACCTCGAGTGTGCGGCGGCAACCACCGGCCGGCCGGTGAAGACGGTGTTCAATTTCAACTGCGACGTGAGTGCCCTCCCCGTATTGCGAGCGGGCGGAGTCGAAGTGGCCAACCTCGCCAACAACCACAGCGGCGATTTCGGGAAGGAGGCATTGCTCGAAACCCGTGCCAACGTGGCGGCGGCCGGGATGGTTCCGGTCGGGATTGGAGCCAACATTGTTGAAGCCCATCAGCCGGCTCACGTCGAGGTGAAAGGGTGGCGCATTGCGGTACTGGGGTTCGGCGGAATCATTCCCTGGGATGATTGGGTCGCCACCGGAGACCGTCCCGGGATGGCAAGCGGCGATAACACGGACGCCATGGTGGCGGCCGTGCGAGCGGCCGACGAGGTCGCCGACCTCGTGTTCGTCACGGTGCATTGGGGAGTTGAGCTGGATACAACTCCCCGTCAGGATGATATCGAACTTGCCCATGCGATGATCGACGCTGGAGCCGACGGCATTTTCGGGCACCATCCCCACCGCCTCCAACCACTGGAGTTCTACAACGGCAAACCGATTGCGTGGAGTCTGGGTAACTTCGTGTGGCCGCGTTTGTCCGACGCAGGGGCTACCACCGCAATCGCTCAGTTCATCGTTGAACCCGACGGGTCCATTTCTGCTTGTCTCGTCCCGACGTTCATCGAGAGCGACGGTCACCCGGTAGTGCAGGTCGATTACCAGGGTTTGTGCGTGTGGGATTGATCCGCCCGGGCATCCTGCGAACGCGGTAGGTCGCCCCGATGGACTCGGTCAGAAACGATCGGAGATGATCATGCGCAGATCCCAATTCGCGAGGTTGAGGAGCTGCGAGCTTCCGACAGCCCACGTGCCGGGATCGCTATCGGCGAGGCTCCGCGCGATTAATCCACCTCGTCGAGCCATCGGGCTGGAGCTGACGGGTGCGAACCCGGCATGATCGAAGCGCTTGCGGACTTCGGCCGGAACGGTCGCCCCCCACGCGCCGATTCGGGCGGGTTTGCCGCCCAGGATTGAGGCGTCGAGGAGATCGCCCACGCCTGCAGGGTCGCCTGCCCAGTCGACCACATGGATCGCTGCGTCGGCGTGCGTGCCCTGCAGGACGAGGAATGCTTCCGGTTGGTCGCCACCCAGGAAGACAAACCTGTAGTTGGCGAGAGGGTTTCTGTATCTCCACGTGTAGTAGGTCTCGTCCCGTACATGACGAATGGCCCCAGCACGTTCGGACTGTGTGGCAAGTCGTCCCATGACGTCGAGTCGGGGCAGGTCGGTGACCTGGACCGGCACTGAGCCGGGGAGAACGTCGTGCCGGTCAAGTTCCGCAAACGGATTTCGGGCAAGTGCCCCTCGTCGGACTTCTCTGAGCATCCTGACCGCGCTCCGAAGGATGGTTGAGTTCTTGAGAGCGCCCATGAGCCGGCGGGAGCGGGTGCCGGCTCCCGGCTGCGGCCGCGTCGGTTGTCGCGGTTGGATCGGATCTCGGGTTCGGAGGAGAGGATCGTACGAACCAACCTTCTTCCAGCCCATCGCCATGATCGACGTAACGTAGTTGGCGGGCGTTGCGCTCATGTTGAGTATGTACTGGAAACCTCGCCTTTTCAGATCCGCGATGGCGAAGTTGGTGAGGTTCGCGAAGAGCCCCTGATCGCGATATTCGGTCGCGATTCCACTGTCGGCGGCGCACGGAAGGACGACGTGCCCGTCGACGCCGGGTGCCAGCCAGCTGGTCCCGTACATGCCGCGGATTCCGACGACGCGATCGCCTGCAAACGCGACGTAGATCAGCGGATCGGCGAGGTAGGGGTTCTGCAAGTACTTCCACTCGAGGTAGGCACGATTCGAGGAGCGTGACCTGCCCCACAGACTTCTGCGGAGGTCGGCGACCGAGTCGAGCATCCCTGGCTCAAAGGCCTCCAACCGATACCGGCTCATGCGCTACCGACGATGCCGTGCGCCGGCAGCAGCGAAGGCATCACGTGCCGATCCTCACATCAATGAACTCCGGAAACGGGTCAACGATCGTCAGATCATGTTCGAGGCGAGCGACATCGCCGACCCGTTCAACCTCCTTGAACCCGGCCAGTTTGAACGTGAGGTACATTGCCCGATTGCGGGGCGTCCGCACGAAGTCTGCAAGAACCCGCTTGCCCTCGATCCGCGCCTGCTGGAGGATGTGTGAGAGCAGCACTTTCCCGACGCCCCGGGACATCACTCGACATGACATGAGCAGCAGACGGAGAAGCCAGGTTTCGTCGGTCCGTTCGATCAAGGCAATGCCGATCTTGCCATAGCTGCCGTAACGGTCCTCGAGACCGGCCACCAGCAGGAGGTGGTCGGGTGACTGCTGGAATGCTTGCAGTTCCGAAAACGAGAAAGTGATTCCGGTTGAGTTCAACTGGTTGGTACGAACGGCCAATTCCTCGACCCTGGTGAGATCACTATCGCTTGCCTCGCCAATGGTGAACACCATCTCCAGCGAACGGAGGAACGTTTCGGGAGCCATACCTTCGGCGGCTTGCTCGCGCCGGATGTCGGCCTGGTACATGGCTCGCCTCCGCCGGGTGTCTTCGGAGACGAAGCGAGGCTGCAGTTCGGGACGACGGAGCAGTCCGGGTGATTCCACCGCATCGATGCACAGCACTCCGGGAACGCCGTCGGCAACTTCGTCCCTCTCGAAGGGGTCGTCGTCGATGAATGCCACGGCATCGGCGGCGATGTTCAAGCTCTTTGCGATGTTGTTCACCGAGACCGACTTCGGTCCCCACGTTATCTGCGGATAGAGGAAATACTCCTCCAGGCCGAACTCGGCCAGCTTTTCCATTGCTTTGTCGTGGTCATTGCGGCTGGCGATCGAGTGGAGAACGCCGCGTTGGTCAAGAGCCTTCAGCACCTCGACAACGCCCGGCCGGATGGCTACGTCGTCACCCTCCAACAGCACACCATCCCATAACGTATGGTCCAGGTCCCACACCACGCACTTGACAGCTCCCGGGCGAGTTGTCACGTAGATCCTCCGGTCGGCGTGGTCATGACGCACCATCCGGACGGTTGACGTATGCCTGGCGGCCGTATTTCGGGATGGTGATTTGTTGGATCTCGGTGCTTCCTTCGATGATCTCCATCATGCGGGCGTCCCGGAAGTACCGCTCGACCGGTTGTTCAGAGCTTGCGCCGCTGGCACCGTGGATTTGCACGGCATCTGCGGTGACTCGCGTAGCCATTCTCGACGAGAAATACTTGGCGATCAGGGTGCTCTCCACGATTCCCGGGCTCCGTTGCTGCGAGCGATAGCCCGCCTCACAACACAGGAGCCGGGCGGCCCACGTATCCGCAAGCATGTCGGTCAACATTCTCCTGATCAGCTGGTGTTTCTCGATCGGAACACCGAACTGTTTTCGTTCGGCGCTGTATTGAAACGATGCTTCGACGCTGGCCTCGCCGATGCCAACGCAACCCCATGCCACGCTGTACCTCCCTAACTGCAGCGCCGTTGCCACAACCAGCCCCGATGGCATAGTGGCCGGCCCCACCCTCGACGTGGCCGGGATGCGGCAGTCGCGGAGGTTGAGTTCTCCCAGCATCGATGCTCGGAGGCCCAGCATTCCGGTGATGGGAGTGACGGTCAAGCCGGGGGAATCAGCCGGGACCAGAAATCCGCCGATCGGGCCTCCCGATCCGATCCGCGCCACAACCAGGAACACGTCGGCGAGTTGCGCGAAGGAGATCCACTTCTTCGTGCCGTTAATGACGTAATCGCTGCCGTCCTGTGTTGCCGTGGTTTGAATGCTGCCTGCATCGCTGCCTGCGGTGGGTTCGGTCAAAGCAAAGGCCCCAAGCTGCCCACCGGCAGTCAGGCGTGGGAGCCACATTTCCCGGAGCTTCGTACCGCCCAGACGGAGGATGGTCTCTCCGACCATGTCATGAACCGTGAGCAGGGAACGGGTCGAGGAGCAAGCTCTGCCCAGTTCCTGGTGGAGCAGCCCGTAGGAGATCATGTCGAGATGGCGTCCGCCGTATCGGGTCGGGAGGTGGGACCCGAGGAATCCGGCCTTCGCCAGGCGCAGGACGACATCCCCGTCGAGCGCCTCGTTCCGGTCGAATGCGCTCGCATTGGGTACCACGTACCGGTCGGCGAATGCTCTGTAGCGGCGTTGCCGTTCAAGCTGCTTGGCTGTGAATGCGACCCGCAAGATTCAGCATTCCTCGACAGGAGGGGTCAACGCGTACCCCGCTTCCGTTCGATCAGGCCTGCCATGGCCCCGATGGACGAGAAGTTGTCTCGTTCGAGGTCGTCGTCCTCCAGGGGAATGCCCAGCTTCTCCTCTATGAACAACACGAGTTCCATCGAATACAGCGAAGTAGCTTCGCCTACTTCGAAGATGTCGTCGCTATCGGTCAGATTCGGTTTCCCAAGCGAACCGATCACGAATGCTCGTAGCTCTTGCTTGGCGGTGGTGACGTCCATAGAACTCCCCTAGTGTTTCGTAAACTGGCTATAGGCAAAGAATCCCTCGCCGCTCTTGCGACCCAACCGGCCGGCCGACACCATGGTCCGGAGGAGCTGGGATGGTTTGTATTTGTCGTCGTTGAACTCCTGCTGCAAACCCTCGATGGACCGGAGAATGGTATCCAGCCCGATCAGGTCGGCAGTGGCCAAGGGCCCCATCGAGTGTCCAAAGCAGTCCCGGAAGATGGCGTCCACATCCTCAGCGGGAGCAACACCTTCCTCCACAACAAGGGCGGCCTCGTTGATCGTCAGCATGAGGACCCGGTTCGAGACGAATCCGGGTGAGTCGTTGACAACAATCGCCGTCTTCGCCAGCTGTTGGAGAAACTGTCTCGCCATTTCGATCGTGCCGTTCGAGGTCAGGCGGCCGCGTATCACTTCGACAACCGGCTTGAGGGGTACTGGATTCATGAAGTGCATCCCGACGACGTTCGACGGTCTGCGGGTAGCAGAAGCGATCTTGGTGATCGGGATGATCGACGAATTGGCCGCGAACACTGCGGCAGGGTCACAGATCGTATCCATCTGTTCGTAGAGTGGCTTCTTGACACCCCAGTCTTCCGTCACATTTTCAACCACGATCTGGCGATCATGCAAAAGTGCCGGATCCGTAGCAAACCGGATTCGTCCGAGCACATCGTTCACGTTGAGTGGTTGAGCGGTGCCGGCTACAAGGTGGTGCAGCCGGACGTTTCTTCGCAGCGCCTTCATTGCGCCCTCTAGAACGTGGTCCTCGAGGTCGACTACGACCACGTCATGGCCTGTTTGCGCCAGATCCTGGATGACGCCGATACCGATAACGCCTGCCCCAACCACGCCTATACGTTGGTATTTCATGAGCCTCCCGACTGCCAGAATACCACTTTGAGTGGCGAAGCTCCAGACGGAATCCTCGAGAGTTTGAAGCCGCCCGGACCGTCTTGCCGGATGCTTCTCAGCGGAGGCCATAGACTCGAGTTGTGAGTGACCTCGTTGGCGCAGCCGGCCTCAGCACGACGATGGCTGATGCCGTTGAGTTCCTGGCGGAGTCCCTGGACGGCGAATTGACAAAGCGGCTGTTCCATCCTGTCGAGGATGCGGCAAGAACCAGCTGGGCTTACTTCCCACGCGAGTCTGCCGGAGATCGGTACACCGGGCTGGCGCTTCACGAGTTGACACGAGCCCAACGCAAACGTGTACTGCGGCTGCTTTCCACCGGTTTGTCCTACCACTCATTCGGCCAGGCTGCGGCCATCATGGCACTGGAGTCGGTGCTCGACCTCCAGGAACGGTTCGTGCTTGATGAGTACAGAGATCCGGCCCGATTCTGGGTTTCCGTGTTTGGTACCCCGGGTCCTCGGGGCGTATGGAGCTGGCGTTTCGAAGGACACCATATTCACGTGCACCACACGATCGTCGAGGGTCTCGTCGTGGCGTCGACCCCGCTGTTTCTCGGGGCGAACCCCACGGAAGTGCGCCACGGGAATCACCCGGTACTCCGGCCGTGCGGCGAGGAGGAGGACGCAGCCCGGACCCTTCTCGTCAGCCTCGACACGGAGCAACGGACCCAGGCTCTGCTTCACGCCCGGGCTCCGCTCGACATTGTGCTCGCCAACCGCTCGCAGGTGCCTCCGAGCGCGGTGCCGGGCGATCCCGCGCATCCGCTTCCAGAAATGCAGGCCGTTCTGGAATCAATGGACCACGAGCACCGCGATGCCTTGCGGATTGAGTTGTCGCGTCCGGCCGGGCTGGCGGCAGGTGCGCTGAATCCCGAGCAGCAGGGTCTGTTGGCTGAGCTGGTGAATCTCTACGTAGCGCGACTCCCGGTCCCCTTGGCGGCTTTGGAGAGCAACCGTTTGAAGGCCGCAGGGATGGAGCGAATCCATTTTGCCTGGGCCGGATCCGATCGTCCCCGTCGACCGCACTACTACCGGCTGCAAGGCCCGACCATGCTGGTCGAGTACGACTGCACGCAGGATGGCGCCAATCACATACATTCCGTGTGGAGGGATCCCGGTAGGGATTTCGGGCGTGACCTGCTCACGGCCCACCTCGCCGACCACCTCCGTTGAGCCGGCTGCTCGCCTGGTCCGAGCTGAGAATCCCGGCGGCGCTGCTCGCCGGTTGGTGGGTTTCTCCTCTGAGAGCATCAAGTACCATCACCGCTCGATGAACATCGCTGAAGTACTGAGCCGGCTTGGACGTGCCGCACCATGGGACAAGGCGGCCGACTGGGATCCGGTCGGTCTGCAGCTCGGCGACCCCACCGACGGAGCACAAGCTGTGGCGGTTTGTCATGAGGTGACTGAATCGGTGGTGAGTCGGGTCGAGGAACTCGGAATCGATCTCCTCGTCACGTACCACCCCTTGCTTTTTCGGCCGACTTCCCGGATCACTGCGGGGCGGTCTCCGGCCGGACGCGCCCTCCGGCTCATCAGGGCGGGGACTGCACTGGCAGTCGCTCATACCAATCTCGATGTTGCTCGCGGGGGCGTCTCAGACGCACTCGCCGAGGACCTCGGTTTGGCTGATACGACCGGTTTCGGTCCCGTCGACGGCGCCAGGCTCGTGAAGATCGTCACGTTCACCCCCGCACACTCCGCCGACCTGGTGGCAGACGTGATGGCGAGCGCCGGTGGTGGTGCGATTGGCAACTACTCGCAGTGTTCATTTCGCGGCGAGGGAATCGGCACCTTCTTTCCGGACGACGGTGCGACTCCTGCGGCGGGTTCGGTCGGGAGGTTGAACCGGGAACCAGAAGTTCGCATCGAGATGACTGTGGCGTCCACTCGGCGCGACGCCGTGCTGCGGGCGCTGGTAGCCGCTCATCCCTACGAAGAGCCCGCTTTTGACGTCTACACCGTGGGAGCCAATCTCGGCATGGCCGGTCGGGTGGGAAGCCTCCCGGAACCGACCGAACTGCAGGATCTAGTCACCAGGGTGAAAGGCGCCGTTGGTGATACCGGCGTTCGGGTGAAAGGCCATGCTCAGCTCCTCGTCGGCCGGGTGGCAGTTGTCCCCGGCTCGGGCTCCCCGTATATCAGAGCGGCCGCCGCGGCAGGGGCAGACGTGCTGGTTACCGGAGATGTCGGACATCACCGGATGGTCGAAGCGGCCGACTTCGGCATGGCGGTGGTGGATCCGGGGCACATGGCCACAGAACGACCCGGGATGCGGAGGTTGTACGCTCTGGTTGCCGGTATCGTGCCTGAGGCGATTGATCTCACGCATCCCACCTCGGGGGAGGCAACTGATGAATGAATTCCAGAGTCTGGCGGATCTTCTTGATCTGCAGGCCGTCGACCTGCAGATCGACCGGTTTCTTCACCAAAGGCAGTCCCTTCCTGAGTTAGAGCAGTTTCGCAACGCGCACGCCCGGAGCGTGAGGATCGCCGACCGGCTGGCGGAGATCTCCGACGAGTTCAAGCGGATCAGTCTGGAAGAAGACAAGGCCGAAGGCGAACTCGAATTGCTCGAACAGAAGGTTCATCAGAAGGAGCAGCGCCTGTTTGCCGGAGGCTTGAGTGCTCGGGATACAGACAACATGCGCCGGGAGGTTGAATCGCTCCGCAGCCGGGAGGGAACCATGGAGGACGAAGTCCTGGCCCTTCTCGACCGGCGCGAAACACTGGAGACGGAAGTTGCGTCTATCAAGGTCGAGCTCGAGTCGGCCCAGGTGGAAGAAAACCGCCTGGAGGCGATTGTCTCTGAGGAGTGGAAGAAACTCGACGCAGAGATCGCCAAGAAGGAAGTTCGCAAACAAGATATAGCTCCCCTCATCGATCCGGGCTTGATGGAGCTCTACGAGAGCTTGCGAGAGCACAAGGAAGGCGTAGCCGTCGGTCGTTTGATGGAGGGCGGCATCTGTGGTGGCTGTCATCTGCGCCTATCGAACGCCGAGCAACAACAGGTGCTTTCCGAAGAACTACCCCGTTGTCTTCACTGTCGAAGAATCCTCGTCCCGTGACAACCGGCCGGCCTTTGCATTCATGATCTTCTGGCACGTCGGTGGCACGATCGCCATCTTTCGGTACGTCTTTCGTGACCCGAAGGTTGATGTGAGATTCTTGGCCCTGGGTGCCCTTCTGCCCGATCTCATCGACAAGCCGCTCGGTACGATCCTCTTGCCCGATGCGTTCAACTCCAGTAGCCAGGTGATCGGCCACACGCTGCTCTTTTCGATCGTGTTGATGTCGGTTGTGCTCTGGCAACCCGACGCGGGCGGGTACGTCGACGGTGGATGGCCCTGGCGGTCGGTTCGCTGATTCATCTGCTCCTCGACGCGATGTGGACCGTTCAGGAAACGTTCTTGTGGCCCGCTTTCGGCTGGGAGTTCCCGCCGGGAGTCCCCGAGTACTGGTCGGGACTGTTGGAACGGCTCGTGTCGGATCCACTGCGAATCGTCCAGGAGGCGGTTGGTCTCGGGTATCTCATCTATGTGTTCCGCAAAGCTCAATTGAGTGATCCCGAGCACCGTTCGGAGCTCTCTGCACACCGGCCGGCTGGCTGCCTAGAGAGCCGGTGGGCCGACCTCGGGGGTGGAGCGGGAGCGACCGGGCATCTGACTGCGAAGCATCCGGACTGACACGACGATCAGCAGGCCGGCGAACAGGCGCCGGAGCAGGACCGGATCGAGGGCCAGGGCCCAATCGGCGCCGATCAACCCTCCGGCTATGCCGCCGATGCCCAACGCAGCCGCTACCGGCCAGTCGATGCGACCGGCCCGCCCGTGTATCACCGCAGCGACAATCGTCGTTGGCACCATCGCTGCCAGCGACGTCCCCTGTGCTACATGCTGATCCATCGAGGTAGATGGTGGCCAGGGTCGGAACGAACACGATGCCACCGCCGAGCCCGAGGGTTGCGGCCATGATGCCTGCGATCATTCCCGCGACCAGGAGGCCGATGACCGACCACCAGCCCAGGTCAATCGACGTGATGAAAGCCTCCGGAAGTCGGTCCCCGGTTCGGAAGCAGCATCTGCATCGCCGATACCACCAGGACCAGCACGAACGCCCCGGTCAGCCAACGAGCCGAGATCCGCTCGATCACCTGTGCTCCGAGCAAAGCGCCGACACCGGCGCCCGCGAAAGAGCGCGACCCCGACCGGCCAGTCGACGGATCCATCGGCGGCGAATCGGACCAGGGCGGCTCCGGCCGTCACGACGATGGCAGCTCCAGAGGTGGGGTGGGCGCGGTGCGGTGAGTACGCCAGAAGCAGCACCAGGCCCGGTACGAGCACGATTCCGCCGCCGACACCGAACAGGCCGCTGGTGAGCCCGGCCGCCAGGCCGAGGGCTGTCGCGCTGAGGATAACGCCGGTTCGTCATGGCGGCGCAGTGTAAGGATCTGGGCGCCCGATGTGGCGCGCCGTCAGGGCCGCAGGGGCACTTCTCGCGCCCGACCCACCGACAGTCGGCGATGCGAGCGGAGAGATGAGATTACGAGGATGGGCAGCACTAACGTGCCCTGGTGAGGTTGCCCGTGTTCGTTCTGGCAGTGTTGGTGGTAGCCGTTGCCGCCTGCACGACTGCACCTGAGCCGGAGTCGACGACAACGACCACCTTGGGTGGGGCTGCCACGCCGGAAGAGGCGCTGACCGGTCTGTTCGATGCGATCGAGCGGGGCGACTACGAGGACACCGGTATGGTCACGTTTGATGACCAGCTTGCCTTGATGGTTTCGTTGGAGGGTTTCGATGTGACCGACACTGTTTCCATGCTGTCGGAGGGACTACCCGATCAAGTTCGCACCAACTTCTGGCGGTCATTCTCGACGGGTTTTCCTGCCTTCGCAGAAGAGGAACTCGCCGGTGTGCTCATCGGCGGGGGTGAGGAGTTCTCGGTTGAGGGGAAGAAGTTCGCGACCGTTACCGTGGCGCTACAGCAGTCACAAGGATCGGGGGACTGGATCGCCCGCCAGGACACACAGGGCAGATGGCGGCTAGACCTGTTCGCAACCTTCGGACCTTCGTTCGCTACGCCGTTTCGGGAGTGGCTGGCCGGCCACGATTCGAGTCCTGCAGCCGACATGGCCCGGGCTGCTCTCGCCGATCAGCGCGCCAGCCTGCTCGCTGCTCTCCAGCGACAGCCCTTTGGTCCGATAGGTCCCGAGACCATGGCGGAGGTCGATGCTCTCCTGTTCGAAGCAGGGTCTTCCTAGAAGAATCGCCGAGGCAGGTTTCCACACCGGGCGATGCGGCGGATTCCTAACTCCTCGTGAGAAAGGCCTCGACCTTGTCCTGGGCGGCCTCCATCACGTGACCGGTCAAGGTCTGTAGCGCACGGGCGATAGCCAGCTCTTCGCCGACGACCGGCATCGGCGGGTCGACTGGATTGCGGCGTGCCTTGCCCACTGCTTCGAAGTGATCGCCGCGCAGGTTGAGAACGGCGTGGGCGATCGTTTCGATGTCGTCTTCGGACAGATGAAGGTTGAGCGTCACGTCCTTTTCCATGCGAGCCCCTTTCGGTTCCTCTCAACGCACTATTCGTTTACGCCCCGCGAATCGTCGGCTGCTTCAACCTGGGCGGCGAACGCATCCAGATCTCCGGCCGTTGGTTCGCGTGCCCACACATCGGTGTCGGCCAGCAGTTCGGCATAGGTCTTGTCCTGGCCGTGTTCAACGACAACCCGGACGGGTATTTCTGGATCCAGGATCTTCTTGTACCGGGCCAGGATCGACCGGTGTTCGGGACGGTCGAGGTCGAACTGGAACACGACTCCGTGCGCAGCATCGATCTTTTCGCAACCGGCTCCGGCCAGGAGGGGACATAGGCCCTCCGAAGGGCCATGGCAAACCAATGCCTGGTGGCCGGTCCTTTCGAGGAATTCCTTGGCGAACGATGCGTAGCTCACATCGGTTACGTCGAGGAGAACGGTCCCTTCGGGGAGTTCTTTCCTTGCCATTGCCTTTGCTCCTCTCCACTGTGGTCCCATTGTGCCTTGTTCCCGGTGCCTTTGGTTAGGGGCACAAGTCCCGCCTCATGCGGCGATAGCTCGAAGTTGGGGGAGAACCTCGGTTCCCAGCATCTTGATGAGCGAGGTCTGATCCAACGAGGTCATCTGGATGGTGACGATGTCGGCTGCGCAACGCTCGATCAGAGGTCGGTAGGTCGCAACGATCTGATCGGGATTGGCCACGATCGAATAGCGACCGAGCACTTCCTCTCGAGGCAGGAGGTCGGCGCGCTCACGGAGATCGGCAGGATCGACCGCCTCGAGCCGGCCCGGCGCCCGAAGTCCGCGCCACGGGTGCAAGGCTTGCCACGCCTCTTCTTCGCTTCCCGCAAAAACCGACCAGCGGGTGGCGAGCAGGCTTGGCATCGGACGTCCGGCGGCTTCGGCTGCTATCCGGGCCGGCTCGATGACTCGCTCGATGGTGGTGGCCGGATCCTTGACCGACGTGATGATGCCGTCGGCCTGCTGTGCAGCAAGGGTGGCAGACTTCGGACCGCCCGCAGCCAGCCAGATCGGCACCGGGCCGAGTGGCGGGCTGTACAGCTTGGCGCGGTCGGTCTGGTAGTAGTCGCCCGCAAACGTCAGTTTTTCACCGTCGAGCAAACGGCGCATGATCTGGAGTGCTTCATGCATCCGGGCGGCTCGCTCCGCATAGTTGGGAAACACAAAACCCAGCGGGCCTTCATTGATGTTCTCTCCCGTGCCCACTCCGAGGTTGAACCGACCGGCCGAGAGCCGGTCAAGGGTTGCGGCCGCCTGGGCGACGACGGCAGGGTGGTAGCGCCAGAGTGGAGTGGTGACACCGGTTGCGAAGCCCACCTTGCTGGTGGCTGCCGCCATGGCTCCGATGGTCGACCAGGCGAAACCGGCGGCCGACGTGTCATCGACCCACGGGTGGAAGTGCTCGGAGACAACCAGGAGATCGAATCCCGCCTGCTCTGCGAGACGAGCGTGTTCAACCAGTTGTTCAGGGTGCCATTGCTCATGGCCGCAGAAGTACGCGAATTTCGTCATGGATTGCGTGAATCTCCCCATCGTTGCTTTCGATCCCGGAGCTTACGGCGATCGGTCCGGTAGTGCCGCTACACACTCGGGTAAGTTGTTGCGGACGTTGTTGACCAGGGTTGAGACGGCATGCTCGGTCAGGGACGTCTCCGGGAGCGGCCTCAAGAGGGCCTGGGCGCGATCCGGGTCCGTCCCGGTCCGGTCGAGCCATGCATCCCACACGACCGGGTCGAGCATGACCGGCATGCGACCATGGATCTGAGCCAGCGACGGGTGGGCCTCCGTGGTGATGATCGCACACGACCGGACTCGGGTTTCCGTCTCGGGATCTCGCCAGGTTGTCCAGAGACCGGCGAACGCCATCGGGGATCCGTCCTTCTGGTAGATGTAGTGCGGTAACTTGCCGCGCTCCCGCTGTTCCCACTCGAAGAAGCCGTCCGCCGGGATAATGCAACGGCGGCGGGCGAATGAGTCCCGGAACATGGCCTTCTGGGCTACCGTTTCCGCTCGGGCATTGATCTGCCCTCCCGTGAGAGATTTCGCCCAGAAAGGGATCAACCCCCAGCGGAAGGTCCCCAACAGCCTGTGGTCCTCGTGATCAACCACGGCGTAGACCGGGTCGGTGGGGGCAACGTTGTAGCTGGCTTCCAACATCTCGCTGCGAATCTCATCCACACCGAAGAACCGGGCGTACGCATCAACGTCCTGGGCTATGACGTAACGGCCGCACACCCCAACACCTTACCGTCGGAATTCCGACAGTCCCCGGCGTTGTGGGAACAGATCTGATGATGAGAACGGTTGGCACCTATGCAATCAAGGAGTACGTGGGTGAAGCGCCTGCTAGGTATGACAATGATCATGGCGATGGTGGTTTCGGCGTGCTCACCAGCCGCTGAAGAAACGAACGAGGGAGCTGCGACCGTGGCATCCACCACCACCAATCAGACATCGACCCCGGGTTCCCACTCGACGACCGCCGGGGGAGAGTTGGGGGAACGGTCGGCTCTTGAGCTGTTCGCCGGAGCGAACACCGGAAACGAATACCCTGCCTCGCTTCCGCCGCCGACCATCGACACTGCCCAGCTGATGCGCGGGCAGGTGCCCGACGGTATTCCCGCCATCGACGAGCCCGGCTTCGTCTCCGTTGCAGAGGCAGATGCCTATCTCGGCGAAGCTGAAGGCGTTGTTGTGCTCGAAATCGACGGTGATGCCCGTGCCTATCCGGTCCAGATCCTGATCTGGCATGAGATTGTCAACGACATCGTCGGGGGTGTTCCCGTATCGATAACCTACTGCCCGCTCTGCAATTCGGCGGTGTCGTACCAGCGGATGGTGCAGGGAAAGACAACGACGTTCGGCACGTCCGGTTTGCTCTTCAATTCGGCGTTGGTGATGTACGACCGCCTGACCGAGTCACTGTGGACTCATTACAACGGTGAAGCGGTTGCCGGCCTGGCTACGGGCGAGCGACTCACCCCGATCTCGTCGCCGCTTCTGGGATGGGCGGAGTTCAAAGCGGCGTTCCCGGCCGGTCTCGTGCTCGACCGTGAAAGCACCGGTCACACAAGGTCCTACGGCGCCAACCCGTATGCGAACTACGACGACCCTTCCGGTTTCCCCTTCTTGTTCCGGGGTGATGTGGACGACCAGATCGGTGCTCAACGGCGCGTCACCGGGGTTTCGCTTCAAGGTGCTGCCAAGGCATGGACGCTCGAAGCTATCTCGGGCGACCCGGCCCGGGCCACGCACGACACGGTTGGTGACCAACCGGTGGTCGTCTTCTGGACGTCAGGCCAGGCCACCGCGCTCGAGTCAAGCCGCATCGATGGTGGGCGCGACGTTGGAAACGTTAGCGTGTACATTCCCGAGGCCGGCGGCGAAGCGTTGACCTTCACGACGGATGGGGCCGACTTTGTTGATGGTGAGACCGGTAGCACGTGGAATGTTGTCGGAGAGGCCGTTTCCGGACCGTTGGCGGGCACCCAACTGGTCGATGTTCCCCATCTGGACACGTTCTGGTTTGCTTGGTTTTCCTACAATCCCGGGACGATTCTGATCGAGGGCTGAGCGTTTGGGTTACGGCCACGGCGTGGCGTGCATTATCTTGTGTCGCACACCGAAGGAGTGAAACCCCCAGTGGCACCGAGTCAGAACCAGAGGCGCGTCGTCCTCGTTACCGATATCGACGGAACCCTGCTCGCGCACGACACCTTCGATCCGGGACCCGCCGTTGAGGCGGTGGCTGCGCTGCAGCGGGCCGGCATCCCGGTCGTGCTGTGTTCAGCGAAGACTCGAGCCGAGCAGGAAGCGCTGCGGGCCCGGTTCGACCTCGACGATCCTTACATCGTGGAAAACGGAGCAGGAGTGATTTTCCCGGTCGACTTTCCCGGTTCCAGCGCGGGAGATGGCGAGCAGGAGTTGGTCACCTTCGGCCTCACCTACCGGGAAGTCCGAGAGGGCCTGGAGCAGGCTGCCGGGGCGGCGAGAGTATCTGTGAAAGGCTTCGGCGCTCTTTCCATTGAGGAGGTGGCACAGCTCACCGGGCTGACGCTTTCTCAAGCGACCAAAGCCCGGACCCGGGAATTCACCGAGACGTTTGTCCTGGAGGACCCCACCCCGGACCGTGAGCTCCGGCTTGCCCATCATCTCGAAGAGGTTGGGATGCGCATGCTCCACGGAGCTCGCTACTGGACGGCGCTCGGCCAGCACGACAAGGCGCAAGCTGTTCGTTATGTAATATCGCGCTACCGGGAGCTCGGGACGATCACGTCATGCGGGGTCGGAGACTCGGTCGGCGATACCGGGATGCTCCAGGAAGTCGATGTGCCGATGCTGGTCCAGCAGGCGGACGGCAGCTGGGCCGACATCGAACTGCCAGGGTTGATACGGTTGATCGGACAAGGCCCGCTGGGGTGGCCGCACGCCGCCGAAGTAGCCCTCGACCGCGACCGCTGAGCGCTGGCCGTTTCGGACAGCCGATATCAGCCGTCCGACCAGTCGGTCTGCATCTGTTCGAAAACGGCGGTGGCGAGGCGGCGGGCGCCGGCCCAGGTGAAGTGGACTCCATCACCGTATCGCATCAATTCGAGGTTTCCGGCCGCGTTGGTGAGGTAGGCCGAGTAGTTGCCGGACTCATCTGTGAATAGGTCCCAAGATTCGATGATGGAAACGGCCGTCCGTTTGGCTGCCTCTTCGCGATAGACCTCGTTCATCAACGCGACGTGCTCACTGAAGAGGTCACTCGCCATGATCGGCAGAGCAATCCAGTACACCATCGAACCTTCCGAAATGAACGTGTCCATGGCTTCTGCCACCCTGCCGCGATAGAACTCGATCCACTCCGGAGTCCATCTCTCGACGATGACACCGTCAACATTGGCGTTTTGACCGTCGTTGCCTCCGTACATGGCAATCACGACGTCCGGCTGGACCAGGGGTAGCTGCTCGGCGGCATAGGCGGGCCAGTCGAAGAAATCGCGCCACGTGAGCCCCGACACGAACCGAAAGTCAACCACCGCGTCCACGACACCGCTGTCATCGCTCTCGTTGACAATCGACGGACCAAGCAACTCCATGAGCGAGTCGCCGATGATCCAAACATTGAGAGGATCGGCCGGGGTTGGGGTTCGAAGCTGAAAACCTAGGTCCGGGGCAGTCGTTGAAGTGGTGGTCGTGCCGGCGGGTGGCACGGGATCTGGATCTGCAACGATGACGATGTCCGGGTCGGGTTCCGTGCGTCCCAACGAGCGCGTCGAGTGCCTCGCGCGGCCGGTCCAGAAGCAGGAACGAACTGATCGACCGGAGGGGTCCGGTAAGGGCAACGGCCACGGACCGGGTGGTTCCGTAGGGGAGGTTGGTGGCGGTGCGTTCCAATGCTCGAGCGTTGAGCAGTGAGCCGAGGCCCAGCGAAATCACAACGACCAACAGGACGTGGCCGGCAGGGGAGCGGCGTCGGGGTTGGAGGCGGCGTCGATGGGTCATGGCATCAGAATTGGAAGTAGATGAAGGCGGCGACGCCTTCCTGGCCAAGACCGTCTATGGCGGCCAGCACGAAGGCGAGGGTCAAGCCCTGGAGAGCCGGGGCGAGGCGGGAAAACATGGACTGGATCCGCACCACGACGCCCTTGGAGACATATTGGGCGCCGATGCCAACCGCTATCGCCAGCAGCACCGCCGGCGTGACCGCGGGGGCTGGTCCCCATCCGGTAACCAGACGGGTGATCACGTCCCAGGCCACGGTCAAGGAACCGGCCCGGAAGAGGACCCAGCCGAGACAGACCAGATGGAACACGACGAGACGAGCCAGGATGCGCCGCCCGACGGTATCGGCCGGTTCGGGCAAGCCCTGCTCCCGCCGTCGTTCTTCCCGCCACCGCTCGTAGGCGAGCCAACTGCCGTGCAAACCTCCCCACAACACGAAGCTCCAGGCTGCACCGTGCCACAGACCTCCCAGCAACATGGTGAGCATCAGGTTGCGATAGGTTGCAGTCCCTGACTTCCGCGACCCCCCGAGAGGGATGTACAGGTAGTCCCGCAACCATCGCGACAAGGTCATATGCCACCGCCGCCAGAAGTCCCTGATCGACAAAGCGGTGTAGGGCGCGTTGAAATTGTCCGGAAAAGCGAACCCGAGGAGAAGCGCCACTCCGATAGCGATGTCGGAGTAGGCGCTGAAATCGCAGTAGATCTGGACGGCGTACCCGTAGATTCCGATGAGCACCTCGAGAGACGAGAACTGACCCGGCGTGGTGAAGACACCGTCGACGATCTGGGTAGCCAGAAAATCGGCAATCACCACCTTCTTGGCTAACCCGATGGCGATCAAGTAGAAGGCCCGCGAACTGTCGATCCGGCGGGGGTCGCGCGGCTCCTTCAACTGCGGGAGGAATTCGCCAGCTCGGACGATCGGCCCGGCAACCAGCTGCGGGAAGAAGCTCAAGTAGAGGCCGAAATCGAGCAGTGGAACCGGAGCGAACTTCCCCCGGTAGATATCGATGACATAGCTGAGTGCTTGGAATGTGAAGAATGATATGCCAACCGGCAGAACCACCTGCAGCAACGGCAACGAGGCCTGCAAGCCGATCGCCTCGAGTGTGTTGGCGACCGATGTGACCATGAAACCGTAGTACTTGAAGAACCCCAGGATGCCAAGATTGGCAGCAACGGCGCCGGTGACCAGGTGATATCTCCTTCGCCCAACGGATCGATGGATGGCAACGGCAAACGCTTGATTGATGAGAATGGATCCGGCCAGGAGGGCCGTGAAGCGGTAATCCCAAGAGCCGTAGAAGAAAAAACTGGCCGCGAGCATCACGATGCGCCACACCTTGGGGTGCGGCATCAGGAACCAGTTGGCGGTGAGGACCACCAAGAAGAAGATGGCGAAATCAACGGTTGGGAACAACATGAGCTTGACCGGAAACGTTAGCGGGGCCGTGAGCGGCTGCCGGCACATCCGAACTCCTGGTGGGGCTTCTCGTTCTCACCAGAACGAAACCGCCTCAGAACGAAGACGGGACGTTTCCAAGCGACGATAATTGGGTCCTATGGCTGGACCCGAGATATACATCGTTTTCGTGCTCCTGGCCGTCGGGTTGCTGGTCTTCACGCTGGTCAGAAACCGCAAACGCCGAGAGGAGATCCACCAACTCGCCGCGCAACTGGGGATGACCTATTCGCGATACGACTCAACGGGGATCGTGCGCCTTCCCTTCGATCTGTTTCGGATGGGCGCCGGCCAGGGCGTCGAAAACGTCCTGTCAGGAGTCCAGGGCGACGCCCCGGCCTTCCTGTTCGACTATTGGTATTACACCGAGACCAGAGACTCCAAGGGGCAAGTTTCGCGTTCCTACAACCACTTCTCCTGCGCCATGGTGGAAATGGGCGGGCGTTTCCCGAACCTTTCCATCGCGCCCGAGGGATTGCTCACCCGACTCGCCGATGGCCTCGGGATGCGGGACATAACCTTTGAGTCTGAGGAGTTCAACCGGCGGTTCGAGATCAAGTCCGACAACCGGAAATTCGCTTTTGATTTGATCGATGCTCGCATGATGGAGTGGCTGCTCGCGAACTCGGGCAAAGCCCGGTGGGAAATCTCAGGCTCGTACCTTTTGTGTGCGGTATCTCGCATACCCATCGCCTCCTGGCCGGGTCTTGCCGATCGCCCCCGGCTTCTCCAGGAGAACATCCCCAGGGTCGTGTGGAGCCTGTACGGACCCGGCGGGGGCCAGCGTGGAGTGGAGGTTCAGTAGGTGGAGCCGGTTTTCGTAATCGTTGGTCTGGCGGTGGTTGTTCCGGTTGTCGCCCTGCTGGTTTCTTACAACCGGTTTGTTCGGCAGCGCAACCTGATCCGCGACTCATGGGCCAATGTTGATGCAGAACTGCAGCGACGGTACGACCTGATACCGAACCTGGTGAGAACGGTCCAGGGTTACGCCGACCACGAACGACAGGTCTTTGAACACGTAGCGGCGGCGCGGGCGAGGGCCCTCACAGAAACCGGTTCCCCGGCCCGGGCTGCTGAGGCCGAGAATGAATTGGTGAGGGGCGTGCGTAGCGTATTGGGATTGGCCGAGGACTATCCGGATCTCAAGGCCAGTCACAACTTCCTCGAGCTACAACGCGAACTGGCCATCACCGAGGACCGCATCCAGGCCGCGCGACGCTTCTATAACGCCAACGTGAGAGATTTCAACACCAGGGTGCAGGCGGTGCCGTCCAACCTGGTAGCCCGCTGGTTTGGCTTTGAGGAAGCGGACTATTTCGAAATCGAGCAAGCCGTCCGGGAAGTGCCCTCCGTTTGACCGGCTGAGGGTTCACCCGTGGGAGATCAGCCCCGGGCGACCCTGACTCCGGATCTGAGACCGGGCAGCGGCGAGCCGTTCGGCCATGATGTGGGTCAACCGGCGCAAGATCCTGAAACCGACGGCCGGGTTGGACTCGAGCGCGGCCATCAAGACGGGTGCATCGATCTCGATCAGTTCGGTCGGTTCGAGGCACGTTGCGCTTGTCGGGTGGATCCCCTCAGCGCCCAGCATGGCTGAGACACCGATCAACTCGCCGGGTCGTCCGGCCTCCATCGCGACTTCCTCGCCCCCGTGGCGGGTCTTCTGCCGCAACGAGACGAGTCCGCTGACAACGATGTAGAAGGTATGGCTCGGCGCTCCCTCCTCGAAAATCCGCTGACCGGCGACGGCGGATTCCTTGCGGGCGATACCGGCCAGCAGTTGGCGCTCCTCGGCGTCCAGGTCTTTGAAGAATGGCAACCGCTCGAGTTCTTCAGGACTGATCATGGGCGTTCCCTTCCGGGGTGGGTGGCGGGCACGTGGCGACGCATGTTAGAAGAGTCCCTTGATGCGGCCCGTGGTGGGGTCGATGTCGACGTTTTCGAACGCAGGTCGTGAGGGTAGTCCCGGCATCGTCCGCATGGTTCCGCACATCGGATACAGGAAGCCTGCCCCCACGCTCGCCCGGATATCGCGCACCGGCAGTCGGAAGTTCGTCGGCACGCCTTTCCACTGTGGCTCATGGCTCAAGCTGAGGTGGGTCTTGGCCATGCAGATCGGCAAGTTGTCGTAGCCGAGGTCGGTGTAGAGCTTCAGCTTTGCCTCCGCTTCGGGCAGGAAGTCGACCCCGTTGGCTCCGTACACGTTGGTGGCGATCACCTCGATCTTGTCCCGAATCGGGATGTCGAGCGGGTAGAGATACCGGAAGTTCTTTGGTTGATCGCATGCTCGGACCACAGCCTCGGCCAGGGCTATGGATCCGGCCCCACCCTGAGCCCAGTGATCGGTCATCACGGAGGCTTCGGCGCCCGCTTCGACCGAAATCTTCTCGAGGAGGGCGATCTCCGAGTCGGTGTCGCTTTCGAACCGATTGACCGCAACGACCACCGGTACTCCAAACCTCCTGGCGATACTGATATGGGCAACCAGATTCGCGGCTCCTCGCTCGAGGCCGGGAAGGTTCTCTTCGATGAGTTCGGGCGGAAGCGGTTTTCCGGCGATCACCCGTCCTACGTCCCCGTGCATCTTGAGCGCACGGATGGTGGCGACGATCACCACACAGTCCGGGGTGAGGCCGCTCGCCCGGCACTTGATGTCCATGAATTTCTCCATGCCGATATCGGCACCGAACCCCGACTCGGTGACGACGTAGTCGCCGAGCCTCAGCGCGATCTGGTCGGCGATGACACTTGAGTTTCCATGGGCGATATTGGCGAACGGGCCGGCATGGACCAGTGCCGGGGTGTGCTCGAGGGTTTGGAGCAGGGTCGGCATAAGGGCGTCCTTCATGAGGACGGTCATGGCTCCAGCCACTTTCAGGTCCTCGGCGGTGACCGGTTCACCGGCGAAGGTCGTGCCAACGACGATCCGACCCAGGCGCTCTCGCAAGTCCAAAAGATCGGTCGCGAGTGCCAGGATGGCCATGACCTCCGAAGCAACGGCGATATCGAATCCCGCCTCGCGGGGACTGCCGTTGATCCGACCGCCCAAACCCACGATGACGTTCCGCAACGCGCGATCGTTCAGATCCACGACCCGCGGCCAGGTAACGGAGAACGGGTTCAAGTTCAGGTCGTTCCCGTGCTTGAGATGGTTGTCGATGGCGGCCGCCAGCAGGTTGTGGGAGGCGGTGACCGCGTGGATATCGCCGGTGAGGTGGAGGTTGAAGTCTTCCATCGGGATTACCTGGCTATAACCCCCGCCGGCCGCTCCACCTTTGATCCCAAAGGTGGGCCCCATGCTCGGTTGGCGGATCGTGGTGAAGACGCGGTGGCCCAGTTGGCCCAAACCCTGGCTGAGTCCGATGGCAGTGGTGGTCTTTCCCTCTCCGAGCGGCGTCGGCGTGATAGCAGTTACGTCGATGTATTTGCCGAGAGGCCGGTCGGCGAACTTGTCGCGGACGTCGAGGTGAACCTTGGCCTTGTAGTTGCCGTACAGCTCCAGATCTTCCAGCTGGAGCCCCACCCGTTCCGCGATTGACAGAATCGGCTCGATCGGCGCTTCCTGGGCTATGTCGAGATCGCTGGGTACGGGCGTGCGGGGCGGGAGGTAGTGGCCGGTCGCTTGCATCGGGAATCTCCATCCGTGCGGTGGTACTCCGAGTGTAGCGACGGGCCGTTTCGTCGTATGCGGCCGTTTGGCACTGTTGGTGGGGCGTTCGGACCCTTGTGGGACGGGGCCCGTTTGGTGCGCTCCTGCAGCATGAATGTTGTCCGCGTCCAAGGGCAGCCGCAGAGCAAGACAAGGAATCGCCTTACAGGTCGAGCCCATCGCGAAAAGCGGGTCCCTAACGGATGAAAGGGGAGGGCCCCTCGGAAGGGGCCCTCCGAAACCCGCGAGTCCGCCTATAAGCCGGATTCTGTGCCGATCCGGAGACCGGCGACGGTCATCTATCTGGGGCAAACGTCTCCATCTGCCTCGTTGCGGCCTACCTGGGAGATAGGGCGGGTCACCCGCTCCCTGCTTGGCCTTGCTCCCGGTGGGGTTTGCCGAGCCGGACCGGTCACCCGGCCCGCTGGTGGTCTCTTACACCACCGTTTCACCTTTGCCTGTGAAGTGATGCTCATCGCACCACTGCGAGATCGAAACCTCACACCTGACCGTCGCAAGACGGTCAGGCCCCATCGGCCGTCTGTTCTCTGTGGCACTTTCCGTCGGTTCGCACCGCCTGGACGTTATCCAGCACCGCACCCTGTGGAGTCCGGACTTTCCTCTGCGGGTTCGGAAGAACCCACAGCGACCGTCCGGCGGACTCGCCCCGTCAGGATACCTCGTTGCGGCCTGCGAATACAGTAGGTATTCGCCCTACCGCTCTCCGCGACGTCCCAGGTAGCCGCCCAGGCTTCCGAGAAGGGTGGCCAGTACGGCGTACCCGGCCAGGGTGAGAGCCGCAGCCTCGCTGCCGCGCAGCAGGGCATCGGTGCCGACCACCAACACGGTCAAGAGGGCCGCGAATGAACCATGCAGAGCCCACTGGTGAAAAACAAACCTGGCGGCTGTGAGACCGGCAACGAACAGGCCGATTGCAGCACCAAGCACGACACCAAGAGAGAGCGGGTCGTCGGCTCCCAAGGAACCAGCGATCAGCGATGCCAGCAGCCCGGCGAGTACGGTCGTTAGCAAGCCGGACGCGGCCCCCATCAGCACGGCCCTCCAACGAATCGCCACCCGGTTCCCTCCTGCGTTGCCGGTCAACGTTAGTGGCGCAAGAACCGGTGGTCGCTAGCCGCGTTGCGGGGAGCTTGTCCGGGGCCTTTTCGTCTTCGTGAGAGTCAAAGTCGTCGGTTCTGGGTTGAACGGATTGAACTGTTGCTTCGCCAGATCATGCGAGGTCGAAGCGATCCAGGTCCATGACCTTGTTCCACGCGGCGACGAAGTCGTGCACGAATTTCTCCTCGGCGTCGAGACTCCCGTAAACCTCGGCGATCGCCCGCAGCTCGGAGTTGGACCCGAAGACGAGGTCGACCCGCGTTCCGGTCCAGAGAGGTTCGCCGCTCTCGCGGCTCCGACCCTCGAACACGTCCTGGAACTCCGAGTTCGCTTTCCACACCGTCCCCATGTCGAGCAGGTTCACGAAGAAATCATTCGTGAGGTACCCGGGCCGGTTGGTGAGGACTCCGTGCGCAGCCTGGCCGACGTTGGTGTTCAAAACGCGCATGCCACCGAGAAGCGCCGTCATCTCGGGAGCGGACAGCGTCAGCATGAACGCCTTGTCCACCAGCATATGCTCGGCCGGGATCTCGTGGCCTTTCTGGACATAGTTGCGGAACCCGTCCGCAGTCGGCTCCAACACAGCGAACGACTCGGGGTCGGTCTGCTCCTGGGTGGCATCGGTGCGTCCCGGTGAGAATGGCACCTGCACGTCGTGCCCGGCCCGCCCTGCGGCGGACTCGACGGCGGCGCACCCGCCCAGCACGATGAGGTCGGCCAGCGAGACCATCCTCCCGCCCGTCTGCGTGCCGTTGAAGTCCTGCTGGATCCGCTCCAGGGTTCCCAGCACGACCGATACGCCCGACGCCACGTTCACATCCCACCCCGAATGTGGCGAAAGGCGAATCCGCGCCCCGTTGGCGCCACCGCGCTTGTCGGTATCTCGATAGGTCGACGCCGATGCCCAGGCGGTCGAGACCAGCTGGGAGATGGAGAGACCGGAGTCAAGGATCTTGCCTTTGAGAGCGGCGATATCCTCGTCGTCGATCAGCTCGCTTGTGACCTCGGGCAGGGGATCCTGCCAGATCAGTGTCTCTTCGGGAACCCACGGGCCGAGGTACCGGGTGACGGGACCCATGTCGCGATGCAGCAGCTTGTACCACGCCCGGGCGAAGGCGTCGGCCAACTCGTCCGGGTTTTCGTAGAAACGTTTCGAGATCTCCCGGTAGGCCGGATCCACGATCATGGCCATGTCCGCCGTCGACATCACCGGTGCGTGCCGTCTGGACGGGTCGTGGGCGTCGGGAACGGTGCCCTGCGCCTCGGGGTTCTTGGGTGTCCATTGGTGGGCACCGGCGGGGCTGGTCGTCAACTCCCACTCGTAGCTGAACAGGTTCTCGAAGTAGCCGTTGTCCCACTTGATTGGATTGTTGGTCCAGGCGCCCTCGAGCCCGGCCGTGATCGTGTCGTCCCCCTTGCCGCTGCCAAAACTGTTCTGCCACCCCAGGCCTTGCTCTTCGAGGCCGGCACCCTCGGGCTCGGGAGCCAGGTGCTCGTCGCTGGCTGCTCCGTGCATCTTGCCGAACGTGTGGCCTCCGGCGGTGAGCGCCACCGTCTCCTCGTCGTTCATTGCCATGCGGGCAAATGTCTCCCGGATGTCCCGGGCAGAGGCCATCGGGTCCGGGTTGCCGTTCGGCCCCTCCGGATTGACGTAGATCAGGCCCATCTGGACGGCACCGAGCGGATTCGACAACTCCCGGTCACCGCTGTAGCGCTCGTCGCCGAGCCACTCCCGCTCCGGGCCCCAGTAGATGTCGTCCTCGGGTGCCCAGATGTCACGGCGGCCGCCACCAAAGCCGAAGGTCTTGAAGCCCATCGTTTCCAGGGCGCGGTTCCCGGCGAAGATCAGCAGGTCGGCCCACGAGATCTTCCGGCCGTACTTCTGCTTGATCGGCCACAGCAGTCGGCGGGCCTTGTCGAGGTTGGCGTTGTCGGGCCAGCTGTTGAGCGGGGCGAAGCGCTGTGCGCCGGTCCCGCCACCGCCCCGGCCGTCGTACGTTCGGTAGGTGCCGGCGGCATGCCACGTCATGCGGATGAAGAGCGGTCCGTAGTGGCCGTAGTCGGCGGGCCACCAGTCCTGGGACTGGGTCATGAGGGCATCGACGTCCTCGGCGAGGGCGTCGAAGTCGAGGGTCTTGAACTCCTCGGCGTACTCGAATGACTCACCCATCGGGTCGGCCTGAGGAGCGTTCTGGCGCAGAATCCGCAGGTTCAACTGATTCGGCCACCAGTGCTGGTTGGCCGTGGCCCCCGTGGCCTGGTGAGCGGTACCCATCGCGGGGCACTTGCTGGCGCTGTTCTCTGACACGTCGGTCCTCCTGATGCGTGATGCTGATGGTAGTTGGTACGACTTTCAGGAAACCCAAGTGGTCCGGCCTCTTGAGCTGACGGCTGATAGCTGGGAGCAGAAAAGCGGCTCTTCGACGTATTCCTCGAGGCCGGCGACCCAACCGGCGGGCAGTTTCCAGTGGTGGCCGCCTTCGACCACGAGGCGCATGTATTCGCGCGATGGCGTCTGTTCGGATCCCGCTGAACCATTGTGCACGTGAGTCAATACGGGATGGCGGTGCCCTTCCCGATCGACAGCACGGAATTCTCGGTTGGGATCCGGCCTTCCGTGGCTTCGATGGCGTCAAGATCGGCGACTTGTTTGCCGGGCACTTCGAACACGGCTCCCCAAACGGTGTTGCCGGTTCGGCTCGCACCGAGGGCAGCCCGCCTTCCCAGGCGCCGTTGCTGTACGGGAACACAAGTCGCGTCTCGGGGAGGTGGGCGATGAACTTGAATTGGGCGCCCGGCACCGCTTCAGCCATCCGGCGGGGCGAGATGAGGGCGGTGTATGCGAAGTACAACCTGGTGCTCACGCCTCGTTACTCCTCGGATCTGCGGACAAATCAGTGTAGTGAGGAAAGCGGCGGTATCCGCCCAAACCTGCCCATTACGCGGCGAGAAAGCGTACCGCACCGATAACCGCAACCCTTCGACAACAGTAATCTAGGGGAACGGGATCGTGTCCTCGGTTCCGGAGAATGTTACGTGCAGATGAGGTGAACCATGGCCAAGGGACCCGATCCCCGCGACTTTCTGGCGATCGATTCGTTGCTTTCGAGCGAAGAGAAACTGGTTCGCGACACGGTCCGCCAGTTTGTTGGTGATCGGATCCTGCCGGATGTGGCTGCATGGTTCGAGGAGGGGACATTCCCCAAGGAACTTGCCAAAGAGATGGGTGCCCTCGGTCTGTTCGGGATGCATCTCGAAGGGTACGGCTGCGCCGGTATGAGCGCAGTCGAGTACGGACTCGCCTGTCTAGAACTCGAAGCGGGAGACAGTGGTGCCCGGAGTTTCGTCTCCGTTCAAGGGTCTTTGGCCATGTTCCCGATCTGGAAATACGGGTCGGAGGAGCAGAAAAAGCGGTGGCTCCCGCCTATGGCGGCCGGCGAGGTGATCGGTTGTTTCGGCTTGACGGAGGTAGATGCCGGTAGCGACCCGGCCAGCATGCGAACGCATGCCCGCCGGGATGGGGATGATTGGATCATCTCGGGAAGCAAGATGTGGATCACCAATGGCGGCATCGCCGATGTAGCGATCGTGTGGGCCCACACCGATGGAGGGCGTGCGGGGCTTCATCGTGCCGACCGATACGCCCGGGTTTCAAGCCATTGACATCCATAAGAAGCTGTCGCTGCGAGCCTCGGTGACGTCAGAGCTGGTCCTTGATGATGTGCGCCTGCCGTCCGATGCGGTGCTGCCCGGACGTGGCTTCGATGCGCGGTCCGCTGTCCTGTCTCAACGAAGCCCGCTTCGGGATCCTGTTCGGGGCGATAGGTGCGGCCCGGGCTTGCTACGAAGCTGCCCTGGACTATTCGAAAGAACGCGTCCAGTTCGGGGTCCCCATTGCTTCGTTCCAGATCACCCAACAGAAATTGGTGGAGATGATGGTGGCGATCAACCGGGGAACCCTTGTCGCGCTCCACCTCGGCCGGATGAAAGACGCAGGCACCATCACCCACGAGCAGGTGAGCTTCGGGAAGATGGACAACGTTCGGGCTGCCCTCGAGGTGGCGAGGTCGGCTCGCAGCGTCCTCGGGCGCCAATGGGATCACCCTCGAGTATCCGGTGATCCGGCACATGAACAACCTTGAGTCGGTCTACACCTACGAAGGCACCCACGAGGTGCACACCCTCGTCATGGGTAATGCCATCACCGGAATCGAAGCGTTCCGAGCAGGCTGAACACCGCCCTCCCCCTGACGAGCGAAGCGAGTCGGTTGGGGGGAGGTGGTTCGGCTCGCAGCCGAACCGGAGGGGGGATCGTTCCCACCAACGAGCGGAGGCGTTTCGCCGGACGAGTTCCCTGCCAACTGCCAACGGGTAACTGGGTACTGGATACTGGGTACTCGGTAGACTCACCTCCATGGCTGAATTCACTGCTTTTCCGTGGTCGGACCTGCTCGGGACACTTTCCGGCGGTGACGACCTGTCCGAGGATCGCGCCTACGCGGCGATGACCGAGATCATGGCCGGCCGGGCCACCCATGCGCAGATCGCGGCCATGATCCTGGCGATGCGGATGAAGGGCGAGACGGTCGATGAGATCGTCGGACTTGTTCGGGCCATGCGTGACGCTGCAGTACCCGTTGCCGTCGACGACGCCGTGATCGTGGACACAGCCGGCACGGGCGGAGACCAGTCGGGGACCTTCAATATCTCCACCACGGCGGCGTTCATCGCAGCGGGGGCTGGTGTGAGAGTGGCTAAGCATGGCAACCGGGCAGCCTCTTCGCTTTCGGGTTCGGCGGACCTGCTGGAAGGCCTTGGTGTGGTTATCGACCTTGCGCCGGCAGCCACCGCCACTCTCCTCAAGGAAGCAGGATTCGCTTTCTTCTTCGCCCCGACCTACCACCCGGCCATGCGGCACGCTTCGCCGGTTCGAAGCCAACTCGGTGTCCCGACCGTATTCAATTTTCTCGGGCCGCTCGCCAACCCGGCCGGATCGCGACATCAGACGGTTGGTGTGTCCGATGCGGCCATGGCCGGCAAGATGATTGGAGCGCTGGATCGGCTGGGGGCCGAGTACGCCTTCGTCTATTACGGCGAAGATGGTCTCGATGAGATCACGACGACCGGTCCGTCCTTCATTTACCGGCTCCGGCGGGGCGAGATCACGCACGCCGAATTCACCCCTGAGGACTTTGGCGTGCCGAGGGCCAACGCCGTGGACCTGCGGGGAGGAACGATCCAGGAGAACGTTGCTATCACCCGGGCCATTCTGGGTGGCGAGCCCGGGCCGAAACGCGATATAGCCGTCGTCAACGCTGCCCCGGCCATCGTCGTGGCCGGGTTGGCGTCGGGATTCGAGGAAGCGGTCGTCAAAGCCGTCGTATCGATTGACAGCGGGTCGGCGGCCGCCGTGCTCGATCGGGTGATCGAGCGGAGCCGGCAACTCGCGTCGAACGTTTGAAGAAGATGCATCTATCCGCTGACGACCTCATCGACGCTCTTCGGGGGCGCTCGCTCCGTATCACGAGGGCTCGATCGGCGATCTGTGAAGTTCTTGCCAGCTCACATGAAGAGCATATGAGCGCCGCGGACATCCTCGGTCGGGCCCGGGAGAAAGCCGGAGTGGGGATCAACCCATCGACCGTCTATCGGACGCTTGATGTGCTGGAGGAGTTCGGATACCTCCACCACGTTCATCTAGGACACGGGGCTGGCGTGTACCACCTCTCGAAAGAGTCCGATCATCAGCACCTGGTCTGCGAACGATGCGGTACGTCGGTGGAAATACCTCTGGAAGAGCTTGCACCGGCTCTTGCCAAGGTCACCGCCCGATACGGTTTCGTGGCCGAGGGTGTGCATTTCGCCCTCGTCGGAACCTGTCGGTCTTGCGCTGCAGATCTAAACAAAACCTGAACGTTGGCCGGGAATCATCCCGGCCCCGGGGTGGTTGCGTACAGTGTCCGAAGAACAACCAAGGAGAAACATGCGGTATTGGATTCGACGGAGCGCGTTCATTGCGACACTCGTTCTGACTGCCGCTGCCTGCGCCGGGGATTCTGGAGCGATCGATACCAGCACTTCGACAACGGCGACAACCGTCACCCCTCCTTCGACGGCAACAACAGGTAGTGCCGGGGGAGGGGAAACCTCAACGACCGCGTCGACTACCGAACCTCCACCCCAGGTCGAAGGTCCTGCGGCCCCCGATTTTGTCCTGGCGCTAGACGACGGATCGACGTTCTCGCTCACCGACGAGCAGAAGCCCGTCTATTTGGTCTTCTGGGCCGAGTGGTGAGGCACCTGTCGACGGGAGTTGCCCGTCGTAGACAGTTTGGCCCTCGAGTACGCGGACCGGGTAGCGTTCGTCGCAGTCGCCTGGAAATCCAGTCTCGAGGCGACGTCGGCAGGGGCTGCAGAATTGATGCCATCAGGGGTGATTCGCTGGGGTCTGGATGAGAGAGAGGAAGTCTTCGGAGCGTACGGAGTCCCGTATCAGCCCGTGACCGTCCTCATCACCGGCAGCGATATAGAAGTCCAGCGGTGGCCGGGCGCCCGCTCCGAAGCTGAGATCCGCCGGGCTCTCGATGAGCTGATCGCGCTGGGAGCGTAAAACGCCTCAGTGGTCGGTGCCTCGTTGTGGGTATTGACGATTCTTGTATACTTCTTATTGCAACTCGAATGCAATAAGGGCCACCGTGCACATACCTGATGGGTTCATCAACGCCGCTACCTCGCTGGGGGCGGGAGTACTGGCAGCCGGGGGTCTTGGAGCCGCACTCCGCCAAGGAAACAAGGTCCTCAAGGACCGGCAGATTCCGCTGGCCGGGTTGGTTGCGGCCTTCGTCTTCGCCCTCCAGATGCTGAACTTCCCGGTGGCCGCAGGAACCAGCGGACACCTGCTGGGGGGTGCCCTGGCCGCCGTGCTCCTGGGTCCCTGGATGGGCGTGGTAGTGGTTTCGGTGGTGGTGATCGTTCAGGCGTTGCTGTTCGCGGATGGTGGCATTTCGGCGTTGGGCCTCAACATCATCAACATGGGCTTGATCACGGCGATCGTCGGCTGGGCGGCCTTCCGCGTAGTGATGGCCGTGCTTCCCAAACGGACCGGTTCGGTGGTTGGTGCTTCCATCGTTGCCGCCTGGTTGTCGGTCGTGGTGTCCTCGCTGGGATTTGTTGCCGCCTATGCGTTGGGTGGCACCGGACAAGCCCCGATCGGCACGGTTCTCGGTGCCATGAGCGGGGTTCACGCACTCATCGGCATCGGGGAAGGGCTGATTACCGGTGTGATCATTGCATCCGTCCTCGGCGTCCGGCCTGATCTCGTTTACGGCGCCCAGAAGTATCAGCTGACGCATTCTCGACGGTTGATGCCGGGTCGGGCGGCTACAGGGGGGTTTGTCGCCGCCGGTCTGGCCGTAGCCCTGGCCCTCGTCTTCTTTGTTGCTCCCTTGGCCAATTCGAACCCGGACGGGCTCGAACGGGTTGCGGAGGACCAGGGATTCATTGCTTCGGCAGAGGACTCTCCCGCGACCGATTCTCCGCTGGCCGATTATGGCGTCGCCGGGGTTGAGGATGACCGAACCGGCACGATCGTGGCGGGACTCATCGGAACTTTGGCGGTGTTCGCGACCGGGACCGGGGTTTTGTTGGCTCTCAGGAGAAAGCGGGCGCACTCGACGCCCGAACTGGACGCGTGAAGACCACGCACGCCCACGCCCTCTATGTGCACGGCACCAGCCGGGTGCACGCTCTCGAGGCTCACATCAAGGTTGCAGCCATGCTGGCGTTCGTACTGGCGGTGGTTGCCACTCCCCGGGAGGCTTTCTGGGCGTTCGGGATCGATGCAATCCTGCTCGGCACGGCTGCTCGAGCAGCCAGAATCCCAGCCGGTTTCCTCGTGCGCCGCCTGCTGGTGTTGATCCCTTTTGTGCTGTTCGCGCTCTTCCTGCCTTTTCTGGGGACCGGCGCGAGGACCGAGGTGCTCGGCATCTCGCTGTCGATCGAGGGTCTGTGGGGAGCCTGGACGATCCTCGCCAAAGCGACGTTGGGTGTGACCGCATCGATCGTGATGGCAGCAACCACTGAGGTGCCGGACATTCTGCAGGGGCTGGATCGCTTGAAGGTCCCTCGCTTGCTCACGGCCATAGCCGGGTTCATGATCCGCTACCTCGATGTCGTCCTCGGCGAAATGCATCGAATGCGAGTCGCCATGCGGTCGCGGGGCTACGACCCACGCTGGATATGGCAGGGCCGGGCTCTGGCGACGTCCGCCGGGGCGCTCTTCATACGATCCTACGAGCGGGGCGAACGGGTCTATCAAGCGATGGTGGCGCGCGGCTACGAGGGGCAGATGCCGGCGCTGAGCGGCGAGCCCGGCCGTCCGGACTCCTGGTTGCGGGGACTGGCGTTTCCAACCATGGCCTGGGTGGCGGCGGCAATTGCCATCATCGCGACATGAGTGTTCCCGCCCTGGAGGTCAGGGATCTCTCGTTTAGCTACCCGGATGGAACGCCCGTGCTCTATTCCATCGACTTTCACGTTCATCCCGGCGAGCGAGTTGCACTGCTGGGACCGAACGGCGCAGGCAAAACAACCCTCGTCCTCCACCTCAACGGGATCTTCAGTGCCGACCGCGGATCGGTGACGGTGGCCGGGTTGCCTGCCACTGACGAGAACATCCACGAGATCAGGCGACGTACCGGACTGGTCTTCCAGGATCCTGATGATCAACTGTTCATGCCGACCGTTCGTCAGGATGTCGCTTTCGGTCCAGCCAATTTTGGGGTCCACGGATCCGACCTCGACGATCGAGTCCGGGATGCACTGGATGCCGTAGGCATGCTGGACGTGATCGACCGGCCACCCCACCATCTCAGTCTGGGCCAGCGCCGGCGAGTGGCGGTGGCCACCGTCCTGGCTATGCAGCCCGAGATCCTGGTACTCGACGAACCATCCTCGAATCTCGACCCGGCCAGCCGCCACGAACTGGCCCACATCCTCGAGGCCCTGGACATCACCATGCTGATGGTGACCCACGACCTTCCCTATGCGCTGGAACTGTGCGAGCGAGCGCTGGTGCTCAACGACGGCCGGATCGTGGCCGACGGTCCGACCGCCACCATTCTTGGCGATCGAGAACTCATGCGGGCCCACCGGCTCGAGTTGCCGTACGGCTTCGATCCTGCGTTCATCCGTCCGCGCTGACCTAGCATGCCGCGATGGAACTACCCCGTTGCGACCTCTAGAGATCGTCCTTCTCGTCGTGGCGGGTCTGTACCCGCTGGCCGGTGCTGTGGCGCCGCGTTGGAGGGCCGTCCATGTGTTGCCGATCGCCGCTGCCCTGTTGGTGATCGTCCATCTGATTGTCGATGGGTACCGCTGGCAGATGGTGCCGGTGTACCTGCTGATCGCCATCATGGCGCGGGTGGGAGGGCGGCTCCTTCGCAAACCCGGCCCCGGGTTGCAGATCGGGGTGAGCGGGCGGTCCAAAGTTGGTCTCCTGGCCCTGATCCCGGTGGCCCTCGTTGCTCTCCCTCCGATCCTGGTCCCGGTACCTCGACTCCCCAAACCGTCCGGGCCTTACGAGATCGGGACGGTTTCGATGTATCTCGTCGACGAGGATCGCGCTGAGACCTACGGACCGGAACCAGGCGGCCCGCGGGAACTCATGATTCAGGTCTGGTATCCGGCCGACCCGGACCCTGACGCCGAACCCGGGCCGTGGACGGACGATCTCGATCAGATTGGACCGGCCAATGCCGAGCGCCTGGGCTTCCCCTCGTTCGTACTCGATCACCTTGCGTTGGCCAATACGTACTCCTACCCCGAAGCACCGATGTCGGACACCGAAGACGAGTATCCCGTGATCGTCTACTCCCACGGTTGGACGGGTTTTCGTACGGTCAACGTGGACCAGTCTGAGGCGTTGGCCAGTCACGGCTATGTGGTCGTGTCGGTCGACCACACGTACGGGTCCATTATGACGGTCTTCCCGGACGGCCGGGCCGTAGGGGTGGACGACGATGCTCTTCCGGACGAGGATCACGTTGGAGAACCGGCATACCAGAAAGCGGCTAAAACACTGGTGGAGGTGTATTCCGCCGACCTGGCGTTCGTTCTGGACTCTTTGGAGGTGATCAACGAGGACGACGACCGATTTGCCGGTCGCTTCGATCTCGAACGGGTCGGGATGTTCGGCCATTCGACGGGCGGGGGAGCGGTGGTGACGTTATGCCATTCCGACGAGCGGTGTAGGGTGGCAGCGGGATTGGACGCCTGGGTGGAGCCGGTCCAGCGCAACATCATCGCCGACGGCCTTCCCCAACCATTCCTCTCCGTCCGCAGCGAGGAATGGACTGCCTACGACAACGATCCGCTGCTGCGCGATCTCTATACGCACGGCGACGCCCCGCAATATCTGGCATCGATTGCGGGTAGCCAACACTGGGACTTCGTGGTGATCCCGCTCCTGAGTCCGCTGGCTCCTCAGTTGGGGCTCAAAGGTCCGATCAAGAGCGAACGGGTCATGGCGATAACCGATGATCTTCTTGTTTTTTTCTTCGATACCTATGTGAAACAAGGTACTGCCGTAGCCGGCGTTGCCGGATTCGCCTCGCGGTACCCGGAGGTCACGGTCGAGGCACGGTCCGGGTAGCTCATGCGGGGTCCGATAGGGACTAACGTCCCTAAGGAGAAGTGAGCGTGCCCCCTAGGCTCGCAGCACAAGGAAGGGAGTTGCATGAGCGATCAAGGTCCGGATAGCCAAGCCGAACACCTCGAGTCGGGGCCCCAGGAGCGAGAGACCAGATCGTTGTACCGGCATTGGATGGCGGCGCTGGGAGGCGCACTCATGCTGGCTGGCCTGCTGGCTTTCGTCATTCTCTTCCTGATCGATGCGACCTCTGATGTCGACAACCCGTACCGTTCGATCATCGGGTTCATCGGGGCTCCGATCGTCGGAGTCACCGGGCTGATCATCTTCCTCATTGCGATTCGTATTCAGATTGTGCGGGCCAGGAAAGCCGGTGAACGGGTACGGTTCCGCCTCAATATCGAGCCGTCCGATCCCCGCTACATGCGGAGCCTGTGGCTGTTCCTGGGCCTGACGGCCGCCTTCGTTGTCGTGTTCGCCTACGCCGGGTTCCGGGGGTATGAAACCACCGACTCTGCACAGTTCTGTGGTGAAGCCTGCCACGAGGTGATGGGCCCCCAGAACGTCACCTATCACAATTCACCGCATGCCCGGGTCCCTTGTGTGGAGTGCCATATCGGCCCCGGTACCGGCTTCTGGGTGCGGTCCAAAATCGATGGAATTCGTCAGGTGGTTGCTACAGCAACCGATTCGTTCGAACGCCCGATACCGACGCCGGTGGTGAGCCTCCGTCCGGCCCAGGAAACCTGCGAAGAGTGCCACTGGCCCGAACAATTCTTTGGCCAGAAGCTGATCACCCACAACTATTACAGGACCGATGAAGCCAGTTCGCCGTGGACGATCAGTTTGTTGCTCAACATTGGCGGTGGCAATGCGCAACTGGGTGCTCTTGAAGGCATCCACTTCCACATGTCGATCGATAACACGATCGAGTACATCGCCACCGATGATCTGCGCCAGAACATCCCATGGTTCCGGATCACCCGGGCCGACGGAACGGTGAGCGTGTATGCAGAACCAGGGGCCGACTACCCGGATCCTGCCGACGACAAGACCGAGGTACGCTCGTTTGACTGTATCGATTGTCACAACCGGCCAAGCCATGACTACACGCCTCCGGCGGTTTCGGTCAACCTGGCTCTGGCTACCGGGGGTCTATCTCAGGATTTGCCGTTCATTCGCAAGGTTGGCGTTGACCTTCTGAACGCCGAGTATGCGACTACCGAAGAGGCGAATGCAGCGATTCCGAGCGGCCTGCAGGCCTTCTACGCGTCCGAATACTCGGGTGACGCCGCCGAGTTGGCCACCAAGATCGCACAGGCGGAAGCCACGCTCCTGGATATCTACAACAACAACTTCTTCCCGGAGATGAAGACCGACTACCGGGCTCGCACCAACAACCTCAGCCATTTCGTCAACGATGGGTGCTTCCGTTGTCATGGAGGCGAGCAGGTGAACGAAAGCGGCGAGTCCGTGACTGCAGGTTGTGACAGTTGCCACGTCATCGTCGCCCAGGGCCCCACCGACGTCCTCCCGGATCTCGAGAGCAGCGTCGGTGGGTTGGCTTTTGAGCACCCGGTGAACATCGGCGATGCCTGGCAGACCATCAACTGCACCCAGTGTCACAATCGCGAGTCGGGGTATTAGACGTACCTTGCTCTGTGGTGGGCCGGAATGTTTGTGGGCCTGTGACGGGTTTCGGCGCGGTGTGCTCCACCGGTGAGGTGAAGCTTTTCGTCCCCGGAGCTTTGCTCTCGGGAATGCCCGAGGGACGATCGAGCGATGTTGAAACCGACAGGCTTACCCACCTGCTGCGGCCTCGATGAAACCGTTGACCGGCTGGAGGTTGTCATCGCCGATCGTGATCGCTTGTTTTTCTTCTGGAATGCGTTTCGCCAACGGCTCAATGTCCGCCGTCGACTCGACCCATTGGCTTGTTGGTGCCAGGTTGGCTTGCGGAAGGAAGGGTCCGACCCGGTCTGGCTACTTCTCCGGTGCTCCTGCGTCGATCCAGGCCGCCAGGTCGGCGAGTTGAGCGTCGGTGAGCTGCCCGGGGTGGCCGCCTTGGAGCTGGCGCGTGTAGAGGACGGAGGCGTCGGCATCGCCTGCCACGATTCCCGGTCCCGAGCTTCCACCCTCGACGGTCAGGGCGTAACTCGTCACATTGAGACCGCCCAGGGCGCCCGCACCGTGACAGGCTCCACAGGAATCGGCCATGACGGTCGCCCAGACACCGTCCCAGGTCGGATCGCCGGCACCTCCACCCGCTGTGCCGGCCGTTTCTGGAGCTCCGGTTTCGATCCATTCCAGGACCGTCGCCAGCTCGGCATCGGTGAATTGTCCGGGGTGGCCGCCTTGGAGCTGGCGCGTGTAGAGGACGGAGGCGTCGGGGTCGCCTGCCACGATTCCCGGTCCCGAGCTTCCACCCTCGACGGTCAGGGCGTAACTCGTCACATTGAGACCGCCCAGGGCGCCCGCACCGTGACAGGCTCCACACGAATCGACGAAGAGCGCTGCAATCCCCGTATCCCAGCTCACGGCAGCGCCGCTCGGCGTCGTCGTAGTGGTCTCATCGGTCACTTGGGTCGTGGTGACCAGCGGGACGGTGGCGTTCGGGCTGGGGACGAAGACCTGCACATCGGTCGCCGGCTCGATGGTGGCGATGGCGGTCTCCTCAATCGTGACGAAGAGGTAGATCCCGGCGAGCAACACGGCGGCAACTCCTGCGTAGATGGGGAGGAAGAGCCGCATCCTCTTCTTTTGGGTTTCAGGATCCACTGGTGGTTGTAATCCGCTGCTTTCGATCTCGGCCAGTTCTAGCGCGTGTTCGTCGGCCATCTGCTCGCGACTGATATACCCGGTGAATATCGTGGTATTGAAGCTCCGCAGGTGGACGTGATAGAAGTGCCAGACGAGGATGGCCAGGACCGCCAGGAGGGCTTCGCCACCGTGAGCGGCTTTGGCGGCGGGGATGACCTGGCCCGGTAGGTATTTGGCGGTGGCAATCGGGTTCCACAACATGAAACCCGTCACCGTCATGACGAGCGTGCCCCAGACAATCGCCCAATACTCGAGCTTCTCTTCCCACGTGAAGTGGCCCTGCGCGGGATGCTCTTTCCTGAGGCCCAGATTGTAGAGGAGGCCCTGGAATGCGGCTTTGAGGTCCCCAGGACCGGGGAGCATGGTTCGACGGGATCGTTTGACGAAGACCTTCATGCCCACGGTGTAGAGGTGGTACACGACGGCTAATAGCAGGATGGTCGCGAAGATCCGGTGGATGACCCGGACCGTCTCGATGCCTCCCATCGCCTTGATGGCGACCTCCGAGAATCCGGCTTGTGGCCATTTCTGAACGAGTCCGGTGAACGCCAGGACCACAAAAGTGATGACTTGCATCCAGTGTTCGACGCGGTCGGAGACCGTGAATCGGAGGTATCGTTCTTCGAGTTGCTCGGCCCGGTCTTCTTGGTCAAGCATTGCTGAACTTCCGGCGGCGCGAGATCAGCTTCTTGGCTAGATCCATCAGCACCCAAACCAGCATCGCTCCAATGGTGACCGGGATCAGAATCCGATAAAAGAGGTTGACCCAGTAGACCAGCGGGGTTTGCTCACGAGTAGGCGAATAGTGGCTCATCCAGGAGGTCGGGGAAGTTGGCCGTTGCCTCGGGGTGGCACCGCTGGCAGGTTCCCAGCAGGTTCTCCCGGAAGGTGGGGCTATCCGGGTTGTCGGCCGAGCGCGATGTTGTGTACTCCGTGGCAGTCGACACAAACGGCTTTGTTGGTTTCTTGATCGGGAGCCGTTTGTTCGAAGATGACCACGGTGCTTCCGTGGAAATCGGCTACGTAGGTGTCGAAGACATCGGTTGAGATGCCGTACTTGTCCATCAGTGCCTCGTCTTCATGACAGTTGGCACAGATCTGAGGTGAGAACAAGTGAAATCCGGTCTCCGTCGGGCCTCCTAGATCGTGGACCCCGTGGCAGTCGGTACAGGCCGGAACATCGCTGTTGCCTTCCTCGAACAGTGCCGCACCGTGCACGCTCTCTTCATAGACGGTGTAGATCTCGAAATGACAGTTTTCACAGGTCTGCTGAATGGCGGTGGCTCGCTTGTCGGCCGGTTGGACGTTGTGAGCACCGTGGCAATCGGTGCAGACGGCCGCCTCGATGTTGCCATTGAGAAGCGCGGTGCCGTGCACGCTGTCGTGGGTTGCCGAATACTGGGAGTCGTGGCAGGTAGCGCATGCGGCGTAGTTGGCCACGGCATACTCACGCAGATTCTGGGCCTCGATGGGCTGGTGGGGATATTCGGAGATGTTGGTGTGGCAGAGAACGCAGGACATGTCGAGGCGGCCGTGCACCGAGAACTTGTAGATATCCCGGTGGACGCTGATGTCGAGAACCTCGCCGGAGGGCAACTCAGGGTTGGCCAGACTGATCCCGGCCGTCTCGCCGTCATGACAACCGAGGCAGTAGCCGTTGTCAAAGCGGACATCCTCTTCCTGCGTGCGGTTCCTGGGTCTCTTCTTGCGCCCGTGCAGATGGGGAGTCGACCGTCATCAAGCCGGCCAGCAAACCGGCTCCGGCCAGAGCGAGCCAAACCCATTGCCAACCTTTTTTCACCTGCAACCTCCCGCAACCTCGGTGCCTGGTGGGACCATCCACCTCGATCCTACGCTACAGGCGGTTTCTCGCCTCGACATAGGGTCGACAGTCCTCAATGCACAGGACTCTAAGGTGCGGAATTGGGACTCTCGAAATCCGGCGGAGTCGATACTCGGATGAGGCGATCCAACAGCACTCGGAAGTGGTTGCAATATATGAGAGGGGCCGGGTAAACCGGCCCCTCTCATCGTCTCGTTGATCTGGTTTGCTTCTACGGTCGGACCATTCCGCTGGTGCTGCCGCCGATGCTCTGGATGCTGTCGTACAAAAGTTGGAGCACGTACTGGCCGTTGTGGGCGAACCCTCCCGGGTCCTTGGCCGCGTACTGGTAGTTGTACGCTGCCTGCAGCAAGCTCGGCGTCCAGGTGTTGTAGGCGTTCGGGAAGATCGCCTCGCCCGGATCGCTGGCGCCGTTGGCGTTGGTGTCGATGAAGAAGTACGGGTAGGCGTGCGGAGTCGTACACGATTGCCTCGGCCCCGTCGCTACCTGCCGACGTACGCCTGCATGGCCTACGAGCAGCGTCTCCTGCATCGTCTCGATCTCGCCGTGCCAGACCCTCGGTCTCGTCGCCGTCACCGTCGAAGTCGCCTTCGGTGATCCGGATGGTTTCCAGATCATCAGCGGTGGCGACGCTCGGGTGACAGCCGCCGCACGACTCGTACTTCACTTCGAGTGCGTGCGTGTCGTGGCAGTCGGTGCAGGTCTGAACTCCGCTGACGTGCTCGAAGCGGCCGTTGTAGGTCTTGCCCTCGTACTCGTATCCACCCTTCGACGTCGGTGCCGAACAGGGTGGCGCCGGCGGCGAAGTAGTGGACGTTGAGGAACGCCAGGACTCGTCGACCGTGTCGCCGGCTCGATGCCGGCGATGAGCCTGTCACGCTGGCGGTGGACTCCCGTCCCTGGTGGCAGTTGATGCACAGCTGCATCTCGGGGTCGTCAGGTCATCCTCGAGGCTGACCGTCGCTCCGCTCGGGAACTCAACCTCGGCCACCTCGGGGATGGCATAGGTCGAAGTCGGTGTGGCAGGTCGAGCACAGGAACCCGTTGGCGGGTTCGGTCGAGATGTTCACGCCTTCTGCCAGGAAGGTGGGCAAGACCGTCGGCCGAGTGGCACTTGGCGCACGAGGCCGGCACGACCGCCGGATCATCCGCGTCCCAGTGGCGGAACGCCTCCTCGGAACCGGCGAAGTGGCCGTGGTCGATCCGTGTGCAGGTTCGACACGTCTCCACCAGTTCAGGTCCTCGATCGAGTCGTACATCAACTCGATGATGTACTTCCCGCCGTGGGCGTATGCTCCCGGGTCCTTGAGGGACACCTGGTAGTTGTACGCGCCGCGTAGGAGTCCGGCGTCCACGATGCCGAAACCGCTCGCCGGCGTCATCGAAGAAGTACGGATAGGCGCCGGCGTCGTAGACGACGGGGCTGCCCATCTCTTCTGCCGTAGGCCTGGATGGCTGCGTAGAGGACTTCCTGTACGCCTGCCAATCTCGCCGGCCACACCCTCTTCGAGGTCGCCGTCGCCGTCGTAGTCGACCAGGGAGCCCGCCATGCGGATGTCGCGCAGGTCTTCGACCGTGCTCACGTCCGTGTGACAGGCGGCGCACTCATCGACCTTGACCTCCAGTGTATGGGAGTCGTGGCAATCCTGGCACGCTTCGTATCCCTCGACGTGAACGAAGAAGGCGTCGTACGTGTTGCCGTCGTACTCGTACCCTCCCTTTGCCTCTGTCCCGTACTTCGTGGCTGCAGCCGCGTAGTAGTGGATGTTGGCAAAGCCCAGGTCTTCGCTGACCGTGTCGTCGTCTACACCAGCTGCTTCAATGTCGGCGTCAACGCTGACCTTGGATTCGCGGCCCTGGTGGCACTGCATGCAACGCGCCTCGGCGCCGAGCCCGGTCAGCTCGATACCGGAGGGCATCACGACGCTGTCCATGGCCAACGTGGCTGCGTTGTGACACGCCTCACACTGAACCGTGCTGCCAATCGGGATGGCTCTCGGCATCCATGGCGTTGACTGCGGTACCGTCGGCGCCGATGAAGTCGACGATATCCAGGAGTTCCATGGCATTTCGCACAACTGGCCGGGACCACTGCCGGGTCGTCCTCATTCCAGTGCACGAAAGCCTCAGCCGCAGCATCATTGTGTCCGGATCCCTGCCAGTCGGCCAGGAATGGAATCGCCACCGTCGGCGTCTCCATCGGAGCTTCCGTCGTCGGTGTGACTCCGTCTCCGGTGGTAGTGGTGGTGGTTTCGGCTGCCTCGTCGTCGCATCCGACGAGGGCGAGTACAAGGAATAACGCAAGGACCCCGAAGAAGAGGTAGTTGTGTCGTCGGCGCATGTGGTGCTCCCTCCCTGCGCGAGTTATTGGTCGATACTCTGGCAGATTCTCGACGCGCATGTGCGGTTTTCGTAGGGACTTTCGACCCTTTGTCGGAATCGGAAAAACATGCGTTGACATGCGGATTTCTGCATGTACCGACGCGTGGTCGGGTTCATGGCGACCAGCTGTCGATACCGGTACGAATGAACCCTGAGTTTGCGAGGAGAGGGCAACCGGCTGGGAGCCGAGGCGTCGCCGGTCGACCGCCTAAAGATCCGGCGTCTCGCCCGCCAGTACTTGATCGAGGGCCCGTTGCAGAACCGCCCCGTTCACTTCCCCGGCGATCTTGCCCTGGATGATGCCGGCGGCGTCGATGATGTAGGTCTCGGGGACGCCAAATACACCGAGTTCGACGATGGCCCGCGAATCGGGGTCTATCACGTAGCTGTAGTTGGTTCCCCGGCCGAACTCGTTGAGGAACGCCGAGGCTTGCTCAGGTTTGTCCTGGTAGACGATGCCGAGGAAATGTACGCCGCGGTCGGCGTAGGCAGCCGAGGTGGCAATGAGGTCGTCGTGCTCCAACCGGCAGGGGAAACACCAGGATGCGAAGAAGTTCACCACCAGCACCGTGCCGCGCTGGTCGGCGAAGGAGAACGTGCCGTCTTGTTCGAGGTAGTCGAATGTGAGGTCGCTGACCGCTTGCCCGACCAACGGTGAATCGACCAGGCGGGGGTCCTGGCCGAAGCGGCTGTTGAAGACGTATACCAGAAGCGCCACCATGGCCAGAATCCCGACGATCGGAAGGACCCCGCGCGGGATTCGCCGGTTTGCGATTGGAGCGTCCTGGTCGGTCATCCGGCGCCACCGTTTCTTGCCTCATCGAGAGCGGTCTCCACCTGGGACAGGATCGTGGGCGGAAGGTCGGGGAACTCGGCCACCTCCTCGAGCCAGGGAAGCGCTCCGTCCGGATCCTCGAGTCCGTAGAGCAGGACAAAACCGAGAAACAGCTTGGTCTCCTCGTTGGTCGGATCGATCGTGAGGCTCGTCTGCAAGTACTGCTCGGCCGCCTCCGGCTGGCCGGTTGTGTAAGCCATCCACCCGATGCGGGTCAAGGCTCGTCCTTCTTCAGCCGGAGTCGGATTGTTTTCGGCAATGGTCAGGTAGTGGTCCAGGGCTTTGCCATAGTTCTCTTCTTCGAAGTAGCGGTCCGCCAGCGCCATGCGCATCGCGTTGATATCGGGGTTCTGGGCTACGACTTGCTCGAGTTGCTCGTTGCTCACGGAGTTTGGATCGACCGTCAGAGCGCCGGGAGCTTCGGATCCGGTTGCGGTGTTGGTGGCAGGTTCGGGATCGATTTCGCCGGCGGCCAGGTAAATCGCCACGGAGAGTGCTGCAATGACAAGGACACTGCCTACCACGGCTCGCCGGGTGGATCGGGTTTGCATTCCGGGTGCCTGCGTGGTCGGTTCGGTTGCCTTCTTCCGGTTGGGAGCGGGAAGGGCGCCAATCTCTGCGTCCACCGCATCGACTTCTGCCTGGTAGTTGGCTCGCAAGTTGTCTGCCGTAGCTCGATCGATCTCGCCGGCTTCAACCTGCTCGGCTAGTTCGGTCAGGTCACGGATGGCGATGTCGCGCCGCTCCTCGAGGTGCTTGCGATCAGTCATGTCCCGTTCCCGTCTTGGTTGGTTGGCGTCTGCGGCTCAAAATCATCCCGATGCCGCCGATTACGGACACAACCGGAAGCAGCCAAACGAGAAGTGTGCTGCCGGAGAATGGAGGGTCGAGCAGGATTCCGGTCCCGTACCGGGTCGTGAAGAAATCAACGATCTGCGCGTCTGTTTCACCAGCCGCCACCTTTTCTTCGACGATCTCCATCATCGCCTGTGAGGTTTCCGAAGGCGAGTCCCCGATAGCTTCGCCTTGACATACGGGACACTTGATTCGAGCGCCCAGTGCCTCGACCCGGTCTTCCTCAGCGCTGTCACCCAGGATCAAGCCGACGATGACCACGGCAGCCAACAGCGCCGTGATGATCCACCCGCCCAGGGTGCGAGCTTTACTGTCCATCGCGAGACGCCCGGGCTTCCGTCGCCCGATCGGCCGCCGGTTTCTTGACGAGTCGCGACCATAGAACAGCGGCAGCAGCCAGGAACCCGCCTACCCACACCAGCCAGATGAACGGGAACCAGAACACACCGAGGGTTACCTGTTGGGCGTCAATGCTCTTGAGGGACAGATAGAGGTCACCGCTCCACGAGGCGTCGACTTCCGGTGTGGAAACCGATTGTGTCGAAGTGGGGTACTGGTTGAGGCGGGGTTCGAGCTCGCTCACGACCTTCCCGTTTCTGGCGACCTCAACTTGCGCCCCGGTGACGAATCGGGTCGGTTCCTGGCGCGTGAACGGCGAGACGTACGTGATGTCGAATCCGGCCACCGACTCAGTACTCCCGGGCGTGAGAGTGATGTCGGATTCGACGGAGAGGTTGGCCGAGATGGCGATGCCCAACGCCAGGATGGCCACACCCAGATGGGAGATCTGCCCACCCCAATAACCGGCGTCGTTGCGCATGGTTCGGAGGACTGCGGAAGGTAGGGACATCTCGCGTTTCTGCGCGACGGTACGGGAAGTGACGTAGAGATTGCGGACGATCACGGAGATGACGAAGAACGACGCCAGGATGAAGACCACCAGCCAGGGGGTGCGGTAGCCGAGCACCACTGCCAGCGCCGCGGCTCCGAGGCCCACTCGAAGAGGATTCTTGATCCGCTGCCAAATCACCTCCGGTTTTGCGGAGCGGTAGGGCGTGATCGGTCCGATACCCATGGCCAGCAGCAAACCGAAAGCCAGGGGGACCGCCAGGCGATCGAAGAACGGTCGCCCGACCCCGACCTGCGAGCCGCTGAAGGCGTCGACGAACATCGGGTAGAGCGTGCCGGTCAGCACCACGAAGGCGAAGACGGTGAGCAGGAGGTTGTTGAGGAGGAACACGCCTTCCCGGCTGGCCAGAGAATCCAGGCGAGGAGAGGACGCGACTACGTGGGCCCGGGCGGCGAACAATCCGAACGACGCGACCAATACCACCATCAAGAACCACAGCAAGGCCGGCCCGATCGGAGATTGCGTGAAGCTGTGCACGGAAGTGATTACGCCCGACCGGGTCAGGAACGTGCCGAGAATGGTCATGGCAAAGGTGGCGATGACCAGCACGAAGTTCCAGGCCTGGAGCATGCCGCGGCGCGCCTGTACGACCGCCGAGTGCAGGAACGCGGTGGCGATCAGCCACGGCATGAAGGAGGCGTTCTCGACCGGATCCCAGGCCCAGTAGCCACCCCAGCCGAGTACCTCATACGACCAGAGGCCGCCGAGGACGATGCCGGCGGTCAAGAAGCCCCAGGCGATGCAGCGTCCAGGTGCGGGTGCGGAGCAGCCACTCTGTACCGCTTGCCCCCAGCAGCAAGGCAGCCATGGCAAAGGCGAAGGGAACCGTCATACCGACATAACCGACGTAGAGCATGGGTGGGTGCACAGCCATCAGATAGTGGTTCTGCAATAGCGGGTTCGGCCCGCGACCTTCGAGGGCCGCCAGCGAGTCCGCCCAGGGCCAGTGGGTGGCTTCCAGGCACCCGATCGAGGCCGGTTGCACGCATACGGTGAACGGATTCGACACAGTGGCCATCAACACGAAGAAGTAGAGGGTGACGATGCCCATCACGGCCAGAGCCCCGGCTCCCAGGCGGTCCGGTTCGGTCCGGCGGGCAAACCCGCGATAGACCGTGTAGACGAAGCCGGCCAGGACCAAACCCCACAGGACGATGCTGCCCTCGAGCGCCGCCCAGGCAGAGGCGATCTTGAAAATGAACGGAGTGGTGGTCGCCGAATTGTTGGCGATGTAGGCGATCGAGAAGTCGTCGGTCAGGATCCCGACCTCGAGGGCGATCATGGCGAGCGCTGCTCCACCTACGATTCCGTAGACGGGCCACTGGAGCTTCTCGGCCCTGGCCCGCTCGGGATTCCGCATCCCCCGGAACCCCTGAACGATGAGGGCGGCCGATGCGAGGGCCGCGCCGAGAATTGCCAGGTAGCCAACTGTGGCCGTCATGGTGCTCCCTTACCCCGAAGTGCCGGTCGGAGGCACATATGTACCGTCTTCCTCGGACCGGTATTCCTCGTCATGATTGATGATCAGCGTGTCTGATTCGAAGTTGTCGCCCGCCCAGGCTCCCTCCACAACTACTCCAATGTTCTCGCGAAACAGCTGAGGGGGAGCACCGGTGTGAGAGACGTTGATCGAGCGGTCCCCGTCGGTAACCACGAAGCTGACGCCACCGGCACTGGATTCAACGGTGCCTTCAGTCACAAAGCCGCCGAGCCGGAAACGCTCTCCGTTGGCGAAGTCAGCTTGTTGCTCCACCGCTTCGGTAGGCGTGAGGTAGTAAATGAGGTTATCTCCCAGGCCGCCGAACATCATGAACCCGAGCACGAGAACAATGATCCCGATGGCGGGAAGCACGAACGCTTTGTAACGCATGCCTAATCCTCCATCCGTCGGCGGACACGCCGGAGGCGCATCACGAGAGAAAGGGAGTACAGGATCATGAACCCGTACACCACCGAATAGCCGAAGACCACCCAGCCATCAGACATCGTCGGTCAGTCCTTCCAGGCTGGGGGCGGTTATCCCGGATCCCGCCAATTCGAAATCGGAGATTGCTTCGGTTTCCTCCAGCTCATCCTCCAACCGGGCCAAGCGAGTTCGCCAGGTCATGAAAGCTGCGTAGACCAGTGTGAATGCGCCCAGGTTGACCATGAGCGCACGCAGGAATTCCGGGTCGATGGGGGCATCGGGCCGGATCACGGTGGTGCCCTGGTGGAGGGTTCGGAACAAGGTAACGGAGAAGTAGACGAGGGGTACCTGGATGAATGCCACGATGCCGAGGATGGCGGATCGTCTGGCCCGGGTTTCGGGATCCGGGATGCTGCGTCGCAGCGCCAGGTAGCCGACGTACACAAAGAACATGATGGCGGTTGACATCATGCGAGCATCGCTCCAGTCCCAGAAGGTGCCCCAAACGGGGTAGCCCCAGATCATTCCGGTGAGGAGTGCCAGCGCGGTGTAGAACACACCAACTTCGGCTGAGGCAGCTGCTACCCGGTCCCAGATCGGGGTCTTCTTGACGAGCCATATGGCGCCGCCGATCATCGTGACCGCGAACGCCAGAAAAGCCAGCCACGCCGATGGAACGTGGACGAACATGATCTTGGCAAACTCGCCCTGGACCCGCTCCGGGGGCACCGTCGTGGCGAAGAAGAAGCCAATCCCCAGGGCGACGATGGCCGTCACACTGAGCGCCCGGTAGGAACCTTCTCTCATCGGCTGGACTCCTCCAGTGGTCTGGCCGTTAGAACACCAATCACGGAGACCGCCAGGTTCATCGTGGCGAGCAACGTGATCCAGAGGAGGATACTCTCTTCCCGTCGTAAAGCCTCCACTACCTGGGCAGATGCCAGCAACAGCGGCATCGAGAGAGGTGCGACCAGCAACGGAGTCAGCGTGTTCCGGGTCCGGAGACCGGCCGTCACCGATCCGGCCATGGTCCCGACCAGGGCGAGGCCGCCGGCCAGCAGGACGAGCACGAGGATCAACCATGGCCAGCCGGGGATACGACCGGGGTTGTACAACAGAATGGTCACCGGCACCAGGACGATCTCGAACACGACCAGAAGGAGGGTGCTGGTGGCCGCCCGTCCCACGAACTTGGCTGCCGGATCCGTTCCGAGCAATGTGAGCAACTCCTGTTGCGGGGGGGTGTCGGCCGCCGTCTGGCGGAAGGCGACCAGCATCCCGAACAACAGCGAAACGGCCAGGAACATGCCCGGACCGACCTGGGCCAGCAGTGGCCGGTCGGTGCCGATGGCCAGCGGGATGAGCATGAGGGCAACGGCTCCAAAGGGAACGGTGATGAAGAGCGCCTCGCCGGCGCGGCCTTCAACCAGAAGATCCTTGCGCGATCTCT
>CAVQSB010000005.1:0-340000 GCA_963715305.1 uncultured Actinomycetota bacterium
CGATCTAGCAGAAAACAACAATCGTGAGTGGTTCAAGGAACACCAGGATGATTATGAGCGTTTCGTTCGCGAACCCCGCGCTGGACTTCATCAACGGGTTTTCAGGACCCCTGGAAGGGATCTCACCGCATTTCGTGGCCGATTCTCGCAAGGTGGGTGGTTCGCTCTTCCGAATTGAGCACGATACCCGTTTTGCCAAGGACAAGAGCCCCTACAAAGAAAACACGGGTGTCCAGTTCCGGCACGCCTCGGCCAAGGACGTGCACGCCCCCGGTTTCTACATGAACCTCCAGCCCGGTGAGTGCTACATGGGGGTGGGGTTATGGCGGCCGGAAACCAAGGTGGCCTATGCCATTCGAGAACGGATCGACGCCGACCCCGGGTCCTGGAAGAGGGCAACCCGCGGGAAGCGGTTCACCGATGTGTTCACGATCACCGGCGATTCGCTCGTTCGCCCCCCGAAGGGGTACTCCGAGCATCATCCATGGATCGAGGATCTCAAGCGGAGGGACTTCATCGCCTCAACCCGTCTCACCCAGAAACAGGTGACGTCAGACCAGTTCTTGGAACAGTTTCTGGACTACAGCAAGCGAGCCGTACCGTTCATGAGGTTCCTGTGCGATGCGGTTGGCGTGCCGTTCTGACTGAACCCGCCAACAGGTAGCTCCTAGGAGAAAACGGTCTTGGGCCGATCCTGGATAACCCCATCGACAAACGTGTCGACCTTTTCGTTATAGAAACTGACCAACCCGGCTACTCGCATGCTTTCTTCGACGGGCGTCCGGTATCCCCAGACGATATCGTCGCAGATATCCCTATCCACCTCGACGGACCAGTACTGAGCCGTTCCCTTGTAGGGGCAATGGGTTCTGGTCGCCGTCGGGTGGAGAAGATCCATTCGGACATCCGTCTTGGGGAGGTAATACCGCGTCGGCAACCCGGTTTCGAACAGCAAGCGGGCATGGTGACTGTTGGCCACGGTCGTGCCACCCACTTCGACCTTGACGTGGCGAGAACTCGCCAGAATGTCGAACTCGCGTGTACGGGATAGCGGGCGTGAACAAAGACCTCTTCATCCTCCTCAAACCAAGCATCCATCACGTCCCAGACGAACGCGATATGGCCGGGCCGTTCGGCAATGGGCGAATCGGGATGGTGGTAGGCGGCGTTCTCGGCCGTCGAACTGCCGCCCTTCACTGAGAAGAACTTCACCTCGCCGCGGCTCGGCGAGCGCTTGGTATGGTTTGTGGGAGTCAGCAACTCCATCCTTACATCGACTTCCGGGATGAAGTACGTCGGGTAGTAAGGCTTCTCCCAGACGAGCTTCACGTTCGTCGAATCGGCGATCACTTCACCTCCCAGGAAGACACGGACCCGCTTCTGGCCTGGCTCGATTCTCATGGGCGACATGGCAACCTCCGGAACGCGCTGGGTCCTGTTCAACTCCGAACGTTCATCGACCATTCCGCCTGGCGCTCCTCTCGATCGGTAGCCTCCGGCCTATGCGATCGCGACACTTGGGCCTAGCCACGCTGGCGGTGAATTCCTCACTCGGTTTTGCGCTCGGGACGGTGGTGGCTTTGCAGGTCTATCAGTTGGGGCTCGTGGCAACGGGCCTGGTGTTCGATCGGGAGCCGCGTTGGTACCCCGATCGGGTCGAGTTTCTCGCGTCGGGTTCTGACGTGGCCTGGTCGGGTGGAGTCCTGCTGGTCCTCCTCGTTGGTTGGGCGCTAGCAGGCATCTACCGGGGAGGCACCTACTACGACGGAACCCGATTGGCGGTGCTCTGGGTCATGTTGCACCTTTTTCGACACGGCTCGCTGGCTCTGGTGCGTACGCCATTCGGAAGTGATTCCGACGCCGCGCTGGCGCTCGCATCTCTCGACCTGCCTCCGGCCCTGAGCTGGGTGGTTGCGGTTCTGGGGGCAGCCGGTTTGCTCGGGATCGGTTTGCTGGCCGCCCCCGCTTTGCTGCGCTTTGCCCGTTACGCCAAGGACCTTGCCACACGACAAGCCAGACTGGCCTTTGTCGGGGTGATCGGGATCGTCGCCTGGGTGTTCGGAGCGCTCCTGACGCTTCCGCTGCTAGTGCCGGATGGGGATTCGGAGGCATTGTCGATGCTGCCGTGGAGCGGGGTGTTCCTCCTCTTCACGCTGGTGGCGTCGTTCGAACCGCGTGAGATCGATCCGGTTCGTGAGCCGGTTCAGTCGGCGTGGGGAACGCTCATCCTGCTCGCGTTGCTGATCGGAGCAGCACGCGTGTGTTTCTGGTAGGCGGCTGGTCGGTCCCGTTCTAGGTCGGGGCCATGAAGATCCTGGGCATCGCACCATCCACAACCACCTCATGCTTTCCTGCTCGCGTACCAATGGTCATTTGATCTGTGTGGAACTCGGCTTGTTCCGACTTGAAGTCGCTTTTCGATCGCGGTAGGTTCGCCTCCACCAGCCGCGGGAGGTCTTCCTTTCTGGTCGGAACGGAACAAGACCGTGCCGGTGATTCTGGCCCTCTTGGCCGTGGCTGCGGTTGCCCTGGTGGTCTTTGCGATCTTCGTTGTGGCAGCCGGCTGAGGGCGCTATGGAACAGGTGCTTTCTTCCTATCTGCCGCTTGGATCGGCCCTTGTCACGTTCGTCTTTGCCTTCATGGTGCTGAAACGATGGACCCGGCATCGCCCACCATTTCTCCTGCTCTGGGGCGTCGGTTTCCTCATGTACGGCGTCGGCGGTTTGATGGAAGCCTGGTTCGGGTTCTTCGGTTGGAGTCCTATAGTGTTTCGTCTCTGGTACCTCTTCGGGGCGATCCTCGTGGCCGCCTGGCTCGGTCAGGGAACGGTCTATCTGTTGGTTCGGCGCACCGTCGGCGGCCTGAAGGTATCCCACCTGCTTATGGGGTTGCTTGCCGCCGGGTCCCTCTATGCGGCCTTTAAGGTCTTTTCCGCCGATCTCGACCCGGCGCTTATGTTGGAAGGCGAGTTGAGCGGCGGAGCCATCACCTCGTCCGGAGTAAGGGTCCTGACCCCCTTCTTCAACATCTACGGGGTGCTGATGCTGGTCGGCGGAGCTCTCTACTCGGCTTTTGTGTTCTGGCGGAAAAGGTTGATGGCTCACCGTATGATCGGCAATATCTTCATTGCGGCGGGCGCCATGGCCCCGGCCTTCGGGGGAGCGATGCAGCGCTCGGGCGTGCCGGTAGCCCTGTACGTCGGTGAATTCGTTGGAGCTGTGCTTATGTTCGTCGGGTTTCTCAGTACCGTGCGTCCGGAACCCGCAGCATTGTCCGCCACGCGGGAATCGTCGGCCTGAGGTCAGCGCGCGGACCGAGAGCGGCGTTGATGCGTCGCGCCAGGGCATCGGTTGCATTGGGTTGGCCGGCAGAGTTCGGGTGAGAGGCTTTGTCAGTAGATCAGCCGCTCGAGGAGGTGCCGTCTCAAAGTGGATTTGTGGGGCACGGCGGGCCGCACGGTCAGGACCGGGAGGTCGAGTGATCCGGCGATGCGCTCAGAAAGGTCACTGAACCGGGTCGAGGTCCGGCTGGCCGCACCGAGAATGACCAGATCTGCCCCCGTCGTGAGCTCGTCCAGGACCCCGAAGAGGTCCGCCGCCCGGGCCACCTTGCTCTCCGTTGGTCCCTCGATGACGTCGCCCAACCGGGCGTGATAGGAGCGGATCGAATCGGCCTCAGCCTCCGAGGCGAGGTCACTGAGCATGTGACCGAATTGGAGCGAGGCACCCGACCTTTCGGCAATGCGGTGAGCCAGAGTGATCTTGGCAACATCGGCCGGTCCGCCGGAGCCCATGATGGCGATGGTTCTTACCTGCTGCATCCCCCGGTAGTGGAAGAACAGCGCCGTCCGGTTGGCGTGTTCGCGAAGCCACCGGACGTCGTTGATGTACGGCCGGGTGCGCCGATTCGGCGGTGGTAACTCAATCAGAATCAGATCGGGTTCATGTTGTTCCACCGCATCGAGCAAAGCCCCCCTACGGAGGCGGGTTCGGTGTTCGTCAACGTCGACTTCGTCCGTCTCGAGGGTCTCAATTGCGAATGCCTCGATGTGATGTCCCTGGCTGCCTTCAGCCTGGCCGGGACCGTCGAGGTGAACCACCCCTACACGCGCGTTGGGGGCAACGAACTGCAATCCCAATTTGAGGACTGCCCGTTCGCGATCTTCAGTAATCCCCTGTCGCATGATCACGAGCAGGCTTTGCGAACCGGCCGATTGGAGGCTCTCGCTCGTGGTCTCAACGAGGTTGTCGGTAGCGCGAATCCGCAAGGCATCAAGCGACGCGCTCTGTTTGGTTACGCGCGATCGCCCGAAAACCTGATACCAGCCGACTCCGAACAACGTGATCCCCGCGGCTCCTAGCAACGGCAGGGTCCCGAGCTGCGTGAGAAGGCCGAGACAGGCCAGGATGCCAAGGATGGGGAGCCAGGGATAGAACCGAATGCGAAACGTCGGTCGATACCAATCGACCCGGCTCTCCCGAAACGCAATCAGTGCGAGGTTGTTCAGCGCGAATACGAGCAACTGAAACGCACTGGCTAGTTTGGCGATCTCCAAAAGGGGAACGAACGCCACCAAGAGCACCATGACTCCGCCGGTGACCATGATGGAGGCAACGGGGGCGCCGGTCTTCTTGCTGAGGTGCTGGAACACTGGTGGCGCCAGGGCATTGCGACTCATGGCGAACGGATAGCGTGAAGATGCCAGCAGGCCGGCGTTCGCCATGCTGATGAGGGCCAGTACGGCCATCACGGCCACGGCGTCGACCCCGGCTTCATTGGCGAACAGCCGGGCCGTGTCGACCACCGGTGTTCCGGAACCAGACAAGGCGTCCGTCCCAACCCCGCCGATCATCACCACGACGATGGTGGGATAGACCAGCATCATCAGACCGAGGCTGCCCAGTATCCCCAGCGGGATATTCCGGCTCGGATTGCTTACCTCCCCGGCAACGCTGGCCACCTTGGTCACTCCGGCATAGGACACGAAGATGACCCCGGTCGCGAGGAACAACCCCGACGCACCCTCGGCAAAGAACCCGGCAAAGACATCGGGGTTGACTCTCGGTGCACCAAGGACGATGAGTACCAGGAGCATGGCCAACACGCCGAACACAACGAACCGTTGCACGCCGGCGGTTTGCTTGATCCCGATCGCGTTGAGGAGGACGAGACCGATCGTTAACCCGATGGCGACCGTCTTGACCGGCAGATCGGCAAAGACGAATAGGTACGCCCCGAGACCGACGAGGGCGAATGCCGCCTTGAAGACAAGCGAGAACCAGACTCCAAAACCAGCGACGGTTCCCATGAGAGGCCCCATCCCCTTGTCGACAAAGACGTAGGTTCCGCCGGCTTCGGGCATGGCGGTGGCCATCTCAGATTTGGCGAATGCGGCCGGAACCACGATCAGCCCGGCTATGAAGTAGGCGAGCGGCGCAGCCGGCCCGGCGATCTTGGTGGCCAGTCCCGGTAACACAAAGATGCCCGAGCCGATCATCGCCCCGAGGCTGATCGCAACAACCGAGTAGATCCCCAGTTCTCGCTTCACCGGATCCGCCCCGGGCGGGTAGGCGCCCGTTGGGGGGCGATCGCTGCGTTCAATCGGATTCCTTGCGCTCGAGCCTGGTGGGCGACATTATGGCCGGGTTGGGCCACTCATGTTCGAGCGCTCATACCCCCGGCCCGAAAGGCTCATCGCCCTCCGCCGCGTCCTGCAAGAACCGCTCCACCTGTGCGGCGATGTCATCGGCGGATGGGATCTCGCCTTGAGCCGCCGCCATTCCTTCCAGCCGTTCGAGGTAGACCCGAGAATCGGGCTGGGCCGCGATGCTGGCATCCAGTTGCTGCCGCTGTTCGGCGACCCGGTCGACCATCTCACCGAGTTCGATTCTGATGCCAAGATGGCGAGCAACTCGATCGATCAGAGCTACGGCACCGGCGTAGTAGGGGCCGGCAACATAGTGCGGCACCTGAGCCCAGAACCCAACCGCCGGTATTCCAGAGTCGGTCAATGCCAATTCGATGATGTTCACGGCCGCTCCCGGTACCCGCAGCAGGCCTTCCGGGAGTTGCTCGCTCTCACCGATCAGGTCGGGACGAGAGGCCGTCGTCAGGAGAGGAGTCGGATAGGTGTGCGGGGTCGCAGCCGGCACACCGCCCAGAGACACCACTTCGACAACTCCAAGGGTCGATGCGAGTTCGGCAACCGACCGGCCCAGCGCTTGCCATTGCCAGTCCGGTTCGTTACCGCTTAGAACGAGTACGTCCCGCTGGTCGTATCGGGAGCGCCGCAAGGAAAGCTCCGGCCAGTCGACCTGTTGCAGCCTTCCATCAATGAAGTCGATGACCGGTCGGTTCGATCGGTAGTCGAACAGGGCATCTGGATCAAAGGTGGCGATGATGTCGCCGTCGGCCACGATGTGATCGGATGCTTCGGTGCCGACATTCCCGGCATTGACCCACCCTTGGAGAGCCACAATGAGGGCGGGAGCAACAAGATCTTCGATAGGTTCGAGCCGGTACATCTTCAGAGAGGGTACTCGGCCCGTCGACAAGGGGGTCGGGTCCGCTCTATCGGTCTAGTTCGGAGTGGAGCGAACGCGCCATGATGCGTTCGTAGAGACCGGGGGCGAGCGCAACCATCCAACGCGCTTGGCCATCTGAGTCCACACCAGTATCGGCCTCAACAACCGCAGGGCGGCTGTTTCAGACGCGTGGAGCACTTCATGGTCGTCATCCCGGCATCGAAGGAGGCTCGGTCAAGGCGGTACCGGCCAGACCGTCGCTCACCTCGCAGCTGACCCGGCCAACTCGGCGCGCTCTGTCTGCACCGTGACTCACAGGGGCAATCGCCTATGGCCCGAGACCATCTCAGGCACATTCTTGTCAGGCAGCGGTACCCGCCATCGTCTCCGGTATGTCTCGACCGGACTCACTGACGGGACATCAAGAAGAGGGGGGGCTGAGAAACCCATTCTCAGCCCCCCCTCACCACTCAGGCTGTGTTACTTCGCCGGCGGTGTTCCCTCTTCGTTTGCCACAACGGCATCGATCTGGATCAGAGCATTGTCAGCCAGAGCCGACACGCCAACGACTCTCCGGGCGGGAACGCCGCGGGGGAAGAACTTCGTGTACACCTCGTCGACGGCAGCCATATCGGCCATGCTCTTGACTGCGATATTGACCTTGACCACGTCGTCAAGCGAGTGGTCGATGGACTCGACGATTGCTTTGAGTTGCTGCAGGCAGCCCTCAGCCTGCGCGGAAGCGCTGCCACCGGCAGCGCGCTGAGCAGAAATGTGATTGTAGTGAGAGAAGGCGACAGTCTGGGTGGAGAAATCGTTCTGCGGCGCCTTGTCGGTATTGAAGGGCTCCTTGACGAGCTTCACGGTGTCGCCAATGGGCTGCGGCGGGGTACCGTCTCCGTGCGCCAGAACTGCTTCAACCTGTACCGAAGCATCCTTCGGCAGGCCTGCAACCACGACCGGAGTGAAGGCGGGCCAATAGCTCGAGAAACAGGTCTTGTAGACTGCCTTGGCAGCTTCAATGTCCGCGAGGCTCTTGCCGAAGATGGTGATTCTGACGATGTCGTCAAAATCGTGGCCGATACTGTCGAGAATCGCCTTGATGTTGGCGAAGCACTGATCAGCCTGCTCTTTTGCCCCACCAGCTACAAGCTTGCCAGACTTCGGATCGATAGGCAGCTGAGCGGTGAAGTTGTTGTAGTGAGAGAACGCCACGGTCTGCGTAGAGAGAGCATCCTTCGGCGCATAATCCGTGTTCCTCGCTAACTTCACGAGTGCATTACGGACGTCGGCCGGCTGCCATGCGTTCGGAATTGTACCTTCGCCGTTTGACACAAGTGCTTCGACTTGCACCAAAGCACCCATCGGCAAATCGGCAACCGCAAACGTCGTACGTACAGGAACATAGTTGTTCAGCCAGAAGCTCGCGACAGCCTCGTCCACGGCAGCGAGATCAGCGATGTTCTTGAGCATGACAGTGAGGCGAACAACATCGTCCATAGAATGGTTGATGCTGTCGAGCACTGCCTTGATGTTGTTCAGGGACTGCGTCGCCTGCTCTTTTGCGCCACCAGCTACGATCTTGCCGGTCTTGGGATCGATCGGCAGCTGAGCGGAGAGGTTATTGTAATGAGAGAAACCCACAGTCTGTGAACATGGACCTACACCTGTTGGAGCGCTTTTCGTATCCCTTGCCAGTACAGCGTTGAACCCACCCATAACACTACCTCCTCGTTTGCCTATGACTCAGAATAAGACCCCAGAAGGGTCACCGTACCTTAGGGAAACACCTTACAGTCAATACTGAACCTGACCTGGTATTGACACCTCCTTCATCGGATCTCACCGAGCACCACCGGCGGCCCGCAGTGACGGAGAAAGCGACTGGGATCCTCCGTGGCAGAGGCAGGCACATCGGGAGCTTCAAGCGAAACGTGCGTTGGGGCGCCGGGGAGCGGACGGTAGAGAAGCGTTGTCTTGCCCAACTGTCGCAGTCCCGTGAGCACGACAGCGGAAGAACCGCGCGACGGCCCGCGCCAAGTACGGCTTGAGTGTGCGAGTGATGTATGGGTCGGCGTCAATAGGACTGCATTCTTTCTTTCTGGGATGCCGACCCTCGTAGGCCTTGCGCATGGCCCTCCGCAGCAGCTCGGGGATGCGCTCGTACGAGGGGGCAGACTCGGACCATTTGGCTATGGGACGGATAGCGGCGACGTGGTCGAAATAACTGGTAGGTGGCAACCCGGTCGGGGTGGGTGATCCCGGTTGACGGGAACTGGCAATCAACAAAACCCGATTGCCCTCACCGTTTTCTACAGCAACGCCCGGTAGCCCGTTGGCAACGCCGGGGCCGTTGCTGGCAATAGCCACACCCGCATGCCGGTCAGTCGTGCGTACGCGGCAGCCTTGTGCGCGGCAGTTGATTCGTGGCGTGGGGTTACGAGATGGATGCCTTGTCCAACCATTCCCCGGCACAAACCCAGGTAGGTGCCATTCGCAATGCCGAACGCTTTGTCGACTCCCTCGGCCGCCTGCATGGAGCGATAAGTCCGCCGCCGGTCACGGTTGCCATGTCGCACCTTCCCGCTTCGATGGATGCTGTCGAGCGTAGCGTCTGCTACGACGACAGGTGGGGGCGGCTACGGGCTTCTAGCATGATGAGACACCGGTTGGGAGTTCGCATCGTCCACAAGTCGTCGGACGCCTTTGACGCCTTCTTCAAACCGCGCGGGGTCGTGCTGGTCGGAGCGTCCCGGGACCCCGCCAAACTTGGGTTTGGGGTTGCCAGGAATCTCGCCGGCGGCGACTACCCAGGGGACGTGTCTTTCGTCAACCCAAAGATCCAGGGCGCATTATTCGGGCGAACGGTGTACCCGACCGTCGCCGACGTGCCCCATCTTGTTGATTTGGCGATTCTGCTGGTACCTGCGGCGCTAACGCCGAAGGTGCTCTCCGACTGCGGGCAGCGCGGCATCCAGGCGGTGGTGATTTCCTCGGGCGGTTTTGGGGAGGCCGGTGAAGCTGGAGCAGACCTCGAAGCCGAATGCCGGGCATTGGCGACCGAACACAACATGCGGTTGTTGGGGCCGAACTGTATCGGCATCATCGATACGTATAGCGGTTTGAACACCACGTTTCTGGCTCCCCCCGGTCCCGAGCAGGGCGAGATAGCGTTTATCTCCCATTCGGGGGCGATGTGTGCCGCGGCCATCGATTGGTTGGTTGGGCGAGGGTTCGGTCTGTCGAGGCTGATCAGTCTTGGAAACCAGCTGGACCTCGATGAAGCCGACGCACTGGAGATGGTTGCATCCGATGCTGCAACCCGGGTGGTAGCGATGTACCTGGAAACGACGGCCGACGGCCGCCGCTTGGTCGAGGTTGCTCGCAGCCTGGCCATACCGGTGGTCGCATTGAAGGTAGGCCGATCGGAAGCAGGAATCAGGGCAGTTGCCTCTCATACCGGCGCCCTGGCCGGGAGCGAGCGGGCGTACCGGGCGGCTTTCCGCCGGGCCGGGATCGTCATGGCTCCGACGACCGAGGCCATGTTGGACGCAGCCCGAACCCTGGCCTGGGCGCCGCTACCGGCCGGAAGACGAATGGCCGTCCTCACCAACGCCGGCGGCCCGGGCGTATCGGCCGCCGATGCGCTGGAGGGGGCCGGCCTGCGCTTGGCCGACCTCTCGGCTATCACCCGGAGCGATCTGGCCCGTTCGCTACCGGCCGGTGGAGGCGTAGCCAATCCGGTCGACATGCTCGCTTCGGCAAATCCACAAGATTTTGCAGGCTGTCTGCAGACGTTGCTGGCGGCTCCGGAAGTCGACGGCGTCCTGGTTGTCTTTCCGCCGCCTCCTATGTTTCCGGCTGAGGCGGTTGTCGACGCCTTGGTGCCGGTGGTCGACCAGGCGGCCAAGCCCGTTGTGGTTGCGGTCATGGGGGAGAGGGCAGTCCAGGTTGCATCTCACCGTCTGCGGACGGCCCGGATCCCGGACTTCAGGTTCCCCGAAGCGGCCGCTGCGGCTCTCGCCTCCCTGGCCGACCGGGCCGAAGCCCTCTTGGCGGTGGCCGACCCTCCGTCCGAGCCGCACGAGGTCGATCGGGCCGGGGCGGAGGGAATCCTGGTTAAGTCGGCGGCAGGGTGGTTGCCGACCCGGGAATGCGCCCAGGTGATGAGGGCCTACGGCATCAACTGCCCTCCCGCCCGCTTGGCAACCACCGCCGCAGAGGCCATCGAAGCTGCCGCAGTGCTGGGTAGTCCGGTGGTGTTGAAGGTCGATGCTGCGGAGATCGTCCATAAGTCGGATGTGGGCGGCGTGCGCCTGGGACTCACGGCTGCCGACGACATTCGAGCCGCCTATGAGGACCTCACCTCCTTCGGCGGAACCACGTCGAGGAAGTCGACCACGGTGCAGGTTCAGCAGATGGTCGACAGCGGCCAGGAGGTCATCGTCGGTGGTGTTCGAGATCGGCAGTTCGGTCCGCTCGTGATGTTTGGCTCCGGTGGAGTCGAGGTCGAGACACAGGACGACGTGGAGTTCGCGCTGGCTCCCTTGAACGGGAGCGATATCGGTTACCTTTTCGCAAACACTCGGGCCGGTCGCCGGTTGTCCGGCTACCGGTCCATTCCTGCGGGCGACGGCGAAGCCGTCGAGGAGGTGCTGTTCCGGGTCGGGTGGCTGCTCGCAGACCATCCCCGCATCGAAGAACTCGAAATCAACCCGCTTCGGGTTCTCGTTCCGGGTTCGGGATCGCGAGCGCTGGACGTACGCATACGGCTGGCATAACCGTTCGTTGCGGGCATACTGTCGGCCATGGAGAAGATCATTTCTGCCGTCCATGTCGGGGGAGAAGCCTTCGACGTGACAACGGCAACCGGGCAATCGATTCGGGTTGAGGGTTCGGGCGCCGGTCCGCAGGCTTCGGGACCGGGTCCCATGCAGTTGCTGCTGATCGGTCTGGCGACCTGCTCGGGGATAACCGTGGTTGAACTCCTCACGAAGATGCGCCAGGCGTTCACGGCATGTGAGGTCGAGGTTGCCGGTCGCCGTGCCGAAGTGCCTCCCCGCGTGTGGACCGACATCGAACTTCACTACCGCATTCGGGGAGATGTCGATGAACGGCGTCTTGCTCGCGCCATCTGGCTCAGTGAGACGAAATTCTGCTCGGCGGCCGCGATGTTGTCGCACTCCGCCAAGATCAGCCACACCTATGAGATCGTCGGCGACCGGGAATCGCCGATACCTCTCGCTCAGGCGGAATAGCGAGACTTTCCGGTACGTTTGCCGATCCTGACGGAGAGAGAAAGAGAACTCGATGAATACGAGGGAACATGGCTAGGCCACGACGAGGTAGAACGCTCGAACGCAAACGCGCCGAACAAGCTGCCCAGAAGGCTGCCGCCGCCAAGAAGGCAAACCGTTTGCGCACCGTCCTTCTTGCGGCCGGTTCGGTCCTGGTGGTTGGCGCCGCCATTCTTCTGGTTGCCATCCAACCACCGGCCCCCGGTCTGGCTTTCACCGATCTGGGTAATGAGCATCTCGAGACCATCGACCAACCGCACCTCGTTTACAACAGCCGGCCCCCTTCTTCGGGTCCCCACATGGGAAACCTGGCCAACTGGGGGGAATCCGATCGGCAGATACCTCCGGAGCTCTACGTTCACAATCTCGAAGACGGTGGGGTAGTCCTGGCCTATAGCTGTGGGACCAGCTGCCCCGAGCTCGTCGACGGCCTGCGCCAGACGCTCGAGGATTTCGCCGGGCGAGACCTGATCCTGATGCCGTATCAAGATATCGTCGATCCCGACGGCGTGGCCCATCGTGCCGCAGCCGTGGCCTGGGGGAGGGTCCTGTATTTCGACGATCTATCCGACGCTTTCGGCGAGCAACTCGGAGAGTTCATCCGGACTTTTGAAGGCGTCGACCATCACGTAGGTGCCTGAACCGCTGATCGTGAACCTCACGCAGACCGGATGGTTTCCGTCGCAGCTCCGCCACACGACGCGCAAGCATGTACCCGGGTAGTCAATCCGGCTGCCTCTTCGTCGATGACACTGGCGTGATGATTCATCGGTACGTGGCATTCTTGACAGTCCGCCGAGAGCGGCGGTGCCGTGAATTGACTCTGGACGGCTTCGCGTCCGTAGCGCATGGTGGCGGCCATCCAGCGAAGCTCGGTCAGCATCCCATCGATGCGGCGCCGGGCGCCTTCCTCGAGCAGAACTCCGTCCTCGCTGAAGGCTGTTGCCACGTTCCCGACGGTTGCGTCGCGCTGGATCAGTACCAGGCCGATTCCCCGCAGCACGGGCAGCAGGTTCTCAATCATCCGTGCCCCGCCGAGGGGCCCTGCCGAAACGCCAACCAGTCCAACCGGTTTATGTACGTATTCGGAGTAGTTGGTGTCCAGGGCGTGTTTGAGGGAGGCCGGATATCCGTGGTTGTATTCCGGTGCCACGATCACCAGGCCATCAGCTCGAGCGATGAGATCCGAGAACACCGGGTGCTTGATGCTCGTACCTTCGTCGTCGGTGGCCAACTCGAGTGATCCCAGTTCGACCAGTTGTGTGACCACGCCGGGGTGTTCGGCGAGTCGGTCGGCCACCCACCTTCCAACGTCGGCACTTCGGGCCCCCTTGCGGACGGTTCCGCACAGCACGGGTATCACATACGGACGGTCGGCCATGTCATCTTGCCTTTCCGGCAGGTTTTCAGCTCAACCTAGTTGCCGGTACTTCGCCCGGGCGTCGCACCCGGGCAGCCTGGTTCCCAAGTCCGGCTAGATGATGGCCGAGATCAGGCCGGGCAACACGTCTCCGGCGGAATGGTCGACACGGGCGGCTGCCAGGTCGTCGAGTGCCGTCTGCGCCCTGGTTGACGATCACGAGATCGGCTCCATCCATGACCGTTGCAGCAACGAGGTCACTCGCCGGGTAGACGGTGAGCGTGCTCCCGATGGCCAAGACCGCATCGGCAGCCGCGGCCATCCGGGTGGCTGCGTTCCCAGGCTTCCTGGGGCAGCAGTTCTCCGAAGAGCACCGTTGAGGTCTTCACAATCGCCCCGCATCCGAAGCAGGTGGGGTCAGGGTCGCCGTCCGCTACGACGGCGAGGATCTCTTTGGTTTCCCAGGAGGCTGGACACGCCGTGCAATGGACCCGCTGCAGATTGCCGTGGAGTTCGGCGACGGCCTCTTCCGGTAGGCCGGCCCGCTGGTGCAGGCCATCGATGTTCTGGGTAACGCACCCGGCCATCCGGTCGTTTGACCACAACGGCACGAGAGCCAGGTGGGCCCGGTTGGGGAGCGCCGCCAGCATCCCTCCGAAGAAGCCCTCCTGGTGCATCGCCCAGGATCGCTTGCGAATCTCGGGGTCGGCGAGATAGCGATGCATGGTGAAATCGTCTGGATCCATGCGGGTCCACAATCCGTCGGGTCCCCGGAAATCCGGAATGCCGGATTCAGTTGAGATCCCGGCGCCAGTGAACACGAGGATGCTTCTGGCGGGTTTCAGCACCCGGATCGCACTGCTGAGGTCGGTGTGCACCCTTCGCACGATAGCCCCGTTTCTCGGTCCGCCGTCGGCTCCCGATCCTTCGCCGGGAGGCGTGATCCTGCGCAACAGGTAGGGACGCTTGGCTTTCGACTCAAGGTTTGATACCAGGGTTGCCGATACTTCCATGTCCAGCTGATTCGGGGAGTCCACCACGTGAGTACCACTATCGACGGGGGTCGCGCCCGCCCGGCGCCACCGTCAACACGTGCCCATTCGGAAATCCCCGGGCAGGTCAGCCGCCTGGGAGTTGCTCTGCAGGACCTCGCAGATTCACTGGACCGACGCCTGCTGGAATCTGAGCACCTCGGCCGCATCACCACCCAGATCAATCAGGGCCTCCTGCTCGACGAGATATTGGACAAGGTATTCGAGACCTTCCAAGGGGTCATTCCATATAACCGGATCGGGTTTTCTCTCATTGCGGAAGATGGGGCCACCGTTGTCGCCCGCTGGGCTCGATCGGATCTGGATGTTGTGAAACTGGGGGCCGGATACCGGGCTCCGCTGGCCGGAAGCAGTCTGCAGGACATTCTCGATTCCGGAGAGCCCCGTATCCTCAACGATCTTCCAGCCTATCTCTCCGAAAAGCCCGGCTCCGAGGCAACGCACATGATTGTCGACGAGGGCCTGCGGTCGTCGCTCACCTGTCCGTTGGTTGTGAATGGCGAACCGGTCGGGTTCATGTTCTTCTCCAGCGTGTTTTCCGACCAATACGGCGATGAGCACATTTCGGTCTTCCAGAGCATTGCCGCTCAGTTGTCGGTCATTGTTGAGAAGGGGAGGATGGCCTCGGAGCTCGACGCCCAGCGGCAGGAGATGGAAGAACAGAATGAGGGCCTGCGCCGGCTGGATGCTGTCAAGAATCGATTTCTGGGCATGGTTGCGCATGACCTTCGCAACCCGATTGCCAGCATTCAGATGTCCGCCGAACTGCTGGCGGACCCGAACACACCTCTCGAGGACGATGAACGACGCGAGTTCCTTTCCGATATCAACCGGCAAGCCGGTTACATGGTGGAGCTCATTGACGACCTTCTCGACGTCACCAAGATCGAGTCGGGACAGCTGGATCTGCAGTGGGAATCTATCGATCTCGGAGCGTTCCTCGACGAGACGGTCCGCCGTCACGCCAACCTCGCTGCCCGAAAAGGGACTCGGGTAACGCTTGACCTCGCACGGCAATGGTTTCGTACAAGCCGATCACAAGCGGCTCCGTCAGGTGTTGGACAACCTGATCTCGAACGCAGTCAAGTTCTCGCCCGCCGGGAGTTCGGTCGAGGTGAGCCATAGTTTTGAACATGGATCGTGGACGGTGGACGTGACCGATCAAGGGCCGGGTCTCACCGAAACCGACCGTCAGACGCTCTTTGAGTATTTCGCCACGTTGTCGGCCAAGCCGACCGGAGGCGAAGCCAGCACCGGGCTCGGCATGGCGATAACCAGGCGAGCCGTCGAAGCCCATGGTGGTGAAATCGGCGTGGAGTCCCGGCCGGGCGCGGGAAGTAGATTCTGGTTCACGATCCCGGCGGCGGCAGCTTTCAAACGGGCCAGGGCGACCATTTCGGGGACGCGTAGCGAGACGCCGGCGACGATCTCTCGAGCCGCCCGCCGATACTCCGACAAGTCCCGATCCGTAGGGATCTTCGATAGGCGCTTCGCCGAGCAGGCTCACCCGGCTTCCGGGGAATCGTGACCGCATCCACGCAACGTGTTCGTCGTCCATTGCATACACAACCGATGACCCATCTGCGATGTGACGATCCAGGGGCGTTGCCAGATGGGCGTCAAGATCGAATCCCAGCTCGACCGCCACCGTTCTCATCTCGTCGGTGGCGGGATGGCCGGTCAGCCCGTGGGTTCCTGCACTGGCAACCCGGAGACCAACGGTGCTCAAGTCCGGAGTTTCGAAATGCTCGGTCAATGCCCGTTTAGCGGCGACTTCGGCGAGAGGGGACCGGCAAATGTTTCCGGTACAGACGAAGAGAATGGTGGCAGGTGGCACGGCTCAGACGAATCTCTGGGTTGCAGTTGGCGTATCAACCACGGGTTGGAGAGAAGGGCGACTCAGCGGTAGCGCCAGACGATTCTTCCCCGGGTCGGGTCGTACGCCGACATCTCGAGGTCTACGCGATCACCGGGAAGGATGCGGATGTATCGGCCGCGTCGCATTTTCCCGGAAGCGCGAGCCAGCACCTCGTGCCCTCCGTCGATTTCTACGCGGAACATGGCCGAGGGGAGAGTCTCGCGGACTACCCCCTGTACTCGAATGACATCCTTTTCTTTGGCCATGAAATGCTCCGTCTTTGTACCGGGAATCGGTTCGTCCTGCTGGGCGAACCTGAGTCGCTCAGGACCGGCTTCCAACATAGCGCTACAGGGGCCGTAACCCCAAAGCCGAACGGCACCGGTTAACCCGACCGAGCGCCCTACGATGTCCGTCTTGTGAAGGTCCTCCTGGCGTCCACCTACGAACTCGGTCACCAACCGCTTCATGTTGCCTCTCCGGCCGCGACCCTGCGGGCGGCCGGACATGACGTGCGGACCGTAGACCTATCCCTGGACAAGCTGACCCGCCTCGATCTCGACTGGTCGGACGGTCTCGCTTTCTCGGTCCCGATGCATACGGCCATGCGGTTGGCAGTACAGACTGCACGCCGCGTGGAGACAGCCTTTCCGGAGTTGCCAATATGCGCGTACGGGTTGTATGCCAACTTTGGTCCACCGGACGAAAGCTCGCCCTTCGGCCGGACCATCTCCGGTGAGTACGAAGCGGCGCTCCTCGCCTGGGCAGCGGCAATGGGTGACCGGCTGCCTGCGCCATCGGACAGGAAGACAATCGAGCTTGGCAAAACGGTCTTCGAGACCCCGGTTCGTTTTGGCTTGCCGTCGCTGGATCGGTATGCCCATCTGCAAGTGGGGGATCAGCATCGCCGGGTTGGCTACGTGGAGGCCAGCCACGGGTGCCGGCACCGGTGCCGTCACTGCCCCATCCCAGCTGTGTACGACGGAAGGGTCCGGGTGGTCGACGAAAGCTCGGTGCTCGAGGACATCGACCAGTTGGTCCGGTTGGGGGCCAGCCATATCACCTTCGGCGATGCAGATTTCTTCAATGCTCCTGCCCACTCCATGCGGGTCGTACGTAGCATGCACACCCGCCATCCCTACGTCACCTTCGACATCACGACCAAGGTCGAGTTGATCCTGCGGCATGCTTCGCTCTGGGCCGAACTGGCCGCGGCGGGGCTTCTCTTCGTGGTGTCTGCCTTCGAAACAACCAGCGACCGGGTTCTCGCCTTCCTGGACAAAGGCCACACCAGGGTTGATGAGGCGGCTGCCGTTGCGATGTTGCGTTCCGAGGGCACGGAGATTCGGCCGACGTGGCTTCCGTTCACGCCCTGGACGTCCCTCGAGGACCTCCGCGACATGGTCGGTTTCCTGGACGAACACGACCTGATCGGCAACGTTGATCCGGTCCAGCTGACCATCCGTCTCCTCATCCCCAAGGGCTCGCTGCTACTCGACGTACCCGAATTGGGCACTTACCTGGACGGTTACGACGAAGATCTGCTTGGTTGGCAATGGCACTCGGCCGACCCGCAGGTGGATGACCTGTGGCGCCGGTTGGCTGCCATCCACGAAAACGGACTGGTGGTCAGCTCTGAGCCCGGACGAGCTCTACGCAAGGCTGGCAGGCGAGATCATGGGTTTGCCCGACTACTCGGTTGCGGTGGCAGAAGGGAGGCCGCGACTCACCGAGCCGTGGTTCTGCTGAGCAGAGCCGACCGAGAGCCAGTTTGGCTCTCTCGACGATCTGTAAGAGCGAACCATTGATTCTTTCACTCAATTGGCCCTCGCCGACTGCCGATATCCACTAGATGGGTTTTCGCCAGAGAATCCTTTGCCGAACGGGAAAACGACACTGGCCCGGTTTGGACCGGTGAACATGCTCGACGAGACCATCAGCCTGCACCAGCAGGAAACTGAAGCGAAGCTCAGAGCGGCCGTCGAGGCCGCCGAAGGGGTCAGTCGTGCGAAATCGCAGTTCCTGGCCGAGGTCAGCCATGAGATCCGCACCCAACTGGCCGGCATTCTCGGTATGGCTCAGGTCACGCTCGAGACCAAGCTCACCCCTCAACAACGTGAGTACATCGAACTGGTGACGTCGTCCGCCGACGCCCTGCTCACCGTGGTCAACGACCTGCTCGACCTCTCCAAGATCGAGGCAGGGCACCTTCAAGTGGAGGATATGCCGTTCAGCCTCAGAGACAACCTGCGAGACACCGTGACCTCAATGCAGGTGACCGCTGAAGAGAAAGACCTCGGACTCGATCTGAGCATCGCCGAAAACGTTCCCGACCAGGTCGTCGGAGATCCCGGCCGTCTCCGGCAGATCGTGATCAACCTAGTTTCGAATGCAATGAAGTTCACCGAAGAAGGTGGTGTATCGGTTTCGGTTGACATGAAGGAATCGGGTTCATCCGACTCCGCCGTTCATGTGCAGGTCGCAGATACCGGCTCGGGGATCCCGGCCGACAAACTCGAGGCGATCTTCGAAGCCTACGAACAGGCGGGGGACGCCAACGGCAGACGTTCTCTCGGGACGGGCCTGGGCCTATCGATCTCACGACAGCTGGTGCACATCATGGGAGGCGAGATCTGGGCCGAGAGCGAACTAGGGCACGGAAGCACGTTCCATGTCACCCTTCCACTCGCGTTGAGCCCCACCGACCCGCTGGCTCCCGTCTCGCAACGGCGATCTGATCTGGAAGGTCTGCCGATTCTCGTCGTGGCAGACAACCAGGTGAATCATGACAAATTGCTGCGAGCCATCGGAGCCACCGGCATGATGCCCGCCGCGGTTTCGGCTCCCGCCGAAGCCCTGGCTGCACTTGCAGAAGCTCGTGTTTCCGATCGACCCTTTGCACTCACGGTCTGCGATCTCAACGGTGACGGGATGGATTTTGCCCGGGTGCTGCGAGAAGATGCCGACTTGGCCGCGATGCATGTCATGGTGCTCACGGCGATGGGACAACGAGGCGATGCGGCGATGTGTCGAGATCTGAACGTGGCGGGCTACCTGACCAAGCCGATCCCGGCCGAAGACGTCCGGATGGCTATCGAGGCGGTCATCAGCGGGCCTTCGCCCCTCGACCTCACGGTGCTCGTAACGAAACACTGGTTGCGGGAACGACGCCAGCATCTCGATGTTCTCGTTGTTGATGACAGTCCGACCCACCGCATGGTGGCACGAGCGACTGCTCGAGCGTCGCGGCCACCGCGTGTCCGTTGCAAGCAGCGGAAAGGAAGGGGTCGAAGCGTCCCGGGCGCACCGTTTCGACATCATCTTGCTCGATCTGTGGATGCCCGGCATGGGAGGTTTCGAAGCCGCTGCGGCCATCCGGGCGGCCGAAGAGCGAGGCGAACGGGTGCCCATCATCGCCATGAGCGCAGACACCGTGTCGGAACTCACCGATAACCTCACCGACGCTGATATGGACGGCCTCATCGCGAAACCATTCCAGGTTCCCCAGTTGCTCAGCACCATCGAGCATCTCGTCGGCGACGACTGAACGAGGTTCTGACTACGCAGAACCCGGTCTAGAGGCTTTCGGCCCTACCGGACGACACGGCAGGTCGGTCATCATGCAGCCAGGAAAACACCCCGATCGGCAGCGGCGCGGAGACCGGCGGCGGAATCCGATGCCAGAAGCGGTCAGTCGGGGTGCTTTCTTCGCGGTTGCGGTGTCACCGCCGACTCTCTGGAACCAACCATCGTGCGAACCAGCTCGCAGCGCGATGCGCAACATCTGCGAGAGTGTCGGCTTCTTCGAAGAGGTGTCCGGCGCCGGGCACGACCGACAGCTCGCAAGGACCGGACAACTCCTCCGCGGCGGACCTGTTGAGATCGAGAACCACCGTATCGCGACTGCCGACCATGAGGAGGACGGGAACCGTCACCTCGGACAGACGGGGCCGGGCCAGGTCGGGGCGGCCACCCCGGCTGACTACCGCTGCGACGGGCCGGTCGATGCTGGCCAGGAGAGCGGCGGCTGCACCCGTGCTGGCCCCGAAGAGACCCACCGGCACATTGGACAGTCCGGACGAATCTCTCGCCCAGTCGACGGCCGCGCTCAATCGTGATGCCAGGAGATCGATTTCGAAGACATTGGCTCGGTTGCTGGCCTCTTCCTCGGTCTGGAGATCGAACAGCAGCGTGGCGAATCTTTGGTCGTTGAGCGCATCGGCCACCGCCCGGTTGCGAGGGCTGTTGCGGCTGCTGCCGCTTCCATGAGCGAAGACCACCACGCCGTGCGGCCGGGCTGGTGCAGCCAGGACCCCCGGGAGTCGGCCGTTCTCGATCGGGACCCACACGTCGTTACGAACCGGTCCGGGCTTTCGGAAATCTCCGAGCAAACGGATTACCTCCTCGTCTTCGGTCTGGCGGAAATCTTGGTACCACTGACCTACCGCGCCAAACCCTGGTGGCAACTCGAGGGCGATTACGGAGTCGGCGTCTTCGAGGAGTGCCGCGGCAGTATCCCGGGCGGAGACGGGGACGGCGAGAACCAGGCGCGCCGGTTTCCGGGCCCGCAATGCTCGCAGAGCAGCTCGGGCCGTTGAGCCGGTCGCGAGACCGTCGTCGACCACCACGGCGGTTCGACCCGCGATATCCACTGGATCCCGGTTACCCCGATAGAGCAGCACCCGGCGGTTCAGTTCCTTGGTCTCCCGGGCTTCCACCCCGGCCAGCTCGGGTCCGGTTACGTGCAACAGATCGATCAGGTCGTCGTTCAGGACGCGGATGCCGCCTTCGCTGATCGCCCCGATCCCCAGTTCGGGGCGACCGGGAGCTCCAAGCTTCCGCACCACAACGACCTCCAGGGGAGCGCCGAGCACCCGGGCAACTTCTGCGGCCACAACCACGCCACCGCGCGGCAGTCCGATCACCACCGGGTCGGCGATGTCATCATGCAAGAGGCGTTCGCCGAGGCGCCGGCCGGCATCCATTCGGTCAAGAAACGACATGGCCATAGCTTGCCTGGGGACCGGCCGGGGCGCCAGGGCCAGATTGCCTATTGGAGCCTCGTTACGACTGGACTAGCGTTGGAAGTGAGCCAACCTCAGGGAGGGGAACCCGTGGACTCACGTTCCATCGTCCTCACATGTCGCAACCTCACGAAGTCGTTTGGTGACAATGCCGCCGTCAAGGGCGTGGGGTTTCAGATAGCCCAGGGTGAGACCTACGGATTGCTCGGTCCGAACGGAGCCGGAAAGACGACGACGATTTCAATGGTTACCGGTCTGCTCGAACGCGATGGTGGTGAGGTTCTTATTGATGGTCGGCCTCTGACAACGAGGAGCGTGGAGGCCAGACGGGGGATCGGCCTCGTGCCGCAGGATCTCGCGATCTATCCGGATCTGACCGCCCGGGAGAATCTGATCTTCTTCGGCAAGCTGTACAACATGTCAGGGGCCGGTCTCAAAACGCGCGTCGACGAGGTACTCGAAATCATCGGCCTCAAGGAACGCGGGGACGATCGTACGGACGAGTACTCCGGGGGTATGAAGCGCCGGCTCAACATCGGGATTGGTTTGCTCCACAAGCCCCGGTTGCTGTTGCTCGATGAGCCAACCGTCGGAGTCGACCCGCAGAGCCGGAACGCCATTCTGGAGAGCGTTGAGCATTTGAGCGATGCGGGGATGGCCGTGCTCTACACCACCCACTACATGGAAGAAGCCGAGAGGCTTTGCGATCGGGTCGGCATCATCGATCTTGGTGTGATCAAAGCCGAAGGGACCCGTCGAGAACTGATTCAGATGGTCGGCCAACACGATCGGGTCCGGCTCCAGGCGAGCGGGCCCTGCGAAGCTGGTGTCGAGGCCCTGGCGACGCTGGCGGTTGTCAAAGAAGCGGGGCTTCGGGACGGCGGCATCGAGATGCTCGTCGACGACGCAGGCACCTGGATCGCCGAGATTCTCGGCAAGGTATCTGCGGCCGGAGTGAGTATCACCTCCGTTGATATCGACGAACCCAACCTCGAGTCGGTGTTCTTGCATCTCACCGGCCGTGCACTGAGGGACTGATCGTGCGCCAGGCTTGGAACATCGCCGCCAAAGACCTCAAACTGCGGCTGCGTGACCGTTCGGCCCTGATCGTCGGCATCATCGCTCCTCTCGGCCTGGCGGCGATCTTCAGCTCGATCTTCAACCCCATCGAGTCGTTTGATTTCACCGCAACCTATGCCGTGGTTGACCAGGACGAAGGCGTCGTTGCTGCCCAGTTCATCGGTGCGCTGGATCAATTCGCGCAAGGCAGCGGGGTCAATGTCGTGACACTTGCGAGCCGGGACGAGGCGGTCGATCTCGTCGATGTTGAGCCGTTCAGCGATGAGGAGGGTGCGGACGCGGCTTTTGTGATCCCGGCCGGGTTCTCTGTTGCGATGGGGTCGGAGAATCCCGTTGAGATCGAGGTCATCAGTGGCCAGGGAGGGTTCGGTTCCGGTGTAGCGGTCGCCTTCGCGGAGCAGTTCGCCAGTGAGATGACCTACGCCCGAATTGCCGTTGCGAGTTTCGAGAACCTCGGCGGCGTCGATGATCGGTTCAACTCAGGGTTACGGGCCACGGCGATACCGTCCCCCGTCATGCTCGAGAACCTCGAGGTGGACAACAAAGAGTTGGCCGGCAAAACATTCTACGCGGCTGGACTGGCCATCTTCTTCCTGTTCTTCACGGTCCAGTTCGGGGTGAATAGCCTCCTCGACGAACGTCACGCCGGGACGCTCAGTAGGTTGATGGCTGCCCCGATACACCGGTCTTCGATCATCGCCGGCAAAGCCATCATGTCGTTTGTCCTAGGCCTCGCCAGCATGGCCGTTCTGGTCGTCGCCACTACGTTGCTCTTTGGAGCTGATTGGGGTAATCCGTTTGGAGTCCTCTTGCTGGTGGTGGCCGGAATCTTCTCGGCGCTGGGAGTCTTGGCGGTGGTGGCCGGTTTCGCCAAGACAGCCGAGCAAGCCGCGAACTACTCGTCGATGGTCGGCGTCGTGCTGGGATTCCTGGGTGGGACGTTCTTTCCGGTCGGCCAGGCTGGCGGCCTGCTAGCCGACCTGCGTTTCATCACTCCCCATGCATGGTTCATGCAAGGCCTGGGCGATCTCGCTGGAGGCAACCTCTGGGACATCCTTCCCGCGGTTGGAGCACTGCTTGTCTTCGGACTGTTGGCCGGGACGATCGGCCTGGTGGGTTTGCGGAAAGGTCTGCAGCCATGAAAGCTTTCACGATCGCCGGGGCCAATCTGCGTCGTTTCCTGCGAGACCGCTCCAATGTGTTCTGGGTGTTCATCTTCCCGATTGTGCTGATCCTGGTCCTTGGGTCGGCCTTCGGCGGCTCATCCGACCCGCGACTCGGTGTTTTCAACGGGGGAGCCGGCCCCCTGGCGGCGGATCTGGTTGGCCTCCTCGAAGGCCAACCCGGCATGCAGGTGATCTCCTTTGCATCCCGAAACGAAGTCGTTCAGACGGTCGAACGCGGCGAAGTGGAAGCCGGTTTGTTGATCCCGGCAGACGTTCGACGCGGACCTTCAGGCGGCGGTGCCGATTTCCGTCGAGTTGGTCAGGCGGAGCGTCGACGATGCGCAAGGGATCCTCGGTAATGCGCAATCAGCTCTCACCCAGCAGAGCATCATCTTGCGTGCGGCGGGTTTCGTTGAGTCGGAGGGTGTCGGTTCTTTTGCCCAGGGTCTCGAGGTGGCGCAAATCGCCGCAGCCAACGTTGCCGATGTCACCGTCACCGTCACCCAGGCGGGCGAGGCAGTTGGGTTCTTCGCTCTGGGACGATTCGACTCGAGCGCCCAGCAGCAGATGCTGTTGTTCGTCTTTCTCACTTCTCTGGCCGCCTCAGCCTCGCTGATTCAAACCCGCAGGCTGGGCGTGGCCAGGAGAATGGTTGCGACACCTACCCCGGTTCGGACCATCCTGGTTGGTGAAGGCCTTGGCCGTTTTGCCATCGCTCTCCTCCAGGGTCTTTTCATCATGGCCGGTACGCTGCTCTTCTTCAATGTCGATTGGGGTGACCCGCTGGGGGCCATCGCCATCCTGATCGTGTTCTCCCTGGTCGGATCGGGTGCCGCCATGTTGATGGGAGCCTTGTTCGAAAGCGATCAGCAGGCCGGAGGCCTAGGCGTCCTGTTCGGACTTGGGCTTGCGGCGCTCGGTGGCTGCATGGTGCCGCTGATCATCTATGAGTTCTTTGCGCCGACGCTCTTCAAGATCGCCCATATCACCCCTCACGCCTGGGGCCTCGAGGCTTTCGACGCACTGGTGATCGACAAGGGGACGCTGGTGGACACCCTGCCGTTCCTGGCGATCCTGCTCGGGTACGCGGCCGTGTTCTATCTCCTCGCGATTTGGCGTCTGCGCCGAGTTCTCACCCGCTGATCAAACCCGCACAAGACCGAGCTTGCTGGTTCTTGGGGTGTGTCAAATCCCGGCGCGACGCCCTGCCCGAATCGCATCGATCGCTTGAATCCGCCGCAGAGCTCCCTGTATCTCTGCGGCGAAAGCCTTGCGTCGATCCGCAAGGTTCTCATCGTCGACGTCGAGCAGGCTCCGGTTTTCTGCCAAGGCGAGAGCCGATTTGAACAGGACCTGGGAGATTGATTCCTCTGTGGCGATCTTCCGCTGCAGTCGATACTGCTTTCCCAACCCGAGGCAAGCGGCGATGAAGCGGCGCTGGTCAACTTCGACGTAGGGAGAATGGGCATTGAGGCTGTCGGCTACGACCTGGTACGCCTCCAGGAAGGGACGAAGTACCCACGGCGCAGTGAGCAACCGGAAACTCCGCAGGAGATCGAGGACCTCCCCGCCACCCCCATCCAATCTGGTCTCCCAGCCCGGGTCGGTGTGAAATAGCTCCTCGAAGATCTGTTCCCGGAAGGCCTCCTTGTCCGAGAAGAAGAACTCGAACTTGAGGAGATCACGCATGGCCATCACATAGTCGGAGAAGACGGTCAGGCGATCCTCGGACTCTGCCTCGGCGGCGGCCAGGAGGGCCAGCTCGGTGATGGCGTCGTTCACGAAGAAGTGAATGACCGTGTTGCGGTAGTAGGCGGCGGCCAGATGTTGGTCGGGCCCAATCATGAATACGGTCTCCGGCCCGGCGGCATACTCGGTCACGATGCCGTGTTCGACGAGGCGGTCAAGGACCAGTTGTACTCCTTTCGGTGAGTCCAGCCGGATGGCCTCGGTGATGGGCAGGTTCCGCCTTGCGACGTAGCCGACCACTACCCGCACAGCATCCACGAGGTCCTCGCAGCGCAGGGCTTGATCCTCGTTGGCCAGCAAGGCAATCGTTACGAGCGAAGTGGGAGTGATCGGCGTGACCCGGTTGACCCTGGCCATCGTCTCGAAAGCCAGCTTGCGAACCGCCAGGCTCTGATCGGAGTCGAGGAGGCGATCTCCTTGGCCAGGGAGATCGGTTCGCCAAATCGGACGTGGATGTTTCCGTACCTCCGGCGGAGGGCACGGACCGACTTCAGGAACCAGCTGAAGCTTTCCTTCTCTTTGGCCTTGCCCAATTGTTCGGCGGCATAGGAACCGACGTCCTGGATCTGGTCATAGATGATCGAGGTCGGAACCAGGTAGACATCTTCGGCTTTGCCGCGCCGAAAGCTGTCGGTCACGTAATGGAGCATCCCGAAGCGAGGCGGCAGCAGCTTGCCCGAACGTGACCGTCCCCCCTCGAGATACCATTCGAGGGGAAAGCGATTGGCAATCAAATAGTCGATGTAGCTGCGCAGTACGAACTTGTAGACCGGGTTGTCCCGGAAGGTCCTTCGGATGAAGAAGACGCCCGTCCTCCGGATGATCGGGCCAATCGGGAAGAAGTTCATGTTGATTCCGCCGGCTGTGTGATTGGGAGGTGCATCGTTTTCCCAAAGGACGTATTGGAGGACAAGATGATCGAGATTCGACTTGTGGGACGGCAGAAATACGAGCGAGCTGGTCTGGCCGAGCGTTGAGATGTCCCGGAAGGCTTCCGGTTCGTAATGGATGGAGCCGTAGCCCTGCCGGTACAGCCAGTGGATGGCGTTGGCAACCAGGTCGATGGTGAAGGCGTCGTGGGACGCAGCTATCTCCCGGAGATAGCGGGACGCCCGGTCGAAGATCGGTTTCTTCCGATTTGTTCGAGTGGTTCGGCGAATCGGACGACGCCCTCGCGGAACTCGCTGGTTCCGAGTATCTCCTGATGGACGAACCGTGGGATCTTGTAGCGGTTGCCGCGTACACGCCGTTCGGCCCGCTCCAGGGCCAGCCAGGCCCGCCTGGCAACGAATTCGGACAGGCTGGAAGACTCGACGCCTTCCTGCCATCGGCTTATCAGCTCGGACGAACGTGCCGGCTCGCCGACCAGGATCTGGCAGCGATCGGGGGCCCTGGCCAGGATCAGATATTGTCGGAGCAGATCTGGATCGCGGGGGTCGCCGAGTTTGAGGAGGTCGGCCAGGCGGACCGATCGTGTGCCGTCGCGGCGGGGCGCCAGCCAGGCAATGCGGAGAGGAACCAGCACCGGATCGTCTCCGTCGTTCCATTCTGCGATTCAAGGCCTGGGTCGATGCGACATCCCTGGCGCCGCCGTCTCGAGGCGGGGATGCACACCGATTCGACTGTGCCGTCGGCAGGACGATTGCGATCGATCCAAGCCTGCAGGAGCCTTCGCTCCAGGTTGCTGGATGCATCGATCAGAAAGACAACCGGACGAGTTTCGTCAACCGGCCAGGGCGGTTCTTCGAGCAATGGGAGATCAGTATCAGGTAACACCATTGCATTCGATTCTATGAGCAAGCTTGGCCGGTTTGCCGGATTGGGAACGTTGGTCCCCGGGCAAGGTAGAACGGCCCTACAGACCTCTCGACCGTGTTCGCTAGCGTTGGCATGCAGAGGGAACCTCCCTCCTGAGGTGAGTTGTGAGCACCACGGTCGCGGTGGAACGTTGGCGATTTTGACCAGCTCTTTGCAGCGCTGCGGGCCGGGGTTTTGATCCGGTTGGGCCCACGGTTCGGGGTGAAACGATCGTCTACGACCGGATCGCGGGCGTCCAGGATCTGCCGGTTGGATGGACCGACCTTCAGGAAGCCGGGACCTATCGCCTCGAGCGGCGCAACGATGAAGCGCTATTTGGCTACGTGGTTGGCCCGCACTCGTTCAAGAAGTACCTCTTTCCGTCTCGTCACACCCTGTTCACTCTCGAGAAGACCGCAGACGGGGTCAAGCTCGTCGACAAGGCTGCTCCGGCACCGCGGTTCGCCTTCATCGGGGTGCGCCCCTGCGAGCTGGCCGCGATGGAAATCCAGGACCGGGTGTTTGGAGCGGGACCGTTCACCGACCTGGAATACTTGAGCCGCCGGCAGCAAGCTTTTGTTGTGACCGTCAACTGTGTCGTGACCGGTGGGACCTGCTTCTGCGTTTCGATGGGAACCGGTCCGAGAGCCCGGGAGGGTTTCGATCTCGCAGTCACGGAGATCATCGAGGGGACCGGTCACCGGTTCCTGGTTGAGGCTGGTTCGTCGCGCGGTGAAGAGGTCCTGGCCGATGTGCCGCATCGCCCGGCGGAAGTCGAAGACCTGGGCGAAGCCACCCGCCTTCTCGAGCTGGCGGCAGCCACCATGGGTCGATCGCTCGACACGACAGGCATCAAGGAGCTGCTTCTCGAGAATCTCGAACACCCGCGCTGGGAGCGGGTGGGGGAGCAGTGCTTGACCTGCACCAACTGCACGATGGTGTGTCCAACGTGCTTTTGCGCGACCGTCGAGGATGCCCAATCTCTGGATGGTTCGACTGCAGAGCGGACCCGGCACTGGGATTCCTGTTTCACGAACGAGTTCTCGTACATCCACGGTGGTTCGTTGCGAACCAGCCCGGCTGCCCGCTACCGGCAGTGGATGACCCACAAACTGGCCTCCTGGATCGATCAATTCGGAACGTCGGGCTGTGTTGGATGTGGACGTTGCATCACCTGGTGCCCGGTGGGAATCGACATAACGAAGATCGCAGCAGTAATCCGCACAAGTGAGGAGAAGAAGCATGCTCTCGCCTGAGGAGGTGCTCACCGAGCACCCGTTCTTCAAGGGAATGAAGGATCAGCATCTGGCATTCTTGGTTTCCGTTGCCCGGCCGCTGCACATCGAACCCAACCATTTCCTGTTCAGGCAGGGGAGCGGTGCAGACTGCTTCCTGGTGCTCTATCGGGGGGACATGGCCATCGAGTTGCACGTTGGGGCCAAAGGTGCCCGGATGATCCAAACGGTCGGTCCCGGGGAGGTCATTGGCTGGTCGTGGATGTATCCACCTCACCGGTGGATGTACGACGGCCGTGCCCTGAACACTGTTGACTGCTTGTGTCTCGATGGTGAGGCGGTCCGGTCCCTCATGGCAGCCGACCACGAATTCGGTTACGAAGTTCTCCGCCGGTTCGGTGAGGTCATCGTCGAATCCCTCAACCGGACCCGCCTCCAGATCCTCGATGTGTATGGCGCTGGCGACTGACCCCACCCGCGTCGAAGGCGCCGACCCGATGGTCCCCAGGTTCATGCCCGTGCGCGATATCTGGGATGAGACGGACGACACCTTCACCTTGGACCTCGATCCCGGCCCGGACGGCTTCGCTTTTCGCCCGGGTCAGTTCAACATGCTGTACGTGTTCGGCGTCGGCGAGGTGCCGATTTCGATCAGCGGAGATCCCGCGGTTCCCGGTCGGATTCTGCACACCGTACGCGGAGTTGGACCGGTGACCACGGCGATGCGAGACCTCGTTGTCGGGGATCTCATTGGAGTGCGCGGACCTTTCGGGACCCCTGGCCGGTCGGGTTGGCTTCCAGTCGAGATGTGGTCTTCGTTGCCGGGGGTATCGGTCTGGCACCCCTTCGTCCGGCTCTCTACCACGTGCTCAACCATCGAGCCGAGTACGAACGGGTCGCGTTGCTGTACGGCGTGCGGTCGCCCCGCGATTTGCTGTTCGAAGACGAGGTGTCGGAGTGGCGGGGCCGTTTCGACATGGAGGTAGGAGTGACGGTCGATACGGCCGACCGCCGATGGCGCGGTTCGGTCGGGGTGGTGACCAAACTCGTGCCGCGTGCCCCGTTCGATCCGCACAGACACCGTCGCGTTCATCTGCGGCCCGGAGATCATGATGCACTTCGCTGCGGAGGCCCTGGTCAAGCGAGGGGTGCGCCCCGGCCGGATCTACGTTTCGATGGAACGCAACATGAAGTGCGGGATCGGTCTCTGTGGACACTGCCAGTTCGGGAAGGATTTCGTGTGCAAGGACGGTCCCGGTGTTCACCTACGAATCGGTCTCATCCTCGCCTCGACATCCGGGAGGTGTGACGTGACGACCCGCATGGTGCCCATCACCAAGCCAAAACTGGGTGTCTTCAAATTCGCTTCCTGTGACGGATGTCAGCTGAGTCTGCTCGATTGCGAAGATGAGTTGCTCGCAGTGGCGGCTGCAGTGAACATCGCCAACTTCCCGGAGGCTTCGCGCGCGGTTGAGGAAGGCCCCTACGACCTTTCGCTCGTTGAGGGATCGATCACAACTCCTCACGACGCCGAGCGGATCAAAGCAGTCCGGGAGCAGTCGAAGTTCCTCATTTCCATCGGAGCCTGCGCGACCGCCGGCGGCATCCAGGCGCTGAGGAACTGGAAGGATGTCGATGACTTCACCCGGATGGTCTATGCCACTCCTGAGTTCATCTCGACCCTCGATCGATCGACGCCGATCTCCTATCACGTCGAGGTCGACTTCGAGCTGCGGGGCTGTCCGATCTCCAAGGCCCAGCTGCTCGAGGTCGTTGGCGCCTTTCTACAGGGACGCCGTCCCAACATCCCCACCTACAGCGTGTGTGTCGAATGCAAGCGGCGCGGGACGCCGTGTGTCATGGTGGCGCACGGCACGCCGTGTCTCGGTCCGGTGACGCAGGCGGGCTGCGGCGCTATCTGCCCGGCCTACGACCGCGGTTGCTACGGGTGCTTCGGGCCGATGGAATCTCCTAACACGGCGGCCCTGAGTCACTGGTGGCAAGCTCGAGCTGGGTGTGCCGGTCGCGGACCTGGTTGCTGCTTATCGGGGCTTCAATGCCTACGCGGAAGCCTTCAAGACGGCAGGCGATGATTGCGAGCTGAGGGGATCTCGTGACTGAAAGAACCATCAAGGTGGACTACCTGGCCAGAGTCGAGGGCGAAGGTGCGATGTATCTGAAGATGGAGGAGGGCAAGGTTGTTGACCTCCACTTCAAGATCTTCGAACCGCCCCGGTTCTTCGAAGCATTCCTACGCGGCCGCTCGTATCGCGACGCTCCCGACATCACCTCCCGGATCTGCGGAATCTGTCCGGTCGCCTATCAGACCAGTGCGGTCAACGCGATCGAAGACGCTTTCGGGATGGTGATGCCTGACTCAATCCGTGAACTGCGCAAGCTGATCTATTGCGGCGAGTGGATTGAAAGCCACGCCCTGCACGTGTACATGCTCCACGCCCCGGATTTTCTCGGCTACGAGTCCGCCATCCACATGGCACGGGACCATCCCGAATTGTCGAGCGGGGCCTGCGGCTCAAGAAGATCGGTAACGACCTGCTGACCCTGATCGGCGGGCCGGGAGATCCATCCGATCAACCCCCGGACGGGTGGCTTCTTCCGAGCACCGACGCGCCTTGAGCTGGAGGCATTGGTTGAGGATCTGCAATGGGCCCGCGATGCGGCGGTGGCTACGACGGCCTGGGTCGCCGGCTTCGAGTTCGCACCGTTCGAACAGGACTACGAGTTCGTCGCCCTGTCCCATCCGGACGAGTACGCGGTTGTCGATGGTCGGATCATCTCGAATCGAGGCCTCGACATCTCTGCCGACCAGTGGGGGGAGGTCTTCGAAGAACGCCACGTGGAATGGTCGAACGCCCTCCACGCCGTCATCAAGGCGCGGGGCGCATTCATGACCGGACCCAACGCCCGCTACAGCCTTGGTTTTGAGAAGCTGTATCCGATTGCGCAGGAAGCAGCGCGGGAAGGCGGGCCTCGGGGAGACCTGCACAAACCCGTTCAAGAGCATCATCGTCAGGTCTGTTGAAATGGTGCAGGCTTGTGAGGAGGCGCTGCGCATTATTGATCGTTACCTTCCGCCCGATCGTCCGTTCGTACCTGCTACCCCACGAGCAAGCGTCGGGCATGGCGTGAGCGAAGCGCCACGCGGGATTTGTTACCACCGTTACGAGTTCGACAACGATGGTCTGATCCTCGATTGTCAGATCGTCCCGCCGACCTCTCAGAACCAACTTCGCATCGAGGAGGATCTGTGGAGCTTCGTGCCGCAGTACGCCGACTTGCCCGACGATGAGCTGCAATGGCAACTCGAGCAAGCGATCCGTAACTACGACCCGTGCATCTCCTGCGCGACGCACTTCCTGAAACTCACGGTTGAGCGGAGCTGATGCCACCCCTCGTGATCGGTATCGGCAATCCCGCACGGGGGGATGATGCTGCGGGCCTTCGAGTCGTCGAAGCACTCGGCCTTTCCGACACCGTTGTCGAACACGACGGTGAACCAGCCTCACTGATTGCGCTGTGGGAAGACTGCGACGAAGTGGTCTTGATCGACGCCATCACGTCGGGAGCGGACTGCGGTACGGTCGTTGAGATCGACGCGACCTCCTCGATGCTTCCGGCCGGGTTGTGTCATTCCACCCATGCCCTCGGTCCCGCCGAGGCAGTGGAGTTGGCCCGGGCGCTTGGCAAGCTGCCGGCCAGGATCACCATTCTGGGAATCGAAGGCGGTGACTACTCGTTTGGAGCGGGTCTTTCGTCCGAGGTTGAACGTGCGGTTGACGAAGTCGTGCGGCGGGTACGTCTGACTGGTTCGGCACCGGCAAGCTGAGCCGGAACGTGCTCTCGCCGGCCTCGCAGCGGTACGTGAGGTCACCGGACATCAGGCGGGCCAACTGCCTGGACACGGTCAGACCCAATCCAACCGCGGCAGTCACCCCGAGACGGGATGGGCGGTTGTATATGGCTCGAAAATGCGCTCGCGTTCTGTGGCGGGTATGCCGGGACCGTCATCGCCCACCTCGATCCACACCCTCGCGTCCTCCCGTCCGCCCCGGACACGATCGTGTCTCCGCCGTATCGCCGGGCATTGCTCAGCAGGTTGCGGAGGATCTGGCGGACCCGCACCTCGTCTGCCAGAGCGTGAAGATCGCCGTTCGGGGGGAGCTCGAGAATTGGGCCGACGCTTTCATTGGCGGTCTCGGCGAGCGATCGTATGGCCGCCGCAATATCGATGTCCTTGGGGGCCAGGCTGACGGTGCCTGATTGATGATGTGGGTGGTGCTGCGGTGCTGTTGGTGCCGTAGCGTTGGGGTTCCGACGGGTTTGGCTCTTGATGTGCCTGGTGTCGGAAATGGGCGTGTTGTTGACGAACTGTCGGCCGGTCGGGACCCTGGCCATGGTGTGGCTCGAAAGAGGCGAACGCCAGAGGCAACCGTTGTTGTGATCAGGAGTGCCCACCGTGGCCTCACCCGTGACCTTCGAACAGAAGGAGGTTTGTGATGGTCACAACGATTGGAATCGATCCGCATAAGGCCACCCATACGGCGGTGGCGATCGACGAGACGGAACAGGTGGTGGGTGAGTTGACGGTCCCGGCCGACCGGTATCAGACCAACCGGTTGGTGGAGTGGGCTTCCCACCTGGACGGTGATGGGCGCCTCTGGGCGGTGGAAGCTGCCGGGGGGCTCGGCTATCTGTTGTCCCAGCAGCTGATCACCCGCGGTGAGCAGGTGGTGGATGTGCCGGCGGTGTTGGCCTCGCGGGTGAGGGTGCTCGGATCGGGCCGCTCGGATAAGAACGACCCCAACGATGCCCGGTCGGTAGCGATCGCCGCGTTGCGTCAACCCACCCTGACCCGAGTACGACCCGAGGACTATGCCCAAGTGTTGCGCATGCTTTCCAAACGCCACCACGAGCTCACCAGTCTGAGAACCCAGGCGGTCTGTCGCCTCCATGCGGTGTTGATGCAGCTCCGACCGGGTGGGATACCCAAACGGCTGTCCACCATCAAGGCCACCGGATGCTGCAGGGGATACGCACCCTCGATCCGGTCGGGGAACAACGCCGCGCCATGGCGAGAACCCATCTGGGCGACATCCGGAGATTGGACCGGGAGATCAAAGCCAACAAGACCCTGATCCGCCGGGCGGTGGCCGCCTCCGGCACCACCGTCACCGACGTCTACGGGGTCGGGCCGATCGTGGCCGCCTTCCTGATCGGCAACACCGGTGATCCCACCCGCTTCGCCACCCCGGACCGGTACGCCGCCTACAACGGCACCGCCCCCATCGAAGTGTCCTCCGGAGGCAAGACCCGCCACCGGCTATCAATGCGCGGCAACCGCAAACTCAACCATGCCATCCACATGGCCGCCGTCACCCAGATCCGCTTCCAAACACCCGGACGGGTCTACTACGACCGCAAACTCACCCAAGGGAAAACCAAGAAAGAAGCCCTCCGAGCGTTGAAACGACGCATCTCCGACGCCATCTACCAACGCCTCCAAGCCGACCAACAGGACGCGTTAGGGCCCGGGGGGCACCCAGGAACGTCTCCATAGCTTGCGTGGCCGGCCTCACATCCTGATCACCGGCTCTTCAGCTCAGCCACCCCGGACCACCCCCAAACCTACACCCCGGCCGGCCTTCACCGGCCCGCCCCAACGCGCCCAAAAACACCCACTTGACACAAAGAGGCTTCGATATCACGCGAGCTGCGACGAGAAGGTCTTCAACAATGTTGGCGACATCTGCGGCTTGCTCCGCGATCAGATCCAGGAACTCTTCTTGCTCGTCCGGCGAAAACGCGGAGTGGTGGTTGCGGAGTTCGGCGGTCAAACCGACGACTGCGGTGAGCGGGGTCGTAACTCGTGGCTCACCGATGCGATGAACTGATCCTTTGATTTCACCAGGTCTTGCAGCCGCCGTTCCGCGCGCCGCAACTCGGTGATGTCCACCATGGCAACGACCACGTGCTCGAGGTCGTGCCGCCCCCGCTCGCGGGGAACCACCCAGCGGAGAACTCCGTCGATATCGTTCCCGCGCATGGTTTTCCCGCGCAGGGTGGTATCGAGATGGTCGAGGTCTTCCCATATCGCCACGAACTGCTCGATGAACGAGAGGAGGGCGTGATCGGTGACACAATCCGGCGGTAGCGGGCCGAGCAGCTGGCTCTTGTCCTGCACTTCGAGCAGTTCGAGGGTGGCCAGGTTGACGTCTTTCACGATGATGCTGGTGGCCGCGGACATGACCTCTTCGGGATGATCTGCCAGGTAGGAGCGGAGGTCGTCGATGTTCTTCTGTCTGAGACCGTTGAGCCAGGTCCCGACCGCCCGATAGTCCTCTTCCCAGATCGAAACCGGAGCACGGCGAACAGCAGCTCATGGCGAGCTTCTTCGGTCTCCTGGTTCTGCCGCGTCCAGATGAGCAACCAGGTGATGAACCAGAACGAAACAACCGGCACGAGGATTCGGAACAGCAAGAAGGTTGTGCTGCCCGACTCCGGGAACCACGCGATCTGAGAGCCAACGAGGAGGGCCGAGTAGACGGCCAAGAACGGGAAGCGGTGCCGCCGGATGAGTGTCGAAACGGCTGCTCCAATCATGGGGAGCCCGATCAGCGAAGCCACACTCATTCCGGGCTTGTCGACGATCCTCACCTGAAGGACCACGATGATTGCGGCAATCAGCAAGACGGCAATAACCCGGGGGGTCGGTTGCTGTAGCTGCCACGCGGCGAATACCGCCACCACCGCGGGACCGGTTGCCTGAAGAATCAGCGTGGCGTCACCGCCAACGATGCCGGTCATCGTGTAGATGACACCGATCGTCGCAGCAATCAGCGCCACGGTCCGGATGATGGCGGAATCGCGCTGGGCCGTCATGCCCGGCTCGTCGCCGTGAACGTTGGTGTTCGTTGACATCTTCTCAGAGAACATCGGTAGGTTGGCGGGCCCGCTTGACCAGAACGACTACATTCACACTTCATGCGAGCGGTGGTGCAACGGGTCGGTGAGGCGACGGTGACCGTCGACGGCGAGATAGTCGAGCGGATCGGTCCCGGGTTGGTGGTTCTGGTCGGGATTGCAGCGGGGGACTCGACCGCCGATGTCGCCGCGATCTCCGCCAAGCTGGCTTCGCTCAGGATCTTCCGCGACGACGCCCGAAAGATGAACCGCTCCGTGCTCGACGTCGGAGGCGAGATGCTGGTGGTGAGTCAATTCACGCTCCTGGCCGACGTGCGGAAGGGCCGTCGCCCGTCGTGGGTGGGCGCGGCCGCACCCGATCAGGCCGAAGTGCTGATTGATGAACTAGTCGAATACCTTCGCAACACAGGCATCGCGGTGCGTACGGGGGTCTTTGGTGCGTCGATGCAGGTGGCTCTCATCAACGATGGACCCGTCACCATCGTTCTCGATACCAACCGGGGCAAGATCCTCTGACCGTCTAGGCCTCGACGGTGCCGAATTGGATCAGTTCCTCGTACACGGATGGATGATCCGAGACGATGATCGGAATGCCCCGCTCGGTGCGGTAGGTGATGCCGGGGTTGTGGTGCGACGTGCCGTCGGCCATGACGATCTCAGGAGATCCGGTGATCTCGTGAGTGCGAGCCTCGTCGAAGTCGGCGGTCACCGGCTTGCGAAACCGGCCGTCGTCGAGCGCCGCGCCCAGCTGATCGGCCATCAAGCCTTCCAGCTCCGCAACTGCCAGTAGCTGGCTGCGGGCGCCGAGATTGTGCCCGTGGAGGAACACAGCCCGCCTGAGGGCAAGATCGAATGCTTCTCCGATGTCCTGGCCTTGGGAGAATCCCCACTTCTGTGCTTCGAAGGCGGCCAGGTTGCTGGTCGGCCATGCTTCGCTCTGCAGGGCACTGAAGGCGGTCGGTTCCAGTTGAGCCAACGCGACCACTTCGCGCTTTGCCGTTTCGGCGCTGATCTCGGCTCCGTCGGCCAGTTCCCTCGAGTACGACCGGTGGTCAAAAGCGAGGTCGGCTCCCAGGTGGTCACGCATGCGGTGCAGACGGAGGATGGCGACATATGCCCACGGACAGTGGATGTCGCTCCAGATAGTGATCATCGGTGCTTCTCTCCATTGCTCGAGGTCTGCACTCACGCTAGTGCCGGGGAGCGGGCTTGTGCACCAAACTAGGAACGGGGGTCAGGCTTCGGTATCGACCCACGTACGTCCCGCAGGACAGAACCGGATGAAATCGCAAGAGTGACAAGCTGAGGATGGAGCGGGATCCCAGTTCGCGCTACGAATCTGTTCGATCAGATCTCCAACGTGATGGCGGGCCTTTTCCAGCCAAGGCGCGTCAACCGGCTCGCTCACCTCGGTGAGCCCTCCTCCCAGGTACGCGAAGGTGACGTGGAGGTCGTCCGGTTTCGTCGGCGCGAACTGCACCTCGTCGACCGCGATTGCATAGGCCTCGAGCTGAACCCGGACGGAGGCCTGACGAGACGGTCGGCCGGTCTTAAAGTCGACGATCTCCCACGTGCCGGGTTCTCGCTCGTAGATGGCGTCGATGCGTCCATGGACCCGGGCGTCACCTCCGATCTTGAGGTCAAAGGGGACTTCAACAAACCGGGGCCGGGAGCCGGCGAAACGAGACGTTCGAAAGGTCGCGTAGGGATCTGGACCACCCCGTCTGGATGGAGTCTCGTCGATCGCGACGTCGTAGGTGTCGAGGTCGGCCTCTTCGAGTGGCACCACGCCGAGGCTGTACAACTCAATGCGGCGGTGGACCTCGACGCCCCGGCGGGCCGCCGGCGACGGCCGCCTGGGGAGCGGGTCGACTGCAGTCCAGAAATACCGTTTTGGGCATGTGGCATAGGTGACAAGTCCGGTCACGGACGTTCTCAGTGGCGAGTCGACCGTCGGATCGGGCGGTTCCGGTAGGCCATCGAGGACCAGTTCGAGCTGTCGACGGTGAACGGTGAAGGCCCCGGAGTCATCCTGTGCCGCATGCGCAGGCCACTCGGGTTGATCGATCGTGGATCGCAGAGCCGCTTGCCAACCATCGGGGAAGTGCGGATCGGGAGCACCGACGGTGTCTTCGATGCGGAGCAGGCTCGGCGGGGAGCCTTCGGTCTCTTCTTCGTGGCGGACGTACGTCCCGGGAGCAGAGCGGATCGCCACGAAGAGCGGACTGGGCCGCTTGGCCTGGCCGGTGGAATACCAGAAAGCTCCGGTCACATACAGCCGGCTTTTCGCTCTGGTCACAGCGACATACGCGGTGCGCCACTCCTGAGACCGGTGGCGCGCTTCGAGGATCGCCTTGGTCGTGGTGGTGCCCTGGTCCTCATCAAGACGCAACTCGAGGGGAAGGACCTTCGGATACCGGGTTGGGTCTTGGAGGCCACCGTGAGCGGCACTGGGAAAGGTCCCGGCGGCCACAGCAGGCACGAACACGGTGTCCCATTCAAGGCCTTTGGCGCGATGGACGGTCAACATGGAGACGGCGTCCTCGTTGCTGAGCCGGGCCGTGTCGAGTTCTTCGGACCCCGCGTCTTCGTCGAGCAGGTCGAGGTAATCCAGAAATGCATCGAGGGAGGGTCGACCTTCCAGGGGGCTCCATTCTTCGGCCAAATCGAGGAACCGGTAGAGGTTCAGGCGAGCCGTGAGCCGGGCCGCCCCATCGAGGGCCTCGACCTCAGCCCAGGCCCCTGTGCCATCCAGGATACGCCGGCAGAGCTCAACGAGCGTGACGGCCTGGGCCTCGGCGAGAAGCAGGCGGTAGAGGCTGCGAAAGTCGCTCAACCGCCGACGAGCTTCGGTCGTGAGGGCGTCGACCTCCTCGAGTTGGTCGACTGCCTCCAGCATTGCCCAACCAGGGGTTTCCTCGTCTTCGTTGCCATGATCGCGTCCTTGCTGTCGCACCCAGTCGGCTAGTGGCGCCAGATCGCCGAGCCCCAGCCGGAATCGGGCCCCGAGCAGAATCCGCACGAGCGACGGAGCGTCGTCCGGTCGCCCGATCAGCCGCAGCCAGGCGTGCAGGTCGACCACTTCGGGCACCTGGAGAAGCCCCCCGAGAGCGGCAACCTCAACGGGGACATCCTCGTCCTGCAAGGCCTCGCGAACGAGATGGATCTGACGGTTCTTTCGAAAGAGAATGCCCATGTCCCGCCACGGAACGGCCTCTTCGTCGTGCAAGCGCCTGACCTCGCCTGCCAACCAGCGTGCTTCGTCGACCGCACTGTGGAACCACGAAACCTCCACGCGGCCGTCTCCCGCGTCCTGGGCAGCCTGCAACGCCGCAACGCCTCCTTCGCTACCGATCTCTTTCTTGACCCGGTTGGCGATTTCGATGATCTGGCGATCACAGCGGCGATTGATGCTGAGCGTCAGCGTGGCCGACGGGGTGCCGTCCTCGTTGGGAAAGTGACCCGAGAATCCGGCGAAGTTCCAGAATGATGCCCCCCGCCACTCGTAGATGGTTTGGTCGGGATCGCCAACTGCCGTCACGGGAAACGCATCGCCAAAGATCTTGAGCAAGAGCTCCCGTTGGGCCGGGTTGGTGTCCTGATACTCGTCGAGAAGGACCACGCGATAGCGCTCCCGGATCCGTTCGGCCACACCGGTCTCCCCGACGACCTCGTAGGCCAGAGTGATGAGGTCCGAGAAATCAACCGCGTTGTATCGGCGCTTGATCTCGGCGTAGCGTTCGAGAACCTGCCCCATTTCGACTCGTTGCTCCCACACCTCATCAGGTGCCATCGGCCGGGCCGCGATGAGCGCCGAGGGTTTGCGGAGGTGATCTCCGAGACGACCGGCCAGCAGCACCAGGTCGTCGACGCGACGCCGGGGGAGCCTCACGTCGAGATGTTGATAGGAGCCGCCGGCCAACGCCTGGGTGAGCAGCTCACGTTGATACCCGGGCGTGATGAGCTGCGCGCCTCGTTCAAAACCGACGATCGGACCGAATTCGTTGAGGATCGAGTGGGCGAAGCCGTGATAGGTCGTGACCTCGACCTCGCGACCGAGCGCGGCCAGATCCGGGAGGTGGCGGCGCAGGCGGTCGCTGAGTTCCTCGGCTGCCTTGTTGGTGAACGTGATCCCCAAAGCGGCTTCGGGTTCGAGCTGCTCTCGCTCAATCAACGCAGCGAGGCGCATGGCCATGGTTGTCGTCTTTCCGGTGCCCGCCCCCGCGGAGATGCGGAGCGGCCGGAGCGGATAGGCGATCACCTCGCTCTGTTCGCTCGTCGGCGTCACGGTGGTCATGAGGCGAAGGCCTCCTTTCCTTCCGGCCATTCCGGGCAAACAATACGAACCCGGCACCGGTCGCAATACGGGTTCGGGGTTGCCGGCCACTCCTCTGCCGCGATTCCTCGAGCCGCTTCGCGCATCGCTTCTTCCACCCGGCCGAGGTGCTGCACATCGAAACGGCGGACCGTAACAGTCTTTGCTCCGGTGTTGGCAGGGAACCACAACTCGGCCTCGTCGACGGACCCGAACTGCGCGATGTGTTCATCGGCCCGTAGCGCTAGTACGTAGAAGCCCAGCTGGATAGAAGCGGAGGCATCGGCCAAAGTCGGGATGCGAGAACCGGTCTTGTAGTCGACGATTCGGACGACCCCGTTGTCGAGTTCGATGCGGTCGGCCTTACCTCTCCACAACACGCCGTCGATATTGAGGTTGAGGGGCCTTTCGAGAGCAATCGGGACCCCCCGGCTGGGCCATCGCTCATAGAGGAAAGTGATGATCTCCACGGCGCGCCGATACCAGGCCGTTGCCCACGGCTCACCACCGAAGTCGGATGGCTCCCAGAGGGAATCGAATTCGGCCAAGGCGACGTCAAGGCAGGTGTGGCGATCACCAGCTTCTACTGCGGAGGCCTCCGCCCGTTCCAGGGTTTCGTGGATCAGGGTGCCGAATAGCAGGAACGATGTTGCGTCGTCACCTACGTGGAGGCGCCGTTCGAAAACATAGCGACGAGGGCACGTGGCGTAGCTTTCTGCCTGGCTGGGAGACAGAGCGAAGCCTTCAGCGACGATTCCCTGGTCGGGACCCGGTTCCCGGATGCCTGCGAAGTCGGCCGGGGCCCTGAGCCCCCAGGCTTTGCCCAACCCGAGCACCGCAAGGGCAGCCAACCGCCGGGGTCGGCCCTCCCGCGGGTCTCGGAGGATGCGGCGCAGCCACGCCTCTGCTTCCAGGGAAGTGACCGGCGTGATGTGTTCCGGGGGTCGGCGAACCGCCTCTGCGAGGGAGGCGACCCCGGCAACCATGGGCAGGAAACGGCTCGGCATTCCTTGCCCCTCTTCAAATCCCGACGAGGTAGCGGTCCAGATCACGCGCCGGTAACCGCGAGTCATCGCCGTGTATGCCAGGCGCATCTCCTCCTGAAGACGGAAGGCTCGGTACGCAACAGGGTCGGCCGGAAGGGATGGCGAGAGATGGCGCGAACCGAGCAATGACTCACGACTCCGTAGATCAGGGAAGACACCCTCTACTGCGTCGGCAATGAAGACGGTGTCGAACTCGAGCCCCTTTGACTGATGGAGCGTGGTGAGGGTGAGCCGGTCCTGGCGCGGCGTCTTGTAGCTGAGGAGCGGCCTGGCCTCGAAGTCCTCGTCTTCGGTGAGCCGCACGTAATCGACGAGAGTGGCCTGTGGATCGCGTTCGAAGAGCCTTCCCAGCACTTGTGCGAGCGAACTCCAGGCAGCCCGTTCGTCCTGTCGCTGAGGGTGCTCCACGACCGAAACGAACTGGGGGAGTGTTTCCCATATGTGCCAGAAGCCTTCCACTGCGGGCTTGGCGGTCGCCCACCGCGTCTCGGTGAATAGGGCCGCAAGGGCCGACCCGTCCTCAAGGTGGGTTGTCAGGGCCTCCGTCCAATCCACGCCCTCGCGGACACGCTCGCGATCGATCTCACGGAGACGTCCCAGCGGAATGGAGAAGAGTGGTCCGAGCAGAATCCTGCGGAGAGCCCGGCCCGCTTCGGGATCGGGCTCGGTGGCTGCGATGACGCAATCGAGGATCAGTCTGACGGCCGGATGATCGGCCAGGCGCGAGTCGGGGAGGTCGTGAGGGATCTTCCGACGTTCGAGCACCCTCGACAGCTCCGGGAGAAACCTCCGCTTGCTCCGCACGAAGACCGCCATCTGCGAATACGGGAGTTGTTCTTGAAGGTGGAGCCGGTCGATCTCCTCGGCTATCCACTCGGCTTCCTGAGTTTGCTGATCGAAGAGGTAAGCGTCGACCCGTCCATCGCCGGCAGCGGGTGTCACAGGCCCGGCCGATCCGGGGAGCGACCCCGCCGTCACCCGCTCCGCCGCTCCAAGGATCGCGGCCGGAACCCGGAAGGAGGTCGTGAGAACCAATCGTTCAGCCGGTTGGCCTTCTGCATCGGCGAAGTCGGAGGGGAATCGGGCGACGTTGGATAGGTCGGCGCCGCGAAAACTGTAGATCGATTGGTAGGGATCAGCCGCCACGGTCAGATTGCGGTGCGAGGAGCACATGCCTTGTAACAACCGAACCTGGGCGTTGGTGGTGTCCTGGTATTCGTCGACTAGAAGGTACCGGTACTGGGCTCCGACGGCTCGAGCGACGTCCGGGTGCTCGAGCGAGGAGACCGCCCGTCCGATGAGGGTGCCGTAGTCGATTCGTTGGCGGAGCCGCAGGGTCTCTTCGTAGCGGATCAGCAACTCCGGCAAGCCTTTCCAGTCTGATCGTGCCTCGGCCAGGTCTTGCAATTGTGCGCCATCGATGAGCTGTTCCTGGCAGCGTAGGAAGAAGTCCGTCACCTCCCTCGCGAAACTATTGGTGGAAAGGAGGCTGCGGAATGGAAGTGGCCACGCATCGGTGTCCTCTGCGGCAAGCAACTCATGGACCAAGGCCACTTGCTCGGGACCGGTGAGGAGCGAGGGCATCGTGGTCCAGTTGAAGGCTCGTTCCGCGTGGCTCTCCAACAAACGAGAAGCTAGGGAGTGGAACGTCGAGGCAGGCACGGCGGTATAGGAGCGGGTCAACCCGTTTTGGACGCGTGTCTTGAGGTCCGCTACTCCGCGACGGGAGAAGCTCAGGAGGAGGATTTCTTCAGGGTCGACGCCGGCGCTTTCCAACAGCGATAGGGCCCGACGGACCAGGAACTCGGTCTTGCCGGTCCCCGGCCCACCAACGATCAGCTGGGGTCCTTCGGTATTGGCTATTGCCTCTGCCCAATCGGCCGGGTCGATCCGGTGCTCGGTAGTCACGAGCAAGAGCGTAGGCGAAGGCCTACGCTGCCTCGGCCAGACAGTGAACCGGGTGAGCTGCACACTGTGGGCATCCGGCTGGAGGACCCTCGTACACCAATTCGGCTGTGATCCCCGCGGCGGTGAGCAATGCTGTGATTTCTCGTGTTTCCATGATCCTGACGTTATCGGCCGGGTGTGACAGATTTCCCTTCTACGCGAAAGGCGGTGGGTGGGGGTTTAGCCCCCCTACTTTCAGTTGGTGACGAAACCGACGAAAGAAGGAGGGCTCAGATGGGTGATCGTATCGAGGTGCCGTTGGATCTGGCGGATCTTGAGGTAGTGACGAGCGACGTGGTAGGGGGCGTGTTGGAAGTTGCGGTGCAGTCGTTGTTTCCTCGTGCCTGTTTCCTTTGCGGGTCGACCGATGTGATCGGTCATGGCCGATATGGTCGGCGGATCCGAGATCGGTCGTGTAGCTATCCGACGGTGTTGGTGTGGCAGCAGCGACGTTTCCGGTGTCGGGACTGTGGCCGCACTTCGAGGGAGCGGCATCCCCGGTTAGCGGGCCGGTAGCGGATCACAAAACGGTTCCGTGACCAGTTGGCCGAGTGGGCCTGTTCGGAACCGTGGTCTGATATCGCCCGACGGGAGAAGGTGTCCTGGTGGCGGATCTCTGATTCTTTCGATGCTCGAGCGGCCCGATACGACCCGTTTACGGGACCGGCACCCCGGGTGCTGTCAATCGACGAAGCCGCGATCCGGCCTCCGTTCCGGTTCCACACAGTGGTGTCGGCACCCGAACAACAACGGATCGTGGAACTAGTCGAAGGACGCAACAAACTGTCTGCCCGGAATGCCCTATTGCAGCTCCCTGACGAGTGGCAACAACACATCGAAACGGTGGTCATCGACCTGTTCTGGCCGTTCCGGAAAGCTGTTGAGGAGGTCCTTCCCGACGCCCGGATCGTCGCCGACAAGTTCCATGTGCTCCGTTCGGTCGATGGGGCCGCCAACAAAGTCCGGGCCCAGCACGGACGCTGCCAGACCGTCATAGGCCGTGATGGGGGCCTATCACGGCAACACAATCCCCGCTTCGACCCCAACGTATGGCGCAGCCGCTGGCTGTTCACTCGGCGAGCCGGCACCCTCACCCCTGACCAACAAGCTGCCCTCGACAGGCTCTTCGCCGACAACCCCCAAATGGGACTGGCCTGGTGGCTCAAAGAAGCCTTCGCCGCTATTTATCAAGCCGACACCCGCCAACAAGCCGAACAGCGTCTCCACGTTTGGGTCCACCACCTCGCCCAGGCCGACCTGATCGAATTCACCAGCCTGTGGCGCACCCTCAGCAAATGGCAAGAACCGATCCTCGCCTACTTCGATGACCGCCAAACCAACGCCTACGCCGAAGGGATCACCAACAAGAGCAAAGTCCCCGAACGTCGCGGCTCGGACACCGACACCCCAACCGATACCGTGCCAAAACCCTCCTCACAACAAGTCACCAACCCGACTAACCCACCGCAAAACACGAAGAGCCCAGAAAACCTACCGACGCGCAAAGCAACGGGTTACTTACCCGGACGACGGGCGACCGCCAGGAGATGGGGGCTGGCCCCGAGAAGACTCGGTTCGGCTTCCAGGCGGCGGAGCAGGCCCAACAGGCGATCCCTGGATGGGTCGTTGGTGAGGGTTTGTTCCAGGTCGGGAACTGCCCAACCGATGCCTTCCACTGCCACTATCTTGGCCTCGGTGAGATCCGCTTCGATCACCTCCGCAAGCAATTCCTCCGGGAGATGGAAGAAGGCGGTCGTGAAGTACGCCGGATGGTTCGTTGGATTCCGGTGCTGTCCATCGATCAGGTCGCGATCGACGATCTGGCGGAAGTTGGGGTCGGCCAGGAGATCACGCACGGCTCCGTCGATCGCGGAGGCGAAACGGGAGATTCCGGCGGCGAGCAGCACGCCGCCCGGTCGCAGGATTCGGCGGGCCTCACGGAGCGCCCTGATCCGATCCTCACGTGCCACCAGGTGGTAGAGGGGACCCAGCAGCAGCACCACGTCGGCAGCGGCGTCGTCCATCGGGATCCGGCGAGCGTCGGCGACCTCTGCGGTCATTCGGTCGTTTTCTGTGGATCGTCGCACCGCGTCGACATGTCGTTGCACCGCGTCGAAGAGGTGGACCCGGTATCCCCGTTGGACCAGCCAGCGGGCATAGACGCCCGGCCCGCCGCCGATATCTACCACCACGGCTGGTGGCCGGGCGATGAAGCGTTCGATGATCTCCACGGTTCGCAGGAACTCCAACCGATTGTCCTTGACCAAGCGGTCGGCTTCGTTGTAAGCGTCGTAGAATTCCACGATTTCGGGTGGTAGATCGGTCATGTCCAAACGCTAACCGACATGACTAGTTCTTTGAGGGCTAGTTCTAAAGGCCACTGCTTTTCCTTTCAACCACTCTGAGTGGTCAATAGGCTCTCCCAGTATGGGAGGCATTCAATCAGGGGCTACCACCCGAGGCATGACCACTGCGGTGCTGGGCATCGTGTTGGTCATCGGGATGGTGCTCGGCCCGTCGGGTGCGGCAGGCAACACGACTCCGTTGGCAGGGGTTGTCGATCTCCTGGTGGATGTAGAGACGATTCCTGTCGTGGCGGGGGCCGTTTTCAACTACGAAACTGCAATTCGCAATCGTGGCACGAACGTCGCCGAACATGTCGAGGCGGTATTCGAGATCCCGGCCGTCGCTATCGACGTCGACTTCGGGTCGCAGTCCTGCACGGTGGTCGGGTCGACGCGAGTCGAGCCCGATGGATCTGCGCACGAACAGCCGTGGACGGTGACCTGCGATCTCGGCACGTTGGCCCCGGGGACCGAAAAGCGCGTTACCTTCTCGGGAACTGCCGTCTCTCACGGGACCTGGATCAGCGTGGTTTCCGTCTCGAGTGATCTGATCGACGCTCGACCCAACGACAATCGAGCGGAGACGCCGCTCCACGTACTTCCCGATGGCCCGTCATTCTCCCCGGCCTTTCAACAACCGAGCCGGTCTAACCCGATAGGACGGGCAACGGTCTGAGGAAGCCCAACCGATCCGACGGTGCTCCGGCCGGAACAGACCGGACACACCGCCCCTGGCCCCTCGATGTCAGACGCCGTTGTCAGCCCACATGATTCGGTGAGCAGGTGACGTTCATGGTCGACTCACGGGATCCCTTTCATCATTCCAACGCTATTGGTGGGGTGTGAGAGAAGGGTGCGTTCGCTAGATCCCGAGGGAAGGCTGGTGCCGGTGAGCCGTCCCATCGGGGAGAATGTGGAACACCTCACAGCCAAGGCCCTCGAGTTCGGGGCGCCAGAGCCGTGAGCCGGTGGCAATGCTCCGGGGCTCGTTCCGCACACAAGAGTGCGACCGGTCCGGTTTCGTTCAGGGCGATCACCTCCGCCAGCGCTCCCAGCAGAGCGGGATTGACGACCGGGGGAGGGTCGGCGCCGCCGGCGACCGCAAGGCCTGATCCTGTCGCGGTTCCCCCAAGGCGCTCTCCCATCCATCGATAGCCGAGTCCTGCCGCAGCCGCAAAATCGGCCAGGACGCTCTTTCTGAAGTCCGGCGAGTACTTGGAATACGGAGCCGTACGAACATCGACGAGGGTGGCCACACCGTGGAGTCGGAGAATGCGTTCGATCTCCTGGAAGGGCGCGTTCCCGTGGCCAACCGTGTAGATCCTGGGTTTCGATGTGGGGCTCATCTGCGAAAACCCGTTCGAGTCGAGTGTCCCCAAGTTACCCGGCGTTTCAGGCCTCCGTGGCCACGAGCGCGGAGACGTCCTCACCTTGCCAGGCAGGACACACATCTTTGAAGGAACACCAGTCGCAGAGGCGGCCGGGCCGAGCCGGGAATTGATCACGTGCGATGGCCCGATCGATCGCCGCCCACAATGCTCGAAGTTGTCGATCCATCGCCGCCAGTTGGCGCTCGTCGATGGGCAACCGGTACATCGTCGGGCCGTTGAGGTAGAGCAGGCGAAGCTCGATTGGAGTTCGGCCCAGCTGTTTCTTGATGAGCAACGCGTAGATCTTGAGGGCGAAGAACGCCGGCAGCGCATACCGTTCGGGGGGCGCTTTGCCCGACTTGTAGTCCGTTATCACGAGGCTGCCGTCGGGGAGTTCGTCGATTCGATCGAGAATGCCGCGAATGGTGATTCCGTCGAGGTCTTCCAACATGTCCAGCTCGCGATCGAGCGGAACCACCTGGGTCGGGTCTTCGAGGGCGAAATAGTTGAGGAGGAGGGTCAAGCTTTCCATACCCCAACTTCGTTCCTCTTCAGGTGACTCGAAGAGATCGGCGAATTCCTCTGCTCCACGCATCTCCGTCCAGGCTTCCCGAAACAGAGCGGAAAGTGCTTCGGGCGTTCGCTCTGATGCCGGCAGGTCGTACAGTCGTTCGAGGGCGACGTGCGCCGTAGTCCCTCTCGCCTGATACACCGTTGTCGGTTCGGGCAAACGGTCGATCGACCGGAACTTGAAGAGTTGCGGGCAGACCTTGAAATCAGACGCACGACTTGGTGAAAGCGTTTCCAGACTCATGAGGCGACTATAGGGCAAGGGAATGACATGCATGAGATTCGGCCACTCGACCGGGGCAGAAAGTGCCACAAACCTCAACTGCTCGCTTGGCTCTTCGTACGTGGTGCTTCGTATCTTGTACCGGGTACTTCTTTGTTGGTTCGCGAAATCTGGGTTGGTGGTCGCGAAAACGAAGCAGTGGTTTGGCTTGCGGTGGTGGTGGGGTGGGTCTACATTGCTGGGACTGGCTGTGAGGCAACTCGCTGACAGGGCTGGTACCACCGAGAGGCGGTACCGGGCTCCCACCGGGAGACCGGGTCCTTCGGGATCTTGGAGTTTCGGGAGGAGAGGAAGTCCCGAGAGGGCGAAAGCTTCGGCAGACGCTCCCTCGGGACTTTTCGCGTCCAGGGCCGGCTCGCTTGGCTCTTCGTACGTGGTGCTTCGTATCTTGTACCGGGTGCGTTGTTGGGTCGCGAAATCTGGGTTGGTGGTCGCGAAAACGAAGCAGCGTCCCGGCTTGCGGCGGTTGGTGGTTGTGCCCTACATTCTCATCCGCTGCTTCGGAGGCAACTCGGAAGTGGCACTGGAAACCCCGGTCGGTTTACCGGAAGGGCAGACCAGGTTCCTCGGATGATGCTCTCGCAAGAGAGCAACGAACGTGAAGACCTTCGGGTCGGCTCGGACGGTCATGTGAGGTTCTTCCCCGGAAACGGGGAGCCGTTCCGAAAGGGGCGGGCACTTTGATCGGGTTTCGGCCCGGTTTGAGTGAGGCCTCGAAACCAGACTTCGGTCTGGGGCAGAGCCAACCTTCGGTACGGGCTTCGGTCCGGATCGGAGTTCCGTAGCCTTCGGGCTGCGGAGGCTGGAGTCGGCGCAAGCTGGTTCCGGTTTGAGAGCCCCGAGAGGGTGGATGCTTCGGCAGACGCTCCCTCGGGGTTTCTCGCGTCCAGGCGGCTTGCGGTGGGCTCGCTTGGCTCGCCGTGTTCAGTACTCAGTACTCGGTATTCGGTTCTTGGGCGGCTCGTGGCCGCTATCGCTTTTCGACCGTCCCTGAGACTGTCCGTTCCCGCGTAACGGATCTATCGAGCTGGTCACCCCTTCGTATTTCTGGGTACCGGGTACTTCTTTGTTGGTTCGCGAAATCTGGGTTGGTGGTCGCGAAAACGAAGCAGTGGTTTGGCTTGCGGTGGTGGTGGGGTGGGTTTACATTGCTGGGACTGGCTGTGAGGTAACTCGCTGACAGGGCTGGTACCACCGAGAGGCGGTACCGGGCTCCCACCGGGAGACCGGGTCCTTCGGGATCTTGGAGTTTCGGGAGGAGAGGAAGTCCCGAGAGGGCGAAAGCTTCGGCAGACGCTCCCTCGGGGCTTTTTCGCGTCCGCGCCCGGTTTCCGATCCCTTTTCGCTTTCCCAGTTCCTGGTTGGCGGGCTGGTTGGGTTCGGGTCGCGAAATCTAGGTTGGTGGTCGCGAAAACGAAGCAGTGGTTTGGCTTGCGGTGGTGGTGGGGTGGGTTCTACATTGCTGGGACTGGCTGTGAGGTAACTCGCTGACAGGGCTGGTACCACCGAGAGGCGGTACCGGGCTTCCACCGGGAGACCGGGTCCTTCGGGATCTTGGAGTTTCGGGAGGAGAGGAAGTCCCGAGAGGGCGAAAGCTTCGGCAGACGCTCCCTCGGGGCTTTTTCGCGTTCGGGCCCGGTTTCCGATCCCTTTTCCGCTTTCCCAGTTCCTGGTTGGCGGGCTGGTTGGGTCGGTTCGCGAAATTTGGGTTGGTGGTCGCGAAAACGAAGCAGTGGTTTGGCTTGCGGTGGTGGTGGGGTGGGTTTACATTGCTGGGACTGGCTGTGAGGTAACTTACGCTGACAGGGCTGGCACCACCGAGAGGCGGTACCGGGCTTTCACCGGGAGACCGGGTCCTTCGGGATCTTGGAGTTTCGGGAGGAGAGGAAGTCCCGAGAGGGCGAAAGCTTCGGCAGACGCTCCCTCGGGGTTTTTCGCGTTCGAGCCCGGTTTCCGATCCCTTTCGCCTTTCCCGCTGTGGCCCGAGCACCAGGCTCCGGGCTGTTGACCCCTGCCCGCTCCTCCACGAAATCCGCGTCCGGAGCAACGGTCCGCGCTACGTTGTTGCGCAGGCGGTTGGAGTGAGAGGGCCCTCTGGAGGTCATATGTTCCAGACGGTTTGCTATGTCGAAGAAGAGACCGAGCCCGGTCGAATAGCAGCGGTGCCAACGGAATTCGAAATCGGCCGGTATTCGAGCGAGCACCTGGCCGTTTTCGCGGCCCGGGCTTCGATGGCCGAGTATGCGAGATCGGGTCACCCTGAGTATGCGTGGTGGATCGTTCGCCAGGACGGTGAGCACCTGGCCAACTGGATTGCCGACTCCCGGACCAGGCGGGAATTCGTGGTGGATCTCACTACCAGTCGATTGGTCGAGGTTGCCTGAACGGACGGCCCGTTGCTTTAGGTGAGTAATCCACCACACGCGGTGGTGGTATCGGTGTAGGATGCATGTCAACACGGTGGCTCTGGGGAGCCGCCGGCTGACGGGAGCAGCAGCGAGGCAACCATGTTCGAATCGGTCGAATTCATAGAAGAAGAGGTCGTGCCGGGTCGACCGGCTCCGATCCCCACCGAAAGCATCCTGGGCACTTTTGACAAAGAAGCGGACGCGGTTGAGCGAGCGCGCGCAGCTCGTGCCGGCTTCATGGGTGCCGGCAAACCGGATATGCGTGGTGGATCGTACGGGAGCAAGGTGCCCGGCTGGCCAACTGGATCTCGGACTCTCGATCTGATCGGGAGTTTGCGCTCGACTTGACCTCCGGAGAGCTGATCGAGGTTCCGCAGGACTAGCCGGGCAGGCCATCGATCGCCGGCGAGGTCTCCCCGGTCTGCGCTCGGATTACTTGGCGCGCATCGAATCAGGTAGAGTCCTGACCGAATCGTCCGGAAGGATCGGATCACATGGAGGCCTTTCATACAACCTGGGGTTGGGTGGCCGTTGCTTTGGCCGGTTCGGCGGGACTTGTAGGCGTCGGTTTCGCGATCGCCAAGCGTCCCTTGACCAGGCCTTTCTGGACTCTCGCCGGAGCCGGGATGAGTGCCATGGTGGTGCAGGTGCTGGCCGGCATCGTCCTCTACCTCCAGGATGACGACCCCGGTGCCTTTCACATGTTCTACGGGTTTCTCGTGCTCTTCAGCCTCACTTTTGCCTACATGTATCGCTCGCAGCTGGCCAAGCGTCCGGCTCTCTCCTGGGGTTTGTTGCTGCTGTTCGTCATGGGCCTCGGCCTCCGAGCGATCATGACTTTCGAAGGTGCATAGACCTACGATGAGTCAGAGATAGGAAGGGAACGTTTTGCTGCTCGACGGTAAGAGGTTGTTGATCACGGGGGTGCTCACGGACGACTCGATCGCCTGGCACACCGCGCGGGTGGCACAGGAGCAGGGAGCTTCGATCGTTGTGACCGGTTTTGGCCGTGGGTTGCGACTGACCGAAAGGGCGGCACGCCGGTTGCCGGACCCGCCTGATGTTGTGGAACTCGATATCAACAATCCCGACCATGTCACCAATCTCACCGCTGATCTGAAGGACAGGTGGGGAGCAATCGACGGTGCTCTGCATGCCATTGCTTTCGCCCCGCCCGACGCCCTGGGTGGGAACTTCCTCAACACGCCGCCGGAAAGCGCTCAATCGGCCTTCTTGACTTCTGCCTTTTCGTTCAAGACGCTGGCCGTCGGTTTGCTGCCCCTCTTGCAGGCAGCCGGTGGCGGTTCCCTGGTCACGTTGGATTTCGACAACCGGCAGGCGTGGCCCGCGTACGACTGGATGGGCGTCGCGAAGGCGGCTCTCGAATCGGTGACGAGGTATCTCGCTCGCTACCTCGGCGAAGACCACATCCGGGTCAATGCGGTTTCGGCCGGCCCCCTGGCGACCGTGGCGGCCAAGTCGATCCCGGGCGTCGATCTTTTCGAGAAGGCTTGGGGTGAACGGGCCCCGCTCGGGTGGGATCTGACAGATCCTGAACCGGTCGCCCGGATGGTGTGCGTATTGCTGTCGGACTGGGCCCCCGCCACCAGTGGCGAACTCATCCACGTCGACGGGGGATTCCACGCGGTCGCCGCCGGAAGCGGCGAGTGAAGGACACCCGCTTAGCGGCCGGCGACCACAGGATTGCGCCGGCTTCGGCGTGGACTCAAGACCCGGGGAAGGTCGACCCGGAACGTTGCGCCACCGCCGGGGGTGTCGTGGATGGTGACGTCGCCTTCCATGGCTTGAGCCAATCCCCGCACGATGTTCAGACCCAGACCAGTGCCTCCCTGGGAGCGAGTCGCCGACGGTTCGAGCTGGGTGAACTGGTCGAAGATCTTCAGTCTCTCCGCAGGGAGGGATCCCGGGGCCGTGGTCGACAACGTCGATGATCACACGCTCCTCGACCACTGAGACGACGACCTCGATCGTGCTGCCGGCTGCGTGTTTCATCGCGTTTTCGACCAGATTGATGACGATCCGGCGAACATGGTCCGGGTCGGTTTTGATGATCGCGCTCGGTTCTACCTGCACGTCGACAACCGCATCAGAGCCCGCGATAACCGAGATCGTCTCCGGTAGGAAGCGGCTCAGATCGATCTCCTCGGGGTGACGGGGCAATGCCTGGCCTTCGATCCGCGACACGACGAGCAAGTCCTCGATGAGACGTCGCAAACGGTCGGCCTGGTTGCGGGCCGACTCGAGAAGCTCCTGCGCAGCGGGCTGTTCTGGTGCCAGCTCAGGCCGGGCAATGGTGGCAAGGGCCCCGATGATCGACGTCAGCGGGGTGCGCAGTTCATGGCTCACCACGGACACGAAGTCGGATTTCATCCTGGCCAACTCCTCCATGCGGCGCGAGGTTTCGGCTGCCTCATGGAATCGTTCGAGTTGGGCCAGGACCAGCGTTGCCGGCGCAGCCAGGGACGTCAACACCTCGAGATCGTTCTGGTGAACTCGCCGTCGGACTTGTCGGCCAGGACCATCACGCCCATGGTCCGGTGTTCGAGTTGCATGGGAACGACCAGAGCCGAGTGCGCTCCCAGTTCACCGAGGAGTCCGTGCCGGTCGGGTTCCTTGTCCAGGTCTGTGTAGAGCGCTGGATCTCCCGGACAGGAACACTCGCTCGATGTCGCCTTTCCGGTTCAAGGACAGGCGATACCCGCCGACATTGAGGGCGTGCCCGGCGGTCCAGATCGGGCTGACAACTTCGAGGAACCGCTCGCGCTCGTTGTGCAACAACACTGCGCCCACCTCGGCGTTGAGGTACCGCCCGATTCTGCCGACCAGTTCCGGCAAAACGAGGTCGAGGCTGTCGCCCGCTGCCATCGTTTTGGAGACTTCATAGAGCCGACCGAGATCCGCTTCGCGTTTGGCGAGCTGCTGGACGCGATCGATACCGATGAAGGTCTCACGACGAAACTCCTTCGTCAGCATGCTCGAGGCGACCGCAACCGCAATGAGGGTGACCAGCGGGATCAGCAGCCGTTCGACCTCGAGTGACTGACCGAAGTTGGAATCCGTCAACACGAACGATGTGATGACAAACCCGGTGATGAATGCATGGGCAATCGTCCCTGCGAGTGCTGCAGATAGGACCACGACGCCGAAGTACAGGGCGAAGATGACCACCGAAAGCTGAGGGATGGCTCCGACGGTGGTCAATTCGGCCAAAACGATCGCCAGCCACAGCCAGAGAAACACGTCTCCCCGCCATTCCTCGAGGATGCGGTCCCACTTGATGAAGGACAGAGCGAGAAGGCCGAGTCCCGGCCAGCAGTGAGGGTACCCACACGCGAGGGTCGCTCAGCAGGCTCAGACGGTAGGCAGCGAAGAGAATGGCGGCCAGCATCAACCAGGAGACCTGCAGTCCCAGCTTGGTTGCCCGAGCCCGGAATGCGGCCAGGGGGATTCTGCTCGTCTTTCTTCGACCGGCCATCAGCTCAGTATGGTCCCGATTCCCGAGTGGGCGGCGGTAATCTCATCCCAGTCCTGGAAGGTGTTTCGGTTCACGTGTATCTCAACATGAGGCATTCTCAAGAGCGAAGTGATCACCCGGAGCGTCGGGGGCGCTACGGTCCAACGCCATGTTGAAGTCATTCGTCGAGGGTGCCATCTTTGGTGAACGGTTCGGGGACGGCCCTCTTCGGGTACTCGCTCTCCACGGCTGGGGGAGAGATCGTCGAGACTACAACGAGGTCCTCACCGGTCTCGACGCCGCGGCGATCGATCTACCAGGGTTTGGTGCATCGCCAGAACCCTCGGATCCCATGGGTGCGGCCGGCTACGCACGGCTGATAGCACCGGTTCTGGACGAATTCGAGATGGTCCGGCCGTTCTGGTTGGCCACTCATTCGGAGGTCGGGTATCCGTCCACCTGGCTACGTTGCGGCCGGACAGGGTCCGAGCCCTGGTCCTGGTGGGAGTGCCTTTGCTCAGGCGCGCCGTGGGCGACCGGAGCGCTCCGCCCATTCCCTATCGGATCATCCGGGCTCTTCGAACGTATCGGCTTGGTTGGTGATGAGCGGATGGAGCGGGCCCGTCAGCGGTATGGATCGGCCGACTATCGCGCCGCTCGCGGCGTCATGCGGGAGGTCCTCGTGACCGCGGTCCATGAGACCTATGAAGCGCAGCTCGAAGAAATCGTTCAACCGGTCCACCTCGTCTGGGGAGCCGACGACCCCGACGTTCCCGTCGAGATAGCCAACCGGGCGATGCATCATCTGAAGAACGGCAGAACTGACGGTGCTCGACGGGGTCGGTCACCACGTGTGCCTCGAAGCCCCCGAGGCCGTGCGGGCGGCCATCCTGGGAGGAACGAAGTGATGGGAACGGTCTGGGCGGGCGCGACCGTCTCGTATGGTCTCGCCGCCGTTCGCTGGCTGCGAGTGGCCCAGCGGGAGCATTATCTGTCGTGGACCGTCACCCGGTTCGCGTGGCGATGGTGGGACTCCCGGGCGACCAATCGGACGCTCGTCGTGACGGGGCTCGTGGCGCTCGGGTTCACGTTCGTGTACCCGGAAGTCGGTCTGTTGACGGCGCTGATCGTTGCCATCGGGCCACTCGGTCTCACCGTGGCCGGGAGAACCGCACCCCTCCGCTGGACCGCCGTTTGCGACGATTGGCGGCCGCGCTGGCGGTTGTGACCTTGTTGGTGGTTGCGGTCGGCTTCCTCGCTCGGCGGAGCAGTCGGGGCCTTGTTGACGGCTGCGGTGGTCATGCCGGCCATGATTGACGTTGCCTTGACCGTCATCTCGCCGATCGAGCGTCGTTCTTTCGTCCCGATTCGTCGAACAGGCGACCCGGACGCTCACCCAGATTGCTCCGACCGTGGTCGCGATCACCGGTTCCTACGGCAAGACAACAACCAAGGCGTATCTGTTCGAGATTGCTGCGCGACGACCTTGCGCGACCGTCGCCAGTCCGGCCAGTTTCAACAACCGCATGGGTCTGGCCCGTGCCGTGAACGAGCATCTCGCCGCCGGTACCGAGGTGTTCATTGCTGAAATGGGCACATACGGGAGAGGCGAGATCGCCGACTTGTGCTCGTGGATTGAACCGACGGTTGGAGTCATCACAGCCATCGGACCTGTGCACCTCGAGCGGTTCGGTTCACTGGACAAGATTGTTGCGAGTAAGGCGGAGATTCTCGCAGCGCGCTCGAACGGCCGTGCTGAACGTCGACGATCCGCGTCTCGCGTTCCTCGCCGACCAGGTCGATCGGAGGTCATCCGGTGCTCGAGCCGGGACGCCACGGCCGACATCTTCATCGATGTCGACGGCGATGGGGGAGTCTATGTGCAGAGGACCCGGGTAGGGACGCTTGAAGACGAAGCGGTCTTTCCCGGCAACCTGAGCTGTGCTCTGGGGGCAGCGTTGGCACTGGGATTGCCGATGGCCGGGATACGCAAGCGGCGATCGCTGATCTACCGGGAGCCGAACACCGTCAGACGGTTTCGGTTTCGGACCTTGGGTTCACCATCATCGACGACACCTATAACTCGAATCCGGCCGGGGCTCGTTCGGCTCTGGCCGCGCTGCAGCGGCTGGCTTCCGGCGGGCGCCGGGTGTTGGTGACACCGGGAATGGTCGAGCTGGGAGCCCGCCAATACGAAGAGAATATGAGCCTGGCCGCGCTGGCCGTCGGTCGGGTCACGGACTTCATCATCGTTGGGAGAACGAACCGGGAGGCCATGCGAGAAGGAGCGGCGCGCGGAGCAGCGTCCGTTATCGTGGTCGACTCGCGAGAAGACGCGGTCGATTGGGTCCGGAAGAATCTCGGCGACGGTGACGTCGTTCTCTACGAGAACGATCTCCCGGATCACTATCCGTAGGAACGAGGAGAACGCACATGAGCAAGCCGGCCGTGGTGTTCGGTGGACCCTCACCAGAACACGACATCAGTATCCTGACAGGCTTGCAGGCGGCGAGAACGCTCGAAGATGCGGGTGTCGACGTTCATGCGCTCTACTGGGCAAAGACGGGGCGCTGGTACGCAGTCGACCCACATCTCGAAGCGGCCGCGTTCGCCGACGGCCTACCCGACCGCGCCAAGGAGCTGCGACTCGTGGCCGAACCGGGCGAGGGCTTCCTCCTCAAGAAGAAAGCCCTCGCTATCTCCGTCGTGGTCAACTGCTGTCATGGCGCCCCCGGTGAAGACGGGTCGCTGCAGGCGGCTCTCGATCTCGCCGGTCTTCGCTACACGGGCCCGGATGCGGCCGGATCCAACCTCGGAATGGACAAGCTGGCCTTTGGAGCCGTGGTGTCGGCTGCCGGTTTGCACTCGGTTCCCAGGCGTCTCGTCGCTGAGGACGAATCGACCTGGGTTGGGATGGAACCTCCTTACATCGTCAAGCCCCGCTTTGGTGGATCATCCATCGGTATCGAGGTCGTATCGGACCGCACAACCGTCCTCGATCTGCTCACGTCGTCGCCGCATATGCGACGGGGAGCGGTAGTTGAGCCATTCCTGGAAGGCTGCCGGGATTACCTGATTGCCGTGCGGACCTATCCCGACCTGCAGCTCTCGGCGATCGAAGCACCGGTGCGAGATGCGGGGGCCGCCCACATCTACAGCTACAACCAGAAGTACCTGTCCGGTGGAGGACTCGAGGGGTCGGCCCGCGAGTTGCCGGCCGGGCTGCCTGCCGACATGGAGCAGTCGATCCGCCGATCCGCCGCAACGGCGGCCCGGCTCGTCGGGGTCAGATCGGTCGCCAGAGTCGATTTCCTGGTTCGGGACGAGGAAGTGTGGATCAACGAGATCAACACGATCCCGGGCAGCCTGGCGGCCTATTTGTGGATCGACCCACCCGTGTCGCGCCGTCAGCTGCTGCTCGACATGATCGCTGGAGGCCGAGCAGAACCCGGCGCGGACGTACTCGACCAGTGGCGCAGATGGAACGGCTCTCCGCAACGCTGCGTCGATCGCGGCCAAGCTGGGTTGAACCCGGGAGCCGATCGCGCCGGACGCGCAGGAGCCCGACGCTCGGCCGGGCTCCGCGACTCAGTTGACCTTGGGGACTGGCTTAGAGGTGAACGATGGGGCAGGTGAGCGTGCGGGTGATGCCCTCGATCGACTGAATACGGGCCACCACGAGCTTGCCAAGCTGATCGACGTTCTCGGCCGACGCCTTGACGATGACGTCGTAGGGGCCGGTCACATCGTCGGCCGATTCGACACCGGGTATTTTCCGGGCCTCGTCGGCTACCTGAGCAGCCTTGCCCACTTCCGTTTGAATCAGCACGTACGCCTGGACCACTTGACCTCCTCGTTTCGTCTTGTGTGCGACTATACCCGAGGCCGAGACCGGCGAGGTCTCCTATCGGCCATCCATTCCGAACCGGAGATCGTGGGCATACAGGCGCCCTTGCTACTTCTTCGGCAGTGAAGACAACACGTTGTCCCTGGCGGAGGGTTCTGAACAGGCTTCCTTCGAGGGAGCCGGGCCGGAGATACACCTCGCTCCGGTCGTCGTCTCGAACGATGATTCCAACCCCGGTACCGGGATCGTAGGTTTTGATGACACCCTGCATAGGTGACGAGTGTAGCGAAGCTCTGAGCTACGCCTTCTGGACTTTGCCCGCCTTGAGACAGGATGTGCAGACGCGAGCCCGTCGGGTGTTCGTGCCGTCCTTGACGCGGACGCGCTGAATGTTGGGGAGCCAGCGGCGGCTCGAGCGTTTGTGTGAGAAGCTGACTTGCTTCCCGTACCACGGCTCTTTTCCACAGATTTCACAACGGTAGGACATGAGAAAGACGACCCTCCTGAGGTCGGAGCGGCAGGATAGCACCCTTGGTGTGGAGCACGGAATTCGTATACTCGCCTCGTTCATCAAAGGAAACCTATGGCGCTCAATGCCGAACACCTCAAGCGAGTCATCAGCCGCTACCACAAGCAGCTTGCCCACCATCGTGATGCGCTCAATCGTCTCAACGTGTATCCGGTACCCGACGGCGACACCGGCACCAACATGAGCCTCACGGTCCAGTCGGTGGTTGAAGAAGTTCGCGATGCTCGAGGGATGGACGAAGTCGCGGGAGCCATAGCTCACGGTTCGCTGATGGGCGCCCGCGGCAACAGCGGAGTCATTCTTTCCCAAATCTTGCGCGGGCTCTCCGACACGTTTCGCAGCTACGAAGAAGTTGGGACTGCCGCGCTCGTGCTGGCGCTCGCCCGGGCGTCCGACGCTGCGTACCAGGCGGTTCTCCGCCCGGTTGAGGGCACGATCCTCACCGTTCTCCGGGCTGCGGCCGAGGCCGCTGCCGAGACGGGAACCGATGCTGGTGAGGACCTCGGCACATTGCTAACCAGGGTCTACGGTCGCGCCGAGAAAGAACTGGAGAACACCCCGGAGCTCTTGCCGGTCCTCAAGCAAGCCGGAGTCGTCGATGCGGGTGCGGCCGGGTTTCTCCTGCTGATCGTGGCATTTCTCGAAGAGGTGACCGGACTGGACGTGGTTGTTCCGGAGCGGATCTTCGCAGCTGCGGTCCAGGCGGTTGAGGACCCCGGCCGAGAAGGATGTGGAGTCGATTGCCGACCTGCGGTACGAGGTGATGTTCCTGCTCGAGGCCACCGAGGAGAACATCGACCGGTTCCGCGACCAGTGGCTCGAACTCGGGGACTCGATCGTCATCGTCGGTGGGGAGGGCACCTACAACTGCCACATCCACACTGATCTTCCTGGTCCCGCCATCGAAGCAGGCATCGACGCGGGTCGACCGCATCGGCTCGAGATCACCGATCTCCTGGATCCGGCCGCCGCCGAACGCTTTCCATACAGCCGACGGAAGGAGGAGACGAGGACTGAGTTCGTCGACGCCCCGGTAGCGGTCGTCGCGGTGGTGGCGGGGCGGGGTTTGGTCGCGATGTTCCGGGGACTCGGCGCCCAGCAGGTTGTCACCGGCGGCCAGACCATGAATCCGTCCACCCAGGATCTGCTCGGTGCCGTGCAACGGGTGAAAGCCGACACGGTCATCCTGCTTCCCAACAACAAGAACATCGTTCCTGTGGCCAATCAGGTGGGCGGGTTGACGGACAAAACCAGTTCTGGTCGTCCCGACGGTCACCGTCCCGCAGGGCCTGGCAGCCATGGTTGCCTACGTTCCGGCCACCGTCGATGGTGACCAGTTGAGCCGGTCGATGCAGGCGTCTGCCGATCGGGTGCGAACGGGGGAGCTGACACGAGCCATACGGGCTTCGTCCACCTCGGTCGGGACGGTCGCAGAAGACGATTGGTTGGGCCTCGCCGATGGAGAACTGCATGTTGCCCACAAAGACGAAATGACGGCACTGACAACGCTGCTGGACTTCCTCGTGGGCGAAGATGCCGAATTGGTGACCCTCATTACCGGCTTGGGCGCCAAGCCTGAGATCACGGAGGCCGTCCGGGATTGGCTCGCCACCCGTCGACCGGACGTCGAGACTGAGGTCATGAAAGGTGATCAACCGTTGTACCCCTACCTGATCTCGGTCGAGTGAGCGGTCGCACGCTGGCCGAGCTGACCGGGTTCAAGGTCGACGAGGTCAGGCACCTCAAGGGGAAGCGGGCCGAAGCGTTGAAAAAGGCCGGCATCGAGACCGTCGCCGATCTGCTGCTGCATACGCCCCGCCGCTACATCGATCGTTCCCGCACGGTTCCTATCAACGAAGTCGAGCTGGGCGAAGAGGTCACGTTGATTGTCACGGTCAAGCGGGTGAACACCCGCCGGCCTCGACGGAACCTGGCGATTACGGAAGCCGTCGTCGGTGACGGAGTGTCGTCGCTGACCGTCACGTGGTTCAACCAGACCGTTCCGCGAACGCCAGATGACCGTCGGTGCCGAGGTTGCCCTGTCCGGCAAAGCTGGATCGTTTTCGCGGCAAGTCTGCAGATGAAGAGCCCGGCCGTCGATGTGCTCAACTCGTCCACCGAGAGTCTGGTCACCGGACGGGTCGTGCCGGTGCATTCGACCGTCGGGGGAGTCTCACCAGGACATCTTCGCCGGGCAATCCACAACGCGCTGCAGAGAGCCCGCCCCATCGGCGATCCGCTACCGCCCGACATGCGCGACCGCCTCGAGCTGATCTCGAGGGATCAGGCAATCCTGGACATTCACTTTCCCGACAACCTCGAAGACAAGGAGCGGGCCCGGGACCGTCTGGTGTTCGACGAGCTCTTCCGTCTCGAAGTCGCGCTCGCCCTTTCCAAACGGAAAATGATCGACGAAGCCGTCGGAATTGCCCATGAACCCGACAACCCATCTGGTCGATCGGTTCGTCGAGAATCTGCCCTACCAACTGACCGGAGCGCAGCACCGGGTCATCGCTGAGATCCGCGCCGACATGCTCGCTCCCCATCCGATGCACCGATTGCTGTTGGGCGAGGTTGGATCGGGGAAGACCGTCGTGGCGGTTGCCTCGCTTCTTGCGGGGAATCGAAGGGGGCTACCAGGGGGCCGTGATGGCGCCGACCGAGGTGCTCGCCGAGCAGCACTACCTGGGGATCAAGGACCTGTTGGAGCAGGCGGCCCTGGCTCCGGTGGTCGAAGGCGAGGGGGCAGACCTGGGGATGTCGAGCCTGTTCGAGGAGCACTCCCCGGACCGCCCCGTGACCCTGGCTCTGTTGACGGGAAGCAATGCCGAGGTGTCGTTCCGCCCGCCCGGGTCGGTCCGCCGGGAGGACGTCGTTGGTTGGATCGCGGACGGCCGGATCGACCTGGTGATCGGCACGCATGCCCTGATCCAGGAAGGAGTCCATTTTGCCCGACTGGGCGTTGCGGTGGTCGACGAGCAGCATCGGTTCGGAGTGCATCAGCGAGTCGACTTGAAGGACAAGGCAGGTGACGTGGATCCCGACCTGCTGATCATGACGGCGACGCCGATTCCCCGCACGCTGTCGATGACTCTGTACGGGGACCTCGATGTTTCCGAGCTCGACGAAATGCCACCAGGTCGCCCCGCAGTGACGACCGAGTTCGTCGGCAAGGATCCGACTGCGCTGGCCCGCGTCTACGAACGGGTCCGCGAGCAGGCCGCCATCGACCGTCAGACATTCGTGGTCTGCCCGCTCGTCGAAGACAGTCCGAAGATCGAGGCGGTTTCGGCAACCGCCGAATACGAACGCCTCCAGGGTGTGTTTCCTGAGCTTCGTCTCGGTTTGCTGCACGGTCAGATGCGCCCGGCCGACAAACAGGCGGTCATGGCGCTGTTTCGTGCGGGAGGCCTCGATGTGTTGGTCTCAACCACGGTGATCGAGGTGGGGATCGACATGCCCCACTCGACGGTCATGATCATTGAGGATGCCGACCGCTTTGGTCTCAGCCAGCTGCATCAACTGCGCGGCCGGCTCAGTCGTCATAGCGGTCCGAACTGGTGCTATCTCGTGGCGGAGCCGACCACCGACGAGGGTGAAGCCCGTATCGCGGCCATGGTCTCGACCGACGACGGTTTCCGACTGGCGGAAGAAGATCTGCGAATTCGCGGTCAGGGGACCGTGTTCGGCGCCCGTCAAGCGGGTTTGTCGGACCTGAGACTGGCCGACATCCTCGCGGATATGGATACCCTGCTCACGGCGAGGAAAGAGGCGTTCGGGCTGGTTGCCCGTGATCCTGATCTTGCCCAGCACCTCGAGATCCGTCATGAGGTTCGCGCTCTCCTGGGCGACATGTGGAATGGCTGTTCATCTCATGAGGATCATTGCCGGATCGGCGAAAGGGCGAACGATCGTCGCACCGAAGGGTCTCGGAACCCGCCCGATGATCGGCCGGGCCCGGGAGGCGATGTTCTCGTCATTGGCCCGACCGGGTGTCGGACGCCCGGGTGCTCGACCTCTATGCCGGGTTCCGGCTCGCTCGGGCTCGAGGCGCTGAGCCGGGGCGCCCGGTCGGTGGTCTTTGTCGAAATGGATCGCCAGGCGTTGGTTGCACTGCGCAAGAACGCGGCGGCGGTCGATCTCGGAGGGGAGGTCATCGGCGGCGACGTAGATCGCTATCTCGACCGGTGCACGGCGAGGTTCGACCTGGTGTTCGTTGACCCCCCCTATGCACTCTCGCTAGCGTCTGTTCAAGAAGTGTTGAGCAAGCTAGAACCGTTGCTCGATGCCGACGCTTCGGTGGTCGTCCACCGTCGTGCCGGCGAGAGCCCTCCGGAGGGCCCCGGCGGCCTGAATCTGGCAGATGAGCGCGCGTACGGTGACAGCCGGCTGTGGACGTACCGGAAGGAGGAGATGTGAGCAGGGCTCTGTGTCCGGGTAGTTTCGATCCGCCCACGAACGGACACGTGGACGTCATCAAGCGTTGCCTGTCGATCTTCGATTACGTCGTGGTTGCCATTGTTGCGAATCCTTCGAAGAGCTCTCTGTTCGACTCGCAGGAGCGAACGAGCAATGCTCGAGGAGCTTTTCAAAGATGACTCGGATCGATTGGAGATTCACGCTTTCTCCGGGTTACTCGTCGATTTCGCCCGCGATCGAAATGTCGACGTCATCGTCAAAGGCCTTCGAGCCGTCTCCGATTTCGAGTACGAATTGCAGATGGCACAGATGAACGAGAGCCTCGCCGGAATCAATACGCTCTTCCTGCCGACCAACCCCGAGTACGGTTACCTCTCATCATCGTTGGTCAAGGAGGTAGCCCGGATGGGTGGTTCGGTCGATGGCCTGGTTCCCCCGATGGTCGCCGCGGCGCTAAAGGAGCGATACGCATGAATGACCTCACCGACTTCCCGCATGAACTAGATGAGCCGGTCGCCGAACCGGAAGCCGACGACCGCCCGGAGCAGCCTGTTCAGATCGGCGAGCTCAACGATCTCATCGACGAGATGATGGTGGCCATCCAGGAGGCGAAAGCGCTGCCCCTCTCCGGGGCGGTGCGGGTCGAGCGGGAAGAGTTCCTGGCGATGCTCGAGCAACTGAAGGCGAGCCTGCCGGAGGAGTTGCGAGCCGCCCGCTGGATGGTTCGGGAACGGGAAGCTTTCATTGCCCGGACGAACGAGAAGGCCAAAGCGGCCATGGATCGAGCCAGCGTGCGAGCGAAAGAGCTGGTCAGCGAGTCCAACATCATTGCAGACGCGGTCGAAGAGGCCAACGTGCTGACCAGGAGAGCCGAGGGCGAGGCGCGGCGCATCCGGCTCGAAGCTGAGGACATGGCCGAGGATCGCCTCGAGCAGCTCGAGGTGTTGTTCTCCAATCTTCTCAAGCAGGTACGTGAACGCGCGTTCTGAGTTCCACCAGGCGCGCCCGGCCCCACCTCCGGTCCCTCACTAGAACCGCAGGCTCGAGCTTTTCGAGTCGTTGAGGGCAGCCCGAGGCTCGGCGTCCCTACCATGGTCGGCCATGGAGGATTCGGATCAAAGCGGTGTCCAGGCGCTCATCGAGGCCGTGGCGGACGAGGGAAGGCGTATCGACGCCTCGAATCTGCTGGAGCTGATGGCCGAAACAACCGGTGAGGAGCCCAGGGTGTGGGGCTCGGACACGATCGGTTTCGGTCGTTACCACTACCGATACAAAACTGGACAGGAAGGCGACTTCTTCCCCGTCGGATTCTCACCTCGAAACGACCGCCTCACCCTGTACATCATGTCGGGTTTGTGCGGGTTCGAGGACATTCTCGAGAAGGCTCGGACCACACAAAGCCGGCATGTCGACCGTCCACCTGAAACGACTCGATGACGTTGACCGTCCGGTTCTCACCGAGTTGATCGAGGCGTGTGTCGACCATCTCTGCGCAGTCGAGACATCGATGGGAGCGATCCCACGTATGCGTGACATTCCTCCGAGAAAACGCTGACGGCAGACGATGTTCTCCGGTAGGTGCTCGACTCTCGTCCCACCGGCACCAACGGCAACGGCTCGGTGACCTACGGCAAGCATCAGGAGGGAGGGTCCTCAACAAGGCGGCCATCCTGCTCGGCGAAGTCCCAGACGTCGATCGCCGGGGGGTCAACGCCGATCGTCGTGAGAGCTGTGCACACCTGACTTCGATGATCGGTGCCGTGGTGCAGCGCTTGGGCGAGTCGGACACCCACCGGGGCATGGCTCGCAGACCCGTCAGGGCGGCGTCGGACCACCACGGAATCAGGGTCGACGTCTCGGGCAAGCGAGAGACATCCACGCGGCTCCGTTGCTTTCCATGACCGCCCGAAGCTCCGACAGATCCAGGACACGCTGGTCGATCACCCCAACCCGGCCGCCGGTCAGGGCGAACAGGTACGAGGAGTCGGCACCAACGAGATGACGTAGCGTTTCGATGATCGAGCCGAACGTCCCCAGGACACTCGTTTCCAGGGCGATCGGAGCTGAGAGGGATACACGAATCGATCAAGGCGCAACGTGGCCCACACGTGGTGCGCAAAGGCGTCATCGAGAATAGGTCTGCTCATCCGTCCACCCTACCTTCCGCAGCGCACCCGCTTTGAGCCGAGGCAGTGCGATCCGCAACAGCTCTCTAGCAATCGAAGCACCATGAATAGCAGCCCGTTCCTTCTTCTCGTCACCGACCTGGTCGGCAAGGTCGGCGCCCATCGGGATCAGACAATCGTCGGCGAGATCGAGATCAGTTTGGATCTCGATCGGGTCGATCCAGCGCATCCCGTGACCGTCCAGGTGCGACTCGAAGCATTGGTCGACGAGATTCTCGCCAGGGGAACCATCGCCTACTCGGCCGAGGTCCAGTGCAATCGTTGTCTGACGAGTTGGATCGAGACCGGCGAGACAAGCTTCACCCAGTTGTACGGCCGGGAACCTGATGAGGAGAGCCTTCCCATAACCCGCGATGGCCACATCGACCTCGAGCCCGTCGTCCACGATGAGGTCAGTTTGGCCCTGCCTTTGGTGCCGTTGTGCAAGAAAGATTGCCTGGGACTTTGCCCAACGTGCGGAACCGACTTGAATACAACTCCCTGTTCCGGTCACGCCGACGAGAGCGACTCTCCGTTCAGCGCGCTGCAACAATTGTTGGAACCTTGAGAGGAGTGCACCATGGCGGTGCCGAAGAAGAAGATGTCACGGTCACGGACGCGTCGACGCAAAGCTCAATGGAAGCTGAGCCGTCCGCACACGTCTACGTGCCCGCAGTGCCACAGTCCGAAGATTTCCCATCGGGCGTGTCCCAACTGTGGGACGTATCGGGGACGTGAAGTTCTCGTCGACGAACAGTAGGTCGCCGGTGGCCCGGGTAGCCCTCGATGCAATGGGGGGCGACCGCGCGCCGTTGGAGACCGTGCTGGGGGCCGCGGCTGCGACCGAACGTGGCTACGACGTGATCCTGGTCGGTGATCGGGCTGTGCTGGCTCCGCTGGTCGTCGATCACGAATCCTATTTGCCGATTGTGCATGCCTCCGAGGTCATCGGGATGCACGAGGACGCCGCGCGAGCGATTCGTGAGAAACCCGATGCGTCCGTTTCGGTGGCCGCCCGGCTCGTCAGAGACGGCATCGTTTCGGCGTTCGTGTCGGCCGGCTCGACCGGGGCGGCTCTGGCCACCGCGGCGATAACGATCGGGCGTCTCGACGGGGTCGATCGACCGGCCGTAGCCACCATGTTGCCCACCCCGGGCAGCCCAACCGTCCTGATCGACAGCGGAGCCAATCCTGGACTGCAAGCCCGAATACTTCCCTCAGTTTGCCCTCATGGGCTCGGTGGTCGCAGAGGTTCACTTCGGGCTGGAACGACCTCGGGTCGGCTTGCTCAACATCGGACAAGAACGGGGCAAGGGCCGGGAACTGGAGCGGGCTGCCTTCGAGCTGCTCGAAGCGACGCCGGTCAACTTCATCGGCAACGTCGAAGGTCGCGATATCTCGGCGGACGCCGTCGATGTCCTGGTCACCGACGGGTTCACCGGCAACGTTGTGCTCAAGACCACCGAAGGCACGGCTCAGTTCGTGGCGCAAATGGCTTTGGACGCAATGGCCACCATGTCGCTCGAGGACCAGAAGCGAGTTCTCCCCGTTCTCAGCGGGTTGCGGGCACGGCTCGACTACGAGACGTTCGGCGGAGCACACCTCGTCGGTTCGAAAGGAGTGGTGGTCATCGCGCACGGAACATCGTCGTCGGTGGCCATTGCGAACGCCATCGCCCTGGCGGCAGATGGAGCCGACCGCGATCTCGTGAAGCGGCTGGCGGACCGGGTGACGTAGTGGCCGGCCTGGCCGATCTCGAACGATCTCTGGGTCGCTGCCTTTGAGGACCGTAACCACTTGCGGGCTGCGTTGGTGCACCGGTCGTACGTGGCCGAGCATGCCGGCTCCGAGCACAACGAGCGAATGGAATTCCTCGGCGACGCCGTACTGCAGCTGGTGGTGACCGTGTACCTGTTTGAACATCATCCCGAGCTGGCCGAAGGAGAGATGGCCAAAGTTCAGGTCCGGGTTGGTCAACGGGATTGAACTTGCCGACGTGGCCAGGGAAATCGAACTCGGGGATCACCTCTATCTCGGCCGTGGCGAGCTGGCGTCGGGTGGGCGCGACAAGGAATCGATCCTGGCGGACGCCATGGAGGCGGTGATCGCCGCTCTCTATCTCGATCAAGGTTTCGAAGGCGCCCGCCGGTTCATTCTCGAGCGTTGGGCAGACCGGATCGATGCCCGCGTTGCGGCACCGGGAAAGCGCGATTACAAGACCAGGCTCCAGGAGGTGCTCGCGCAGGTCGGAAGCGCTGCCCCGCTACCGGATCACCGAAGGAGGTCCAGACCACGACAAGACCTTCACGGCGGTCGTAGAAGTCAACGGAGGCATTGTCGGCGAGGGCACGGGACGGTCCAAGAAGGAAGCCGAGCAGAATGCAGCGGCTCGCGCTCTCGAGAGCGGATCGGTCTGAACTCGTTCTACGATGTTGGGGTGGAGAGTTTCAACGAGCTGGATGCAGCCTGGCAGCTGGCCCTCGCGCAGGCCTGGCGGGCCCACGTGCTCGGCAACATCGGGGTAGGCGCCGTTTTGACCGACCGGACCGGCTTCATCGTCGGCAAGGGCCGCAATCGGGTCGTCGACACCAGTGCCCCGCCCGGGCGGCTCCACGGCAACTACCTGGCCCATGCGGAGATGGATGTCCTCGCGCAGCTCCCGGCCGGGGACTACGAACACCACACCCTCTGGACCACGCTGGAACCATGCCTGTTGTGCCTGTCGGCGATTGTCACCAGTCACGTCGGAGCTGTCCGATTCGCCGCGCCGGATCCGCTCTGGGACGGCCTCGAGGAACTGCGGGGAATCAATGCCCAGGTCGACAAGCGCTGGCCCCGGCGGATCGGTCCGCTGACGGGCCGATGGCGAGCTTCTGTGCAACGCTTCCCATGGTCTGGTTCTTCCGGAACCAGGGCGAGTCGGCGGCAACTCGCGCGTACGAGTCCAAGCACGCCGGTCTCGTCGCCTTGGCGAGGAGGTTGGCGGGAGAGAGCACGCTGGACGCGCTTGGTGGGGAACCTGTCGAGGCGGTCCTCAAGCATCTGTGGCCCGACCTGGCCGGGGCGGGGGAGTAGCCGTCTCAGGCACCCGGCATGTGCTCGGCCACCCGGCCGGTTGCCCGGAATGCACGGACTTCGATCGGATGGTTGGTTGCCTCCGCGACTTTGCCTGCCCAGGCTTGGGCTTCGTCGAGGGTGTCGGCGTTGATGATGTAGAACCCGGCGATCTGCTCCTTCGAACCGGCAAACGGGCCGTCTGTCATGACGTTGCCACCCGGGCTCATGACGGTGGCCTGTCTGGTCCGTGGAGTGCGCCGCCGAAGACAAACGTACCGCCGGCGTCCATCGCGGCTTCCAGGGCAATCGACGCGCCTCATGAACTCTTGCATCTCCTCAGGTGTACCCGGTGCACCGGGTACTTCACCCACCACGGTGTAGGTAGACAACAGGTATTGGTTCATGAGTTCTCCTCGTGCGTGGTGGGCCTTCCGGTTTCACCCCACCCACGGACGGGATGAGCGGACGACGACAGGTGACGGCGGGAAAACGCCCTGACGCACCTGTGGCGCTGTCCGCTTCTTCGAGCGGTCTGATGCTGAAGCACCGCTACCCTCGGCGCGATGCCAGAACTCCCCGAAGTCGAAACGGTTCGCCGGTCGCTGGCGCCCGCCCTGGAAGGTGCACGGATCGTCAGGGCGGTGGTCCGCCACCCACGGTTGGCCCGCCGCAACGAACACCCTGACGATGTTGGAAATCGCTTGAACGGGCGGCTGATCCGTCGGGTCGGGCGAACCGGCAAATTCATTCTGGCGGATGTTGAAGGTGACCTCACCTGGGTGACACACCTCGGGATGTCCGGTCGCATCGAACTGGCCCACCCGGGCGACCCGGAGAAACCGCACACCCACGTGGTGATCACCACGGACCGCAACCAGGAGATGCGGATGGTCGACCCTCGAACCTTCGGGTTCGTGGCCGTCTATACCCCGGAGGAATTGGCCGACTCGACCATCGCCGATCTGGGCCGGGACGCCCTCAACGACCTGCCCCGTTCGAACGTCTGGACCAAGCAACTGGCTGGTCGGACCGTAGCCATCAAGTCGCTTCTGCTCGACCAGAGGTTCGTGGCCGGGCTCGGCAACATCTATGCAGACGAAGTGCTCTATCGAGCCAGGATCCGTCCCGATCGTACCGCCGGTTCGCTGACGGCGGAAGAGATCAGGCGTCTGCGCAACTTCGTGCAGCCGATCTTGAAGGCCGGGCTCCGGTGGGGAGGCACCAGCCTGGACGACCTCGCCTATCTGCTCCCCGACGGCCGGGCAGGCGAATACCTGCACCGACTCCGGGCATATGGACGGGAAGGGTTGCCTTGCCGTCGCGATGGAACACCGATGGAGCGGACCGTCATCGGAGGCCGGAGTTCGTTCTGGTGCCCGACATGCCAGCACTAACGGCCGTTCGCGCCACGGTGACCGGGCGGGTGCAGGGGGTCGGCTTCCGAGCCACAGCGCTGACGGAAGCTCAGCGGAGAGGTCTGACCGGGTGGGTTCGCAATCTGTCAGACGGACGAGTCGAGGTGCTGGCCCAGGGATCTCGTGCTGCGGTTGACGATCTCGTCGCCTGGCTGGCCGCCGGACCCCGGCATGCGTCGGTTCTCAGGGTTGAGGCGACACCCGTGGAACCCGATCAGGAGCCTTGCGACGTTTTCTGTGCAGTTCTAGGCGCCCGCGCGACGCTGTGATAGCCTCCGGACCGCTGAAATAACAAGGTTGTGATTCGTGTATCTCAAATCTTTGAAGGTGGTCGGGTTCAAGTCGTTCGCCGACCGGACCCGGCTCGAGTTTGAACCCGGCGTGACCGTTGTCGTCGGTCCAAACGGTTCGGGTAAGTCAAACCTGGTCGACGCTCTGGCCTGGGTGATGGGAACCCAGTCGACGCGCACGCTGCGCACCGACAAGATGGAGGATGTCATCTTCGCCGGTACGGCGACGCGGCCGGCACTGAGCCGTGCCGAAGTGACCCTCGTGTTCGACAACGCCTCACGGTTGCTGCCGCTCGATCTCGATGAGGTCAGCGTGACACGACGGCTCTACCGAGACGGCAGCAGCGACTATGAAATCAATGGTGTCGGCTGTCGGTTGCTCGACGTGCAGGAGTTGCTTTCCGATAGCGGCATCGGGCGATACCAACACGTCATCGTCGGTCAGGGCCAACTCGATTCAATTCTCAACGCCAAACCTGAAGATCATCGGGCCGTGATCGAAGAGGCGGCCGGGATTCTCAAACACCGGCTCCGTAAAGAGCGAGCGGTCCGTCGCATGGAGCGGACCGATGCCGATGTGCTGCGCCTCCGGGACATCCTCCAGGAACTCAAACGACAGACGCGTCCGCTCCGCCGTCAGGCGCGCGCCGCCGAGCGATATGACTCCGTCAAGAGCGATCCGCGTGGGCTTCACCTCTTTCTCGGCGGGGAAGAACTACGGCAGATCCGGGGCCGACGCGAAGTGGTCGGCACCGAGGAAACCAACGTGCGGGGCCGGCTGGCGGCAGCCGAACGAGAACGCAACGAGCTCGAACCTCGCCTGGGCCCATTGGCCGAAGCGGCCGGAGACGCCGGACGAGCTCTCGACCGCGATACCGCCGCCGCAGCCCGGCTGGAGACCACCATGGAACGATTGCGCCGCATCGGGCAGGTGGCCCACGAACGGCGGAGATCGGCCGAAGCCAGAATGCATGGGGCCGGAGAACGGCGTCGGGACCTCGAGGATGAGGCGCTCCAGTTGGAGATCGAGTTGGGGCAGTCGGCCGATCAGGAGCGTCGGGCATCTCAAGAGGCCGACCGGGCCGAGCGGGCCATTCAGGGACTCGAGGACGAAGAACGCTCCTTGGCCGAACAAGAGGGGTTGCCGATCGAAGGAGCCACGGCGGTTGTTCGAGGGAACCTCACCGCCTTCGAAGCTGCCGCCGATCGGGACGGGCGAGAGTCACGCGACACGGGTCGCAGGCTCGAGATCCTCCATGCGCAGCTCGGCACCGAGGCGCAAGAGATCGACCAACTCCGCGACGAGATTCGCGGCATGGACATCGAAACGGAAACGGCGCAGCAGTTGTACGAGAAAGCCGTGATGGCGCGGACGGCCGAGCAGAAACGATGGGAACAAGCAGAGCAGGACGCGAACCGCGCAAGGCTGGCGGAAGCTTCCGCTCGAGCACGAGCGGAAGCCCTCGAGAATGTCGCGGCCGGACTCGCTGATCCTCGGGCCCGCGAACTCGTCATCGGCAAGGCCGGTCTGCTCGGCACGGTCGCATCACTGCTCGACATCCCCGAGCGCTACGCCCCGGCCGTCGACGCAGCGCTCGGTTCGTGGAGTGACGCCTTGGCCATCGACTCGACCGAGCACATTCTCGAAGTGGTTGCAGATCTCAAAGCTGCAGGCCTCGGGGGTATCCCCCTGGTGACCGGACAGGCGAGCCACCCGGCCGCTCCGGCGCGGTCGATCGCGGCGACCTGGGGCGTCGATGCCCTCGTCGACTTGCTCGGTCCGGGGGCCGACCTCGGCCTGGCGACCTTGCTGTTCGGTGACGTGATTGTTGCCGAGGGCTGGTCGGCCGCCTGGAAGATCGTGGATCGCCACCCGGAAATCCGGGCTATCACTCCGGAAGGTGATGTGATAGCAAGCTCCGGCGTGCGGGTTGCACACCCCGATGGTGCCGGCCCGGCCATGGTCGAGGCGGCCCTGGCCGACCTCGAGGGGGCCGAGCTCAAACGTGCTCGGGCCGAGAGCCTTCTGACCGCCGGGACCCGGTCGTTCGATGGATCGCGAGAAGACGAGCGCCGCACGCTCGAAGCGCTCGAATCGGTTGAGGCCCGTATCTCCGGTGCCTCGGATGCTCTCGACCGACTGGAGCGGAGTCGGGCAGCTACCGAAGACGAGATCGTCAGGTTGGAGGACCGTCGGACATCATTGATCGAATCCGAGGCCGAACGAGAGATACAGATCGAGCAGCTTCGCGGACGCCTCGCCGCGCTGGAAGGCGAAGAGGCTGAGCGCCAGCGGGCATGGGACGAACTTGCGGCAAGACGGCAATTCGTCGCCGGTCGGAAAGAAGAGTCCCGGAGGATCCGCCAGGAGGCGGCTTCCGCCTACGGCGCCATCGTCGAGCGCCGCCGGTTGCTCGAGCGGCGCCTACGAGAGGTGCGGGGCGAACTTCAGGACCAATCGGGTCGACCCGTCGATCCGGCCCAGGTAGCTCGCCTGGCGGACGTCGAGGACCGATCCCGCCAAACGCTGGCCCTGGTGCGGTCGCACATTGAGGCATTGCGCGATCGGCAGCGCGACCTGCGGCGCGAGGCCGGCGAAGCCGGGGTCAGGCTATCGGAAGCCCGGACCCGTTTCGAAGAGCTACGCAGTGCGATCGAGCGTTCAAAGGATCAGCTGTCGGGGCTGGCGCTGGAGGCGACGGAACTACGCATGCGGGAAGAAGCGGTCGCCGAAGGCCTCCGCCGGGATGCGGATGCAACCGAAGAGGAAGCCCTCGCCGCTCCCGAACCGGACATCGAAGGCGACATCGAACCCCGTGAGATGTTGGAGATCCTCCTGGCAGACCTCAGACGTATGGGCCCGATCAATCCACTGGCTGCCGACGAATATCGTGAACTGTCGGAGCGGCACGATTTTCTGGAAGGCCAGCTCGAAGATCTCGAACAATCACGGGCCGATCTCCGCAAAGTGGTCAAGGCCCTCGATGCTGAAATTGTCGATTCGTTCACGACCGCATTTGCAGAGGTGTCCGGCCACTTCGCCGACCAGTTTGCGGTGCTCTTCCCGGGCGGCAAGGGCCGGTTGCGACTCACCGATCCCGACCAACCGCTCACCACCGGGGTTGATCTGGAGGCTCAACCCCTCGGAAAGAAGGTCAGCCGGCTGTCCCTGCTGTCGGGCGGCGAAAAGTCCCTGGCCGCTCTGGCGTTCCTGTTCGCAGTGTTCAAAGCACGTCCGAGCCCCTTCTATGTCCTGGACGAGGTAGAGGCTGCGCTGGACGACGCCAACCTGCGGAGATTCCTGCGTCTGGTCGATCAATTCCGGGGTTCAGCCCAGTTGGTTGTCGTCACCCACCAGCAGCAGACGATGGAGGCTGCTGATGTGCTGTACGGGGTGACCATGGAGCCCGGCGGTTCCTCGACGGTCGTGGCGAAACGAATGACGCCTGTTGCGATCTCCGTCTGACCGTACAATCACGTTCGTATCCTGAACGAGGTACCGATGGATCCGATCTACATCACTTTCATCGCCCTGGCGGTTGTGCTGATGGTCGCGGCGCTGGTGGTGCGTTCTCGCCGGGCGGCACCCGGCCCCTCGTCCACCGCTGCGCCAACGGCTCCGGTCCCCGCGCTGGCCGCCCGCCTGGCGAAAACACGGGAAGCACTGGGTGGACGTCTGCGCGGGTTGTTCTCAGGATCGATGGATACAACCTTTTGGGAAGGTCTCGAGGAGGCCCTGATCGCCGCAGACGTAGGAGTGACGGCGAGCACCGAAGTGGTCGCTCGAGTCCGGGCGGGCAAGCCGGCCGATACGGCCGATGCGCGCCGAGCTTTGCGCGATGCATTGCTGGATGTTCTCGATCGGGACGGTCGGGACCTGACGCTTACCGGTCACCCGGCTGTGGTCATCGTGGTCGGTGTCAATGGAACCGGAAAGACGACCAGCATCGCCAAGCTGGCCGGCCACTTGAAATCCCGGGGACTGGAACCGTTGCTGGGCGCGGCCGACACGTTTCGGGCGGCAGCCGATCAGCAGCTTCGCACCTGGGCTGAGCGCGTGGGTGTCGAAGTGGTTGGCGGTCAAGCGGGAGCCGACCCCGCCTCAGTGGCATTTGACGCCTATCAGGCAGCCCGGGCTCGCGGTCGTGATGTCGTCATCATCGACACGGCAGGTCGCCTTCACTCGAAGACCAACCTCATGGATGAGCTGGGCAAGGTAGTCCGCGTGGTCGGCCGAGCGGCAGATACGATCGACGAAGTACTGCTGGTGCTCGACGCAACTACCGGACAGAACGGCATTGCCCAGGTCCGGCAGTTCACCGAAGTCGTTGGAGTCACGGGCATCGTCTTGACCAAGCTGGACGGAACCGCCCGGGGCGGCGTCGCCATCGCGGTAGAGCGAGAACTGGGTGTGCCGGTCAAGTTCATCGGGATCGGCGAAGGTATCGACGATCTCATCCCTTTCGAACCTGAAGCGTTTGTCGACGCTCTCCTGGAGGAGGCATGAAGTACACACCACAAGAACTCCTCGAAGCAGCCAGAACTGTGGCCGAATCGGCGTACGCTCCATATTCGCAGTTCCGTGTAGGCGCCATCGCAGTCGGCGATGACGGCAACCTCTACCCCGGGGTGAATGTGGAGAACGCCGCCTATCCATCAGGCGTCTGCGCCGAAGCCAGCGCCATCTCAGCGGCTGTTACGGCGGGAATCAGGAAGATCGAGGCAGTGGCCGTGGCCTGCATCGATGCTGCCCGAGAGGACCAGTCCTTTCCCTGTGGGCAGTGCCGGCAACGCCTGAACGAATTCCGGGTGGAAACGGTGATCGTGGCAGGACCCGACGGAGAGCCCAGTATCCACCGATTCGATGAGCTCCTACCGTTTGGCTTCCGGCTCGGCTAGCCGGCCCTGACGGCAAGCGGCCGCCCTGAGTAGCCTGACATCACCGGATGCTCGGCTCGACTCCGGATGAACCGCTCGTCCCTAGCGAGCTTTCAGCGCCGCAACCAGCTTCGGAAGGATCTTGTGGACGTCTCCAACGATACCCAGGTCGGATACGCCAAAGATGGGTGCTTCCTCGTCCTTGTTGATGGCGATGATGACCTTCGAGTCCTTCATGCCGACCAGATGCTGCATAGCTCCGGATAGGCCGCATGCCAGGTACACGTCTGGCTTCACGGTTTTGCCGGTCTGGCCAACCTGGCGCGCATAGGGGACCCAGTCGGCGTCGACGATTGCCCGGGTGGCACCGACGGCGGCACCCAACAGCCCGGCCAGTTCCTCGACGACGGCTAGTTGCTCCGCCGATCCCATACCACGACCCGCAGCCACGACAACTGCGGCCTCTTCGAGCTGGGGACCCTCTCGTTGTTCAACGTGGCGTCCAGTCACTACAGCCGCCCCAGCCTGTCCGACCGAGGGAAGTGTCACCGGGATTAGCTCCGGAGCCCCACCGTTTCCTGGTTCTGCAGGAAACGACTTCGGGCGCGCCACAACGATGAACGGGGCGCCGGCCCGGAAGGCAGTATCGACCAGCTCGGCTCCACCGAAGATCTCGTTGGTGACGGTGACATCATCGCCCGCAATGGTGATATCAACCGCATTGGAGATGACCGGCTTGCCGAGTCGGGCGCTGAGCCGGCCGGCGATATCGCGATCGGTTGAGGTCAATCCGAACAGGATGAGGTTAGGATCGTGGCTTCCGGCCAGCTCCGCAATGGCTGCGGCCGCAGCCGCAGTCGGCAGCTGCTCGCCGGGGTTCAGGTGGTAGACCTTCGTTGCCCCGTAGCGGCCGAGTTCTGCAAACAGATCCTCCGAACCGGCCCCGAGGAGAACGGCTTCGAGTTCGCCCCCGAAAGTGCGCGCTTTGGTCAGCAGCTCGAGGCTGATCGCGGCCGGCTTGCCGTCGTGCTCCTCAACAAAGACCCAGGTTGTTTTGACTGACATCTAGATCACCTTTGCCTGTTCGAGGAGTTGAATAATGCGCAGATGAGCATCGCCGTCATCCTCGACAATTTCCCCGGCTGCCCGCTCAGGCGCCGGTCGAACCGAAACGATCTCCTGACCCGCGCTAATGGCTACCCCCAGGTCGGCGGCAGTGATCTGCTCGATCGGCTTCGATTTTGCAGCCATGATCCCTTTGAACGTCGGGTAGCGAGGTTCGACGACCCCGGCAGTGACGGTGATGAGCACCGGCGTTGGCGATTCGACGATGTCGTAGCCGTACTCGGTCTGGCGCTCGATGCGAATCGTGTTGCCATCTAACTCGACTTTCTTGGCGAAGGTCAGAGCCGGTGTTTCCAGGAACTCGGCAATCTGCTGGGGGACAACGCCGCTGTAGCCGTCGGTCGACTCGGTTCCCGCGATGACGACGTCGAAACCGTCGCGGCTGATTGCACTGCTCAGGATACGGGCGGTGGTGAGCGAATCGGCCCCCCGCAAAGCCGGGTCGTCGACGACGATGGCCTTGTCGGCACCCATGGCCAACGCCTGGCGGATACCCTGCAGATTCCCGGCCGGGCCCATAGATACCAGGGCGACGGTGCCTTCCGTTTGTTCGGCAATCATGAGGCCCATCTCAACGCCGTACCGGTCCGTGTCATCGAGTACCTGGTCGGTCGGTCGCTGCAGAAAATGGGAGTCAGGATCGAGCTCGTACGGTGACGCCGGGTCGGGTATCTGCTTTACGCAGACCATCACTCTCATGAACGGTGCTCCTTCTGTGGCGAGGTCGACGCCGGAGCGGCGCGACCGTCCGATGCTAACGAGTGCAAGCTTGATCTTGGAATCAGGCCACGAGGTTGGGAAGGAGGCTGTCGATCAGACCGCTAAATCGCGAACGAGCTGCTGCAGCGGTCTCCTGAACTTCGGCGTGGGAGAGGGGAGTGGCGGAGATGCCGGCTGCCAGGTTGGTAACAAGAGACAACGCGAGAACCCGGCTGCCCATGTGCCGCACGGCGATCGCCTCCGGCACGGTTGACATCCCGACGAGATCGCCGCCCAGACGTTTGATCATCTGGATCTCGGCCGGCGTTTCGTAGGAGGGTCCCGAGAGCCATGCGTAGACGCCCTCCTTCAGGTCGATGCCGACTCTTCCGGCCGTCTCGCTGGCCCGCAACCTCAAATCGGCGTTGTACAACCCGGTCAGGTCGGGAAATCGTGGACCGAGCCGTGCGTCGTTTGGGCCGATGAGGGGATTCTGACCGGTGAGATTGAGGTGATCTTTGATCAGCACCAGGTCGCCGGGGGAGAGGCCATCGCCAACACCGCCGGCCGCGTTCGTCAGCACCACGGTGGCCGCCCCGGAGGCAACGGCGGTCCTTACGCCGAAGACGACCTCGTCGAGGGTCCAACCCTCGTAGTAGTGCACTCGCCCGGCCAGAACCATCACGTTGGTGCCACCGATGACCGCGGAGACGAGTGCCCCGGCGTGGCCTTCGACTCTTGGCACCGGGAACCCGGGGATACGATCGTACGGGACCTCAATGGCGTTCGGGAGGGACGTCGCATATTCACTCAGACCGGAGCCAAGGACGAGGGCCATGTCGTGCTTGTCGCGATTGGTTGCGGCGGCGATCGCCGCTGTGGCCGTAGCAATCTGGTGGTACGTCATGATCGAACCTCCCCGAGAATCAGCGACGGTTGACCCGCCGGTATCGTACCAATGTGGAATGCCCGCTTGAGGAGCGGTCGAGCCATCGCCAGGCGTCCTTCGTCGTTGTATGAGATCCGGGCAAGCGGCTGACCCTCGTCAACTCGTTCACCAGGTTTGGCGACGATGGTGATGCCGACGCCCGGGTCGATCTTGTCTTCCTTTCGTTCTCTTCCCGCCCCCAGGCGCATCGCCGCGATGCCTACCTTCAAGGCGTCGCAGACCGTGACATAACCGCTGCGCGGGGCCGGTAGTTCCTCTTGAAATCTAGCCTTCGGAAGCAGACCAGGGTGATCTACGACCCGCGGGTCGCCTCCCTGTTCCTCGATAACTGCTGCGAACTTCTGCATCGCAGCGCCCGAATCCACGGCCGCCCGTAGCAGAGCGCGGGCGGCTTCGTCGTTCTGAGCTAGACCGGCCAGCTGCAACATCTCGCTGCCCAGGGCGTAGGTAACCTCGACGAGGTCTTCGGGCCCGCCGCCCGCGAGAACCGCGAGCGACTCGGCAATCTCGTTGGCGTTGCCGACCTCACGACCCAACGGCGTCGCCATGTTGGTCAACAACGCGACAACATTGAGGTCATACGAGCGACCGATCTCGACCAGCGTTTCTGCGAGAACCACGGCCTGGTCGTAGGTTTCCATGAAGGCGCCCTCGCCGACTTTTACGTCGAGGACCAGGCCGTCGAGATCTTCGGCCAGCTTCTTGGACATGATCGATGATGCGATCAACGGGATCGATGGAACCGTTCCGGTGGCGTCGCGCAAGGCGTAGAGCTTCCGGTCGGCAGGAACCAGGGTCTCCGATTGTCCCGCCAACACCAGGCCGGTCTTGGACAAGATCCGTTTGAAGGTATCCGGATCGAGATTGGTGGTGAAACCGGGGATGGTTTCCAGTTTGTCGAGAGTCCCACCGGTGTGGCCGAGACCGCGCCCGCTCATCATCGGCACGACAATCCCGCAGGCAGCCACCATGGGCCCCAGGGGAATCGATACCTTGTCGCCGACCCCACCCGTTGAGTGCTTGTCCAGCTTGGGGGCCTTGATGGCCGACAACTCGAGCACGTTCCCGGAGTTGAGCATTGCATCAGTCCACGCAGACAATTCGGCCCGGTCGAATCCGCGAATGAAGATCGCCATGAGCAAGGCCGACATCTGATAGTCGGTGATCGAACCACTCGTGTAGTTCTTGATCAACCAGCCGATTTCAGCGGCGGACAGCTTTCCGCCGTCCCGTTTGCGCTCAATCAGATCAACGGTGGTCATGTGACCTCTCCAAGAAAGGACACCCCACGAAGGGGACGGGTGAGGTCGAGGGCGTCGGAAATCGTGGCTGCCACATCACAGTACTGGCCCAGGATCCCGAGATCCACGCCTGCGGCAGCCCTGCCATGCACCAAGAGCGGCACGTATTCCCTGGTGTGGTCGGTGCTCCCATCGGTCGGGTCATTCCCGTGGTCGGCGCTGAAGAACAGCAGGTCGCGGTCGGTGATTCGCTCGACCAGGGCGGGTAGGTACGAGTCGATCAGCGCTAGCCCGGTCGCGTATCCGGTCGGATTTTCGCGGTGCCCGTATCGCATGTCCAAATCAACCAGGTTGGTGAAGATGATCCCTTTTCGGTGTTCGTCCATCGCGGCGAGCGTCTTGTCGAGACCGTCGGCGTCGCCTTCGGTGTGGACTGCTTTCGTGATGCCCCGTCCGGCGAATAGATCCTCGATCTTGCCGATCCCAACGACAGGAAGTCCTGCCTCGGAGGCAAAGTCGAGCATCGTTGCAGAGTGAGGTGGCATCGCGTAGTCGCGCCGCTCATAGGTCCGATTCAGGGAACCCAGCTCGCCCTCGAACGGCCGGGCGATGACCCGGCCAATGTTGTATTCATTGCAATGGCGACGGGCGATCTCGCACACCCGGTACAGCTCCTTGAGAGGTACGACGTCCTTGTGAGCGGCAATCTGAAAAACAGAGTCTGCAGACGTGTACAGGATGAGTTCCCCGGTCTCGAGATGCTGGGGGCCGAGATCATCGATGATCACGGTTCCCGATGCGGCACAGTTCCCGATGAATCGATGTCCCGACTCTTGCTCGACGGCGCGCACCAGGGCGTCCGGGAACCCGGTATGGGTGAAGGTCTGCGTCGGTGTATCTGTGATGATGCCGGCCAGTTCCCAGTGGCCCGTCGTCGAATCCTTCCCGGCCGAAGCTTCCGTCAGTCTCCCGAAGGCCATGGAGGGGTGGGAGGCAGGCGGGACCCCGAGGAGGTCGGGGTGGAGGTTGCCGAGACCAGCTGCTTGGAAGTTCGGGAGGTCGAGCCCACCAACCGCCTCTGCAGTGTGCCCGAGCGTATCCGATCCCTCATCGCCATAGTCGGCCGCGTCTGGTGCCTCACCTGCTCCGCAGGAGTCGAGGACGATGACCACGGCCCGTTCGATATCGTTCATGAACTCCTCATCTCTCAGACTCAGTACCTCGACTCCGACGGCCCGCAACATGTCCATTCCGCACGAGGATGCCCTCGGCGTCGAGGCGACCCTGCTGTTCACTTTCTGAACCCGGAACCAGGCGGCCAGCAGAGGTAACCACCCGCCACCACGGCAGACCGGATGAGTCCCGCAGAACGTTGCCGACCGCCCGGGCGGCTCCCGGAAACCCGGCCTGGGCAGCAATCTCTCCATAGGTGACTACCTCACCGGGTTCGAGCTGCGCTAGTACTGTCCGTATCGAGTGCTGGAAAGGGGTCACCGGGCTGCCTGGTGCTGGTAGTGGCGGATCATCATGCCGTTGCCAGGGACGAACCCGAAGCGTTGGTAGTAAGCGACCAGCTCGTCGTCGCACATGCCGTCGATGGAGTAGAAGCCACGCAGATCCTCGAGGAGGTTGGTGAGAAGCGTCGTGCCGATGCTCATGCCCTGATACTCGGGAAGCACTTCCAGTTCTGGCAGGAACGCCGCATAGAAGCCGTCGCTGATCGCCCGGATGTAGCCAACGAGGCGGTCTCCATCGCGAGCCAGCCAGAAGTGACTGCTTGCTTGGAGCATCTCGAGCAGCGTCGCAGGTGCTGGAGGGTTGGCCCATCCAACAAAGAAACCACGCACTGCACCGGGTGCGATGCCTTCAAGTGTCGACTGGTAGGTGATCTTCATGGTTCACAACGTGCCGAAGAGCCGATCTCCCATGTCTCCCAGGCCCGGCCGGATGAAGAAATTGGGGGTGAGGCCCTCGTCGAGAGATGCAGCCACGACCCGCACATCCGGGTGGTCTCGTTCCATGCGCGCCACCCCGGCCGCGGCCGCGACCACGCAGAGGGCGGTGATGTCGACCGCTCCATGTTCCTTGATGCGATCGGCCGCCCAGGACAACGAACCCCCGGTGGCCAACATTGGCTCGAGAATGATGACCTTGGACTCTGAGAGAGGATTGGGGAACTTGGTGTAGTACTCCTGAGGTTCTGCCGTTTCCTCGTTGCGCTGAACGCCGGCAAACCCGACTTTGACCTGGGGGAGAAGATCGAGAACTGCGTCCAATAACCCCAAGCCGGCCCGCAAGACCGCGACCGCTACCAGGTCATGATGCAAGCGATAACCGGTCGTCTTCTCGAGCGGGGTCTCGACCGGGATCTCTTTGAGTGCCATATCGCCGGTCGCTTCCATCAGCAGGGTGTAAGCCAGACGGCGGGTCGTTTCGCGAAATAACTCGCTCGACGTGTTCTTGTCTCGCAGGGTGGTGAGGTAATGCTTGGTCAGCGGATGTTCGACAACAGTGAGAGCCACAACTGCTCCTTCGCGACGGTGCTTGCCATCCCCAGGCTACCGCTTGGGGGCATCGCCCGGAGTGACGAGGGGCTAGTCCGTTGGCGTTTTCCAGAAAAGGTCCCCCGACCTCGTGATTGTTTACGTATAGTGGTCATGTAATCACGTAAAGAAGTGAAGTGGTGGAGTTCAACCGCTCTTGGGGGGCGGTCCACCACTTGAGGTGAAAGTCGGGTACAGAATGGGAGGCAATCTCCTTCGGTCCAATGGATCGATATCAATCGGGATGCGTCGCCCAGGGCAACATGAAGGAGATGGGTTATGAATGGTAAACATCGGGCTACCGTGCTCGTCCTCGTTCTCGCGGTTTTGGCGGCCGTTACTGCGCTGCCGGTGCTGGCTCAGGAGGTTCCGGCTGAACCTCCGGCCTGTCCGTTGACCGAAGGCATTGTGATCAGTGCCCAGGCTGGAACCTGGGACCTTGGCTACATCCGTTCCGATCGCGACCGGGCCGCGGCTACGGCCGGACCTGGAGTCGCGGTAGTGCCTGCCGGCACGTACAACGTCGTACTGGCTGCGTGGGACCGTCACGGACCGAGCCATGAAACACAACTCAATGAGCAGTGGGTTCTGCGCGGTCTCGACGCTGCGGGTGAAGTCGTTTTCACCTCAGGTGCGACACCGGATATCCCCGACGATCAGTCCTTGGTTATCGCAACAGTTGATACCGACGTCGAGATATCGGGTTTCGTCCAGGCGGCCGCATACCATCCTGCGTACCGCAATACGGAAAGCCCGAACTCGGTGTGGCCGCTGTGTGCGTCCTTGGTGCCCGTGCCCGATAAAGCGGACCTCGGGGTGACTCTGGTGGACTCGGCCGACCCGGTCCTGGTCGGCGACTCCTTCGACTATGACCTTACGGTCACCAATGGTGGTCCCGACCCGGCGACTGGTGTAACGCTGGCGTTGGCCCTCCCCGCCGAAACGGCGTTCGTCTCGGCTCCGACTGGTTGCGTTCACTCGGGCGAAACGTCCGACGGCACGGTTGCATGCGACCTCGGCGATCTCGCCGTTGAAGGCACCGTTGCGCTGACGGTAACAGTGCGGGCGCTGACTGCGGGCGAGTTGCCTGCGTTGGCAACGGCTTCCGTCGATTCCAATGAAGTCGATCCCAACCTGTCGAACAACCAGGCGTCGGAAGAGACCACCATCGAATCGCTGCCTGTCCCGCAAGCCGATCTGGCCGTTACGGTGACGATGCCCGATACGTCGCTCGATCTTGGAGATGAGCAGGCCGTCTTCAACGTGGTTGTGACGAACTACGGACCGGACAGCGGCGAGATGGTTGTTGCCGTCAACGTACTGCCACCAGGGTTCACATTGGTCTCGGCTACGCTCGGAATCGGGCAGCTGCGCTACTGCTGCAGGCGTGATCACCTGTGACTTCGGAACGATGGCCAACGGTGGAAGTGTCACGATCGCCGTGGTGGCGGAGCCGTCTGTGTTCGGAAACTTCGTGTTCGAGACGACGGTTGGCGGATCAACCGCAGATCCAGATCTCACCAACAACACCGCCCAGGTGGCGTTCAACGTGGTTCAGGTCTTGCCTCAGGTGATCACGACCACCACGGCCGCTCCGACCACGACGGCGGCGACCCAGGAGACGCTGCCTTTCACCGGCGCATCAACCGCTGGAACGGGTGGCCTGGCCGTTGGATTGATTCTGTTGGGAGGACTGATCTTGTTGGTCGGCAGTTCACGCTTGCGGTACGACCCAAAGCACTACTGATTCGCTGGTACGACATGCACAGAACCACGGGGTGATCACCCCGTGGTTCTGTACATGTAGGCTCCCCGGCGCTTCTACTATTACCTTCGCATGTTCGAATCCCTTTCTGATCGACTGAATGGTGTCTTCTCGCGGCTGCGCGGGAAGGGGCGCCTCAACGAAGGCGACGTTGACGAAACGCTGCGCGAGGTGCGGTTGGCTCTACTCGAGGCCGATGTCAATGTCAGCGTCGCGCGGGCTCTCCTGGGACGCATCAAGGATCGAGCACTGGGCGTCGAGATCACGAAAAGCCTTACTCCGGGTCAACAGGTCATCAAGATCGTCCACGAAGAACTCATTGCAACGCTGGGTGGAACCGAAGCCCGGTTGGCATCGTCGTCGGTACCGCCGCTCACCATCCTCATGGTCGGTTTGCAGGGTTCGGGTAAGACGACTTCTGCCGCCAAGCTGGCCGACCGGCTCAAGAAACAGGGCAAACACCCGCTACTGGTTGCTGCGGACCTTCAGCGTCCGGCAGCCATCGACCAGTTGCAGACACTGGGTGAGCGGATCGGTGTCCCGGTGTTCGTGGATCGGACGTCCAAGGCACCGAAGGTGGTTCGGGCGGCGCTCAAGGAGTCTCGCAAATCAGGGTCGGATGTTGTGATCATCGACACCGCCGGCAGGCTCCAGATCGACAAAGCGTTGATGGCGGAACTATCTGACGTCCGGAAGGCTGCCGACCCCGACGAGGTCCTGTTGGTCGTCGATGCTATGACGGGCCAGGACGCCGTGAATGTTGCCAAAGGATTCTTGGAGCAGACCTCTCTCACGGGGATCGTTCTCTCGAAACTCGATGGCGACGCCCGGGGTGGGGCAGCCATCTCGGTGCGTGAGGTGACCGGTTGTCCTATCAAGTTCGCCGGCGTTGGGGAGAAGATCGAGGATTTCGAGATCTTCTACCCGGAGAGGATGGCGTCGCGCATCCTGGGCATGGGCGATGTCTTGACGCTGATCGAAAAGGCCGAGACAACCTGGGATACGGAGGATGCCGAACGGATGGCGGACAAGCTCCGTTCGGCCTCTTTCACCCTCGATGACTTCCTGGATCAGTTCCAACAACTCAAGAAGATGGGGCCACTCGACCAATTGGTTGCTATGCTGCCCGGCGCCGGGTCGATGCTCAAGAATGTTCAAGTGTCGGACCGAGATATGGGACGGGTTGAAGCCATCATCAGGTCGATGACCCCTACCGAACGGCGAAACCCCAAGATCATCGACGGGAGCCGCAAGCGTCGCATCGCAAAGGGTTCGGGCACGAGTCCCCAAGAGGTAAATGGCTTGCTCAAGCAGTTCGCCGAAACACAGAAGATGATGAAAATGGTGGCGCAGGGGCGAGGTATCCCCGGGCTCCCCATGCCACGAAGGAAGAGGTGAGGAGATGGCGGTAAAAATCCGCCTGATGCGGATGGGCAAGAAGAAGCAACCGACCTACCGGGTGGTTGTTGCAGATGGAAGGTCGCCGCGTGACGGCCGTTTTATCGAAATCATCGGGCGTTACGATCCGCGCCAGGAACCTTCCGTAGTCGAAATCGACAACGACAAGGCGCTGGACTGGTTGCAGAAGGGCGCTCAGCCGACCGATCCCGTCAGGAAGTTATTGGAGATTTCTGGTGCCTGGTCGCGTTTCAAGGTAGCCAAGGGGCAGATCCACACGGTGGCTTCAAAGCCTGTACCGCCCAAGGAGGCGACCGAAACGCCGCAGGTTGCGACAGAACCACAGAAGTCTGATCCAGCACCGGAGCCCGTCCCCGAGGCCGTTCCTGTACCTGAAGACGTCGCCGTCAAAACGGAGGAGTCATCCGCGTGAGCCAGGGAGAAATTGTCGAGCGCGTGGTGCGCTACGTTGTCACGGAGATCGTTGACCGTCCCGAAGAAGTCGAACTGACGATGGTCGAAGAAGGCCCCGAAGAGGTGGTCGCCGAAGTCCGTACCGCCAAATCCGACATGGGGCGGGTGATCGGACGTCGTGGGCGAGTGGCTCGTGCCATCCGCACGGTGGCTCAGGCCGCAGCCGACGAGGAAGGTCTGCGCTCCGGAGTTGAATTCATCGACTGAGGGCGGCGCAGTGCTCGTGTGCAGATGGACCGCACGGCGGACCGGACCTTGCCACCGGGAGGATTGCTGAACCATGGGAGATCGCGTCATCGTCGGTCGGATCGGTCGGGCCCACGGACTGGCAGGCGAGCTCTACGTTCTGTCCGAGAGTGATACGCCTGATCGATTCGATCCGGGTGCAGTTTTCCTCACCGATGAGGAGCCGCCCCGACAGTTGGAAGTCCGGTGGAGGGGACAGCATCAGGCCAGACTCCTGGTGGCTTTCGTCGGGATCTCGAACCGAACCGATGCCGAGTCCTTACGCGACGTTAGGTTGACCGTGTCTGCCGCCGACCGACGGGAGCTCGCCGATGACGAGTTCTGGCCGGATGAGCTCGTCGGGATGACGGTTCGCAATCCGGCGGGCGAGGCGGTGGGGAGAATCGTCGAAGTCGATACGAGTGGTCCTCAGAACCGGCTCATCGTGCAAACCGTGGACAATCAGCAGGCACTTGTGCCGTTCGTTCGGGCTCTGGTGCCTGACGTGAATATTGCCGAGGGTTGGATCGTCGTTGATCCCATCGAGGGCTTGCTCAGCCCGCCACCAGGGTGAACTGAGCGCCCCGCTCGGTTCCGTCCTCGGGGGAGTCCTCGCCTATGAAGACGTCGACGTTCCCGCTCGGACCACTCGGTACGTCGAATCGGTACTCCCCCCACGTGGTCAGGTAGTCGGCCGACGAGGTCACGTCCTCGACTTCCAAGCGGTTCCCTTGTCGTAAACGGAGGACCACCGATGCCTCAAAGGTGCGGGCATAACCTTCGAGGATCATGGGGTATTCAGCCTTGCGGCCTGTCGGTGTAATGACGACGGCAGCATCGCTGACTATTGGTCGAGCCTCCAGCTTCGGCCCTCCTGCCTGGAGGTCGACGATCACCGCAGCCGGCGATCGAGTGATAGACGCTCGGGCGAGTGCGGCTGAACCGAGGTGAATGTCGACGAAGAGGTAGCCGTCGAGTGACCGGACAACGTACACCCGGTCGACCAACTCACGCTCGACGACCCGGTCGGCGATGGCCGTCGACGTGACGAGATCGTCAAGCCGGAGCCTGACGATTCCCCGGTCACGGAGGAGCTCGGCACGAACCCCTCCGGGCTCGGTGGCGGGAGCCCCGCCGGCCGTTGCCAATTCAACGACCAGGCGTTCGCATCCTTCGAAAGCAGTCCAGCTCAACCCGGCAACCAGCTCGGCATCACCCTCTCGACCGTTGAGGAGGCCGCTGGCCAGCGCGCCATCGGTGGCAAACGGCTGGTCGCCTGCCAGGCAGGGAGGGAGACCGGTCGCGGCGGACGTCGTTGAAGTTGATGTCGTGCTGCTCGTCGGGCCCGACGTGGTGGTGGTGGCCGGCTCGGCGCATGAGACAACCGCGAAACTGACTAGTACGGCCAAGAGAATCCGGCGAAGCCTCATCGCGTGAAGCGTAGCGTCCAACAGTGCTCGGGCCGGCGACGCCTATTCACGAAGCCTTGGTCGTGATGTGGCTCAGACCTGATCTGCCATCGCCTTGAGAAGATCGACCACCCGGTTGGAATAGCCCCACTCGTTGTCGTACCAAGAAACGACTTTCACCATGGTGCCGTTTACGACCTTGGTGAGGCCAGAGTCGAAAATGCTCGAGGATGGATTGCCGACGATATCCGACGACACAATGGGGTCTGCCGTGTATTCCAGGATCCCCTTCATCTCGCCGTCCGCCGCGGCCTTCATCGCCGCGTTGACTTCCTCGACCGTGACGACCCGGGAGACTTCGACGACCAGATCTACGATCGATCCGTCGGGAACCGGTACCCGCATAGCCATCCCGTCGAGTTTGCCGTCCAGCTCCGGCAGTACCTGCCCGATCGCCTTGGCTGCCCCGGTGCTCGTGGGAATGATGTTCTCCGCAGCGTGGCGCGCCCGTCGCAGGTCGCTGTGGGGAGTATCGGCAATCCTCTGATCATTGGTGTAGGCGTGAATGGTGGTCATGATGCCGCTCTTGATCCCAAATGCATCGTTGAGCACCTTGGCAATCGGGGCGAGGCAATTGGTCGTGCACGACGCGTTCGACACGAGTTTGGCTTCCGGCGTCAGGTCCGCATCATTGACACCGAGTACAACGGTCGCATCGATCGGATCCTTGGAGGGCACGGTGAGGAGCACCCGCTTGGCTCCGGCGGTGAGATGTTTGTTGAGTGCTTCGCGCGTGCGAAAGACGCCGGTCGACTCGACGACAACTTCGACGCCGAGATCGGCCCACGGCAGGTTGGCCGGGTCGCGCTCCTCGAGCATCTTCACGGTGTGTCCTCCGGCGCTCATCACGCCATCATGCACAACAACCTCGCCGGGAAAACGGCCGAATACAGTGTCGTATTTGAGCAAATGAGCCAGCGTGTCGTCGTCCGTGAGATCGTTGACGGCGACGATCTCGATGTCGGAGTCTGGTTGCTCGGCAATGATGCGGTAGACGGCTCGTCCAATACGGCCGAAGCCGTTGATGGCCACTTTCATGGAGACACCTCCTCAGGTGCTGCTTGGAGATCTTCAGGTGGGGAGAGCTGACGCCCCTGGTGGACATGGTACTCGCGTCGTTCCAGACAACCGTCGAACGATATCGGTCCGAGCTATCTCAAGATCGTGCACCCAAGTGCCGATGCGAACTGTATGAATCCGGGAAAGATCCTGCTCATCGAAGACGAGCCTTCCAACTCCAGGCTGATGGAAGTCACCCTGAGGCCCCTTGGGTTCGAGACAATGGTTCGCTTCGATGGTTTTGCCGGTTTGGAAGCTGCCCGGGACGAAACGATCGAGTTGATCGTTCTCGATCTGGCCTTGCCCAAGCTGGATGGTTGGCAAGTCCTTAAGCGGCTTCGTTCTGATCCGAACACGATGTCCATCCCGGTCTTGGTGCTCACCGCTCACGTCGGTGACGAGAACCTGATGAAAGCCGCCGATGCCGGCGCGGATGTGTTCATGACCAAGCCGTTCCAACCGGAGGATCTCCGGCAGGTCGCCGCGGGCGTTGATTCAGCAGCGCCGTGAATCTCTTGCTTCACGAAACGGTCACCCCACCGACTAAGCCCGTTCGTTTCCAGTTCGAATCCTGGCTCACTTCACCTCCGCGATCGCCTCCTCCCGAGTCGAAGCTTTCCCTTGTTGGAGTACCCTTCGAGATGACGGCTGCAAGGAGGCAATCGTGCCAGAGGCAGTGATAGTCGCGACCGGCCGCACTCCGATCGGACGAGCGTACAAAGGCTCGTTGATCGACGTGCGCCCAGATGATTTGGCCGGGATGGTCATCAAGGCGGTGCTCGAAAAAGTCCCCGAGATAGATGGACAGATCATCGACGATGTCATGCTCGGGTGCGGCCTCACGCACCATGAGCAGGGCTACAACCTCGGGCGTAATGCAGCACTGCTGGCCGGACTTCCCGATACCGTCCCGGCACCACGGTGAATCGTTTCTGTGCGTCTTCGTTGCAGACCATTCGTATGGCGTTTCATGCCATCAAGGCAGGCGAGGGCGACGTGTTTGTCGCGGCCGGGGTGGAAAGCGTGATCCCGGGCAATGAACAAGGGGTTCGAGCCGGAGGACTTCAACCCCCGCTTCATGGACGACAGGAGAGACGATTTCATCAATCATGTGTACATACCGATGGGAATCACCGCTGAAAACGTGGCAGAACGATTCGGGGTTGGCCGGAGTCGGATGGATGAGTATGCGAAGCTGTCTCAGGATCGGGCCGTCGCAGCGCAGGCGGATGGCTTTCTTCGATCGCGAGATCATCCCGGTGCCGCTCGACGACGGCACGATCGTGATCCAGGGATGACGGTCCCCGGCCGGGGACAACGCTCGAAAAGCTGGCCAGCCTTCCGGCGGCTTTCAAACCCGGAGGGGGTTGTGACGGCCGGCAATGCTTGTCCGCTCAACGACGGTGCCGCCGCGGTGATCATCATGTCGGACGAACGTGCCGCGGCGCTCGGGATCACGCCGCTGGCGCGGATCGTGGCTTCGTCGGTGTCGGCTCTTGCTCCCGAGATCATGGGCGTCGGTCCCGTCGAGGCGGTCGGCAAGGTCCTGGCCCGGGCCGGCATGACGATCGGTGATGTGGACATTGTCGAACTCAACGAGGCATTCGCCGCACAGGTCTTCCGGTGGTCGACCAGTTGGGGATCGACGTGGACGGCCAGCTCAATCCACACGGCGGAGCGATTGCCCTTGGCCACCCGTTTGGGATGACCGGGGCGCGGATCATGACGACCCTGCTGAATGGTCTGCAGACCGCAGATCTGACCATCGGTCTGGAGACGATGTGCGTTGGCGGTGGTCAGGGAATGGCCATGATCGTCGAAAGGCTCAACTGATTCCCATCGCAACCGATGACGTCGCACACATCAGACGGCCGAACAGACGCTCCGCCGGGTCGTGGTCGGATACCGGGTTGTTTCCTCCGTCTGGTTGGTGCTGCTCGGGGTGATTTCCGTGGCCGGATCCGCAGGACCGGATCGGCCCTGGGTAGTCGTCGCGACCATGGTTCTCGCGATCGGATGGTCGCTGGTGACGATCGCCATCCATGTGCCGTTTGCCGGAAGTGATGCGATCCTGGTGGTTCCTCGGCAGCGATATCGGTGTCGCTGCCTGGACGCTCGTGGCTCCCGATGTGGCAGGGAGCGAGAACTTCTACGGCGGCTACCCGATGTCCCCGGTGTTTCTGGCCGCGTACGGTCGCGGGATGGTCGGGGGGCTTGGCCGCCGCCGTCGCCATGGCCGCCGTGCAGCTATCGAGGATGGTCGGCCCGGCCGACCCAACGACGTCCTCGGCCGCAGTTCTCATCTATGTCTTCGCCGGCGCCGTGGCCGGATGGGCGATTGGCGTGCTGAGGGAAGCCGACCGGATACGACGAGAGGCCGAGGAGGCGCTGGCCCGAGAGCAACTCGTACGGGCCCGAGCCGAGGAACGAGCCGAGATGGCGGCTCACCTGCACGACTCGGTTCTGCAGACCCTGGCGTTGATCCAGCGAGATAGCGCAAACGAATCGGAAGTCTCTGTCACTCGCACGCCGCCAGGAGCGGGAACTCCGAGCCTGGTTGTACGGACAGAGACGACGGAAGGGATCGGGGGTGCCTTTGGAGAGCAGCATGCGCCGGATGTGCGCCGGTGTCGAGGATACCCACCACGTCCCCATCGATTTGGTCACCGTGGGAGATGTCGAAGAGCACAGCCTTCGACGGAATCGCTCGTGCAGGCGGCCCGTGAGGCCATCGTCAATGCTGCCAAGCATTCCGGGGCAGATCGCGTCGCCGTCTATGCGGAAGCGCTTCCCGAACGGGTCACCGTGTTTGTGCGCGATCGGGGGCGGGGCTTCGATTTCGAAAGCGTTTCCATCGACCGCCGGGGGATCAGGGAGTCGATCATCAAGAGGCTGGAGAGGAGCGGGGGCCGTGCATCGGTCGCTTCGAAGATCGGCGAGGGCACGGAGGTCGAGTTGGTGATCGAACGTATGACCGTGAGGGTCTTCATCGTCGACGACCATGATCTGTTTCGATCCGGGGTGCGTGCCGGGTTGGGCGATACCGTCGACATTGTCGGGGAAGCTTCTGAGGTTGGCGCTGCCGTCGAGATGATCAACGAAAGAGTCCCGGACGTGGTGTTGCTTGACGTACACATGCCGGCCGGAGGAGGCAAGGCGGTGATTGAAGGCGTCCGGGAACAGAACCCCGCGGTTGAGTTTCTTGGCTTTGTCGGCATCAGATGCAGCGGAAGACGTCGTGGCCATCGTGCGTGCCGGGGCGCGCGGCTACGTGACCAAGACAATCTCGGCGGACGACCTCAGGGAGGCGATCGGCAGAGTGGCAGACGGCCACGCGGTGTTCTCGCCGCAATTGGCCGGGTTCGTGCTCAACGCTTTCTCGTCGATACCGGTCGTCCGAAATCGATCCGGAACTGGATCAGTTGACCAAACGCGAGCGGGAGGTCCTTCAGCATCTGGCACGCGCCTACACATACCGAGAGATCGCAGAACGGCTCTTCATTTCAGTGAAGACCGTTGAGACCCATGTTTCGAACGTGTTGCGCAAGCTGCAACTGTCCAGTCGGTACGAGCTCACGATCTGGGCCCATGACCGCAAGCTGATCTGAGACCGCCGGCCCCGTAGAGTCCAACCAACCTAACCTTGCCTTGCTGACATCAATGTGACATCATGGTGATGTCGGCATCAGGAGGAACTGTGGATACGACGGGTCTGATCGCCCACTTGGAATCAGCTGTGGCGAACCAGGTGGTGCTGGCCGGTAACGATCCAACCGTCGAGCAGGCGGCACGGGCGATCCTGAGCGTGCTCGAGCCTGCCTTTCGTAACGCAGCGCTCGATCTCGCTCAACAAGCAGCCGCAGAGATCGAAGCCCACTTGGGTGACCAGCGCGTCGAGGTAGTTGTTTCCGACGGCGAGCCCTCATTGCGTCTCGGACGCACGGACGACGAACCCGCCGTTTTCGGTGAGGGATACGAGGCTCGACTGACACTTCGGCTTCCTGCTCGAATCAAAGAGCTGGTCGAAGAAGCCGCCGGATCGACCGGTGACTCGGTCAACGGCTGGGTAGTGAAAGCGCTGTCTTCCAAGGCCAAGACCTCGTCGCGGCTTCCGGGCCGACGGGTGACCGGGACGGTGGAGCTGTGACCGAGCGCAAGGAGACGTTCACGGTTGGTCCCCATCCGCGTTTGGAGCTCGAGACTCGCGACGGGAGATGTACGAGTTGTGTCGGGCCCGGCCGGTGCGGTAGACGTCAATGTCCGTGGCACCAAGCCAGACGCCATCATCGTTGAGCAGATCGGCGACACGATCGTCATCCGTCAGGAGACCGGGCGCTGGTCGGCCGGTGCATTCGACATGACGGTGCACGCTCCTCCGGGGATCGACGTGGAAGCTGCACTCGCTTCGACGGATCTCACCATCGAGGTCGATGTCAACGACCTTGCGGTGAGCGTCGCCTCTGGAGACGTCCGGGCTCGCAGGATTGGACGTGACGCCAGCGTGAAGAGCGCTTCCGGAGATGTGGAAATTGACGAAATTGGCGGCAAACTCCGAGCGACGGCCGCCTCAGGTGACATGACCATCGGGGTCGTCTCTGGTGACGCAACCTGTTCGACGGCTTCGGGCAACGTCGCCGTGGGCCTGGCCAAGGGGGATACAGCCGCCAAGTCGGCCTCGGGCGACGTGACTATTGATGAGTTCTGCGGGCGTGACCTGCGTGGCAAGACGGTTTCGGGCGACATGAGGGTCGGAGTGGCTCGGGGAGTCCGGGTTGATGTTGATTTGCAGAGCCTCACCGGGAATCTGCAGCTCCCCTCGAGGCCCTCGGAGGTGGCGGCCGGGGGCAGCCGACCCGCCGTCCGAATCTCTTTCAAGTCGGTTTCCGGGGACTTTGTACTGGTTGAGTCGGTGCGTCCCCGCCGCGAGCTCGAAGGTTAGGTCCCGAGCCGGGTTCCCGGTGCGTTCGAGGGGTCGGCGGCATTCTCTTCGAACCGACCACCGACGCTGTCAAACCTCTACGCAGGGGTCCTGAGAGTCACAGCGACACCAGACGCTCCAACCAGGACCATGCCTGCCACATCCTCGATGGAGAACGTAACGCCGACAATGGCATGAGCTCCGCGCGCCAGGCCCTCGTCGAGCATGCGCCGGACGGCGCCTTCCCGGGCGATGGATACTTCCGCGGCCACTGCCTCTGTTGAAACCGGATCGATTGAGATATCTCCGGAGACCAACCCGAGGTAGATGTCTATGTCCCATCCGGCGACAGATTCGCCGCTGGTCACTATGGGCCGCCACGTTGACCGACCCTCTTCATCCTCGACCCAGCCTTGATGAGCTTCGCGATAGCGAACGCCCCATTCAACCGGGGAATCGATGACGGCTGAGGTTTCCAGCGTTGTGTGATCCTCGCCGTCGACGTCCAGATCAACCGCCTCGCTTGCTGCATCGTTCAAACCGGTAGATCCGATTGACGCGATAGCTCCCATAGCTCCCATAGCCACAATCGGCTCGTCGATGTGATCGAGGTCTTGAACCAGAACCGGGGTTTCGTCGGTGGTTTCGTCGGCATCTTCGAGGTCTTCGACGGGGAGTGGGGTTTCGTCGGTGTGGTCTGTTTCGGAGGGGGTTTGGGTGTCGGCGGACCACCAGCTGGGTGCGGCTGGTTCGGTGGTTTCGTCGGCATCTTCGAGGTCTTCGACGGGGAGTGGGGTTTCGTCGGTGTGGTCTGTTTCGGAGGGGGTTTGGGTGTCGGCGGACCACCAGCTGGGTGCGGCTGGTTCGGTGGTTTCGTCGGAGGGGGTCTCGAGCTCGTCGTGAGTCGATCCGGTGAGTTCGGCGAGGGCAGCACCCAATTCGTCTTCGCCTACAAATTCGTCCGAGTCGGAATCAATAAGGGCAGCTTGATCAACATCCCCAACCTCCTGGGGGTCGTCGTCGGGTTCGATGGTGGTGTCGTGGGTTTGGAGGTCGGTGGCGAGGGCGTCTGCGTATGTGTCGAGGTCTTCGGTGGGGAGTTCTTCGATGAGTTCTTGGGGGTCGTCGTCGGCGGGTTCGATGGTGGTGTCGTGGGTTTGGAGGTCGGTGGCGAGGGCGTCTGCGTATGTGTCGAGGTCTTCGGTGGGGAGTTCTTCGATGAGTTCTTGGGGGTCGTCGTCGGCGGGTTCGACGATGATCCCATCGGTTCGGCCGAAAGCCTCGGCCGCCTCCTTGAGCAGGGCTTCGGCCTGGTCGTCGTGCCCGGTGAGGTCGTGTAATTCGCTGTAGACACCGGGGGAGGAGTCCATATCGACGTCAGCCACCCCGCTGGTTTCCTCCATCAACGATTCTCCTTCGCCGGCCATCTCGAACTGATCCTCGGCGAAGGGGGTCTCGAAAGATTCCGGGGTCGCCAGATCCGCGATCGAGGCTTCGATCTCCCGCGGCGTGAAGGTTTGATATGTGTCCTCCGAATCGCCATCTTCGGATTCCTCGGTGTCGTCGACCGACCCGATGAACGGTGTCTGGCCAGGTTCAGTCTCGACGATCATCCAAGAAGGCAGCTCTTCGGGCAGATCATCGTCGCCGGCCATCTGGTCGCCGGTGAGGGCGGAGGTGATCCCGATCGGTTCGCTCAGGTCGGGAAGTGGCTCTTCGGGAGTGGCCGCTTCGTCGAAGGCAGCCGGTTGGTCGTCCTCACTATCCGATCCCGCAGATCCTGCTGATTCCGAGAAATCACTGCTTTCGTCATCTCCGTTTCCCTGGACGGAACTGACAACGCTCTGGGCAGCGGCGATCATCTGCGACAGCGGTGTGCGCGAGGGAGCCTTGAATGGGTAGCGGTCTTCCTCGGCATCAGCAGATTCCGGGGATGCCTCGTCATCGTCGCCTTCTGCCGTTTCTTCTTCGGCTGCGAAGGACCGGGGCTCTTCAGAAGCGGACATCCATTCCTCAGTTTCGACCTCATCTTCTTCCGGGTCGACCACGGCATCCGCGGCTTCGTCGAGGGGGGTGTTTGTTGGTGATTCGACAGGTGCTTCGGCTAAGAAAGGCACATCCGGTTCGATGTCTTCATCTGGACCCGTCTCGACGGCAACGTCCGCCTCGAGGCCGTCCGTTTCAGGCTGCGCGGATTCAATCTCTATTTCTTCAGAGTCCTCGATAGGCAAACCCCAAGGATCGCCTGCAGTAAAGTCGTTGTCTCCCACGTTTCCTCCGCCTGCGAGGATACCCTATACCTAGCCAAGACAGGTTCTTTCCCGGTATGAAGATCTCCATCATCACGTTGTTCCCAGAGTTCTTTGCAGCTCCGTTGACCGTCAGCGTCGTCGGGCGAGCGTGCGACGAGGGCCGTCTCGAGGTGTTGCTCGTTGACCTCCGCACCTTCGGTCACGGTGCCTACCGACAGGTTGACGATGCTCCCTTTGGAGGGGGTCCGGGAATGGTGCTCATGGTCGAGCCTTTGCATGCTGCACTCGAGTCGGTGGGAAACAGCCACAAGGTTCTCTTCACACCCGGTGGCACCCCCCTGCATCAAAGCACCCTGGATCGGTGGGCGACCGAGTCACACATCACGTTCGTTTGCGGTCGATACGAGGGGGTCGACGAGCGGGTGGCAGAACACCTGGTCGATGAGCAGGTGTCGCTCGGGGATTACGTCCTGGCAGGTGGGGAGGTCGCTGCGCTGGCTTCGATCGAGGGGGTTGCGCGACTGCTACCGGGGGTGCTCGGAAACCCGGAGTCGGCAGGATCGGAGTCTTTTCGCGAAGGACTCCTCGAGGAACCGCACTACACCCGGCCCGCTGTATTTCAGGGATGGCAAGTTCCGGAGGTGCTCCTCTCCGGGGACCACGCCAAGATCGACGCATGGCGTGGAGAGCAGCGACTTCGCCGCACCCAGTCACGGCGGCCCGACCTCCTTGCGGGCGATCCCGAAGTGGTCGATTAGCAACGGCGCGTACGGGTGGTACACTCCTTGCCGGCTGAACGCGTCTGCCGTACGGCCACTCGCGAAGGAGTTCCCGATGAACAAGCTTGATCACCTCGAGAGCGCGTACGTGCGCGACGACCTTCCGGATTTCAAAGCCGGCGATACGGTGCGGGTGCACGTTCGGGTTGTTGAGGGAGGGCGCGAGCGAGTGCAGCTCTTCGAAGGCGTTGTTATCGCCAGGAAGGGTGGAGGTGTCAACGACACGTGCACGGTGCGCAAGATCAGTTTTGGCGTTGGTGTTGAACGGGTGTTTCCGGTGCACGCCCCGATTGTTCAGAAGATCGAGGTCGTTCGGAGAGGCGATGTTCGACGAGCCAAGTTGTACTACCTCCGCGACCGGGTCGGAAAAGCTGCGCGCATCAAAGAACAGCGCTAAAGGCGGCCGGCTCGTCCGGGCCAGTGCTGACATGAATGAGCCTCCCCGTTCTTTCGATCCCGAGGAATCCTCGCCTTCGGTCCCCGAATCCGGCGGTACGGCCAAAAAGAAGCCCCGGGTTTCGCTTCTCGTCGAATTACCCATCCTCGTGCTGGTCGCCCTGGTGGTGGCCGTGCTCATCAAGACCTTCCTGGTGCAAGCTTTCTACATTCCCTCCGGGTCGATGATTCACACATTGGAAATCAACGACCGGGTCCTCGTAAACAAGCTGAGTTATCTCTTCGGCGAACCGGAACAGGGTGACGTCATAGTTTTCGATCCGCCCTTCGGCGTCGAACAGGAGGCTGAACCACTTCTCCAAGCCATCGTTCGCAGTGTTGCTGAGTCGTTGGGCTTGAGGACTCCAGCGGTTGAGGATCTGATCAAGCGGGTGGTGGCGGTCGGGGGACAAGAGCTCGAGGTCAAGGACAGCCGGGTTCTGATCGACGGTGTCCCTCTCGATGAACCGTATCTCGACGAATCGGCGTTCATGCCCGACTTCGGGCCCGTTGAGGTTCCCGTCGGCACCGTGTTCGTGATGGGTGACAATCGTCCTCGCAGTCAAGACAGCCGGCGTTTCGGTCCGATCCCGACCGATTCGATCGTCGGTCGGGCTTTCGTGCGCGTGTGGCCTTTCGATCGCTGGGGCGGACTCTGATGTTTTCTGCTTCTGTCACACCCGGGCAGTAGAAATCGGAATGGTCTCGAACCGAAACGCAAGAAGCTCAGCCGGATGGTTATGATCGCCGATAACGAGGGAGAACTGGCGTTGCCCGATCGAGAGCCACAGTAATGAACGAAGAAGACCTCGAACGATACGAATCTGAAGTCGAACTTCAGATCTACAAGGAATATCGGGATGTTCTTCCCATGTTCCGGTATGTCGTTGAGACCGAACGTCGCTTCTACCTGGCCAATCGCGTCACGCTGAACAAACACCAGGAGGACGGCTCGGTGCATTTCGAGGTTGAGCTCGAGGATGCATGGGTATGGGACATGTACCGGCCGGCTCGGTTCCTCCAAAAGGTCCGGGTGCTGACCTTCAGAGACGTGAACATCGAGGAGTTAGAGCCGGGCGTTCAGCTCTAACTCCACAACAGTTGGCTACCGCCGGCGAAACCTTCGCCGCGTATTTCCTGGAAAGCCGGCGAGCTCGGATCATTGACCGCAACGTGCGGGTCGGGCGTGGTGAAATCGACCTCGTGATCGCCCTCGGCCGTGAGCGGGTGGCTGTGGAAGTGAAGACGATTCAGACCGGCGGTCTTGATGACCCGGCCTTTGCCTTCACAGAGAATAAGGCCGATCAGGTTCGCCTCCTGGCCAACCGGCTCGGAATCTCCCGGGTCGACCTCGTAGCGATCTCCATCGGGCGGGCGGGTATCGACATTCGCTGGATACCCGAGGTCGCCTGAGATGGTCAACGCAGGTGGGGCCGGCGCCTTCGCTGCTCTTTGAACCAACAGCCGCGATGCCAGTGCCTTCTGCAGGTCCGGCGCGCTTTCGGGAATGACGACCAGATGGAAGATGCCCACTTCAATGAAACCGTTGCACCCCGGGCACGCATACCGTTTGCGCGCCGCGTACGGCTGGACCGGTGTCACGATTTCGTCTAGTTGGAAAGAGCTGCCCATAGCACGGCCCCTAGTGCTGCTGCGATTGCGATGACCATGATCGCCACATCCACGAGCGTCCTTTTCTGTTCCCGGAACGGGTTCAATCCCATGGAGCGACATGGTATTGGTTTCGTCTGCTTGTCCCGGTCATTCGGTTGTGGAACGTAGCAACGAGGCCTGAGAGCGAAGGAGTCCGCAGCCTTCTACCCTTGCCGTCATGATCACCATTGCCGACCATGATTCGATAAGAACCGTCACGATCGACCGCCCCGAGCGAAAGAACGCCATCCCACCTGACGGATGGCAGCGTCTGCGGGATGCTTTCGCCGATTTTGAATTGTCTGACCAAAGAGTGTTGGTCCTCACGGGGGCCGGTGGTGCTTTCTGTTCGGGTGCCGATGTGTCTCTCGATTCCGCGGAGCTTGACGGCGCTGCAAAGTGTCGCCGGACGGTACGACCGCTTGCAGATGGTCGGTTCGGCGGCGGAGGTTCTGCACCGGATTACGAAGCCGACGATTGCAGCTGTCGATGGGGTTGCCGCCGGTGCTGGTCTGAACCTCGCCCTGGGTTGCGATGTGGTCATTGCCACCACCCGGGCGACGTTTCTCGGCCCTGTTCGTGCGCCGGGGCCTCGTGGTGGATTTTGGTGGCACGTGGCTGCTGCCCCGTCTCATCGGTCTGCAACATGCCAAAGAGCTGGCGCTGTCGGGAAGGATCGTGCCTGCCGAAGAGGCTCGTGACCTGGGCATGGTTACGCAGCTGGTGGACCACGAAGAGCTCGCACGTGCCGTGCGGGCCATGGCGGACGGCTTTCTGGCGGGCAGTCCGCTGGCCCAGGCGATGATCAAGACCGGGTTGAACCGGTCTGCAGGTTCGTCCTTCGAAGAATCGTTGGCCCTTGAAACCTATGCCCAAACGATCTGTCTCGGTTCTGAAGACGCAGTGGAGGGCATGAGCGCGTTCCTCGAAAAGAGGCTACCGAACTTCACGGGTCGGTAAGCCCCGACCCGGGCGGGGGAGGGTCAGTCCACGTGACCGGGGGCGCGAGGGATCTCGGCGAAGGCAGAGCGACGATTCGTGACGATCTCCGCAGCAATCTGGTCAAGTGAGTCGATCAACCAGAGGTAGGCGGCCTCGCCCTCCCGGAAGTCGGCCTTGGCCATCCCCTGGATCCGTCCTTGCGTCTGCAATTGCTTCACCTGGCGGAAGTTGTTGCTCGGCTCGGTCGTGTAGACACCGAGGGTCTTGCCGCCCTGGCGGTTGAGAATCGAGAACACCGGCACATCGCTCGGGCCCGTCGGCGATGTAGATCATGTTCCGGATGGGAACGCGTCGTTGCTCCTCGGCCATCAAGGCATTGACGTCGATTCCGGCATTGCGGTTGACGCCCTTGTTGATCTCGAACACGGCCCGGGTCTTGGACGTGTTGTCGATCATGTAGCCGAGCATGCTGATCGGATGCGGGTCGCTGTCGATGGCGAGAGTCTCGAGATAACCGGGTGGGGCCGGCCGTTCGATGAAATCGTTTGCCCAGATCCCGTCGATGATGCTTCCAATCGGACTTCCTTCGATCATCGGACGGATACCGGTCGACACAACGTAGTGCTCTACGTCGATGTCTTCGTGGGCATAGTCGGGGATTGATGCAACATGGTTCCGGGTCGCTGTGAAGAACTCAGGGATACCCGGGCTCATCTCCAGCTCTTCCCCCAGTTCCCTGAGCCGCCGGCGGGTCAGTCCCGGGAACTTGCCCTCCCTGACGTAGGTCAAGATGTGTCCGAGATAGGCAGAGTCGCGAGCGATCGTGATGCCCTTGTTCCCGGTAGTAGCTCCACGAGCCCGTCGACCTCTGCCCAGAAGCGGGAGGGATCAACCCCGTACGAAGCGAAGAGGGGGTCCTGTTGGTTGCCGGGGATCAGGGTCTTGTCGAAGTCCCAGATGAAGGCGATGGTGGTCTGTGTGTACAGCGGGGCGGGCATCTCACGGTAACTCGGGTCGACCGAAGACGACACCGTTGCCGGCTTCCCACCACGGCTGCAGGGTGACGTCGATCGCCGCGCAGATGGCGGTGTGCAGGTCCGATAAGTTCGGTCGGAACCAGCGCCCACACATCCCAACCGGCTCGCGAGAAACCGTCGAGCGTGGCCGGGTAGAGGGAGAGGTCGCCGTCGTGAGGTATCACGACTTCGATGCGGTTGTCCGCCCGGGCAATGAGGCCGTGGAGTCGCCCACCAGGGATCCGCCCGTCCCGCAACTCGACGGCGTCGATGGTTTCGATCGCGATCCGTCGAGCAGCGTATATCTGAGCGCAAGCTGCCAGCACGGTCTCAACATCAGTCGTTTCGGTTTGCATCGCCAGCGCCAAGAGCCCCTCCGGATTTGCAGTAGTTACATCAGTGTAGTTTCGAAGGCTCTCTGTCTCAAAGACCTAGTCACTGCGAGCGGACGAGGAACCACTGCTCGATTGCCGGGCCGGTGGTGCCGATAGGGAACGCAAAGGCAAAGAGGAGTGTCCGATATGGCCGACAAACGGAAGAGTTGCGGAACCAGCCACCAATTTCGTGAACACAGCATTGGCGCCGGATTGACTCGCAAGATCTGCACCGGATGTGGCTTGCTCGAGATCGGTCAGGGTCGGAGAGTCGTCCTCGTGGAAGAGGACTGGGCCAGCGAAGTCGCATCCCTTTTCGTCAAAGCAAGCTGAAGCAGTAGACGCTTCGTTCTCCACGGAGGCAAGCCCCGGCTGATTCGGTGAGGCCTTCCAGGCATGGCCGGCTTTCGTGCTCGCGGGCTGTGGGGACGGGGCCTTGGCAGGGGAGTGATTCGATCGACGGCACCGCGTTCGGCTCGCCACAGAGTTTTGCGTCACACCCGGGACGTACGTTCGTTCCATGTTCTCAGCAATCACATCTGTTGCCTTGGTCGGCGTCGAACCCAGACCCGTGCGGGTCGAGGTCCATGTGGGGAGCCAGGGTCCCAAGTTCATGCTTGTGGGTCTGCCCGACACGGCTGTGCGGGAAGCCAAGGATCGTGTTCGAGCGGCGATGGCGTCGTCGGGTTACAAGTTTCCGAGCCGCCGGGTGACCGTCAATCTGGCCCCGGCCGACCTCCCCAAGGCAGGATCGGCCTATGACCTCCCCATTGCCCTGGGAGTATTGGCCGCATCGGGCGCCGTACCCGAGGGGGTCGCCGGGGTGGTCGCGCTCGGCGAGCTAGCCCTGGACGGGTCTGTGCGTGAAGCTCGAGGCGGGCTGGCGGCCGGGTTCGTCGCCCGCGACATGAACAAGCCGTGCATTTGGCCGGGATGGCAGCCGGACAAGCAGCCCTGGTGGAAGGTGCCAACGTGCGCAGCATTCAGTCACTTGCCGAGGCGATCTCGGTGGCACTTGGCGAGAGTCCCGGGGGGACCAGTGCCGGTTCCGCCAGACCATCGGCTCGGAGCCCGAGATAGATCTCGCCGAGGTGCGCGGGCAGGCTTATCGCGCGTCGCGCACTGGAGATAGCGGCCGCCGGCGGACACCACCTTCTGTTGTCTGGTCCTCCCGGGTCCGGGAAGACGATGTTGGCCCGGTGTTTGCCCGGCCTCCTTCCGCCTCCTTGATGACGATGAGCGGCTCCAGGTGGCTCAAATCTGGTCGGCCGCCGGTCGGCATGCCGTGCCCCCGCGACCCCGCCCTTCTGTGCACCCCACCACACCGCCACCACGCCGGCCATCGTCGGGGGCGGAAGCGGTATGCCCGTACCGGGCGAGGTGAGCCTGGCCCATCGCGGCGTGCTCTTTCTCGACGAGTTCGGCGAGTTCCCTTTGCCGGTTCTCGACGCACTTCGTCAACCGGTTGAGTCTGGTCAGGTGGTCATCGCCCGCAAGGGGATCTCGGTTGCCTTCCCGGCTGCGCTGCAGCTCGTCGCCGCGACCAACCCTTGTCCATGCGGGTTTAGCGGTGATTCCATCAAGCCGTGCCGGTGCTCTCCTCGGGCAATGGATCGCTATCAGCGGAAGTTCTCGGGCCCACTCATCGATCGATTTGATGTGCGAGTCGTCGTCGGCCGCCCGGAGCGGGGCGGCCTGATCGGCCCCCCCGGCGAGTCGAGCGAGGTAGTTCGTTGGCGAGTGGAAGCTGCCCGGGCTGTGCAAGCGGGGCGCAGGTCAACTCAATAGATCCTTGGGTCGCTCCCAGCTCGACGCGCTCGCCTGGGAGCCGGGTGCGGTTCGTCTGTTGCACGCAGCGGTCGAGCGGTTCTCCGTCACGGGTCGCGGGTACGACCGGGTTCGGAGGGTGGCACGGACGATCGCCGATCTGGACGGGTCCGCTTGCGGTCGGTGAAGCGCATGCGGCGGAAGCCCTGGGGTTTCGAGGCGAGTGGTGATGACCGACGATCTCCTCCGACTGGCCTTCGTGGGAATGCATCCCGACCGTCGACGCCAGCTCCTCGAAACCCATGGTGGAGTCGGGGGATTGTTGCGAGAGGTTCGAGATGGACGGGTCAAGGTGCCGGAACGGGCCCGCCGGGCAGCCCTGGTCGATCCGGCCACGCGGCGAGAGGAGCTGGCGGTGACTGGGGTCGAAGTCGTCGTGCGAGGGCAAGCCGCGTTCCCTGAGACACCTCGCGGACCTTCCTGATGCTCCCGGACCTGTTGTTCGTACGGGGAGCGATGATCTCCGATCGCGGGGTTGCGGTGGTTGGATCGCGCAAGGCGACCTCCTACGGTCGGGGTCTCGCCCGGGCGTACGGGGCAGCGCTTGGATCGTCTGGATGGCCGGTCATCAGCGGCCTCGCCCGAGGTGTCGACGGTGCCGCTCATCAGGGCACGCTGGACGTGGCAGGGCGGGGTATCGCAGTCCTGGGTTGCGGTTTGGACGTCTGGTACCCGCCCGAGCATCGCAGTCTCGGAGAGGGGCTGCTCGGCGGCCGGCGGGTGCGTTGTCAGCGAATATCCGCCAGGGGCGCCACCACTCGGTTGGCGCTTTCCACCTCGCAACCGGATCATCTCGGGACTGTCCGCCGCCGTCGTCGTCGTTGAGGCCGCCAAACATGGGGGGGCTCTGATAACCGCTCGCCGAGCACTCGAACAAGGTCGTGAGGTGCTGGCTACCCCGGGAGACGTCACCAGATCGACCTCGGAGGGCTGCAACCTGCTCATTCGCGACGGGGCGATTCCCGTGCTCGGACCCGATGACCTGATCGAGGCGATCTCTCTCATCCTTGGCCCGCCGCCGTTTCGAGCGAGCCGGTCGCGGCAGGGCGACGCGTCTGGTTGACGCGCTGGGGCCGGTGGGTCGTAGCGTCGATTCGCTCGTGAGCACACTCGGCCTGCCGGTATCCGAGGTGCTGGCTCAGATCGCGAGGCTCGAAACCGACGGAGTGGTGGTGCAATCCGGCGGGATCGTGCTCCGGGCGCACGGGCCGGCCGAAGGCACCGGCGTCATCCGCGCCGTGACGCGAGAAAGCGAGGAACGTTGACCCAGAGCTGCGATCCGGCAAGGATGAGGTGGATGCGATCACTTCCCGACCTCCCAGCGTGGGCAACGCAGCCCGTCGAGGACTTCCTCATCAGGCAGGGTTCGCAGCGCAACCTGTCCGTCCATTCTTTGGCCGCCTATCGGCGGGATCTGAGCCAGTTCCTGGCCTTCTGCGACCGGGCCGGGGTCGGCAGTGTGTCGGAGGTTGACCGGAAGCTCGTTCGTAGGTTCGTCGCGTATCTCGATACGCTCGGCTACGCCAGGCGGTCGATCTCACGGAAGACGTCCGCCGTGCGGGTTTTCTTCGCAGACCAGGCCCGTCGCGGGGAGATCCTTCTCAACCCTGCAGATCAGGTGTCTCGTCCCCGCCGCCCGAGGACCCTGCCGCATGCTCTACCGCAGCGGGTGGTCAGAGATGTGCTTGGATTCGTTGCAGGGGCGGGAGCCACTTGAATTGCGAGATCGGGCGATTCTCGAATTCCTGTACGCGACCGGGGTGCGTGTCTCCGAGCTGACGGCTTTGCGGATCGGTGAGGTGCAGGACCAGGAGTTTGTACGAATCACCGGCAAAGGCAATCGCCAGCGCACTGTTCCGCTCGGAAGACCTGCACGAGATGCGGTAGGTCGATACCTGGCTTCGGGCCGACCGACCCTGGCCGGCCCGACCGCCGGCGACCATCTCTGGGTGGGTGCACGAGGCGGACCGCTGGAGCCGCGCGGTATCCGGCGTATCGTTCACAACAGGTCGGCTACCTTCCCTCATGCGTACCGTCACTCCTTCGCCACGCACCTTCTGGAAGGTGGGGCCGATCTTCGAGTGCCGTTCAAGAATTGCTCGGACACGTTGAACTAGCCACCACGCAGATTTACACTGCTGTAACTCGCGATCATCTCAGGTCAACATATGAACGAAGCCATCCGCGAGCCTGACGACGCCGCGGAGCGACATGTCCGCGAGCTGTGGGAAAGGTTCAAGGCAACAGGAGACGAACAAGCCCGAGAGGGCTTGATCCTGCAGTACTCGCCGCTCGTCAAGTTCGTGGCGGGTCGCGTCGGGGTCGGTCTACCGCGTAACGTCGAGCAATCAGACCTGGTTTCCTATGGCATCTTCGGTTTGATCGACGCTATCGACAAATTCGATCTCGAGCGGGGAATCAAGTTCGAGACGTACGCGATCAGCCGCGTCAAGGGCGCAATACTCGATGAGTTGCGGGCTCTGGACTGGGTTCCTCGTTCGGTGCGTGCCCGGGCCCGGGAAATCGAACGATCGATGGCAGAGCTTGAGCACAAACTGCACCGAACTCCGACAGAAGAGGAGTTGGCTGCGAAAGTGGACATGCCGCTCGAGCAACTGCTCGATGCGCTCGCGGAGATCTCAACGCTCGGGTCTGGTCGCACTCGACGAATTGCTGTCGCCGGACCGAAACTCTGCTGCCGTTGGCGATCTCGTCCCCGACCGGAAAGGGACAAATCCGGAAGCCGCTTTTCAGATCGAAGAGATGAAACGGGTTCTCGCCGATGCCGTCAACCGTCTGCCGGAGCGGGAACGTTTGGTCGTGACGCTCTATTACTACGAAGGCTTGACCTTGGCTGAGATCGGCAGCGTGCTGGGGGTGACGGAGTCGCGTGTTTGTCAGATCCACACCAAGTCCGTCATGAGCCTGCGGAATCGGATGACGGAGCCCTCGTTCCGCTAGAACCGGCTTCGCGGCGATCTGGTACACTTCCGGCCCAATTCGCACGCTCACTGCACACTCCCGTCGGTCGGGACGCTTAACGCGTTCTGAGGGAGAGGCCTTGCGGCCGAACGCACAACCAGGTGCCAGGGTGAGCGGAGGACCAACCGAACAAAGGAGAGAGCAGTGGCAGCAGTCACTATGAAGCAACTGCTGGAGGCAGGTGTCCACTTCGGGCACCAGACCCGCAGATGGAACCCGAAGATGGAGCCGTATATCTACGGCGAGCGAAACGGGATCCACATCGTCGACCTCCGGCAAACCCTCGAGCAGGTGCAACGGGCCTACGATTTCGTCCGGGACACGGTGGCAGCCGGCGGGTCGGTGCTCTTCGTCGGTACGAAGAAGCAGGCTTCCGGCGGCGATCCAGGACGCCGCCGAACAGGCTGATATGCCCTACGTGAACTTCCGTTGGCTGGGTGGCATGCTCACGAACTTCGCGACGATTCAGAAGCGCATCTACTACATGAAAGAGCTGGAGGCAATGGAGGTCTCCGGGGAGATGGGCCTCCGTCCGAAGAAGGAACGGCTCCGCCTGCGTCGCGAGTTGGAGAAACTGCAGCGGGTTCTCGGCGGGGTGCAGTCGATGACCTCGCTTCCGGACATCCTCTTCACCATCGATCTCAACAACGAACAGATCGCACTGCGCGAGGCGGCCCGACTCAAGATTCCGGTCGTGGCTCTCGTCGATACGAATTGTGATCCCGATCTCATTGATGTGGTTATCCCGGGTAACGACGATGCGATCCGTTCGGCACACCTGGTCTCTTCGGTGATCGCAGCTGCTTGTCAGGAAGGGCGCGAGATCGCTCTCAAGGGCCCGGTCGCAGAAGAGCCCGATGTCGACTTCGGGGAGGCATCGTGACCGACTTCACCGCACAGGATGTGCAGAAGCTTCGCAAGGACACCAACGTTGGAATGATGGATGCCAAGAAGGCGCTGGCTGAAACCGGGGGCGACTACCAGAAGGCGAAGGACTACCTGCGCGAAAAGGGTCTCGCGGATGCCAAGAAGCGGGCCGATCGAGACGCCAATCAGGGAACCATCGGGGTATACGTCCATCACCAGTTTGATCGTCCGGTGATGGGGGTGATCGTAGAACTGGCCAGCGAGACGGACTTCGTTGCCAAGAGCCCCGAATTCCAGGATGTCGCCGATGACGTAGCCATGCACATTGCCGCCGCAGCACCCCGCTGGGTATCCAAAGAACACGTTCCGCCCGATGCCGTCGAGAAAGAGCGGGATCTGATAGCTCGTCAGGCGGCCAACGAAGGCAAGCCCGACGCCATCATCCCGAAAATCGTCGAGGGAAAAGTCAACTCGTTCTATGAGGACTTCGTTCTCTCGGACCAGAAGTTCGTCAACGCCGAGAAGTTCGATGGAACCGTTGGCGAGCTTGTTGCGCGCCTAGCTGCCAAGATGGGGGAGAACATCGGCGTCAAACGGTTTGCCAGGATCGCAGTAGGCGAGCAAGAGGACTGAAGCGGACCCACGGAGGGGAGTCAGGGTCATGTACCGACGGGTCGTACTGAAGCTCTCGGGGGAGTCTTTTGCTGATCCGGCGCTCGGGTACGGCATCGATCCTCTTACCGTCAAACGAGTAGCCACCGAGATAGTCGAAGCCCACTCCGGTGGTGTCGAGATTGCCGTTGTGGTCGGCGGTGGCAACATTTTCCGAGGTGTGTCATCGGCCGCGGCCGGCATGGACGCCGCCAGCGCCGACTATATGGGCATGCTGGCCACGGTCATCAATGCGCTCGCACTCCGCGATGCGCTCGAAAAGGCCGGCGTGCCGAGCCGCGTTCAGAGCGCCATCACTATGCAGCAGCTGGCCGAGCCCTATATCCGCCTTCGCGCCATTCGCCATCTCGAGAAAGGCAGAGTGGTTATCTTCGCGGCCGGGACCGGCAATCCGTTCTTCACGACCGATACGGCTGCGGCGTTGCGAGCAGTGGAAATCAGCGCGCAGGTGGTGCTCAAGGCCACCCGGGTGGACGGTGTCTACGACGAAGACCCGCACACCAATCCGGCCGCTCAGATGTACGAAGAACTCACCTACATGGAGGTTCTTGCCCAAGGCCTCAAGGTCATGGATTCGACGGCAATTACCATGTGTAAGGACCACGAGTTGCCGATCGTGGTGTTCAACATCAGCACCCATGGCAACATCGTGAAAGCGGTCCAAGGGGAACGCATTGGTACGCTGGTGCACTGACGGGAGAGGATGATGATCGAAGAATTCCTGGGTGAAGCAACACAGAAGATGGATTCGGCCATCGAGCACGTCCAGGGAGAGTTCGGAACGATTCGCACCGGCCGAGCCAATCCAGGGATCCTCCACCGGGTCATGGTTGATTACTACGGGACGCCGACGCCTCTGCAGCAGCTGGCCTCCTTCTCGGTCCCGGAACCTCGTCTCCTGGTCGTGTCGCCGTACGACAAGTCGTCGATGGGCAATGTGGAAAAGGCCATCAGTGCCGCAGGTCTGGGACTCAACCCGGCCAACGATGGGAGCGTGATCCGGTTGGCCTTTCCGCCGCTCACGGAAGAACGTCGGAAAGACCTGATTCGTGTGGTGCGGAACATGGCCGAGGAAGGCCGGGTGGCGATCCGCAACACTCGGCGTCACGTCAAAGACAGCCTCGAATCTCTCGAGGGTGAGGTTTCCGAAGATGACATCCGGCGGGCTGAAAAGGAACTGCAGGACATCACCGATGGTCACACGTCCCGAATCGACGAGCTCTTGGAACACAAAGAGCAGGAACTGCTCGAGGTGTGAAGGTGGACGGAAGTGATGATCGACCCCAGGACGGCGGATCAGGCGGCGAGGTAGTCCCGTTCCCGGCTGGTCGCAACCCGTCGCAATGGCTGGACGGCGATGCCTCCGACGCTGAAGGCGCCGGCGAATCCGAGCCCGCGGCCGGAGATTATGAACCGCTCCAAGACGAGGTTCCCAACGTGGACGCGGAAACGTACGATCTCGATGCTCGGCGGGGAGCGAAGCCTCCAATGCCTGAATCCGCAGACGTGGCCGCCCCGGACGATCCCGGTGATGAAGCCGGAGAGCTCGATGTCGAGCAAACGATTGCGAAAGCCGTAGATGACGAAGGCGACGATTTCGAGGATTTTGTAACCGGGGCTAGTTCATTCGACGAGTTCACCCGGGAGGACTACATCCGGGCAACCACTCAGGAGTACCAGGGCCTCGCCGACTCGATCGCCGAGGCTGCCGGTGAGAAGATCCAGATGCAGGCCGTAGCGGCCTCCATGCCGGGCATCGAAGCAGGCCTCGTTGGATTTGATGACGTCACCGGCGAACAGTCTCAAGCGATCCCCCCGGAACCACGCGGCCCGTCCGACCTGAGCCTGCGGGCGGTGACCGGGCTCGTGTTGGTCGCTCTGCTGATCGGGGCGATCATTCTGGGAGGATTCTGGCTGTGGTTGTTCGTGCTCGGCATCGTGATCGTTGCGCTTGGCGAGTTCTATGCGACGGTCCGCCGGCAAGGATTCGCGCCGGTCAGCATCTTCGGGTTGCTTGGGGGTGTCGGCGCATTTGCGGCGGCGTACCTAGCCGAAGGTAATACGCCGCTGGCTATTGCAGGAGCCATCGGCATGACGCTCGTCGCGACCACCTTTTGGTATGCCGTTGTGCCACGTCGGAGTCCGTTGGTCAATGCGGCCGTTACGATCTTCGGGATGGCCTGGGTGGCAGGGCTCATGGCCTTTGCGGTGCCGATCATCCTGGCTCCCCGCTATCAGCAGCTGATCCTTGCCTTGGCGTTCCTTACCGGACTCTTTGACATAGGGTCATATTTCGTCGGGCGCGCCATCGGCGATCGCCAACTGGCCAAGGTGCTGTCACCCAGGAAGACCTTCGAAGGCCTTCTGGGCGGCGCGATCACGGCGGTGGCAGTGGGAGCAGGTCTTTCTTACGTCGATTGGTTCGGATTCGAACTGCGGCACGGTCTCCTGCTTGGAGTGGTTGTTTCCTCAGCTGCGCCGCTGGGCGACCTGGCCGAGTCCATGGTGAAGAGGGCGCTCAACACGAAGGACATGGGAGCGATTCTGCCGGGCCATGGAGGTCTGCTCGACCGCATCGACAGCTTTATCTTCACCGTGCCTGCCTGTTATGTGCTGTTTCTCTGGCTCGGGTTCCTGGCCTAGCCCTGTGACGGGGAAGCAAGCCAAACCTCTGGTCGTGCTGGGCGCCACCGGTTCAATCGGAACGCAGGCGCTCCAAGTTGCCGTCCGCATGGGTATTCCGGTAGCGGCCGTGGCCGCCCGCCGGGGTTCAGACGACCTCAGTGCGATCGGGGCTGCCCACCCCGGGTGTCTCGTCGGTGTTGCGGCTCCGACCCGAGATGAGGAGCAACGCTTCACGGCGCAGTTTGGCGAACGGGTCCGGTTCGGGCCCGAGGCCCTCGTCGAGTTAGCGGCGCAGGACGGCTGTGTCGTCGTCAATGGTGTGGTCGGATTTGCCGGCCTTCCCGCAACGTTGAGTGCCCTGGCCGCCGGTAATCGATTGGCGTTGGCCAACAAGGAAAGCCTGGTTGCGGCCGGTCCGGTAGTTCTTGAGGCGCTTGCCCGAAGTGCCGGAGAGCTGATCCCGGTCGACTCTGAGCACTCCGCCCTCTTCCAGTGTCTGGTTGGAGAACCGCGTTCGGCGGTCCGGAAGTTGGTCCTCACCGCGTCGGGAGGTCCGTTCTTCGGCCTGCTCCGGGAAGAACTGGCCACGGTCACTCCTGAGCAAGCTCTACGTCACCCCACCTGGTCCATGGGTCCTCGCATCACTGTTGACTCGGCCACGCTCGTGAACAAAGGACTCGAGGTGATCGAAGCCCACTACTTGTTCGGGATACCGTTCGACGACATCGATGTCGTCGTCCACCCGCAGAGCATCGTGCACTCGCTGGTCGAATTTGTCGATGGTTCATGGAAAGCCCACATCAGTGAGCCCGACATGCGGATTCCGATTCAGTATGCGATCACCTACCCAGATCGTGTGGAAGGCGCGCCGGAGGCTTTCGCGCTGGCCAACCGGGATCTGACGTTCCGAACTCCTGATCGGGAGGCCTTCCCGGCCCTCGACCTCGCCTATGAGGCCGGCCGACGCGGCGGATCAGCGCCGGCAGCGTTCAACGCCGCCGATGAGGTTGCCGTGCGTGCCTTCCTGGAGGGTCGGCTGGGTTTTCAGGGGATTCCTCTGGTTATCGAGCAGACGCTGGCCGCCACCGGGTGGGATCCGATATCCACCGTGGCCGATGTCCTGGCGGCCGATCGCGAGGCCCGGGCCATAGCCTATGGTTTGGTAGGTGGCGCTTGTTGAGGTCGGTTCCATCTAGCGATGGCGGGCCGATATCCTTTGCGCTACTGGACCTGAAGGAGACGTAACGTGCTTGGTGGCATCTTCATGCTGGCCGCGGTGGTCACCTCGGTGATGATCCACGAGGCCGGCCATTATTTTGCGGCCCGGGCTACCGGGATGAAGGCAACCGAGTTCTTTTTCGGTTTCGGCCCAAAACTCTGGTCGACCACCCGCGGTGAAACCGAGTTTGGAATCAAAGCCTTTCCCCTGGGTGGCTATGTTCGCATCGCCGGCATGAATCCACTCGAGGAGGTCGATCCCGCCGATGTTGGGCGGACGTACCGCGAGAAGAAGTTCTGGCAAAAGAGCTTCGTGATCCTTGCCGGTGTTTCTCTTCATTTTGTGATCGCCTATGTGGTCATCTTCGGAGCCATCCTTGGGTTCGGCATCGACAATCCAGATGCTCCGCTGCCCGAGATATCTGTGGTGCAACAGACCCTCGAGGACGGAACGACCACTCCTGCTGCAGCAGCGGGTATCAAAGCCGGAGACACGATTGTGGGCGTGGATGGCTTGGCCGTGGGCGGGTGGGAAGAGATCCGGGCGGCTCTGGTGGCCCGGCCCGGCGCTTCGATCACCATCACCGTGGATCGGGACGGGGAACTACTCACCTTCGCAACCGCACTGTCCAGCGTCGCCGATTCTGGCACCGGCGCCCAGGTGGGCTACCTCGGCGTAAGTCCTGCATACGAACGTGAGTCGGTGAGTTTCTTCAAAGCAGCCGGTTTGGCCGGACGAGCTTTTACGAACATCACCGGTCGAACCTTCGAGGCCCTCGGCAACCTCGTGAAACCATCGTCGCTGGCGCAGCTCGGGGGAGCATTCTTCGGAAACACTGATATTCCGAACGAGATTCGACCGGTCAGTCCGGTCGGGATCGTTCGGCTGGGTGCGGAAAGCGATTTCGAGGTCATGGTCAGCCTCGTAGCGATGGTCAACATCGTGCTCGGGATCTTCAATGGTCTCCCGCTGTATCCGCTCGACGGCGGCCACTTCGCCGTAGCGGCCTACGAGCGGATTACCCGAAGGGAAGCGGATATTCGCAAGTTGGCACCGATAGCCGCAGCGGTGATGGCATTGGTTCTCTTCCTGTTCACCGTTGCGCTGTTTCTCGATATCGTTAATCCCATCAAGCTGAACGGCTGATCCGGATGGCACCGGCAACCATCCCACGCAAACCAACGCGCCAGATTCATGTGGGCAAGGTTGGGGTTGGGGGCGATTCCCCGATCGCTGTGCAGTCGATGACCACAACAAAAACGGCCGATGTCGACGGTACGCTCAGTCAGGTCTACGCACTGTTCGGGGCGGGCGCCGATATCGTCCGCATCACGTGCAACGACGTCGACGCCGCCCAGGGTCTGGCAGAGATCGTTCCCCGGTCGCCCGTTCCCATCATCGCCGACATCCACTTCCAATACCGACTGGCGTTGGCCGCCCTGGAGGCGGGGGTGCAGGGTCTCCGTCTCAATCCCGGCAACATTCGGAACGAACAGCACATCAAGACGGTGGCTCGCGAGGCGAAGGATTTGGGAGTCCCGATTCGGGTAGGCGTCAACGCCGGGTCTCTGGACAAGGATCTCCTCGATCACTACGGAGGCCCGGTTCCTGAGGCCCTGGTGGCTTCTGCTCTCAAGGAGATCGCCTACCTCGAGGATGTCGGTTTCACGGATATCAAAATCTCGGTGAAACACTCCCATGTCCCTTCCATGGTTGCGTCGTACCGTTTGCTGTCCGAGCGGATCGACTACCCGCTGCATCTTGGTGTCACCGAAGCAGGGCCGCCCCCCGGCGGTCTGATCAAGTCGGTAGCCGGCATAGCAACGCTCTTGCTGGAAGGCATTGGTGACACGATCAGGTTCTCACTCACCGCCGATCCGGTTGAAGAGGCGAAGGCCGGTAGGCAACTACTCGAATACCTCGGCTTGCGTGAACGAAAAGGCCTGGATCTCATCGCGTGCCCATCGTGTGGTCGCGCCGATGTCGACGTGATCGCCGTGGCCAACGAGGCCCAGGAGAAGCTCGAGGCCGCCAATCTCCCCATCCAGGTTGCCGTCATGGGGTGCGTCGTCAACGGCCCGGGGGAAGCCCGGGAAGCCGACATCGGTATCGCCGCCGGCAAAGGCAAAGGCCACCTGTTCATTAAGGGCCAGGTCGTGAGAGTGGTTGATGAGAACGAGATGGTTGACGCACTGTTGGACGAGGCCAAGAAACTGGTTGAAGAAGGGGTGGAGGCCCGCTTGGCGGCAGCAGACCAGTTCGCTTCGCAACTCGCCGCCGAAACTGCTCAGGAGTTGCTGGCCTTCCAGGGGGACGCCAACCAGGCAGCGGAACGACGCCGGGCCGTCGTCGAGGCCGCCTCAGGCGACTGAGGTGAAGGTTCTGGTCCCGGCTCGCTGCGCCACTAAGCTCCCGAGCCGATCCAAGGAAGGAAAGCTGTGGCCGAGAAAGTGACCCCGCGCAGCGAGGACTACAGCCGCTGGTATACCGACGTCGTTCAACGTGCCGAGCTGGCCGACTACTCGCCGGTGCGCGGCAGCATGGTGATCCGCCCCTATGGCTATGCACTCTGGGAGAACATCCAGAGCGCTCTCGACGGTATGTTCAAGGAGACCGGCCATCAGAATGCCTACTTCCCACTGCTGATTCCGTTGTCGTTCATGCAACGAGAAGCCGAACACGTCGAGGGGTTTGCACCTGAATTGGCCCTCGTGACCCACGGCGGGGGAAAAGAACTCGAGGAACCCCTGGTGATTCGCCCAACGTCGGAAACCATCATCAACGCCATGTTCGCCAAGTGGATCAAGAGCTATCGGGATTTGCCGGTGCTGATCAACCAGTGGGGCAACGTGGTCCGCTGGGAAATGCGTACCAGGCTCTTCCTTCGTACGACTGAGTTCCTCTGGCAAGAGGGTCACACCGCGCACGAGACGGAAGAACAAGCGCGGGCCGAAACCCGCCAGATGCTCGATATCTATGCCCGGTTGGCCGAAGAGTGGGCTGCTACCCCGGTTATCCGGGGACGCAAGAGCGAAGCCGAGAAATTCGCCGGGGCCGTCGATACCTATGCCATTGAAGCCCTCATGGGGGACCGGAAAGCCCTCCAGGCCGGAACCTCGCACTATCTGGGACAGAATTTCGCAAAGGTCTTCGAGATAGAGTTCTTGGACCGCAACAACGAACTGCAACACCCGCACCAAACGTCGTGGGGCGCCAGCACCCGCCTCGTGGGCATGGCCGTTATGGTGCACGGCGACGACCAGGGCCTGGTCCTTCCCCCTCGCATCGCTCCCCATGAGGTAGTGGTCGTGCCCATCGCCCGGTCGGATGCAGCCGAGCGGACGGGCGTGCTTGCAGCCGCGGGTCGGGTCCGAGATGAGCTATCCGCCGCCGGGATTCGCGTTGTGCTCGACGATCGGGAAGCGGTGACTCCCGGCTTCAAGTTCAATGAGTGGGAGATGAAAGGCGTGCCGGTCCGTATCGAGCTGGGTCCACGTGATCTGGCCGAGAGCCAGGCTGTTGTCGCCCGGCGCGATCAGCCCGGGAAGGCAAACAAACAGGCCCTCCCGCTCGCCGGGATTGCCGGAGCAGTGAGGACGATCCTCGACGAGGTCCAGGACGCCTTGTATCAGCGGGCTCTGGCTTTCCAGAACGAAAACAGCCACCACCCCGGTTCCTATCAGGAGATGAAGGATCTGCTGGCTGAGTCCGGTGGATTCCACTATGCCGGTTGGTGCGGCTCCGCCATTTGCGAGCAAACGGTGAAGGCAGACACGCAGGCGACGATCCGGGTCATCCCCTTCGATCAGCCTGAAGACGCCGGCGGATGCATCGCGTGCGGCGAACCGGCCCGCGACGAGGTGGTATTCGCCAAGGCTTACTAGCGTCGCGGCACCCGGTGTCTCCTACCTCGTCTGCCGCTTCGCGGAGGCCCGCGATGGGCCTCGTTTGCTCGAAACCTGGCTGAGACGAGTCATGGTTATACTTACTCCGTGCGCTTGAGTCGCGTGCGCGTATCAAGCGCGTGTGCGCGTCTCGTCGCGGAAAACCTACGGACGCTACGCGAAGTGGTGGGCGCCCAGCCCACTTTCTTTATGGAGGAACGACGATGAGCCGAGTCCCGGAAGACCTCTGGGAGCTGTTCTCCGGCTATGTACAGGCGGAAGACCTCGAACTGGATGACCTCGAGATGGTCGGAAAGGATCGGGTCGCCTTGCTGCGCGTCGTTATAGACATGGAAGGCGGCGTCGGGGTCGACCGGCTGGCGGAGACATCGCGTGGTCTGGCCCGGCTCCTCGACGAAGACAACCGGTTCCAGAAGTCGTATACGTTGGAAGTGACTTCGCCCGGCCTCGAAAGGAAACTTCGGCGTCCCGAACACTATGCAAAATCGATCGGACGCGAAGTGGTGGTCAAGACGCACGAAGAAATAGAGGGCGATCGAGCGCACCGTGGCACGCTCGAGTCCGCTGATGAAGTGGCATGTGTGATCGCCGTTGACGGCAGTGATCGGAAGATTCCGCTCGCCGCCGTTGCGTCTGCCCGCACGGTCTTTCGTTGGGAACCTGCAGCCAAACCTGGCGCCAAGGGCCGGTAGGAGAGATAACCATGAAACTCGACTTTCAAGTGATGGAGGCCCTCGAGCTGCTGGAGCGTGAACGGGGCGTCCCGGTCGACACCATCCTCGATGCGCTTGCCAACGGCCTTGTTTCAGCCTACAAGCGCGCCCCAGGAGCGGCGGAGGAAGCCCGCGTGGTCATCGATCCTGATGCAGGCGACATTGTCGTCTATGCGCAGGAGCTCGATGAAGACGGCAACGTGATTCGGGAGTGGGAAGACACGCCGGAGGACTTCGGCAGGATCGCGGCGCAGACGGCCAAACAAGTGATTGCTCAACGTCTTCGTGACGCCAAGCGGGAACAGGTATTCGGTATTTATGAAGGACGTGAAGGCGACCTGATCACCGGAATCATTCAGCAGGTTGACCACCGATACAGCATCCTCGACCTCGGCGATGCTGAGGCTCTCATGCCGGGCTCGGAGCGGATACCCTACGAGCGGCTCGATCGAGGCAACCGGGTGAAGGCTCTCATTCTGGAGGTTCGCGGGGAAGCGAAGGGCCCTCAGATTGTGGTGAGCCGAAGCCATCCTGACTTCGTTCGGAGACTTCTCGAACTCGAGGTACCGGAACTGCTCGACGGCACGATTGAGATCAAAGCAATCGCTCGAGAGCCCGGACACCGGACGAAGATCGCCGTTTCCTCGAACGACCCGAATGTCGATCCAAAAGGAGCCTGTGTCGGAGCGCGCGGGTCGCGAGTGCGGCAGGTGGTCAATGAGCTCCGGAGCGAAAAAGTTGACGTGGTCCAGTGGCGTGAAGACACAGCTCAGTTCATTGCAGAGGCGCTGGGGCCTGCCAAGGTCAAAGAGGTCCGCATCAATGAAGAAGAAAAAGAGGCCGTCGTGATCGTCAACGATCACCAGCTTTCGCTGGCGATCGGCCGCGAAGGGCAGAACGCTCGTCTGGCAGCCCGATTGAGCGGGTACCGGGTGGACATCCGGTCCGAGAGTCAGGAACGGGACGACGTCGAAGGGGAAGAACCCGTTGCGGCGATTCAGCCGCCACCGGTGGCAGCGCCCGAGGCCGTGGCGGTTGCCGAGGTTGCACCTCCGGTCGAAGAAACCATACCCGAAGAAGTAGCCGCAGCGGTGCCCGCGGATTCGGCTGAGGGCGAACCGCAAACCGAAGACCCTGCAATCGCAGAGGACGCTCCGGCGGAGGCACAACCAACGGAGCCGCCGGTCGGTGAGGGGAATGCCGAAGCCGCGGCCGGCGACGAAACGACGCCGGCAGAGGCGGGTCCCGAAGAGGACGCCGCCGGTGACTCCGAACAGGTAGAGAAGGGCTGAGAGTGGCTAAGAAGCGCCTATACGAAATCGCCAGGGAACTCGATCTCGAGTCACGGGAGGTTCTCGATCGGGCCATCGAGCTCGGGTTCGAGGTCAAAACGGCTTCGTCCGGCCTGGAGGAGGACGATGCGGCCCTGCTGGTCTTGTCTTTCCAGGAAGCGTCGACTCCACCAGCAGCGCCGCAAGCTGAGCCGGATGAGGTAGTTGAGCCTGAACCGGAACTCGCAACCGAACCGGAGAAAAGCGAAGTTGCTGAGGCGGCCGGAGCCGTCGCCGATGTAGCTGATGACGTTGGCGGTGCCGCAAGCGGGTCGAAGTTGACGATCGAATCGGGTGCGACTTCTGCCGTTTTTGCTGAAAGAATCGGCCGTTCCGTTGGCGAAGTAGTCAAGACACTGCTGCTGATGGGCGAAATGGGGGCGGGCAATGCTCCGATCTCCGACGAAGCGCTGGTGCTGCTTGGCGAGCAATTTGGCTATCAAGTCGAAATCGAGGAAGCGGTTGTCGAGGAAGCGGTCGCGGTTGGCCCCAAACCGAAACGGGTCTTCGAAGACGACCCCGCAGACCTCGTGCCTCGGCCCCCTGTGGTGACCGTCATGGGCCATGTGGACCACGGGAAGACCACGCTTCTCGACCGGATTCGCAAGACCAACGTGGTCGCCGGCGAGGCGGGCGGCATCACCCAACACATCGGGGCCTATCAGATCGACCGGGCCGGCAAGAAGCTCACCTTTATCGATACCCCGGGCCATGAAGCGTTCACGCGCGATGCGGGCGAGAGGGGCCGAGGTAACGGACATCGTCATTCTGGTCGTCGCGGCCGACGACGGGATCATGCCGCAAACGATCGAGGCTATCAGTCACGCCAAGGTAGCCGACGTTCACATCATCGTGGCAATCAACAAGATCGACATGCCCATGGCGGATCCCAACCGGGTCAGAGCTCAGCTCACCGAATACGGGCTCGTTCCTGAGTCCCTGGGTGGTGACACGATCACCGTCGAAGTTTCGGCGGCCACCGGGGCAGGAATCGATCAACTGATCGAAATGATCGACCTCATCGCCGAACTCGAAGAGTTCACAGCCAACCCGAAGCCCGGCGCTTCCGGCGTGGTAATCGAGAGTCAGCTCGACAAGGGACGTGGCCCGGTCGCGACGGTCATTGTCCGGCGAGGCACGTTGAAGCGCGGAGACATCCTCGTATCGGGATCTGTGGCTGGGCGGGTACGGGCGATGCTCGATGAGAACGGTCAACAGCTCAAGGTGGCGACGCCCGGTACCCCGGTGATGATCATGGGTTGGGACGACATCCCAACAGCCGGAGATCTGTTCGATGTCATGGACAGCGAAAAGGGAGCCCGGGCCAGCGCCGCCGATGCCGAGGGCCGTTCCCGATCGGAGGAATTCGTCGTTCCCAGCGCAACCGAGCGCCTATCCCAGCTACTCGAAAGGATGCGCTCGGCCGATGAGGCTGAACTACGCCTGATTATCAAGGCGGACGCGAACGGCTCTCTGGAAGCCATTCGCGATGCCATCCGCAAGATTGCTCGCGAAGGGGGCCGCATCACGACGATCCAGGCGTCCGTCGGTGGAATCACTGAGAACGACGTCAGCCTGGCGGAAGTAACCGATGCCGTGATCGTTGGATTCAACGTGCGACCCGACGCCAACGCCCGGCGCGAGGCGGAAACTAAGGGCATTGAAGTTCGAACCTATCGGGTCATCTACGAACTCCTCGAGGAAATCGAGCAGATGCTCGTAGGGCGCCTGGCCCCCGACGAAGTTGAGGCCGTGCTCGGTGCCGCCGAGGTCCGGGCCATGTTCAAGGTTCCCCGGGCCGGGACGGTGGCTGGTTGCTACGTCACTGAAGGAGACATCCGCCGTAACGCCCGGGCCAGGCTGGTCCGTCAAGGTGTTGTTGTATACGAGGGCCGTATCGCATCTCTGCGCCGCTTCAAGGATGATGTGCGCAGTGTCGCGGCCGGATTCGAATGCGGTATCAGCCTCGAGAACTTCAACGATGTCAAAGAGGGTGACATCATCGAGGTGTTCGAGCTGAAAGAAGTCGCCAGACTGTAGGGATAGGGGCTCGTGCACGCTGCTGCGCTACGGGTGGAATTGCGCATACCCGATGCACATTCATTGAAGGAGAAGCGCGGCCGGCTCAAGCCGGTCACGGCCGAACTCAAGAAACGCTTCGGAGTGTCTGTCGCTGAGGTCGATCACCAAGATCTCTGGCAGCGGGCTACCTTGGGTATAGCCGTTGTAGCTGCTCAAGCCGGCCAACTGCAGCGCATGGCCCATTCGGTCGAGCAGTACTTCGAGCACCTCGACGCCGTGGTGCTGTTGAGGATGGCAATCTCTTATCTGGAGGAACCCCAATGAGCCGTCCAACCAGCCCGCGCATGCGGCGGGTCAACGCGATTCTTGTTGGAAGCGATCGCCGACGAGGTTGCGGGTCTGAAGGACCCGCGCCTGGGGTTTGTCACGATCACCGGCGTGGACACGGCTCCTGATCTGCGCAATGCCATTGTGTACTTTTCGGTTCTCGGGACAGACGAGGAACGGTCCGCAACCATCAAGGCACTCGATTCGGCGGCTTCCCACGTTCGGTCCGCGCTCGGACGGAGAGTCCGGCTCAAGTATCTCCCAAAACTCGACTTCAGACTCGATGCGAGCATCGAGCACGGAACCTACATGTCCAACCTGCTTCGCGAGATTGCCGCTGAAACTCCGAAGGATCAAGGCGAGAGCAGCGATGGCTGACCGCACCCTCGGCTTCCTGCTGGTCGACAAAGAAGGGGGATGGACCTCCCACGATGTGGTTGCCAAGGTTCGAGGTCTGACCGGGTCCAAGAAGGTCGGCCATGCCGGAACGCTCGACCCGATGGCCACCGGCCTGGTCGTGATTGGTTTGGGTCGGGCGACCCGGCTGCTCCGGTTTGTCCAGGATCTCCCCAAGGAATACGTCGCAAGGGTGGCTTTTGGCGTCGCCACCGACACGCTCGACGCGGATGGAGCGATCTTGAGTCGGGAACCGATGCCGGTATCCGTCGAAGAGGTCACGGATGTCTTGGCCCGGTTTACCGGCCAGATCATGCAGGTTCCGCCCATGGTGTCTGCTCTGCGAGTGGAGGGAAGGCGTTTGTACGAGGTGGCCCGGGAGGGCCACGTCGTCGACCGGCCTTCCCGGCCGGTTCACGTGTATGAACTCGAGGTCGTTGACTTCGCACCCGGCGAATATCCCGAAGCCACGGTACGGGTCGTCTGCGGGAAGGGGACCTACATCCGGAGCCTGGCGGATGATATCGCACAGGCGTTGGGGGGCAGAGCCCACCTCGCCGCCCTTCGACGGACCCGGGCAGGCTCCATGGAGGTGCAATCGCATGGATATCGGATCGCCGACCTCGAGCGAGCTGCGGCACAGGATCAACTCGACGGTCTGGTCGTTTCGCCTTCGGAAGGTTTGGCAGATCTGCCATCGTTTGAGGCAGATGCGGCCACGGCCGAATCTGTTCGCCACGGGGTGCAGTTGCCCGCTCCGGTCTTCGCCGTCGGTGTTGAGGACGATCGGCCCTTTCGGGTGCTCGGTCAGGCTGGTGAACTCCTGGCGGTCTACCGGATCGCTGGTCGGAAAGCAGTGGCCGAGGTGGTTCTGTCGTGATAGTGATGCGAGGCAACCCGCGCCGCTGGGGGCCGGCCCCAGAAGGGGGATCGGCGGTGACTATCGGTGTGTACGACGGGGTCCATCGCGGCCACCAGGCCGTCCTGTCCGATCTCGCCGCTCGCGCCGATGGCCTAGGGGTAGCTCAGCGAGCCGTCCTGACCTTCGATCGCCATCCACTCGTGCTGGTCTCTCCGGAGCGTGTGCCTGGTTTGCTAACCACGATTGAGCAGCGGCTCGAGATTCTGGAGTCGCTCGGGGTCGACCTGGTCGGGATTCTTCCCTTTGAGGATGTCCGCGAGATGTATGCCGCAGAGTTCATTCATCAGGTCCTCCTCGGATCCCTGGGAGCGAAACTGGTCGTCGTCGGAAACAATTTTCGATTCGGCCGAGATCGGCAGGGTGATGTCGAAGCTTTGCGGGAGGAGGGCTTGCGACACGATTTCGAAGTCGATGCCGTCGAGCTTCTTCACGGCGATCGTGCGGCGGTTTCGTCGTCGGCGATTCGTTCCCTCCTCGCGGCGGGTGACGTCGCGAGGGTCGAAGCAGCCCTGGGGCGACCATTTGAGTTGCGAGGCCGCGTGGTTTCGGGTGACGGTCGGGGCCACACGATTGGCTTTCCGACGGCGAATCTCTCTTTTTCCGAGGAGATGGCGGTGCCCGCCCGCGGCGTATACGCGGTGCGGGTACATCTGAGCGATCGCTCGTTCGCCGGAGTCTCAAATGTTGGTGTCAGGCCAACCTTCGGCGGAGAAACGCTGACGGTCGAGGTCCACGTGCTCGACTTCGATGGCAGTCTCTACGAACAAACACTTGGGGTTGCATTCATGCATCGCCTGCGTGACGAACAACGATTCAGCGGCGTTGATGCATTGGTGGCACAAATCAACATCGATGTCGCTACGGCGAGGCGGTTGTCGAAAAATGATCTGTAGCGGCCGACTTGGAGCTGAGCGATGAGTGAACGGCAGCGTTTCACGTCGGGATCGCCCTACGAATCCGCATTTGGGTTCTCCCGGGCGATGCGAATTGGTAACCGGGTTCTGGTGGCCGGCACGGCACCCATTCCCCATCCCGGCGAGGCGGTCGCGGAGACTGCGTACCGTCAGATGCTCCGATGTGGCCAGATCATTGTGTCGGTCCTGGAAGAGGCGGGCGCCGCACCCGACGAGGTAGTCAGAACCCGGATGTATCTCACGGATCCTGCCGATGCGGATGAGGTGGGCCGCGCCCACCGTGAGATTTTCGGTGATGCCGTACCGGCAGCCACCATGGTGGTGGTGGCAGGGTTGATCGATCCGGCCTGGAAGATCGAGGTCGAAGCTGAGGCTGTCGTCGGAAGGGCCGCCGGCCGGTCGGGTGAATGACGAAACGGGGGGCGGCCATGTCCCGTAGGGGGCTCGTCATCGTGGTTTCCCCGGTCGGAGCGATCCTGGTCGCGGGTACGGCGCTTGCCGAGGGTTGGAATAGGAGACACGGTCGAATGTGGATTGCGTCGGGTTGCCGTGTGATCGTCGGAGCGGGCGGCGAAGCGCCCGGACAACGTAGCCGTTCGGGGTGATGTGCCCTCAGCACCGGACTCGTGACAATGTCGAACCAGTGCTACACTTCGTCCGTTCCCCTTCCCCTAGTTATACGCGTGTGTGAATGAAAGACACGAAAACCATCATCGAAGAGTACGGCCAGCACGACAGCGACACGGGTTCGCCCGAGGTCCAGGTGGCGTTGCTGACGGAACGTATCAATCACCTCACAGATCATCTTCGAGAACACAAGAAGGATCACCACGGCCGTCGTGGGCTCCTGATGTTGGTTGGCAAGCGCCGACGCCTCTTGAACTACCTGCGGCGTGAAGACGTCGAACGGTACCGATCGGTGATCGCAAAGCTCGGCTTGCGCCGCTAGAGATCTCGGGAGAGCGGCCGTCCGGCCGCTCTCTTGCTTTTGGAGTTTTCCAAGAGCGACGGGCCCGGGACCCGCCGACCAACCCCGACAACAACCGACGCGAGGGACGGACGAGTCCAGTTGTCAGTTGCGATCCCTCTCCGATGCAGAGGCATGACAACTGGTAATTGGCCCGCCCTCCCTCCATATCGAAAGGGAGGTAAGCGTGTCCGAAATCACGGTACGCGGCCTCGTAGGCGACAAAGAAGTCGCCATCACAACAGGCAAGCTGGCCGGTTTGGCCAGCGGAGCGGTAACGGTCCAGACCGGGGACACTTCGGTCCTTGTTACGGCCACCGCCAACGACAGACTCCGGGAAGGTATTGACTTCTTCCCCCTTACCGTCGACGTTGAAGAGCGCATGTATGCGGCCGGAAAAATCCCCGGCTCGTTCTTCCGTCGTGAAGGTCGTGCCAGCGAGCAGGCCATCCTGGCGTGCCGGCTGATCGACCGTCCTTTGCGACCGTCCTTCGCCGACGGGTTCCGTTCCGAGACACAGGTCGTATCGACCGTGATGTCGATCGACGGCGAGAACCCCTACGACATCATTTCTCTCAACGGCGCCTCGGCTGCCCTCACGATCAGCGGGATACCCTTCCAGGGCCCGATCGGAGCGGTGCGCCTCGCCCTGAGCGACGGCAACTGGATCGTCAATCCGACGTACCAGGAGCTCGAGACCGCCGTGTTCGAGTTGATCGTGGCCGGTCGTCGCAACGACGGTGGCGATGTCGACATCATGATGGTGGAAGCCGGCTCGACTCCGGATGGCCTCAGGCTCATCGCCGATGGCCAACCCCCGAGCGACGAAGCGACGGTTGCGCGTGGACTCGAGGAGTCCAAGGCGTACATCGCCCAGATCATCGACCTGCAGAAAGAACTGGCCGACCAGGTTGACATACCCGGTTCGCGAGTGGCCAACGGTCCAGGACTTCAGCGATGAGTTGTTCGAGCGGGTTGAGCATGCAGCCCGTCCCAAGCTGGGCGACGTCATTACCATTCCCGGCAAACAGGAACGAGGCGCAGCGGAACAGGCGGTTTTTGAGCAGGTCGTAGCCGAGTTGAGCATCGAAGACCCGGACGAGTTGACCTCCGCCAAGCGGGCCTTCAAGAAGGTCTCCAAGGCCATGATGCGCGATCGGGTCGTCAACGAGGGCATCCGCCTGGACGGACGGGGACCAAAGGACATTCGCGAGATCTCCGCCGAGGTTGGAATGGTGCCCCGGACGCACGGATCCGGACTCTTCCAGCGTGGAGAAACCCAGGTTCTCAACATCACGACTCTTGGCATGCTCAAGATGGAACAGATGCTGGATACCCTCGCCCTGGAAGACTCGAAGCGGTACATGCATCACTACAACTTCCCTCCGTTCTCGACGGGAGAGGCCGGCTTCATGCGCGGCCCCAAGCGGCGAGAGATCGGGCACGGGGCACTGGCCGAGAAGGCCGTACTTCCCGTGGTGCCGAACGAGGATGAGTTCCCGTACGCTCTGCGGCTGGTGTCGGAGGTCTTGGCCTCGAACGGCTCAACGTCGATGGCCTCGGTGTGTGCATCGAGCTTGTCGTTGATGGACGCCGGAGTTCCGATCCTCGAGCCCGTTGCCGGCATAGCCATGGGGCTTGTTTCCCAGGATGGCAAGTTTGTGACACTCACGGACATCATCGGGGCTGAGGACGCCCTCGGGAGATATGGACTTCAAAGTGGCAGGCACGGCCGCCGTCATTACCGCGTTGCAGCTCGACACGAAGATCCAGGGCCTGCCTTCCGAAGTGCTTACGGAAGCACTCGATCAGGCCAAAGATGCCCGGCTCTTCATCCTCGGAAAGATGAACGAGGCGCTGCCCGGTCCCCGGGAGGAACTCAACCAATGGGCACCACGTATTGAGTCTGTGCGGATCCCCAAAGACAAGATCGGTGAGATCATTGGTCCGAAGGGCAAGAACATCCGCGAGCTCGAAGCGACCACCGGTGCGTCCATCGAGATTGAAGAAGAGGGAGCGGAAGGCATTGTCCGGATCGGGTCCCCGGATGGAGACTCGTTGGCTCTGGCCAAAGAGAAGGTCATGCAACTGGCGTTCCCGCCCGAAGCTGAGGTCGGCAAAGAGTACGACGGAGAAGTGGTGAACATCACGAAATTCGGTGCGTTCATCAACATCCTGCCGGGTCGCGATGGTCTGCTGCACATCTCCAAGATCGACTCCGACCGAAGGGTCGAAAGGGTCGAGGACTACTTCAACCTGGGTGACAAGGTCAAGGTTGTGGTTCGGGAGATCGACCGGATGGGCAAGGTCAACCTCGATCTGGCCGAGAAGGTTGAGCCCTCCGAGGAGGCCCTGAAGCGCGGCTCCTCTGGTGGTGGTGGTCGTGACCGAGATCGTGACCGTGGCGGTGACCGTGACGGTGACCGTGATCGAGGCCGTGGCGGTGACCGGATCGGGGCCGTGGCGGTGACCGTGACCGGTGATCGGGGTCGCAGCGGTGGCAGTGACCGTGGCCGTGATCGGCCTCGGGCGCCGACGCTGAGAAGAGTGGACGTCGGGTGGTGTCTTTTGAAGAAGAGTTCGAGAAGCAAAACCCCGCAGGGGAGTAACCCTGGGATCACCTACGAGTAAAGAGAGCGGACCCCTGCGGGGGTCCGCTTTTGATCTCGCCCCTGCCAGCGAGCAACAATACCCTCGCAATACGTGACGATCTCTACAGTCTGTCCCCGCGCACTATCCGCCCAAAATTGTTGATCGGTCGGCGTATCTGAGCGGGTGCAGCGTAGAGTCAACCTGCATGGAAATCGGAGCAATTCCGGCCTGGCTCGATGACCGCGCCGCCCTCGGGGAGTTCAGCGGTGTGGTCCTCCTTTGGGCGGACGGTGGGCCTGTGTTCGAGCATGCCGCCGGGTCTGCCCACCGGGGTCTTGGTGTGCCGCTGCGCACCGATTCGCGCTTCCAGGTGGCGTCGGTGACGAAGATGATGACCGCGACGGCGGCCCTGCAACTGGTCGAGTCCGGGAAGGTGGCCCTCGATACGCCCCTCATCGATGTCCTTCCCGGCGAGCACCAGCCGGTTGCACTGACACGGGCGCACACCCTGCACCACCTGTTGTGCCACATGGCCGGCCTCCGCAACTATCACGACGACGATGACGAGTCGTGGGCTTCCTTCGTGGGCTGTTGGGATCGGATACCGACCTATCACATCCGCGAGGTGGCCGACATGCTGCCGCTCTTCAAGGATCTTCCGGCGACCTTCTCCCCGGGGGAGCGATGGCAATACGCCGACGCCAATTACATCATGATCGGTTTGGTGATCGAAGCCGTCACCGGTCAGCGGTACGCAGACGTCGTTGCCGAGGGTGTGCTCAAACCCTCCGGGATGGCGGACACTGAGTTCACTGCGCTAGACCTCGACCCGGAGCGGCTGGCCGTCGGCTATGCAACCTCCGATCGGCCCGCTGAGAAGGGCCGGACGAACGTGTACGCGGTGCCAGCCGTTGGCATGCCTGACGGCGGGATCATCACCAGCGCCACCGATCTGGCCCGTTTCTTCGACGCCCTCGTCGCCGGTGCCCTCGTTTCTCCGGCGACGCTCGATCTCATGCTGGAGCCCAAGGCTGCGATTCGAGGCACGGACGATTTGGAGGCGTACGGGTACGGCATGGAGCTGACCGTGGTCGATGGCCGGGTGGCAATCATCGGCCACGCAGGCGGTGATCCGGGTATCTCCGCGATGACGTCGTATTTCGTGGATGCAGCGACCAGCTTGATCGTGTTGTGCAACCAGGACGCAGGATCATGGGCCGTGTCCAAGCAGGTCGGTGACGTATTCGGCCTGTCAGACCCACGCGAGTAGCAGGAGATTCGCGATTTGCCGCTCGGCACCGTCACCGGCTCTTCGGCTCTTCCGTCGTGTTCCGCTGGGGACGTTGCACTTCGACCTCCTCGTCTCCCTCTACGCCGGCTGTAGCTGATAACTTCCCCCATGCCCGAACTGCCGGATGTCGTTGTCTACCTGGAAGCTGTTGGAACGACATGTCGGCGGCCACCGCCTGGACCGCGTTCGGGTGGTATCTCCATCGGTACTCCGGACATACGATCCGCCGCTCTCGGCGGTCGAGGGCCGGACGGTGATCGGTCTGCGCCGGATCGGAAAACGTATCGTCTTCGACATGGGCGACGAGTTGTTTGTCGTGATTCATCTCATGGTGGCCGGCCGGTTCGCCTGGGCAGTCCCGGCAGCCTCATCCCGCGCAAGGTGGGTCTCGCAGCCCTCGATTTCGATAGCGGCACCTGATCTGCTGCGCGAGGCGGCCACCCGGAAGCGGGCCGGGTTGTGGATCGTGCGCGGTGAGGACGCCCTCGCTCAGCCATGATCGTGGGGGAGTAGAACCATTGGAGGTGAGCCTCGCTCGAAGAATTCTCCAAGCGTTGCTGAAGAGAGAATCGCACCATGAAGCGCGCCCTCACCGATCCCGCGGATACTTCTCGGGCATCGGCAACGCCTACTCGGACGAGATCCTGCACCGGGCCCGCCTGTCGCCGGTGAAGCGGACCGGCCAGTTGACCGAGGACGGAGATTGCCCGACTCTACGAGGCCGTCCAGGCATCACTGACCGAGTGGACCGACCGGCTCCGCGCCGAGGTCGGGGATGGCGTTCCCGAAGAAGGTCACGGCGTTTCGGCCCGATATGGCCGTGCACGGCAAATACGGGGAGCCGTGCCCGGTGTGCGGCTCGAAGGTGCAGCGTATCGTGTACGCCAGCAACGAAACCAACTACTGCGCCACCTGTCAGACGAACGGCAAGCTGCTCGCCGATCGTTCCCTTTCCCGATTGCTCAAGGGTGACTGGCCGAAGACCATCGAAGACCTCGAGGAGCTGGGCGGAACCTCCGATTGATGCGAAGTCGTGATTGCCGTGCTTTTCCCTGGTCGCCCAGGGCGATGATGTCGTCGGGTTCCACCATCACGATGGCGGCCGATGCGGTCCTCAACCGAACCGCCTCGGCGAGCACAGACGACGCCGTAACTGGAGCCACGCCCCGCCTCCACGACCAGCACAGTTCCGCTCACCGATGCGTCCGCCTGAGGGTGGAGCCGATCAATGATGCGTCCGGTTGTCGCATCGAGGCCTCCCAAAAAGCTGAGCGGGCGCTCGAGAACCAGTGCCGGTTCGGTTCCTTCACCATCAACAAGTACCCGGATACTCTCAGGCATCGGACCACACTGCCTCGTCCCGAAAGACCCGGCCGGCGAGGGCCGAAGCAACGCAGTCCTCGGTGCTGCCGTACACGACGTCGACCCCCATGTTGCCGGGTGCGTAATAGGCCCACTTGCCGGAGTCGGTCATCACCGGGCCGGTGACCTCCGCCAGAACCGGCGCGATATACGTACACGTATCGGTGACGATCTGGATCCCAGAGTCCTCGAGGACGGCAAGCCACCCACGACGCTGTATCTCTTCGAGGACGGCGCGCCCGGTCGATACGTCGAAGGGCACGATGAAACGGCGGTCGGCGACCAGAGGAATCAAATGCGCAAACTCGTCGATGGAGTAGTGAGGCGTGCCGACACTCACCGCCGTCCTGCGTTCGAGTAGTACTCAACTGATCCCTGGCGCTGCGCAGATCGTCGGGCTGAACGACGATGATCGTTTTCGGTTCTTTCCTCCCGAGTGCCTCTTCGAGCGTTGGCGCTCGGGGTGCTGCCGACCGCATGGAACATTCCGACGGACCCCGAAGAAGCAGCGGCGGCCGCACCGAGGGCCTTGAGGCGGTCTTCTGAAGACTGCGGGCGGTAGCCCCACGATCACCGGTACCCGTTTTCCTACGATGTCGCCGATCAGGTGTCCGAGTACCGGATACGCCACATCACGATCGAGCAGGTCGATGGAAACCCCCTCCAGCTCGATCACGACCTCGGCGTACCGATTGTGGGTCAGGTGGAGCCCGGCGGCGGGCACCCGGCCGGTGATCGCCGTGCAGATGTCGATGAAATCACCGTAGCGGTTGGTCCGGGCACCGAGTACCGAGTTGGCGAAAACGATCGCATTTGATTCGGCCCACGCCACCTGCTGGCCGAAGCCGGGCCGGTCGGGCACTTGGTAGGGGGCACACGTCCAGGTAGGGGCGACAGCCCATCTCCTCGTACCGCTCCATGAGGCGACGGGCACGTCGGCCCGTTTCCGGATCGCCGCGGTAGAGATCGAGGTGGAGCAGGTCGAGCGATGAAACGTTGAGGGAGGTCGGTACCACCACGCGGCCACGACCTTCTGCCAGGCGGTCGGCAAAGTCGAGGCCGGATCGGCCGTGATAGAGACACGAGTCGATATGTGCACGGGTGATGTCCAGGAGCCGGTCGGCGCCCATGATTTCGGCGAGTCGGACGACGATCTGCATGCGAGTTGCGTGGCTTCACCGTGATCGCCGGTGAGCATGGCACGGTCGGTTGCGGTCAGCTCCAACACGGCGCAACCCTACCGGAGACGCGTGTCAACGTCTTGAATGGAGAGTGAGGATGGTTTTTCGCGCTCTTGCCTATCGAACATATGTTCGATAGATTGGACTTCCTGTGGAAAACGCTCGCACCATCTCTTCCCTACGGACCACCTGACTCTTGAGCCGGGCAAGGTGATCGGCCTGGTCGGGCCAGCCCGGTTTCGGGCTCACCAGGGTGGGTTGTCGATGCTGGCCGAATCGGCCCGGACCGGCCCGGTGGTGTACCTGGATGTGCGCGGATGGGTGAATCCTCTGACTGCCTGGGAGGCGGGGATCCCGCCGGAACGGTTGGTCATTGTGCGGTGTTCCGATCGGTTGCTGTGGCCAAAGGCGACGGCCGCTTTGTTGGAGGGAATCCGTGCCGTGTACGCAGAGGTCCCCGCGGGAGTCCGGGATTCGGTATTGAGGAGGCTGGCCGCGCTGGCCAGGTCGCGCCGATCTGCCCTCCTGCTGCGTCCACTGAGCGGCGATCTCCCGGCCGGAGTGGCGTATGTGCGCTATCAGGGCAGAGAAGTGGCATGGGAAGGTCCCGACGCCGGTCATGGGCGTCTCGAAGGGCGAAGGATGGTGTTGGAAGCGTCCGGGAAGGGGATGTCCGGCATCGAACGGGTGATTGAGGTGGAGGACGATGGTGCGGACGTTGTGCGTATGGTTTCCAGATTGGCCGCTGCGCCGGCCGGACGCGCCGCAGGATAGGGCATGTCTGGTCGTCGACAGGTCGTCGGCCCCCCGGGTGGTGGCCTTCAATCAGCATGCCCGGAAGGCCGGGGTCCGACTCGGCATGCGCCGTCCGGAGGCTGAAGTGCTTTGTCCGGGCGGGACCACCCTCGAACAGGACCATGCGACCGAGTTGCTTGCCTTTGAAGCCGTCGCACGTGCCGTTGAAGGGCTCATCCCCCGGGTGGAAGTCGTCGATCCCGGCCTCTTGTTCGTTCCCATTGCCGGGGCGATTCGCTACTACGGCGGGGAGCAATCTTTGGTCACCATCCTGTCTCGAGCAGTTCAAGAGACGGCCGGAGCAGGGGGCCGTATCGGTGTAGCCGGAGGCCCGTTTGCAGCGCGTTGGGCCGCGGAAGTAGCCGGCGAAGCTCCGTTGATCGTCGATGATGACCGGCAGTTTCTGGCATCGTTGGATGTGGACGTCCTCGGCAAAGAGGAACTCGTAGCCACGTTCCGGTGGCTGGGGATCGGCACCTTAGGGGAATTGGCCTCTCTGCCGCGACCGGCCCTGCTATCCCGTTTTGGAACGGCCGGGTTGTATGCCCACCGGTTGGCCAGCGGTGAAGATCGACACCCCGAACCGCGCGACCTTCCCGAGGATCTTTCCGTGATGGAGCGTTTCGAAGAGCCGCTCATCCTTCTGGAACAGGTCGGGTTCGCAGCCAGGGGACTTTGTCATCGTCTGATGGAAACGATGACAAAGAGCGGAGTTGCGCCACACCGGGTAGAAGTGAGTGCTCGAGCGGCGGACGGCACCGTCCGGACGCGGGTATGGCGAAGCTCCGATCCGTTCACGGATGAAACCCTCACCGAACGCGTCTGGTGGCAGCTACGGGCCTGGAACGAATCGGCGGTAATACCCGGCGGGATCGTGCAGCTGACGCTGGTGCCGGCGGACCTGTCGGGGGAGGGACGGCAGTTGACGTTGCTGGAAGATGTCTCAGCTCGCATCGAGGCGGAGCGGGCCGTCGCTCGCGTGCAGGCGTTGCTCGGACCGGATGCAGTGTTGGAAGGAAGACCCCAGGGAGGCCGCGACGCTATTGAGCAAGTGCGCTGGCATCGGTGGGGCGACGACGCTCCTGCGCCCGAACGGGATCCCGATGCCCCCTGGCCGGGATCGACCCCCGGCCCTTCTCCCGCTCTGGTTCCGCCGGAACCCCGGTTGCTTGAAGTGGAATGGGACGGCGGCATGCCCTCCCGGGTTCGCTTGCGGAGCCGCTGGGAACCGGTTCTGAACTGGGCCGGGCCCTGGCGAAAGTTGGGTCGCTGGTGGCAGGGTGAGCCTCACGTCGACCGGTATCAGATGGTGACTTCGGTGGGGGCGTTGCTCTGTGAACTTCGAGGTGATCAAACCTTTGTGATCGGGGTCTATGACTGAGGAAGGCAGGGAGTGCCGGAGTGCCGCTGTCGAGCGTATCGGCGAACCCATCGGAAACGTTTGTCGGCCTTCACGCAGTCGGCGACCGCAGCTCGACTAACGTTTTCTCGATGGCCGAGCGCACGGCCTCTTGCAGGCCAGGAGCGTCGTCAACCGTCAGGTCTTGCGTGGGTATCGGGGCGCCAATGGCGACGGTTATCGTGCCTCCTCGAATGATTTTGGCTCGGGGCAGCCAGGCTTCGTACGAACCGTCAATGGTCGTGGGCAGCATGGGCAGACCGGTGCGCACGGCGATGAGGAACGCCCCCTTTTTGAAAGGAAGCAGTTCGCCGGTGGTAGTTCGAGTTCCTTCCGGGTAGACGATGATCGATTTGCCGTCGGCGATAGTGGCCGCTGCGTTCTGCTCGATCTCTTCGTAGATCGGTCTGCCTGCAGACCGATCTACGGGAACCATGTGCAGTCGCTTCAGGGCCCATCCGAGCAGCGGCACGCCAAAGAGCTCTTTCTTGGCCAGGAACCGAATCGGAACCGGGAGGGCCATGAAGTGAGCCATGATGTCGAAGGTCGACTGGTGGTTTGATGCCACGACGTACGAGGTGGACGGATCAACGTTTTCAGCCCCGATCACCCTCACGCGAACACCGCCGGCCCAGAGGATGGTGCGAGCCCAGGCAACCACGATGCGATCGATGAGGGGCGAGTTGGGTGACACCAGGCTGGTACCGATAACGGCGATTGCGGCCAAGGCGGTTATCAGAAGACTGACGAGGTAGGTGAACGGTGTCCGAATGGCAGCGAGCATGGCGGCCAGCGTAGACGGCGGCGAAGTAGAGTGCCGGGTTCCTACCTACGGTGACTCATGCGGAGACTCAGCATCGGACAAGCGCGACGTATTGCCCTCGCGGCGCAGGGGTTCGCAGATCCGCGCCCGTCCGGCCGAATCGATATCCGGCACCTCCGCCGGGTCGTCGATCGGGTCGCGGTCTTGCAGCTCGACTCGGTCAATGTTCTCGAACGTTCGCACTATCTGCCGGTCTTTGCCCGGCTCGGGCCCTATCCCCGCGTGCTGCTGGATGAGGCTACGTCCGGCAGGCGGGAGCTGTTCGAGTACCTGTTTCACGCCGCCTCGTACAGCACCTCCGATATGCTGCCGCTGCTGCGGCCCCGGATGGAGGCGATCACGTCGTGGGGGCAGGTCCGCGCCGTCATGGATGAGCATCCGGGATACATTGAGCAGGTCTATGACGAGGTAGGCGAACGGGGGCCCGTTAACCAGTGCCGATCTTGATGATCCCGGTCGCCGAACCGGGCCCTGGTGGGGGATGGGGAAGGGCGCAACGGCCCTCGAGTGGCTGTACGTCAAGGGAAGATTGGCGATTTCGCACCGGCCCGCATCCTTTGCGAAGGTCTACGATCTGGCCGAACGAGTGTATCCGCAAGGCGTTCTCGACGGTCCGGTGATGGACCTCGAAAGCTCGGTGCGAGCAGCGCACGTTCATCGCGGCGCGGGCGCACGGGGTCGCCACGGTCAAAGACCTGGCCGACTATTTTCGGATGAAGGTCACCGACGTGCACCGGCAAGTGCAACGACTGGTGGCCTCCGGGTCTCTCCTTCAAGTAGAGGTAGAAGGTTGGCGGGAACCGGCTTTCCTTCATCCTGAGGCCCGCGTTCCCGCGTCGGGTACGAGCCCGGGCGTTGTTGTCCCCGTTTGATTCAATGATCTGGTATCGGGACCGTACCGAGCGGCTCTTCGGTTTCCACTATCGGATCGAGATTTACGTGCCCAAGCAGAAACGCCGATACGGATATTACGTATTGCCGTTTCTGCTTGGTGAGGATCTCGTCGCCCGGATCGACCTCAAGGCAGACCGCCAGTCCGGAGTTCTTCTGGTGCAGGGAGCCCATCTCGAGCCGGGTTCGCAGCCGCATCGGTTACCGGACCGCTGGCGGAAGAACTCGAACTCATGGCTGCCTGGCTCAGGCTGGAAGGTGTTCTGGTGCGTCCCAACGGGGATCTGTCCTCTCGTTTGGCCGCAGCGTTGGCGCCGGGGGGCGCTGGAACGACCTCGAGAGAGCTTGAGTCGTGAGGAGGCTCTTCACCGTTGTGGTCGTGGTGCTCATGGTCATGATTGCGTTTGTTCTCCTGGCGCCACAGGCACCGGACGGTTCCTGGATCAACGAAGCGGGCCGGAAGATCGCGGACGGTTTGAAAGCCATTCTGGGGTAATCCGATCGCGCCGTGATGCTCAGGCAGCCTCAGCTGCCAGGTGAAAGGGCCGGCGGGCGATAACCACCAGGGGGAGCAACGCCATCAGCCCGCCGGTGATCGACAAGAGCAACGAACCCGGCGGCTTCGAGCACGAATCCGCTGGCCAGACTGGCCAAGGCTGCCGCCATCCACACCAGGGAATCCGCCCGCCCCTGCAACGCCGTGCGTGACTCCTGGGGAACCCCGCGCGTCAGTAGGGAACTTCCGGCCACAAACCCGAAGTTCCAACCGAGCCCAAGCAGGAACAGGGCAACCGCCAAATGGGTGCGTCCGTCCGTCGGAGCAGTCGCCGCGAGCACGGCAGATCCGGCCATGAGCCCGACTCCGGCCACAATGACCTGGACTGGTCCAAACCTATCGGTCAACCAGCCGGTTACGGGGGACAGCGCGAACATACCCAGGGTGTGGGCGCTGATAACGAAACCGACCGTGCCGAGACCGAGCCCGATGTGGCGTATATGGAGCGGCGTCATGGCCATGATCAGCACCATCACCAGCTGGCCAATGATCATGGCGCTCAACGCCACCTGCACCTGGGGGAGTCGAAGGAGGTGGCGTTGTCCATCCGGTAGCGCCTTCTTACCCTTCGTAGATCGGTTGAGGCTCTCGGTAGTCCCCGTCCGGAGGAAAACGACGTAGAGAACGGCGGCGGCTGCGAAGAAGGCGCCGGAGACGCCGTATGCCCCCGAAAGCTCGGGGAGGCCGGCAGAGCTCGCAACCCGCCCGGCAGGCTCGAGGAGGCTAGGTCCGACCACCGAACCGATAGTGCCTGCCCAGACGATGAGGCCAACTGCCCGCGCCCGGTGGCGCGCGTCGTAGAGATTGGCGGCCGCATAGCGGCTGAGCTGGGTGGCACTGTGTCCCATTCCCAGGATGAACATGCCGGCGAGCAGGAGTGGAAACGATGCCAATACCGTGGCCGTCATGGCGACCGTTGCGCCGGTGGCCGCGGCCACATACCCGATACTCAGGCCCGGGCGGCTCCCCACCCGGCTGATCAACATCGATACCGCCATCGCACCCAAGGCAGTACCGAAGGTGCCGACGGCGCCCGGAAGGCCGCTCAAGCGGGCCGAGCCGGTGATCTGTTCGGCCACGAGACCCGTGACGGTTACGGCGGCGATGAATCCGGTGTTGGCCACCGCAACTCCTGCGAAGAAGGCAGTGGTGGTGCTTCGTCTGGCCGACATCCCGGGCAGTGTACGAGTCGTCCGGCGAGATCGCCCAGTCCGGTGGGCGGCGCCTCAGCTCCGGATAATAGCTTCGATCGAGGGGATGGTCGCTTCGGCCCACAACCGGTGGCCCTCCCCGTTGACATGGAGCAAGTCGGCAGCGTAGATGCTTGGATCCTCGAACGCGGCACCGCACCGTTCTCGTATCGGGACGCGGATGGCGCCCGGGTGGTGAGCGGCCACGCGGCTATGGACTCCATCGGCCCGACCGCTGCGCCGTCGCATGATCCGGCTCAGCGCAAAGGGCAGACGGGGGATCGTGCCGAGGTCTCCGACCCCGCTCAGCAGGACGGCCGGCGCGCAGGTCAGCAGTTTGGTGACGATCGATTCGAGGTTGCGCTCGAATGTCTTGAGCGGGACCCCGTACAACATGTCGTTGGCGCCGACCGAAACCAGGGCGACGTCCGGGTTGGTCGCCAGGACCATCGGCACCTGGTCGCGGAGCACATCGCTGGCTCGCGAACCGCCGACTGCGACGCTATCGATGGTGGTGCGAAACCCTCGGCCGAAGTGCCGTCCAATCCTCCGCACCCAGATGTCGTCTGAATCGGTCAGCCCCGGTCCGGTACAGCTCGAATCACCCAGTACGGCAATCCGCAGCGGGAGCAGATCGGAGGTGCCGAAGGTTCCCGAGGCATCGGTCCCTTCCAGCCGGGGAAGATCCCGAAACCCCGCATAGAGCACCTCTCCGGCCAGGCCGATGAGCGCGCCGCTTCCCAACCAAACAACGGTGTGCGAGGCTCGATTCATAGACACCAAGCTAGTGCCGCCTCAGGCTGATAAGTTCACGGGAGGAGGTGTGGATGCGGTTGGGTTTGAACGTCGGGTATTGGGGTGCCGGAATGCGCGGCAATACCGATCTGGTCAAAGAAGCCGACCGGTTGGGGTACCACTCGGTGTGGGCTGCCGAAGCCTACGGTTCCGACGTCGTCTCGGTACTGGCATGGTTCGGGGCTCGCACCGAACGGATCAAACTGGGCTCGGGGATCATGCAGATGCCGGCGCGTACTCCGGCCATGACGGCCATGACTGCCGCCACTCTCGATGCATTGTCTGGCGGCCGGTTCGTGCTCGGATTGGGGCTGTCGGGGCCGCAGGTAGTGGAAGGCTGGCACGGCGTTCCGTATGGCAAGCCATTGAGCAAGACCCGCGAGTACGTTTCGATCGTTCGAGCAGCCTTGCATCGCGACGAGCCGCTCGTCCACGAGGGTGAGCACTACCAGATACCGTACAAAGGTCCCGGCGCCACCGGGCTCGGCAAACCGCTGAAGCTCATCCTGCACCCGGAGAACCCCGATATGGCGATCTATCTGGCTTCGATTGGCCCCAAGAATGTGGCACTCACCGCTGAAATTGCAGACGGTTGGTTACCCGTCTTCTATTCGCCGGACAAGGCAGGGGAGGTTTTCGGTGACCAGCTCGCTACCGGGTTCGCCCGTTCGGATGATCCCGGCAAGGGGGATCGCTTTGACATTGCGCCGTCTGTCTCCGCGGTCGTAACCGACGACCTCGAAGCAGGCCGCGCCATGGTCAAACCGTTCATGGCGCTCTACGTCGGCGGGATGGGTGCCCGGGGCAAAAATTTCTACTTCGACCTCGCCTGCCGGTATGGCTATGAGCAGGCAGCTACCGAAATCCAGGATCTTTACCTGTCCGGGAAGAAGGAAGAGGCTACTCGTCGGGTTCCGGATGAGCTTGTCGATGAAACCAATCTGGTCGGGCCGAGAGAGGCGATCCGGGATCGTCTGGAAGCGTGGAAGGAGTCCGGGGTAACCACGCTGCTCATTTCCACGATGGACATCGCGACGGTGCGCACCGTCGCCGAGTTGATCCTGTAATCCCGTGGACGTCGATTTTGGTCGCACCGTAGACGACTATCTCCAGCACCGGGCAGGATTCCCGCAACGTTTGTTCGACCGGCTCAACAGGTTTGGAATCGGGCTTCCTGGCCAGCGAATCCTGGATCTCGGCACCGGGACGGGCAGCCTGGCCCGGGGGTTCGCTCGATATGGCGCCACCGTCAAGGGTGTCGACATCTCCGAAGAGATGCTGGTTGCTGCCCGGCGTGTCACCGGCGAAGAAGGCTTGACCGTTGACTACTTCAGGGCACCGGCTGAGGACACCGGCCTGCCCGCTGGGTCGTTCGATGTGATCAGCGCCGGCCAATGTTGGCACTGGTTCGATCGGCCGGCGGCACTGAAAGAGGTCGCACGGCTCATCAAGCCAGGCGGCCGGTTGGTCATTGCCCACTTCGACTGGATTCCTCTTCCCGGCAACGTCGTTGCTGCCACCGAAGATCTCGTTCGTATGTTCAACCCATCGTGGACATTCGGTGGTGGGATCGGGATCCATGCCGAGTGGTTCACCGACGTCCGGGAATATGAGGACACCGAGAGCTTCAGTTTCGACGTTCCGATCGCCTACAGCCATGAACAGTGGCGGGGACGAATTCGGGCGAGCGCCGGTGTGGGCGGGTCGCTCAATCCAGCCGAAGTTGCCCAGCTTGATGCAGCCCTGCGCCGGCGGTTGGCTGCTGATTACCCAGCAGATCCGCTCACCATTCCGCACCGGTGTTTCACCATCCTGGCTACCAGACCGCCTCATTGAACGCTGGCGCCCGGCGCGACAGGGCCGCGACCCATTGGCCACGGCCCTTTCGCACCCGGAGGGTTCGTCTACTTGCCACCGCTCGCGTAGCTGACGAACTCAAACGACTCGGCGTGCCCCGCGGAATCGCTGGCGGTCACCATGAAGGGCTTGCCCGGGGTGGTGCCTGTGAAGAAGACCTGGACCGACCACTCTCCGCCGGCTCCGGCCATCGTGCTGCCCGATCCGTAGTCGGATGTCACGGTGATGGTGGCGCCGGGGGTCGCCGTGCCGTAGTACTTGCTGTACGGCTCGGGTTCACTGCACGACTCGTACTTCTGGTTGGCCGTGAAGTCCACCGGCTTCGGATCGTAGGTGAACATGAAGTCCATGACCTTGCCGGTCGATGTGTACAGCACGATCGGGAAGGTAGCCGGCCCGGTGAGGCCTTCGAAGTGGAGCTTCAGGTACCACTCGTAGCCCTCGGTCACCAACCGTGCGTCTCCGTACTCGGATCCGAGTTCGATAACGGTTCCCGGCGGGGCCGTTCCGAAGAATTTCTCCCACGGCTCGCCACTCGTCTTGTACTTCTGGTTGGCAGAGAACTCGACGGCCCTCGGCTTGTAACGGAAGGCGAATTCCATTCTGTGGCCAGTCGACGTCTCGAGCACGATGGGGAAGCTGGTCGGCTCCTTCAAGCCATCGAAGTGGAGTTTCAAGTACCACTCCGTGCCTTCGGTGACCATGCTCGCGTTGCCGTATTTCGACATGAGTTCAATGACGGTGCCGGGAGCAGCCGTACCGGAGAATTTCTCCCACGGTTCGGGACTGGTTCCGTACTTCTGGATGAGCGGTGAATCCCTTGCCGGAAACATCCAGATAGGCGGTTACGGTTGCTTTGGTCCGGTTGCCTGCCGCGTCTTTGGCGGTGAAGGTAGTGACGTTCTTGCCCGCACTGAGGATCAGAACGATGTGCCATTCTCCATTCTCGAAGACATCGGCTTCCCACTCGCCCGCAAAGACCCGGGCGCCGGGTTCCGTCATACCGGTGTACTTCAGCGTCTTTTCGCCGAAATGGGCTCCATCGGTGGGGCTGGTTATGGACAGCCGGGGAGGGGTTGTGTCGGCCGGTTCCCTTTGCTTTGGCTCTTCGGCGGGTTTCTCAGGCTGGTCAACAACCTTCTTCGGCTCCTCCGCAGGCCCGTCCTCGCTTGAGATCCGCCTTGGTGGAGGCGGCTCCGGTGAGGTCGGGAGCCTCGGGATCTTGTGCCGGCGGTAGGAACAACCCATCGGAGGCGAGCGGAGTCGGACTCCTCGGCAAGTTCGGTGAAGCTGGGCGCAAAGGACCCCACTTGAGCCAGGGCAACTCCTGCGGCCAGGACCACCGCGAAGCTGACGGCCAGGATGACGATCGGACGATGTTTCATCTGTTCCTCCTGTTGGCAACCACATAGAGTGGTCGATCCTCACTCTCAGTAGCTACTCGTGGCAGGAGGCCAGAAGGTTTACTCGATCTTCGAATCCGGTCATCAACCTCCGTAGAGGCCGAGCAATTGGGCCTGAGCCAGGACATGGCCTTGCATGGCTGTTTCGACATCCGCCTTGATGGAGGTGGTACCCAGCGCCAGGGTGGTGTCGAGCGCGTAGAGCTTGAAGAAGTATCGGTGGGTCCCGATCGGCGGACATGGTCCTCCGTAGTCGGTACGACCCCAGCTGTTGGTTCCCTGGATGGCTCCCACCGGGACCGTCCCGGCGCCGATGGCCGACGTGTTGGGGGCGATGTTCCACATGACCCAGTGCTCCCAGACCACCTTGGGCGCTGCCGGGTCCGGCGCGTCGGGGTCGTCGACGATGAGCACCAGGCTTTCCGTGCCGTCGGGGACTCCGGTGATTTCGAGCGGCGGGTTGATGTCGTCGCCCTGGCAGGTGTAGCGGTCCGGTATCGGGGTGCTGTCGACGAAGGCGGCGCTGGTGATCTGCATGGTTCCTCCCGGAGTGATGGGAAGCGATTCGGTCGTGACGGTGGTATCTGTGCCGCAGGCACTCGCCGCGAAACATACCGCCAAGAACATGAGACCCGGGCGGGCCATAGACCCTTCTTCCATCGCTATCACGAGACTATCGCGGCGCCAGCGATGAGCCGTTACGTAACATCGCTCCATGAAGCTGGATATTGCACCCCTCACTCCCGAGCGCTGGCCGGATCTCGAACAGCTATTCGGTCCCCGGGGGGCCTACGGCGGATGCTGGTGTATGTGGAACCGCCTCACCAATCGGGAGTTCGAAGCTACTTCCGGCGACGAAAAGCGGGAGATGCTGCGGTCCATTGTTGACGACCGGGTGCCGGGTCTCCTGGCGTACGAGGATGGCCTGCCGGTCGGGTGGGTCTCCCTTGGACCACGCGAGGAGTTCGGCCGGATTCAGCGTTCCCGGGTTACGAAGGCCGTCGATGACGTTCCCGTGTGGTCGATCGTGTGCTTCGTGATTGATCGGCACCACCGGGGGAGTGGGGTCGGGACTGCTCTCCTCGAGGCCGCCGTCGCATACGCAAGAGCGCACGGCGCACGCTGCGATCGAGGGTTATCCGGTCGAGCCGCGCAACGAGCGCATGCCCGACATCTACGCCTGGATGGGGCTGGCCTCGATGTTCGAAGCGGCCGGATTCAGCGAGATTGCCCGGCGCAGCGAGACCAGGCCGCTGTATCGCAAGGTGTTGCACTGACCTGCAGCGATCGACGTCAGCCGAGTCGACCCCGACGGGGCCGGCCGGCCAGCGCTGCACCGCCGGCGAGACAGTCCAAGCGGACACAGGAACAAGCCGCACACCGCCAGGCCGGTTTCGGGCAGCGTTTCCGGCGGGCCACTGAGAGCTGCAGGCGAACAGGGCTGGCTCGGCACCCTGAGGCAATCTGCAGGTAGGCGTACGGGTTCGAGGAGGGTGCCGGTGGTTCATGCGAGCTCGAAGTGGAGGTGCGGGTGGAGTGTCCTCGGCGTTGCCGCTGTCGCCGACGTAGCCGACAACGATACCGGCCGGTCACGCGGAATGCCGACGTCGACACCTTCGGCGATTCCCAAGCCTTGGCCGTCGTCGGTGCCAGGATTGTCGTTATTGAGGTGCAGATAGAGCTGAACTGCTGGCCGTCGGTGTGGCGGACCCGCATCACGCAGCAATCGGTCTTCCGACCGTCTCGTCGAGGACTGCTCGAGGACTGGTCAGCATCATCTCCGGCAGCAGCCTCTGCGCAACCTGCCTTGCCAGGGTCCCGTTCTCCCGTTGCCCCATACCACTCGAGCAAGTCCTCACTCTGCGTGGTAGTTGGAACCTATCACGACCGGCGGCGCTGAGCAATGGGGGAGGTCATTCTGGCCCCACTGCAAAACAGATCGAACATATGTTCGATAGTATGGAACGGGTCTGACGAAATGACTCATGGGATACGCCGAACTGCACTGTCACACCAACTTCAGCTTTCTCGATGGAGCTTCTCACCCTGAGGCGCTCGTAGAGCAGGCGGTACGGTTGGAGTATCAGGCGCTGGCCGTGACCGACCATGACGGGTTCTACGGACTCGTTAAGTTCTGGCAAGCTGCCCAAGCGGTGGGGCTTCCGGCCGTGTACGGCGTGGAGATCGGCCTGGAGCGGCTTTCCGGCTCGCCGGGCTCCGAGCCCCCAGTCGACCCTCTCGCGGCGGCATCCGATTCCGACCTGCTTCGTACTACGAACTACGAACTTCAAACGGACCGGCCTCGAAGGGGTCGCCGGAAACGCATGCATGGTTCCAAACCGATGGGCCCGGCATCGACCGATCACCTCGTTCTCCTGGCTCCATCACCGCAGGGATACGCCGCACTCAGCCGGTTGGTGTCGCGGGCCCAATTTCGCGGCAAGAAGGACGCTCCCCGGTACACCTGGTCGGATCTGGCGGCCGCCGCCAAACAAGGAGAGTTGGTTGCGTTGACCGGCTGCTGGCAGGGGGCCGTGCCCGCCGCCGCCCAGCGCGGCGATATGAAAGAGGCGCTCACACGCTGCGGCTCAGTTACGGGACCTTTTCGGGCGGCGCCTCCACCTCGAGCTGTGGCATCACCGCATGCCAGAGGACGACCTCCGCAACGATGTGATGTGGGAGGTCGGGCGGCGCCTGCAGCTTCCCGTTGTGGCTACCAACAACGTCCATTACGCCGACCCCCGGGACGCGGATCTTTCCGAGGTTTTGGCGGCCATCGGGGGGCGACGCAGCCTGGCGGAGACCGATGGGTACCGTCCCGCCACCGATGACCGGTACCTCAAGTCTCCCGCCGAGATGTATCGCAGGTTCGTCCGTTATCCGGGAACGGTGGAACGAGCCGGAGATCTCGGGCGGGGACTGGCATTCGATCTGCAACTGGTCGCCCCACAGCTGCCCGACTTCCCCATGCCCGGTCACTTTCGCGACGAGATGGACTACCTCAGGCATCTGACGTTCGAGGGGGCCCGGGAAGTGTACGCCGGCCGGTCCGGCGGGATCGACTCGCGAGCGGTGCAGCGGTTGGAGCATGAGCTTGATGTGATCGAACGGCTCGGTTTCCCCGGCTACTTCCTGGTGGTGTGGGACATCGTCAACTTCGCCCGCTCCCAGGACATCTACTGCCAGATCCGCGGATCAGGTGCAGATTCGGCGGTCTGTCGATGTCTTGGATTGACCAAGGTCGACCCGATACGGCTTCAGCTCCCCTTCGAACGGTTCCTGTCCGACGAGCGGGGACGCCCACCCGACATCGACCTCGATCTCGAGGCCGACCGCCGGGAGGAGGTCATTCAGTACTGCTATCGCCGCTACGGACGGGAGCGGGCCGCCATGGTGGCCAACGTCATCACGTACCGGGCCCGCTCGGTCCTGCGCGATGTCGGCAAGACGTTCGGATTGACCCAGGCCCAGGTGGACGGTCTCTCCAAGTACGTCGACACCCGGGACCCGTCCAAGCTCCGCCTCGAAGCACCGCTTCCCGAGCGGGATGACCGCCGATTTCATCTATGACGTCTGTCACCGGCTCGACGGGTTCCCCCGCCATCTCGGGATCCATTCCGGGGGAGTGGTGATCGCCGACCGTCCTCTCTGGCAGGTGGTGCCGATCGAATGGGGCCGGATGGAGGGCCGTTCGGTCCTGCAGTGGGACAAGGACGATTGTGCGGCGATCGGCATCGTCAAATTCGACCTGCTCGGTCTCGGCATGCTCAATGCCCTGCACCTGGCGGTCGACCTGATCCGTGAGGCACACGGCGTCGAGGTCGATCTGGCCACCATCGACCAGGAGCCGGCCATCTACGAGATGCTCACCACTTCGGACACGGTCGGGATGTTCCAGGTTGAGTCGCGGGCGCAGATGGCCACGCTGCCCAAGATGAAACCCAGGACGTTCTACGACCTGGCCGTCGAGGTCGCATTGATTCGACCGGGACCGATCCAGGGTCAGTCGGTCCACCCGTATCTCCGGCGCCGCAACGGAGAAGAACCGGTTCGTTACCCGCACCCTTCCACCGAGCCGGTGCTGGCCAAGACGCTGGGTGTGCCGATCTTTCAGGAACAGCTCATGGAACTGGCCCGGATCTGTGCCGGGTTCGACGGCGGCCAGTCGGACCGGCTTCGGCAGGCCATGACCCACAAGCGCTCACCGAAGCCATGGGGAAGCTGCAGAGACGAGGTGTACCGGGGAATGGCCGGCAAGGGGATCACTCGGGGCGGCCGCAGATGAGATCTGGGAGAAGCTGCAAGGGTTCGCCTCCTTCGGGTTCCCGGAGAGCCACTCGGTGAGCTTCGCCTACATCGTGTACATGTCTGCCTGGTTGAAGTACCACTGGCCGACCGAGTTCCTGGCCGGGCTGCTCAACGCCTATCCGATGGGTTTCTACAGCCCCAACTCGCTGGTCCAGGATGCCGCTCGACACGGGGTGGTGACCCTGCCGCCTGATGTCAATCGGTCCTTCCACGACTGCACCATCGAAGCGCACGATGCGGCTCCGGATGATGTGGTGACCTACTACGAGAAATCGTGGCGGCGGGGGAGGGGGGCTCTCGACGATCCGGTCCGTCCGGCCGTAGCCATGCGGATGGGGCTGCGCTACGTCCGCAATCTGGGCGATGGCGAGATCACCCGGATCGAAGCAGCCCGTCAGATTGGCGGCCCTTTTCAATCTCCGGAAGATCTGGCCCAGCGCACCGGCCTGCCGGTCGATGCCTTGGAGGCGCTGGCCGGCGCCGGCGCTCTCGAGTGTCTCGGGTTGTCCCGTCGGGCCGGGATGTGGGCGGCCGGGGCGCTGGCCGAGATCGATCCGCGACGTCTACCGCTGGCACCGGGTATTGAGGCGCCCGCCCTGCCGGGGATGAGCGCTCAGGACGAACATCTCGCCGACCTGTGGGCAACCGGGGTCTCGGTGGCACACCCGGTCCAATTCATCCGTCCGCGCCTCGATGAGCTGCGTTGTCTCCGTATCGCCGAGATGCTGGCGTTGCGTCGCAACGGGGTGCGGGCCATGGTGGGGGGCATCGTCACCCACCGGCAACGACCCGGTACGGCTAACGGGGTGATTTTCCTCAATCTGGAGGACGAAACCGGTCTTCTCAATGTCGTCGTGCTGCCCGACATCTGGGCGGCCAACCGGGAGGTTGCCCGACGCCACCCCGGCCTGGTGCTCGATGGGGTGGTCGAGTATCGGGACGGGGTCACCAACTTCGTGGCTCGTCAATTCTCCCCCTGGCCGGTCGAAGGTGTCACCTCCCGGGACTTCCGCTAGCCAACCAATGTGTGTCCGCCTGGAGGTTGGCAAAACCGCCAGGGCGACCGGTCGGGACTTTCGCCTCTATCGGCAAGCCCGTGGTGGATGGACAGTAGAAGAGCAGGCATCCTGCCAAAGCTGTGCGCTCTCAAGGAGGTTTGTCGTGCAAACCGTCGATCCCCGGACCATCAGGCCCGATGTAGATGTGGGTCGGCCGAGAAGCCCCGGAAGCCGCGGCGCGGTCCGTTCCCGTGCTGACGACCATCCTGTTCGTTCTGGCCGTCATCGCCCTGGCCGTGGTGGTGGTGGTGGTGACCACAGGCGCCTCGACCACTGAGATCCATGATTCATGGATGCACTATCCGGCGTATCGGGCGGGATACGAAGTCCATGACTCATGGCCGAACGTGGCCTACGCACTCCCGGCGTTGGAGATCCACGACTCCTGGATGAACACCCCATAGAGGATCGGAGCGCGGCGCGCTTCCCGCCGGGTGGAGCGCTGCGCCCGAGTCCTTCTCCTGGAGGTGGGTATCCGTTAGCCCTGCGGGCCGGCGGCGACCACTTCGGGCGTGGCCGTGTACTTCGTGAAGTTCTCACGGAACATTCCGGCCAGCTTGCGGGCCTGCCCGTCGTACGCTTCTGGATCATCCCAGGTATCGCGCGGGATGAGCAGATTTGTCGGGACCCCTGCGATCTCCGTCGGCACCTGCAAACCGAACACCGGGTCCTCGACGAACTCTGACTTGTCCAGGTGCCCGCCAAGCGCGGCGTTGAGCATGGCCCGCGTATGGGGGATTCGGATCCGGTAGCCGACGCCGTGGGGACCGCCCGTCCATCCGGTATTGATCATCCACAGGCCCGGGTCGAACTCGTCGATCTTCTCGGCCAGCACTTTGGCGTAGTACGAGGGCGGCAACGGAAGGAAGGGAGCGCCGAAGCAGGGGGAGAATGTGGCAACGGGCTCGTTGACACCCCGTTCGGTGCCGGCCAGTTTGGCTGTGTAACCGGACATGAAGTAGTACATCGCCTGCTCGCGGCTCAATCGCGAGATGGGAGGCAGTACCCCGAAAGCGTCCGCCGAAAGGAACACAATGTTGTTGGGATGCCCGGCCACTCCCGTCTTGATGACATTGGGCAAATGCACCAACGGGTACGAACAACGGGTGTTCTCCGTATTGGAGGAATCCTCCCACTCAGGATGGCGACTATCGGGGTTCAGCACCACGTTTTCGAGAATGGTCTCGAACTGGTTGGCGGACTGGTAGATCAGCGGTTCGTCTTCCTGGCTCAAGTTGATGACCTTGGCGTACGACCCGCCTTCGATATTGAAGATGCCGTCGACGCCCCATCCGATCTCGTCGTCACCGATCATTCCCCGGGTCGGGTCGGTCGCCAGCGTGGTCTTTCCGGTTCCCGACAACCCGAAGATAACGGCAGAATCGCCATCCGGCCCAACGTTTGCCGAAGCGTGCATGCTGAGCACTCCCGCTTTCGGGAGGAGATAGTTCATCACCGAGAACACAGATTTCTTCATCTCGCCCATATACGTTGTGCCGCCGATCAGCAGTACCTTGTGGACGAAGCTGATCATGATGAAGACTTCGCTGCGGGTTCCGTCCCGATCCGGAACAGCCTTGAAATTCGGCGCGTGCACGATGGTGAAGTCGGGCATGAAAGGCTCGATTTCGTCGTCGTGTTCGTAGGTCCGTGGCAAACGAAACATGTTGCGGCAGAAGTGGGCGTGCCAGGGGGTCTCGGTAATGACGCGCACGGCCAGGCGGTACTGCGGGTCGGCGGCTGCGTAGACATCCTGAACGTAGAGGTCCTGCTGTCCGAGGTACTCCGTGACCCGGGCATACAGGGCTTCATACACTTCGGTCTCGATCGGGTTGTTCACGTCGCCCCACCAGATGTCTTTCTCGGTGGTGTCTTCGCGAACGACAAACTTGTCTTTGGGGCTGCGACCCGTGTAGGGGACGGTCGAGACAACGATCGGCCCTTGATGGGCGATGACGCCTTCTCCACGCCGGAGCGTATGTTCGACCAAATGCGGTGTCGACAAATCCCAGTACACCTCGCGGGCCGGGACGATGCCGTGAGCGGCCAGGTCTTGCATGGTTACCCTCTCGTGGTTGTCCGGAGGGGAAGCATAATGCGCGGCCCGGCACGCTATCGGCCGACTCGCAGACCGTGCCGGCTGCAAATGCTCCAGCTCATCGCCGTGCAGCTGCAACGATGCGTGTCGTGATTGGCACATTGAACGAAGGGTCGCTCCACGCGGCTTTGAAGCATTGGTATGCACAGCGCCGGTGACCTCGTCGAGCACCAGGTCGATGGGTACATCATCGACCTGGTTCGCAACGGGCTGTTGATCGAAGTGCAAACCGGAGGGTTTGCCCCGCTGCGGGCCAAACTGGAGCACCTCACGGAGCAACACCAGGTTCGGGTTGTGGCTCCCATTCCCCAACTCCGAACCATTGTTCGGGTCAGCGAGGAAGGTGAGGTACTGGCGCGTCGCCGCTCGCCAAAGCATGGACGCTATGAGGACATCTTCTCCAGGATTGGTCAGTTTCCCGGCCTTGATCGACCATGCGGGTTTCGAACTCGATCTTCTGCTGACGACCGAAGAAGAGGTGCGGGTGCACCGGCCGGGACAAGCCTGGCGCAGGAAGGGTTGGGTGGTGCTGGGTCGATCGTTGGTCGAAGTGACCGACCGCAGGCGGATCCAGTCGTCGACAGATCTGGCCGGGTTCCTTCCGAACGACTTGCCTGCTCCGTTTTCCACGGCCGACATTGCCCGGCAGGCGAAGCTGCCGCGCCGGCTTGCCCAACAGATGGTGTACTGCCTGCGCACGACCGGTGTCATCGAAATGGCCGGCAAAGAGGGGAACTCCTTGCTCTACAGCCGTTCCGGATAAACGCCCCTACCCGCCCAGTTGGGCATCTGCCCAGGTGGAGCACCACGGCCAGTGGCCCCACCCATCACGGGCGACCAGCCAGGCTGTCACAGCGGTGTTGGCATCGGCGTCGTAGATGCTGGCTCCGGCCCAACCGGCTGAAGCTGCTCGACTATCCCAGTAGGTCACAGAATGCTGGTAGAGACCCCCGTAGGGTCCATCCAGGTTGTAAGCGGACGGGTCGTAGCCCGATTCGCACCGGGCCACCAATACCGCCTTGTCGACGCCGTCCGGGAAATAGAGGGATGCCAGAGCCCTCATTTCGTTCTCACTGAGGGGATTGCTCGAAGGGACGGTGGTTGTGGTCGTGGCCGGCGGCGCTTGCGTGGTGGTTGTTTCGGGTGGCGCCGTGGTTGTGGTCGTGGCCGGCGGCGCTTGCGTGGTTGTCGTCGGGGCAACCCGTGCCGCCGTTGTCGTCGTGGTCGGTGGCACGGTTGTAGTCGTCGTGACCAACCCCGGCCGTGTGCCCTCCTCGACGAGGCCGTCGACCGTGAGTTCCAGGGTCACAGGGTCGGCCGCTTTGGTGCCGGCAGCCTCAGGCAGGTCGGGGGTCTGCAGTTGATTCGCAAAAACGAAGGCCGTTACCCGGCCGGTCGTGACACCGGCGTCTGCAGCCAGGACGAGGGGTTCAGGTGATTCAGCCGAAAGCGTCTCCGGGCGCGGCTGATCTGCACCGTTGGTAGAGAACGCTGCAAAACCGACGAACGTCAAGAGGATGACGAGGGTCCCTAGTCCGACCAGGGCAGACCGCACATTGCGCATGAAGGTTACTCCGCCTTCGTTCACGCCCCGGCCCAGCACCGGTGGCGTCCCAACAGGCTAACGGGCCCGGCGATTCAGCCCAAGCCGGCTCCTGAGAAAAATTGGCATATGATCCCGGCCCTCAAACAGGATCGAGTGAGAAAACGCGAATCCATCGCAGGGTTTCATCTTCATAGCGCTGCCAGCCATCGAAAAGCGCGTTCAACTCCGGCCAGATCGACTCCTTCTCGTCAAGCGGCAAGAGGCGTGCGTGCACGGTCCAGGACGCTTCCCGGGTTTGGACCCGGCCGACAGGGTCTCGCAACAGATTGGCCGACCATCCGGGATGATTCACCCGGCCATAGTTGGAGGCGACCACGATCAGGCTTCCGTTGTGCTTCAGGAAGAAGAGGGGCACGGTATGGGGTTTCCCGGTCCGGTGGCCGGTCGTGGTGAGCAGCAGCGTTGGGTATGCCCTCGATCCCAACGAGAGCAAGCCCCCTCGAGTGGCCGTGAAGAACCGCCGGTCGACTCGGCTCAGCACCTTTGGTCCCAACCAGCGACGAGCGAACGTCGTCGAAGCCGCTTTGGTGAACCAGCGGCGATAGTGGTCGACGAAGCCCATGGGCCCTCCCGGCACACACCCTGCTTCTGTGCGAGGGCTCGATTGCGGCTCGCGTTAGGATACCGACGATGAAGGGCGACATCATTCTGGTCGGCGAGGAACACAAAAACGCCGCCGAGCAGATCATTGGGAAACTGTTTGATGAGATCGCCGGGACCGGCCGCCGCTACACGATGACCGTGGCGGGAGAGTCCGGAAGTGGCAAGTCGGAGACGGCTCGAGCGATTCACGACGAGCTCGGAATCCGGGGCGTGAAGGCTGCGATCTTGCAGCAGGACGATTACTACGTGCTACCTCCCCGTTCGAACGATGCGGCACGGCGGGCCAATTTCTGTTGGGTGGGCACCTCCGAAGTGCGCATCGATTTGCTCGACGAGCACCTCGAGGCGGCCCGGGAGGGTGCGGTGGCACTCGTGAAACCGCTCGTGATCTACGCCGAGAATCTGATCACCGATGAAGCTGTGGCTCTGGACGGCGTTGACGTGGTTATTGCAGAGGGTGTCTACACGTCGCTCTGCAAGAATGTCGATCGCCGTGTGTTCATTGCTCGCAACCGGCTGGAGACCATGGAGCATCGTATGAGGCGGGGTCGGGAAGAGTTCGATTCCTTCATCGAAGAGGTGCTCAAGGCAGAGCACGAGATCATTACTCAGCACCGGGGCGTGGCTGATGTGGTCATCACCCGCGAATACGACGTTGAGTTCGTAACGGTGTGACGGCCTACGGCCTGCCGGGCGAGTCCGACTTCTGCGCCGGCCGGCGCTCCTTCCTCGCCGGACTCAGACCTCAGGACGCGACTGCCCTGCCGCTGGAGACGGTACTCGGAGTGCTGCGTCGTCGATTAGGTGAACCCGTTGACATCGCGTTGTCGGGCCCCGCCATCGATCTCGAACTGCCCCTCAGCGAGCTGCCGGTTGAGGTCATGTCCCCCCGAGCCACCGAATCCGATCCGTCGTGGCTCAAAGCGACCAACATGGTTGGCATCAATGTCCGCACAGTACGCGACCTCGCCGGCGTGGTGAAGTACGCCGTCACTTTGCCCGAAGCCTTCGATTCGATTCACTTGCTCCCGATCTGGGAGCCCGGCGTCGTCGAGAGCTTGTACGGCATCGCCGGTTGGAGCCTCAACCAGGAGTTCTTCTCGGAGGAGTTGCAGCAGGTTGCTCCCCATCTCGACACGGTCGAACGACAACTGCGGGCGATGAGCAATCTGCTGCACCTGATGGGCAAGACCGTTGGCATGGATGTGATCCCGCACACCGATCGCTTCTCTGAGGCGACGGTCGGCACCCCCGATCTGTTCGAGTGGATGCTGGTGCGCGATCGTACGATCGTCGATCACTCTGAGGGGTTGCATGAGGCTGTTGAGGATTCGGTCTTCACCTGGCTACGGGGAGTAGGAACCGCCACCCCGTTGCTACCGATTCCGTCCGACCGGGCGGCGCTATTCGGAGCCCCGGAAGCGGAACGTCTCGCCGTGTTGTTCGGCGATCCGGCCGACGTGACCGGGCGGACCGGGCGGCGGGTGGATCTGATCAACCATCTCAAGAGCCAGGGTCTCGAGCCGGTTCCGGCCACGATGGGGGTGCCCTATCGCGGCATCATGGTTGATCCCGCAGCCGGGCACGTTACGCCCGATCAATACGGTTTGGAATGGCCCGACTTCGTGATGAACCGGCCGGAGGGTATGTCCCGGGTGTTCTCCCCGCTGGCCCGTTTCAAGCTCTACGGGCGACTCGATGACAATGCCAACTGGGAGATTGACTTCACGAAACCCCGGCCGCACGTGTGGGAGTACGTGTGTGGCCATTTCGCCCACACGCAGCACGTCGGCAACTTCGACTTCATGCGCGGTGATATGTCCCACGTGCAAATGCGACCGGATGGGGTTCCCCAGCTCATCGACGGGTACTACGACATTCTGGGAGCCGTCAAGACCCACATCCAGCAGACAGGCGGCGGCTCCGTGGTTCGCCTATTTCGCTGAGTCTTTCCTGCCTCCCCGCGACACCTTCCAGTACGGCGAGGAGCTCGATCATCTCGAGGCGTCGGCGGCCGATGCGACACTCGGAGATCTGCAATCGACCAAAGTGGGCAGCTCCGATTATCTGGGCCGGTTCCGGCGCTACCTCGACTATCTCGCGACCCGGCGGACCGCTCCTGCTTTCACGGTCATGACTGCCGATAAGGACGATCCACGTTTCGACGACCTGTATACGGCAGGAAACGAGGTCCGGCTCTTCACCGCCTTGTTCTTGCCCGACATGCCGTCGTACACGGCACTTGGCTACGAGGTCCGGGACATCCATGACGAACCGGTCGAGAACGAGCGCTACACGAAGCTCTTCGTGTTTCGGGAGCGGGGCGAATCGAATGTGTACCCATCCAAAGCGCGTCACGGTGATGACTTCGTATGGGGAGAGAACCAGGAGCTCTTCGATCGACTGACCGCGCTCCGCTCGTTCGCCGAAGACATCCTTGTCGACGTGGCAGGCACGTCAACCCGCTGGTTGCTCCCTCCCGACGCAAGCGCGCAACGAGGAATCGCGGCATGGACCCAGCGGGGAGTCGCCCGATACGTGTTCGTTGTGAACTACGACCTGATGACCGATTCCGGGTACTTCGGGATACCGGCCCTCGAACAACATGCGGTCCTCACGGCGGAGTTCTCGACGATTGGCCATGTTCGCGAGGTCGATCACCGGATCGAAGGCAACGGATTCTTCCACCGGTTGGAGGGCCTGGCGCCCGGCGAGGGCCGTGTCTACCGCATTGAGCCGTAGGAACCCGGTCCCGGCAACCGGCCGCCTTTGACGGCATGACGCTCCATCCCGATAACATGGCTCGAGAACGGCAACGAAAGGGACGACCGTGGCGATGAGCCCTCAGCTCCAAGACAAGTACAACGACCAGATCACGCTCGAGTTTGCATCCTCCTACGCCTACCTGCAGATGGCGGCCTTCTTCGACGATGCCAACCTTCCGGGATTCTCGAACTGGATGCGGCAGCAGGCTGAGGAAGAACGGGTCCACGCGATGAAGTTCTTCGATTTTGTGCTCGACCGTGGCAATCAGGTCGAATTGCGCACGATTGCGGCCCCCTCGAGCGACTACACCTCAACGCGTTCGGTCTTCGAAGCTTCCTTGGCTCACGAGCGCAAGGTCACGCGTTCCATCCACGATTTGTACGGACAAGCCACCGACGAAAAGGACTACGAAAGCCTTCCGTTGCTCCACTGGTTCATCAACGAGCAGGTAGAGGAAGAGGCAACCGTGTCGGAGCTGATCGAGCAGATCGCCATGGCCGGAGACAATGGAGCGGCCCTCTTGCTCTTGGACAGGGAATTGGGAACCCGGGTGCCGGGCGCGGAGTAGCGAGGCCGTTTGCTCAGCTCACCGACCAGGCGAGGAGCAGCTGTGCGAGGTAGTACAGGGGCAGCCCCCAATAGCGATTGACGGCCCCGGGGGCGACGAATCGGTTGCGAGCGACGGCTAGATCGGACAAGTAGAAGGCGATGGCGCCGAACAGGATCAGTCCGGTAGCTCCCGCAGCGGTAGCCCCAACGGCTGTGGCCACCATGGCTGAGATGATCACCACATAGGCAATGACCGGACCGATCATTGCCGACGGAAGGTGCGGGCGGAGCCAGCGGAAGATGACCACGCCTGCTCCTGTGGCCGCAGTCGCAGCGATGACCAGAGGCACGGCGGCGACTCCTGTCATCAAGAAGGCGACCACGTAGAGGAGATGTCCGATCAAGAACGCCCCGAGGCCCGTGATGAACCAACTGCGGGCCGTTCCGAGGAGGGCAATATCGCCGACGAACCCGAAGACCAAGCCGATGAGGATTAGCCACCCATAGCGCGAACCGGTCGCTCCGAGGGTTATGGCCAGTCCGAGAAAGCCTGCGGAGGCGATCGGTTTGGCCACAAACCGCAGGGGGATTTCGCGTTTTTCGCCGAAAAGCGTGGTGATGAGGCCGGCGACGGTCACGGCCACGAAGAACCACGCCACGATCAGGATCCCCCGAGGAGCTCGATGGCCCGCGTTGCGATGGAATCCCACTCGGCGGAGTCTTGATCGGTGAATACGAAGTGGTCTGCTTCGTCGAATTCGAGGTATTGAACAGCATCGCCTGCCGCCCGGGCTCGAGTGACGAACCCCCGGCTGTATTCCACTGGAACCTGGTCGTCCGCAGTGCCGTGGGCGACCAGCAGGGGCACCCCGACCGGCAGCGAATCCGACGGTGAGATGTTGGCTGCGGGACGGCCGCCGAAGAACTCTTCGACGGCGTCGTCGCCAAGATGGTCGTCGGCAGCTTGGTTGAGGTCTACGACCCCGGCGAGGGTTACGGCCAACCGGGGGGAAACCACCGGGGCGGCCCACGGCGAGTCGGCAGCTAGCCGGGCTCGCCCGGCCGCCCATAATGCCAGCTGAGCCCCGGCCGAGTGGCCGGCCACCGCCACACGATCCACATCAACAGGGAACTCCCCGGCCAGGTTGGTCAGGTGATCGAGAGCGGTCGCGATATCCGACAACGCATGGTGCCACCCGTTGGGACTGCGCCGGTACTCGACATTCCAAGTGGCGATACCGCGCTTGGCCAGGTCAACCGCCATTCCGTCCATGAGGTCACGACGCCATGGTCGCGCGCCAGAAGCCGCCATGGATGAGCATGGCTACGGCGTGCGGGCCGGATCCCGTGGGGAGCCGAAGATCCCCGATTTGATCGAGGTGTGGGCCGTAGCGAAGGGAGGTTGGTGGCATCTCGGTGCGGAAGACGAGGTGGCGGAGGGCATGGCGATATCCGTCGGTACCTCTCCCGTAGATGGTGGCGACACAAGCCGGGGCGATGACCGATGCGCTCCGCCAGGCTTCCCGCCGGGTGATGTCGGAGATGTGCACCTCGACCACGGGCAGTTCGACAGCCTCGAGGGCGTCAAGGATCGCGTACGAGTAATGGGTGATACGCCCCGGGGTTGATGATGATGGCATCCGTGTCTCCCCGCGCCCGGTGGAGCCGATCGATAATGGCCCCTTCGTGGTTCGATTGGAAGGTTTCCACCGAGGCTCCCAGATCCGCACCCCAGGATCGGCACGCGGCATCGAGATCGGCAAGCGTCGTTGTTCCATAGATGTCTGGTCGGCGTGTGCCGAGCAGGTTGAGGTTGGGTCCGTTGACGACCAGGACGCGAAAGGGTGATTGCATTCCCTCAGGCTATCGACCGAGTTCAGATCGTCCCAACGATCGGGTTGGCAGAGCCTTTCCGCAAACCTCAGGTAAACCTTCCCGGCCGCCGATACGAGTAACTAGGCGAGATGGCTGGGAAAGCCCGAAGGGCCTCTTGGAGAGCTGGATGCAAGGAGCAGATCGAGGAATCGTCACGCTTCCCGAGCGTTTCGAGAGCTTCTACCAGCGCGAGTTCAGGTCCGTCGTTGGCCTGGCCTATGCCCTCTCAGGTAGTCGTTGGGCCGCCGAGGATCTTGCCCAGGAGGCGTTCATTGCGGCCCACCGAACGTGGGATCGTATCGGCGTGTATGAATCGCCCGGTGCGTGGGTCAGGAGGGTGGTAGCCAATATGGCAGTGTCGCTCTACCGGAAACGAGCGTCGGAAGCCCGGGCGATAGCCCGGATCGCCGTTCGCCGTCAAGAAGCTCTCCCCGCGCTCGAAGTTGAGGATGATGAGTTCTGGGCAGCGGTCCGGGCTCTCCCCAAGCGGCAGGCTCAGGCTATCGCACTCCACTATCTCGAGGATCGACCGGTTGCCGAGGTGGCCGACATCCTCGACTGTTCACCGTCAACGGCCAAAGTTCATCTCCACAAGGGTCGGATACGGCTGGCCGAACGCCTCGGGACCGACCCGGGAGACGAATCATGACCCTCGACGAGCGAGGCCGCCGGGCGGCCCAGAACCTCACGCAGAAGGTCGAATGAGGCGCCGCTCATGCTCATGGAACAGGCAGTTCCGGCGGCCCGAAGCGCGCGATCGTCAGATCACGGGTGCTCTTCGTTCGCCGGTGCTTTCGCGGCGGTTGTGCTCCTGGTCGGCCTTACGGTGGTGCAGGTCGATCTCTTCTCGCCCCAGCGTGAGACGTCGACGACCAGCGATACGTTCCCGGTCAATACCGTAACGACCGAGGCGACCTCAACAACGGAGACGCCGACCACTGCGGCGGATACGCTGCCGATCACGGCTCCGCCGGAAACGACCTCGTCGACCGTCGCCGTGGACGACATAGCACCGCCCTCGGTCATCACCTTCCCGGAGAACGGCGCCAAGGTTACCGAGAAGTCTCTGCGATTTGAGGGCACGACCGAACCGGGAGCCGTCGTGGCGGCTGGCCCGTATCAGGCCGACGTCGACCAGGAACGGTCGTTGGTCGATCGTCTTGCTGCTCAACCCGGGCGGCAATCTGGCCTCCTTCACGGCAACCGATCCGGCCGGCAACACGGCTGAAGCATCCGTTTCCGTGACCTACGAGGTAGCCGAACCGCCCAAGGAGGAACCGCCTCCGGTGGAGTTCACGCGGTTCAGAAAGTACGGGTCGTGTTCTGAGAGCCCCCCGTTCGACGAGTTCTACGGGATGGCAAAACCCGGCACCAAGGTGCTCATCACGTCTGCCTTCGGATCCGGTTCGACCACGGCGGCCGGCAATGGTGAGTGGTACGTCAAGGTGTTCTTCGAGACTGCACCGTACGGCGAGGCTTTCGAGGTGAAGGCCAGGGACGAGTTCGGACAACAAGGTCATCTTTGAGTTCACCAGTTACGTCGGGAAATGATCTACCGGTGGGGCGAGAGGTGGCGGTTTCGAGGCCGAGAGCCTGTTCGAGGGTTGCTGCGTCGATGGTTCCTGGCTCGAGCCCGTAGCGGTGATCGAACTCGGAGACAACGGCCGCCATCACATCCTGCCGGGTGATGCCCGGGACGGCTCCGGCTAGATCCCCAGAGGTGGTTGGATCCCAGGGGAGTTCGAGGGCGCGGTAGACGGGAAGCAGCACCTCGGCGATCCGATCCCCGCCTTCAACGACGATTACGCCACCGACATGGGCCGCCCGGCCGATGATGCGCTGCCCGGTGCCCATGATCTTGTGACGGCCCGAAACATTGATGCTGTACGCACCGGGACAGTACTCGCCGGGCACCTCGCCGATCCGGGCGTCGGCTCCGAGCGCCTGAAACGCAGCCAGCAACGTCGAAGCCAGGGCATCAAAACGTGGCTTGATCGTTTCGCGGGGGTTGCGGGACGGAATCGTCCAGGCGAAGGCAATGGTCCCCGAGTGGAAAACCGCCGCCCGCCCACCGGCCAGCCGTTCAATCGCCTCATAGCTTCGCTGATCTCGTCGCCTCGACGGCCGACGGATATCCACGGCTGACAACGTCTTGCCTGCCGAAGGCGACGATAGCCCCCGGTTGGTGGAGGCGAAGGCTCTCAGCGACCTCGCCTGCGGCCGCACCTCGCAAGAGGGCGTGAGATACCGCCGTGTCAAAAGCCGGCCGATCGGGATACTGCTCGGTCAAGAGCCGGATGGTCATGGTGACAGTATGTCAAACCAGGCACCGGGCCGCCTCGGATGCGATATGTTGGAACTAAACCATGGTCGGCGACGTCTCATGGTAAAGAAGGCATCTGAGCCGTGAAAAAGGGGTTCGGGTTGGGGAGGTTTCGGTTGGGAATCGGGGTTCGGGTTGGTTCTTGCCGCGTTTCTGCTGGCCGGTTGTGGAACCGACGCGCCGCTCGCCGGTATGGGCCACATGACTGAGCGTTGGATCGCGGCGGCTCCCGATCCGACGACGACCACCACGCTCCCGGTCGTCGCAGCCCCGGTCGGATTGCTTGCCACGAACGGCGGCGAGACGATTGAATGGGTCAACGACGACTTGGGCCAACTGCCGTTACCAACGACCAGTTCTCCGGAAGAGGTTATCGGCCTCGTGTGGTCCCGTAGCAACCGCGAAGATCGTTACGTCCAGGCCAGCCGCTCGGAGATCATGGCTGCTTTGCCCGCCGTAGAGGTTCCCGAACTGATTCCTGAGCAAGTTGCGTATGTGACCAGCCAGCTGGTCTTCGACCCGACAACCGGCACGTTGGGTTCTGAAGCTGTGGCTGCTTTCGGCTTCTGGTCTGACAAGCCATATACGAAGAGCAGGAGTGTTTCCCAGATGGCAGTCATGACGGTGTCCCTCGACGAACCTGCCCTCGAGCCGGTGGTGCCAGACACCATCGGTGTGCCCGAGAGCCCGGCCGACGACGAGCGGTGTCGGGATCTGATGGATAGTACGGTCGAGGAATGCACCAAGCTGGTGCTCGAGGATGGTTGTCCGGCCTGGTCGCTGGAGCTGACCGACGGTTGGCGGCTCGTGTGGTCCGAGCACGGATACACCTACGATCTCTTCGTCCGCAATGCCGACGCCCCCGATCTCCTGGCGCGCATGGCCGGTTCGTGCAAGCAACTGACACCGGTCCAATCGGTACTGGCCGGGGCAGACACACCAACCGGCGCACCGGCCGGGAGTGGGAGCGAGCCACCGGCCGCAGCTGCCGGCTCCTGAGGTTGTCGCTGCCCGGCGATAGGCTGAGTCGTCGCTCAGCAAGGAAGACGTATCTTTCACGGTGGGAACTGGTTCGCATACCTGCGCTACGACGAGGAGCAGGATCGCCCGCACGTCGACCGCGCCCTCCTTGCCAGGGTCCTGGCCTACGGCCGGCCCTACCGTCGCGACCTCGTCGTGGTCGTCGTCACGATTCTGGTCATTTCGCTGCTGACCCTCATTCCACCGCTCCTGATGCGGGAGCTCATCGACCGGGCTATCCCCGAGAAGAACGTCCGTTTGCTGACCTTCCTGGGTCTCGGCATGGTGGCCGTGCCGATCGTGAACACGGTGGTCGGGACGCTCCAAAGGTGGATGTCGGCCCGGGCGGGGGAGGGCATCATCTTCGACCTCCGCCGGCAGCTCTATCGACATCTGCAAGGGATGTCGCTTCGGTTCTTCACCTCAACCCGCACCGGAGAGCTGGTCTCGCGTCTTGAACAACGATGTGGTCGGCGCCCAGAACGCGATAACCGGCACCTTCATCACCATCGCGTCCAATATCGTCACCGTCACCGCAATCCTGATCATCATGGTGCAAACGGAATGGCGGCTCACCCTGTTAGCCGTTGCAGCTCTTCCGCTCTTCATCTACCCGGCCCGGCGAGTTGGCAAACTCCTCCGGAAAGTCTCCCAACAGCAGATGGAGCACAACGCCAACATGTCCTCGATTCTCACGGAAACGTTCAACGTGAGCGGAGCGCTGCTGGTCAAGCTCTTCAATCGGGCCGACGACGAGACCCTCAAGTTCACCGACGAAGCTGCGCTGGTACGGGACCTTGGAGTTCGGAGAGCGGTGATCGGCCGGTGGTTCTTTGCCGCGTTGGGCGTCGTCAGCGCCCTCGGTACCGCCGCGGTCTTCTGGGTGGGTGGGGTGCTCGTCATCAACGAAGCGTTCACCGTCGGAACCATCGTGATGTTCTCAACGCTGCTTGCCCAGCTCTATGCTCCGCTCACCGCCCTGTCCAACGCACGGGTTGAATTTGCCACCTCGATGGTCTCCTTCGAGCGGGTCTTCGAAGTTCTTGACCTGCCTCACGACATCGACGAACGAGACGGCGCCATGCACCTCGCCGACATCATCGGCGAGGTTCGCTTCGATCGGGTGTCGTTCAAATACGTGACGGATGGCCCGCTGCCGGGTCTCACCGAGGTGAAACGGATGCATTGGGGGCGCAGGGTGGAACCGACCGGTCCCGAGACCACCCAGGTCTCTACCCGGGAGTGGGCTTTGGAGAACGCCTCGTTCACGATTCGGCCGGGTCAACTCGCCGCACTGGTTGGTCCCAGCGGGGCGGGCAAGACCACCATCAGCTACCTGCTCCCGCGCCTCTACGACGTGACCGAAGGTGCCGTCCGGATCGATGGTTACGACGTGAGGGACCTGACGCTCGGCACGCTTGGGGAGGGAATCGGCGTGGTAACCCAAGAGTCCTATCTCTTCCACGACACGATTGGGGCCAATCTGCGGTATGCCAAACCGGATGCCACACCAGCCGAGCTCGAGCAAGCGTGCCGGGACGCCAACATTCATGAGCTTATTGCCTCTCTGCCGGAGGGCTACGAAACGATGGTGGGGGAGCGGGGGTACCGCCTCTCCGGCGGAGAGAAGCAGCGGGTCGCCATCGCCAGGGTGATCCTCAAGGATCCCCGCATCCTCATTCTCGATGAAGCAACCTCCCATCTCGACTCTCATTCCGAAGCTCTCATTCAGGAGGCGTTGGAGCGAGTCATGGAAGGGCGCACCTCGTTGGTGATCGCCCATCGCCTGTCCACCATCCTGGCGGCCGATGTGATCCTCGTGCTCGACCAGGGCCGCCTGGTCGAGTCGGGCAGCCATGCGGAATTGCTCGAACGAGGCGGGCTCTACGCCAGCCTCTACGAAACCCAATTCCGCAACGAACCTTTGGAGGTCTAGTGGCCCATTTTCATGTGCTCGCCACCGGGTATGTCGGCGACCGGGTGGCATCGACCGTGTCGGTGGTCATCGACGGGGAACAGGTCGTGGTCATCGACCCCGGCATGGTGACCGATCAGGCTGCGATTCTTGGTCCGCTCGGTGGTCTGGGCATCGCCCCCGGCGACGTGACGGACGTCGTGTTCTCGCATCACCACCCGGACCACACGCTCAATGCCGCGTTGTTCCACCGGGCCCGTTTTCACGACCACTGGGCCATCTACAGCGGGGATGTGTGGGATTCACGTCCGGCAGAAGGTTTTGAGGTATCCCCCCACGTAACGTTGATCGAAACCCCCGGGCACACCCCTGAGGACATCACGACGCTGATTGAAACGGAAGATGGTGTAGTGGCCTGTACCCACCTGTGGTGGAATGCGGCAGGCCCGGCGGAGGACCCGTTGGCGGCCAACCCGGAGGCTCTGCACGCTGGTCGTGCTCCGGGTCCTCAACCTGGCCACGGTCATCGTGCCCGGCCACGGCGAGGCTTTCCAACCAGATTCGAACACCCCGCGCTGAGTTACAAACCCAAGGGAATCTCGAGGCGATCCATGAGCATCTCGATGGCCCTCGACCGCTGCATGACATAGAGATGGACGGCGGGGACCCCGGCCGCCATGAGTTCGTTCGCCTGCTGCAGGGTCCAATTGACGCCTGCCTCGGTCACCTCACCGTCGTCGGCCCGTTCGACCGCATCGGTCAGACCGGGAGGTATCTCGCAGTGGAACGTGCTGGGGAGCGAGGTCAACTGCTTACGGGTAGTCAGGATCTTGAGTCCGGGGATGATGGGGACTCCGATTCCCTGGTTGCGGCACTGCTCGACGAAAGAGAAGTAGTGGCGATTGTCGAAGAACATCTGGGTCACGATGTATTCGGCGCCCGCTTCGACTTTCCGCTTGACCCAGGCGATGTCGGAGGCGAGGTTGGGAGCCTCGAAATGCTTTTCCGGGTAACCGGCGGCTCCAATACAGAAGTTGGTCGGGTAGGCGTCGAGCAGGTCCTCGAGATAGACGCCCTTGTTCATGTCCTGGATTTGAGCGATCAAGTCGGTGGCATGATCGTGCCGGGTCCGTCCGTGCTCGAGCGGCTTGTCGTACCCATTGCCGTCTCCACGGATGGCCAGCACGTTGTCGATTCCCAGGTAGTGGAGCTCGATGAGGAAATCCTCAGTTTCCTGCGTGGTGAATCCCTGAACGAGGAGATGGGGTACCGCGTCGATCTCGAACTTCTTCTGAATCAATGCGCAGACTCCGAGTGTGCCCGGGCGTTTGCGTTTGATGCGTTTCTGGTAGCCCCCCGGCGTTTCGTCGTACACCACCTCGGCGGCGTGACTGGTGATGTCGATGAAGGGCGGCCGGTACTTCGCCAGCGTTTCGATGAGCGTGAGCAGGCTCGCGAGATCACCACCCCGCAACGGTGGGATGATTTCGAAACTGACCAGAGGCCGCTTCGCTTCTTGGAGATGATCGATGACCTTCATGGTCCTGCCATTGTTGAGCGCGCCATTGTGCCTGAAACTCCACATTTGTCGAGCGGGGAGGCTCTCCAAGTGGCCGACCCGGGCACCGGCCCGGTCGATCGCTCAGGCCTCCCGGGTCAGGTTCTCCATCAGGAGCGGTGTCGTCGGCACTAACAACAGGTGCTCTCCGTCATGATTGAGCCACAGATTGGTGTCGACCTGGAGCCAGACATGGGCGGGGAAGGCGTCCAAGTTATTGCGAGTAGTCCGGTTCGGGGCGCGATACATGAGGACTTCCCGGCCCGGAGCGTGAACCGCCGGCAATCGTCCTACCAACCGGAAGGTTCCGAACAGCGCCGCCATCCCTTCGGACGGGTCGAGCCGGCGGGTTCGTCCCGTCCAATCAACCATGCCACAGTCCTCGCAGGCCACCACGCTGATGTTCGCTATGTCAACAGAATCGTGTACGCAGGTCGTAGTCGTCTTCGTCATGTCACCAGTGTGACGACGGAGGTGTGACAGAAACCCCGCCGGGTAGGGTGACGTAGCTTGTGGTCAGGAGGGTACGCACCAAACGCGACGCGGAAGGAGAGTCACGAGATGGGCGGCATTCGCTACGGAGTTCTTGGAGCGGGCCGGCAGGGTACGGCTGCGGGCTACGACCTCGCTGTGCACGGCCGGGCGGATTCGGTGACGATGATCGACCGGGATGGCATCGCGGCCGAACGCTCCGCCGCCCGTATCAATCGGTTGATCGGACGGTCGATAGCAGATTCGCTGAGCGTCGACGCGGCCGACGAGGCTGCCCTGGTTGACCGATTGCGTCCCCTCGACGTCTACGTGTGCGCCGTTCCCTTCATGCTCATACCGGGTTGCACCAGGGCAGCGTTGGAAGCCGGGACCTCGATGGTCGATCTCGGCGGTCACACCGAGACGGTGTACTGGCAGCTCGAGAGGGATCGGGAGGCGGCTGAGCGTGGGGTGGTCATCGTTCCCGACTGTGGCATGGGGCCGGGCTTGAACAACACCCTCGGTATGTACGTGCTGGATCTCCTGAAAACCGCAGGTGCAGCCCCGTTGGCAGTTCGGCTCTACGACGGTGGCCTGCCCCAGGAGCCTCCCGAACCCTGGGGATATCAGGCTGCCTTTCATATCGACGGACTCACCAATGAATACGACGGCCACGGGCTATTCCTGCGGGACGGAAAGGTGACGGCCGTCCCGGCATTAACAGAGGTTGAGATCATCCGCTTTGGCGACCACGGGATGTTCGAAGCTTTCGTCACGTCGGGAGGCACGTCAACGGTGCCCGATACGCTCCAGGGTCAACTATCTGTATATGAGAACAAGACCCTTCGCTATCCCGGCCATGTCGCTGCCTTCAAGGCGTTCAAAGACCTTGGGCTCTTTGAACGAGCGACGATCGAAGTTGGCGGAACCACCGTATCCCCCGCGAAGTCTTTCATGCACTGCTCGGACCGCAGATTGAAGTGCCACAGGTGATCGACCTTGGTTTGATGCGTGCGATCGGGATCGGCACACTGGACGGTGTCGAGACCCGGGTAGTCGTTGAACTGGTCGATTCCTACGACCCCGACTCGGGTTTTGCTGCCATGGAACGACTCACCGGCTTTCATGCTTCGATCATGGCGGCCTTCATTGGAGCCGGGTCGATTGCTCCGGGTGTCCACCGAATGGAACAAGCAGTTCCCGCGGTGAGTTTCATGGAAGAGATCCGTCGCCGTGGGTTCCAGGTCGAGGAGCGATGGGAGTGAGGCTCTCATGCAGCGAAAACGAGCGCGCCGGGCGATGACGGTGGCGTTAGCCGCGGGAACCATAATGCTTTCGGGGTGCGCAGCCGCTTCGGATATCACCGATGGGACAACCTCGTCAAGCAGCGGGGTTGCCCCAACCGATCGCACCGAGTGCGCCGACGTCGTCGAGGTCGCGATAGCCCGCGAGGACTCTGGCACCTACCGCTTTGATGTTACGGTGCATTCGCCCGACACGGGTGAGGAAAAGTACGCAGATCTTTGGGAGGTTCGAGCTCCCGACGGCACCGTCCTGGGTGAACGGATCCTCACCCATCCGCACGTGGAAGAGCAGCCGTTCACTCGCAGCCAGGGTGGTATCGAGGTTCCGGCCGAGCATCGTTCGGTCGCGGTCGTCGCCCGGGACTCGGTAGCGGGTTTCTGTGGGAAGGCTGTCGAGATCGAGGTTCCTTGACCCGAGCGAAGCCTAAGTTTCGCCGGGCTCGTTTCTTCGTACGGTTGGGTCTTCGCTATCGACGTCTTCCGGCGGTCGAGGTGCTCCGGATACGAGGAGCAGCGGAAGGTGGGTTCTGCCCATGACCTGGCTGGAGATGCTTTCCCAGGTGCCTTCCCCGAAGAGGCGTCTGGTGGTGCCCATCAAGATGAGATCAGCCTCCACCTGTCCGGCCGTCTCACAGATGGCCGAAGCCCGGTCCGTTCCCTCAACAAAGATGCTGGTGGCTTCAATACCACGCGAACGAAGCGCCGCCATCACGGGTTCGATGAGTTTGCGGCCCCGTTCCTCCAGGTAGCGATCGACCAAGGCCGACTCGTGGTCGCTTCTTTCGCTGAATTCATTGAAGGGATGCCAGCTTTCAGACTCGAGTCCATCGAGGAACGAGCGCGGGACCTCAATGACCGTAACAACGGAAACAACCCCGCCCTCGGGAAGGATCGTCTTGATCAAGTCGGCAACCGGGGCGGTCGGCAATACGCCGGCAGTAGCGATCAAGATGTGCACGCCAATAGGCTATACGTATTGCGGGCATGTTGAGTGACCGCGGGAAAGAGGAGGAAAACGTGGACGGGGAGAGACTGTCGGCCGAAGTGGTGAACCAGGTGACCTGGAAGATCCCCAACGCCCTGGCCTTGGTCGGATCGCGGTCCGGTGATGAGTGGAATGCCATGACTACCAGCTGGATAACCCAGGTGTCGATGGAACCGGTGCTCGTCGGTATCGGAGTGGACAACTCGTCGGTCACGCACCGGTTGATCTCGGCCGGAGGAGCATTCTCGATCAGCCTTTGGTCGGCGGAAGATACCCGCACCTTCGTCAAGTTCTCGAAGCCGGCCCATCGCGAAGGGCTTTCGCTCAATGGCAGGGCGGTCCGCTCCGGCGTTACCGGTGTCCCCATCTTTGAGGAAGCCGTGGCCTGGATGGAGTTACGGGTGCACAGCGCGACCGATTACGGCACCCATACGTTCTTCGTTGGGGAGGTCGTCGACGCGGGTTTCGATCCGGGCTTTGAAGGTTCGGTGGCGGCGATGAGCGACACGCGTATGAAGTATGGAGGAGTCAAGCGGGGCGGCCATTGAACCGATACCACGCATAGTGGTATCGGTTGCCAGAGGAGATAGTTCGCATTGAGGTCTCGCATTGCTGCTGCGCTCGTCGTCGCCCTGGTCCTTCCGTCAGTATTCGCTTCGGGCGCCGAAGCTGCCGGCCCGCGAGTTGGAGTGCTGCGGAGCGTCGATTCTGTTGAATTTGCTGCGCTGGTCGGTGTCAATCGCGTAGCCGATTTTGAGAACGGGTGGTTCGACGCTCTCGACGCCGGTGGATACTCACCCGTGTGGATCACGGCCGAAACGCTCACTTCTGCAACTCTGACCGGGTTCGATGTAGTGGTCCTGCCGTTCACGATCTCGCTCTCCGAGGGCCCGTCGAATGCTCTGCTCGACTGGGTCCGGTCCGGAGGCGGACTGGTGGTCGACAAGGGATCGCCGCGCGTGTTCCGCGATTCGGACGGTTCGGCACCCGGCCCCTTTGAGTACTGGTTCGTGGAATACGACGGCAGCTTGTTCGAGTGGGGACCTCTCTCGGCTGCCTACCAGAAGGACCTCGTGAACGACCCGACGCCAAGGGACTTCTCGGTCCTGTCGACCGGTACCCATCCGGTTATCCAACGAACCCTGGCCGCGACCGGGCTGCCGTCGCTCCGGTTGGACCGTCCCAACGGTGCCGGAGCAGAATTCACGGTGCCGCTGGGCGGTAATCCGAACACAACGCCTCTGATGGAGTTCGACATCCATTCGACCACCTCCAACGAGGGCGTGAACCCGATGATCTACGACGGTTCGCAGGCGGGCGAAGCGATCCGGTATGGATACGGGCGGCTGGTGTACTGGGACTTCCTGCTCGTCGACTTCCTGGTTCACTCCGATGGCCTCCAGTCGGCTGGCGGGGGTCTGACCCAGCGCGATGTTGCCCGGGAACTGGCGTCGCAGTCGGTGCAGTGGGTGAGTGAATCGGACGGCGCCTATTCTTCGGTAAGCGCCACCGCCGTCGTGACGTCTCTCGTCTCGGCCTACTCGACGACGATGGTCCTCAATTCGACGGTTCGCAACACCGGGAACGGTTCGCTGGTTGGCGATCTCTCCATGCGGGTTCTCAACCCAGCCGGCAACGTTGTCTTCGCTCAAGAACGGCCACTGATCAACCTGGCTCCAGGGGACGCCAACACGTATTCCGTCTCCTACAAGCCCGGGCGGCTCCTCGACGATGGTATGTACACAGTCGAAATCTGGTTTTCGAGCGAGGTCCCCGACTATCTGATACAGGCGGCGGCACGCACTCAGGTGGTGCGTTCGCAGGGCAAGAGCATTCCGCATTCGGTGGTGGCGCCGTCCGTCGCTACAGCAGGCGCCGACCTGCTGGTCGGCTACCGGCCGGCCACCGGTGCCGTGGAAACACTGATCGGTCCGTCCAACTTCGGGGCGACCATCTTTCCGAACGCGGACATCCTGGCATCCGGCAGCTTTGGAGGGGGCGTCGATTCGGACCTCGTGGCGTACGATGCTTCGACTGCCAGGGTCAACTATCTCGGACGCTATTTGACCAACTGGTCGGTGATGTTCGACGGATTCTGGTCGCGCGGCTGGACTCATGTGGTTCCCGGCGACTACAACGGGGACGATGTGAGCGACGTGCTCTTTTATCGAGCCTCAGATGGTCTCATGGTGTTCTACACGATCACGCTCACCGGCCGGTTCATTCCCATCACGCCGATCATGTATGGCAACCGGGGCTGGACCCAGTTGGTCCCCGGAGATTTCAACGACGATGGCCGCGATGACGTGCTCTGGTACCGTGCCGCCGACGGCTTGATGCGCTACTACCAGGTAGCCGATGACGGCAGGTTTACGCCGATCACCGCTGTTCAATACGGGACTCGAAACTGGGATTGGATCCCGTCGGGCGATCTCGATGGGGATGGCAAGGACGATGTGCTCTGGTACCGAAGCACGGACGGGTTGGCTCGCGTCTACACGATCCAGGGGAGCCGTCACGTCCCGCTCGGGCCTAGCTTCTCTCTTACGGCCCGAGCCTCTCAGCTCGTCTCGGGCGATTTCCGGGCATCGGCCGGCCGTGAGGTGGCGCTACTCACCGATACCGCCCTCAGCGTGCTCGATTTCTCGGGCGGGATCATGACCCCGGTTTCGGGGAGTCCGGTGGTCTCCGACCTGTTGATCGCGCCCGTCAAGAAATAGCCAGAACGTCCCGGCCCAGCTTTCCGGCTCCCGGAACGGCAAGGCGCCGGCATCCCTCGCTCCTAGCATGGGAACAACCAGCCGCGAGGAGTAACAGATGGATGTCCGAGTTGACGACAAGGTGGCGCTGGTCACCGGTGCGAGTCGAGGTATTGGGTTGGCCGTTGTCGGGGAGTTGCTCGAGGGTGGGGCGAGAGGTGTGGTGGTTACCAGCCGGAAGATGGCCAACCTCGACGAGGCCATGGCCGCGCTCGGTGATCGGGACCGGGTTTTTGCCGTGGCGGGCGGGGCCGACGATGACACACACGCGGCTGCTGCAGTTGCGGCCGCCGTCGAGCAGTTTGGGGCACTCGACGTCCTCGTCAATAACGCTGCTACCAATCCCGTAGCGGGGAACATCATCGATGTGGAGATGAGTGCCATCGACAAGATCTGGGCCGTCAATCAGCGGGGACCGCTGGTGTTTGCGCGAGAAGCCTGGCGGCAGTGGATGCAGGTGCACGGCGGATCGATTGTCAATGTTGCATCCGTTGGTGGGTTGCAGCCCGGACCGCTTCTGGGCGCCTACAACGTGTCCAAGGCTGCTCTCGTCTTTCTCACTCGCCAGCTTGCCTACGAGATGGCTCCGACCGTTCGGGTCAATGCCATTGCCCCCGGCATCGTCAAGACCCGGTTCTCGCGGGCCTTATGGGAGATGGACGAAGAGGGCGCGGCTGGATTGCATCCACTCAACCGTTTGGGCGAAGTGGAGGATGTGACCGGTGCGGTGCTTTTCCTGTGCTCGGAGGCGTCTTCGTGGATCACGGGTGTGACCCTGCCGATCGACGGAGGCGTAACCGGAGCGCGGGCCGGACTCGGGTAAGAAGGACCGCTCAGGCCGGGACGGGGTGGGAGGAGCCACCGGTGGGAGGTTGCAGCCGATCGAGTGGGACGGTGATCTCGCGTGGGAGCCCGGTCGTCACGTCTCGACCCTCAATGGTGACATGACCGGCGTACCCGGAGTCCTGTATCCGTTGGAGGCCCGCTGCCACCCGCCAAGGAACGACCAATCCAAACTCCCGGAGGAGAACCTCCTGGAAGAGATGACTTCTCATTCAGCTACTAGATCAATGCCAGCACGCCGTTGGCGACGTACTGGACGGCCAGCGCTGCGAGGATCAGACCGAGAATCCTCGTAACCACATTGATTCCCGTTTGACCGAGAAACTTGCTGACCAGCCCGGCCAGGCGGAGCGACGCATAGGCCATCAGTAACACCGCGGCACTGGCAGCCGCCAGCAGACCCAGACGTTCGGGGTCGGGACCGGCCTGTCCGACCAGAACCAGGATGGTGGCGAAGGCGCCCGGTCCGGTGATCAGTGGTATCGCCAGCGGAAAGACCGAGACGTCGTCCCGGTGATGCGATTCTTCCTCTTCCTCTGCCGTTTGCCGGTTTCGTTGCGCCAGCACCATGTCGACGGCGATCTTGAAGAGCAGGATTCCCCCGGCAATGGAGAACGCCTCGAGAGAGACCCCGAGGAATTCGAACAGCGCGGTTCCCCCTGCTGCGAAGATGGCCAGCACGATCGCCGAGATCACAACGGCCTTGCGAGCCACATGGCGCTGCACTTCCGGGGGACGATCGCCCGCCACCGAAATGAAGATCGGGGCCAGCCCGGGAGGATCGATGATGACGAACATCGTCAGGAAGGCTTGTGCGGCAAACGCGAACATGGCCGGGTCACTCTAATGAAGGCACAGGTCGCCGGGCGTCGGTAGGTCTGTCTCACTCAACCGGATAGCCGGGTCGGCCGGACTCCAACCACGCTGAAAAGGCGGCTTCTGTGCCCACGTCCTGGCCGGCTTCGACCGATTTCACATATCGGAAGTGCAGTAGGTCGCAATAGGCCTGGATCGGATCGATCTCGTTGCCGAGTTCCTCGAGACGTCGCAGCATCGGTTCGAATTCTCCGACGCGCCACTGCACGGAGGTGAGTGCTTTCAGCGTGGTCTCTTCGGTGTGCGTCTTCGCCTGGAAATAGTAGAGATCATCGAGGATCTGGCGCGCCTGGTTCTCGAGTGCGTCGACGCCGGTGAGCTCCTTGAGCTTGACCCGGTGGTACGTTCGGCCGCCGACCCGCACCTTCATTTGCACCCGTTGTCCGCCCTCGCTGGGTTGCAGGTCGATCTCCTGCACATCGAAACCAAGTTCGTTGAGGCGCTGGACCCTTTCCGAGATCCGGTAGCGCTCATCTGAGCCGATAGTCGGCGAGTCGGTTAGTTCGGCCCACAAGCCTCGATACCGGTCGGCGATATCCTCGCCGAGCGAGAGATCCGCATCGTCGAGATCGATGCCTCGTTCGGCGGCGATGTCGGCCATGCCTCCGGCCACGTTGATGATCATGATTTCGAGGTCCTCCTCCCGCTGGCCATTGGTGAGGGTCTCGAACATGGCGGCGGTCTCGGCGTCGACCATGATCGTTTCTATGGACTCAGCATCGAACCGGTACAGAGTGTTGGACAGGGAGCAATCGCCCCAGAAGCACCCCAGGGTGTGCAGTTCGACCAGCAGGCTCGCGAAGGCGTCGAGCATCTGGTTGCGGCGCTGACCAAAACCGGGACCTTCGAGGAGTTCGCGGAATGAGAATGAGTAGTCCTCGTACTTGGTGATCAAAGCCGCCGAGGCCTCGGCCGTTGGGTCCACATTCCGATTGTCGATGAGACCGATCGGCATGACCGCGGGGGCACCTTTCGATTCCAGTTCGCGCAACACCTCGTAATCGCGGTGTGCCAAAGCCGTCGGGAGTTCTTTGACGGCGTAGAGACCCTGGCGATAGGAAACGAACCTCACGACATGCCGGGAAATGCCGCGCGGAAGATCGACGATCCGCGGGGTATCCCAATCTTCGAGGTTTTGCGTCCAGTCGAGATCCAGGAAGTCGGGATGACCGGGTCGGATCGTGATGGTGAAGTCGGGCACGACGCAACGGTAGCTCCAAGTTCATGGAGTGATCGTCATCGGGCACCTGGCGATCGGTATCTCGCACCGGCGCCCATTACGGCTGGTAGGCCAGGCCTTTGTACGAGTCCGTGAACCCGTTCTGTTCGAGGAGTCGGCCCAGAACCGTTTCCCGGGCCGGAAATCCGTCAATCGTCTCGATGGTCGTGCGCTTCCGGCGCCTGCCGATCTCCCCGAGCCGAACGGCCGAGCGCTCCAGCCGATCCTGGTCCTCGCTGAACGTGAGCATCCGCTTGGTGCCGCGTTCGACGAAAACGACCAGATCACCGTTCTCCATCAGAACGTAGGCGCCTGCCGAACGGCCCGCTCGTCCGGCAGCTCGCGGCGGCCAGGGGAGAGCCGTCCCATAGGGGTTGGCCGGGTCGGTGGCGGCCAGGAGCACCGTGTCTGCCGACGTATCAGGCTGCCGCAACCGGTCGACGGCTCCCGGCAGGGCGAACTGGGCTCCGCCCAGCCCTTCGACGAAGTAGCCGCGTCGTATGCGGCCGGTTTCCTCCATGCGAGTGAGGACCGGATAGAGAGCCGAGAATCCCCCAGGAATCCCTTCGGCGGCTACGACATCTCGAGTAACCACCCCGTGCCTTTCGAGGAGTTGTTCAGCCCACGCAGTGGCTGTGACCGTGGCATCGACGCCTGGGTCGAGCAGATCGGCAACGCTGTACCAACGACCGGCCGCAGCCGGCGGGAACCGAGAGGGCACGGAGGGGCGGCCCGGTCGCCGGGCCGGTCGGCCGGCCAGGAAGGCCCGCAGCGGCCCCAGGGAGTCATTGGTGACTTCACCGGCCCACACGAGGTCCCAGAGACTGTCGAGGACCGCGCTCGGGTCACCGCCTTCGGCTGCCGCGTACAGCTCCGGAAAGAAACTGGCCCCCCGTTCGTTGAGGTGACTCCGCAGCCGTTGGTGGAGTACGCCGTCGGGGGATTCTGCATCCGGCGGGAGGTGCAGGTTGGGGAGATGGTCGCGGAAGTAGAGCGAAACGCGACCATCTCGTGGACCCAGCGCACCGCGTCCGACCCACACCACCTCACCGGCAACCATCAGTTGATCAAGTTGTCCGGAAGCCGAGCTATGGCGATCCGCGAGCACGTCACGTTCCAGCACTGAAGCAGGCAGGATCGCCCCCTGCAGCCTCCTGAGCGAATCTGTCAGGGAGGAAGGTTGCGTGGGCCGGCGCCTGGTGCGGACACCGTGCCAGTTGGGCAAGAACCTGCCGAGGGCAGACGGGTCAACCGGCTCGATCTCCCTGCGAAGGGCGGCCAGCGACCGCCGTTTCAACCTGCGCAGCACATCGGTATCGACCCACTCCTGGTCCCGCCCACCTGGACGGAATGCGCCGCGAGTAACCCGGCCGGCCCTCTCCAATGCTGACAGCTGGTGACTCACCACGGCGTTGGGGAGCCCCAAGGCGGACATCACATCGACAATCGTGAATGGACCGTGCGTGCGGGCAAATCGGCCTATCACATCACCCAGCGGATCCGGGACGGGCTCCAGAAAGACATCGGGCACCCCGGGAGGGAGGGCTGTGCCAAGAGCATCGCGCAATCGGGCCGAATCCTCGACTGCTGCCCACCGCGGTCGCCCGGCCACCCGCACACCGATGACACGACGATCTGTCTCGAGTCCTGCCAGGACCCCGGCCGTATCCTCTCCCGTCGTGCGCGCTGCGATCTCGTCGCTCGACAGAGGACCGAGACGACGGAGCAGATCATGGATGCCGTCCGGCCCGGTGGTCCGACGGTCGGAGGCCAGAGCCTGCAGGTCTAGCTCGACGGACTGCACTACGTCGGCCGATAGCAATTCCCGGAGCTCGCCTTCCCCGAGTAACTCACGGAGCAGTTCCCGATCGAGCGTGAGGGCGGCCGCGCGACGCTCGGCCAGGGGAGTGTCGCCTTCATAGAGGTACGCGGCGATGAACTCGAAGAGCAGTGACGCCGCAAAAGGACTTGCCGACGCGGTATCAACCTCCGCGATCCGGATGCGGCGCGATCGGATCTCCTTCAGCACCTCCTTGAGGGCAGGAACGTCGAAGTCGTCCTGGAGGACTTCCCGATAGGTTTCGAGGAGAATCGGGAAAGACCCAAAGTCCTTGGCTACGGCCAGCAAATCGGCGGCGCGGCGACGTTGCAACCAGAGGGGAGTCCTCCCTCCCGGCCGCCGCCGGGGGAGCAGAAGGGCGCGAGCTGAGGCTTCGCGAAAGCGGGCCGAGAAAAGAGCCGATCCGCCCAGGTACTCAACGACGAGGTCGTCGACGTCGTCTGGATCGAGGGCCAGATCGCCTGCATCCGGTGGCTCGTCCGCGTCTGGGAAACGAAACGCGATGCCATCATCTGCCCAGATGACATCGACTTCATGACCGGAGCGATTCCTGAGCATCTGTGTCAGGGCCATGGCCCAGGGAGCATGCACTCGAGCGCCGAGCGGGGACAGCAGCACCAGGCGCCAGTCCCCGATCTCATCACGAAAACGCTGGAACACAATGGTCTGATCGGTCGGGAGTATGCCGGTCGCAGCAAGCTCCTCGGCGAGGTAGGCGATCAGGTTCTTGGCGGCGAGGTCGTTGAGGCGATAGTCGGTTTGGAGCTTCGCCACCGCCCTGTCCGGGTCTAGGGAGCTGATCTCGCGCACAAAGGCTCCGATGGCTCGACCCGTCTCGAGGGGCCGCCCCATCATGTCCCCGTGCCAGAACGGCATCGTCGCACCGGGTTCACCGGGCGCCGGAACCACCTCGACCCGGTCGTGAGTGATCTCGACGATCTTCCATGTCGAAGAGCCGAGGATGAATGAGTCGCCCGGTCGCGACTCATAGACCATTTCCTCGTCGAGTTCGCCGATCCGTCCACCGTCGGGCAGGTGGACTCCATATAGGCCGCGGTCCGGAATCGTCCCGGGATTGGTGACCGCCAACATCCGGGCGCCCGCCCGGCCCGTCACTGTTTGCGCGACCCGGTCCCAGACAACGCGAGGCCGCAATTCGGCGAAGAGATCGGACGGATAACGCCCGGCCAGCATGTCCAGGACGGCTTCAAACGGGGCTCGACCCAGTTCCGCATAGGGGGCGGCTCGGCGAGCCATTTCGTAGAGATCGTCGACTGCCCAGGTCGAATCGGCCACCGTGGCGACGAGCTGCTGGGCCAGGACATCGAGGGGATTGCGGGGAATCTTGGTTTCCTCAACGGATCGTTTGTACATGCCGTCGACGATGACGGTTGCCTGGATGAGGTCGCCCCGGTACTTGGGGAAGATTTTGGCGCGACTCGGAGCCCCCACTTGATGCCCGGCCCGTCCGACCCGTTGCAACCCGTTGGCGACCGTCGCTGGTGACTCGACCTGGAGGACCAGATCGACGGCGCCCATGTCGATGCCCAACTCGAGCGACGAGGTGGCTACGACCGCCGGAAGCTCGCCTCGTTTGAGCTGCTCTTCGATGGCGATGCGCTGATCCCGAGACACAGACCCGTGATGCGCCCTGGCCACCTCTTTGCCGGCGAGCAGATTGATCTCTGCACAGACTCGCTCGGCGAGACGGCGGCTATTGGCGAAGACGATGGTCGATTGGTGCTGTTCGATGAGCTCCAGCAAGCGCGGGTAGATGGAGGGCCAGATTCCCGACCGGGCCGGAGGTTGTTTGCCGGGGCCGTCGATAGTTCCGGCCGTTCGGTCGTTGAGCGGGGGCGGGGGCGGTGAAGTCATGTCGTCCACGGTCACAACCAACTCGACGTCGATCTCCTTGTCGCCGGGGACGTCGACAATCTCGACCGGGCGCGGTGACCACGAACCATCGGCTTGGGGTTCTCCGCCGCCCAAGAATCTCGCGATGGTGTCGAGCGGTCGCTGCGTGGCCGACAGTCCGATTCGTTGGGGTGGTTGGTTGGTGATCCGTTCGAGCCGCTCCAACGAGAGGGACAGGTGGGCGCCTCGTTTTGAGCCCGCCACGGCATGGACTTCGTCGACGATGACCCATTCCACGGTCTCGAGGACCCGATGAGCCTGAGAAGTGAGCATCAGGTAGAGAGATTCCGGAGTGGTGATCAGGATGTCCGGCGGGTTGCGAAGCATGCGCCTCCGATCAACGGGCGGGGTGTCTCCGGTTCTCAGAAATGTGATGATCTCTGGAAGCTCATCCAATTCCAGGCGTGCTGCTGCGTGGCGGATCCCCATCAGCGGCGATCGCAGGTTGCGATCGACGTCATAGGCCAGCGCCTTCATCGGGGACACATACAGGACCCGGCACCGGTCCTGTCCGGCCGGGGTGGGGCGGTGCAACAACTGGTCGAGCGTCCATAGGAACGCTGCCAGCGTTTTCCCTGAGCCGGTTGGAGCGTGAATGAGGGTATGCGTACCGGCGGCGATGGCGGGCCAGCCTTGTTCCTGAGCCGCCGTCGGCGCGGCGAACGATGCTTCGAACCAGGCGCGAGTGGCGGGGGAGAAGGTGTCGAGCGGGTTCACACGGCAAGGCTAGAAGGTGGCACCGACAAAGGCCGTGCCTCAACTATCGAGGAGCCGCCGCCGATACCTAGAGAGTTGGTCATCCAGGAGAATGCATGGGGACAAACGCGACTGAATCGCACATCCATACCGGTGGAACGCCCGCCGGTTGCGATCGACCGATCAAGCCCCCGGCCATCAAACCCCCGGGAACCAATCTCCGGACCGGCTGGTCGGGCGATATGTGATCGGGCTGGCTGCCATTGCCCTGCTGGCCACTACCAGCAGCCTGATGGTGGGTCGGGCGCTCAACCGCCAGGAAAGCGATGCCCGGGTGGTCAACGCGGCCGCCGGACAGGTGATCTCGAGTTTTGAACTCGAGAAGGCGGGCACCGGCCTGGTACGCAGCGATAGCGCCGGAGGAACGCGAGACCTTTCTCGCAGCCTTGGAGTCGGCGAAGGATCACTTGGTTCGTACCCATCTCGGCTTGAGTCTCGGGTCGGAGTCCCTGGGCCTGCCCGGCGACAACAGCCCCCGGGTGACCGTCATGCTCGAATCGGTCGAGTTGCACCTGCAGTCGATGCTCGACGCAGCGGCAGCCATCGCAGCCGAATCCGGGCCGGCGGAGCAGCCTGGAGCACTGAACGCCTGGGCCGGGCTCTTCCGTTCAGAGATGGGAGCCCTGGTTTTCGAGTATGAGCGGGAAGCCGAGGAGCGGGTGAGGAGCTTGGAGAAATTCGAGATCCTCCTACTCGAGGCCATGCTCGTGCTGTTGCTGATCGAAGGGATATTCCTCTTTCGGCCCGCGGCCAAGCAGATTCGTCTCGGGTGGCGGGAACGAGAACGCCGGCATTCGGTGGAACGAAACTATGATCAGGTGCGTCTCAACTACCTGGCTCAGTTCGACCCGCTGACGGGGCTGGCCAACCGGTCGCTCCTTTGGGACCGCCTCGACCACGCGATCGTCCGGGCTCGCCGCGAAGGTGGGATCGTCACGCTGATGTTCGTGGATCTCGACGACTTCAAGGCAGTCAACGATCAATACGGTCACGGAACCGGCGATGCACTCCTCAAGAACGTGGCAGAACGATTGGAAGGAACGGTTCGTGAGAGTGACACCGTCGCCCGGTTGGGAGGAGACGAGTTCACGGTCGTGCTCGAGGGTCAGCATCGCCCCGAGTTTGCGGGAATCGTTGCCCAGAGCATTCTCGAAGCCCTCGCCGTTCCCTATCGGATCGGCGGGCGGGAGATCTTCATGACGGCGTCCATCGGAATCGTCGTTTACCCACTCGACGGCGACCTGGTCGACGACCTCGTACGTGACGCCGATACGGCGATGTACGCCGCCAAGGAGGCAGGTCGCAACAACTTCCAATTCTTCACGCCCGAATTGCGGGCTCAGACCACCGAACGGCTTAAATTGATTGAGAGCTTGCGGCAGGCCCTGGCCTCGGCTGAACAGCTCCATCTCGTCTACCAACCGAAGTTCGGGGTCGAGGGTGGCGATCTGGTCGGCGTCGAAGCCCTCCTGCGATGGCAGCATCCTGAGTACGGTCTGGTGCCCCCTTCCCGGTTCATACCGTTGGCCGAGGACACTGATTTGATCATTCCGCTCGGCACCTGGGTTATTGAGGAGGCTTGTGCGCAGGCGGCCCGTTGGCGTGACGAAGGGTTGCCGGCGGTGCCTGTTGCGATCAACGTCTCGTCCCGGCAGTTCCACTACGGCAACCTCATTCAGACGGTTGAGGCGGCATTGCGCCGGTTTGGCCTCGATCCGGGCCTGATCGAACTGGAACTCACTGAAGGGACGTTGATCGAGGACGTCGAACTGGCGCGCCGTACGCTGGAGCGTCTCCGGGAGGTCGGGGTTCGGGTTTCGGTCGACGACTTCGGAACCGGCTACTCATCGCTCAGCTATCTCAAACAGTTCCCGATCGATGCACTCAAGATCGACCGGTCGTTCATTGATGGCATCACAGAGAACCCGGACGGTGCAGCCATCTCAACTGCCATTATCAGCATGGGTCATAGCCTCCGCATGGAGGTCATCGCCGAAGGCGTTGAGACGGGAGAACAACTCGAGGTACTTCGGGAACTCGGTTGCGACGTTGCCCAAGGGTTTCTCCTCGGGCGACCGGGTGCCCCCGAACACATCCATGCGTTGGCACAGTCGCGTCTACCGGCGGGAGCCAAACCCGAGCGTCCGGCCCGGCTTCCGTAGGTCGATCCGGCCTTTACCCGGCCAGCGCCAGGTCGCACATCGCCGGAGCGGTCGCCAGCATGGCGTCGACGACCCGGGGATCAAACTGGGTGCCCGAACAGCGGTGCAATTCGGTGAACGCATGCTCGGGGGACAATGCCGGCTGGTAGGGCCGGTCGCTGGTTATCGCGTCGTAGGCATCGGCGACGAGGAGGATGCGAGCCAGATAGGGGATGTCGTCTCCAGCCAATCCAAACGGGTACCCGCTGCCGTCGAAACGTTCGTGATGGGCGATCACCGTGTCGGCGATTCGAGCGTGCACCAATCCGTCGACGATCCGGAAGCCTTCGAGCGGGTGCCTCCGCATCTGTACCCACTCGGAAGCAGTCAACGGGCCGGGTTTCTGGACAACCTGCACATCGACGCGAATCTTGCCGACGTCGTGGAGGTGGGCAGCAATGTGCAACCGGCGACGGTCATCGCGACCTACGCCCAGATGCTCGGCGAGCGGAGCCGCCAGGGTCGCCACGCGGGAGCCATGGCCGGAGAGATCGGGGTCCATCTCATACATCATCTGCATGAATTGGTCCAGCATCACCAGCATCCCTCCGTCTGCTCCGCCACTCAAGGTGGGTTTACAAACACACACAGTAGATAGCACCCGTCAGAAAAGGAATGAGGCGTGCGACTCATTTATCCACAGGAGGCAGAATAGGGCTGTGGATATTGCAGTGAATCTGGTTGAAACGTATCTCCGGCTCAACGGCTACCTGACGCTGAGCGAGTTCGAGATCCAACGGCGCGCCGAGAACGGGTTGTACGAAACCGTCACCGATGTCGACGTCGTCGGGTTCCGTTTGCCGGGTGAGACCGATGCGGCGGACGACCACCAGGATTGCCGGATGCTCCAGATCCATGATCCGGCCTTGGAACTGCAGCCCAACATGATCGATGTGATCCTCGGTGAGGTAAAACAGGGTGATGCTCAGTTCAATCCGGGCATCACCCGCCACGAGGTATTGCATTCCGTCCTCCAACGACTGGAGTGGGCCTACGGTGCCCCCATCATCGAGGTGGTCGAGGATCTGCAAGAGCGCGGCCTATCGGAGGTGCCGTCCTGCGCCGGGACCGGAGTCGTTCGAACCCGGTTGGTGGCTTTCGGGCGGAGTCCGACCACCGATCTGCACACGATCGCACTGAGCCATATCTTCAGCACCATGCTCGGATACTTCCATGACCTCGAGGACGTCCTGCGACCGGCTCAGTTCAAAGACCCGGCTCCGGCGCTCCTGAAGTTGCTCGTCAAGACGGGATTCGAGATAACGAAGCCGGACGATTCAGCGTGAACGTGATGGGACCGGGCAGCGATCCAAGGTGGCCCGTGGCGACGCAACGGGGTGCCGTTACAGGTGGGCGCGAACGACTTTGAGCGCCATCTGGGCTACCTGCCCTTCGGCTTTGAGATTCGTGTCGTCGGCCGATCGTCTCCGGACGGCCACGCGGCACCAGTCGCCCGCGGTTCCCTTGATCACCTGATCGGTATCTGCCGGACCGAAGATGTATTTGGCATAGGCCGGACCGATGACCTCAACTCGGACGGGGGCTTCGTAGGGCTGGCCCGCATCTTCGAAAGCGTGGGGCAGTGTCTTCCAGGCCAGCCAGGCGATGTGTCGTAGTCGAGGAGTGTCGTCCGGTTCGGCATCCATGGTCGTATGGATGTCCAGACCGTTTGCCCAAGTCTCCATGAGTCGGGCCGTCGCAAAGGTCTTCGCACTCATGTCACCGGCGAACCATGGCACGCGCTTTTCGGGTGACGTGCGGGAGAGCGAGTCGACCACTTTGGCCCGAGCTTCGCGCCACCACTCGATGACGTCCTGGGGCCGCATCGTTCGTCCCGGTAGCACTCCGGCCAGGCTGAACTTCTCAAACGCGTCGTACTGGGATGCCTCATTGAGCCGTGAACCTGCCTCTTCGAGAGCGTTGTAGGCATAGCCCTCGGACGAGGCCAGGTGGCTGACCGTATCGTGGATGGTCCACCCTGTGAAGGGCGTCTTCCTTTTCCAGTCCCGGATGTTGGTCCGTTGCAGGAACTGGTCTTGATATTGCTGCTCGGCTACCAGGTCGGAAAGGATCTCGCGCACCCGCAAAGGCTAGTCGTGAGAGCCTGTTTTCGCTATGTGAGAGAACCCCTGTAACCAGTTGCTCCGAGCCGTCTAGACGTGGAACGCTCGCGGCGGGTGCACGATGTCATCGGTGTCGATGAGGTCGTTGAGGACATCAACCATTTGCCGCAACCGCCCGAAACTGCGTCGGTTGAAGCGTAATGCAACCCGGTCCAGATTGAGGGAATCACCGTCCGCTTTCTCAGCGTCGGTTGGCTCGATGACTTCGATCGAACCCGCCGCAACGATGTCGGAGAATCGATCGTTCAGATCTGAGAGCTGGTCCTGATCGGGCGCCTCGTTGAGCCGCAAGATCAACCGGCCGTCCACATACCGTTGTGATTGGTAGTTCGAGTAGAAGTTGCAGATCTCGTGGGTGGCTTCCTCGACATCGTTGGTTACCTTGTAGATGCTGAGATCGGATTCGGCGATCAGGCCGTTACCGAGGAGATCCTTCTGCACGAAGTCGTTGAACGTCTGCCAGTAGCCCGTTCCATCCGATTCGAGCATGACGATGGGGTGCAGGTCGCTCTTCCCGGTTTGGACAAGGGTCAGCAACTCGAAAGTCTCATCCATCGTTCCGAACCCTCCCGGAAACAACGCGAAGCCGTGGGACTCCTTGACGAAGCCGAGTTTTCGAGTGAAGAAGTACTTGAAGTTGATGGTGCGGCTGGCATCAACGTAGGCGTTCGCCTGATCTTCAAAAGGCAAGCGAATGTTGACCCCGATGGAGTTCTCTGAGCCGGCTCCGCGGTTGCCGGCTTCCATGATGCCGGGACCGGCTCCCGTCACGACCATCCAACCGCGCTCCTCCACCATTTTCCTGGCAAACTCAGCCGCCATCAGGTAGTTTGGGTCGTCGCTACTGGTTCGAGCAGATCCAAAGATGGTCACTTTTGGCACGTGCTGGTATTTCGAGAAGATCAGCAGTGAGTAACGCATTTCTTTCACGGCTGCATTGATGAGTTTCATGTCGCCCCGGTCAGCCTTGTCGCGGAAGAGCTTGATGGCCGAGGTGACGATCTCGCCGGTGAGGTCGGCATTGCTGCCGTCACCAGCTGCATCGACCAATTCGCCGATCAGTCGGTTGAGGTTGATATCTTCGAATCCGTAGGAACGCATCAGCCACTCTGTCGGGGATGGGGTCACGGTAGTGGCCGCCGCCCTGGACTCCTAGCTCTGTCGCCTTCGACTTTCGATACTCAGCTGAATGGAGGGCCGGGCGGTCCTTTGCGAACCACTGCACTCCATACCGTTTCGTAGTGGTCACGGTCGTAGGGGTCGATGTGGGGCAATACGAACTCCTGCCATGATCGAAGCAGTGGGTCAGTTGCCCCGGCAAACATTTGCAGCCCGGTCGGGACTCGATCGAGGATCGAGCGCAAGCTCATCGGTGTTTCCACCCGGGTTCCGGTATCACGGGCGCGAAACGATTCGTTGACTTCAACGGTAAGTCTGGCCAGCGCCTCAACGAACTCAGGCTTCATGGAGGGGTAGCGGCGCTCGAGCATCGCCTTGAGTTGCGACTCGCTCGGGAAGTCCTTTTCCCAGATCAGCCACCGATCGGCGAACGCTTTGTTGAGGGTTTGTGTACCTGCATAGTCCCGTAAGTCGGTCGGGTTCATGGTCCCGAACAGCCGGACGTCTGCTTGGAGCCTGACCGACTCACCGTTGGGCAGGTCGAGGGCACGGTATCGGTCGAGGAGACCGTGGAGGGCGAACAAGGTTTCTGCCCCGGCGGCATTGAGTTCCGAGAGGTTGACCACCGCAGGGCCGCGTATCGCTCGGGTGATGTCGCCGTCTTCCCAACGGCTCTCGGTTCCTCCCTTGCCGTCACCGTACAGCTTGGTCGAGCCGATCAGCGTGACGTCGCGGACCTCACCGGTCAGCGGAATGCGGTAGTAGGGGAGACGCATCAAGGCTGCGAATTGCTCGATATCGTGATCCTTGCCGGTGCCCATGTGTCCCCGTACCGCGATATGGAGGGGTACGAAGGCTTCGCTGCTGGCCCGGCGCACTTGCTCAAGTGCGGCGAAGCGATACAACATGCCGAGGTCGACATAGAACGGATCGGGATCGGGGATCTTGGTGATGCGGTGGGCGCGGTCGGGCACGTCGGCCGGAACCTCAAAGGTCTCTAGTTCAATCGGAGATCCCTCTTTGGTCGGGTCGATGAATTTCACTTTCTCAGGCACTGATCGGCTCCTCGGTTGGTTCAGATGATTGACGACTGGCTCGTGACCACCAGGTATCGACTCCCCACAGGGCAAGACTTCGACGAAGCGCCGAGCGGACGCCTTCGACCATGGCGCGGGTCAGGGCGTCGGGTTGTTCGACGACCTGGTGGCGACTGTAGGCGGCCTGCACAGTTGCGTCGCCGATGCCGATGCCGAGCACGGTGGTTCCGCCTCGTTCGATGGATTGCGCGGTAGCAGCCAGGGCTTCGACCGATCCCCTGGTCATACCGTCGGCCAGGATCACGAGCACCCGGACCTGTGAGCGCTGTTGCAGCATCCGTTCCGCAGCGTGCGCCACGTTGAATTCATCCACATTGGCTGCCTTTTCGAACATAGAAACCGGCGGAGATTCGTCCGGGGCCTTGCGAGCCCGGGTGGCCGCCTGCACGGGTTCGCTGGTCATCCAGAACAAGCCTGCCAGAACGTCTTCAGCCCGTCGCCATGGTTCGTCGAACGTCTTGATCAGGTAATGATTCACGGTGCTGGTGAGGCGTTCGGCGGCCGTCCCTTGCGTTCGTTTCAGGCCGGCCATCGCCCGGTGGCGGCGTTCGGTGTAGGCCCGTTCCGTGTCGCCGGGCGCGGCGGCGAACGAACGGTTGAAAAGGGCAATCTCGAAATCCACTTGCAGCTCGTCACAGAGGTGGGCCAGCGTCCAGGCTCCGAGCGTGGCGGCCGACAAACCCCATGGCGAGCGCAAACCGTTGTCCAGACGGCGCGGCTGCAACATGCTCGCCGAGCCATCGACCAGAAGGCTGACGGAGTACGCCCTCCTGGTCGGCAAGTCCCGGCGCTCGTACATCCGCTGGTAGAGACCCGCACCAATGAGCAACGCCGAATGAGGTGACAGGTCACCGTTGTCGAAGCCCGATCGAAGACCGCGCCGTTGATTGGCGACGAAGAGCGGGTGCAGTTCTCCGGACACGTGACGTTGCGCCACCCCCCATCGCTGCGCAGTGCTGGCCAGTGCTTCTCGCCCGAGACGTCCGAAGGTCCGGAATCGGTCGGGTATCTGTGAGACGATCAGCCTGCCCGTCTGTCCGGTTGGCAAGTACACCATCGGGGATTGGCTGACCCGGAGAATCTGATCGGTGGAAGCGTCGCCGGCGAGATCGGCGGGCGCTTTGCGTCCCTCCGCTCCGGCCCGGGCTTCCGCGGCCCGTTTGGTCGAGTCATATCCGGCCGCGTCCTGGAGGACCGGACTGATCAGGCGAACCCGGTCGACGGCGTCGGCCATAGTCGATGATTCGGCTTCTTGCCGGGCTTTCGTCTGGCTGGGAGATTCGTCGGGTGGTCCCTCGACGACCAGGCCGTGGAGGCGCGCCACGGCCAGCAGTTGCAGAGCGAGGTACCCGACTTCCCAGGGGTCTTCTGCCTGGATGGCCTCATCGAGGAAGGGAGTGGCATCGGCCAGCGCCCCGGCCACTTGCGGGACCGAGTTTCTTTCCAACCGTTCGCGATCCGAGTAACGGCCGGCCAACAGGAAACACGCAAGTGCAAACTGACCGAGCGGTTTGGCCGAGCCGAGCGCGCCTGGAGTTGCAGCGTTGTACAAGTCCTCGAGTACCGAACGGGCCCCCTGATAACTACTCATACCGGAGAACTCCTGGCGAGCATCTTCGAGGGCGAAGAACAACGACTCCGCAGCCGGGCCACCGGCCGTAACAACCGCGTCCAACAGATCGACGGCAACTTCGGAGCCCGGGTCGGATTCTTCGGACAACCACGAGGCCGGGATGGGGCGGCGTTCCTCGAAATCGGTTGAGATGAGATGCACGACCTCGTGCAAGGCCGAAGCGAGAGCTACTTCCTCCGGCGTCACGGGAGCACTGCGGGAGTACGCGGCCTGGAAGAGACCCGGGTCCAGCACAACGTCGTCAGCGCCGGCGGAAGCTTCAGCACCCAGCCTCACGCGCAGGGTGTCGTTGTTGGCAAGAGAGCGCGCAAAGCGAGTGACGGCCGGCGCCACCCGCTGGTAGCGGGCAACCACGGCTTCAATCGCCCGCTCCTCGGGGGGGAGTATCTCGGAGAGGATGGATTGCTCACGCGGGCGCATAACCAGTGAGTCTCCCACAGAACAGAGCGCTTTGCGGGTGGTTCGCTAGATGACCAGCAGCGCGATCACCACGGCGGTTAAACCAACTGCCAGAGCGCTCAAGGTCCTGAGTGCGATGGCACGCTGGTCGCGTCCCGGTAGGCGCTGCCAGGCTGCCACGATCAGCAGTCCGGCGATGAGACCACCCACGTGAGCTTCCCACGCGATGAGGCCGCGAAACAACAAAGGCAAGCTCAGGTTCACGGCGAGCAGAATGGCCAGTCGTTGGAACAGGGCACGCCCGGCCGGGGTATGTCGCTGGCTGTAACTAGCGCCGATCCAAGCCCCGAAGAGCCCGAAGATGGCACCGGAAGCTCCGACGGCGACGTTGCCGGGTCCGGATACCAGATAGGCGGCGCTGCCCGCGAGAGCTGCGGAAAGGTACATGGCAGCGAATGGCAGAGCGCCCATTTGCCGTTCGATCTGCGGCCCGAACAGGTAGAGAGCGTACATGTTGAAGCCGACGTGCATGACGCCGGCGTGGAGGAAGGTGGCGGTCAGCATCCGGTACCACTCGCCATTGAGGACCAGTTGGTTGATCTGGCCGAACTGACCGATCAGATCGACGTCACGCATGAGATAGCCGGCGAGAAAGATGCCGATATTGATGAAGAGGATGGCCAGGGTCACCGGAGTCGGGCGGTTGAACTGCTGGCGGGCATTGATGACCTTGTGCCGGCCGGTCGGCGCGGCGCAGTCCTGGCACTTCTGACCGACGGGGGTGTCACGAGAGCATTCGACGCAGATAGGCCGCCCGCAGGTCGAACAGGAGAGACCGGTGGCTCGATCCGGATGGCGATAGCAGGTCGTGACGGTGGCTTCGTCCATGGGGCTCCACATTATCGGGCTCGCCGGGATGTTCATCGCAGTCCGGACCCGACACTGGTTCTATCATCCGCCCATGCACTTTGATCTCACCACACTCCCGACGGGTCTGCGCGTGATCACCGAACCGGTGGCGGGGGTCCGCTCGGCCGCCGTTGGTTGTTGGGTTGACACGGGAACCCGCGATGAGGCAGATTCCGAAGCAGGGGCATCTCACTTCCTCGAGCATCTGCTTTTCAAAGGGTCCGTAGCACCTGTCCGCCCGGGAGATCTCGGAGCGGTTCGATGCCATGGGAGCACAGTCGAACGCTTTCACTTCGAAGGACTACACCTGTTACTGGGCGCGGCTCCTCGACGATGATCTCGAAGAAGGGCTTGCGCTGCTCGCCGAGATGTTGCAGCGGCCGGCGTTTCGTTCCGAAGAGATCGACTCGGAACGGCAGGTCGTCGTTGAAGAAATCAACATGAACGAGGACGACCCGGGTGACCTGGCTCATGAGGAGTTCTTTCAGGCGGTTTTCGCCGGGCACCCACTGGAGCGTCCGGTGCTTGGAACCCGGGAATCGGTCAACCGCATGACCCGCGACGATCTGTCCGGCTACTGGAAACGGCGATATCAGGCCGGATCCGCGGTTCTGGCAGTGGCCGGGAGTGTCGATCATGGAGAGGTTGTTGCATTGGCCTCCCGCCACTTCGGAATGTGGGACGGAGACGAAGTCGATCACGAATTGGCCGCCCTGCAGCCTCGTCCCCACGTCCGCGTCGTGAACCGCCCCACCGAGCAAGCGCATGTGGTTATCGGTGGCAGTGGCCTGAAACGGGGCGACGATCGAAGGTTTGCGTTCGAGGTGCTCAACCATGTGCTGGGGGGGGGACTGTCCTCGCGTTTGTTTCGGGTCATCCGCGAGGAAAGAGGTCTGGCGTATGCCGTGTACAGCTTCCGGGCCCCCTATGCCGACGCAGGAGCCTGGGGTGTCTATGCCGGCACAACCCCATCCCAGGCCGTTGCGGTGCTCGAGTTGATCCGCGCCGAAATCAATGAGTTGATCGCCGGGGGTGTCACGGCCGACGAACTGGAACGGGCCAGGGGCAACATGCGGGGTAGCCTGGCTTTGGCCCTCGAGGATCCGAACAGTCGGATGATCCGGTTGGGTCGCGATGAGCTCACCAGGATGGAACACCTGTCGGTGGACGAGAAGATTGAGCGCATCGAGGCAGTGTCTCTTGAGGAGGTTCAGGCGGTGGCCGAAACGGTTCTCAGCGGGACGAAGGTCATCGGGGCGGTCGGGCCCTTCGATGGCGAAGCATTCGAGGAGTTTCTCACATGATTCGTGTGGGCGTGTCGGGAGCTCACGGTCGCATGGGCAAGCTCGTGGCTACCGCCATCAATGAGGCCGGCGACCTCGAGCTGAGCCGGTTTGTACGACCCGGAGGCGGGTCAGGATGGTCCGGCCGGGCTGACGGTCTCCGCGGATCCTGGCTCGTTGGCAGCATCTGAGGTGGTGGTCGAATTCACGCATCCGGACGCCGTCATGGGCAATCTCGGTTTGTGGCGCGAATTCGGCAACCATGTCGGTCGTCGGGACCTCCGGGTTCTCGCGTGAACGACTGGCCGAGGTGGCCGACCTGTGGGGTGACGGTCCGCCCAATTGCCTGATAGCGCCCGAACTTCTCGATCGGCGCGGTCCTCATGATGCGGTTTGCCGAACTGGCTGCCCCCCATTTCGCGGCGGCGGAGGTCGTCGAGCTCCACCACGATCGTAAGGCCGATGCACCGAGTGGTACCGCTATCAGCACCGCAGAGCGGATCAGCCGTGCCAAACCCGATCAGCGTCGAGCGGTGAGCTCGACCGAGTTGACCGTGGGAGCCCGGGGGGCTTCTATCGGAGGCGTGCCGGTCCACGCCGTACGGCTTCCCGGTCTGGTTGCCCACCAGGAGGTGTTGCTCGGCAACGACGGGGAGTTGCTGACCATCCGTCACGATACGAGCGACCGTACGGCCTTCATGACCGGAGTCCTTCTTGCAGTCCGGAAGGTCGCAGAGCTTCCGGGACTCACGATCGGGATCGAGGGTTTGCTCGGCCTGTAGCCCGGCCCATCATGCCGGGATGACCCCTGCCAATGGGACCATTGCCCTCTAGGCGGGCTTCGCCTGGCCGTGTCCAATGGAAGGCGTTGTCCGCGGAGGGATACATGGCTCACGACGATCCTGCCCTGCAGCGGGCATAGAGACACGTCAAGAGCGTGCGCGACTTCTGGTATCACCTGATGACGTACGTGTTCATGAACACCCTTCTGGTCATGCTCGATCGGCGGGTCGGCCCCGGTGAGCAGGCCTTCCTGGGTCTCGACTTCGCCTACTGGGTGATCCTCTTCTGGGGACTGGGCGTCGTCGGCCATGCGGTCTTCGTCTTCTTGGGGAGAGCCAGGTCCAGAAGGTCTACGAACGAGAGAAGCATCGACAGGTAGGGGGTCGCTAACGTCACGGAAAACCGCGGACGCCGAATGCAGGCGAAGCCGACCTACCAAGAGGAGGTGACCGGTGGTCACACCGATCCGATTCCTACGCAGCCCGTCTCGAGATCGACTATCCCGAGCAACTCGACAGGTTCACGACCTTCTTCCGGATCATCTGGGTGATCCCGATCGGCATCATCCTGGCCCTGCTCACGGCCACCGGGAACGAGACCGTCGCTGAAACCGGCGAACAGATCGAACGGACCGGCGGAGGGATCACCGGCGGATTGTTCCTGGCCACGATGCTGATGATCGTGTTTCGGGAGCGCTACCCACGCTGGTGGTTCGACTTTGCCCGGGAACTGACGCGTTTCGGGGCCAGGGTCAGCGCCTACTTCTTCCTGCTCACCGATCGCTACCCGTCGACCGTTGAAGAACAGTCCGTGCATCTCGAGATCGACTATCCCGATGTGGAACAGGACCTCAATCGCTGGCTGCCGCTGGTCAAATGGCTGCTGGCCATCCCGCACTACATCGTGCTGGTCGTACTTGCGGTTGTTGGGCTGTTTGTTTGGGTCATCGCCTGGTTCGCCATCCTCTTCACCGGACGCTACCCGCGGGCTCTCTTCGACTACATGGTCGGCGTTGGCCGGTGGGGACTTCGGGTATCTGCGTACGCATCCCTGCTCGTTACCGACGAATACCCGCCCTTCAGTCTCAGGTGACCGTGCTGCACGGCTGGTTGTCCGGCTGCACGGTCACGCAGCCGGTTCCACCAGCAGGCTGAGGGCCGCTCCATAGACGAGAGCGATGACTACGACGAGAAGAAAGGCCGAGGCGAAGGCACGTTGTTTCAAGCCTTTGCGCGACGCCCAACGAGAGACGACGAACGCTACGGCCAGCCATAACCCGCCATCAACCGGCCACGCCAGCAGAAAATCGCTATTGGTCGACGACAGCAGAGCACCGAGAACGGTGAAGAGCGCCGAGACGGGAAGTGCTGCAAAGACGAGAAAATAGCCGGGTGGGTCCAGGACGAAGAACCCGATCCAGAACCCGAGCGCGGCCAACCCGAGGAGGGCACCCGCTCCTGCGGCGGCAAGGCCGCAGCCGGGGGCATCGGGATCAAGAGCGGGCTCTGCGGTCACGGCGAAGGATGGTAGCTACCGACCGTCGACCCGCTGACCGTTTGCTAGTTCTCGGCCAGGTAGTACTCGTTGACCCAGCCGGTTCCCTCTTCGGTTACGATCTCGACCCAGATCGAAGACTCGACCAGCGTCTCCCGGCCGGTGAGCATCACTCCGGACGCCGAAGAGGAAAGGTCGGCGATGATCTCGTTCTCAACTCCCGGACCGGCCCGCACGTTGAGCACGTCATCGGGAGCCACCCGAACGACTGAACGGACTTCGACCGTGACCGGAGCCGTCCAGATGATGTACTCGGTCGCCTGCCAGAACTCGCTCGCGTTGTAGACAGGATCCGGGTGGGCGTCGCTACCGTGGGCTACCCACTGGTTGCCGACTCCTTCGAGCTTATTGATGCACGCAAAGGGAAAGGTGACCGGTTCGGTCGTCCACGACCTGCCGTCGGGAGAGCGCCACAGGGACGTAAGGGCTTGTTCGTCGATTGTCTGACAGCCGACGGCGATGAAACCGTCGTTATCGCCCTTTATGTCCTGGACGTACGCAAGTTCCCCGGGAAGTGGTTCGGTTTCAGCCCAGCCCTTCCCGTCATCCGAGTACCAGAGATGCCATTCGATGGCACCGGCATCCGACCAAAGCGATCCCGAGAGGAGGTACCCCGATGGACCGACTGCGGCGTTGTTTGCGTACCACAGTTCGGGGATGAGCGGCTCCACGCCGGGAGTACTCGGTCGACGGTTCATTGACCAGTTCCCAGCCCAGCTCGTCGCTCGACCGCCACAGCACCGACGTTGTCCCCCCGCCGCCACCGATGACCTGCTGGGAGCCCAGGACCACATAGCCGAGCGGGCCTCGTTCGATCCGATCAGCTTTGACGTTTGCTTTGGCTCCCGGTAGCCGCCGGACCGTCCACGCTTCGCCATCGCTCGATGACCACACGACGGCTTCGGTGCCTTCGGACGTGCTCAGCCATCCGGTTATCAGCAACCCCTCCGGTCCGAAAATGATGTCGGTGAAACCGGTCGCGGCCGGGGTACTGGATGAGTCTCGGGTGTCATGAACATCCGGCCCAGTCGAGGTACCGCGGCGACCAGGGCGGTATCGACAACCTCAATGGACCAATCCCGGCCGTTCGTCGAGCGGAAGAGCAGTGGGCCGTCGCCTTCGATGCCGTCACCGGTGTTCTCGGCATTGATGATTCCCTCGGCAACCACTACGAACTCGGTACCCGTCCAGACACCGGAGTTGAGCTCGACCCATTCGAGGTCTTCGCCGGTTGGCGTCACTTCCTCCCATCTGGATCCATCAATGGAAAACCACAGACCGGAGCGGACGCCCTGCACGCCGGAGATCTTGTCATGCCAGCCCAAAACGACGTACCCGGGCGACCCGGCGAGTAGTTTGCCAAATCGGGCGTTTTCTGGAACGGCACTGCGCGTCTCGGTCCAGGTGGCGAACCGGAGATGGTGGGAGGGTCCTCGTAGGTCCTGACGGCAGGCTGGTCGTGGTGATGGTGGTCGTTTCCGTGGGTGTCGTTGTCACGGTTGTCGTCGTGGTTGAGGGCTCTTCCCCGGTGACTGCCTGGGGACCGCAGGCGGCTGCCACCAACGCCAATCCGATGATGAGTGGGAAGCTTCGCCGCATGAGAACCTCTCGTTCGTTGCTGCAATCAGTGTGTCGCCGTCGAGTCACACCAGTGCAACGAGCAAGTAACAGACTCGTAACGATCTGCAGCGGAGACACGGAACCGTTTCCGTCGTGAGTTCCTCCGCTCGCTACGCGGGTTGGCTGCCGTTCGTGTTCGGGCCTGCGTTGGCCATGGCCACGATGCCGCGGGCGGTACGAACGCGGCTTGTCGAGGTCATCGCGGAACGTATAGCCGGGACCACTTCGCCCGTCCCGGCGGGTCGCCGCCCTGAATCGCGAAACCCGGCACCACGCGATGGAAGATGACCCGACGACGAACGCTACGGCCAGCCATAACCCGGCATCAACCGGCCACATCAGCAGAAAGTCGCTATTGGTCGACGACAGCAGAGCACCGAGAACGGTGAAGAGCGCCGAGACGGGAAGTGCTGCAAGACCAAGATAATAACCGGGTGGATCCAGGACGAAGAACCCGATCCAGAACCCGAGCGCCGCCAAACCAAGCAAACTCCGGCGCCGGCGACAGCCAAACCACAACCCGGCGGTTTGGATTCGAAAGCAGGGTCGGCGTTCACGGTGCCGGATAGTAGTAACGGTGACACGGCCGCCCGGAGACGTGGCCCGGGATCACCCGTCGAACATGCATATCGCCAGGTCGACCAGCTCGTCGGCCAGCGGCTCCACGTCGATATCGGTGCGCAGCACCGGGCGGCGTGAAGCTCCCAAGGCCGCCGTGGCCCGCAGCAGCGCCACCGGGGTGGCATCGGCGCCGGCCAGCCGGAGCAAGAACCCGTCGACGATCTGCTCGATTCGGTGCCCGAATTCTGTGTGCCTATTGATGGCTGGATCCCGGTCGACGAGGCGGGTCAGGTCGGGGGACTGCAGCAACACCGCCAGGTACTCCGAGAGAAGGGAACGTCGGTCCTGGAGGGTTTGGTTGGTTCCAATTGGATGCCGTGCCAACACCCGGTCGACCGCATCCAGATACGGTGCGACCAGTGCCTCCAGGCAGGCCTCTTTGCTCGGGAAGTGGTGATAGAGGGCGGCGCTGGTCAATCCAACCTCTGCCGCCAGATCCCGAACGGTCGAGGTCTTATATCCGTCGGTCGCGAACAATCGCAGGGCCGCTTCGAGGATTCGGGCTCGGGTCTCGGGCATGCCGCCACGATAATGCTCCTTGTCAGATGATCAAGCGCTTGATAAGTTACCAATCGATGGGTCGGTTGATCTCCAACCGACAGAGGGAGAACACGGATGTTTGATCGAATTGTGTTGGGGCGCGCCGTTACGGCGCTGGCCGCCAGCCTCGTGGTTCTGGTTTTGGCCGGCTGCGCTACCGGTTCCGTCGAGCCGAAGACGCTGTCGTTGGTAGCTTCGGAGGCGGGAGTTACGGGTCTTCCGGCCAGTCTGGAAGCCGGCATCTACGAGGTAACGGTCAAGAATGACAGCAGCCGGGAAATGGATCTCGAGTTCATTGAGTCGGCCGGTCGGCCGGAGACGGAATTCGTCGCCGATCTGAGCGCTTTGATCAATGAAGGTGCTCCGATCCCCGACTACATCAGGAGCATCGTCGGGGTCGGGTTCGTGCAACCGGCCGGGTCTATGACTACCACCTTGACATTGAGCCCGGCCGACTACTCGCTGGTGCAAACCGGCGAAGTGATAGCGGTGCTCGGAACCGTTGGCGTTGCCGGATTGGCACCTGCAGCTGATGATCTCCCTGAGGGCGCCAGGATCACCGCCCGGGATTACGGCTTCGCGATCGAAGGGATCGTGGCCGGAGCCCAGACGGTCACGTTCGTCAACGAAGGCCCCGTCCAGGTACACCACGCCGTTGTGCTCGGATTCCCCCAAGGAACCGATGAGGCCGCCATCAGGGAAGGGATACAGACGCTGCTGACACTTGACGAGTCCAGTCCGCCTCCGGAAGGGATCCCGCTTCCGGATGAGACCATCGAAATCGGATCGTCGGTGTACTCGGCGGGGATGGGAGGCACCTTTCAGGCCACGTTTGAGGCCGGCCGCCCATACGCAGTTCTTTGCTTCATCAATGACCGCTCGGGTGGCGCGCCCCATGCCATTGCGCACAACATGATCGAGGTGTTTACCGTCGAGTCATGAACCTCCCGGCCCGGGAGGGCGGTCGGACAACCACGACCGCCCTCCTGGACCTTTGCCCGGTGAGCGGCCCCGTCTGCTACGAAGGCGAAACCCGGGGCGTTGCGGACGAGGATTCTCAGCCTTCCAGCGTGATTGCGTAGGCTCAGGTCATGGCCGCCGGCCACTATCCGGAGCCCGTGCTCTCCAGGGATGAATGCCGTGACTTCTCCGACCACTGCGAAGGCCGGGTCGATTGGCAGAGCGATGGGAATCGGCGCTGCGAGGAACATCAGCACCGCCATGAAAAGGCCAGAAGAAAGCACACCTTTTTGGCGTTGACCGTGGCGGTGCTCATCGTGGTGGGCGGCGCCGTGTTAGCAAACGCGCTGATCCGCCCCGAGGAGGGACCATCGCAGGCCGGGGCGTGGGACGCCTGGCACGAAGACGCAGCCAACCACCTGGATCTGCCGGAGGGCGCCCAGTTTGCTGAGCTGCCGCTCAACCCCAGTGACCGGGTGAAACTCTCCCTGAGCTCGGACATCTATTCCGTGTTCTCGTACTACGAGCTGGCGGACCTGACCCGCCGGGACTTCCGGTGCACGGTGCGCTATCTCGGGCACGAGCCGAATGGGAGGTTGCCGACCTGACGCGTCGCGCCATGAGTCTGCTGCGAATCCGGACGGTCTAGCTCTCGCTAATCGTGACCGACCGGATGACGGCATCATCGACAGGCTTTTCGCCCCGCAGCTTTGATCCGGCGATGGCATCGACGGCGTCCATGCCATCGGTTACCTCACCGAAAATGGTGTACGAGTGGGGGAGGCCAACGTTGTCCAGGCAGATGAAGAACTGGCTGCCGTTCGTGTTCGGGCCTGCGTTGGCCATGGCCACGATGCCGCGTGCGTACGAACGCGGCTTGTCGAGTTCGTCGCGGAACGTATAGCCGGGACCGCTTCGCCCCGTCCCGGTCGGGTCGCCGCCCTGAATCACGAAACCCGGCACCACGCGGTGGAAGATGACCCCGTCGTAGAAGCCTTCCCTGGCCAAGAACACGAAGTTGTTGACGGCCTGCGGCGCATCCTCAGCGAAGAAGCTGATCGAGATCTCGCCGTGGTTGGTGTCGACGGTCGCCGAGTACGTCTTGGCGAGATCGATATCGAGTGAGGGGGGAGCGGAATACTGCTTGGCCATGTGGCGCCTTTCCTGAGATGGATGGCGGCCAGGTTACCGGACCTGCGGCGGTGGCCGGGAGGCTGGTTTGCGTGCCATCGCAGACCCTCGCCGCAACGGCAATCTCCGAAGACCCGGCTAGAACAGGGCGCTGGCCAGGCGACGCCGGTAGGCAATCGTGAGTTCATGGTCGGATCCGAGAACCTCGAACACGTCCAGCATGGCTCGGCGCGCCTCATCACGGGTTTCGCCCCCTCGGGATACTGCCTCCAGGAGGTCCTGCAGAGCAGGTTCGAATTGATGGGTGGCAGCCAACGCCCTGCCCAGTTCAATTCGAGCCACGGTGTCATCGGGATCGGTCACCAACCTCGCTTCGAGATCCGGGATGGCGTTCGTGTCGACGGCGCCCATCCGGGCTGCAGCCTGGAGCCGCTCCACCTCCTGGGTAGGTGGCAGTGGGCCTAACAGGTCCAGGGCTTCCTGGTTCTTCTCCGCATCAATCAGCAACGAGGCCAACCCGACGGCCGCATCGACGTGGTGGGGATCGATCGTGAGCGCTTCGCGATAGCTCCGCTCGGCGGCGGATGCCTCGCCCTCGTCCAGGAGGTCACCAGCGGCGGCGGCCAGCACGTCGGCTTCGGAAGGAACGATCTGGCGGAGCCATTGCAGGACGCTGTGCTCGGGAAGGGCCCCGGTGAACTGGCCGACCGGCGTCCCATCCTTGAAGCCGACCACTGTGGGAATACCCTGCACTCCAAACTGCCCGGCCAATTCCTGGTTGCTGTCCACGTCGACCTTGGCGAGCTCGAACCCTCCAGCGAATTCACCGGCCAGCTTCTCCAGCAGGGGACCCAGTACCTTGCATGGACCGCACCAGGCTGCCCAGAAGTCCACTACTACGGGAACCTCGTTGGACCGGTCGATCACCTCCCGTTGGAACGCGGCGGTGTCGACATTCTTTACAAAAGTCATGGTCATGATGCAGTCAGGTTACTGGCAGGCCCGGATATTCCTGCGATAGCGCAGTGCGAGGTTCCCCGCTGTAATCGACCTAGGATTCAGCTTGACCGCCCATACAGGAGGCAGGCGTCATGGCGCCCTTCGGACACCTACTCACCGCAATGATCACCCCGTTCACCGCCGACGGAGATGTGGACTACGACAAGACCTGGCGACTTGCCAGGTTCCTCATCGACTCCGGCTCCGACGGGCTGGTGGTGTGTGGGACGACCGGTGAATCTCCCACGCTCTCCAATGATGAGAAAGTGGCTCTCTTTCGCACCGTGGTTGAAGCCGTCGGCGAGAAGGCTCACGTCGTTGCCGGTACCGGCACCTACGACACCGCGGAGTCCGTGGAATTGACCCGCCGGGCCGCCGAAGCGGGTTGCGCCGCAGTCATGGCGGTCACGCCTTACTACTCGCGGCCACCGCAGCAGGGTCTCATCGAACACTTCACGGCCGTTGCCGACGCCAGCGATCTCCCGGTGCTCCTGTACAACATTCCGGGCCGGACCGGCCGCAGGATTGAACTCGACACGCTGACTCGACTGGCCGAGCACCCGCGCATTGTTGCGGTCAAGGATGCTGTTGGGGATGTGGCTTTCACCACGAATACGAGGCTGACGGTCGGGGAGGATTTTGCGATCTACTCTGGCGATGACATCAACACGCTGCCGATGATGGCGGTTGGTGCGGTCGGGGTGGTGTCGGTAGCCGCTCATCTGGCCGGTAAGCAGATCAAGGCGATGGTCGAAGCAGCGCTGCATGGCGATTTGGCGACGGCGCGCGAGTTGCACCTGGCGCTAGCCCCGTTGGCCGGCGCGCTGTTTCTCGAACCCAATCCGATGCCGGTCAAAGCTGCGTTGAATGCACTGTGGGAACCGGTCGGGAACCCGCGGTTGCCGCTCGTCGCGGCCTCGGAAGATACGGTCCAGAAAGTCAAGGAAGCTCTGGGGGCGGTGCAACAGCGATGACGGTGAAAGTGACATTTCTGGGTGGTTTGGGTGAAATCGGACGGAACTGTGCCGCTCTCGAAATCAACGGCAAAATAGCGTTGATCGACTGCGGGCTCATGTTTCCCGAGGAAGACATGCTCGGTGTAGACCTCGTGCTTCCGGATTGGAGCTGGTTGATTGATCGGGCCGCCGACGTTCAATGTGTTGTCCTGACCCACGGGCATGAGGATCACGTTGGTTCGTTGGCCTACTTCCTCCGCGACATCAACGTTCCGGTCTTTGGAACGGAATTCTCCGTAGCGCTCGCCCGTGGGAGAGTCGAGGAGTTGGGGGTAGATGCGGACTTTCGCGGCGTCGCCGACAATGAATGGGTCTCCTTCGGCGGTTTCCGTTTCAAGTTGATTCCCGTCTCGCACAGCGTTCCGCACGGTTCGGGCGTTGCCTTCGAAACCCCTGAAGGGCTCATCGTTCACTCAGGAGATTTCAAACTCGATCCGACGCCGATCGATGGTCGTCCGACGGACCTGCCATCGTTTGCTGAATTGGGGCGCCAGGGCGTTCGGCTGTTGATGGCCGACAGCACAAACGCAGAGAACCCAGGTTTTGTGCCCTCCGAGACATCCCTGGGGAGGCCGATCCGGGAGATCGTGCATCACGCCCCGGGCCGCGTCCTGGCCGCCTGTTTTGCCAGCCATGTTCACCGCGTTCAGCAACTCGTGAATGCGGCCGTTGAAGACGACAGGACGGTCGCCTTCCTGGGCAGGTCGATGCATAGGGTCAGCCAGGTCGGCCGCGACCTCGGTGTATTGGATATCCCCGACGGGAGTCTCGTCGACATCGAAGACCTCGTGAAGCTGCCTCCCCACAAACAAATGGTGATCTCCACCGGCAGCCAGGGGGAGCCATTCGCAGCCCTTTCGCTGATCGCCTCGGGCCGCCACAAGTTCATTGACATCCAACCCGACGACACCGTGCTCATCAGCGCCACGCCGATCCCGGGGAATGAGGCAGCGGTTTCCAAGGTCATCAGCCGGTTGCTCAAAACCGGCCCAACCGTCTTTCACGGCCGAAATGCGCGAGTGCACGTATCCGGGCATGGTGCTCAGGAGGAGCTCAAGACCTTCCTCAATGTGGTCCGGCCGCAGGCCTTCGTGCCGGTCCACGGCGAGTTTCGGCATTTGCGTGCGCACGCCGACCTGGCCATCGAGATGCGGGTGCCGGAGGTGTTCGCTCTGGCGGACGGCGATGCCATCGTGTTGGAAGAAGGAAAGGCACGGGTCGAGCGTCAGGCAGTCGAAGCCGGATACGTTTACCTGGATGGGAGTGAGTATGGCGATATCGGCGGCACCGTCTTGCGGCACCGCCGCCATCTCGCCGACGAAGGGGTGGTGATCGTTACGGTTGGCGTCAAGCTCCATACGGCCGAGCTGATCTATGGTCCCGTGCTCGACAGCCACGGACTCACGACCGACCCGGGACCGGTGCTTGCCAAAGCGGCCGAAGCGGTCAAGAAGGCTCTGGTCGATACATTCAAGAAGAGCGAGTGTGATATCTCCGACGTCCAACAGGCCGTGCGGAACGCTACCCGGAGGGTCATTCGGGAGGAGATCTCTCGCAAGCCCGTGGTGCTGCCGGTCGTGATGGAGGTATGAGTCGGCCGACTTCGCCGGAAGGCCGGTCCGCACGCAACTCTTCCATCGTCCGCCATCCATTCGCGCTCACCGCGCGCACGGGCGCGCGTAAATGATTGGTGACCTGGACCTGGTTGTGTAAAGTCCTGACTACATGGCCAATCGAACACCCACCCGCCGTGGGGCAACAGGGCGGAGTCGGGTGTCGAAGGCGAAGACAACTCAACGTTCCCGGGGAACGCGCAAGAAGGCGAGCGCAAGCCGAGCGGCCCGAACCCCGACCTGGAGAGAGAGCCTCACGGGTGTCAAGGACCGTATCCGGGCGCGCCTGGGGCGACAGACCGACGACGTGTGGGGACTGATCCTCATCGTGATCGCCGTTTTGCTCGGCCTCGCCTTCTTCGGGCAAGCCGGGCCGGTTGGGCGATGGACGATTTCGGCACTCCTCATGATGTTTGGTGTTTGGTCCTATCTGGTTCCCGCCGCGGTGGCCGGCATCGGCATGGCCCTCATCATCGGTAAGCCACGCGATGACTACGGTCGGATGGCTATCGGGGTGTTCCTCACCTTCGTCGGCACCCTGGCCATGTTTCACCTGATGACCGGAGCAATCTCCCTTGCCGCCAGCCTCGACATGGTCAGAGATCGTGGCGGCGCCGTTGGCTCGCTCGTGGCATTTCCTCTGCGGCGTATGCTGGGCTTCTGGGGTGCTCTCGTGATCCTGGTAGCCATCACCGGGATGGGCATCCTCATTCTGACCCGTACCACGGTTCGCGAGCTGGCCATGGCCACCGGAGAGCTGGTCGGGGGCGTTCGCCGGTGGGCACAACAAACGGTGGCCGGCACACCCGGAAGACATGCCGTGCCGGTGGTGGAGCATCGCCCTGCCGAACTGATTCGCAAGCCTCCGGTGGCGAAACAGGGCCCGAAGCCGAAAGCTCCCAAATCGAAGCCCTCCGGCAAAGCCAGGCCTGGACCGGGTCAGACGCAGATACCAATGCCGAAACCGCGTCCGGGGGAGGGCTACGTCCTCCCGCCTCTCGAATTGCTGAAGTTGGGCGGAGGTGAATCGCACAACCGGCGCGCTCTCGAGGACACAGCCCGGGAACTCGAGGACACGCTTCGTCAGCACGGTGTTGATGCCCGGTTGACGAAGATTGTTCCCGGACCGACGGTCACCCGCTACGAGATCGAGTTGGCTCCCGGGGTCAAAGTTTCGAGGGTGACCGGCCTGGCGCACGACATTGCCTACGCGCTGGCCACCCCTGATGTCCGGTTGCTTGCGCCGATTCCCGGAAAGAGTGCCATCGGTGTCGAAGTTCCCAACCGCCGCCGCCGCTTGGTGACGCTCGGCGATGTCCTCCGCAGCTCCGAAGCGGAGGTTGCCAATCATCCGCTGGAAGTTGGTCTGGGGATGGACATCTCCGGGCGCCCCAAACTCTTGAATCTGGCCGAACTTCCCCACGTGCTCATTGCGGGAGCGACCGGTGCCGGCAAATCCTCCTGTATCAACTCGCTGGTGACTTCGATCTTGATGCGCACCACACCCGACGATGTTCGTTTGATGATGGTCGATCCCAAACGGGTCGAGCTCAACCAGTACAACGGTGTTCCTCACTTGCTCACCAAAGTCATCAACAATCCCAAGAAAGCGGCCGAGGCCTTGCAGTGGGCGGTGGCCGAGATGGACCGCAGGTACGATCTCCTGTCGGACGCCCACGTGCGCGACATCGTCGGTTACCGGGAGAAATACGATGCGGGAACCCTCGATCCCGACGGGTTCGATCGGTTCCCCTACATTGTTGTAATCGTCGACGAGTTGAACGACTTGATGATGGTCGCGGGTCGCGAGGTCGAGGAGGCGATCGTTCGCATCGCCCAGATGGCTCGGGCAGTCGGTATCCATCTGGTGATCGCCACCCAGCGTCCGTCCGTCGATGTCATCACCGGGGTTATCAAAGCCAACATTCCCAGCCGTTTGGCGTTTTCGGTTGCTTCCCAGACGGATAGCCGGGTCATCATCGACGGCATGGGCGCCGAGAAGCTGGTCGGCATGGGAGACATGCTCGTGATCACGGCGACGGAACCTCGACCCGCGAGAATTCAAGGGGCGTGGGTCACTGAGGAAGAGGTTCAAACCGTCGTCGGTTGGGTCAAGAAGCAACGCGAAGCCAAGTACCAGGACAAGGTCATCGAAGCGAACGCGGAGCAGGTCAGGCAGACCGCCGCCGAGGACGAGGGCGATGATGCGGAGTTGGTCCGCTCTGCCACCGACCTCGTGATTCGCTCGCAGCTGGGATCCACCTCCATGCTGCAACGCAAGCTGCGGATTGGGTTTGCCCGCGCCGGCCGGGTGATGGACATCCTCGAACGAAAAGGCGTGGTTGGCCCCTCCGAGGGGTCGAAGGCCAGAGCTGTGTTGATGACCGAAGAAGACCTCGCCCAGATGTATGCCGACTCGACGGTTGAAAGCTAGCGATGGCGGGATTTCTGCGACTCCTCGTCACGCCGGCCGTGCCAACGTATGTGGCCCTGACCGCCCGGCTCCCCCTCCCCTTGGTCCGGCGCTTGACCTCGAAACGACCGGTCTCGCTCTATCGATTCGACGTACCGGACGTCAACTTCGCTCCCTCCGATCTCGGCACGTGATCCCCGGGTCCGTCGCGCCCACAAACCATTAGCCTGACGCCAGCATGCTGCAGATACTCACACCGGACGGCGAACTTATCGGCGAACCACCCATGGATGTCGAACTGACGAGACGCCTGTTCCAATCGATGGTCGCAGCCCGCCAGTATGATCGAAAGGCCACCTCGATCCAGAAGCAGGGACGCCTTGCTACCTACGCACCGTTCGAAGGCCAGGAAGCCGCCCAGGTCGGCTCAGCCGCAGCTCTGCGACCCGACGACTGGATGGTCCCCACTTACCGCGACGCGGCTGCCATGTGGATGCAGGGGTACCCCTGGACCCGCTTGCTACTCACCAGGATGGGCGACGAACGGGGCGGTTCTCCTCCCGATGGCGTCCCGGTGCTGCCTCCATCGATCACGGTCGGCGCCCACATGGTGCACGCCGTGGGGTTGGCGTGGGCTGAGCGATTGCAGGGATCGGACCGCATTGCGATCACGTATTTCGGCGACGGCGCCACCTCCGAAGGTGATTTCCACGAGGCGATGAACTTCGCCGGGGTGTTCCGGACCGGAGTCGTCTTCGTTTGCCAGAACAATCAGTACGCCATCTCAATGTCCCGACGACAGCAGACGGCATCGGAGACCATCGCTGGGAAGGCCGATGCTTACGGCGTCCCCGGTGTGCTCGTCGACGGCAATGATCTGTTTGCCATGTACCAAGCCACGAAAGAGGCAGTGGCGCGAGCCAGGGACGGCCGCGGGGCGACGTTGATCGAGGCCGATCACCTACCGGCTTGGCCCGCATACGACCAGCGACGATCCCTCCCGATATCGGAACGCCGGCGAGGTCGAAGCATGGAGGGCCAAGGATCCACTCGACCGGGTCCGCACGTACCTCATGTCCGCGGACGCCTGGGATGAGCAGTGGGAGTCCGGCATAGCTGCCGAAGCCCACGATGAGATCGACCGGGCCGTCGAGGAAGCCGAAGCGCTGGCACCGCTGGCTCCTGAGGAGATCTTCGAGGCCATGTATGCCGAGATGACGCCTGAGTTGGTTGAGCAGCAACGCTGGCTTCTCGAGTCAAGACGCGACCCGTCATGACCGTTTTGAACCTGGCGCAAGCGATCACGGATGCACTTGACGTCGCGCTCACGACCGATCCGCGCGTGGTGGTAATGGGCGAAGACGTCGGTCGGACGGGTGGTGTGTTTCGGGTGACCAACGGTTTGCTCGAAACCCACGGCCCGGAACGGGTCATCGACATGCCGGTGGCCGAGTCGGGCATTGTCGGAACGGCCTTTGGCATGGCGGTGGCGGGCCTCCGTCCCGTGGTTGAAATCCAGTTCATGGGGTTCTCATATCCCGCATACGATCAGATCGTGAGTCACGTCGGAAGGATCCGAAACCGTTCCCGACATCGCTTCTCGGCTCCGATGGTCATCCGGATGCCATATGGGGGAGGGATCGGAGCGGCCGAACACCACAGTGAATCGACCGAGGCGATCTATGCCCATACTCCTGGAGTGAAGGTGGTGGTCCCCGCCACCCCTCATGACGCCAAAGGCCTGCTGCTGGCTGCCATCGAGGACCCCGACCCCGTGATCTTCCTCGAGCCGATCCGGTTGTACCGGGCCGTGAAGGAGGAAGTTGCCGCAGGTCGTTTCGTCGTGCCAATCGGTCGCGCCCGTCTCGAAAGAAGCGGAGACGACATCACGCTGGTTGCCTACGGTTCGATGGTCCGGGAGACCCGCCACGCTGCGGATCAACTAGCCGATGAGGGGATTTCGGTCGAGGTCATCGACTTGCGCAGTCTGGTTCCGCTTGGCATTGAAACCCTGGTCGGGTCGGTTCAGAAGACGGGACGGGTTGTGGTCATCCATGAAGGTCATCGAACTGCCGGGTTTGGCGCCGAGCTAGCAGCACGGATCCAGGAAGAAGCGCTGTACTCGCTGCTTGCACCCGTGCAGCGAGTGACCGGTTGGGACACGATTTTTCCGCTCAAACGTACGGAGGAGTACTACCTGCCCGGCGTTGACCGAATCGTCCAAGCAGCTCACAGAACACTGGAGGGGTAGTGGCCTACGAATTCCTTTTGCCGGACATTGGAGAGGGCCTCACGGAAGCAGAAGTCGTTCGCTGGTTGGTAGCCGTTGGGGATGAGGTCGCCGAAGATGCACCACTCGTCGAGGTCGAGACCGACAAGGCCGTAGTTGAGATCACATCACCTCATCACGGTGTCGTGCTCTTTCACGGGGCAGAACCAGGGCAGATTCTGCCGGTAGGTGCCGTTCTCACGGTCATCGGACTGCCGGGTGAATTATGGAGTCCGGCCGAAGCAGCCCCGATCGTCGGCACTCTTGTTGAGGAAGCCGAGATCCTCGCCCCGCGCTCCGCGGGTGCCGATCAACCGGCGGCAGGTGGTATTCAGGCGCTTCCCCTGATTCGAAAACTCGCCAAAGAACTGGGCGTCGATTTGGCCGACGTGCAGGGCTCAGGTCCGGGTGGCCGGATCATTCGTGAAGACGTGCACGCTCGAGCCGGCCGTTCAGCGCAGGCGCCACCACCGCACGTACCGGGGGTAGGAGAGGAACGGGTCAGGTTGTCGAGGCTCCGCCGCACGATTGCCGGCAACATGGAACGGTCGTGGCGAGAGATTCCGCACGTTACGACGTTCGACTCCGTCGTAGCGGACCGTCTGCTCGATCTCCGTAGTGCTTGGTCATCCCGTTATGGCACCCCGGTTCCCATCGAAGCCTTAGTGCTCAAAGCCGTCCTGCCGGTTCTGGTCGAATTCGGCGAGTTCAATGCGTCCCTCGAAGGAGAACATCTGGTGCTGAAGCGTCGCTACGACGTCGGCGTTGCCGCCGATACACCGGACGGGCTCATTGTCCCTGTGGTGAGGGGTGCCGACCGGTTGGATCTGCCCCAGCTTGCCACCGAGATCGTGCGCTTGGCCGACGCCGCTCGATCGCGCTCGCTCACCCCGGATGAACTCACCGGGGGCACCTTCACGGTCTCCAACATTGGAGCGGTCGGTGGTGGGTACGGGACGCCCATCATCCCATTCGGGACGACCGCGATCCTGTCGGTGGGAAGGGCCGAAGCCCAGGCCGTGGTTCGCAACGGTGCGGTTACTGTCGCCCGTATGATGCCGCTCTCCCTTTCCTACGACCATCGAGTCATCGACGGAGGGCTGGGTCGCCGTTTCATGGCCCGCCTGCGCGAGAACCTCGAAGAGCCGGGTCTGTTCCTGGCCCCGTAAACGCTTCGATCCACATGCCGAATCGCTTCTTGCGTCCCTGCTTGCAATAATTAGCGCATGCACGCTGATCTCAGGAAGGACCCTCGTGATGAGTGAAGGAATCGAGGTCATCGGTCCGGTTGGGGGAGATTTCGACCTCATCCTCACCCCGGAAGCCCTGCGTTTTGTAGCCGACCTGCATCGTCGTTTCAACCCGGGACGCGAAGCTCTGCTTCGATCCAGAGCCATTCGCCAGGACCGACTCGACCACGGGGAGCTTCCCGACTTCCTCCCCGAAACCCAGAATATCCGTGATGGTGCATGGCAGGTAGCTCCCGTGCCTCCCGATCTGATGGATAGACGGGTCGAGATCACAGGTCCGGTTGAACGCAAGATGATGATCAATGCCCTGAATTCGGGCGCCAAAGTCTTCATGGCCGACTTCGAAGATTCGAATTCACCAACGTGGAATAACAACATCCAGGGCCATCTCAACTTGATCGATGCGATAGCAGGGACGATCGAGTTCGCCAGCCAAGACGGCAAGCACTATGAACTCGGAGAGCACCCGGCCACTCTCATGGTCAGGCCGCGCGGCTGGCATCTCGTCGAGAAGCACGTGTTCGTCGACGGCCATCCGGTCTCTGCCAGTCTTTTCGATTTCGGGTTGTACGTTTTCCACAACGCGCACCGCACCCGCGAACGTGGGACCGGGCCCTACTTCTACCTCCCAAAACTGGAGAGCCACCTCGAGGCACGCCTCTGGAACGACGTGTTCGTGTACGCCCAGCAGGCGCTGGAGATCCCGATCGGCACGATCAAAGCGACGGTGCTGATCGAGACGATCCTTGCCGCCTTCGAGATGGAGGAGATCCTGTACGAGTTGCGGGATCATTCAGCCGGGCTGAACGCCGGGCGTTGGGACTACATCTTCTCGGTAATCAAGAAGTTCCGGAACCGGTCGGACATGGTGTTGCCGGATCGCGCTCAGGTCTCCATGCAGGTTCCCTTCATGCGTGCGTATACGGAGCTCTTGGTGAGCACCTGCCACAAAAGGGGCGCTTTTGCGATTGGAGGTATGGCTGCGTTCATACCCAGTCGCCGCGACCCTGAAATCAACGAGGAGGCCTTGCGCCGGGTGCGAGAGGACAAGCAGCGGGAATCGGCCGATGGTTGCGACGGGACCTGGGTTGCCCATCCCGATCTGGTTCTACCGGTGCTCGAGGTTTTTGACACGGTGCTGGGTGACAAACTCAATCAACTCGACGTGCTTCGCGACGATGTAGAGGTCGCCGGGCGCGATCTCCTCACCGTGACGATCGATCAGGGAGCCATAACCGAGGCAGGATTACGAACCAATATCTCCGTCGCCATCCTCTATCTCGAGTCGTGGCTGCGAGGTACCGGAGCCGCCGCTCTTTTCGACCTGATGGAGGACGCGGCCACCGCGGAAATCTCGCGATCACAGATTTGGCAGTGGATTCGCCACGACGCGCGCATGGACGATGGGCACCCGGTGACCAGAGAGTTGGTTCACAAGCTAGTTATTGAAGAAATGGACAAGATGCGCGAAGCCTATGGGGATGACCTCTTTGCCCGCGGCCGGTTTGATGAAGCGCGCCAGCTTTTCGAGACCGTTGCGCTGAGTGACGGGTTTCCCGAATTCTTGACCTTGAAAGCATACGAGTTGATCGACTGAGGAGGATATCGATGGAGATCGCCGAACGGTTCCGGCGTGAGGTGGAGGATCTGGAGCGGGATTGGGACACCAATCCCCGCTGGAAAGGAATAACGCGCGAATACACCGCCGAGCAGGTAGTGCGGTTGCGCGGGACTCTGCTGATCGATTTCACCCTCGCCAGGCATGGTGCAGACAAGCTGTGGAAGCTGCTCGAAACCGAAGACTACGTCAATGCCCTCGGAGCCATGACGGGCAACCAGGCCGTCCAGATGGTCAAGGCCGGTCTCAAAGCGATCTACTTGAGTGGTTGGCAGGTTGCCGGAGACAACAATCTCGCAATGCAGACCTATCCCGATCAGAGCCTCTACCCGTCCAACAGCGCTCCCATGTTGGTGCGAAGGATCAACAACGCGTTGCTCCGGGCCGACCAGATCGAATGGTCTGAAGGCCGCCACGACCACGATTTCATTGCTCCTATCGTCGCCGACGGAGAGGCCGGGTTCGGCGGAGCCCTCAATGTGTTCGAGGTGACGAAGGCCTTTATCGAAGCCGGTGCAGCCGGCGTGCATTTCGAGGATCAGTTGGCCGCCGAGAAGAAATGCGGCCACATGGGTGGCAAAGTGCTCGTGCCGACCGGCCAGCACGTCCGGACCCTGAAAGCGGCCCGCCTGGCGGCCGACGTCCTCGATGTCCCGACGCTCATTGTGGCCCGTACCGACTCGCTCGGTGCGACGCTGCTGACCAGTGACATCGACGAGCGAGATCACCAGTTCGTGAAGGGGACCAGGACGACCGAAGGTTTTTACGACGTTCAAAACGGTATGGAGGCGGCCATCGCCCGAGGTCTGGCCTATGCACCGTACGCAGACCTCATCTGGTGTGAGACGAGCCATCCGGACCTTGACGAGGCACGGGAGTTTGCCGAGCGGATTCATGCCAAATTCCCGGGCAAGCTGCTCGCTTACAACTGCTCGCCTTCGTTCAACTGGAAGATGAACCTGGACGATGCGACCATCGCCACTTTCCAGAAGGAGATGGGGGCGATGGGTTACAAGTACCAGTTCGTCACGCTGGCCGGGTTCCATTCGCTCAATGCTTCGATGTTCGATCTGGCTAAGGGATATCGAGAAGAAGGCATGACCGCCTACGTGCGGGTGCAGGAACACGAGTTCGAGATCGAGAAGGACGGTTACTCGGGTGTCAAGCATCAGCGCGAGGTGGGCGCCGGATACTTCGATGAAGTCGCGCTGGTGATCAGCGGGGGAGATGCGTCAACGCTGGCGTTGAAAGGTTCAACCGAGGACGAGCAGTTCATCGAGCACTGATCGGCGGCAACGGCCGTATTTGGTCGATCACCTTGCTAGCTTCCGTCCCGATGGATGGACAGGCTCAACGCAAAGCCTTGGCGGCAGCCGAGCGCGCCCTCGACGCTCTCGAAACGGGTCGGGTCGATGCGGCGCGATCCGCCGCCCGACGTGCCGCGGAACTCGATCAGATCGGTGCTTTCGACGCTCTGCCGCGGGCCGTTGAGCAGGCCAACGACGATCTCGTCGGCAACGGCTCGCTGTCGGAGTTGAGTCTGGCTGCCCTCAACGCAGCGGTAGGTCCGGGTCCGCTGGAAGCTGTGGTAGCTCGCCTCGGGCGATGATCACCGGCGAGTACTCTGACCGGCGATGAGCGACTATCACCTGCATCTGCATCCCCACCAACCCTCGGAAGTTGGTCCACCACCGGGCGAATACCCACGCGGACATATCGAATCCTATGTCGAGGAAGCCACTCGCAGGGGGGTTCAGGAGCTCGGGTTCACGGAGCATCTGTATCGATGTGTCGAGTCCCGGGAAGTACTCGGCCCGTGGTGGGAACGGGAACCCGACCTGCGTTTGGCCCGCCACACGCAGGGGCTCGTAGCGGCCGACCGGGATCTTTCCCTCGACCGGTACGTCAGCGCCGTAGAGGGTGCAAAAGACCGGGGATTGCCCGTACTGCTGGGACTCGAAGTGGACTTTTTTCCGGAAACGATCGGAGCGGTGCTCGAGTTGCTCGATCCGTACCCGTGGGATTTCCTGATCGGATCGGTGCATTGGATCGGGGGTTGGGCGATCGACAGTTCCGGGGCCGGCTACGAGTGGGATGAACGAGGAATTCAACGCGGCTACGACCAGTACTTCGCTCTCGAGACGCAACTGGCCGCTTCCGGAGCAGTGGACGTCTTGGCACATGTCGACCTGGTAAAAAAGTACGGGCATCGGCTCCCCGACGAACCTCTGCACCACTACGAGGCTGTGATCGCTGCTGCAGCCTCCTCGGGTACTGCCGTTGAAGTCTCCAGCCAGGGACTCCGTAAGCCGGCAGGCGAGGTCTACCCGTCGCCGGTTTTCTTAGAAATGTTCCACGAGGCAGGTGTGCCGATCACGCTGGCCTCAGACGGCCATGTTCCCCACGAGGCCGCCTGGGGTCACGACGCGGTCGTCGAGGCTGCGCGCCAGGCGGGTTACGTCGAGCGACTGCAGTTCCGAAAGCGAGTGGGCGAACGGGTGCCGCTTGCTTAACTCGGCACCGGTTCCTGGCATTTGGTTGGGCGGTCCGGGCTAGATACTCCGGCCGACCACGGAATGTGCCTTTTGAACCACTCAAAGTGGCATAGAGCGTCAGAAACGTCATGAGCTTGGACGCTCGAGAAAGTGGGAACAGATGCACGGGAGTAGCAAATTTCGCAAGACGATGGCGCTGGTAGCAGGTGCTGTGTGCGCCACAGCCCTCGCCCTGCCGGCGGCCGCCACGCCCGGCGATGCCCATAAGGTCACCATCTGTCACGTGACCAACTCGGAGAAGAATCCGCTCGTCGTGATCGATGTGGATGTCGCTGCGTTCGACGGCGCCGGCGCCAACGATCATACGCGGCAGGAGAACAAGCCGGGTATGCAAGATGCAGAGTGGATGGGCGGTGTGTGCCAGTTTGACAATGACGATGTGTTCGTGAATCTCTAGGGAGGCGCGTCCTCAGTCAAAAACGAACCTGCTCGTCAGTGGGGAAGGGCCGGTTCAGGGGGACGGTCCGGGCGGGCCGACGACACGAATTCGGTAGCGGGTGTTCCGATGAGTTCGATGGTTCCCTTCCCGGATCCTTTCGCCCGATAGAGGGCTTCGTCGGCATGTCGCAGGGCTTCGTCCAGGTCTCCACCCACCACGTGGGCAACGCCGATGGAACAGCTGGTGGGTCCCAGGCGGTCGTCCAGGAGAGTCTTCTGAAAGCGGCGGAGCGCCAGGAGAGCCGAATCTGCATCAACGTCGGGGAGCAACACAGCGAACTCGTCTCCGCCCATGCGAGCTGCGCAATCGACCGCACGGAATATGCGGCCGGCGGTTGCCGCGAAGTGACAGAGGATGAGATCTCCGGCGGCGTGCCCCTGCCGGTCGTTGACGAGTTTGAAGTCGTCGAGATCGATGATGGCCAGAGCCAGGGGAGAGCCCACCCGGTCGGCCCGGGCTAGTTCGCGCCGGGCGAGTTCCTCGAAGGAGCGTCGGTTGGGTAGGCCGGTCAGCGAATCGGTTCGGGCCAAGGCGGTCTGCTGTTCGACGGCACGGAACAAGCGCTCCAGGAGCAGGGCAACCAGGCTGAAGAAGCCAAAACGTACAGCCGCATTCCAGAAGGGAATCAGAGGATGGCTGTAGGCGTTGCCCGACCACAGGTCGATCGACAACCAGCCCAGGGCGGCGATGACGGCCGCGAGTTGTCCGGCTCTGGCTCTCCACCGGAACGAGACCAGCGCAACCGGCAAGAGGTAGAAGAGAGAGAACGACAGTTCCCGGCCGGTGACTTTGTCGATGGCGGCAACCACAACAAAGAGGGCGACAACCCACAGCACCGCTCGGGCCGGCCGCATGGCCCGGAAACGCAGGAGGGTGTCTCGATTCATGCATCTCAAATCGGCGATGTGAGGCTTGTGATTGAGCTATTCCCGCATTTCGGCCGACCTACTACCGTCTACACCCATGACCGGCGGCTCGATCCACGAAGAACACCCATTTGCGACGCCACCGGACCTTCGGGATCCGGCCCGCCAACTGCGCGGCCGCCTCGGTTCGGCCGTCACGTTGTTGACCTCGGGCGGACCCGACGGCCCAACTGGCTTGACGGTGTCTTCCCTACTCATTGCCGAAGGTGAACCTTCGCGAGTGGTGGCGCTGGTCGGCGAAGCGACCGATCTGTGGTTTGCGATTGAGCAGAGCGGCTCATTCGTGCTCCACGTTCTCGGAGTCAACGACCGGCCGCTCTCCGACCGTTTCGCCGGGCTGCGGCCGAGCCCGGGCGGGTTGTTCGCCGGCCTCGAGGTCGAGGACACTCCGTGGGGGCCGGCCGTAACAACGCTCGGTACCAGGGCCTACTGTCGCTTGGAGCGGTCGGTGGAGACCGGATTTCACCGGCTGACGACGGGCGTTATCGATGAGATAGACCTGGATGACCTGGCCGATCCGATCGTCTACTATCGCGGCCGGTACCGGTTGCTACGCGATGACACAATCTCGACGACCGGGGCCAACCCGGATCGTCCCTCCGAGGCTCGCCAACGATGACATCCCCCACTGTCTGGCTGACCACTCTCGGCTGTGCCAAGAACCAGGTCGATTCTGACAAGCTATCGGCGATGTTGGCCGAAGCCGGGTACAGCCAAGCTGTTGATCCTGCCGCGGCCGATGTTGTGATGGTGAATACCTGTGCCTTCATCGAAGCGGCACGCGAGGAGTCGATCGATACGATCCTCGAGCTCGAGCAGTCCAAACGCTTCGGCGCCGGTCTCGTGATCCTCGGTTGCATGGCCCAGCGGTTCGGCTCAGAGATCTCCGAAGCTCTGCCTGAAGCCGATGCCGTGCTGGGGCTCGACCGCTACGGGGAGTTGGTCGGGACGTTAGATCGGATCACCAATTGGCAGCCGGTCGGGCTGCGCCGTTCGTCAATGGATATCCTCCATGCGGTCAACCGGCCGGCCCCCGCCTTCCCGTATGCCTATGTCAAAGTTGCAGAGGGGTGCGACAAACCTTGCACCTTCTGCGCCATCCCGTTGATCCGGGGGAAGCAACGATCGCGGCGACCGGCCAACATCCACGACGAGATCAGTGCCCTGACAGTGGCGGGAGTCCAGGAGGTCGTGCTGGTTGCTCAGGACCTCGCTTCCTACGGACGAGACATCGGCGCTTCCGGAGGTCTCGTCGAGCTACTTCGCTTCGTTTCCGACATCGATGGCCTCCGCAGGCTTCGGCTGTTGTATCTCTATCCGAAAGAGATCCGGCCGGCTCTAATCGAAGAAATGGCGACGAACCCCCTGATCGCGCCATATTTCGACCTCAGTCTCCAGCATGCCGAGGAACGCCTCCTTCGAGCGATGAGCCGTCCCGGCAACGGGAGGCGTTATCTCGACCTCATCGATGGGATCAGGTCCGCGGTACCCGAAGCAACGCTGCGTTCCAGCTTCATCGTTGGCTTCCCAGGGGAAACGGAGGATGATGTCGACACTCTGGCAGACTTTCTCAGCGAAGCTCGCCTGGATTGGGCAGGGTTCTTTCCTTATTCGGCAGAGGACGGGACGCCCGCCGCCCTTCTGCCCGATCGCGTGGACGCTGAAACCGCCGCCGAAAGGTTGCGATACCTCCAGACGATCCAGGAAGAGCTGACCGAGCAGGCCAACGGTGCCCAGGTTGGCCGGACCTTCGACGTGCTCATCGATCAGGTCGAGGACGGTGTCCCGGTCGGGCGCACGTACCGGGAAGCACCGGAAATCGACGGGATGCTTACGTTGGACCGGGGACGGCCGGGGGAGTGGGTCAGTGCCAGGGTCACCGCCAGCTACGGGATTGATCTTGCAGCCGAAGTGGTGGAGACGTGATCGTCGAGGTGGTGGCAGTCGGGACGGAACTCCTGCTGGGACAGATCGTGAACGGCAACGGGGCGTTGATCGGGCGTCGCCTGGCCGAAGAAGGCTTTGATGCGCACTACCAGGTGGTGGTGGGCGACAACGACGAGCGATTGGTCGATGCGTTGGCGACGGCGATGGGGCGTGCGGACGCCGTGATCGTCACCGGCGGCATCGGCCCGACCCAAGATGACGTCACCCGGGAAGCCATGTGCCGTGCCACCGGAAGGGCGATGAAGTTCTCGGACGAATATGCACGCGAGCTGCGAGCCAGGTGGGAGACGAGCGGGCGAGTGATGCCGGAGAGCAATCTCCGCCAGGCCGAGTATCCCGAGGGGGCGGTCCACCTGCCCAACCCGAAGGGATCGGCTCCGGGAATTGCCCTCGAGCATGACGGCACCTGGGTCTTCGCTCTTCCGGGAGTACCGCAGGAAATGGAGGCGCTCCTCGACGACGAGGTGATGCCAAGGCTTCGCCGCCTGGCGGGTGGCCCGGCCGTGGTCAAGAGCCGTCTGCTCCGCAGCTGGGGGATGAGTGAATCGCAGGTCGCCGAGCTACTCGACGACCTCTTCCGGGCTTCGGTCAATCCGTCGGTGGCTTTCCTCGCATCGAGTGGCGAGATCAAAGTCCGGATCACGGCCAAGGCGGACACGGAAGAAGAGGCTTCCGCTCTGATCGCTCCGGTCGAAGCGGAAGTCCGCCTGCGCTTGGGATCCCGCATTTTCGGTACCGACGGGGAGACCATCGAAGGCATCGTCATGCGCATGCTCGAGGATCGGGGCTGGCAGATAGCGACCGCCGAGTCGGCCACCGGTGGCCTGATTGCAACCCGGATCACCGCAGTTCCCGGAGCTTCGAGCGTGTTCGTCGGGAGCGTCGTCGCGTACGCTACGGAACTGAAACACCGCTTGCTGGAAGTTCCGACCGAAACGCTCGAGGCGGGAATCGTCTCGGAGAATACTGCGATGGCGATGGCGGTAGGAGCTGCCCGATTGTTGGGTGCCGAGGTTGCCGTCTCTGTGACGGGGTCGGCGGGTCCCGACGAACAGGAGCAACCGACCGGAACCATGGTCGTCGGAGTTCATACGCCCGGAGGCACGGCAGCGCGCACGTTCCGACTGCCCGGTGATCGTGAGCGGGTGAGGACCTATGCGAGTACCGCAGCCTTGCAACTGGTTCGGCTGGCCGTCGAAGGCTCCTGGTGGCGAACCTAGCTCGACTCTTTGTGGCCGTGCCGCTTCCCGACGAGGTACGGGCGGCCCTGGCTTCTCACCTGATGCATGCCACCGGGGATCGGCCTCTTCCCGGCCAACCGGTCGCGCCGTCTAACTGGCACTTCACGATGAGGTTCCTGGGCCCCACCGATGAGGTTGCCTTCGAGCGGTTGCTGGCCGCACTGGCCGAGGCTGAGCTGGGGGAGCCGTTCTCGATCTCCCTCGGTGGCCTGGGTGCCTTCCCCCGACCCGGCCGGGCGACCGTGCTGTGGTTGGCAATCGACGATGAGACGAATCATATGGCCAACCTGGCGGCCCTCTCGGAGCAGGCGGCGCAACAGGCCGGATTCGCCCCCGAGGACCGACCCTTCCATCCCCACCTCACCCTCAGCCGGATCCGTCCCCACCAGGATCTGCGATCTCTGATCGAGCGGGTGCCGGCCTTACGGGTGTCTCTCCCGGTTGATCGGCTCGTGGTGTACCAAAGCTATCTCGGCCGTGGGGGAGCGCGCTATCAGGAACTCGAGAGCCTTCCTCTCCAGGGCTCGTAGCTGGAAGCCGGTGGTTGGTAGTTGAGTACTTGGTTCCGAACGTATGTTCGACTAGATTCCCGAAGCAGGAAAGCATAGGATTACAAACGTGTGATTCTGTCACACCTAATCTCTACCTTGGTGATTGAGTAATCCAGAAGGGAGCAATCAGTGGAACGGGACAAAGCGCTCGAAATGGCAATGTCGCAGATCGAACGGCAGTTCGGTACCGGGGCCATCATGAAACTCGGTGAGAGCAAACATCAGAGGATGCCGGCCATTTCGACCGGAGCTTTGTCGCTCGACCTGGCGTTGGGTATCGGTGGCGTCCCGCGTGGTCGTGTGGTCGAGATCTACGGCCCGGAGAGCAGCGGGAAGACGACCCTTGCTTTGCATGTGGTGGCCGAAGCACAACGCAACGGCGGCATCGCCGCCTTTGTCGATGCCGAACACGCGCTCGACCCGATCTATTGCCGGGCGCTTGGCGTCGATGTAGATGAGCTACTGATCTCGCAACCGGACACCGGGGAGCAAGCCCTCGAGATCACCGATATGTTGATTCGTTCCGGAGCCCTGGATGTTGTTGTGATCGATTCGGTTGCTGCCTTGGTTCCGAGGGCGGAGATCGAAGGCGAGATGGGCGACACACACGTCGGCTTGCAAGCCCGGCTGATGTCCCAAGCCCTACGAAAACTCACCGGCAGCATTCACCGATCCCAGACAACGGCCATCTTCATCAACCAGTTGCGGGAGAAAATTGGTGTGATGTTTGGATCGCCGGAGACGACGCCGGGGGGAAGGGCCCTCAAGTTCTACTCCACGGTTCGTATCGATATCCGCCGGATTGAAGCCATCAAGGACGGCCAGGAGAACGTCGGAAACCGGGTCCGTGCCAAAGTAGTCAAGAACAAACTGGCCCCACCGTTCCGCTTGGCGGAGTTCGACATCATGTTTGGGGAAGGCATCTCTCGAGAAGGCAGCTTGCTCGACGTAGCGGCAGATCAAGGGATTGTGAAGAAGAGTGGAGCCTGGTACACCTACGACAGTGATCAGCTCGGACAGGGCCGGGAAAACGCCAAACGATTCTTGCGGGAGAACCCCGAGATCGCTGTTCAACTACAGGCGAAAGTGCTTGAGGCGGTGGGTTTGATCGACTCCGAGGACCCGGAAACGGTTGATACTTCCCAGAACACGGAGCCACAGCCCGATCCGAAACCGAACAAGCACTAGGTTGCACGGATCGAGAACCCGTTGTCGATCCTTGTTTTTGTGGCACAGGTTGGTGAAGTGTCAGCCCGATGCACGGTGCGGGACCACCGTTCGCCTGACGATTTGTAAAAAGTTTGCCCGTTACAAACCGTTGCTCACGCGGTACGATGCTGACAGCACACACAATACGTACCAACAATGACCAACCAATTGGAATCGAATTCGTGAAAAACAACAGGGATCTTTGGATGCAGGAGGTGTTTCGAGCGAGGCAAAAGGCCTAGCCCAGAGCTTCGATCGGACGATGTGTGTGCCGGACCCCGGTAGGGGTTCGGCATTCCTATTTCAAAGGTCACCGGAAAGCAGGGACGATGGATGTGATCACCACGATCGCCGTCGGACTCGTCGCCTTAGCGATTGGCATGATCTCCGGGTTCTTCCTATTTCGCGGTCGGGTCCGGCGTTCCAATGTCGACGCCGGGACCTCGGCTGAGGACGTCGTGTTGGCGGCCCGGCAGGAAGCCCAACACCTTCTCGTTCGTGCCGAGGAGGAAGGGCTCGCCAAGGCCCGGGCGTATCGCGAACGGGAGGACGCGACGCTCGAGCATCGGCGCCTGGAGATCAAGTCTTCGGAGGGAAGACTCAATCAACGAGAACAGACCCTCGAGCAACGAGCCGGCAATCTTGCGCAGCGTGAGCAAACGCTCATTCATCGCGAGCGTGAGGCGTCTGATTCGCGAGCCGAGGCTGATGGCATCAAGGAAGAGGCTCGCAACGAGTTGCAGCGTCTGGCCGGGTTTGATGCCAATGTGGCGAAGGAACATCTCCTGGAACAGGTCAAGGACGAGGCGCGTCGCGACGCGATGATCCTTGTTCGTGACATGGAGATCAAGGCTCGCGAGGAGGCCGACCGTCGGGCCAGGAGAATCCTGACGACCGCGATTCAACGGCTCGCCTCGGAAGTTGTCACGGAAACGACCGTTTCGGTCGTCGAGCTTCCTTCCGACGATATGAAGGGCCGGATTATCGGCCGGGAAGGCCGGAACATCCGGGCCTTTGAAGCGACTACCGGTGTCAACCTGGTGGTCGACGACACTCCGGAGGCGGTCTCCGTGGCTTCCTTCGATCCCGTGCGGCGAGAGGTAGCACGTATCGCTCTGGAACGTCTGGTGGCCGATGGCCGCATCCATCCTGCCTCAATCGAAGAAGCATATGAGAAAGCGCAGGCCGAGGTTGAACAGAGCGTACGCGATGCAGGCGAGTGGGCTCTCCTGGAAGTTGGTATATCTCGTCTCCACCCTGAGCTGGTCACGTTGCTGGGTCGATTGAAGTACCGGACCTCGTATGGCCAGAACGTCCTCAACCATTTGGTAGAAGCTGCCCATATAGCCGGCATGCTGGCCGCTGAACTGCGTATCGATCCGCTCGAGGCAAAGCGGGCTGCCCTGTTGCATGACATTGGCAAGGCGGTAACGCACGAGGTCGAGGGATCTCATGCCCTGATCGGGGCCGAGATTGCCCGCCGATTTGGTGAGGATCCGGCCATCGTGCACGGTATCGAAGCTCACCACAACGAGGTGGAGCCCCGCACGCTGGTGGCGGTTCTCGTTCAGGCAGCCGATGCGGTGTCGGCCGCTCGTCCCGGCGCGCGCCGAGAGGCGCTTGAATCGTACGTGCGACGTCTTGAGCGTCTCGAGAAACTGGCCCTTGACTTCGATGGAGTGGAGAAGGTCTTCGCGATGCAGGCCGGACGCGAAGTCCGCGTCGTGGTCGATCCAGGAGTGGTGGATGACCTGGGAGCATCGGATCTGGCGAGGCGAATCGCCAAGCGACTCGAAGAGGACCTTCAGTATCCCGGTCAGATCCAGGTGACCGTGATTCGGGAGCTCCGTGTGACGGACTACGCCAGGTGACCGTGGCGGAGACGGTGCAGCTCGGCGATCCGACCGTGCGAAGGAAAGAGCAGCGCGTTCCCATACGCGCCGGCCAGAGCTATTTCGTCAGGACTTTCGGTTGCCAAATGAACGAGCATGACAGTGAGCGCATCGCTGGAATGCTCGAAACCGATGGCATGCGACCTGCCGAGGATTACGAATCCGCGGACGTGGTGTTCATCAACACCTGCACCATTCGAGAGAATGCCGACAATCGCCTCTATGGGAATCTCGGCCATCTCAAACAACTCAAGGATCAGAACCCCGATCTGTTGCTGGTCGTGGGAGGGTGCGCTGCGCAGAAAGACCGCGAACTAGTCCGGGAACGCGCTCCCTGGGTCGATGTGGTGCTCGGCACCCACAACCTCGACCGCGTGCTCGATCTCATGGATCACGCGCAAGAGTGGGGGGCGGTCACCGAAATCGCCGATGAGCTCGAAGCTATGCCATCGTCGTTGCCTGTTCGCCGCGAAGTCGACCACGCAGCCTGGGTGGCCATACAGATCGGCTGCAACAACACGTGCACATTCTGCATTGTGCCTGCCGTGCGCGGCGTGGAAGTCAGCAGACGTCCGGGCGACGTGATCCGGGAAGTGGAACAACTGGCCACCGATGGAGTGGTCGAGGTGACGTTGCTTGGACAGAACGTCAATACGTATGGTCGGGATCTGGCCATCGACGGTAAACGTCGGCCCGTTTTTGCCGATCTGCTGCGCCGGGTCGGTGAGGTGGAAGACCTGCGGCGGATCCGCTTCACCAGTCCGCACCCGGCGGACTTTCGCGAGGACGTAGCCCTCGCCATGGCCGAGACTCCGACCGTTTGCGAACAGCTCCACCTCCCCCTGCAATCGGGCAGCGACCGGGTTCTGGCGCGCATGCACCGCGGCTACAACGTGGCCCGCTATCTCAAGCGGCTGGCCATGGCCCGGTCCTACATCCCGAATCTGGCCGTCTCTTCAGACATCATTGTTGGGTTCCCGGGCGAAACGGAAGCAGACTTTGAGGAAACCCTCGAAGTGGTTGCCAGGGCGAGGTACGACCAGGCCTTCACCTTTCTCTTCTCGCCCAGGCCCGGGACCGCCGCGGCCGAATACACCGATTTCGTTGAACCCGATGTGGCTCAGGATCGGTACGAGCGTCTGATTGCGCTTCAGAATCGGATCTCACTGGAAACGAATCAGGCAGAAGTCGGGAGCGTTCTCGAGGTTCTGGTGGAGGGCCCCTCTCGCAAGGACCCGGACGTAGTGGCGGCCCGCAGTCGAAGCAACAAGATGGTCCATATCGCCGGTCACCACCCGTCGGGGACATTTCTTCAAGCCAGGATTGTGAAAGCTGCACCTCATCATCTCTGGGGGACCGTACTCTGAGCCGGGTACTGGCGTTGCTCGGCCCAACGGCGGCCGGCAAGAGCAATCTGGCCCTTCGTCTGGCTGAAGAGCTCGGTGCTCACATCATCTCGGTCGATTCGATGCAGGTGTATCGCGGTATGGACATCGGGACGGCCAAACCGTCGGTCGCAGATCAGGCTCGGGTTCCCCACCACATGATCGATCTCGTTGAGCCGGTTGTCCGGTTCAGCGTGGCCGAATTCCAGATTCAAGGCCGGCGGGTCATGCAGGAATTCACTGGCAGGGGAGAGACGGTCCTGATCGTTGGTGGTTCCGGCCTGCACTTCCGGTCGTTGGTTGACCCACTTGTGTTTCCGCCGCATGATCCCGAGGTCCGGGCCCGTATCGAGGCACTCGACGCTCTTGCGGCCCGGGAGCAGCTCCTCGAAATCGACCCCGAGGCAGGGGTGGTTGACCTAGCCAATCCACGGCGTGTGCAGCGCGCTCTCGAGGTCCATGAATTGACCGGCCTGACACCCACCGAACGGGCATGTTCGCCAGAGGCACAGGCGGTTGCTCGCTACGAGGCGATGATCCCCTTTGCGGCGGCGGGGGTCGATCCGGGCCCCGAGCTGACCAAACGGGTTGAGCGCCGGCTGCAAGACATGCTCTCGGCAGGGTTCATAGATGAGCTCACCCGTATGGCCGGTTCCCTGGGCCCGACCGCTTCCGGGGCGGTTGGATACAAGCAACTGTTGCCTGTAGTCAGAGGTGAGACTTCGGAGCAGCAGGGCGCCGCTCTGGCGCAGCGTGCCACCATGGGCTTGGCCAAACGTCAACGCACCTATTTTCGTCGCGATCCCCGTATCGAGTGGGTACCGTGGTCGAGCGATCCGAACGAACGGTACGAGCGAGTAAAACGATCCCTGCTGGAGGAAACGTGAAGTTTCTCAAAATGGAAGGACTGGGCAACGACTTCGTTGTGCTGGAAGGCCCGCAGGAGATCTCAGCAGCCCGCGTCGTCGCCTGGTGTGATCGCCGGCGGGGGATCGGGGCCGACGGCCTCCTCGTTGTCACCCCGCTGGGCGGCGATCGGGTGAGGATGGAGTACTGGAACGCCGACGGAACCCCGGCGGAGATGTGCGGCAATGGCCTGCGGTGTGTCGCCCGACTGGCTCACGATCGCGGCTGGGTCGAAAGCAACGTTTTCACGGTCGTTACTGCCGTAGGGGATCGGGAAGCCCGGATCGGCACGGACGTGACGGTTCAGGTAGGTACACCAGCGTTGCAGGGCGAAGACTCGATCGAGGTGGCCGGGTTGGCGGCCAGAGCGATTGACGTCGGGAATCCCCATGCGGTCGTATTCGTGGATGATCCTGCAGGCGTGGCGGTTGACGAGCTCGGATTTCGCATGGGGACCGACCCGGTCTTCCCTCATGGTGCCAACATCGAGTTTGCGGCGGTGCGAGGAGATAACCTCATCGAACTGCGGGTATGGGAGCGCGGGGTCGGCGAGACCCTGGCCTGCGGGACGGGTGCTGCCGCCGCAGCCGCAGTCGCCCACCGTTTGGGTCACGTGGGATCGACAACCACCGTTCGCCTACCCGGCGGCGATCTGCTGGTAACCCTCGACGAGCGTGGTGCCTGGTTGACCGGACCGGCCAACTACGTGTTCGAGGGAGACTGGTATGACCCAACCTGATCGACGGGAGAGGGCCCTTCTTGTTGCGATCACCGTTGGTTACACCAGCGAGACGTGCTCCCACGAGGTTGTAGCCAGGCGGCCGGTACCGCTCTGAGTGTCAGCGAATGGCTCGTAACACGGCGACGACCTTGCCGATGATCTGCACGCCGTCCTCGAAAACCATGGGTGGATAGGCCGGATTCTCGGAGTTGAGCACCACGGTGTTGCCCTGCCGTTCGAATCGCTTGACGGTCGCTTCATCGCCGTCAACCAGGGCTGCCACGATCTCGCCGTTGGTGGCGTCCTGTTGGCTACGAATGACGACGTAGTCGCCATCGAGGATGCCCGCGCCTTTCATAGAGTCTCCGCGCACCGCCAGCATGAAGACCGGCCCGCTGCCGGTGAATTCGGTCGGAATGGTGAAGACCTCGTCGATCTGCTCCTCAGCGAGGATGGGCGAGCCGGCCGCGATACGTCCGAGGAGTGGCACGTCGCGGTGGGGGCTTCGCTCGATGGTATCCGACCCGTTGTCGACGACTTCTATTGCCCGGGGCTTGGATGGATCACGTCTCAGGTACCCGGATTTGACGAGGCTGGAAAGGTGGCTGTGCACGGTCGAGGGGGAGCGGAGACCGAGTACTTCACCGATCTCGCGCACCGAGGGCGGGTAGCCGCGATCTGCCACTTTGGTCCGGATCAGCTGGAGGATCTCTCGTTGGCGGGTACTCAACTCATCCATGGATCTACCTTCCTCGAACGTATGTTCCCAATGTACTGGTTTCAGGGTCCGGAATCAAACATATGTTCGTAGCAGCGTCCCTGGTACTGCGCCGGCAACTTGCTTCTTGACAGCGAACACATGTTCGATAAGATGGAGACGGACACGAACACCTGTTCGATCAGGTTTCTGTCACACCCGGTTCGTACAGTGAACCGCAGATGGCGAAGTCGCCACCCGGAAACGAACAGCAGGAAGGAAGAGACATGATGATCCGCACCAGCACTCTGACGAGAGCTGTAGTTCTCCTTACCGCGGTCGTCGTGGTCTTCTTCCTCCTGCTGGCTTCCGGGGCCGGGGCGGGAAACGAGGTTCGCCCCACGGGTGTCCATGTCGTTGGCGCCGGTGATACCCTCTGGTCGATCGCCGCCGAGCACACCGACGTCGGGGCAGACGTCCGCTCGACCGTGTTCGACATCAAGCGTATGAACCGGATGGAAGGAAGCATGATCCATACCGGAGATCAACTGGTGATTCCACTCGACTCCTGAGGGCACGTCCAGTCGCCGGATCACCGCCTCGTCGTATCGGGTACCCTCGGTGCGACATGCAATGCCCTTTCTGCGACTCTTCACGTACCCGCGTTATCGACAGCCGACCGATAGAAGACGGTTCCGCTATCCGTCGCCGTCGTGTGTGCGAGGCTTGCGATAACCGATTTACGACCTACGAACGGAGCGTCGTCCCGCTGGTTGTTCGCAAACGGGACGGACGATTGGAGCCTTTCCAGGTTGAGAAGGTGCGTGCTGGTTTCGAGAGCGCCCTGGCCGACCGTCCGGTTAACCGCAAGAAACTCGAGGCGTTGATTGCCGAGGTTGAGTCGTTGGCTCGCAGTCACGGCTCCCGCGTCGACTCCGATGAGATCGGAAGGGCCGTGCTCGGCCAGCTTCGGGAGGTCGACCAGGTGGCATACCTTCGATTCGCCAGCGTATATAAGGAGTTCCAGGGAGCGCAGGACTTCGAACGTGAGATGGCAACACTCGAAGACTCGATAGATTCTGCTCGCTAGCCGAGGTTTCCGGCCAGACGAGCGAGCGTCGTGTCGAATGATTCGAGTTCGTCGCTTGCCCAGGCGGCCACGGTCTTCAGGGGATCGGCGAGGCCGGTAGTGATTCTGTCGACCGCACCCTGCAACTCTTCGACCAGGTCCGTTGCTGTAGTGAGGTCCCCGGCCCGGAGCGCTGAGAGGTAATCGATCTGCCATTCCGCGTAACGAGCAGCGAGCACTTCGGCCCGGGCTCGGTGCGACTCGAAGGCCGGATCGTTGGGGAGAGCGGCAAGTGCGTCGAGCGTTCCGGCCAATCCCAATCCCAATTCGACCCCGAGGGCCGAGATCTCGTCGGGGGCGGCAGTGACCGGGAGTTCGGGGAGGACAAATGCCCGGCCGAACACCAGGCGGTAGGTAAGAGCGTCACCGAGGCGCCTTTCGACGGCGAGCCCGTCCTGGGATGCCCTGGCCATATCCGATCGCAAAGGTGTGAGCGAATCGAGAGCCTCTCGTGAGACGAGCGGCGGAGTACTGGAGAGCGGCTCGGACGCGTACGTGAAGAGGTTGCGTGCGACAGTATCGAGTTGCGACAGCGTCACGGCAGCGTCAGAGAGCCCCTCGGTCGTGACGGCCGGATCCGTGATGGACTGCATCACGACGGTAGCGGTTGGGAGAACCGTTCGGGCTTCGCTTATGGCGGAACGATACGTAGCGGTCGCTTGTTCGGCGATCCGGTCGGGTTGGCCGATTCCGATCAGGAGCAAGGCCAGGACTACGGCAAGCCCGAGCCCGGCAGCGATGATGACGGTCCAGCGGAAAGACCGTTCGGGAACGTTCTCGAATTCGGACGGTGCCAGAATCGCGGCCGGCCGAATGGCTTCGTGTTCTTCCGTGGCAAACCACAAACGTTCGATCAGCGTGCCCGTGTCGGTGTTGTTGTCGTTCACGATCCGCATGTCGGCGAGGGCCGGAAATTCTTCGAGTCCGATCTTGTCTACCACCGCTACGGGCGAGCGTGCTTGCCATGTTGGCGAGGAGCTCGCCATGACCGTCACAGTTGGTTCAAACCCTGCGTCCTCATCAAGTCCGAGCATTTCCAACATCGCCGAGCTGTACACAGAACGCGGGGATGACTCCCGCTGTACCAACTGGGAAGCTGGAGTCGGTCTGGGCACCGCCGGCCGAACGGGTGGCGGAGCAGGAGCGGGCTTGGATTGGCGAACTGGAGTCTCGGCGCGCCGGGGAGCCAGACGGGCCGGGCGCGGCTCTGCGACAGTGGTCTTCTTGGGTGTGGGTCTGGCATCCTCGGGGCGAGCTGAGCTGCGGGTCGCTCGGTGTTGACCGGGAGCAACGTTTCGTCCGGGGATCAGTTGCTCCCAGCGGCTCGCGGCGCGATGACGCCCACGGGTTGTCGCGAGGACGGGGCCATCGATCTGGTGGCCGGCGATACAACTGTTGTCGCTGACAGTGACGGTGGCTTTGCAGGTTGTACAGTAAGCGTGTGGCACTCACAACTCCGTGGTGTGCCTCCGCCCAAGAAAGCCCCACGACTTGCCCACGCAGATTAGCTTCCTGAAGCTCGATAGGGAACTACCTACTCCTTCCCACGCCCATCCCGGGGACGGCGGCGTCGACCTCTATCCGCGCGAAGGGGTCCAACTCGAGCCCGAAGCGTGGACGATGGTGCCCACCGGCATCGCGGTGGCCATCCCGAATGGGTATGCAGGGATGGTGGTTCCCCGCAGCGGTCTGGCGGCCCGCCTCGGCGTAGGCGTGGTCAACGGTCCCGGCTTAGTCGATTCGGGATATCGGGGCGAGATCAAGGTGATCCTGATCAACCACGGCCTAGAACCGTTAGAGCTCCAGCGGGGAGAGCGGATCGCCCAACTGGTAGTGGTGCCCGTCGTCGAACAGGAATTCGTCGAGGTGGACGAGCTTCCGGGGTCTTCACGAGGAGAAGGTGGCTTTGGTTCGACGGGTCGGTGACCGTCGTTGTTGCACCCGCCGGGGAAGCATTACACTGTCGACCGTTCATGCGGAAGTAGCTCAGTTGGTAGAGCGCAACCTTGCCAAGGTTGAGGTCGCGGGTTCGAATCCCGTCTTCCGCTCCGCGAGGGGCGACGTGTCGCCCCTCTCTTGGCGACGTGGCCGAGTGGTTTAGGCACGGGTCTGCAAAACCCGTTACACCGGTTCGATTCCGGTCGTCGCCTCGGGTACCGGGTGTGGTTTGATACACTCCTGGTCCCTGAGGGCGCTTAGCTCAGGGGGAGAGCGCTTCCCTGACGCGGAAGAGGTCGTGGGTTCAAATCCCTCAGCGCCCACCAGAGAACCCCCCGTAGTTGCGGGGGGTTCCTGCTATCTAGAGTGCATTGACATCGGAGCTGAGACCATCTGGGTCCGTCCTGGGTCCGTCACAGATTGAGTCCACGCCTCGTCGAGTCGCTCAGCAGCGGCCACATCGAGCCCATCAAACAGGTGTGCATAATTGGCAATGGTGACTATCGGTTGGCATGACCGAGACGGTCGGCGATGGCTTTTGCGTAGAGGCCGGGACAGCGGTCCGCGTCGAGCGCGAGGAAGCCACCTGCGGCGATGCCGGGGCCACGAGGGTCACCTAGGTGGCCGCAGTGGCCGTCGAAGCCGGGCTGTCACCATCCACCAAACCGAGTCGTACGCTGCCTCCGATGAGCCGTCCCAAGGCGAAAGCAATCCACAAGGGGATCGCGGTCAACCCATCGGTCAGGTTGTGCAACGTGTCCGACGGCAGCGCCACCTAACCGCTGAACACCACAATCACCGCCTGGATACCAGCGGTGATGCCGAGGCCGAGCAGCGAGAATTTGGTGGCTCGAATACCTACCGCACCGGAATCCGTCAGGTGACCCACCCTGGGCAGTGATCGTGGTCTTGACTCGACAGTTGGCCCACCTGGGGGTTCAATCGAGTCGCCGGGCTAGAGAGTCTGATCATGAATCACCGGTTGCGACTCAAGTTCGAGGAGATGATTCTCAAGAATCTGGTTCTTGTAATCCCAAGGTCCGTTGATTCCCTCGAGTTGCAGATACCACTCCGCGGTTTGGACCAGCACTTCTGCCTCAATGGTGCCGCAGATTTGCCCTGCTATGACGTTGACTCCATACCGGGCGGCCTCGTCCCTGAGGAGGTTGAAGACGCGGTGAAGGGGCGTTTGTAGGGGGTTGGATATCTCGCAGGAGACGGCCACACAAGCCTTCCCCGTCCGACGATGCGTCTGGGGTAGACCGATTACGCCCTGAATGTTGGCAAAACCTCCATGTCTTCCGCGCACATAACTAGCCAGCTTCTTGGCAATCGATAGATCTTCTGTGTCGAGCAATACGTTGAAGTAGGCGTCGTGTTCGGCCATGGCGCCGACAATCGTGGCGCCCGCCGTTGGATGCAGCTTCGCGGGGCCAATGTCAGGAGCCCTCTCCGGATCCACCAGGACTGCTTCTTTCAGTCCCTCGTAGTTGCCTTTGCGGATGAAGGTCAGGCCTTCGTTCTCTGGACGTCGAGCGTTCTCACCGGTGAAGTAGATGGGAACTTCGTAGCGCTTGTACAACTCCTGACCAAGATCCTCTGCGAAATCCGTGCACTCGTCGAGAGTGATCTCCTTGGCCGGGTAGATCTCGATAGTGTCGACGGCTCCAACACGAGGGTGGTGACCATGTTGCTGCTCCATGTCGATGAGTTCGTAGGCCTTGCCGGCCGCGTCGAGTAGCGCCTCTCTCATCGCATCGGGGCGGCCGATGACCTCGGCAGGCAGGCGATCGAAGTCGGGATCGGGCTCGAACCCGATGAGCTTCACCCCATCGCGCATCCTCAGCTGATCCATGATCGCCTGAATCACTTCTGAGCGTGTCCCATCACTGAAATTGGGATCTGAGAGAATGAAACTTGCCATTTGCCTTCTCCTTTTTTGGGCTGAGATCTCTGCAAGACCCTCAGCTGCACATCCTCGTTGGACAACCGACAGGGCTCGAACGGCAGGAGGCCGATCAAACTTCCGGTCTTGGCCTGAAACCTACTGCAAGCACCAGCATGATATTCGAGGAGGTTTGGAGAGTGGCTTGATGTGCTGACCAAGCCGCGGGCGAGGTGCCTTTTGACAGCCGAGTTACTAGACCCTCCGGGACGGGGAGCCCGGCGTTCACATTCATCCGGTAGTAGAGGCCCAACAGGCATTGCGTGGTTCCCGACACCGCTACAGATCACGGCGTTATCGCGTGATAACGCGCCTATCAACCAACTGTCCGGTAGCGGCACGTCGTGCTCTACCTCCACTGTGTCATGGCAAGCACGGACCGTGGCGAAGTCGGTCCAACATAGCCCGGTACGGGCGTCGATAATGAACCGGCATCAAACCGGGTCGGAAGCACATGGCGTTCCCCGAAGGGAAGTGAAGGATGGGTTTGGGCAAGCAACTCTTCAAGATGAACAAGGGCCACGTCTGGCTGTACCGAACGACCAACGGTCGGCTCGGAACCATGGGCGGCACAGTGCTGTTCCTCACAACGAGGGGGGCCAAATCCGGGCACCCTCGAACGAACCCGCTCATGGGTGTCGCCCACGACGGCGGGTGGCTGGTTGCTGCCTCGGCCGGTGGCGCTCCTCGACACCCTGCCTGGTACCACAACGTTGTGGCCAACCCAGCGTGACGGTTGAGAGAGGGTCTGAAGAGCGGCCGGTGAACGCCCGTGTCGCCGGACCCGAGGAGCGCCCGGCGTTGTGGGCCAAGGTCGTGGAGTTCGACCAGCGTTTCGCCGGCTACGAGACGAAGGTAGATCGCGAGATACCCGTCGTTATCCTTGAGCCGAAGGACTAGCCGAAGGCACATCGCGCAACATCGGTCGAGCACTTCGCCCGGCGCCGGCGCCAATCACCGAATCGGGGGCACGAACGAGCATCTTGTGGAGTGCGCTGTATCGATGCCTCTTTGTGTCAAGGGGTTGTTTTCGGGGGCTGTTGGGCGCGTCGAGTTGGCCCGTGCTTGGGTGGTCGGGTTGGGCGTAGTGTTGGGTCGGGTCCGGGAAGTGACTTATCCGAAGTGCCGGTGTATCAGGGTGTGAGCCGGCCACGCTGGATTCAGAGTCGTCCCTGGGTGTCCTCCCGGACCCACCAACCGTTTCAGCTCATAGTGCGGCGGGTGTCGGTTTGGAGTTGCCGGTAGACGACATCTGAGATGCGTCGTTTCAATGCTCGGATGGCTTCCTTACTGGTTTTGCCTTCTGCCAGTTTCTTCTCGTAGTAGTCGCGGCCCTGACTGGGGTAGCGGAGTTGGGAGACCGCGGCGATATGGAGGACGTGGTTGAGTTTGCGGTTCCCCCTCGGGTTGAGCCGATGCCGATGGTGGTTGCCTGATGATGCGTCGATGGGAGCAGTGGCGTTATAGGAGGCGAAATGACCCGGAGTGGGGAACCGGGAGATGTCACCGACTGATCCGAGGATGATGGCGGCGCCGATCGGGCCGATCCCTCTGATGTCACACAGACTGGTCCCTGAAGCGGCTACCGCGGTGCGGATCCGTTGCTTGGATGCTCGCATCTGGGCGTTGAACCGGGCGATGTCATCAACTAGTTCGGTGGCGATTACCACTCGTTGGCGGGTCACCTCGTCAGTCACCACGACGCTCTCGAGGAGTGAATTGGCTTTGTTTACGGTCATTTCTGAGGCCAACCCCCCAGCGGTCAGCTCCCCCAGGAGAGCGTGCAGCCGGCACGCTGCCTTGTTCTTGAGTCGAGCGACATCGCGGTGTCGTTTCGCTAGCAATCCCAAGACTCGCGTGTGATCATCCACAACGACGGGTGTCAACCCCGGGTGGCGGAGAGCGGCGATCGCTACCGACCGAGCATCGTTCGGGTCGTTCTTCTGAGACTTCTCCAACCCCAGCACTCGTACTCGTGATGCCAGCATTGCCGGCACATCCACCACCCGCTCCCCAGCACCCACTAACTGCTGAGACAACAAATACCCCAGTCCGCGGGCTGACTCCACCGCCCAACACCGATCCTCATAGTCCGATGCCCACTCCTGGAGCTCCACCACCTGCTTGGCGGAAGCTCTCACACGGATCTCCTCGACCACTACCTCGTCGGGGTTGATCACTACTGCGGTGTGTGACCCCTTATGCGGGTCAATACCGATCATCACACTCATGCGCTGCCCTTTCTCTCGGATACGGAGACCGCAGCGGGCAAACCTGATTCGGGAAATTGTGCTCTCGCCTCTTTCGAGCCACGCCACAGTCGAGGACACCAACCAGCAGGCAACTCGATAGAAAGCCAACCCGGGTGGGTGGCAGGCACTTCAAGAGCCAACCAGTCAGCGCCTCGACGCTACGGGAACACCCCGCAGCATGCCCCAAGTATCAATCAGGCACTTCGGGGTGGGTCTCGGAGCTATCGTTTCGACGAAGTGCCACGAGCTACACCGGCTTCGATCTTGTCTCGAATGGTGGTCCCAGCTCTGGCTTTGGTCGCGGTTGGCTGTTCGTTGCTTCAGCCCGCCGAGGTGGCCGATTGGGAACTTACCCCGGGACAGACCCCATGATCGGCGTTTCGACGGGACGGACGGCGAGATCGCCGGCAACCCAGACAGTCTTCGAAAAGGGGTAGAAGAACGGGAACAAGCCATTGAGGATAAGGGTGACGACGAGGAGCGTCTGCCAGGGAACGTCGGGCCAGGTGAAGCCGACGAGGGTGATTCCGATCGTGATGAACAGGGTGAACGTCATTGCCGTATTGATGATGACGGCCCCCAACCAGTAGCCCTGCTCTCGTTCAAACTGGTGCCCGCAGCCCGGGCAGGTTTCGGTCATCGAGATCCACCGCCGGAACAGGCCGGATTCCCCGCAGTTGGGACAACGCTTCGAGAGTCCTCGACCCAGCAGGCGGGATTTCGGTTGTTGACCTTCTGGCACGGCTTTCATCGTAGGCCGACAAGCAAAGCGCCCCGACTTATGCCGGGGCGCTTCTTCCGAATTGGATCGATCGGTCAGTCCTTTTTGCCGAACATGGCGCCCAGCTTGTCGGTGAGCCCGCCGGTAACGTCGCCGACTTTGTCGGTGAGGCCGCCGACGGCGTCTCCGCCACCGGAGACCAGCTTCTCGACCTGGCTGGCTATGGGCGCAGGCAACTTGTCTTTGATGAAATCCATCACCGCATCGATGGCGCCTTGTGCCTTGTCGAGCGGGAGGCCGGTCTTCTCAGCGACCGTATTGGGCAACTCTCCCATGGTGTTCCTTTCGGGAGATTCCCCAGTTTGGACCCCTGAGAACTCCAAGAGTTCCGCAAGTTCCTTGGAGTGTGATCCAATTCAGAACCCTCGGACCCTTTGGTTCAGTCCCACCCCAACTCGTGGAGACGTTCATCGTCGATACCGAGGTGGTGAGCGATTTCGTGGAGGACGGTCCTGCGGACCTCAGCGACCAGGTCAGACTTACTCAACCCGAGGGAAAGGTGCGGCTCGCGAAACACGGTGATCTGGTCGGGCATGACGCCGTAATAGTCGATCCCGCGTTCCGCCAAGGAGACGCCTTCATAGAGACCCAGCAGCTCGTCACCGTCCGGATCCTGATCCGGCGTCGGCCGATCTTCGACCACAACGACCAGGTTGTCGATTCGGGCGAGGAACTCGGCGGGGATCTCCTCGAGGGCCGCATCGACCAGCGTTTCGAACTCCTGGCGGTTCACGAGGAACATTCAACCACCGATTCGCCTGCGAAGGCGGTACTAACATGCCCCGGCACGGGCGCTTAGCTCAGCGGGAGAGCGCTGCCTTCACACGGCAGAGGTCACTGGTTCGATCCCAGTAGCGCCCACTCCCGGCGGTACATGCCTTCCGTGTGGACGTGGACTGGTGACCTTTGCCCCTAGCCAGTCGTTGCGTCAGTTCGCGATCGTGTGACTGTGCGTCGTGCCACCATCGTGTCAGCTCTCGAACGGGTCGTCGTGGCAACGGCCGATTCATTCCACATCTGGCCGAGCTCGGAATCCAGACCGCTGGGAGAGCGACACCCACGCTCGTCTTGGAGTTCGGGTGGTCGATTCCCGAGATGAGGCGTCGCATCAAAGCTGCGCGATGAAAGGAGCGGGCATGGAAGATGTTCGGATAGTTCTGGCCGGCCTTTGGGTGGCCCTGATGCTCACCTATCTGCTCGGTGACGTCATGCGGATCTTCGCCGGCGACTTCCGTTCCGGCGAGATCGGAGGCAATGAAGCGTCCCAATGGATGTGGCTGCTGGCCGCCACAGTGATGCTCATCCCGATTGCCATGGTGGTGCTGTCGCTAACACTTGGGTACCCGGCGATACGTTGGACTGCCATCGTGGCGGCGGCCTTTCTCGTTCTGTTCAACATTGCCGGTCTGCCGTATCCCGGTCTGTACGACAACGTTCTGATCGGAGTCGGGTTCATCTTCAACGGTCTCATCGTCTACTACGCGTGGACCTGGACATGAACGGTCTCCGATCCCCTGATCACGTGAGGAAGGCGCCATGAAAGCAGTGCTACACAGCGAATACGGGACCCCGGATGTGATGGGGCTCCACGACATTCCGACTCCCGACCCTGCTGACAATGAGGTGCTGATCGAGGTGAAGGCTGCAGGTGTCAATTGGGCAGACTGGTCGATGGTCAGCGGTATGCCTTACCTGATGCGACTGGGATATGGCCTTCGCCGACCACGTGCCGGGGCGAGAGGAACCGACGTCGCCGGGGTGGTCGCGGCCGTAGGGGATGAAATTTCAGAGTTCAGCGTTGGTGACGAGGTTTTCGGGTGGGGCAATGGCACATTCGCCGAGTATGTCTGCGCCAAGAGATCGGGTTTGGTTCTCAAACCTCCGAGCCTCAGCTTCGAGGCGGCGGCAGCAACTCCGATGGCCGGCATGGTGGCTCTGCAAGCCCTCCGTAACGTCGCCGACGTAAAGCCGGGTCAGAAGGTTCTCATCAACGGTGCCTCCGGGGGAATCGGGAGCTTCGCAGTCCAGATTGCCAAGTCCATGGAGGCCGAGGTAACCGGAGTGTGCAGCACCGAAAACATCGCGCTGGTCCGAGAACTGGGAGCCGACCACGTCATCGACTACACGACCACAGATTTCACCGTGGGTGAATCGAAATACGATGTCATCTTGGATATCGCCGATCGACACTCCCTATCAGAACGGCGCCGGGTATTGACGAAGCACGGGACACTCATCCCGAACTCCGGGCACGGTGGACCGTGGTTTGGCAGCGTTGGCCGAATCATCGGAGCACGCCTGCTTTCACCCTTCGTCGGCCATCGGCTCAAGCCATTCCTGTCGCTCGGGAAGAAGGAGGACCTCGATTCTCTCGTCCGTCTGATCGAAGCAGGCCGGGTTAGGCCCATCGTCGGTCGAACCTTCACCCTCGTCGCAACCCCGGAAGCCGTGGCCTATGTGGGAGAGGGTCACGTCCGGGGCAAGGCAGTTGTCGTACCCTGATGCCCGACCGGCGACCTATCGCCGTCAGGTTGCGCCGTCCCACCAGTCGAGCACCCGCAGAGCGCGCAGGGTATTCCAGCGGCTCGGCTTCCCAACGCCGCCCTCAAGGTCAAAGTGGACGCGACCGGGGTGTATACGGTCGAGCAACCACCGGCCGTCGGGTTGGCATTTCGACCGCACGACCTCCACGGCCTCCGCCATCCGGGGATCCTTTTCGGCGCCCGACAGGCGGAAGTAGTCGAGCGCCCGCAGCAGGTCGTAGTGCCAATAGAAGGGGAACGCGAAGTCGAGATAACCCGGATCCGCGACCTCGCCGGTGCTCTTGCGCCGGAATAGGCTTCGCTCGAGCAAGTACTCCTCACCGCCGCGCCGGGCCGCACGCGCGTCGGGAGATCCGCCGGTTGCCTGCTCGAACGCCAGCAGCCCGTCGAGCACATTGATGGTGGTGTCGAACGAGGAACGGACCGAACCGTTCTCACCCTCGCAGTTCCAGCCTCCGTCCTCGAGGCGCTCAGCGAGGATCCGCTCAACAATCGGAGCGACATCTACTCCGAAGTTGGCTCCGGTCTCGATCGTCCGGCCGTTGATGCACGGCTCGACTTCGCCGTCGAAGTAGCGTTGCCCAGCGTGTTCCCAGTGTCCGTTCTCTGCGATGAGATCGATCGCGCGGCGAGCGGGCGTCGACGCCGGGTCGAGCCCGAAGAGCTGCAGCGTCTGCAGCGTGTGCATCGTGGCCGTCCAGGGCTGTCCTGATTCACTGCCGGTGTAGGACGTCGGGAAGCAAGCCCCGCCGTCCCAAAGTCCGTCGGGGTCTTCGAGCGCCAGGAGCTGTGCGCCCCAGCCGTCGAGCTCAACTCGTGCCCGCTCGGTTGCGACCTCGTCGGGGGAGGCGTGTGCGAGGTCGGCCAGCACTTGCCAGCGGATGGCAGCGTCGCCGTCGAGCAGCCAATCGATCACACTGTGCGCATGTTTGTCTGGATGGTGGTCTTCCATACTCTGAATGATGCCACCCTACGGAAGTCACGGCCGGCCAGCTCGCCAGCGATATCGGCCGATTCTCAGATGGCCGGCTCAGAGCAGCGGAACCGAGCTCGTGGAATTGCCGAGGAAGAGTAAGTTGGCGCAATGACCGTCGATGAGTAACTCGATGTCGCTCCCGAACCACATCGAGGCACGCTGATCCGGCTTCGCGCGATGCTCGCGTCGATCCTTCCGGAGGCTGAGGAAGGTATTTCGTACGGGGTCCCAGCGTTCAAAGTCGGCGGAAAGGCCGTGGCCGGTTACGCCCACGCGAAACGCCACTGCAGCTACTTCCCCCACTTCGGATCTGTCATCCCACACGTCGAGCCGGCGTTGCTCGACGGTTACGACTGGTCAAAGGGGACCCTTCGACTCCCGGTGGTCCCAGATGAGGCGCTCGTGCGTCGCCTGGTCGAGATCCGCCTCACCATGCTCGAGGAGTAGGGGAAGCCAAGCCGGATCCACCGCTACGTGCTCTTCTTCGTTGGCTTCGGGGCCAACGTTCCGATCCAGTCGTACGCCTTGTCGAACCAAGGCGCCAGCACACTGGTATTCGCCAGGAGCGGCTTTGGAATCGATACGTAGCCGCGCATCACGCTCCCGTATGAAGTAACCGGACCGCTGTCGTACGTCGACTGGAACTCGTCCCCGAGTTCGTTGGACAGCCGCAGCGCCATGGTGCCCTCTCCGTCGAGGAAGCTGAACATGTGCCCATTGCGCGAGGTGTAGGCATTCTTGGCGCCTTTCACGATGGCTTCTCCCGAGGCGGCTGCGACGACCGCTTTGTATTGCTCGAGCGCTTCTCTGGGTCCCCCGTAGTTCGATGCTCCGGGCATCTGCCTATTCCGAAGGACTCATATCAAGGCAGGTGAACACCTGCACCTGCCCACCGTGATTCAGGTGCGGATGGTCTTCGCAGGCGGCCGCCGCAGCCTCGAGGGAATCCGCTTCGATCAAGGTGTAACCGGTGGCCGGGGTGTTCCCCAAGGGTCCGTCCTGGATGCCGCTGCCCGTTATGTGCTTCGCCTGTGCGAAGGGAGAGCCGCCATCCACCACGGCGGACCCCATCTTGCCGTACCAGACGCCCCACTCCTCCATGATCCTCTGCTGATCCTCCGGGGTTGCTTCCATTCCCATGCCGCCCGTATACAGAACCATGAATTTCGCCATTGCGTTTCCTCCTGAGTGTCGGCTGTGAAGCCAGGGTAGAGGTGGCCATTTCGGAGGTCAAGTGCGTTTGTGAATACCCGGAAGGATCCTCGACTCCGGGGGAACCTGGGTTGTGAAGGCTAGATTCCACCCGGCCAACGGCCCACGGGGAATGACATGTCGCTGGTTGCGGTGGTCGTGCTCTGCGGGGAGGAACAGTGGATGATCGACGATACGGTCTATGAGTTCGCGAGTGAACTGTGGCTCTATCCCGGCGAAGCCGGATGGCACTTTGTCACCCTTCCCGCTGACGTAGCCGACGACATTGACGAGATTGTCGGCGAACGAGCCGGTTTCGGGTCTATTCCCGTCGAGGCGACGATCGGCAACAGCACGTGGAAGACGTCGCTCTTCCCCGACAAGCGGGCCGGCTCATTCGTGCTTCCGGTCAAGAAGGGCGTCCGGCAGATGGAACTGCTGGAGGTGGATGCCACCGTTGTGGTTCGTCTTCGGCACGATGCCGACCGCGGGTAGGCGTCGGCTGCTGCCCGTAACTCGGGTTCCAGCCGGTCCCGGGGAATAGAGGCCAAATACCCTACGCGTAAGGCTGAAGCCAGGGGAAAATCCATTCGAAACATTACAAAACGTACACGCCAGACCCCGCTGTTCTCCAAGACAGTCCCAGGCAAGAAACCAAACTCCGCCAACTACGGGGCGGCGTGCTCAGAGGAGGAACCCATGGTCGCCGTTAAGAAACTGATGAAGGTCACTCTGCTCGCTGCCTACTTTGGCATCTTTGCCATGCTCATGGTGGCAGCCGGGGATTTCGTCCTGCACGGCTGAGCCCGGCTACTCGATCGATTGGCCCCCGTCTCGACGGGGGCCTCTTCGCGAGATGGATCACCCCCCCTTGCTTCGATGCAGCGTTCGCTGAACCAGATCACAGACATTCCCCGTCGAGGTCGGGGAGCGAGACGAGGACGCACGCGTGGACGGCCTTGACGGGATGACATCAGTATGACATCATTGTGATGTCATACAAAAAAGGACAGCATGAGGCATAGCTCGGAGCAGAGCGTCCTGAGGGTCGAAGGTGGAATGGACGCCGATTGGACCTTCTTCGCCAAGAATGTGACGAAAACCTTTGGCGATTTGCCTGCGAACGATGGGATCACCCTGCAGATCCGGCCCGGTGAGGTGTACGGGTTGCTCGGTCCAAATGGAGCCGGCAAGACCACCCTGGTCAAACAGATCATTGGGCTGCTCAAGCCGACCTCAGGGGGCATGACGCTCGGCCGGTACGATCTGGTCGAAGACCCCGATGCAGCCCGGCAGCTGTGTTCGTACCTACCGCAAGCGCAGATGCCGATCGACTCGTTCAAGGCGCGGGATGTGATCCGGTTGACGGGGATGATCCGGGGCGGCGATCCAGCCACTGTCGCGAGGCGCACGGACGAGATGATTGAGGCGCTAGATATCGGCGAGTGGGCCGACACGCTGGGCATCAAGCTGTCCGGTGGCGTCAAACGGCTGGTCGGCTTCGCCATGGTCAGCGTCTGGCCGGGACGGGTGGTGATTCTTGACGAACCGACTAACGATGTAGATCCGCGCCGGCGCCGGTTGCTGTGGAAGCAAGTCCGCCGCCTCGGTGACGAGGGATCTGCGGTCTTGCTGGTCACCCACAACGTTCTCGAGGCCGAGAAGTCGGTCGATCGATTGGCCATCATCAATGAGGGCAAACTCATTGCAGAGGGAACCTCCTCGGCCCTCAAAGCGGACGATCGGGGCCGCTTGCGGCTCCAGCTGATGTTGGTCCCCGGCCAACCCACCCCCGAACTTCCGGCCTTCATCGAAGATCACACCCGGGTCGGGAACAACGTTATGAACGTTATTAGCGAAGCAGATGCCGCAGTTGGCATCCACTGGGCCCAGGAGTTGCTGGCCGACGGTTTCGCCGAGGAGTATGCCCTGGCTGCTACCACCCTCGAAGATGTATACATCCGCCTCACCGGGCACACCTCCACCAACGGCAACCAGGCACCATGACGTCCTTGGCCGCCGCTGATACAAAGGCCGGTCAACCGGTCCGCGCCGGCATTGGTCACTGGACACAGAGCTATCTGATGATGACCCGCTGGGAGCTCGGCAGTCTCCGGCTCCTGCTCCCGCTGATCATCGCATTGCAGGTGGTTATTGGAGGCGGCTTCGCCCTCGGCATCGGGCTTTTCTTCGATGAGATGCCGGTCCGTAACGCCCTCTTTCTGGCGACCGGCGTGGCCGTTGTGACGTTGATCACCGTCGGGTTGGTTCTAAGTCCGCAGCTCGTCGGCAATCACAAGGTTGCAGGAACGTATGATTTCCTGTGGTCCCTGCCGGTGCCTCGCACCACACAGGCAGCGGCCTGGCTCACCGTCAACTCCATCATCGCCCTGCCGGGAATGGCGGCGGCGCTCGTTATCGCCGATTGGCGATATGACCTCGCGCTCCAGATCTCCTGGGCCATCGTTCCGGCAGTTCTGCTCACCATCGGTACCGCCACCCTGGTCGGCTACGCATTCGCACACGCAATCCCCAGGCCGATGATCACCAACATGATCACGCAGTTGCTGATCTTCGTGATTCTCGGTTTCTCGCCTATCAACTTCCCGCCGGAGAACCTTCCCAATTGGCTGGTAGCGGTTAACGAGTGGCTGCCGTTTCAACACATGGCTGCGGTCGTCCGAGCCGCGCTCACCGATGGTCTGGTGGAGAACGTGGGAGCTTCCTACGCAGTCCTTGCGGCGTACGCCGCCGGTTCGGCCATCGTGGCCGGATGGGTCGTCGGGAGGCGAAACTGATGATCGCTCCGGGACGTTCAATGCAATCCGTGGACGGCTTCGATGTTGCGGCGGCGAAGGTATCTGCCGGACCATCTCGCTGGTTCCGCAGCTACATCATGATGCTGCGGTTCGACATGCGTGGTCTGGGTCAATGGCTGATCTTCGGCCTCGTAATCCAGGTCTTGATGGGGGCCGGCACGGCTCTCATGTATGGCTTCTACCTTGGTGATGTTTCCCCGGTGGTCGGTACGTTCATGGCCGCCGGGGTGCCGGCCATCGCTCTCATACCAATCGGGTTAGTGATGGTCCCCAACATGGTTGCCCAACAGCGAATCGCCCAAACCTACGAGTTTCTTTGGTCTTTGCCGGTTCCGAGGCTCGCGGCGGCCGCTTCGACCTTCACCGTGTTCACCCTCATGGCCGTGCCGGGGGTCGCCATCGCCCTTGGCGTTGCAGCTTGGAATTACGAGGCGCAACTCAGCGTCTCGGCGATGATTGTTCCTGCAGTCCTCCTGACCTCACTCATGACTACCTCCGTTGGCTTCGGCATGGCGCACGGGATCAAGAATCCGATCGTGATCAACTTCGTGACCAACATGACCGTCTTCTTCGTGCTCCTTTTCTCGCCGATAGTCGTTCCCATCTCCCAGTTCCCGGATTGGCTGGCTTCGGTCCACCGGATCCTGCCCTTCTATCACATGGCGCAGGTGATCCGGGATGCACTCACGACCGGTTTCGTTACCGGGGTGGGGATGAGCTACGCCGTCCTGGTCGCTTGGACGATCGGAGGCTGGATTGCCACCGGCTGGGTCGTAGGGCGGCGCGCCTAGGGACGACCTGCCGTCCGGGGCTACCATCAAGATCAGCCACTCTGGAGTCATGATTGACGACCGGGAAACGATCAGGAACCGACGGCATTCTGTTCACCGACCACTACCAGCTGACGATGGCGCAGCTGTACTTCCGCCTCGGCATTCATGACCAGCCGGCCCAGTTCGACCACTTCTTTCGCAGCTACCCCGACTACGGGAAACATCAAGCCGGATATTGCATCAACGCGGGCCTGGAGTGGCTGCTCGATTGGATGGAAACAGCCCGATTCCGCGATGACGACATTGCCTACCTGAGCGGGCTAACCGGATCGACCGGGAGCCGGCTCTTCGATGATGACTTCCTCGCCTGGCTCGCCGGGCACGGTTCGTTCGAAGGGATCAGCCTGGAGGCAATCCCGGAGGGGCGAGTGGTTCACCCCAACATCCCCCTGACCGTGGTGCGCGGCCCGCTGGCCATGGCTCAGATCCTCGAGACGCCCCTGCTCAACCATCTGAACTACCAGACCCTCATCGCCACGAAAGCCTCACGGGTGAGCGAAGCGGGCCGGGGTCGCCCGGTACTTGAATTCGGCATGCGGCGTGCCCCCGATCGCGGAGCGAACGCCGGATCCCGGGCCGCTCTCATCGGCGGGGCCGATTTCACGTCAAATGTGGGCGTATCCCGCTCACTGGGAATAACCTCGAAGGGAACCCACGCACATAGCCTGGTGCAGGTCTTCATGGCGCGCGGCGAGGGCGAACTGGCAGCGTTCCGGGCCTACGCCGAGCTCTATCCGGATGATTGCTTGTTGCTGGTCGACACGATTGACACCGTCAAGAGCGGAGTGCCGAACGCCATCACCGTCTTCGAAGAGCTGCGACGGGAGGGTCATGAACCAGTGGGGATCCGCTTGGACTCCGGTGACCTGGCTTACCTGAGCATTCAAGCCGCTCAGCGGCTCAACGAGGCCGGGTTTTCCGATGTGTCGATCGTTCTGTCGTCGAACCTCGACGAACTGGCCATATGGCAGATCATCTCACAAATTGAGGATGAGGCGCCCAGCTACGGGGTGGATCCAAGCCACTTGATCGGGCGACTCACCTACGGGGTCGGCACCCGGTTGATCACGTCACAAGGCGATTCGGCGCTGGACGGGGTCTACAAACTGGTTGCCCTTCGCCAGTCGGGTGCCTGGGTCCCGGTCCTGAAGGTGTCTGAAGCCCGAGCCAAGATCCCCAATCCCGGGCAAAAAGGAGACCTGGCGCTTCTACGACCAGCGACTGACCGCGACGGCCGATGTGCTCGGCGTATGAAGGCGAAGATCCTTTGGCCGACGACCGGGTGGCCCTCCATCATCCCACCGAACATACGTCCCACCGAACCCTCGAGCGCACGGCGATATCCGAGATAGAGCAGTTAGCAGTGGAAATACTGCGTGAAGGCGAGCTGGTGTACCGGCTTCCCGGTCTTGACGAAATCAGGACAAGGCGCCGGGCCGACCTGGACCGTCTCGACCCTGGAGTTCGGCGTCTGATCAACCCCCACGTCTATCACGTCTCCCTGACCCGAGCACTCTGGAATCTGAAAGTCGATGCCGTCGAAAAGGCACGCCTGCCCAGCTCGACCGAGATTGATCAGCAGCTCCCGGGACTATCCTGAGGGCAGGCGGTTGCCCGAGAGTGACGTGATCGCCGCAGTCGAACATCGGGGTCGAATCATGCAAGCAGTCGTGGGATATCACCGGCCCGAAAGCCTCGAAGAGGCCCTGTCGCTTCTCGAACGGGAGAGCCAGCCGACGGTTTTGTTGGCGGGCGGGACCTCGCTCAACGCCTCGCCACCCGGCCGAGCGGTCGAGGTGGTCGACCTGCAGGCGATCGGATACAACATGATCCGCCCGGAAGGGACGCTCGTGGAGATCGGGGCGATGACCCGGCTGGTCGATCTGGCCGCCCACCAGTCTGTTCCGGTGCTCTTGGCGAGACTTGACCCGACGCGAAGGACCAAACACCCTCCGTAATGCCGCAACTGTTGGCGGCACCATCGCCACCGGGAACCCCGAAAGCGAACTGGTTGCGGGATTCCTCGTGTACGAGGCGAAGGTGGAACTGGCCAAGGCAGGCGGTGCAAGCGCCACCGTCGCCCTCGAAGAATTGCTGGCGGATCGGTCCTTGCTCGACGCTTCCATCATCGTCTCGGTCACGATCCAAACCGATGGCCGAGCCGCGGCGGCCAGGACCGGCAGGACACCGTCCGATACTTCGATCGTTGCCGCAGTTGGACGCCGCACCGGAGCCGGAGTGCTGCTGGCGCTCACCGGCATGGCCGCAACGCCAGTCGTGGTCGACCCCCATTCCGTTAACGAGCTGGACCCGCCGGGAGACTTCCGAGGAAGTCCTGCCTATCGCAGGCATCTCGCCGCCACACTCACCGCACGGGTAATCGGGCAACTGGGGGACCGGACATGAACATCAGGCTCACCATCAACGGTGACGTCCGCCAATTCGAGTGTGAGCCCCAGGAGAGCCTGCGCCACGTGTTGCGGCGGGAGGGCTTTTTCAGCGTTCGTTTTGGCGCAGAGACTGGAGAGACCGGAGCAGACGCCATCCTCCTTGATGGACGTCTTGTGTCGTCCGAGATCATGCTCGCCGCGCAGGCCGACGGACACGAGATCGAGACGATTGAAGGTCTCAGTCCCGGGCGCGGGATGCACCCCATCCAGGAAGCCTTCGTCACGGTCGGCGCCATCCAATCCGGCTATTCGACGCCTGCCATGGTGCTGGCCGCCAAAGCCCTTCTGGACGAGAACCCCAGTCCAACCGAGGCTGAAATCCGCGACGCCCTGACCGGCATTCTCGACCGTGAGACGGGCTATCTGCGTCCCGTGGAAGCGATCCTTCGGGCGGCGGCGGTCCTGCGTGGAGAAGGGGTCGAAACCTTCGAACCAGTCCTCGTGCGGCCCCTCGCCGACATCGACGGAAACGCCGATTTCGCCTCATCCGAGCCTCCCCTCGACCTCCCAAGGGCCGCTCCCCGGGTCGTGCCGAGCCCGGAGGTACCGGATACCCAGGTTGTGGGTAAACCTGAGGTAAAGGTTGATGCTTTGAAGCTCGTGAAAGGCAACCCGGCCTTCGTTGATGATGTCGAGATACGCGGGATGCTCTACGCAAAGATGCTTTGGAGCCCGCATGCTCACGCTCGAATCGTGAGCATTGACGACACGAAAGCGCGGGTGTTGCCCGGAGTCAGGGCCGTGCTGCACCATGAAAACGTAGCCCGGGTCCGGTATGCCTCAGGAGGTCAAAGCTATCCGAACCCGCTCCCGTACGATCAGGTGAGCTTTGACAACAAAGTCCGTCATGTTGGCGATCGAGTGGCTGTCGTCGCCGCCGATACCCTCGAGATTGCCGAGGCGGCCGTGGAGTTGATCGAGGTCGAGTACGAGGTGCTACCTGCGATCTTCGACGAGCGCGAATCTATGAAGGATGGGGCGCCGGTTATTCACGACGAGCCCGATATGGAAGGTGCCTTCGACGCTTCTCGCAACATCGTTCATCACATCCGAGCCGATGTCGGTGATGTCGAGGCTGGATTCGCCGAGGCAGATCACGTATTCGAAAAGACCTTCCGGGTCCATCAGGTCCAACCGGCCCCGATCGAACCGCATATCGCCATCGCCTGGCTCGACAGCGACGAGAGATTGATCGTCCGCACCTCAACGCAGGTGCCGTTCCACGTTCGACGCATGCTGGCCCCGTTGCTCGATCTGCCCGGTCCGTCGAATTCGGGTCGTGAAACCCCGCATCGGCGGCGGATTCGGCGTGAAGCAAGAGATGCTGATCGAAGACATCGTGGGTCACCTGGCCCTCGTGACCGGCCGGCCGGTTCGGCTGGAGTTGACGCGTCACGAGGAATTCGTTTCGAGCAGAACCAGGCATCCGCAAACCATCACGATGAAGACGGGCGTGAACCAGGACGGGAAGCTCGTCGCCCAGGAGATGCGAACGATCGGCAATACCGGGCCATACGGCACGCACGGGCTGACCGTGCAGATGGTGAGCGGGTTGCGGGGTCTGAGCTCCTACAACTGTCCCAACAAGCGTTTCGACTGTGATGTCGTGTACACCAATATTCCGGTCCCCGGCGCCTACCGGGGTTACGGAGCCCCGCAGGCGCTCTTCGCTCTCGAGGCGCACATGGACGACGTAGCCGCCAAGCTCGGTATGGATGTTCTCGAGTTCAAGCGAATGAACTGGACGAACGTTGGGGATCCGCTCGATGTTGCGGCTGAACTGGGAGAAGGTGCCGCCGAGATGAAGTTCATTCCCGTGGTCACGTCGAGCGGGATGGAGGAGTGTGTCGCGCAGGGGCAGCGAGCGGTTGGATGGCACCGACGGACCGATCTCGATTGGCGGCAGCCCGCGGATCAACCGCACATTCGTCGGGGAATCGGGTTCGCCATGTGCATGCACGGAAGTGCCATCTCCGGTCTCGATATGGGTGGAGCGAGCATCAAGATCAACGACGACGGGTCGTTCAACCTGCTCTTTGGGGCGACAGATCTCGGGACGGGTGCCGACACGATCCTGGCGCAAATCGCCGCTGAAGTGCTCGGAACCCCGGTTGAGGACATCGTGGTCTACGCAGCAGATACCGACATGACTCCCTTCGATGTAGGCGCCTACGCGTCGAGTACCACCTATGTGTCCGGGATGGCAGTCAAGAAGGCTGCCGAGGAAGTCCGTCACCAGATCGCCGAACGGGCGGCGCTCATGCTGGACGTCAATACACCCGGGGACATCCGGCTGCGCGACCGCCAGGCCTGGGCACCCGACGGTCGGTCGGTGAGTCTGGCCGAGGTGGCCCTCCATTCGCTCCACCAGGACCAGCAGCACCAGATCATGGCCACCGCCTCCTACGTCGCGCCCGACTCGCCGCCCCCGTATGCGGCCCAGTTCGCCGAGGTGGAAGTCGACATCGGCACCGGCCAGGTGACCGTGTCGTCGCTGGTGATGGCCGTCGATTGCGGTGTGCCGATCAACCCGGTGACCTCGGCCGGGCAGGTTGAGGGGGGCATGATCCAGGCCCTCGGATATGGGCACTGTGAGGAGATGGCCTACGACGAAAAGGGCCGGATGGTCAATGCCCAGTTCGGACCGTACAAGATCTACCGGTCGGATGAGGTTCCCCGCATCGAGGCGTATCTCGTTCAGACGATGGAGAAGAGCGGACCGTTCGGGGCTAAGGCTATAGCGGAGATCCCGAAGGATGGGGTGGCACCGGCGATCCGCAATGCCATCGCCAACGCAACCGGAGCGAGAATCGACAACATCCCGTTCACTCCGGAACGCGTGTGGGCTGCTCTTCGCGAGTCCAGGTGAGGTCCTGATGCCGGGTCAGGAACGGCGGATCCTCTTCGAGCTGGCCGCGGCGGTTGAGGCGTCCCGCCCGGTGGTGCTCGCAACCGTCGTCGGCACCCGCCGGTCCGCTCCCCGTCACAGCGGCACCAAGATGCTGATCTTCGATGAACGGGGAGACGTCCGGGACCATCGGCGGTGGCGAGATGGAAGCCAGAGTCATTGCCGCGGCGGGTGAGGCGCTTGCCGACCAACGCGCCAGACTGCTCGAATATGCTCTGGTAGACCCCCGGCGCGGTGACCCGGGGGTCTGCGGAGGCGAAGTCGAGATCTACTTGGAGCCCTATATGCCCCGCCACACTGTGTATGTCGTTGGATGCGGCCACGTCGGTCGGGCTGTTCTCGATCTCGCTCACTGGCTCGGGTATCGAACCGTCGCCGTCGATGATCGCCCGGAGATGGTGACCTCCGAGGCTTTGCCGAACGCAGACGAACGCGTGCTCGGATCGCTCGCTGAGGTTGCGGAGCCGATCGGAGAAGATGCATCAATCGTCCTGGTGACTAGGAATGTCGATCGGGACGTGGTGGTCCTGCCTCAGAGGCGTTGGCCAGCCCGGCCCGGTACATCGGCGTGATGGGAAGCACCACTCGCTGGAGGACCGTCGCGGCGAGACTGGCCGAGGCCGGTGTCGGCGCGCGGGAAGTGGAACGAGTCCACACTCCGATCGGGATCGAGATGCATGCCGAGACGCTCGAAGAGATCGCAGTGTCCATCTTGTCGGAGATCATCCAGGTCAACCGGTCCACGCTCGCCGCGCCAGAGCCGGCGTGAGCCTGTTCTCCGAGCACACGGTCGTCGTGCGAGGCGGAGGCGACCTGGCCACCGGCGTTGTGGCCCGGCTCCACCGCGCCGGATTCCCGACTGGTCGTTCTGGAACTGCCGACTCCGCTGGCCATCCGGCGCACCGTTTCCGTGGCCCGGGCCGTACGAGAAGGCTCGGCGGCTGTGGAGGACCTCAGCGCGGTGCTCGTCAATACCCCGGCCGCGGCACTCGAGCTGGCCGGCACCGGCTCGATCCCCGTACTGGTGAGCGAAAGGATCCCTTCCTTTTCCGAAGCCAATCTCAGTCCTGGTCGATGCCCGGGTCGCCAAGGTGGCGCTTGACACGACCATCGATCAAGCACCGATGGTTGTGGCCCTCGGACCGGGTTTCGAAGCCGGAGACGATTGCCATGCCGTGATTGAGACGATGCGAGGACATCGTCTCGGCAAGGTGCTGTGGTCAGGTTCCGCAGCCGCCAATACCGGGGTGCCGGGCCAGGTTGGCGGAAAAGCCGCCGAACGCGTTGTCCGGTCGACTCGACCCGGGCCGATCGACTGGAGCGTAGACATCGGCGATCTGGTCGCCAAGGGTGACGCCATCGGGACCGTGGCGGGTGAACCAATTCTGGCAAGCCTGGACGGGGTTGTGCGCGGCCTCATCGATCCGGCCCAACCGGCGTCACCGGGGTTGAAAGATCGCCGACATCGACCCTCGAGCCGACCCGGCCGCCTGTTTTGAGATCTCCGACAAGTCTTTGGCGGTCGGCGGCGGGGTTCTCGAGGCAATACTCGTGTGGCTCAACGGGAACCGACCCGGGTGACCGCGTCGGTTGCAAAGCTCCTTGGTATCGGCGAACGGGAACTGGTTGCCTTCACCGGTGCCGGTGGTAAGTCCACGCTGATGCTGCGTCTTGCGCCGTGAACTGGCCGACTCGGACAAACGCGTTGTGGTGACGACGACAACCAAAATGGGACAGTCGCAAGTCGACGAGCTTCCGGCGGTCTGCCGCACCGCCGACATCGCCGCCGTGACGGCGGCTGTCGAGTCCAACCTGCTGGTAGGTCTGGCCACCGGTGGTGACAACCACAAAGCCACGGGACCGCTCCCCGGGGTGCTGGATAGGTTGTTTGCCGCAGTCCCGGTCGACTACTTGCTCGTGGAAGCCGATGGAGCACGTGGTCTGTCCCTGAAGGCACCGGGTCCACACGAACCGGTGATACCGATCAGCGACCACCACCGTGGTGGTCTTGATCGGGATCGATGCCGTTGGTGGGCGAATCGCGCAGGTCGCCCATCGACCCGAACGAGCAGCGGCACTGACCGGGTTGGACGTGGGAGACACGCTCGAGGTCCAGCACTGTGTGGCAGTTCTCACTCACCGCAGCGGTGGTCTCCAAGGGGTGCCACCCGGCGCCCGGGTGGTCGTAGCGATCAACAAAGTGAGCACGGCCTCCGGCCGCCCGGGCCGCGGAGGAGATGGCCCAGACAGTTGAGGTCTCATCGCCGCCTGTCCCGCGTCGTGGTTCTGCCCGGCTGAGTAGGCTCCGCGCATGCAAGCGCAGCTCCTCAAACGACCAGGACCGATTGACGACCGAGCCGCTTGAGCTTTCAGAGGCGCCGGACCCGGAGCCCGGACCTGGCGAGCTTCTTCTGACGGTTTCTGCGTGTGGCGTCTGTCGAACGGACTTGCAGCTCTGCGAAGGAAATCTTCCGGAGCGGGCTCTTCCGGTCATTCCCGGGCACCAGGCCGTCGGTCGCGTAGCCCGACTGGGGGAAGGCGTCACCGGATGGACGATCGGCGACCTGGCCGGGGTTGGCTGGCTCGCCTCGACGTGCGGTAGGTGTGACCACTGCCTGCGTGGCAAAGAGAATCTCTGCGAACGCATCCAGTTCACCGGCTGGGATCGTAACGGAGGCTACGCAACGCACATGACAGTGAAGGCGGACCACGCGGTGGAACTACCTGCGCAAGCAAGTGCGCTCGAGGTTGCGCCGCTCCTGTGCGGTGGCATCATCGGCTACCGGGCGCTCAAAGTGTCGGGTATCGAACCGGGAGGGCGACTGGGTCTTTACGGATTTGGTGCTTCCGCGCTGCTGGCCATGCAGGTGGCACTCCATTGGGGATGCGAGGTCTTTGTCGTTACGAGGTCGGCCGAGGAACAGACTCGAGCGATCGAAATGGGAGCCTCGTGGGCCGGTGGTTACGACGCAACGCCACCGGTACGGCTCCACGCCGCCGTTACGTTTGCGCCGGTCGGTTCGGTCATCGTCGCCGCTCTCACTGCCCTGGAGCGCGGCGGGGTCGTTGCCGTGAACGCGATCCACCTGGACGAAGTGCCCAGCTTCCCCTACGAGAAACTCTGGTGGGAACGCCAGATCAGAAGTGTGGCCAATTTCACCCGGGCCGACGCTCGCGAGTTTCTGGACCTGGCGGCCAATGTGCCTATCCGGACGGTCGTCGACGCCTACCCGCTATCTGCGGCGAACCAAGCACTGGCCGATGTGAAGTCTGGAGCCGTGCGGGGTGCCGCCGTCCTGGAGATCTGGAAGGCCGGCTCAGGTACGTGTCAGGAGGGTCCGAACCCGGCTAGTTTGATCAGTGGCTAGGAAAGGTGCGCTGTGGACATGGAACGTCCGTCTGACCTCGGGGAGGCGCTCGGGGTTTTGGCTGCTCATCCGGAAGCGACGCTGCTGGCCGGGGGCACGGATCTGATGGTCGAGGTCAACTACCACTCGCGACGACCCGAGCATGTGATTGCGCTTCGTCGGGTCGAAGAGCTGAAGCAATGGGAGGGCAGCAGGTTGGGGGCCGGGGTCACGTTCCGGCGTATCGAACATGGTCCCATTCGAGCTCTTGCCCAACTCGCCCGCACGGTCGGATCACCCCAAATTCGGGCGGCCGGCACCATCGGCGGGAACCTGGGCACGGCCAGTCCGGCCGGGGACAGCCATCCGTTCCTGGCAGCGTGTGACGCCCTGATCGAGCTTCAGTCGCAACGGGGGACCCGGACCGTGCGATGGGATGATTTCTTGATAGGGGTGAAGCGCAACAGCTGCGCTGATGATGAGCTGATTTCCGCGGTCATTCTTCCCGAGGCTCTGCCGGACCGCCAGGAGTTCGCCAAAATCGGGGTTCGGTCGGCGATGGTGATCGCCACCGTTTCTGCATGTGTGATGGTCGACGACGACGGGAAGGTCCGGGTCGCCCTGGGGGCCGTCGGGCCGACCGTGCTTCGGGCGTACGGCGCCGAGGAGATGATCAACTCCGAGTCCACGAAGTCGGAGGCGGCGCTGGCCGAATTCCAGCGGCTCGTTTCCGAAGAGGTGAAGCCGATAACAGACCACCGCTCCACAGAGGAATACCGGCGGCATGCGGCCGGAGTGCTTTCCCGGCGGTTGCTCGAAAGGTGTTTGGCAGCATGAAGATCACACTGATAATCAACGGGGAGGAACGCGAAGCGGACGTCCACGGTCCGGAAAGTCTTCTCTTCGTCCTTCGTGAGCGCCTGGGTCTGCTGGGGGCAAAAGACGCTTGTTTGCAGGGCGAGTGCGGGTCGTGCACGGTGCTTCTCGACGGTGATCCAGTCTGCTCCTGTCTCGTGATGGCCGGAGACGCGGCCGGTTCCGAGGTGCTGACGGTTGAAGGTCTCGGTACGGAAGACGAGTTGCACCCGGTTCAGGCAGCCTTTGTCGAACACGGGGCGGTGCAATGCGGGTTCTGTACGCCCGGATTCATCGTCTCGGCTGCCCACCTGCTCGAGCACAACCCCACACCTACGACCGACGAGATCCGGGAGGCGCTGGCCGGAAACATCTGTCGGTGCACTGGTTACGGAGCTGTGCTGCGGGCCGTTGCATCCCTGGCGGGGGAGGAGAGCTCATGACTTCGACCACCGAAACCAGGGTTCACGGCGGAATCGGTCAGTCGGTGACCCGCCCGGACGGAATCCCTAAGGTCCAGGGCGCTTTCGCCTACGCCTCCGACCTCCAGGACGGGCGGATGTTGTGGGGAGCAACGCGCCGTTCGCCGCACAGTCACGCCCGGATCAAGAGCATCGATATCGCTCCCGCCCTGGCTATCAGCGGAGTGTTCGCGGTCCTCACCCACGACGACGTTCCGGGACGGCCGACGGTTGGGCAGATCAATCCGGACCGCCCCGTGCTGGCCGGAGACGAAGTCCGCTACTGGGGTCAACCAGTTGCCGTGACGGCTGCCGAAGATCTCGAAACCGCCCGGAGGGCCGCGGCGGCCATCGTGATCGAGTACGAGCTGCTCGATCCTCTCACGGATCTCGTCGAAGCCCAGGAAAGCGGCGAAGTCTTCCGGCATGTCCGCTCCCAGCGCGGCGAGCTCGCCACACACGGAGACGTTGTGGTCGAGGGGTACTACGAGATGGGCACCCAGGATCAGGCGGCGCTGGGCACTGAGGCCGGTATCGCTTTTCCCGACGGGGAAGGTGGAGTCGACCTCTACGCACCCGTCGCAATGGATCCACGAAGACCACGGGCAGATCGTTGCGAGCCTTGGCCTGCGCGATGAACAGGTGCGGGTGCATCCTGCCGGGGTGGGCGGAGCATTCGGGTCCCGGGAAGACCTCAGCCTCCAGGTTCATCTTTGTCTGCTTGCTTTGTACACCGGAAGGCCGGTGCGCATGGTGTACGACCGGGCCGAGAGTTTCGCCGGGCACGTGCACCGTCACGCGGCCCGGATGTGGTACCGGCATGAGGCCGATCGGGACGGGAACCTGATCAGGGTTGAGGCGAAGCTCTTGTTGGACGGGGGCGCCTACACGGAAACCTCGCCGGCGGTCATCGCCAATGCGGTCTACTTCGCCATCGGTCCCTACCGGTGCCCGACCGTGGTGATCGACGGTTACGCCGTCCGGACCAACAACCCTCCGTCTGGAGCGATGCGGGGTTTCGGGGCAGTACAGACCTGCTTCGCGCATGAAGCCCAAATGGACAAGCTGGCCGCCGAGTTGGGAATCGATCCACTGGAGTTCCGCCTCAGGAATGCCTTGGGACGCGGTGACCAGTTGCCGACCAGCGGGCAAGTCATCACTGAACCTCTGCCTACTGTGGAGGTCATCGAGGCGTTGCGGGCGCTGCCGGCGCCCACGGCAGACATCGTCGATAACCCGCTCCATCTCCCGGGCGGTACCGGCCTCACGACCACGCCGGCGGGTGTTACCCGCGGGGTCGGGTACGCGGTCGGTCTCAAGAATCTGGCCTTTGCCGAGGCGTTCGACGACTACGCCGAGGCTCGAGTGCACCTCACCCCCCAGGGCGTCGAGGTGCACACCGCCGCTATCGAGGTCGGGCAGGGCATGGTCACCGTCCTTGCGCAGATCGCCCGCTCGGTGCTCGACAACGAGCATGTGGTGGTTCTCTTCGACGACACTTCGCAGATCGGCTCCGCGGGGTCGACTTCGGCTTCGCGTCAAACGCAAATGGCCGGTGGTGCTGTGTACGCCGCGGCAGTGGCGGTTCGCGAGGCCGCACTACGGCAGGGCGGCGGGGATCATCTGGACGCGGCAGGTGTGTGGCTCGACGGGAAGCCTCGTAACAACGATGGACGACCTCTGCGCGGCGGGACCGATTACCGAGCAGGTGCGTTTCCGCCATCCCGACACGGAGGAACCGGACGAGAACGGCCAGGGCAACCTGCATGTCGATTTCAGCGTGGCTGCTCACCGGGCGGTGGTTGATGTCGATCTCGAGCTGGGTTTGGTCCGGGTGGTCAGCGTCGACGCAGCCCAGGATGTGGGCACCGTACTCAACCCCCAGTCTGTCGTTGGTCAGATCGAGGGCGGAACCATGCAAGGTGTCGGCCTGGCGGTCATGGAGGAGTTGATCTTCGATCGAGGCATCGTTCGGAATGCCAACTTCACCGACTACCTTCTGCCCACCTTTGTGGACGCGCCGCCGGTCAGTTCCATCCTCATCGAGGAGCCGGGGAGCTGGGGGCCGTTCGGCGCAAAAGGGTTCTCGGAGCTACCTGCGATCAGCTCGGCTCCGGCCGTGGTTGCCGCCATCCGGGCGGCGACCGGGAAGGCACTCAACCGGGTGCCCGTGCGGCCGGAGGACATCGCCCTCTGAGTGGACGGCGGCCGGTTGGTTGATCAGGCGGACTGACTCATCCGCGGCACTATCCGCGAACGAGTCGCTCCGAGGCACGGTTGTGTTCCTCGACGAGTGTCTCCAGCTCGACATGCACGGGTCGGCCGTTGCTGATGACTGCTGATCCGTGCACGTAGGTGTGTTTGGCCGGCAACAGGAGAGCACAGCAACAGAGCGGCCACCGGATCGTGCAGTGCGCCTGCGAATTCGATTCGACCGAGATCGAAGGTCGCGAAGTCGGCAACCTTGCCCGGTTCGAGGGACCCGATGTCGTCGCGGCCGAGCACGGCCGCCCCACCCAGGGTGGCCATTTCGAGAGCGGTTCTGGCGCTCATCTGCGCCGTTGCTTCAGGGTGGATCAAGCCCGGCGACGCGGCAACCCGAGCCAGCAGCATGGCCAGCCGAGCCTCGCCGAGCAGGTGCCCGCCGTCGTTGCTGGCCGACCCGTCCACCCCGAGTCCTGTGGCCACTCCGGCTGCCAGATAGTCCGCAACCGGGGAAATTCCCGAGCCGAGACGCATGTTGGACGACGGGCAATGGGCGACTCCGCTTCCGGTCCGGGCCATCCATTCGACGCCTCCTCGACCGGGATGGACCGCGTGGGCAAACCACACATCCGGGCCGGCCCAGTCGAGGTCTTCGGCATACTGCAGGGGAGCGGCCCCGAATTCACGGAGACAGAAGTCTTCTTCGTCTTTGGTTTCGGCCAGATGGGTGTGCAACCTGACGCCGTGGCGCCTGGCCAGAGCAGCGCTCTCTCGCATCACCTCGGGAGTCACGGAGAATGGCGAACATGGCGCCAGCACGATACGCGTCAACGCCCCCGGGGTCGGGTCGTGGTGAGTTTGAATGAGACGCTCGGACTCGGTCAAGATTGCCTCTGCCGACTCCACCACCGAATCAGGTGGGAGCCCACCGTCGCTCTGTCCCAAACTCATCGAACCGTGCGCCGCGTGAAAGCGCATGCCCAGTTCGCGCGCCGGTTCGATCGCATCTTCGAGCCTGGAGCCGTTCGGGAAGAGATAGAGATGGTCCGAAGAGGTCGTACATCCCGACATGGCCAGTTCAACCAGCGCCGTCTTGGTCGAAATCCGGATGTCGTCGGGCGTCAAGCGTGCCCAGATTGGGTACAACGTCGTCAACCATTCGAAGAGGGGTGCATTCTGGGCGATGACCCTTGTCAACGTTTGATAGAAGTGATGATGCGTGTTGACGAGTCCGGGGACAACGATCTGATCGGTCAGATCGAGGATCTCGTCGGCAGAGTCGGGCAACGACTGCGGAAGGGCCCACTTGCTCGATCCATCCATCACGGGCGAAGAAGCCTCCACCGGGAATCTCCTCCCGGAGTTCGTTCATGGTTACCAACATCGTCGCGTTCCTGGCCAGGAGGGTTGTCACCCGGGTCCTCCGTTTGTTGCTCTCGTACCGGAAGCTAGTGCAACAGCGATCGGTTCACGGCGGCGGGTCGGGCTTTCAGGCCCCAAGCCAAGTGACCAATTCCCCTGCGCGTTGGTGGTCGTCGCGCCATAGAGTTGTGGGAACGCCGCGAGGAAGTAGGGATGGAAGCGTTCATACGGGGCCTGCCGAAGGCCGAACTGCATGTGCACATCGAGGGGACGCTCGAACCGGAGATGATGTTTGCGATGGCCCGTCGCAATCAGGTGGCCCTGCGGTTTGGATCGGTCGAAGAGGTGCGGGCTGCCTACGAGTTCACGGATCTCCAGTCGTTCCTCGACATCTACTACGAGGGCGCCGGGGTGCTCCGGACCGAGCAGGACTTCTTCGACCTGACGTACGCGTATCTCGAGAGGGCAGCCCACGACGGAGTTCGGCGGGCGGAGATCTTCTTCGATCCGCAAACCCACACCGAGCGCGGGGTGCCGTTCGAGACCGTCATCACCGGAATCAGCCGGGCTCTGGAAGTGGGGCGGAAGGATTTCGGGATCTCGAGCGGGGCAATCATGTGCTTCCTTCGTCACCTGAGCGCCGACTCTGCGCTCGAGACACTGGAGCAAGCTCTGCCGTTTCGGGATCTCCTCCTGGGAGTCGGTCTGGATTCGTCCGAGATCGGCCACCCGCCGGAGATCTTCGAAGCCGTGTTCGCGCGGGCCAGGCGGGCCGGGTTGCTGGTCGTCGCTCATGCCGGCGAGGAGGGACCTCCCGAGTACATCTGGTCTGCGCTCGACGTGCTCCACGCACGACGAATTGATCACGGCGTCCGGTCGGAAGACGATCCTGAGCTGCTGCGTCGCCTGGCCGACGAGCATCATCCCGCTGACCATGTGCCCGCTGTCCAACGTGAAGCTCCGGGTGTTCCCGACCATGGCAGATCACAATCTGAAGAGGCTGCTCGATGCCGGGCTGATGGTGACGATCAACTCGGACGACCCGGCGTACTTCGGCGGGTACGTCGTCGACAACTACCTGGCGGTGGTGGAGGCGCTTGGCGCTCGATCGACAGGATGTGGTGATACTGGCCAGGAACTCGATCGATGCGGCGTTCCTGCGGGTTGAGGATCGGCGGGCGCTCCTGGAGGAACTCGATCGCTACGTAGCGGCAAACTGAGCGGCTGCCCCAGCAGTCGGTGGACGAGGTCCTGGCGCCTGATACCCTGACGTCCCCGCTCTGGAGACCGAAGTGTTCAATCCTCACGATGTTCGTCCCCTCTTTCCGGCCCTGGCCCGTGCCCAGGACGGTGACTCCGGTGGTCTATCCTCGACGGACCAGGAGGTACGCAGACCCCCGCAACGGTGATTGCCGCTATGGCCGGCGTTCTCGAGCGCGGGATCAGCAACCTGGGTGGCGGTTTCGCCGCCGAGCCGGGACGCCGACGAGATCACGATGTCGGCGCGGCGGGCCGTGGCCGATCTGATCAACGCAAGGCCCCGAAATTGCCTTTGGCCAGAACATGACCAGCCTCACGTTTGCGATCAGCCGGGCCCTGTCGCGCACGTGGCAACCCGGTGACCAGATCGTTGTGACCCGGCTCGACCACGACGCCAATATCACTCCATGGGTCATGGCCGCTGAAGAAAAGGGAGTCATCGTCCGGTGGCTCGATTTCCTGCCCGAGCGCGGACACGATCTCGACTACGCAGCCCTCGACGAACTGCTGACCGCCTCAAACGCGACTGGTTGCTGTCACCCACGCCTCCAACGCTCTGGGCACGATCGTCGATGTGCCGCGGGTGGTCGAAGCTGCGCATGCAGTCGGCGCCAGGGTCTTCGTTGACGCCGTGCACTACACACCGCATAGGTTGGTCGACGTCCAGACGCTTGATTGTGATTTCCTGGTTGCCTCGGCCTACAAGTTCTTCGGACCCCACACGGGGTTCCTCTATGGACGCCACGAGCTTCTGGCCGAACTCGATGCCTATAAGGTTCGTCCGGCACCCACCGAATCACCCGGGAAATGGGAAACCGGAACCCAGAGCTTCGAAAGCTTGGCGGGCGTGACCGCCGCGGTCGACTACCTCGCCTCGTTGGGAGGAAGGAACGAACCCGGAGGTGACCGCCGGAAGTCCATCGAAGGTGCCTTCGGCACAATCGAGGCATACGAAGCAAAGCTGACCGAGGCTTTTCTGGCAGCCATCGATGACCTCCCGGGCGTCAGCGTGCACGGCCCAACTGTTGCGGGTGCTCAACCGCACACCGACGTTTGCCGTTGAGGTTGCGGGGTTGACTCCGAACGAGGTGCAGCACGCGCTGAGCCGCCGGGGGATCTATGTCTGGGCCGGCCACTATTACGCCGTAGAGGTTATGCGGCGGTTGGGAGTGTTGGAGACGGGCGGTCTGGTGCGGATCGGCTTTGTGCACTACAACACTGCAGATGAGCTCACCCGAGTAGTCGAGGCGCTTGGACGAGCTCCGGAGCGGGTTCTGATTTAGACCCGCTCTTTCCCGATCAGAATATGTCTCTCCGGTAACAATCGACGGAAGTCTGCGAAGCTTGCGAGCTGCCGCATCCTTTCCCCGGCTGAGCGTCGCGAACAAACTTCGCCGACGCCGCTCGTGCTTGCCTCGCTTGGCCTCTTGCATGTCGCTGGTTCTCCTCGCTGCTTCTGTTTGTGTCGGCATTTGCTACGCCGACCCTCGAGGATCATTGCTGCTCGACACGAAAGGACTAGTCCGTTCTGTACCTTTCCATGTCGACCGGACCGGCCGGTCAGCCGTGACTGCTCGGCGGCCAGAGCGAGCAGGTGACTCTCCAGGACTTCCCGGGCTGTCGAGATGGAGGCAGCGTCACCCCGCCGTGGCCGCGAGGAAGGCTCGGATGACGCCGAAATCGCCGCCGCCGTGTCCGCTCCGGGCGGACGGCAATCGGGACGTGGGCGGCGTGACCGTCCTGGTGGTCGTGAATCTCGATGTCGCTTCTCAGCCCGAATCTGGCGCGGAGCGTGCCCCGCGTGCCGTCGTACCGCATCGTTCTCGCTTCCTCATGGGAGTGCCCCTGCACCGTCAGGGAGACCGTGGCTCCTGAGGTGAGGCCCATGGCAACCACCTGATGGTCGACGACGTCATTGTCGCACCGGTACACGCATCGGCCGTAGGGACCGTCCCGGAGGGCTGTCGAGCCGGCCGGCCGGACTCAGGTCATCCGAGATGACATGGACCGGCCAACCGGTCAACCTGTCATTCAGGTACAACCGGGTCGCATCAAACGGACATTGAGTGGCGGCCGGGCATCCATCAGTGCAACGGGGAGGCGCTCCAATCGGTGCGTTTTCGACAGCGAAAATGAAGTAGCGACCCGAAAGACTGAAGTGAAACCACCGGATCTGCGAGGTTCCACGAGATGATGTCGAAGTCATGACAGGCTTTGGCGAGGATCATGGGAGCGGCATCCTCAGCCCGGCTCCAGTTCCCCCGCACGAAGCTGTGCGCCATATGCCAGTAAATGAAATTCTCCCGATGCGAGACGGAGACGATGTCGCCCAGGCGGCCGGAAGCAACGAACCTCGTGCAAGGTCTGGAAGAAAGGCGTATAGCGCAAGGACATGGCAGACCTGCAGCAGTCGACCGGTGCGATCCGCAGTTGCCACAAGGTCGTTGAGGTCGCTTTGCTTTGTGGCCATCGGCTTTCTCGACCAGCACGTCGTAACCCGCCTCGAGCGCGCGCTACCGCCGGGGCATGATGCAGACGGTCGGGCGTCGCAACCAGCACTGCGTCTGCGAGGCGAGGGCCATCGAGCAGATCCTCCCACGACGAGAACTCGACGTTCCGGCGGGATCCCGTGCTGAGTGCTGCGAACCTGCTCCTACGGTCGGGCTGAGGTTCGGCAACGGCCACGAATCGAAGCTCGTTCGGGGCTTTTAGTGCGAACGGTCCGTACGCGAAGGTGCCGCGCTGACCCGCTCCCATGAGGGCCATGCTCACCGCCATGGGACCCGTTCTCCCAGAGCTCACCGGTAGCGTGGCAACGGTGAGGTGGTGGTCGAGAACGCTCCAAATCTCGGGCTTAGCCAGTTTGTTTCGAAGCGAAGCGAGCGTTCTGACAAAGGTTGGAACGGCCCCGATCGGATCCATGGGGTTGGGCCGCATCACCTCGAGCACCATGGGGGAGGGTCGCAAGACCAGAACGTCCGCATGGGGCCACTCTGCCTCGATGGTCTACCAACTCGTCGGCGAGGGCGGTGCGCCCCACCCGATCGAAGACTCCCTCATAGAAACGAGCCCCGTCTCTGCGCCTCCTCGGCCGCCATCGGAGCGAGCACGAGCACGAGATCGAGCGGTTCCGCGTTGCCGAGAAGAAGATCAGCATGGGTGCCGGAGACCACCCCACCGTCGACGTAATACCGGCCGTCGATCTCGTAGGGCTGAAGATGACCGGTACCGCGGAAGACGCCGCGACCGCGTCCTTGAGCGAAACGTCGGGTGCATTCTCGGTGCCGAACGCAACCCGGGAACCGCTGGCAATGTCGAAGGCAACGATGACGGTGGCCCGATCTGGCCACCCTCGCTGACATCTCTCCGGTCTGGTCCTCGACCCAGTCTGCGATCCCGCCGGCGTGGTGCAGGGCCGGACTGCCGAGCAGCATCGTCACTCCGGGTTTCCGCAAGCCGGGGAGGATGCCCCGGCGGACCCACCGGACCACCCCGGCCGGGCGCTGCGCGTTGGTAGATCTGCTTATTGATGCGTTCGGCGACCTGCTCGCGACCTTCGTGGGGTCGGACGATCGAGTCGATACTGAGATCCCCGGCTCTGACGGTCGACGCGACAAAGGAACCCGCCGACGTCCCCACGATGACTTCGGCATCGTTCGGATGCCAACCCGTGGCCATGTTGATGGCGAGAAGGGCGGCGAGGTGATAGGAGGCTCCGGTGATACCCCCACCGCCGAGTACAAGACCTACTCTGCTCACGGATCGTCAGGATACCGCCTCGACCTGGCTCTAGGGTTGTTCCATGCAAATCCGGCCGGCCGAATCATCCCGACGATCTGGACGATCTCCGCCGGTTGCTCGACGAAATGCCGGCAGGCCGACCGGCACGCGCCTATCGGCGAACACAAGTACCTCGACCTGATTCGCGACGAACCGCTGCTGAGCATCGGGGTACGTCTTTGAGGTCGATGACGAGTTGATTGCCTACGCTACATCTCAGTTCGCAAGCGGCCGACGTCGATTGGGTCATCGAAGCCGCGATACACCCCGACCACCGGGATCCGGCCGTTGTGAGAGAGGTGCTTCAGGTCGGCCGCTCGATCTGGCCGCCGAAGCCGGCGGAGGACAGAGTCCGGCTTTGGGTCTACCTCCCGGCTGTGGCGGCAGTGGTCGAAGAACTCGGGTTCACCCTCGAACGGGAGTTGCTGCAGATGCGCCTACCGCTTCCTCCCCAGCAGAGTCCCTGTACCGCCGACCGGTCTGCGCCTCGCCCCCTTCCGGGTAGGTACCGACGAGGCGGCCTGGATCGGGTCAACAACCGGGCGTTTGCCGGCCACCCAGAGAATGGATCCTGGACCCGGTCGATCCTGGCCGAACGAATGCGACAGGATTGGTTCGATCCCGAAGGCGTTTCTGCTCGCCTGGCAGGGGAGCGAGGTTGGCCGGTTTCTGCTGGACCAAGCTCCACCCGGAGTTCCGTCGGTGAGATCTATGTGATAGCGGTCGACCCCGACGACCGGGGAAGGTCGCTGGGGACGTGGCTCACCCTGGAAGGGTTTGTGGTACCTGTATAGAGCGCAGGAAGGCAACCAGCGCCATGCTCTACGTGGATGCGGCAAACTGGTCTGCGACCGGCATGTACGAGCGGCTCGGGTTCGAGTTAGACCATGTTGACCGGTCGTTTGTGAGCTCCGTTGAGGCGGCTCAGCCGGCGACCGGCGATCCGAACACCCGTGCACACGAGGGGCACGCCTGATCGGTCTCGCGCGTTGGCGCCTGGCACCAAGGACAGGGAAGGTCCCCTGCTTCGATGTAGTCCCGATTCCAACCGCTGCTGTCGAACACGAAGTTGCTGCCCTGGAAGCGGGTGCGGCGTTTGGCGAGGAACACCAGGGCAGTGATGATCGACGCTGTGGTAAACAGTTCCAACACGGAAGTCCTCCAGCTCGTCCGTGCGGGCAGGTTAGAACGGCTCGCGCGGATAGTGGTGGATTTCGCGGCCTCAGCGCGAAAGCACTCTCCGGAGTTCGTCGACCATGTAGCTCAGGCTGTCGAGGCGACCATCGCGAGTCTCTGCTTCACGCAGGAGGATCATGCCGGCGTGATAGGCGATCCACGCGTCCAGATCGACCTCTGAGAGCGCCGCACCGTATCCCTCGGCCAGAGCGGCGGCCGCTCCGGGCCCTGCCTGGAGCCGCAACAGCCACGTTGCCAGACTGAAGTCCCACTCCGGGGGAGCCAGCGTGGCCCACTCCCAATCAACCAGGGTTACCCGGCCGGACTCATCTACGAGGAAACTCTCGGGACGAGGATTGGTGTGGGAGACCCGTGGTTCACCGCACGGGGGCGGGTCGACGGTCAGTGCCTTTTGTAACAACTCGGCCGGAATCTGCAGTTTCCGTCGGTACCGGCCAAGGCGTTCGAAGGTCCCACGGAAGTCGGAGGCCAACCATTCTGCGTCCATGCCGCCGGAAAGATTCGAAAGGGTCTCCCGATCTGCGCGGTGCACAGCATGCAGCACTTGTCCGGCCCGACGCGCGGCCCCGGGGCTTTCGGGGAGGCTGGCGAGCGACCAGGTGCCTGGATCATCGAACCTCACCCAGCTGATGTCATCCTCGGTGCCGCGATCAACGACTTGGGGAACGCCCTCGATACCGGCCAGGGCGGTCAGTGCCCTTCGCTCGCGTCGCTCGTGGGTTGGAGAGGCGTATACCTTGACGAGGGAAACGGGTCCACCGTCGGGCCAGACCCGGAACACACGGTTCGGGCCACGGGTGATTTCCTGTACTTTACCGCCTCCGGCCAGTCTCTTTGCGATGTCGACAGGTTGCATAAACAGCCCCCGGGATTGCGAAATGGTCGTATCGTTGGTATTCGGCTTCATTACGCTACCCGCAAAGACTACGGGAGAGAGTGCACGTGCCCATAGATATCGTATTACCCGATGGTTCCCATCACGACTTCCCGGATGGATCAACCGGGTATCAGATCGCCGAGAGTATTGGTTCGAGGCTCGCCAAAGCAGCCGTGGCAGTAAGGCTTGACGGTACCTGGTTGGATGTCACAGCTCCGTTGCCACAAGGTGGGCGCCTCGAGATCATTACGGATCAGACTGAAGAAGGCAGACATGTGCTGCGCCATTCCGCGGCCCACGTCCTGGCTCAGGCGGTACTGGGTCTCTTCGACGGGGCTTCGTTCGCGATCGGTCCTCCGATCGAGGATGGCTTCTACTACGACTTCGACATCGGCCGGCCTTTCACCCCGGAAGATCTGGAACGCATCGAGGGGAAGATGGCGGACATCGTTGCCGCCGACCAACCGTTCGTTCGCAGCGAGATGACGAAAGCCGAAGCGATGCAGGTTTTCGCCGACCAACCCTTCAAGGTGGAGATCATCGAATCGGTTGATGAGAGCGAAGTCAACGCGGGCCAGGTGGTCAGCGCCTACAGCAACAACGGTTTCATAGATCTGTGCCGCGGGCCTCATGTGCCTTCAACCGGTCGACTGACCGCCGTGAAGCTCCTGCGGAGCGCCGGAGCCTACTGGCGAGGCGACGAGCACCGCCCCCAGCTTCAGAGGATCTACGGCACCGCCTGGGAAGACAAGAAGGCTCTGGCCGAGTACTTGCATCGCCTCGAAGAGGCGGAACGACGGGATCACCGCAAACTTGGCACTGAGCTCGACCTGTTTCTCCTTCCCGCCGGAACTGGGGAGCGGTTTGGCGGTTTGGCATCCCAAGGGTGGCCTCATGCGGATGATCATCGAGGACTACAGCCGTCGTACCCATCTGAGCCACGACTACCAGATCGTTGCAACCCCGCATGTCGCCAAAGCGCATCTTTGGGAGACCTCAGGGCATCTCGATTTTTACGCAGACGCCATGTACCCGGAGATGGAACTCGATCACGGCGACGGCTACTACGTCAAGCCGATGAATTGCCCGTTCCACATCCTGGTCTACAAGAGCAGGAGCCACTCCTACCGTGAGTTTCCACTCCGGTTCTTTGAGCTGGGGACCGTCTACCGGTATGAGCGGTCCGGCGTCGTCCACGGCTTGCTCAGGGCACGCGGATTCACTCAAGACGACAGTCATATTTTCTGCACGCGAGCTCAACTCGGGGACGAATTGCAGAACCTTCTCGATTTCACGCTGATGGTCCTGAGGGATTTCGGTTTTGACGAGTTTGAAGCCGAGTTGTCAACCCGACCCGACAAGTACGTTGGCGAGGTTGAGTTTTGGGATGAAGCGACGGAGGCGCTGGCCGAGGCATTGAGGAAAGCTGGCCTCGAATACAAGATCGCCGAAGGCGAGGGTGCCTTCTACGGTCCAAAGATCGACGTCCACGTCAAAGATGCCATCGGACGAAAGTGGCAACTGTCGACCATTCAAATCGACTTCTCGAACCCGGAACGGTTCGACCTCGAATACACGAGCCCCGACAACGCCCGCGAACGTCCCGTGATGGTTCACCGCGCGTTGTTCGGGTCTGTGGAGCGTTTCTTCGGCATCCTGGTTGAGCACTACGCCGGGGCTTTCCCGATGTGGCTTGCCCCGGTGCAGGCGACCGTTGTTCCTGTGGCGGATCGGCATCTTGATTACGCCGCGGAAATTGCCGGGATGTTCAAGGCGGCAGGATTGCGGGTCGAGGTCGACGAGACGGGAGAAACCGTCGGCGAAAAGATCCGGCGGGCACTTACCGACAAACACCCGGCGGTGCTCGTGGTCGGCGACCAGGACGTGGAAGACCGTACCGTCGGGCTGAGGCTGTACGGCGATGAATCGGAGCGACGGGGGCTCAAAGCTGAGGAGGCGGTTGCTTCGCTGGTCGAGGCAGCAGCACCGCCGAGATGAACGACAATACCTAGCAGTCCCCTAAGCTAGGGGCGGCTGGCCGACCCGCCATCCCCTTCAATTTGATACAAACCGCGGAGAAACTGTGAAATCACTTGTCCATTTCTTGTCCGGCGCTGCTCAACGCGCACCCTGGTTCGTCGTCGCTGTCGTCGTAGTCGCGACCGCCTTTTTTGGGGCGTTGAACTCCCAAATGGTGCGCTCAACCGGTCAGGAAGGATTCGCACCCGACACCCCCGAGATTCAAGCTTCCGAACGGATCGGAGATCTGTTTTCGAGCGGTGCATCAGAAGAGGTCATTCAAGTCATCATCGAAGGCGACGACGTCATCTCGGCATCGGGCCTGCAGGCGGTGCAGGAGATCAACCGCGTGGTGGCGGAGAGCAACGCGGGTTCCTACCTGTCGGTACAAGACCAGCGACCCGGCGTGGTTAGTTTTCTCGACGGTGTCCTGGGCTCCGCGGCCCAGCAAGGAATCTCGACCGAAGACCTCACCGACGCGGAAATCAAACAGCTCTACCAACAGTCGGCTGAATTCGCCCCTCCAGAGCAAACGGGGTTTCTCACTCAACTCGCCTCACAAAACTCCGACCTCACCGTGCCCATCGCTCCTTCCGGTTTGGCCATCATCTTTCTGGACGCAACACAGTTCGCGGACGGCGATGAAGCTTTCAACGAGTTGATCGATCTCGAGGTCGCGTTGGGCAAGGACTTGAGTGCTATCGACCCAGGTGACGGCATTACCGTGTCCCCCTTCAGTTTCGCGCTGCTCTTCGGCGAGGACACCGATTTCCTGGCGGAAGTCGGGCGGCTGTTCCTCTACGCGATCGTCATCATTGTGGCGATCCTCGGTTTCGTCTACTTCCTCCGACCGAAGGGCCGATTGACGCTGACCCGGGCGCTCCGGCGGAGTGGGGCAGACATCGTGTTGACCATGGCTGTCATCCTCATGGCCATCACCTGGGAACAGGGGATTGGAGTGCTACTGGGGCCCGGCTACCTGGACTTCATCGGGCCATTCAACGAAATCGGTCAGATCATCCCCATCCTCCTGGTCGGATTGGGCGTCGACTATGCGATCCACCTGACTGCCCGTTATCGGGAGGAACTTGGCGAGGGTCGCGACGTGGCGGGGGCCACCGGCCGGGCGATCAGCACCGTTGGCGTAGCCCTCATTCTGGCCACGTTGACCACCGCCGTCGGATTTCTCACCAACGTCTTCAACCCCGTGCCAGCGTTGGCCGATTTCGGGATCCTGGCGGCCGTGGGAATCCTGGCCGCGTTCATACTGATGCTCACCTTTGTTCCGGCGGTTCGGTTACTGCTCGACCGTCGCGCCGAGCGGGCCGGACGTCTCCCCAGTGAAGCGCTCGCCGCCGGAGCAACGGAGCGTGCTCTTCCCAAGTTGATGTCCCGCACGGCGGTGCTGGCCGAACATGCCCCTATCCCCACATTGGTCATCGCCCTCATTCTGGGCGGTGTCGGATACTTCGGTCTGACCCAGCTGAGCACAGAGTTCAGCTTCACCGACTTCCTCCCCGAAGACTCACCGGCGGTGAGCACCTTCAACACGCTGGCGGAGGAGTTCGGAGGGGGCTTCGGTGAGTCGACGGCGGTGCTCATTGAGGGCGATGTCGCGACGCCCGCCGCCTACAACGCGATGTTTGCGGCATGGCAGAACCTGGCCGACACGGAGAACGTCACCGCTTTTGGAGGGTTTGCATCGGCGCAGTCTCCAGTTTCTGTTGTTGCAACCTTGCTGCAGCCGACGGAAGGGTCTGAGGGTCAACCCGCTTCGCCGGAGTTCGCACAGCTGGCCTTTTCCAACGGGCTTCAGGAGGATCTCTCGGTGAAGCCTGATGCTGATGTGAACGCCATCTTTGCGGCGGCGTTAGACGCAGCGCCCGAACAGATGGGTCAGGTGTTGTCGGGCTCGGCGGGGGACTTTGCTGCCGCCCAGTTCACGATCCAAACCAGCGCCGGCGAAACGGGGGCAGTTGCCCTCCAGGCGGATCTGGTGGACGACTTCGCGCCCGTAACCGAAAACGGTCTGGAGGTGATAGCAACCTCGCAGGAGATCATCTCGTCGGTCATCATCCAGAGCCTCTCGGATTCACAGGTCCGATCGCTGTTCATCACCCTGGTCGCGGCGATGCTGTTGCTGGTCGTCAACTTCTGGTTCGAGTCGCGCCGACCATTGCTCGGTGTTATCACCATCTTGCCGGTCGCCCTGGTCGTGCTGTGGACGTTCGGGATGATGGCGGCCACCGGCATCCCCTTCAACCCCGTTACTGCGACGCTGTCTGCCCTCGCGATCGGAATCGGTGTTCCATTCACCATTCATGTCACGCACCGGTTCCAGGAGGACAGGATTCGTTTCGACGACCCGGTGGAAGCGATGCGGTCCACTGCCCGCCATACGGGTGGAGCGCTGGCCGGATCGGCTTTCACCACTATGGCCGGGTTCGGGGTCCTGATGACGTCATCACTGAAACCGTTCGCTCAGATGGGCCAAGTGACGGTATACGCCATCGGATTCGCCCTTGTCGCTTCGGTGTTGGTCCTTCCGTCGATGTTGGCATTGTGGGATAGCTGGCATCGAGGGCGCGGTGACGCAGTCCTGGACCGGGCCGCCTTGGAAGCAGTCGAACTGGTCCAAAAGTAAGTTCATGGACGGCATCGAGATCCCCCGGGAACTGGCAGACGCGGAAGGAGTTCCCGAGGATCTCGATTCGAGTGTGGCCGGTCCCTATGAGTTTCCGAGCCCAACCCGGCGTCGGACTTCCGGGGTCGTGTTTCTCTTGGGGGCCGCCCTGGCAGTCCTTGCTGCCACTCTCGGGTTGCCGACCGGGTTGTACGTTGTGGCCGGCTTCCTCCTGGTTATCGGATTATTCCATTTCGTGTCGGCCTGGGAGCTCGGGACAAGTGCCGAGGAGGCCCTGAGTTCGGCAAGCCGGGAGGTTTCGTTTCCCGTCGGGCACGCCTCGGCAGCGGTCACCTTTGAAGGCTGGAGATCGCGGCCGGTCTGGCACGTTCTTGTCTACGCAGCCGACCGTTCACCATCGGTCCGCGGCTTGGTGCGGGTGGATGCCGTCACCGGGAAGGTGCTTGGTGAGCCTTTCGAAGAAGCAGTCGGCGGTCCCTAGGCTGTGGAGCGATCCCCGCTGCCGAGGTCTGGTCTGGCCTGACGGCTTTCCCCACAGCTCCGCTCGGGTGGTTTGCGACGAGGGCGGGACTACGTGTTTCGGTCTTCGATGGCTACCCAATCGCGTTTGCCTTCGCCAACGTAGATCTGGCGCGGGCGTCCGATTCTCGAAGTGGGATCCTGTTCCATCTCATGCCACTCCGCGATCCAACCCGGCAGGCGGCCGATCGCGAAGAGGACGGTGAACAGGTCGGTTGGAAAGCCCATGGCCCGATAGATGATGCCCGAGTAGAAGTCAACGTTGGGGTAGAGCTGCTTCTCCACAAAGTAGTCGTCGCCAAGGGCGACTTCCTCGAGTTGCATGGCTACTTCGAGGAGAGGGTCGTTGGCGCCGAGTTTGGCCAGCACCTCCTGGGCGTACCGTTTGATGATTTGCGCTCGGGGATCGAAGTTCTTGTAGACCCGGTGACCGAATCCCATGAGGCGGAAGGGGTCTTGGTTGTCCTTGGCGCGTTCAACAAACGGACCGATATCCCGACCGGCCGCCACGATCTCCTCGAGCATTTCGACGACACTCTGGTTGGCTCCTCCGTGAAGCGGACCGGAAAGGGCATGAACGCCCGCCGCCACCGACGAGAAGATGTTGGCGTGCCCCGACCCAACGATCCGCACCGTAGTTGCCGAGCAGTTCTGTTCGTGGTCGGCATGCAGAATGAACAGGACATTCAATGCCTTGGCAATGGCGGGATCGACTTCGTAATTCTCCGTTGGGTAGGAAAACATCATGTGGAGGAAGTTGGCCACGTAGTCGAGGTCGTTGCGCGGATAGACATATGGTTGGTTCTGGCTGTACTTGTAGGACCAGGCCACCATCGTCGGTACCTTGGCGAGCAGGCGCTTCATGCTGATGTCCTTCGCCCAGGGATCGCGAGGGTCCAGTGCGTCCGGGTAGTAGGTAGCCAGAGCGGAGATTGCCGACGCGAGAATCTGCATCGGGTGGGCTTCCCGTGGGAAAGCCTCGAACAGATGCTTCATGTCCTCCCGGAGCATGGTGTGGTGCGTCACCTCGTCGGCATATTCGTCGAGCTCAGATTGGGAAGGAAGCCTGCCGTTGGCGAGGAGGAGGGCTACTTCGAGGAATGTGGCCTGTTCGGCAATCTGCTCGATCGGGTACCCCCGGTACCGAAGGATGCCCTTCTCTCCGTCCAGGAACGTGATGGCGCTCTTGGTCTCGGCGGTGTTGGCAAAGCCTCGATCGAACGTGACCAGGCGGCTTGTTCCGCGCAGCTGATTGATGTCCACAGCGATCTCGCCCTCGGTTCCAACGATCACCGGCAGGGTGTATTCCTGATCGCCGACGCGCAGAACCGCATCTTCTCGTTGTGTCATCAAACACTCTCCTCGCTTTGATTGATACGTCAGCCTTCAGGGGACGGGCCAGCGACGTCCCCTGAAGGCCGGACTTCTTGGTTCTAGGCGCTTGTGATTCCTGCTACTTCTTCAAGCATCGCCGTTGTAACCGACTTGGGACGTTCGATGGGATATCCCAGGGCCCGATCCCAGATGATGTTGGAAAGCACGCCGATCGAGCGGCCAATACCGAACAGCACCGTGTAAAAGTCGTACTCCTGCAAACCAAAATGCCATTGAATGACACCGGACTGAGCGTCCACGTTCGGCCACGGGATTCTTGGCCTTGCCCTGCTCCTCCAGGATGGGCGGCACGATGTGATACAGCATGTCGACGAACTTGAAGATCGGGATCGTCCGGCAAGTACTTCAGGCAGAAGTTGCGCTGCTCAGCGTATCTCGGATCGGTCTTTCGAAGGACGGCGTGGCCGAATCCCGGGATGACTTGCCCTGAGTTCAACGTCTCCCAGACGAACTCTTTCATCTTCTTTTCCGAAGGCACCTGCACCGCCCATCTGGTCCATCACGGACTGGATCCAGCGCAGGACTTCCTGGTTGGCCAGACCGTGCAGGGGTCCGGCCAGACCGTTGATCATCGCCGGAAGTCGCGTAGTAGACATCCGACAGGGCGCTGCCGACCAGGTGACCGGCGTGGGCGCTCACGTTTCCGCTCTCGTGATCTGAATGAAGGATGAAGTACAGGCGAGCCACCTCGTCGTACGGGTCGGGAATGCCCATCATGTGCGCGAAGCTGCCACCCATGTCCAGGGTCGGATCCGGGGCGATCGGGGTATCCCCCTGGTACTTGAGGCGATAGATGAAAGCACCCAGTTCGGGAAGGCGGGCCCACAGGTTCAGAGCGTCTTCGAGCGTCGGCTGCCAATGATCCATCTTCCCCAGACCCGCGTTGTACGCGTTCACGATATTCAGATTCGCGTTGCATGGCCAGGATTCCGGCCGAGAACATGGTCATCGGATGCGTATCGATCGGCATAGCCCGCAAGGTGTCGAACACGTAGCCCGGCACGCCGGCCGCGGCGCTTGATGTCGGCCGCGAGTTCCGCGACGTCCTCTTCTGTCGGAATGTCGCCGGTGAGGAGCAGATAGATGTGGCCCTCGACATAGGGCATTTCCTTGCCGGGCACCTTGGGTAGTTTCGCGAGCGTCTCTGGAATCGTATATCCGCGGAATCGGATTCCTTCGTTCGGGTCTAGATAGGAGATGTCGGTCACCAAGCACCGAACACCGCGGGCACCTCCAATGGCTTGCGACATGGTTACGTCAGAGACTTTGACGTCGCCGAACTCCTTGATCAAGCGGGTGGTGCGCGGCCGCCAACCGTCGATCTTGGCTCCGAGTGCTTCCTTCAATGCCATGGTGCCTCCTCCGGCATCTGTTCACGACCATACGGTCCTACGGGGTGGGCCCCATGCTTTGCGAACTGTTTCGGTTGCCTCTCCCTCCTCAGTCCTCTTCTCGCTGTCTGGCGGCCGCGATCACTTTGTCGGCCTCGTTCTGCGGCATCTCCTGGTAGTGATCGAACTCCAGCTCGAAGATGCCGCGACCGCCCGTGATCGAGCGAAGATCAATGGTGTAACGCTGCATCTCGGCCAGCGGTACCTCGGCGGTGACAACCCGCAAGCGTCCGTCCGAGTCCATTCCCAGCACCCGTCCCCGCTTGGAGTTGAGGTCGCCGATTACGTCGCCCATGTACTCCTCAGGCACCCGGATCGTGGCTTTGACGATCGGCTCCAACAAGGCAGGTCGGAGGTTGGAGGCGGCGGCCCGAACCGCGAGGATGCCCGCCATCCGAAATGACAACTCGTCTGAGTCGACGGCGTGGTATTTACCGTCGTAGACGGTCGCCCGTACATCGATAGTGGGGTAGCCGGCCAGGAGGCCGCGGTCGAGCCCCTCCTGAATGCCCTTGTCCACCGCAGGTATGTACTGACGAGGAATCGAGCCGCCTTTGATGCCGTTGACGAACTCATATCCGGTTCCTCGGGGCAGAGGCTCAAACCGGACGAAGGCGACCCCGTACTGTCCCCGGCCACCGCTTTGCTTCTTGTGTTTGCCTTCGGCTTCCGCGGTGTCTGTGATCGTCTCCCGGTAAGGGACCGTCGGCACGGCGGTATCGACGTCAACACCGAATTTGCGAGCGAGACGGGCAACCGTCACATCGAGGTGCGTGTCGCCCAGGCCGGAAAGCACCGTCTCCTTCGTTTCCGCTCTCCGTTCGACCTCCAGGGTGGGGTCTTCGTCGACGAGCCTTGCCAGCGCGGTGGAAAGCTTCTCCTCGTCCTGCGCCGCCTTGGGGAAGACGGCAAGGCTCATCACCGGTTTCGGGAAAGGAACCCGGGCGAGCTGGACGACTGATCCATGGCTCCGCAACGTGTCTCCGGCCACAACGGAATCCAGTTTTGCCACCGCGGCGATATCTCCGGTGACCACTTCCTGGGCATCGTGGTGGTCCTTGCCCTGCATGAAGAACAGGTTGTGCATGCGCACCTTGCTGCCGTCTGCGGCTTGCTCCAGTTCGTCGTCGGCCCGGATCAATCCCGAGAACACCCGGAACAGTGAAACGCGTCCGACGTAGGGGTCGGAAATGGTCTTGAACACGTAGGCAACGGCCGGCCCCTTTGGATCGACTGCCAGTGCATCGCCTACGGCCAGGGGTGGAGAGGCATGCTCGAGGGGGTTGGGGCCGAAATCGACGATGAAGTCGGCCAGCGTGTCGATACCGATCAGTTTGGTAGCAGAGCCGACAAGAACCGGGAAGACTTCGTTCTCCAGCATGCCCTGGTGGATGACCTTGACCATCTGCTCGCGGGTCGGCTCTTCCCCTTCGAAGTACTTCTCCATCAACTCGTCGTCGGTCTCCACGACGGACTCGACGAGCGAGGTGTGCGTCTCCTGGACCGTTGCCATCAGATCGGCGGGAGGGTCGGATGGAGTTCCTATCGGGTTTCCGCCGGAATAGACGTGCGCTCGATTCGAGACAATGCGGACCAGGCCGGACAGCTCACTTTCGGATCCGATCGGCATGTGTACTGGTGCGATTCGTTTGCCGAACGCTTGCTGGAGTTCAGACATGGTTCGAGCGTACGAGGAGCGTTCCCGATCGAGTTTGTTGATGAACACCGCTCGCGGGATGTCTTCCTCCGTGGCTATATCCCAGAGGATTTCTGTCTGTACCTCTACGCCGTCGACACCGGACACAACAAAGAGGGCGAGGTCGGCGGCACGCAGTGCCGATCGTGCGTCACCAAGAAAGCCGGCGTAGCCGGGGGCGTCGATGATGTTGACCTTGCTGCCCTTCCAGTTGAAGGAGGCCAGCGCCACACCGAGAGATATCTGTCGCTCGATCTCTTCGGGCTCGAAATCGGTGACCGTATTGCCGTCCTCGACCCGGCCGGCCCGGGTGGTCGCTCCTGCGGTGAAAAGGAGGGCTTCGGCGAGCGACGTCTTTCCGCTCCCTCCATGACCGACCAGCACAACATTCCTGATCTTCTCCGGAACCACAGAACCTCCTCTGGCGCTCAGATTTGTTTCGAATTGTAGTGAGCCGGAACCGGGCCCGAACCTGTGTGCTACCTTCCGGTGCCCAAGGAGCGCCCGTGATCGAAACCATGGTCCGTCCGCGGATCGGCAGAGCACTTGCTGCGGCAGGTCGAAGACTCGCTGCTACCGGGCTTCGACCGGCCCATCTGACCTTCCTGGGTCTTCTGTTGACGGTGGCCGGCGCCTACCTCGTTGCCCGGGATCTGCTGGTCATCGGTGGTTCACTGGTAGCCGTCGGGTCGTTCGTCGATGCCTTGGATGGAGCATTGGCTCGTGAGTTGGGGATCGCCGGACCGCGGGGAGCCTTCCTCGACTCGGTGACCGACCGGGTCGGCGAAACGGCCATGTTTGCCGGGGTCGCGTACCTGGTTGCATCGGATCCGCTGCTCGTGACCCTGGCCCTGGTCGGTCTGGGGGGTTCGCTGGTCACCTCGTACCTGCGGGCCAAGGCCGAGGCAAGCGGCGTAGACGGCCGGGCCGGTATGGTCGGGCGAGCGGAGCGGGTCATCCTTTACTGTTCCGGAGTAATCGCCGGGATCGTCGGTCCGATGCTCTGGGTGATGGCCATCGTGACCTGGTTGACGGTGGTACAACGTTTTGTCTCGACCTGGCGCCGGCTCGAGTCGTGAGCGAGGGGCTTGAGTACTTTGGATACCGCATGGCTGCGGCTGTGTTTGGCCTCATGCCCGAACCCGTGATGCGGTGGGTCGGGAGGGCCATTGGCTCGGTCGTTTACTCCAAGGCTGGAGCCCGCCAACGCATGGCGATTCGCCATCTGACCAGGGTGCTGGGTTCGGAGGGTGAGGTGGAAGAGGCGGCCCGGCAAGCGTTCGCCGCGTACGGCCGATACTGGGCCGAAGTCTTGTGGGTTCGCCCCCACCGGGTTCCCGGCATATTGGCCAGGATCACCGTAGAAGGTCTCGACCTCATCAAGGACGCACAGGCCACGGGGCGAGGGATGATCTACGTGCTGCCGCATATTGGGAATTGGGAGGTGGCCGGTAGCGTTGCACGCGACCTTGGTCTCGAGCTGATCGCGGTAGCGGAGGACCTGCCCAACCCGCGACTGGCCAGATGGTTCGCCGAGGTTCGGAAAAGCTTCGGCATCGATGTCGTTTTTGCCGACGGAAGCCCCAAAGTGATGCATGCTCTTGCCGAAGGCCTCCGAAGGGGCGCTGCCGTTGCTCTGGTGACGGATCGGAACGTCCGGGCCGGCGGATCGAAGGTCGTGTTTTTCGGAGAAGGGACGGAGTTGCCTGCGGGAGCGGCCCTACTGGCGACCCGTTTCGACGTGCCCGTTTTCCCAGTGGCAGCCTTCTTTGCCCCTGGAGCGGGTCATCGCATCGTGATCGATTCGCCGGTCGAGATGCCAACCGAAGGGGTCGATCGCGTCACCGTTGGCACTCAGCGGATCGCGGAGGCCCTGGAAAGGCTGATCCGGCGTGACCCTACGCAATGGCACATCCTGCAACCGAACTGGCCGTCTGATCGCACGACGCCATGAAGATCGCAGTTGTTTGCCCGTATTCCATAGAAATCCCGGGTGGTGTTCAGGCACAAGCTATCGGACTCGTCGAAGGTATCCGGGCAGCAGGCCATGAAGCCTGGCTGGTGGCTCCCGGCGTCACCGGACCACCGGGAGCGAAGCTGCTGGGTCGCTCCGTCGGGGTGAAGGTCAATGGCTCGGTTGCACCTATTGCCTTGTCTCCCGCCACGATCGGGCGTGTCCGGCGAGCCGTCTCCGACGCCGACGTGGTTCATGTTCACGAGCCCCTGGTGCCGCTGGCTTCGCCGGCCGCTTTTCTGGGGCACCGGCCGCCGACAGTCGGGACGTTCCACGCTGACCCGTCCGGCGCGATCAGGAAGCTGTACCGGCTGGCCGGTCCCGGCCTGAGGAGGATTCTGGCCAGATTACAGGCTGTGACCGCGGTCAGTCCTTCGGCGGCGTCGGCCGTCGAGCAACTGGTCGACGGGTGCATCGTCATCCCGAACGCGGTCGACACGCAGTCATTCTCGATCGATCTGGCCCGTCATCCCCATCGGGTCGTCTTCGTCGGCAGGGACGAGCCGCGTAAGGGTCTCGACGTTCTCCTGGCGGCCTGGCCCCTCGTGCGCGCCGAGGTGCCGGATGCTGAACTCGTCGTGCTGGGTGCGGATCGAGCAGGTTCCGCAGAGAGTATCCGGTACCTCGGTCTGTCCGTTGGCGAAGCGAAGCGCCGCCACCTGGCCGAAGCAGCCATCTACTGCGGACCGAACCTGGGTAGCGAGAGTTTCGGGATCGGCTTGGTCGAAGCCATGGCGGCCGGTTGCGCGCCGGTGGTTTCAGATCTGCCTGCGTTTCGATCCGTGGCCGGTGATACCGCCAGGTACGTGCCGCCTGCGAATCCGCAACGCCTCGCCGACGCTCTGGTTGCTTCGTTCCGCGACCCGGGAGGAACCCGGACGCGCGGGCGCCGAGCCGTTGCGGCAGCCGCTATCTACGATTGGCGGCACATCCTCCCGAAGTACCTCGACCTGTACGCGCGAATCTGGCGCGGTAACCTTTCAGCTTCTTCCTATGCAAGCCCTTCGTGACACACTCTCGTCTTTGACGATCCGCCAACGTTGGTGGCTCGGCGGTGGCGCCACGGCTCTCCTGGTGCTCGTTGTGGCTCTGGTTGTAGTGGTCGGATCCGGTGACGAACCCGTCGAGACGACAACGACGTCCGAGCCAGCTACGACCACCACGTCGACGACCACCTCGTCGACAACGTCGTCGTCAACAACGACCACAACAGTCTTTACCGGTGACCGGTGGCCTCTGACCGGGCTTCCCATCGTGGAGGGACTGCCGACCGACCCGATCCTGGCCGTGAAGATCGACAACACGACTACTTCTCGACCCCAAGCGGGACTCGAATTCGCGGACATCGTTTTTGACATACCCGTCGAGGGTGGGATCTCGCGGTTCTTGGCCCTCTACCAATCTCGTATTCCTGTCGAAATCGGTCCGGTCCGCAGCGTTCGGGAGGTCGACCCGAAGCTGCTCGCGCCCTTCGCAGCTTTCGTGGCCTACTCCGGCGGCGACGCTGCCGTGGTTGCCTCGGTGAGGCGGGTTGCTACCGATGTGGGCGATCCCGTGCTTGGTTCGGCCGCCTATCGGAGAGCCGGCGATCGTCCCGCCCCCTACGACCTCATGCTTGATCCTCAGGCAGCACTCGAAACAGTCGATGACCCGCTCGGGACGGATGGTCCGTGGTTGTTGTTTGGCGACCAGACAGAGGGAGAAATTGCCCTGACCATCGACATTGATTCCTCCAATCGGCACCAGGTGACCTACGGATACTCTGCGACCGATGGTGGTTATCTCAGATTCCACCGCACGCAACCCCACCTGGACGCTAACGGCGATCAGATCGTGGCGACCAACGTGATCGTGTTGGTTGTCGAAGAACTCGAAACCGGTCGTACCGACTCCAGCGGCGCATCCGTGCCCGACTACAACGTTCTCGGTACCGGTGGACGCCGTCGTGTTTCGGGAAGGCGTTGCGGTCGCAGGTCGTTGGGAGCGCGGCCGGCTGAGCCGACTTCTTCCGGTTGTTCGACGAGTCCGGCAACGAGATCGGCCTGACACCGGGCACCACGTGGATTCATCTGATTCCCGAGGGCCGAACCTTCGAGTGGCGGTAGAATTGAGGGGGAGCAAGGAGCAACATGGTGGAATCAGGAACTGATCGAGTTAAACGCGGGCTGGCGGAGATGCTCAAGGGCGGGGTCATCATGGACGTCGTCAATGCCGAGCAAGCCAAGGTCGCCGAAGAGGCCGGCGCTGTAGCCGTGATGGCTCTGGAGCGAGTCCCGGCCGATATCCGCAGAGACGGTGGCGTGGCCCGGATGGCCGATCCGGAGAAGATCCAGGAGATCATCGACTCGGTCAGCATTCCGGTCATGGGGAAGGTCCGCATCGGGCACTTCGTCGAGGCCCAGGTGCTGCAGGCGCTCGGGGTCGACTACATCGACGAGAGCGAAGTGCTGACTCCGGCCGACGAGGAGAACCACATCGACAAGTGGGCATTCACCACGCCGTTTGTGTGCGGTGCCCGGAACCTCGGCGAGGCGTTGCGGCGTATCGGCGAGGGGGCTGCCATGATCCGCACCAAGGGCGAGGCGGGCACCGGCAATGTCGTAGAAGCGGTCCGCCATATGCGCACGATGAATCGCGAGATTCGAGCCCTTTCGACCATGGAGCAGGGTGAGCTGATGGCCGCGGCCAAGACGATGGGGGCGCCGTTCGACCTCGTCCAGGAAATCTCCGAGTCCGGCCGACTTCCCGTCGTCAATTTCGCCGCAGGCGGGATCGCCACGCCGTCCGATGCCGCCTTGATGATGCAACTGGGCTGCGACGGGGTCTTCGTCGGGTCGGGCATCTTCAAGTCGGACGATCCGGCACCGCGTGCCCAGGCAATTGTCGAGGCGGTGACGTTCTACGACACGCCGGCAGACGATTGCCAAGGTATCGGCTGGACTCGGCGAAGCGATGGTCGGCATCGAGATGGGCACACTTGAGCCGATTCCGAGCTGCTGCAGACATCGGGGCTGGTAGACGCGTGCCGACGGTCGGAGTGCTCGCCCTCCAGGGCGATGTGCGGGAGCACGCCGACGCGGTTGAGGCGATAGGCGGAATCTGGAAACGGGTGCGCCGCCCGGAAGACCTCGAGGGTATCGACGCTCTGATCATTCCCGGTGGCGAATCCACCACGATTGGAAAACTCGCCACCAGATACGGGCTCGATCGAGCCTCTCCGCCGAGCAATCTCAGGCTGGATTGCCGACCCTGGGCACCTGTGCGGGCATGATCTTCCTGGCGGCGGGGGTCACCGAGGGCGCTCAACCCCAGCTCGGGGTCCTGGATGTCGTCATCGAACGGAACGCTTTCGGCCGTCAGAATGAGTCATTCGAAGTCGATCTGGACGTGGTGGGGCTCGACGAGCCCGATGCACGCCGTCTTCATCCGGGCCCCGCGAGTGGCGAAGGCCGGCGGCGGAGTGGAAGTTCTTGCGGCCGTGGAGGAGTACCCGGTCATGGTCCGCCAAGCCAACATCCTGGCAGTCTCTTTTCATCCGGAACTGACCGGTGACCACCGAATCCATACAATGGTGGTGCAGGCCGCTGAACACTGGGGCGATAACGGAGAGCGCTGATGTCCGGACATTCCAAATGGTCGACGATCAAACACAAGAAGGGTGCCAAGGACGCCAAGCGGGGCAAGCTCTTCGCCAAGCTCGTCAAGGTCGTGGAGGTGGCCGCCCGGGAGGGTGGCGGCGACCCGGCCGCCAACGCCACGTTGTCCAACGCCATCGACAAGGCCCGGGCGGCTTCGGTACCCAACGACAACATCGAGCGGGCGATCAAGCGCGGCATCGGGGAGGTCGAAGGGGCCAACTACGAGGAGATGTACTACGAGGGGTACGCTCCCGGTGGGGTAGCGCTCTACGTCCAGATTCTGACCGACAATCGGAACCGGGCGTCGTCCGATGTGCGAGCCGCCTTCAGCCGCAACGGCGGCAACCTCGGAGAACCGGGCTCGGTTTCCTATCTCTTCGAGCAGAAGGGCTACCTGCTGGTGGGTGGTAGCGAGGATGAGGTGATGCTGGCCGCCCTCGAAGCCGGTGCCGAGGACGTGCGAGAGTCCGACGGACTCTTCGAGGTGATCTGCGCTGCCTCGGATTTCGAAACCGTCAAGGGTGCCCTCAATCAGGTCGGATTGACGGTGGAGGATGCCGAAGTCACGCAACTGCCCACCACCACGATCCCGGTCGACGAGAAGACGGCCCCCAAGGTCCTCCGTTTGATCGACGCCCTGGAGGATCTCGACGATGTCCAGAGTGTCTACTCCAACTTCGACATCGCCGACGACGTCATGGCCGAACTGGCCGCCGGGACTAGCTCTCGAGCATGCCCGGATCGGCGGGCACATCCACAGCGTGTTCTTCGAGCACCGGAGAGCGGGATCGATCTCGAGAACCTGTTCGTTCGTGGCCGCCAACACCACCGGTGCGGCCACGCCGTCCCGGTGCGCTCTCAGCCAGTTCAGCGCCGTCACACACCAGCGGTCGCCGGGCACGAGGCCAGGGAACCGGTAGTGCGGCATCGGGGTGCTGAGGTCGTTGCCGATACGGCGCTGATGATCGAGGAATTCGCTCGTGACCACGGCGCAGACCGTGTGGCTGCCGAGGTCCTCGGGTCCGGTATGGCATGCACCGTCTCGGTAGAAGCCGGTCAATGGGTCGGTCCCGCAGGGTTCGAGTTCGGCACCGAATACGTTCTGGTTGGTCATGCCGACAGTATTGCCGACGGGGGAGTGGTCTGCAGATGTGAGCAGGTGTCACCGCAACCCGAGGGTAGGTCGTCCTCATCGGATTCAGAGTTGCCAGCGCGGCGCGCATTGGCACTGGCGGGCGGGACTCAACGAGGGTCCGGGGCAGAAATGCGCGATTGAAGATCGCCGGAGAGGTCACCTGGCTAGGTGACCAGATTCTGGTTGGTGCTTATCGGGTCGGCGATGCTGGCATTTGGAGCGAGGTTGGTGGTGTGGGTTGGTGGTTGTTGTGGGGTGTTTGAACCGCCCCGGGTTCATCGGAGGCTCGGTTTGTTGAGTTCGGCCTCGGTGGCTGGGTTCGTCTGACGGTAGTGGTTTTCCTCCTTTCGGCTGGTGGGATGTTCCCGATGGGTTCGAGGAGTCGACGGTGGTTGAACCAGTCGACCCACTCCGAGGTGGCGTACTCGACGTCGTCGAGACCCCGCCAGGGTCCGCGACGGCGGATGAGTTCGGTCTTGTAGAGGCCGATGATCGACTCGGCCAGGGCGTTGTCGTAGGAATCTCCGACCGACCCGACGGAGGGGTCGATACCGGCCTGGGCGAGACGGTCGGTGTAGCGGATCGACAGGTATTGAGAGCCGTGATCGGAGTGGTGCACTAGCGGCCCGTCGAGGTCACGAGCCCACAGTGCTTGTTCGAGGGCGTCCAGGGCCAGGTCGGTGCGCAGCGACGTCGAGACTCGCCACCCGACGATGAACCTTGAGTAGGTATCGATGACCAACGCCACGTACACGAACCCGGACCAGGTGGCCACGTAGGTGATATCGGCGACCCACAGCCGGTTAGGTTCCGCCACAGTGAACTGACGGTCGACCAGATCAGGGGACGAGCGGGTGTCGTCTCGGATGGTGGTACGGGTGGTTTGCCTCGTACTGCTCCCTGCAGCCCCATCGACGCATCAGCCGCGCCACGGTGCAGCGCGCCACCCCAATGTCCTCGCGGTGTGACTGCCGCCACACCTTGCGGGCCGCGTACACCCCGAAGTTGTCGTCGAAGACCCGCCGGATCTCACCCTCCAGGTCGATATCCCGCCGCTGCCGCTCCGATCCCCGGTTGGTCTTAGCGGCGTAATAGGTGGATGGGGCGATCGGCAACTGAACGCAGATCGGCTCGACCCCGAAACGGTCACGGTGCCCGTCGATATAGGTGATCATCGTCTCGGTCGGCGGTCGAGCTCCGCCCCGAAAAAAGCTGCAGCCGATTTCAAATCCGCGACGCGCCTCGAGTGTTCCAGCAAACCGTCGAGCAGCCCGGAACCACGCGTCCGGTGGTGGACCGCTGACGACCGGTCCAATATCTCGATCCCTGCCCACGTTCCGGTTGCCTGGCCAACCACTTCGGACCGAGGCGCCCGGCAACCAAAGACACCGACCCGTCCCCTCAGCCCTCTACACTCTCGTACATATGTTCGTTCTCGGAATCGACCCCGGTCTCACGATCACTGGATACGGATTGATTGGCCCCGGGCCGCGGGCCGTGGTGGCCGGGGTCATCCGTACCGGCCCCCAAACCCCGGTAGCCCAACGCCTTCTGGAGTTGTATCGCGACTTATCCAGCCTGGTGGCCGAGCATCATCCTGAGGTCGTGGCCATCGAGCAGGTGTTCTCGAACCGGAACGTACAGACGGTTGCCAACGTGGGCCGCGCCTCCGGGGTGGCCATGCTGGTTGCTGCGCAGGCGGGCCTCCAGGTTCACGAGTACACGCCGTCCAGTGTCAAACGGGCGGTGGCCGGTTACGGCAACGCCCCGAAAGAACAGGTGCAGAAGATGGTCGCCCAGCGGCTTCGACTGAGCGAGCTGCCCCGCCCGGCTGATGCGGCCGACGCCCTGGCCGTTGCCCTGTGCCATCTGCAGGGGGCCGCACTCCTGAAACGAGTGGAGGCCGCCCGATGATCGGCCGTCTGCGAGGGACCCTCGTCTCCCTCCGGGCAACCGGAGTCGTCCTCGACGTGAGCGGGGTCGGCTACGAAGTGGTGGTTACCCCCCGTACCGTGGCCGATCTGCCCGGTGTCGGGGAAGAAGTCGTGCTCCACACCCACCTGGTCGTGCGGGAGGATGCGATGCTCGTCCACGGCTTCGGCAGTGAGACCGAACGAGACCTTTTCCGGATCCTCCTGAGCGCATCCGGGATCGGACCGAAGGTGGCCATGGCCACCCTTGGCGCTCTGCAACCGGACGAGTTGCGGCAGGCGATTGCCGCTGAGGATGTCGATGCCCTGACCACCGTGCCAGGAATCGGCAAGCGAGGCGCGCAGAAGATGGTGCTCGAGTTGAAGCCCAAGATCACCACAACGGATGCCGAATCGGTGGTTGGGGCGAGTACCGTGTCCCAGGTCCGGGAAGCTCTGGAAGGGTTGGGTTACCAGGCGGCTGAGATCCGAGAGGTCCTGGCCGACATCGAACCGGATGCGCCGGTTGCTGATCAACTGCGGCAGGCGCTGCGGAGTCTGGGAAGAGGATGAGAGAAGACCTACTGACACCGGCGGCACTGCCAGACGACGATGTCGTTGAGACGACCCTGCGCCCCCAGTCGATCGAAGACTTTGTTGGACAAGCCAAACTCAAAGAGCGCCTGGCCATCTCCATCGAAGCAGCGCGGACCTTGGTTCGCCCACTCGATCACGTGCTCTTGTCGGGTCCGCCCGGACTTGGGCAAGACGACCATGGCCGGGATCCTGGCCAACGAGATGGGATCACGACTGCGGATCACCTCGGGGCCGGCCCTGGAGCGGCCCGGCGACGTCGCTTCGATCCTGACCAATCTCGACGACGGCGATGTGTTCTTCATCGATGAGATCCACCGCCTGCCGCGAGCTGTTGAAGAAGTGCTGTACCCGGCCATGGAAGATTTCCAGCTCGATATCGTGCTCGGCAAGGGCCCATCGGCGCAGTCGATTCGACTCGACCTGCCACATTTCACCCTGGTCGGGGCAACGACCCGAAAAGGGAAAGTCGCTGCCCCGCTCCGCGACCGGTTCGGTATCGTCGACAAGCTCGACTACTACAGCCAAGACGAGCTGGGACGGATCGTGCGCCGCTCGGCCGTCATTCTCGGCGTGGAGATCACCGACGATGGAGCCGACCTCATCGCCCTGCGCGGGCGCGGCACACCCCGGATCGCCAATCGTCTGCTCGCCCGGGTCCGCGACTACGCCGTCGCCCGGGCCGATGGAATCGCCGATGCTCCAACGGCCAACGCTGCGCTCGAAGTCTTCGAGGTGGACGCAATGGGCCTCGACAAAGTCGACCGGGAGATCCTCGATGCCATCGTGGTGAAATTCGGCGGGGGACCGGTCGGCCTTTCAACGCTGGCCATCGTCGTCGGGGAAGAACCTGAGACCGTCGAAGACGCCTACGAGCCGTTCCTGCTCCAAAGCGGTCTGCTCAAGCGGACCCCACGCGGGCGGGTCGCCACCCCGGCCGCCTATCTCCATCTCGGCCTCGAGCCGCCGGCAACTGCCCAGCAGACGCTGCTCGACTAGACGCCTACCCTGCCGCTGCTGTGCAGACCTCCGACTTCTCCTATCTCCTGCCGGACGAGATGATCGCCCAGCAACCAATCGAGCCGCGCGACGCGGCTCGATTGCTCGATGCCCGCGACATGACCGACCACACGTTTCGAGACCTCGCCGACCTGCTCATGCCCGGCGATCTTGTCGTCGTCAACAACACTCGGGTGAGAGCAGCCCGCCTCTACGGCAAGAAACGTGACAGCGGAGGAGAGGTCGAAGTCCTGTTGCTCCGCAACACTGCCGGTAGTCACTGGGAGGCGCTCGTCAAGCCTGCCCGGCGCATCAGACCAGGCGTCATCCTCGACCTCGGCTCCCTATCCGCAGAGGTTGTCGCCGCTCACACGGGCGGCGTCTTCGGACTCGACCTCATGGTCGCGGCCGGTTCTGACATTGACCGAGTGATCGCTCGCGATGGGGAAACGCCCCTTCCTCCCTACATCCGCGAGCCCCTGCGGGATCCGGAGCGATATCAAACGCTTTTCGCCGATCGGGTTGGATCGGCCGCGGCTCCCAACGGCCGGCCTCCATTTTACGGAGGGGGTCCTCCGATCCTTGAAGACGAGAGGCATCGACCTGGTTGCCGTCGAACTGGAGGTTGGACTGGACACGTTTCGTCCGATCGGCGTTGACCGGATCTCCGATCACGTCATGCACGCGGAACGCTATACCGTGCCGGTCGATACTGCAGCTGCGATCATGAGCACCCGCCGTTCTGAAGGCCGGGTCGTTGCCGTTGGGACGACCGTGGTGCGGACCCTGGAAGCAGCTTTCGATGGGGGGGAGGTGATAGTCGGTAATGGCTCAACCGACTTGTTCATCACGCCCGGATATCGTTTCGGAATCGTGGATCTCCTGGTTACCAATTTTCACGTCCCGAGCTCGACGCTGATCGGTGCTGCTGCGCCGCCTTCATGGGGTCCACTTGGCGGACCGCCTACGCCGAGGCCGCGCTGGGCCGGGGCTATCGATTCCTGTCGTTCGGCGACGCCATGCTGGCGGAGCGGAAGTCATGACTGAACCGGTCTTCCACCGGACAGCGGTCACCGATGGACGGGCCCGCGCCGGGACGCTCACCACTCCGCACGGTGAAGTGGCGACACCCAATTTCATGCCGGTGGGAACCCGGGCGGCAGTGCGGGCTATCGATTCGAGGGATCTCGTCGAGGTCGGCGCCCAGATGGTGCTGGCCAATACCTACCACCTGATGTTGCGACCGGGAGCCGACGCCGTTGCTGAGCTCGGCGGATTGCACGCCTTTATGGGTTGGAACGGAGCGATGCTCACCGACTCGGGCGGCTATCAGGTCTTTTCTCTGGAACCGCGCATCGACGAAGAGGGAGCAGCGTTCCGTTCGACCTACGACGGAACCCCGGTGAAACTCACCCCTGAGGAGGCCGTCAGGATCCAGGAGAGCCTGGGCGCCGACGTTGCCATGGTGCTGGATGTATGCATCGGGTTACCTGCCCCACGCTCCGAAGTGGAGGCGGCGATGGAGCGCAGCCTGCGCTGGGCCGCCCGGGCGCAGGCTGCGCACTCGAGACCGGACCAGGCGTTGTTCGGAATTGTGCAGGGTGGGACCGATGATGCGTTGCCGCGCCCGCAGCGCGGCAGCCACCGCGGCATTGGGGTTTGCCGGATTCGGGATCGGTGGCCTGTCGGTGGGAGAGTCGTCTGAGGACCGAAATCGCTCCCTCGACGCTGTAATCGCTGAACTTCCAGCCGACAAACCTCGGTACACGATGGGACTCGGGGATTCAGAAGGTGTACTCGACGCGGTGGCGCGTGGTGTCGACCTCTTCGACTGTGTTTGGCCGACCCGGTTGGCCAGGCACGGACGGGTATTGACCCCGGACGGCGATTTCAACCTGAAGCGATCCGAACATCGTCTCTCGGAACTCCCTCTGCAAGAAGGGTGCCCATGCCTGACCTGTTCTACGTACACGCGCGCCTACCTGCGCCATCTCCTCAATACACGCGAACTCAGCGTTCACCGCCTGGTCACCGTCCACAATCTCACCTACACGCTGCGGCTCATGGAGGATGCGCGGTCGGCCATCGCCGGTCGCCGGTTTGCCGACTTTCATGCCGCAACCGTTGCGCGCAGACTTTCACCCAACCCGGGTTAGTGGCTACCATGTCATCCGGCCCGCGCCACGCGGGCTGCCATTTCGAAGAGGGTGTTTTCCGTGATTCTTTTGCAAACAGATGCCGCGGCCGGGAACCAGTATTCATCGCTGATCTTCCTGGCCCTCCTGGTGGTCATGTTCTACTTCCTGCTCATTCGCCCCCAGCGAACGCGGGCCAAGAAACAAGCCGAAATGTCGTCGTCGCTGCAGATTGGGGACAGGGTGCAGACATTTGGCGGCGTGCACGGCGTCGTGGATTCCATGGATGACGAGTCGGTCGTTCTGCGGATCGAAGACGGCAAGATGCGCATCTCCCGAAGAGCCATCGGGTCCAAGATCAGCGACCAGGACTGAGCAGTGCGTAAGCATCTCATTCCGCTGCTTGTCGTCGTGGCGATCGCCTGGGGAGGTGGCGCAGCCGCTCTCGCCTTCGGGGTGACCCCTGTGCTCGGCCTTGACCTGAAAGGCGGAACGTCGGTGACGCTCCGGGCTCCCGACGGCACCGATCCCGAGGTGCTCCAGAAGGCCGTTGAGGTTATGCAGCGGCGAATCGAAAGCTTTGGGAGCGTTCAGGAACCCGAGATCCAGATCTCGGGCGACTACAACGTAATCGTTCAGTTGCCGGGCGTGACCGACCGCGAAACGTGCCTTGGATGCCATAGGGCAAACGGGCGAGCTGTCCTTTCGACCCGTCCTCGAGTCCAGTTTCCTCGTCAGCCCTCTCCTCATTCCCGACCTCACCGAGTTAACCACAACGACCGCCGTTGCGGGCGATACCACGACGACTACCTCAGGCGGTGAAACAACCACGACGACGGAGCCTGCCCCAACGACGACTACCACCTTTCCGCCTGGCGTCGATCCCAGCACCGGTTTGACCCTCGAGGATGATCCCGTCAAGAGAGGCATGGTTGCCGGAGTACGCGGAAGACGGGACGGTGTTGCAGGTCTATCACGTGGGTCCATCGCAGCTCAGTGGAGCCGAACTAGACAGCGCCCTGGCCGGTTTTGCAGGCGGGTCCAGTTCCATCGCTCAGTGGCAGGTGCAACTGGACCTGTCCAACGAAGGTGCCGACAAGTTCCAGGCGTTGACCAAAGCGGCTGCCTCGTATCCGATCGGGGATGTTCGGAGGCAGATCGCCATCGTGCTCGATGGCGAGGTGGTCTCCTCGCCGCAGGTGAACAACGATGTTGACCCGAACGTTGGTATCAGCGGTGGATCGGCCGTTATCACGATGGGCTCCGGAGAAAACCAGCAGCAAGAGGCGCAGGACCTGTCGGTCGTGCTCCGGTACGGTTCGCTGCCGGTGTCCTTTGAGCGCGATCAGGTCCAGAACGTCTCAGCCACGCTCGGTGCCGACTCGCTCAATGCGGGACTCGTGGCAGGCGCGGGAGGGTTGATTCTTGTTGCTCTCGCCGTTGTTCTGTACTACCGCGCGATTGGGTTTAGTAACCGTGATCGGCTTGAGCGTATTCGGGTCACTCCTCCTGCTGGTCATTGGACTGTTGAGCCAATACATCGGTACCACGCTCACCCTGGCCGGAGTGACGGGAATTATCGTCTCGATCGGTATCACCGCCGATTCCTACATCGTGTTCTTTGAACGCATAAAGGAAGAGATCCGGGCCAAGCGATCGCTCAACGCAGCCGTGGAAGAAGGCTTTGCTCGAGCCTTTCACACCATCGTTACGGCCGACACGGTCTCGCTGCTCGCCGCCATTCTGTTGTGGTTGCTCGCCGTTGGACCGGTGAAGGGCTTTGCCCTCACGCTGGGGATCGCGACCGTGTTGGACATCATCGTGGCGTATTACTTCACCAAGAACGCCGTTTGGATCCTCGCCCGTACGAGGCTCGGACACGGGGGATGGTTCAGTATCGAAGGGGCCAGCGGGCGCAGGGTCCGTGAGGCGACCTCATGAGTGTGTTCGGTCGCCTCTATCGGGGTGAGACCACCTATGACTTCATTGGAGCGCGTCGAACCTTCTTCAAGATCTCAGCCGTCCTAGTGCTTGCCTCGGTCCTGAGCCTGGCTATCCAGGGACTGAACCTCAGCCTCGATTTTCGTGGCGGTGTGGCCGTCGAAGCCAAGAACCCGGCCGGCGCCGACGTGGCGGACGTGCGGGCCGCACTGGCTCCCCTGGGGCTTTCCGATGCCCGGATCCAAGTCCTCGCCGATGGGCAGGAATTCCGGGTCCAAACGGAGGCACTCGATTCCGACGAAGCTGATGCCTTCGTGCGGGCCGTGGCGGAAGTAGCGGGCACAGAAGTTTCCGAGACGAACGTCGACGAAGTTGGGCCAACGTTTGGCGCACAAATCGCTGAGCGGGCGGTGCTGGCGTTGGTGGTCTTTCTCGGAGCCGTGATCCTCTTCATGTCCTGGCGGCTCGAATGGAAGATGGCTCTCAGCGGAATCGTGGCGCTCTTCCATGATCTCGTCATCACATTCGGGGTCTACTCCATCACCGGATTCGAGGTGACGCCGGCAACGATCATTGCTGTGCTGACCATTCTCGGCTACAGCCTGTACGACACCGTGGTGGTATTCGACAAAGTGCAGGAAAACGTGGAGTCCGCAGATCGGGTGCTCTTCACCGATATCGTCAACCGATCCATGAACCAGGTGTTGATGCGATCGGTCAATACGTCGCTGACCAGCCTTCTTCCGGTGGGCAGCCTCCTCTTCGTCGGATCGTTCCTCCTCGGAGCGCGGACGCTGCTCGAATTCGCGCTGGCTCTCTTCGTGGGAATAGCCATCGGAACCTACTCTTCGGTGGCCGTGGCCTCACCGTTGCTGGCGAACTGGAAAGAACGCGAAGATGAGTGGATGAGGATTCGGAAACGGCTCGCCCGTGTATCAGAGGATGCCGTTCGCCCGGTTCCGCAGGCCCAACCATCCGCCGACCGGACTCGCCCCCGTACCGCAACGGGGGCCACGCCGCGACCACCCAAGAAACGCCGTCGCTAGGTACCTCGAAGCGCCGGATCGTCCGGATTCGCGGGTCGAAGTACAATCCTGCAGGTGCATACACCTACCTACGCTGAACTGGTGAGAGACGTGCCCGACTTTCCCGAGTCAGGGATCCTGTTCAAGGACATCACTCCCGTGCTGGCCGATCGCCGGGCTTTCACCGCTTTGGTCGACGACCTGGCCGAGCCTTTCGCCGGGAGAATCGACAAGGTTGCTGGGATCGAAGCCCGAGGATTCATCCTCGCCACCCCGGTCGCTGAGGCTCTCCGCACCGGGTTCATCCCCATCCGCAAGCCGGGCAAACTCCCTTGGAAAGTGGTTCGCGAGGAATATGAGCTCGAGTACGGTCGCGATGCTCTGGAGATCCACGAAGACGCCGTGAACCCCGGTGACCGGATTCTGGTCGTTGATGATGTCTTGGCGACGGGGGGTACCGCCGCTGCGGCAGTCCGTCTCTTGCGGCGCCTTGGGGCAGAGGTGATCGGGGTTGCCGTGTTCCTCGAACTGGGGTTTCTCGACGGGAAGTCGGCGTTGCGGGATGTCGAACTGCACTCGTTGGTGAACTATGACGGCGGCTGAGCCGACGATCCGACCCGACGACGCAGTCGTGGCCGAGCTCGCGCCCATCCTGGCTGCCTTCCGATCGCACTATCCGACCGCTCCCGAGCGGATCGATCCACCAGGCCTACGCCCTCGGCCAGAAGATGCATCTTGGCCAGTTCCGCAAGACGGGGGAGCCATACATCAGCCATCCTCTGGCCGTAGCGCAGATCCTGGCCGACTACGGACTGGATGCAGACACCCTGGCAGCGGCTCTCTTGCACGACACCGTCGAAGATACCGATGTCACTCTCGAGGAGGTCGAAGCAGCCTTCGGTCCAGAAGTCGCCCGGATGATCGACGGTGTCACCAAACTGGATCGCATCCGCTTCGGAACCCGGGAAGAAGCACAAGCAGCCACCATTCGGAAGATGGTCGTCGCCATGGCCCAGGACGTCCGTGTGCTGCTCATCAAGCTGGCCGACCGGTTGCACAACCTCAGGACCATCGACCCGTTGCCGTCGGAGAAGCAGGAACGTATCGGTCGGGAGACACTCGAGGTCTACGCACCGCTGGCTCACCGGCTCGGCGTCCAGGAGATCAAGCACGAGATGGAGGATCGCTGTTTCGCGATTCTCTACCCAAAGCGGCAACATCGAGATCGACACGCTCTTGACGCAGCGGGCGCCCGAGCGCGATGCGCAGATACGTGCGGCCGTCGATCAGGTCAGGACGCTGCTGCGCGAGGCAGCGATCCGCGCCGAGGTCACCGGCCGGCCGAAGCACCACTACTCGATCTATCGCAAGATGGTGACGACCGGCTTGCCGTTCGAGAAGATCCACGACCTGATCGGGATCCGGGTCATTGTCGATGACGTGCGCGATTGTTATGCGGCGCTAGGGCTCATCCACTCGGTCTGGCCGCCCGTGCACGGCCGCTTCAAGGACTACATCGCCATGCCGAAGTTCAACCTCTACCAGAGCCTTCACACGACGGTGATCGGTCCGGATGGCAAACCCCTCGAAGTGCAGATGCGTACCGAGGAAATGCACCAGAGGGCCGAGTTCGGCATCGCCGCCCACTGGCGCTACAAGGAGGGCATCTCCGACGATGACCTGCCGTGGATGGCAGATCTCCGGTTCCTCCAGGACGAATACGCCGATCCCAACGAGTTCCTGGCCAGCCTGAAACTCGACCTCTACCAGGACGAAGTGTTCGTGCTGACCCCGGGCGGCGATGTGAAGACCTTGCCGCGCGGGGCGACACCGGTCGACTTCGCGTACACCGTCCACACCGAGGTGGGGCATCGATGTGTTGGTGCCAAGGTCAACGGCCGGTTGGTCACGCTTGGGACCCGTCTGGAGTCGGGTGACATCGTCGAGATTGTGACCTCGAAAGCCCAGGATGCCGGACCGAGCCAGGACTGGCTGAGTTTCGTGCGTACGACCCGTGCCAAGGCCAAGATCCGGCAGTGGTTCACGAAGGAGCGGCGTGAAGCGGCGCTGGCCGACGGGCGCGAACACGTGCTGAACGCGTTGCGGAAGGAACGTCTCGGGTTGTCGGCCGCAGCCCGTGATGCCCTGCTGTCGAGGGTTGGGGAGCAGCTCGGCCTGTCCAGACCTGGATGCAGTCTTCGTAGCAGTCGGCGAAGGCACGATCGGAGCCGCGACGGTGGCCGGCCGGGTTGCCAGGTTGGCCAGGCCGAGGAAATCATCGCAGATGAAGAGTCCTCCCGGAGATCCCGCGCGAGCGACCCACCCATACCGGCACCGGCGTGATTGTCGAAGGCCTCGACGACGTGTGGGTGCGCATCGCACGTTGTTGCGCCCCGGTGCCCGGCGACGACATCGTCGGGTTTGTGACGGTGGGGCGAGGTGTTTCCGTCCACCGGTCGGATTGCACCAACGTCGAGGCGATGGGCGACCGAACCGAGCGCATGATCGACGTCGCCTGGGCCCCCGACCGAGTTGGGCGTTTCTCGGTGTGGATCCAGGTGGAAGCTCTCGATCGGCCCAAACTGCTGCGTGACGTGACCTCGCTGATCTCCGATATCGGCGGCAACATCCTGGCTTCCTCATCCTCGGTCGGGCGCGACCTGGTCGCCGATGCTTCGCTACGAGATCGAACTGGGTGATCCCGGTCAGGTCGACACCATGGTGGCCTCGTTGCGGGCAGTTGATTCCGTTTTCGATGCGTACCGACTGGTGCCTCGCGCCACGTAACGAATGCATCAAGCATCAGGGCTGTTCATCCGATAGATCTGTATGGCAGGTGTGCGCGTTCGACGACGAATAACTAGTCAATTCGGGTTTCTTCAGATGGCCATGCGTTCTCGGGCCCGGAATGCCGATGCATACTCGCATGGAGAAGATCACAAATCGCCTGCGGCGAGATGACGGGTTCACCCTGGTGGAAGCCCTGGCTGCCCTCTCGCTGCTGAGCATCGCCATCATCCTCACCGTCACTCCCGTTCTGGCGGGTTTCAACGTGCTGAGCGAGGCCAAGCTGGCCACCATCGCCTCCAACCTCGCGCAAGGTCGGGTGGAGGAACTCCGTTCGCTCAAATATGAGGAGATCGGGTTCCCCCTGGGGGTGCCGGAGGGCATCCTGGCGGCGAGCGAGACCGTGACCGCGCAGAACATCGACTTCATCATCACCACCGACGTCAAGTACTTCGGCAGTATCAACGCCGGTGAGGACGTCGTCCCCCAGGGTGGCGACGGCGTTCAAGGCTTGCCCGACATGGGCATCGACTACAAAGAAGTCACCGTCACCGTCAGCCACCACGCCGGCGCCGTCAAGCCGGTCGTCATGCAAACCATCATCGCTCCTCCCAACATTGCCGCCCACGAGGGCAAGTCCAATGTGATCGTCGAGCTGATCAAGGAAGAACCGGCCACGAAACCACCGAGCCCGGTCGGCTACCCGCAGGTGGTGCTGGTCAAGGACACGGCTTTCTATCCCTTCACGGGAGCCCCCAGCCAGACGCAAACGTTCGCGGGCGTTCCTGCCTCCGAGACGGGAGCGACCGACTACTACTACTACGCCCGGCTGGGCGCCACGCAGACTTCTCTATGAGGCCAACGGCTGGCGCATCCATCCGACGGACATCGATATCGAAACCGATCGTGCGCATATGGGCCCGACCGAGACCGCCACCGTCCCCCTTCGTATCTACCGGCCGGCCGAGATTCTCGTGGAACTATTCGACGACGCCACGTTGCTTCCAATTGCTTCCTTCAGTGAATTGACCTTGGTCTACGAGGGAGATTCGTATTCCTTCGATTCTGGAGATCCGGAGTGGACGGGTACCGCCTTCTACATCACGGAAATCGACGGAGCACCGGTAGTCCCGGGCACATACGACATGACCGCCACCGCCCTCGGGTACAGCCTCGAAACCAAGTCGGACATAGTCATTCCCGAGGACTACCCGACAGATGTTGTGCACGAAGAGGCTTTCTACCTCGAGCTGTCGACCGACGCGTTCCTGGAAGTCCGGGTGGTCGACGATTCCGGGACCCCCATCGTCGGGGCCAGTGTGACGATCGACGCCGAGTTCGAAGCACCGTTCACGCTCATCACCGACGGCAGCGGTTACGTCGACACTTCCTGGGCGTACGACAGTTTTGACGTCGACATCGATGTGACATCGCCCCATGGTCATCTTCCCGGCAGCGACTTTGTGGCGAACATCAATGGAGTGAACTCACGGGTGGTCGCGCTCAACGCTCCCGCCAACACCGGCGTGATCACGTTCCACGAGGACACACCAGCGTATGTGCAGTACTTCCAATACCGCCCGGATGGAGGTGCGCCGGACGACTGGACCGACGTCTACCCGAATGCCTCCGGAGAGGCATCGGTGACCGTGACCGCCGGAGCATGGGACGTACGAAAGGTCTGCACGGACTTGCGTCCCAACGGCAAACCGCGGACGCGCAATGCCACGGTCAATGTGAGTGTCGGCGGCAACGCATTCTGGTCATCGTCTACCGACTGCCCGAAGCCATGAAGCGTCTAGTCGCCCTCCTACACAAAGACCAGCGAGGGCTCACCCTCACCGAGATGTCGGTGACGGTCATGGTGATGGGCATCGCCCTCGCCGCCATGTCATCGCTCATGCTCGGCTTCTTCGGCAACGTCGAGACACAGCTAGCGTTGAGCGACGCCGAGCGGGACGTGCGGCCCGTGATCCGGGAAATGATCGTCGAGATACGCCAGGCCGTACCGCCCTCCGAGGCCGCCAACGCCCTACCCGTATACGAGATGGCATGGAACAAGCTGGTCTTCTACAGCGACCGTCTGCCGCTGGACGGCGTTCCCGAAAAGCATACCTACGAACTGGTCAACTGCACCAACGGCGCTAACGGCGGAACCTGCGACCTGCAACGGACGGTGATCAACGCAGACGTCTCATCGGTCCCGCCGGCTTTCACGTTCGCGGACAACACGCTCGACCGTCAAGAAATCGTCTTGACCTCTGTGCTCGCCGACCCCTATCTCACCAACGGACCGCTCTTTCACGGTGTGAGATGGGTAGGAACCCCGTCCGCCCGCACCACTATTTCCTCCTGCAACGCCGTGACTCGCTGCAGGCTCCCGCTGGTCGTCATCGACTTGCGGGTGGATCCCAGCGTCAAGGAGAACCCGGGGAACTACGAGATCCATGAAGAAGTGAGGTTGCGTAATGCGCCGGCTTCGTAGTGAATCGGGCCTGGCGCTGGCGACGGTGCTGGTATCCATTCTGGTGCTCACGCTCTTCACCACGCTCCTTTTGCGTGAAGCCATCACCCAGCGTCAGCAATCCGAGTTCCAGGCCCGCGAGGATGTGGTGGTGGCCGGTGCCGAAGCCATGCTCGAGCGGTACGCCGCCAAATTGACGATCGACCCGCTCTATTTCATGCACTGGGTCGATGAGGGCGAGCGGGCCCGGTTGTGCACGACGGCCACTTCCGCAGGCAACGGACAACCGGCCGTGCAACCGGGGAACGCGTGGCCGTGGCCCGACTGCGAAGAGTGGAGCTACGAGGATCCTGACCGCGACGGTGACGGAAATCCGGACACAGCCTGGTATGTGCATCCGATCCTCGATGGCACCCTTGCGGCCGCCCGCGACGATATCGGCATTCTCCTGGAGGTGTACCCACCTGCTGGCGCACCGCTCGAAGTCCTGGTCGTGGGCAAGCGTGGTGATTGGGTCCATCGCAGGGCAATCTCGGCCACCGTCAATGCAACAGCTCTTTCCGAGTTTTACCGCGTGACGGAGAACGACCTGTCCTACGGCTCGAATCGCGAGACCTGGGGCAAGGTCTACTCCGGTGGAGACGTGACCTACGGGTCGAACGGAAAGGCCCACGCCGACGTCTTCGCCGAGGGCGACATCAATAGCCCACCGCAGTGGCTCGATGATGCGGAAGGTTGGGAGAGCAATCCGGGTGGGTCCTACAACGATATCCGCGATGCCTACCCCCAACCGCTCGACTTCAACGACTTTTGGGACGACCTAGACACGCTGCAGTCCGCCGCGTGTTCAGGCGGGGGGTTGTGTTTGGATGACGCCGACGCCGACGGATGGCGCATCCACCCGTACGTGACGGCCGCCGGCGAAGGCAAGCTCCGCGTCTGCAAATCCACGACCAACCAGAGCGAAACCTGGTGGTGGACGAACGGCCAATCCTCGCAGTTCAACACCTGCTGGAACGAAGACATCCCGACGAACGGTACGGTTTGGACGAATGAACACGTGGTCATCGGGGACCGCTCCTTCACCGGTGGCTTCAACAACGATCGCCTTCTCGGCGACGGGTTCAGTGAGGCGATCCTGCGCGGCTCCTTGACGATCTACGCGGGAACCGTGACGGACAAGAAGAATGTCATCCTCAACGCCGACACCACCTACGACGACCCCAACTCATTCGATGTGCTTGGCTTGATCGCTTCCGATGAAGTCATCATTAACAGTTATGCAACAGGCGCCGACAGGAAGTTCTACATCAGCGCCGCTCTGCTCGGCCAGTACGACAAATGGCGGGCGGAAGGAAGCGCCCCTTCTGGATCGACGTTGATCACCAGTGGATCGATCGCCACCCGCAGCACGGGGTCGATTTCCGGCGAGTTCCCCTATGCCCAGTACGGTTTCGACGATCGCATGGAGTTCGTCCGACCGCCTTTCTATCCGCTCCTCGTGAACGACTGGGCCTATGAGGACTGGACCGAACTGCCGCTGCCGGACTGGGCGAAGCCGTAGGAGACCGTTGGACCCTGCCCGGCTCAACTACGCTGACCCCGATTCCCATCGGGAGGTGCTTTCTTGCTCATCGCCGGCAAATCGTTGTGGCTGGCCGAGACCAATTGCTGGGTAGTCGCTCCTGAGGCGGGCGGTCCCGGCGTGATCATCGACGCTCCCCCTGATCCTGCTGGCGTCGTTGAATTGCTGGCCGAACATCAGGTGACTCCGGTGGCATTGCTCCTCACGCACGGCCACATTGACCACACCGGAGGAGCAGGCGTCGTCGTCGCTGCGAGTGGGATCGACGCCTATGTGCATCCCGAGGACGATTACCTCACACTCGATCCCTTGAGCCAGCTACGTATGCTGTTCGGCATGGTTCCGGCGGGTGATTTCTCGCCCCCGATCCATCGGCTCTCGCTGCACGACGGCCAGGGCCTCAGTCTGGCGGGTATCGACCTGGAGGTCTTGCATACCCCCGGACACACCCCGGGTCACTGTTGCTTTTTGAGCCGGCAGCAGGGCGTATTGTTTTCCGGCGATCATCTTTTCGCCGGATCGATCGGCCGCACCGACCTGCCCGGTGGCAATCACGACACCTTGATGGAAAGTATGCGAAGCAAGGTACTTCCACTCGACGACCAGGTGCGCGTGTATCCGGGTCATGGGCCCACGACTACTCTGGCTCGTGAACGCCGCACCAATCCCTTCCTACAAGAGTTGATCTGAATGACGCTTCGCGCACCAAAAGGCACCGACGACCTCCTTCCCCCTGCCTCCCATATCTGGCGGAAACTCTTGTTGTCCTGGGAGGACTGGGCAGCCCGCTACGGCTACGACCTGGTACAGACCCCGATCTTCGAAGCGACGGACGTATTCGCGCGAGGTGTTGGGGAGGGGACCGAAGTCGTCGAGAAGCAGATGTACACCTTCGAAGACAAAGGGGGTCGGTCGCTCACCCTCCGCCCGGAAGGCACAGCTCCCGTTGTGCGCGCCTTTCTCGAAAGCGGAGGCGACGGGATCCTGAAAGGAGCGTACTCAGGCCCCATGTTCCGATACGAGCGACCGCAAGCGGGACGCCGCCGTCAGTTCTATCAGGTTGGGGTTGAATACCTCGGCTCGCGGGCCGCGGCCGCCGACGCCGAAGTCATCGAACTTGGATACCGGTACCTGGTGGATGCAGGGGTGCCGGGATTGAGCGTTCAGGTCAATGCGATCGGCGATGGCGAATGCCGCCCCTCGTACCTCGAACTCCTGGCCGCCTACCTGGAGATGCATCGCGACGTGCTGTGCGACGACAGTCTGCGCCGGCTCGAAACCAACCCCATGCGAGTGCTCGACTGCAAAATCTGTTCTCCCCGGCTCCTGGATGCGCCGGCTCCGGCAGATCATCTTTGCGCCGATTGCGCTACCCACCACCAAACGGTGCTGGCCATCCTCACCCGGCTCGAGGTGCCTTTTGTCGCAGCCCCCCGCCTGGTGAGAGGCCTCGACTACTACGAACGCACCGCCTTTGAGTACGTGGCGACTGATCTGGACGCCGCCCAAAACGCAGTGGGCGGCGGGGGTCGCTACGACGGGTTGGCGGAGCTATTGGGGGGACGGCGGGTCCCCGGGGTCGGATTCGCCCTTGGACTGGACCGAATCGTCTTGACTCTCGAATCCGAAGGCGAAACCACGGCGCTCGACCTTTTCGTGGTGGTGGCAGGGGAGCGATACCTCGAGGCGGTACGGTTCGTTTCCGACTTGCGGCGGCGGGGGTTGCGGGTGGACATGGATGTTGAAGGCCGCTCCGTCAAAGCCCAGTTTCGGGCAGCAGACCGCAGGCGAGCGGCCGGAGCTCTGGTGGTCGGTGACGAGTGGACCGAGAACCGGATAATGGCCAAGGACCTGACCAGTGGTGTTCAAGAGATCATTTCGTTTGAGGAGGTTGAACCATGGGCCCAACGGCTGTAGGCGGCGAGCAGCCGTTTCGAACTGCATACGCAGCCGACCTTACCGAAGCGAGGGTCGGTGAACGAGTCCGCCTGGCCGGTTGGGTGGCGAGACGCCGCGATCAGGGCGGCGTCTACTTCTTCGATCTCCGCGATGCCTCCGGTTTGGTGCAGGTACTGATCGATCCTGGCTACGTGCCGGACGCTCGCGACCTGCGGATGGAGTTCTGCATCACCGTCGAAGGTACGGTGCAACTCCGCCCGGAAGGTATGGAGAATCCGGACATAGCGACCGGGCGAGTTGAGCTGTCGGCGGATCAACTCGAGGTCCTGAGTAGGTCAGAGCCGCTTCCGTTCATCATTGACGATCGAGCCGAAGCAGACGAGAGGCTCCGTTTGGAGTATCGCTACCTGGACCTCCGGCGACCGCGCATGGCGAATAACCTCCGAGCCAGGTCCCAGGCTGCAGCGATGATGCGAAGCGTTTTGCACGAACGGGGGTTCCTGGAGGTAGAAACCCCGACGCTGATTCGCTCCACTCCGGAGGGCGCTCGGGACATGCTGGTGCCGAGCAGGCTCCGACGCGGCGACTTCTATGCGTTGCCTCAATCCCCGCAGCTCTTCAAGCAATTGCTGATGGTCGGGGGCGTCGACCGGTACTACCAGATTGCCAGGTGCTACCGCGACGAAGATTTCCGGAGCGATCGGCAGCTCGAATTCACCCAACTGGACGTTGAAGGAGCGTTCTGGGGTCGCGAAGGCGTCTTCGAGACATTCGAAGCCGTCGTGCAAGCCGTCGTCAAACGACTGCGGGGTGTCACCCTGGATGCGCCGTTTGCCCGGCTGACCTACGCCGAAGCCTTGCTCCGCTATGGAACAGACAAGCCGGACGCCCGTTTTGGCATGGAGATCTCGGACCTCTCAGTCGTCTTTGCGCACACGGAGTTTCGGGCGTTCTCAGCCACGCTCGAAGCCGGAGGAGTGATCCGTGCACTGAATGCGGGACAGCAGGACATGTCCCGATCTCAGCTGGATGGCTTGGCTACGAGGGCGAAAGAACTGGGCGCGAAAGGGCTGGTTTCGGTAGTCGTTGAGGATGGTGGAATGCTGCGTTCGCCTACGGCCAAGTTCCTATCGGAAGGCGAAACTGCCGGCACGATCGAGCAGTTGTCTGGCCAACCGGGCGATCTCCTGCTGCTGGTCGCCGATACGGCCCCGGTGGCTGCCCACGTGCTCGGGCAACTACGCCTCCAACTCGGCAAACCAGCCCGTCATGACGAACTGAACTTCCTCTGGGTGATCGACTTCCCCGTGTTCGATGAAGTAGAGGGCGGCGGCCTGGCACCTTCCCACCATCCGTTCACGGCGCCCGTCGACCTGACCGAGATGCGCGAACGACCTCGCACGGCGATTGCCAAGGCATACGACCTTGTTCTGAACGGCAGTGAACTCGGCTCCGGCTCTGTCCGGATCCACGACCCCGCTGTTCAGCAAGAGGTGTTCGAGATACTTGGCATCTCGGCTGAAGAAGCAGAACGGCGGTTCGGATGGTTCGTCAAGGCGTTGCGATTCGGGACGCCCCCGCATGCCGGTTTCGCGCTCGGGGTGGACCGCTTCCTGGCAATCCTGCAACAGGAATCGAGCATTCGCGATGTCATTCCCTTCCCCAAGACCCAGACAGGTTTCGATCCGATGACCGGGTCGCCCACTGCTGTAGATGCGACGCAACTGGCCGAACTGGGGATCGAACTACGCGTCGGCCTTGATCCGGAGGATCCGGATCCGGAAGATGGATGACCTTTTCGCCGCACACCGCGAGGCACGACAGGCCGAAATAGCCCCTCTGGCCACCCGTATGAGGCCCCGGAACCTCGACGAGATCGCCGGACAGGCTCACCTCGTAGCGTCGGGCTCAGCCTTTCGAACGATGATCGAAGCAGGGCGGCCGGTCTCGATGATTCTGTGGGGACCGCCCGGCACCGGCAAGACTACGTTGGCCCGCCTGGTGGCCGCCCAATCGGAGGCCCACTTCGTGCAACTCTCCGCAACCTCGGCGGGTGTCAAAGACGTACGGGACGTTCTCGCCGGAGCCCGCCGACGGTTGGGCGAGGAGGATCGGCGCACGGTCCTCTTCCTCGACGAGATCCACCGATTCAGCAAATCGCAGCAGGACGCGCTGCTGCCCGGGGTCGAAGATGGGACACTGGTCTTGATCGGGGCAACGACGGAAAATCCTTTCTTTGAGGTCAACTCTCCCCTGATCTCGCGTTCGACGCTGTTTCGATTGGATGGGACTCAAAGCGGACGAGGTGATCGTTCTCATCGACCGGGCTCTGGCCGACGCGGCGCGGGGTCTGGGATCATTCGGCCTGAGCATCGACGACCAGGCCAGGACGGCGCTCGCCGAACGATGCGGGGGAGACGCTCGACTGGCGTTGAATGCCATGGAAATGGCGGCCTTCCTCGCTCGCTCCGCCGATAGCCGCATCACGTTCGAACACGTTGAAGAAGCGCTGCAGCGGCGCATCGTCCGCTACGACAAGACGGGCGATCAGCACTATGACGTGATTTCTGCGTTCATCAAGAGCATGCGTGGTTCTGATCCAGACGCTTCGCTGTACTGGCTGCACACCATGATCGAGGCGGGCGAAGACCCTGAGTTCATGGTCCGACGCATGATCGTGTTCGCCTCCGAAGACATCGGTTTGGCCGATTCGCAGGCACTGACCATCGCCGTGGCTGCCGGTCAAGCCCTTGCTTACGTTGGTCTGCCTGAGGCGGCCTTCGCTCTTAGCCAGGCCACTCTGTACCTCGCTACGGCACCAAAGTCCGACTCGGTGAAAACGGCTATGGGAGCCGCCCGCCAAGCCATCGCCGATGCGTCCGGTGCCGAGGTCCCGATCCACCTCCGTTCCAGCGGGTATCAGGGAGCCGCCCTGCTCGGGCATGGCGACGGATACCGGTATCCCCACGATCATCCCGATCACATCGTCACCCAGCAGTACCTCCCCGACGAAATCGCCGGCACGATCCTGTTCCATCCGAACGGGCAGGGTTCCGAAAGTGAGATCGCTAACCGACTTGCCGAAATCGACCGGCGCACGGGGAGGACCGGCCGATAGCACCTGCCAATCGAGGGCCTTTCTCACCGCCTAGGTGTACTCGGCCATCAGGTTGGTGACACTCGGCTGATGGGTGGGCGTCGTCCGAGTGAGCTGTGTTTCCGTCGTTGGTTGTGGTACTTGAGCCATGATGGCAGGGCCTGAGAGCGTTCGTTGTTGCTGGTGAAGACCTGTTGGTAGGCCTATTCGGTTTGTAGGGTCCGGTTGTATCGTTCGACCTTGCCGTTTTGCCAGGGGCAGTGGGGGCGGATCGTGATGTGGTGGGCCCCGATAGCGTTGAGAGCGTCGGTGAAGGCTTGGCTCTTGGTGTAGGACCAGTGGTTGTCGGTCATCACCTCCTCGATCCGGTCGATGCCGCATGAGGCGAAGAACTGGCGGCCCGGCGAGGAACCCGGCGCGGTTGGGCCTTGCTCGTCTGGGTGGATCTCTGAGTAGGCGAGCCGGGTGTGGTCATCGACCGCGGAGTGGATGTAGTCGTAGCCGACTCGAGTTTTCCGTTTGACGCTGTCGCGTCCCCATGCTCGCCAGCCGCCCCCTTGGGGGATCCTGCCGATTTTCTTGACATCGACGTGGACCAGATCACCCGGTGTGGCCCGTTCATAGCGGATTGTGGTCTGCTTCGAGGAACGGATCACATAGCCGGTGAGCGGGTCACACTCGAACAGATACGGCACCTGGTGCCGTCGCAGGATCCGGCTGATCGTCCGTGCTGGCACCCCGAGTTCGTCAGCGAGCCGGTCCGGCCCCACCCGCAACACCCGCCGAGTATTGACGACTAGTTCTTCGACGTCGGCGCTGGTCCGGTTCGGTGTGCGGGGTGGCCGCGATGACCGATCCACCAGGCCGGCGTCGCCTTCGGCATCGAAACGGGCGACCCAGCGATGCGCACACTGACGCGATATCCCCATCGCTTTGGCGACATGCGCGACCGGTATTCCCTCAACACGGACCCGCTGAACTAACAAACGACGCCCACGAACCGTGAGCCGGGCATTACGGTGACCCATGAAGACCTCCAGTGGGTGTTGACAGCAATCACCACTCCACTCGGAGGTCTTCACTCAATCAAGAACTGTCACCAACGTCCCGGCCGGGTACACCTAGGTAGCGCCGTCGGACAGTTTCGCCATCGGCAATCCTTGAGCTGAGCAGGAAAGAACGGTTGTGCCTTGCGGAGTACACCCTTGATGCGGTGCTTGAAGCGGTCGGACAGGTGGGACGCCAGCCAGTTTCTCCACCTCGTTCTCAGGAACATGAAGGGGGCAACGCCCCTGGAGAAAAGGCTGGTCGGAACGGCATCCATACCATTTCCTGGTCGTCTGAGGTGAATCGATACTTGTAGGGCTGCGGTCCGGAGCCGAGCGATACCCGCGAGAAACCATCATCCACAAGGCCTTGGATGGCGGCAAACAGACCAATCAACGTAGGGCTCAGGTGGGACCAATCTTCGTCGTATCCCCCCAGCCAGAACTCGGCCCGATCACCGGCACTGACGAAGGCCAGCGATCAGGCGGTTTCGGTAGTCGCTTCCATGGTCCAAAAAGCAAAACGACCCTTCGGTCCGAGTTCGCTCGCCGCCTCGGCGATCATGGCTTTGGAACCCCGGTCGAGGACTGCCGAACCGCCGCGTTCGTTCCAGTTCTCAGAATGGAGGTCAACGAACCGGGCGATCGCATGCGCGTCCGGAAGGTTGTGAAACGTCATCTTTCCACCATCGTTCTCGAACTGACGGGTCTTGCGACGCATCTGCTGGCGGAAATTGGACGACCGGGACTGGACCCAACTCTCCTTGTCTCCTGACCAACGGACGATCGGTGCAAGCTGACGCCACTGGGGCTCCTTCTGCACGTTGCTGTTCGTGAACACTTCTCCAAGCAAGGCGGGCCATGGCGAGGTCGTCGGCACACCATCGAATACGATGCCTGTCGTCCATCGGCCTCGAGACCGCAGAGCGTCGGCAATGGCCTCTACCACGGGTCGCTCCTCGCCCGGGACACTCAAGAGATCAACGCCGGAGGCCGTCTTGGCGCCCAACAACCGAATCGTCGGGATGGCTTTTTGCCGGTCAATGTAGAAGGGCGCCACCCCCATCAAGGTGCCTTCATGATTTTCCACGACCACAACTGCGAGCTTCGCTCCATCGGGGAGCAGTTCCGCCACCATGCCAGTGCCCAGGCGGGACTACAAAACGGTTTCGAGTGGAACTCTGCCAGGCCATCCCAGGCGTGAAGGTGGGACGCCGAGAAGTCGCCCTCATCCGTGATGATTGTTGCCTTCAGCCGACCATTGGAGAGGGCCGACCCATCAGCCAGAGAGGAGTCATTCGAGCGAAAGCCTGAAGGTTCTCGCGATACGTCCTTGTCCGGCACCTCAGTCGCCTCCCAGCGTCCGACCACTAATAGTAGTGATTGCGGTTCGCCACCCGGCCCCACTCTCGACAAGAGCCTTGTGAATGCTAACCCCTTTGTTACTCTCAGTGGTCAAAAGGGCTCATAAGCACGTGCAGTTTGCTGCATGCTCACGCTACCAATCGCGACCCGGCCTCCACTGACAGGCAGCCACATAGAGTGGTCGTTTGTTCGCCCAGTCGGCCTGAAGGGCGCCCGGGTCACTCTCGGGCTACGCTCTTTTTCATGTTCAAGCGAATCTGGTGGTTCGCCCTTGGCTTGACCGCTGGACTGGGCGGATCAGCCTGGGCGATGGCAAGAGTGTCGCGGGCCAGGAAGGCCCTGACCCCGGCCAATCTGCGTCGCAGCGCCGTGCTTTCGGTTGCGGATGCTCTCGAAGGTGCAGGCAGCAGGTTGCGGTCGCCAAACGGGCAGGGCTGAGGCCCTTGGCGCACTAACCTGTTGCATCCATGGATTCCAATCAGCTCCGCTCGACCTTCTTGAAGTTCTTCAAAGAACGTGGCCACACGATTCGGCCGTCGTCATCTCTGATCCCCGTCGACCCAACCCTGCTGCATGAACAACGCCGGCATGGTGCCCTTCAAGCCGTACTTCCTGGGTGAGGAACAGGCGCCCTGGTTGCGAGCGGTCTCGTCCCAGAAGTGCGTCCGGACGGTCGATATCGACATCATCGGGACGACCGCTCGCCACGCCAGCTTCTTCGAAATGCTCGGCAATTTCAGCTTTGGTGACTATTTCAAGGAAAAGGCCATTCCTTGGGCCTATGAGCTGGTCACGGAGGCTTTCGGCATCGACCCGGAGTTTCTTTGGTTCACGGTTCATGAGACCGATGATGAAGCCGCTGAGATCTGGCTCGATAACGTCGGTGTTGACCCCCATCGGTTGCAGCGGCGCGGTCACGACAACTTCTGGCAGATGGGCGTGCCCGGACCATGCGGACCCAGTTCCGAGATCTTTTACGACCGGGGTTCGGCGTATGGACCTGAAGGAGGACCCGTCGTCGACGAGGAGCGGTTCGTCGAGATCTGGAATCTGGTGTTCATGCAGAACATTCAGGACGAGCCGTACCACGTCGTTGGCGATCTCCCCGCGAAGAGCATCGACACAGGAATGGGCCTCGAGCGGATGGCCACGGTCATGCAAGGGGCAGCCAGCATTTTCGATATCGACGTCGTACGGCACGTCCTCGACACAGCCGCCGGTCGGCCGGAGTTTCCTATGGCGAAGATCCCATGGTGGACGTGTCGTTCCGCGTCCTCGCCGACCACGGCCGGGCGATGACCTTCCTCATCGGCGATGGGGTGGTTCCCTCGAACGATGGGCGCGGATATGTGCTGCGCCGCATCCTCCGGCAGGGCCGTCCGGCACGCCTGGAGGTTGGGTGGCGAAGGTCTCATCACGCCCGAGCTCGTGCAGGCCACCGTGGATGTCATGACGCCCGGGTATCCGGAATTGCAGGATCAGCAGGACTTCATCACCGATGTTGTGACTCGTGAAGAAGGGCGCTTCCGTCAGACCCTGAGGTCCGGTCACACCCTGCTCGAAACCGAGCTCGATTCGATCGCCGAGGGTGATGTCGCTGTCCGGCGACACAACCTTCAAACTGCACGACACGTTCGGTTTTCCGGTCGAGCTCACCAAGGAAATCGCGGCAGAACGGGGCATTGACGTTGACCTCCAGGCGTTTGAGGTTGCCATGGAGGAACAACGCCAGAAAGCCCGGGCTGCCTGGAAGGGCGGTGAGGACGCCGCCACGGCAGACGCCTACCGGCTCCTCCTCGATGACATCGGTCCGACCGAGTTTCTCGGGTACGCCCAGGAAGCGAGCCAGAGCAGGGTTCTCTCGCTGCTCCGGGATGGCGTGACCATCGATCGAGCTGAAGAGGGCCAGGAGGTCGAGGTGTTCCTCGACCGGACTCCTTTCTATGCGGAGGCGGGTGGGCAGGTCGGTGACACCGGTTTGATCGAGACCGAAACCGGCCGCCTCACCGTCAAGGACACCCAGGCCGGTGTGCCCGGACTCAACGGTCATCGTGCGATGGTGGCGAAGGGTTTTGTCCAGGTCGGGCAGGATGCTCAGGCGAGGATCGACTCACCCCGGCGGGAAGGCATCCGGAAGAGCCACACCGGAACCCATGTCCTGCATTGGGCGCTCCGCCGGGTGCTTGGAAACCATGTGCAGCAGGCAGGTTCGCTCGTCCAAAACGGTCGCTTGCGATTCGACTTCAGCCACTTCGGCGGTCTCGACCAGGACGAGTTTGCCGAGGTCGAACGTCTGGCCAATGAAAGGGTCATCGCCAACGCTGGTGTGCGGGCCTTTGAAACCAGCAAGGACGAGGCCCAGGCGCTCGGTGCGCTGGCTTTCTTCGGCGACAAGTACGGCGAGGTTGTGCGCGTGGTCGAGATTGGCGACTATTCGAAGGAGCTGTGCGGGGGGACGCATACCCCGTCGGTTGGGCAGGTTGGCCCGCTGGTGGTCATGGGCGAGTCCTCGATCGGATCGAATCTTCGCCGCATCGAGGCCTACTCCGGCGACCACGCCTATGAGTACCTGGCCGGGCTTCGCAGACGCCTGATCGACGTTGGTCGCTTGCTCCGCGCCCAGCCGGATGAGGTGCCCGCCCGGGTGGCCGCCCTCATGGACACGGGCGAAAGAACTCGAAGAGAAGCTGGCCGCAATCGGCCAGCGTTCACGGGCGGAAGCAGCAGTCGAGATCGCCGAGACCGCAGAGACGATTGGCGAAGCACGGTGGGCGGTTGCCGGCGCCGGTGAGATGCCCCCTGACCAACTGCGGGTGCTTGCCGTGCAAGTCCGCGAGCGCCTCGGTCGCAGTGTGGTCGTGCTGGGCAGCACTAATGCGGGCAAGGGTGCTCTGTTGGGGGCCGTTTCCGCCGATCTGGTCGCGGCCGGATTGTCCGCGGCCGACATCATTCTCCCGGCCGCACGCATCCTCGGAGGCGGCGGAAGCCGGGATCCCGAACTGGCGCAGGCCGGCGGACCAAAGGCGACCGCCTGGATGAGGCTCTCGACGCTGCTCGGGATGCTGCAGCTCGCGCCCTGACGGAGGTGTGACTCTGGGTCGTGTCATGGGGCTCGATTACGGTACGCGACGCATTGGTGTCGCCATCTCCGACGCGTTGCAGCTCACCGCCCAGCCGTTCGCCGTGCTCGATGCAGACTCCCACCGGCTGGGTGGCGAGCTCCTCGACCTTGTCGAGGACAACGGAATCGAATTGATCGTCGTCGGGCTTCCGGTCGCCATGTCCGGCCGGGAGACAGAATCGACCAGAGGCGCTCGCAAGCTCGCGGCTCGCGTCGGGGAGATCACCGGCTTGCCGATAGAGCTGGCCGACGAACGGTTCACAACGAAGACGGCCGAACGAACGTTGATCGGTGCCAACGTGCGCCGGCAGCGGCGCAAACAGGTCGTCGACAAGGTGGCGGCGGCGGTCATGCTGCAGCACTATCTGGACGGCCGCTGATGGTCGGTGAACCTCAAGAACCGCGCGGGGACGGACTCCGACGCTTGGGCGGTCTGGCCCTGCTGCTGGTGATTCTCGGCGGTGCCTACTTTGGTGCCCGGGAACTGGCCGACTGGGTCGGTGGACTGGGTGGGATTTCCGATGTGACGGCGCCTCCGGGACTCGAGCCGGGACTGCCGGTTTCGGTGGAGATCCCGGCCGGCTCGGCCGCACGTCAGATCGGCGTGCTGCTCGCTGAGGCCGGCGTTGTCGAGTCGGCCGGCCAATTCGAGTTGGCCGTTCGCACCACGGAAACGGCCGAACGTCTGCAGGCGGGTCGTTACGACCTGGAGACCGGGATGGCGAACGACGTTGTGATCGACCTCTTGTTCCGCGGCCCGATCATCGAGACTTTCCGCGTGACCGTGCGGGAAGGGCTGTGGATGAGCGAGGTTCTCGACGAGATCGCCAGACAGACCGACTTCGAGACGGCTCAGATTGCAGCAGGCGCTGAGCGAAGTGAATTCCTCACTCCTGCCGGGCCCCGCCTCCGACCCCGTCTCGTGGGAAGGCCTGCTCTTTCCCGATACGTACGATTTCCCTCTTGATGCCGGCCCCGGGACGATTCTGCAGCGACTCGCCGACACCATGCAGCAGCGGGTCGATGCCATCGATTGGTCGGAACTGGAATCGCGGGGCCTCACGGTCTACGAAGGAATCATCATCGCGTCGTTGATCGAAGCGGAGGCGGGCGTCGATGCGGACCGCCCCTTGATAGCCAGCGTGGTTGTCAACCGTCTCGACGCACCCATGGTGCTGGGGATCGACGCGACGGTCATCTATGCCATAGGGGAGCGCGGGAAGTCGCTCACGGTATCCGATCTCGATATCGACTCGCCGTACAACACCAGGAAATTCGCCGGGCTTCCGCCCACTCCCATTGGTGGGCCCGGGCCGGGCATCGCTGCAAGCAGCCGCATCCCCGGCAGAGACGGACTATCTCTACTACGTATTGACCTCAGCAACCGGCGAGCATTCTTTTACGGCCAGTTACGACGAGTTCCTTGCGTTCAAGCAGCAAGCCGTGAACGACGGCCTCATTCCGTGATGGCCGGTGACATGAGGGAATCATGGAGCCTCGTATTGTTTGGCAATCCCGTCGACCACTCCCTTTCTCCGGTCTATCCAGCAGGCAGCTCTCGACGCGACCGGATTAGCGGGGACCTACCGGGCCGTGCAAGTAGACGAACCGGGCTTCCGGCGCGCCTGTGGGGAGCTCCGCGAGGGGCGATGGCGTGGCGCCAACGTCACCATGCCCTACAAACGATTGGCCTGCGCGGAAGTGGACGTTCGAACCAATGAAGCCGGGCGAGCCTGGTCCGTCAACACCATTGTTGTCGAAGGTTCCCGGTTGATCGGGCACAGCACTGATATCGACGGGATCCGCCGTGACCTGGCAGGAAGCCGGCCTGCCCCATGATGTCCCGGTTCTGGTTCTGGGGGCAGGAGGCGCGGCGGCGGCTGCGTTGATCGCCGTCGATGCAGACGATGTGTTCGTTTCGGCCCGCCGCTTCGAGTCGGCGTTCGGTCTCGCTCAGGGACATGGACGTCGAGGTGCAACCGCTGCCGTGGGGGACCGTCGTCCCGGAGCTGTTGTCGTGAATGCGACCCCTCTCGGGATGGCCGAAGAGTCGCTCCCACCTGGCATTGTTGAAGAAGCAGCCGGGTTGCTCGATATGGCATATTCCCGCGCTGTCGACGCCGGCCGTGCTGACGGCGCGCCGCACCGGACTTGCCGCTATGCGTCCGGCACCGATCTCTTGCTGGCGCAAGCCATGGCTTCTTTCACTCTGTGGACCGGTCGGACCGCACCGGTTGCGGAGATGCGGGATGCGCTGCAAAAGGCTCAAGCGACGGGTTAGGACCGCCGAAACTCCCTAGGAGTCGGTACGGAGGAGTCTTCATGTCGCTAACAGGTGCCCTCGAGGCCTTTCCGCTTCCCGAGGTACTTCGCCTTCTGGCGCGGTCGGAGAAGAGCGGGACGCTGAGAATTGACGCATCTGACCTGCAGGGTCGGATCTACCTCACCGACGGTTCGCTGACCTATGCAACGACCCGTCGAGAGGAAGACCTCGTCGACGATCTCGTCGGGGCAGGTCTCATCGACTCCCAGGATTGGGTTCTGGTCGAGCGCCGCGAGAAGAACGTCGTTGAAGTCCTGGTCGAAGACGCAACAGAACAGCAACTGACGGACCTCGTGGCAGATCAGATTGCCGACGTCATCTTTCGCTTGATGCGCCGCACCGATGGTGACTTCGAATTCTCCGAGTCGGTCGGTCCCCGATACAACACCGGGGTACGCGTGGATATCGACGCCTCAATCACCGAGGCCGAGAAACGAGACACGCTGAATGGTCGGAAATCGAGGAAGTGATCCCGGCCATCACGTTCCATCTCCGCATGGTTCCCGATCTCGACGATCGCAACGAAATCTCCTTGCCCGCGACCACCTGGAGGGTCCTGGCGGCATTGCAGGGCGAAGGGAGCATCGAAGAGGTTGCCCGCCGACTCGGAATGACCGATTTTTCGGTGGCGCAGATCATGGCCGGGCTCGCCCGGGACGGACTTCTCGAAATCGTCGACATGCCACCGCCGGCAGCCTACGGATACGGCGAAGAGCCCCATGAACCACAGCAGGTGACGCCGGAACCGGTGGCGGATCCGCCTACCGAAGACGATGGGGAGGACGAGGTTCTCCTCAGGTCGGCCCTGTCCGACGTCGTTGGATCCGGCGAGGATCCTGACGCACCGGTCATCGCTCGCAGACGTGGTCTCGGCGCCCGGGTCCAGGAAGCCAAGGACGCAGGTGAGTAATCGCGCCATGGTCCAGCGAGATGCAGGACATCTCGGGACGCTCCTCCTCGAGGAGGGCATTGTCACCGAGGAAGTTCTCAAGAAAGGCCTTGATCTCCACCACGAGACTGGTCGCCCCCTGGGGCGCGTCCTGGTAGAGGAGAACCTGGTCGAAGAACGCGACCTGGTCCGGGTACTCGCCAAGAACATCGGGATCGAATTCGTCGATCTAGATGAGGGCGCCGTCGACCCCGCTGCGGCAGCCCTGATCCCTGAAGCCCTGGCCAGGCGCTATGCCGCTCTGCCCATCGGTTTTGAGGACGAGAAGCTCGTTATTGCCATGGCCGACCCGGCCAATGTGCTGGCGATTGACGACATCCGGGCCATCTCCGGGCGTGAGGTGGTCCTCAAGGTGGCCACTCGTTCCGATGTGGAAGCCGCCGTATCTCGTCTGGCCTCGCTCGACAATTCGGTCACCGATATGGCCGAGCTGGCTGCAGAGGATTCAGTCGAAGCGCATGATCTGAGCGCCGTGGAAGCGGCCGCCGATGAGGCGCCGGTCGTCAAGCTGGTCAACATGTTGATCACCAGGGCTGCCGCCGATCGGGCTTCGGACATTCACATCGAACCAACCGAACGAGATCTCAGGGTCCGATTCCGGATCGACGGTGTGCTTCACGAGATCATGCGGACCCCCCGTTCGATCTCCAATGCGCTCGTCAGCCGCTTGAAGATCATGGCCGACATCGATATTGCCGAACGGCGCCGCCCTCAGGACGGACGCATCAACCTGAAAGTCGGAGGCAAGCAACTCGACCTTCGTGTATCGAGCCTGCCAACGATCTACGGTGAGAAAGTCGTCATGCGGCTGCTCGATACCAGCACCGCGCTGCTCGAACTCAAGGACCTCGGGTTCCTCGGTGAGAACGAGCGCCGCTACCAGGAGTCGTTTAGCAAACCGTACGGGACAATTCTGTGCGTTGGGCCGACCGGTTCCGGCAAGTCGACCACGCTCTATGCAACGCTCAACGTCCTGAACCGGCCCGAAGTGAACATCGTGACGATCGAGGACCCGGTCGAATACCGGTTGCCGGGCATCAGCCAGGTGCAGGTCAACAAGAAGGCCGGCCTCAACTTCGCTTCGGCCCTGCGTTCTTTCCTCCGCCAGGACCCGGACATCATGCTGGTTGGTGAGATCCGCGACCAGGAGACGGCGAATATCGCCATCGAGTCGGCCCTGACCGGCCACCTGGTGCTTTCCACTCTCCACACCAATAACGCTCCGGCCAGCGTTAGCCGGTTGATTGAGATGGGGGTCGAGCCTTTCCTGGTGGGTTCAGCGCTCGATGCCGTGCTGGCCCAGCGACTCGCACGACGGTTGTGCAGCCATTGTAAGGAGGCATACACCCCAACGGCGGAGGCTCTCCGAGAAGCCAACTTCCCGATGGAAGGACTCGACGAGGCCCCGACCTTGCACCGTGCGGTCGGGTGCAAACACTGTGCGAACACCGGCTATCGAGGACGATTGGCAGTCCATGAGCTGATGACCGTCAACGAGGAAATCGAATTGCTGACCGTCGAGCGGGCCGCGACCGAGCAGTTGACCAAAGCGGCCATCGCCAACGGAATGCGGACCCTCCGTGAAGACGGTATGGACAAGGTCGCCATGGGGCTCACCTCGATCGAAGAGATCATGCGGGTCATCATCTAGGGGATTGACCCAGGGATGGTTTCCGACGGCTCGGAAACCTTCAAGGTGGAGTGACCCGGTGCCGAAACTCATGTGAGGCAGATCGCCTCGAAGGGAAACTGGAAAGAGTAATGAACACAGCATCACGCAGACTCGGTGAGCTCCTCGTTGATCGCAGGTTGCTTTCCAAAGACAGCCTGGAAGGTCTCCTGGAGAAGGAGACCGCGACGGGTGTCCCGATTGCCAAGCTCCTGATCGACGGCGGACACGTTCGCGAAGAAGATTTGCTCAGAGCCGTTGCCGACCGGGTCGGCATGCTGTACATCGATCTCGACGATGCGCTCCTCGATCCGGAAGCGGTGGGGACAGATTGATGCGGCAACCGCCAGGCAACTCATGGCCATTCCCGTCCGCACCGAGGACGAGAAGGTCGTCGTGGCCGTCGCCGATCCCTTCGATCCCGAGACCCATGTGCGTCTGGAGAAAGCACTCGGCGTTGGCGTCACACTGGCGCTGGCCACCCGGGCGGCCATTCAGCGGGCCATTGATTTTGTCCACGGCATCGAACAGGTTCCGCTCGTTCGCCAGCCCGGGATGCCGGCCGAGGTGGGTACGGTCAAGGAACCCGAGACGCTGCACTTGAATGAGCTGCTTGGCATCCAGTTGGATCGCGGTGGTTCCGACCTGCATCTCACCGCCGGTTCGCCTCCGCAAATTCGCGTGCACGGAAAACTCGAACGTTTGACCGACTTCCCGATTCTGAAACCGGCGGAGTTGCGGCGCATGATCTACAGCATTCTCACCGAGAAACAGCGGGAGAAGCTCGAAGAGACCCTGGAGCTCGATGCTTCCCACCCGGTGCCGGGACGCGGTCGTTTTCGCATGAACGTGTACTTCCAACGCGATTCGATCGGCGCAGCCTTCCGGGCTATTCCGACCGACATCATGTCCCTCCAGCAACTGGGAATCCCGCCATCAGTCGGTGAACTGGCCGACCTCCAGCGCGGCCTGGTCCTGGTAACCGGGCCGACCGGTTCCGGCAAGTCAACGACTCTGGCGGCGCTGATCGACATGGTGAACACCAAGCGCTCCTGTCATATCCTGACCGTCGAGGATCCCATCGAGTTCCTCCACGTTCACAAGCAGGCCATCGTCAATCAACGCGAGGTTGGTGCGGACACCCTCGGGTTTGGCCCGGCCTTGAAGCACGCACTCCGCCAGGACCCCGATGTGATCCTGGTGGGAGAGTTGCGGGACCTCGAAACCATCTCGACCGCCCTGACGGCTGCTGAGACCGGCCACCTCGTGTTCGCGACGTTGCATACTCAGGATGCACCCCAAACGATCGACCGGATGGTCGACGTATTTCCTTCTCACCAGCAGCAACAGGTGCGGGTGCAGCTTGCCTCGACCATTCAGGCCATCATGACCCAACAGCTCGTCCCTTTGCGGTCGGGAAAGGGACGGGTACCTGCAGTCGAAGTAATGATTGCGACTTCCGGTATCCGGAACCTCATCCGGGAATCGAAGAATCATCAGATCACCACGGCGATGCAGGCCGGCGGCAAACACGGCATGCAGACCATGGATCAGGCCCTGGCAGATCTGGTCCGCCGCAATCTCATCTCGTACGCAGTAGCCGTCGAACGCTGCATGAACCTCGAGGATTTCCAGCGGCTCGCGGGCCGGATGGCATAGGAGGACCGGGCACATGGCGACATCAACATTCAGCTACAAGGTCAAAGACAAGTCGGGCAAACTCCACGACGGAGAGATGCAGGCTTCGTCCCAGTCGGCAGTGGCCAAGGCGTTCCGCGAGCGCGGCTTTGTACCTGTATCCGTGGAGGAGAAGACTGCTTCGGCGCTGCAGATGGAGATCAAGATCCCCGGTCTGTCCGGGCGGGTCAAAGTCAAGGAAGTTTCCGTCTTTAGCCGCCAGTTCGCCACGATGATCAACTCGGGTTTGTCATTGCTGAGGTCGCTGACGATTCTGGCCGAGCAAACCCCCAACCGTGCCTTCCGCGACATCATCAACGAAGTCAAGGCGGACGTAGAAAAGGGATCATCGCTTTCTCAGGCCCTCGAGAAGCACCCGAAGGTCTTCCCCAGGATCTACTCGTCGATGGTCAAGTCAGGCGAAGTCGGCGGTGTTCTGGACGAAACCCTCGAGAGGCTGGCCCAGACTCTCGAAGCTCAAGTCGAACTCCGTTCCCAGGTCAAGTCGGCCATGATGTACCCGGCCGCAGTCTTCGGTCTCGTGATCTTCATCGTGATTGCCATGTTGCTCTTCGTTGTCCCGATGTTCGAGTCGATGTTCGCCGATTTCGGTGCGCAACTCCCGCTGCCGACCCGGATGCTCATGGGTTTGTCGGTGATCTTCACGACGTACTGGTATCTGGCGGTTGGGGGATCGATCGCAGTAATCGTCGGCTTCAAACGATGGATTGCCACCGACACGGGCCGCAGTCGGTTCGACGCCATCAAGCTGAAGATGCCGATCTTCGGCAACCTGGTCCACAAAACCGCCCTGGCCCGTTTCTCCCATACCCTGGCTGCTCTGACCCGAACCGGTGTTCCTATCCTGATGGCTTTGGACATTGTTGCGGAAACGTCCGGCAACGCCGTGGTCTCCCGGGCCGTGCTCAGTGTGCAGGCGTCGGTGAAGGAAGGTGAGTCGATCGCCGAGCCGCTCTCGAATCATCCGGTGTTCCCCCCGATGGTTGTGCAGATGATGGCAGTCGGTGAAGAGACCGGGGCGCTCGACACGATGCTGGAGAAAGTCGGCGATTTCTTCGACCGGGAAGTCAAGACGATGGTCGAGGGCCTCACCAGCCTCATCGAACCCCTCCTCGTCGTGATTCTGGGTGCGACCGTCGGCGGCATGCTGTTGGCGCTCTACCTGCCCATCTTCAATGTGATCACCCTGATCGACTAGCAACGGGGCGACGCACTAGTCAATTGTGGCCGGGGCAGATAGACCACCGGTTGCGAATTGTCGCTCAACTCTCGCCCCCGACGGGCCGATAAATATCTGTGAGGGCCGAACGCCGGCTTTCTCCAAAGGAGGAATCTCATGATTCGTTGGATCAACAGCCGACTCGGAAACGAGGAAGGCTTTACGTTGGTCGAGTTGATGGTGGTCGTATTGATCATTGCCATTCTTGTGGCGATCGCCATCCCGACCTTCCTGGGTGCTCGTACCAGCGCCCAGGACCGGGCCGCCCAGAGCGACCTGCGCAACGCCCTGACCGCCGAGAAGGTCTTCTATGTAGACAATGAGACCTACAGCGACAACGGCGCCGGAGAGCTGGCTGCTATTGAGCCGAGCATCGACTGGGCCAGCGTCACCGTCACCCTCAACGCGGCCGACGACCAGGATGTGTGCCTGGAGCTGTCTTCGGCCAGCGGAACCGTGTTCGTACTCAAGGACATCGCGTCTGGCGCCAACGGTGGTGCTCCGGGTACCTACTACGGCACCGTCAACTGTGCGGGTGCAGTTGCGACTACCGCGGACGCCGGTTGGTAAACAAACCCATCGATCGAGACCTCGAGAGGGCGGCCTGTAGGCCGCCCTCTCGGTATGTCCGGGACATCCCGAGGGTCCCGGCTAACGTAATCCGCCCTGGAGAGGAGCTATGACCGCATACTTCGCCACCGTGGCCGGCCTGTTCGGGCTGCTGATCGGCTCATTCCTCAACGTGGTTGCCTACCGGGTGCCGCTCGGTAGGTCGGTCGTATCTCCTCCCTCAGCCTGCCCGGAGTGTCATAACCCGATCCGCCCTCGAGACAACATCCCGGTCCTGTCCTGGCTGTTGCTCCGGGGGCTGTGTCGCGATTGTGGGACCGGTATCGCCGCCCGCTATCCGATGGTCGAGGCTGCCACCGGCGTCCTGTTCGCCGGGACGTATCTGGTGATCGGCCCGGTCTGGGTACTTCCCGCCTACCTCGCCTTCGTTTCGACCACGGTGGCCCTGGTGCTCACCGACCTGGATCACAAACGTATCCCGAACCGTATTCTCTATCCGGCCACCGGGGCAGTTGTTGTTCTTCTGGTTGCCGGGGCAGCCGCCGACGGAACCCTGTCCGACATGCCGCGGGCGGTGGCGGGCGGCGCCATCTACTTCGGTCTGCTCCTCCTGATCGCACTGGCGGCCAGGGGTGGTTTCGGAATGGGGGATGTCAAGCTGGCCTTCCTGCTCGGCACCATCCTCGCCTTCGAGTCGTGGGAGACGTTGTGGGCCGGGATCTTCCTGGCTTTTCTGATCGGTGGGCTGGTGTCGCTCATTCTGCTGATCACCGAAGAAGAAGGGGCGGAAGGACGCGATCCCGTTCGGTCCACCGCTCATGCGTCGGGGCATGGATTGCCGTGGTTTGGGGTCGGCAACTCGTTACCTGGTATCTCGGGTTAGCGAGACCTCCGATTCTCTCGGTCGCGTCCGGTGCTTGCGACCGTACGAACGCATTGTTACGCTCTTGTAATCACATCGTTGTAATTAACGGTGTGGTGGTGGTCGAGCTGGGCCACGCAGGGGGGATCGGTCACATCGGCCGGCCCAGGGCGGAGACAACATGGCGATCAACGTCGGGTTGGACATAGGCACGAGCGCTGTTCGTGCGGCTGTTGTACAGACGGGCAAAGGGGTGCCCGTCTTGCAGCGTTATGGCCAGGTGGCGCTCCCCGAAGGTGCCGTGATCGCCGGCGAGATCGTCGAGGAAGCAGTCGTCCGCGACGCCCTCACCCAACTCTGGAAGACCGCCAAGCTCCCCAAGAAACGAGTGGTCGTCGGCATCGCCAACCAGCGGGTGATTGTTCGGCGGGTCGATCTGCCGTACATGGCCGAAGATGAACTCGCCCAGGCCCTCCCGTTTCAGGCCCAGGAGTACATTCCGATCCCCATCGACGAGGCCATCCTCGACTTCGTCCCGCTCGAAGAGTTCGCAACCCCGAACGGTGAGCCGATGCTCTCGGTCCTGGTGGTAGCCGCGCACAAGGACATGGCAGCGGATGTCTTGCGAGTGGTCGGTAATGCCGGAATCAAGGTCATGGCCATTGACCTGCAAGCTTTTGCGCTGACCCGTTCCGTGCTCGGGGCCGATTTCGATCTCGACTCGGGAGTGCAAGCCATCGTCAATATCGGCGCCGGCCTGACCCAGGTGATTCTCTTGAAAGCCGGAACCATTCGGTTCCTCAGGATCTTGACCATGGGCGGTGCAACGTTCACGGAAGCACTCGCCGAGCGCATGCCGATGGAACCGGAGCAGGCGGAGCAATACAAGCGCCGGACCGGCGTGGCCATCGACGGCACTCCTGTTGGAACCGAAGGCGAGGGTCTTGCCAGGATGGTGCTGACCGAAGAGGCAGACCTCCTCATCGAAGAGATTCGGGGTTCGGTCGACTATTTCCTGGGCCAGTCGGGCAGTGACACCCTCGAGCGATTGTTCGTGGCAGGCAACGGGGCCCGCCTGCCCAATCTCGCCAACCGGTTGGGCCGCTCGCTCGGCGTCGGCGTAGAACCCGTGCGGGTACTGGACGAAGCGAAAATGCAAGTTGGCAAGCTCGGGCTCAGCGATGTCGAACTGGCGCAGGCTCAGCCGGTGCTACCGGTACCCGTCGGACTGGCCATGTGGGGCGAACTCTGATGCGGACGATCAACCTTCTCCCTCCGGAAGCAGCCCAGCGGGCCACCGCCCGCCGCAAGACGTTCGGGTTCTTGGCTCTGGCGGTTGCCTACATAGCGCTGCTGGCCATAGTTGCTCTGTGGTGGCAGGGCAAAGCAACCGATGCGGAAGACGATCTCGCCACGCAGCTGGCGGCCAACGCCAGGATCGAGGCGGAAATCTCGTCACTCTCCGGAGTCCGGGCACTCCGCTCCACCTACGATGATGGCGTCGAGCGACTGGGCACCGCCCTGGCCAACGACGTCGCCTGGGGGCGACTGCTGAACGACCTGGCGCGTATCATCCCGGATCGCTTGTGGCTCACGAGCCTGACTGCCAATCTTCAACAAGACGAGGAGAACCCGCTCTTGCTGGGCCAGGTCTCCGTATCCGGAGTTGCTTTTGATTATCCGGACGCCTCTTCTTGGCTGCGGGTGCTCGATGCCGAGGAGTGGCCCGCTCTGGGTGGTGGATGGGTCTCGTCCACGAGCCGTTCAACCATAGGGGAGTCCCCGGTGGTCAACTTCACCTCGGTTGCTGCACTCCTGGACGCCGCTCGTTCCAACCGGATTGAGGAACGAACCCCGGAGGTTCCGTCATGAAGCGGACCGGACTGGTCATGGGCCTGTTGGGCCTCGTATTGGTCACAGCCCTCTGGTATCTCTTTGTGATCTCTCCGACCAATACGAAGATCACCGAAGCTGAGGACCAACTGGCTTCGGCCCAGGACAACCAGGTGCTGCTGCAAACCCAGCTGATGCGGTTCAAGAAGATCCAGGAGAACGAGCTCACCTACCGATCTGCCATCGGTGCACTCGAGGCGGCCATCCCGCCGACGCCGCAAATGCCTGCACTGATCGACGTGCTGGCTCAGCTGGCGGTGGACTCCGGCGTCGAGTGGGAGAGCGGCACCTATGGGAACCCGGTTGAAGTAGAGGGTGAGGATTACTACGAGATACCGGTCAGCCTGTCCGTGCAAGGCCAGTTCTTTGAAGTGTTGGGGTACCTGTACGGGATCGCCGACCTGGAACGGATTGTCCGCATCGATGCCGTGAGCCTCTCTCCGGCCGAGGACGACGCCGGCTTCACCATCGAAAACGTCTCGATTTCGGCGGTCACCTTCACTACCGGAGATGTGGTGTTGCCGATCCCCGAGGTACCGGCCGAGAACACAACGACCACAACGCCGGGGGACGGTGAATGATGAGCGCGAAGAACAGCGGAACAGCAGCAGCGGTATCCATCCTGTTGATCGGCCTGGCGGTTGCCGCTGCCTGGATGTTCGTTGCCCCATCAGTATTTGGCGGAGGAGAGTCGGTATTGGAGGGTCCGCTGGCCGAATCGACGCTGGCTGCGCCGGCTACCTCCGAGTTGATCGAAGGCGTGAAGGTGTTGGGTTCATTCCAGGTGTCTCAGCCTCGCGATCCGTTTCGACCGCTGATCACGGAAGACTCCACCACGGGAACCACCAGCGACGGGACGGGCAACGGTTTTGACCCGTCGGGTCTCCGGGTGACGCTCGTCGAGATTCGGGACGTCGCCGGAGTGCTGCGAGCCACCGTCAAAGTTGACGGCACGGACTACGACGTGGGCGTTGGTGATACCTTTGCCGGGGACTTCAAGGTGGTCAGCCTCGATCCCAATAGCGGCGTATTCCTCTATGGTGACAATGCTTTTGAGCTTTCCGAGGGCCAAGAGATTCTGAAGTAGCGACTTGCTAGTTCAGACCTGATACTCGAAACTCTTCCGCATGTTGCGTTTTCTCACTGCCGGCGAGTCACACGGCCCAGGCCTCGTCACCATTGTTGAAGGCCTGCCGGCCGGAGTTGACATCACCATCGCGGGGCTCGCCAATCAATTGCGCAGGCGTCGGTTGGGGTACGGACGGGGCCGTCGCATGAAGATCGAGCAAGATGAGTTGGAGATTCTCGCCGGGGTTCGCCACGGCCGAACGCTGGGGAGCCCGTTGGCCATCGTCATTCGCAATAGCGAGTGGGCGAAGTGGACCGAGGAGATGTCACCGGAGGCCGGCCAACCAAAACGTCTGATGACCACACCTCGCCCCGGGCATGCCGATCTGGCCGGAATGCTCAAGTACGACACGCACGACGCTCGCGACATCTTGGAGCGAGCCTCGGCCCGGGAAACGGCTGCGAGGACCGTCGCCGGTTATGCGGCCGGCCAATTGCTCGAACAGGTACACATGTCTGTGCTGAGCCACGTGGTTGCTATCGGATCGCTAACGGTTTCGGCCGGCCAAACTCCAGGTCCTGACGATCTCGACGTCATTGATCAGTCCCCGGTGCGGGTCTTCGATCGGGAGATCGAGGGAGCTATGACATCGGCCATTGAGCTGGCCAAAGCCAACCGGGATACGCTCGGTGGGGTGGTTGAGGTGCTCGCCTATGGCCTCCCCGCCGGTCTTGGCAGCCACGTCCACTGGGACCGGCGCCTCGATACCCAGCTGGCCGGCGCCTTGATGTCGATCCAGGGCATCAAGGCGGTTGAGATGGGCGACGGTTTTGCCTCAGCATCGCGTCCCGGATCCGAAGCCCACGATGAGATTGGTTTCGCAGATGGCCGATTCACACGTTCCTCAGACCGGGCCGGGGGCTTGGAGGGCGGGATCAGCACCGGACAGCCCTTGCGGATGCGGGCCGCTATGAAACCTATCTCGACGCTGATGCGGCCACTGCAGAGCGTCAACGTGGACACCAAGGAACCGGCCGCTGCATTTCGGGAGCGTTCTGATGTATGTGCGGTTCCTGCCGCGGGTGTGGTGGCCGAGCAGATGGTGGCCTACATCCTGGCGCGTGAGGTGCTGCGCAAATTCGGCGGGGATACCGTCGGCGATGTGGTCGGCGCCGCCGATGCGTACCGTCAACGCCTTCTGGATTTCTGATGGGAGCCTTGTGGCTGATTGGCATGATGGGGGCCGGGAAGACGACCGTGGGAGAACTGATCGCCGGCCGAATGGGGCTGGCTCTCATCGACACCGACGCGCGCGTCGAGTCCGCGAGCGGCCTATCCATTTCTTCCCTGTGGGAAGCCGGTGGCGAGGGCGATTTTCGGGAGAGGGAGTCCGATCAGATCGAACAGATCGCGGTTGCCGAGGAGGACTGTGTAGTGGCCACCGGGGGTGGCGTAGTCCTCCGTCCGGACAACGTCGCCACCATGCGTCGCACGGGCACCGTCATCTGGTTGCAGGCAGAACCGGGTGAGCTTGCCTCCCGCGTGGATGGCTCTGAAACGAGACCCCTGCTCCGCGACGGAGGGAGTGAGGATCGGTTGGCGAGCATGCTGTCCGAGCGGGCAGCATGCTACGCACGTGCGGCCCATCACCACGTGGACACAACCTCCAAGACCCCGGACCAGGTAGCACGGGAGGTGATGGGGTTGTGGAACGGATCCTGATCGACGAGATTTCGGAGATCATCATTGGTCGGGGCCTCTCGGCAACCAACGTCTTGCCGGAGCGACCTAATCGCGATGTCGCAGCCGTCTTCACCCAACCAGGTGCGACCCGCACTTCCAAAGTCGTTGCAGCCAATCTTTCCGCGCCGGTTGTGCGGCAGATGGTCCTACCGGACCGGGACGGCGCCAAGACCCTGGCAGTTGCAGAAGCGGCATACGAGTGGCTGGCCGAGATCGGGATGAGCCGCTATGGCACGATCGTCGGGGTGGGTGGGGGTTCCGTAACCGATCTCGCCGGATTCGTCGCGGCAACGTATGTGCGGGGGGTCGAAGCCGTCCACGTCCCCACCACGCTGCTCGGAGCGGTCGATGCGGCCATCGGCGGCAAGACCGGAGTCAATCTGGGTGGGAAGAACCTGGTCGGTGCATTTCATCACCCGACCCGGGTCGTTATCGATCTCGACGTCCTCGATCGGCTACCCGTCGGCCTGAAACGGGAGGGCTTGGCGGAGATTGTGAAGGCCGGACTGATCGGCGACCCCGTCCTGTTCGAGCACCTCGAGTCGGCCGGCTTGGACGCAGATGTGGCCCTGATCGTGCCCCGGGCGGTGCAGGTCAAGGCAGCAGTCGTTGGAGCGGACTTTCGGGAAGCAGGCATGAGAGAGACCCTCAATTACGGGCACACGATTGGTCATGCCGTTGAGATCGTGGCCGGGCTATCGCACGGTGACGCCGTCGCCGTCGGGATGGTGGCGGCCGCCCGGATCTCTGAGGAGGCCGTCGGATTTTCATCTGCCGATCGTCAGATACGAACCATTGCCAACCTCGGTCTGCCGATTCGGGTCGATGGGGTGTCCCGCCGGCGAGTTCTCGAGGTTCTCGTTCGGGATAAGAAGCGGGACGCGGCGGGCGCTCGGATGGTGCTCCTCCGATCCATCGGCGAGCCCGTCGTCGTTTCGGTTTCCACCGAGATGATCGATCGGGGATTGTCCAGCATCGGTATCGGCTAGACGACCGCCGGGCGATACACTCGCGGCTCGTCGAAAGGAATCACCCCATGATCTCAACGAATGAAGCACGCCCCGGAATGGCCCTCAACCTTCCGGAGGGGCTCTTCAGCATCGTCGAACACCAGCACGTCAAACCGGGCAAGGGCAGGGCCTTCGTGAGGATGAAACTCAAGAACCTCGATTCCGGAGCTGTGGTCGACCGGACGTTCCGAGCGGGCGAATCGGTTGAGCAAGCCGTGATCGATCGCCGAGACCATCAGTTTCTCTACCGCGACGATCTCGGGTTTCACTTCATGGACCTGGAGACCTATAGCCAGTTCGCCATACCGACCGAGGATGTCGGGGACGGCGCGTCCTATCTGGTCGACGGGATGACAGCCCTGTTGCACATGTACAGCGGCAAGGCCATCTCCGTCGAATTGCCTGCCTCCGTCGAACTTGAAGTCATCAAAGCGGAGCCCGGGGTCAAGGGAGATCGAGTGTCGGGGGCAACCAAACCCGTGACGGTGCAGACCGGCCTGGTTGTCCATGCTCCGCTCTTCGTCGATGTTGGGGATGTCATCAAGGTCGACACTCGCAGCGGCTCGTACCTGACTCGCGTGCGACTACTCCGCCAGACGTCCGCCCTGAGCCTCGCGACCTGGCTCTCTTCGCCCTCTACGAGGCGGACCAGCGGCGGCTGCCACGAGCCGAGGTCGATCCGAGCTTCCCGGCCAAAGCCACGCGCCTGGTTCGGGGGGTAGAAGAACACCTGGCTGAGTTGGGTACCACCATCGACGGGGTATCCGAGCGGTGGCGGGTGGCTCGTATGCCGCCGGTCGATCGGGCCATCCTCCGCCTGGGTCTCTACGAACTGCGCTTTGAGAAAGGAACCCCCATGGCTGTGGTGGTTTCTGAAGCAGTGCGCCTAGCGAAGATGTACTCAACCGAGCGCAGTGGGGCCTTCGTCAACGGAATCCTGTCGAAGCTAGCCGTTGTCGAGCGACCGGAGGAGGCAGCCGGATCACGAAACCCGGCGCCTTCGTGATCGCGTGCTACGCTGCGGCCAACGTCCTTTAATGCCGGTCCCGTGAGGCCGGAAAGGAGAAAGAACATGTCGAGACTGAGAACCCGTGCCGCCCGTAGGGCGGCATCTTTCGTGCGCCGCACCGGGGTGCAGACGTGACGAAAGTGATGGAACCGGACGAGATCGAAAGAGCTCTTCGCAGGATCGCTCATGAGATTCTGGAACGGAACAAGGGAGCGGAAAACGTCATCCTGGTGGGGATTCACACCCGCGGCGTGCCGTTAGCCGAGCGCCTTCGCGGCATCATTGATGAATACGAAAACGTGAAAGTGCCGGTCGGTACCCTCGATATCGGCTTGTATCGCGACGACCTCGACCGCAGACCGACAACCGAGCTCGGTGTGACCGCGATGCCTGAGGATCCGAGCGACCGGACCGTGGTTCTGGTTGATGATGTTCTCTACACCGGGCGGACGATTCGGGCGGCGCTGGATGCCATGGCAGATCTGGGCCGACCGCACGCCATCCAGCTAGCAGTTCTGACCGACCGGGGGCACCGCCAGTTGCCGATCCGGCCCGACTATGTGGGCAAGAACCTCCCCACGTCTTCGAGCGAGCGGGTCATGGTCCGCCTGCAGGAGACGGACGGCCAGGAAGGCATCTGGATCGAGGAGCAAGCATGAAACACTTCCTGAGCACCGACGACGTATCCCGCGACGATCTCGAATCGCTTTTGGATCTATCAGACGAATTCGTTGAGGTACTCGCCCGCCCGATTCCGAAGGTCCCGGCCTTGCGGGGCAAGAACGTCGCCATGCTGTTCTTTGAAGCCTCCACCCGGACCAGGATCTCGTTCGAACGGGCGGCGAAAGCGCTCTCTGCCGACACGATGAGTTTCTCACCATCTACCTCTTCGCTCAGCAAGGGTGAGAGCCTCAAGGACACCGTTTTGACGATCAAGGCGATGGGAGCCGACGCTCTCGTGGTACGACATGAGTTCACCGGGGCCCAGTGGCGAATCGCCGATTGGACGGGGTTGCCGGTCCTCAACGCCGGTGACGGAGCGCATCAGCATCCGACCCAGGCGCTGCTCGATGCGCTCACCATTCGCCAACACTTTGGGACGCTCGAGGGTTTGCGAATAGCCATTGTCGGCGATATCAGGCACTCGCGGGTCGCCCGGTCCGATATCTCAACCTTCAACACTCTGGGCGCGGAGGTGACGCTGGTGGCGCCATCCACTTTGCTGCCGGTCGATATGGAGGGTTGGCCGGTCAAAGTGGCCGCATCTATCGACGACGTGCTCGACGTCGACGTGGTCTATTTGCTCCGCATCCAGGCAGAGCGGGGAGGGGCGTCGGTGTTCCCCTCGCTTCCCGAGTACGTGACCAGATTCGGCATGACCCGGGAGCGGTTTGCCCGTCTGGCCGAGAACTCCATCGTCATGCACCCCGGTCCGATGAACCGGGGCGTTGAGATCGCCCCAGAAGTGGCCGACCATCCTCGCGCCAGGATCCTGGAGCAGGTCGCCAACGGCGTCGCGGTACGGATGGCGGTTCTCTTCAGGCTGCTGGGTGGGGAGGTTCACGATGGATGAGACGCTTTTGAGAAACGCCAGGCTCGTGACCGCTGATGGCGTCGTCGAAAAGGACATCTTGGTCAAGGGGAGTCTGGTCGCCAAGGTCGGGACCGATCTGAAAACTTCCGGTGAAACGATCGATTGTGGCGGGAGCCTCGTCGGCCCCGGTCTCGTCGATATGCACGTGCACTTCCGCGAGCCAGGGCAGGAATGGAAAGAAGACATTGGCAGCGGCTCGGCGGCCGCAGCCGCCGGCGGTTTTACTGCGGTAGTGACCATGCCGAACACAGATCCGGTGATCGACGCCGGGCACCTGGCCCGATTCGTGCTCGACCGAGGGCGGCAAGAAGGATTGGTTGATGTGGTCCCGGCCGGTGCCATCACGATGGGGAGAGAGGGTACGAAACTTGCTCACCTCGACGAGTTGTGGGCGGCTGGAGTGCGGATGTTTTCGGACGACGGGGATTCGGTAGAAGATGCTGGACTCCTGCGCCGCGCCATGGAGTACCTGGCCGAGTTGGGCGGTGTCGTCGCCCAACACCCTGAGGACCGTGGTCTCACCCGCGGGGGACATATGCACGAGGGGAGTGTCTCGTCTCGCCTGGGAATGGCCGGTTTGCCCGCCATCGGCGAGGAAGCTGTGGTGGCTCGTGATCTTGCGCTGGTGCGTCTCACGGGGGTCCGGTACCACGTCCAGCATGTGTCTACTGCGGGAACCGTCGAACTCATCCGGCGAGCCAAGGAGGAAGGGCTCAGAGTCACGGCGGAGGTGACACCACACCACCTCATGCTGGACCACCGTGAGGTCGAGCGACTGAACCCGGATGTCAAGATGTACCCGCCGTTGCGCCTTCCGGTCGATGTCGAAGCCGTACGGGCCGGATTGGCCGATGGGACACTCGACGCAGTTGCCACGGACCATGCGCCGCATGCCGCCCACGAGAAGGATGTCCCGTTTGAGGATGCCCCGCGCGGAATCATCGGTCTGGAAACATCGGCAGCAGTGGTCAACACGGCCATGGAGTTGGACCCGGTTGCCTTCTTCCATTGTTTGTCGGTATCCCCGGCCCTGATTGCGGGGCTCGAGGGGCACGGTCAATGGCCGGAGCCCGGGAAGCAAGCGAACCTGGTGGTCTTCGACCCGAGCGCGGCGTGGACACCCGAGGTTTTCCAATCGCGTGCCGAGAACTCTCCCTTCGTGGGCAGAACCCTGCGCGGGAAGGTCGTTGTCACGATGTTCAAAGGACAGGTCACCTATCGCGACGGCAAGGTCCAACGGTGAAACCGGGCCTAACCGTGCGGACGGGCAGCGTGACCGGAGACGGCCGGACGCTCCTATGACCGATCTCTCGGTTGAGCTGGGGCCGTTGTCACTGGCTTCACCGTTGGTTGCCGCGTCCGGCACGGTCGGTTCGGTGGTTGATTTTGCTGCGGTAGGAGCCCTGGATGCCTACGGGGCGGCCGTCGCGAAGTCGGTCAGCGGAACGCCCTGGCTGGGCAATCCTGCCCCGCGAGTGGCGAGCACCGGTCCAGGGATGCTCAACGCCATCGGCATCCAGAACCCGGGCGTGGCGGCCTGGGTGGAAGAAGTTGGTCCTCATCTGGCGGACCTGCCGGTCCCTGTGTGGGGGTCGGCCGTCGGTATGACGGTTGAGGAATTCGTTGAGGTCGCCGTCCGGTTGGCCGCCACCGGCGTTCAGGCAATTGAGATCAACCTGTCATGTCCGAATCTGGCGGGAGAGGCAATCTGGGCGGTGGATGCTGAGGCAACCGGGAAGGTCGTCCGGGCAATACGAGCTGCAGTCGGCAAGCCGATCGGTGCCAAGTTATCTCCGAACGCGCAGGACATCGTGGCCGTTGCGGGCGCGGCGCTGGACGGCGGAGCAGACTGGCTGGTCTTGACCAACACCATCTCGGGAGCTGCCATCGATGTCGAGACCCGACGTCCGCTGCTCACTCGCGGGGCAGGCGGGTACTCGGGTCCGCCCCTTAAACCGATTGCGCTCCGTTGCGTGCTCGAGGTGCGGTCTGCTTTCCCTCGCGCACAGATCGTGGGTTGCGGTGGTGTGCGCCGCGGAACCGATGTTGTTGAATACCTCCTGGCGGGCGCCAGCGCCGTTGCCATCGGTACCGCTCACTTCGAGCGTCCCCGCATCGGTCGGCAGGTTCTTCGCGAATTGCAGGCATACTGCCGCAGACACGGAGTGGATCGAATCTCAGACCTGACTGGTGCAATGAGAGCATGGTGAACGAGAGAACGGCGCCAAGAGCATGAGCGGCCACGACTCGCCTGACAATCCGATCCTCGTGGCGCTTGATGTCGGTAGTGCCGAGGAAGCACTCCGGCTGGCGAAGCTACTGCTGCCTTCCGTTGGAGGCTTCAAGGTCGGTCTCGAGTTGCTGATGGGTCCCGGCCCGGCGGTGATCTCCGCCCTTGCCACGCTCGGCAAGCCAGTCTTCGCCGACGCCAAACTGCACGACATCCCGACCACGGTCGGTCGAGCGGCCCGCCAACTCGGTCGCCTGGGGGCACGATGGATTACTGTCCACGCCGCAGGGGGCAGCCGGATGCTCCAGTCTGCCGTTGAGGGCATCGAGGAAGGTTCAGGTGGGCGACGGGCCGGCGTTCTGGCCATCACGGTACTCACCAGCATGAATGCCGGAGACCTGGCCGCAGCGGGAGTCACCGGCACGCCAGGTCGCCAGACCGCACGCTTGGCAAAGCTTGCGGCAGCGACGGGTTGCGAGGGTGTGATCTGTTCACCAAACGAGCTCGGCGTCATCGCCCAGGTGGCACCCGATCTCCTCAAGGTGACACCCGGGATCAGGCTGCGGGGGACCGAGAGCCACGATCAACGTCGCATCGCGAGCCCGGCCGAGGCGATCGAACGTGGTGCCGACTACCTGGTGATCGGGAGGCCCGTTGTTCGAGCCTCCGATCCTCTGGGCACACTGCGGATCATCCTCGACCAACTGGGCGATCCGACTGAACCCTCCTGAAGGGTTGGTAGAGTGCGATATACCTGAAATTGGAGGCGTATGGCACCGCCGGAACTGTCTAACGAGCAACGCGCTGCGGCGCTGGCGAAAGCAGCAGAAGCGAGAAGGGTTCGAGCTGAGCTCAAACACCTCTTGAAGACAGGCTCGATCTCGTTTCCCGAGCTACTCGAGCGTGCCGATGGAGATCCCATCGTGGCTGGGATGAAGGTTTACGCCGTTCTGTCCTCGCTGCCCGGAACCGGCAAAGTGAAGGCAAAGAGGATGATGGAGGGCCATGCCATCGCAGACAGCAGACGGATCCGCGGACTCGGACAGCGCCAACGCGCCTCACTCCTCCAAGAGTTCTCCTGACCGCGCCGCCCCCGGGCGGCTTATCGTAATATCCGGGCCGTCGGGGGTCGGCAAGTCGACGGTGGTGACCGCTCTTGCGCAACGGTACCCGTTTCACTTCTCGGTATCAGCGACCACCCGAGCCGCTCGCCCCGGGGAGGCGCACGGTGTTGAGTACTACTTCGTGGATCCCGATGAATTCGCGCGCATGCGTGATCAAGGTGAACTGCTGGAGTGGGCGGAGTACAGCGGGAACCTGTACGGAACTCCTCAAGCCCCGGTTCTCGCCAGCATCGAGACAGGAGATGACGTGTTACTCGATATCGAAGTCCTCGGTGCCGTGCAGGTCAAGGCCTCGTTCCCGGACGCACTGATGCTCTTCCTAACGCCTCCGACCATCGACGCCCTGGAAGAGCGGTTGCGAAACCGGGGCGATACCTCGAACGAGGACATCGCTCGCCGGTTGATTATCGCTCGATGGCAGCTCGAAGTGGCTGAAGAACGATTTGATCATATTGTCGTCAATGACTCGGTTGAAGATGCGGTGGAGCGCATCCTGCGTATACTGAAGGCCCCTTCAACGAAAGCTGACAGATGATTCACCCACCCATTGAGGACGTCCTGGAGCAGACGGGCGGCCGGTTTGACCTGGTGGTCGTTGCGGCTCGCCGGGCGCGCCAGATCAACGCATATTTCAACCAGCTCGGGGAAGGAATCGGCCATTACGTGCCGCCCCAGGTCCATTCGCTGAGTCACAAGCCGCTCACGATCGCCTTGGAGGAAATCGCCGAGGGCAAGGTGACGGTCGAGCGCGTCGAAGAGTAGAGCGTGCTCAACGGGCGCCGCATCCTGGTCGGAGTGACGGGGGGTGTTGCCGCCTATAAGGCTGCATATCTGGTCCGCAGACTCACCGAACGCGGCGCCGATGTTCGCGTCATGATGACGGCGTCTGCCCGCGAGTTTATTGGTGCCCAGACGTTTGCGGCCATCACCGGCCGGCTTGTCGCATCCGAGCTCTTTGGGCCGGGGTCGGTGAGTCCCCACACAGAGCTGGCCCGCTGGGCTGAGGCGGTGATCATTGCACCCGCTACCGCAAACACGCTCGCTAAAGCAGCGCAAGGCCTCAGCGATGAGTTGGTGTCGGCGACACTCCTCGCGACAACTGCACCGGTACTTTTCGCGCCGGCCATGCATACTGAGATGTGGGAAAACGCTGCCACCCGGCGCAACCTCACCGCATTGACGAACGACGGTCATACGATCGTCGGCCCGGCCAGCGGTTCGTTGGCGGGAGGGGACATCGGACCCGGCCGGATGGCAGAACCCGACGAGATCGTGGAAGCCCTCGAGTCGCTCATGAACGGCCCTCTCAAGGGCATCCGCATGCTGGTGACCGCCGGCGGCACCCGGGAGCCCATCGACCCGGTGCGTTTCATTGGCAATCGGTCTTCGGGAAAGATGGGGTTCGCCATTGCCTCCGCCGCGGTCGCGGCGGGAGCAGATGTGACTCTCGTATCGAGCGCCGGCCTTGCCACCCCGTCCGGAGCGCGGGTGATCGAGGTGGAAACCGCCGAGGAAATGGCCGGGGCGGTGCTCGAACTGGTTGCGGAGGCAGACATAGTCGTGATGGCGGCCGCAGTGGCAGACTTCCGCCCCACCGTCGTCACCGGAAAGAAACTTCGTCGGGCGGATGGGATATCCGAGATCCGGCTCCAACCAACCCCGGACATATTGGCCAGCCTGGCTGCCCTGGATCGACCCCCGTTTCTCGTCGGCTTCGCGGCCGAAACAGGATCGATCGAGGGCGCAATCCAGAAAGCGCTTTCCAAGGGCGTTGACCTTACGGTTGCGAACGATGTTTCGGCGGAAGGATCCGGTTTCGGTTCCGACACCAATCAGGTCGCTCTGATCGACAGCGACGGAAGGGTCGACCCGTGGCCGCTGCTCACGAAGCAGGAGGTGGGACGCCGCCTATGTGACCTTCTCGCACAGCGGATGACGGAACGCAAGGCTCAGGGTTAGCACCTCGTATACTCGCCCCCATGCGGAACAGCTACTTCACATCGGAATCTGTCACCGAAGGCCATCCAGACAAGATTGCCGATCGGATTTCCGACAGTGTCCTCGACGCGGTCCTCGCGAAAGATCCCCAAGGCCGGGTCGCCTGTGAGGTGCTGGTCACCAACAACATCGTGATCGTCGCGGGAGAGATCACCGCGGCCGCCACGATTGATATCGAAGCGGCCACACGACAGGCCATCCGCGATATCGGCTACAACGACCCGGCTGCCCTGTTTGCCGCCGATACCTGCGCGGTTGAGGTCATCGTCAAGCGGCAGAGTCCGGACATCGCCGGCGGTGTATTTGAATCCTTGGAGACGCGCAACGGTTCTGTGGATCCGCTGGATGGTCTCGGGGCGGGGGATCAGGGAATCATGTTCGGTTACGCGGTCGATGAAACACCCGAGCGAATGCCCTTGTCCATCCAACTTGCTCACCGTTTGGCCGAACGACTGGCGGTCGTTCGCAAGGATGGAACGCTCGGTTACCTCGGTCCGGATGGGAAGACGCAGGTCACCGTCCGTTACGAGGGAAGTAATCCGGTCGGCATCCACCGCGTGCTCATCTCAACCCAGCATGCTGAAGATGTCGACCATGCCACTCTGGACGGAGACCTCCGCAAGCATGTTCTGGACGCCGTACTGGTCGACGCGGACGACGTTTTCGATTTCATCGTCAATCCATCCGGACGTTTCGTGGTCGGTGGTCCGGTTGGTGACACCGGCCTGACGGGACGCAAGGTCATTGTTGATACGTACGGCGGAGCCGCACGCCATGGAGGCGGCTGTTTCTCAGGAAAAGATCCGACCAAGGTCGACCGTTCTGCTGCCTACGCAGCGCGCCATGCGGCCCGCAACCTGGTGGCCGCCGGGCTGGCCGCCCGGTGCGAACTGCAACTCTCCTATGCCATCGGCCGGGCCGAGCCCTTTTCCATCCATTTGGAAACCTTCGGGACCGAGACGGTCCCCATCGAAACGCTCGATACGCTGATTGCCGAGCAGTTCGACTTTCGTCCGCTGGCGATTATCAACCGGTACGGCCTCCAGGAGCCCATCTATCGAGAGACGTCCGCCTACGGTCACTTCGGGCGCCCGCAGTTCTCGTGGGAGGCAGAGGACGTGGCGGAGACGCTCGCCGCTGCTGCAGGGCGCTGACCGTCCCGCTCGTCGCCCGGGTCGTTCCCGATGTCCCAACGTTTTCGGTCGACGGTGGGTTTGCGTATGCCGTAGCTGAAGGGCAGGGTGTCACGATTGGTTCGGTTGTGCGCATCCCGCTCGGCGGTCGAAAGGTGCGCGGCTACGTAACGGACGTTCGGGCCGGGTCGCACGCCGGACTCAAAGAGCTTCGCGGGGTCTCCGGCGAGATTCCTGTATTTGACGAGAAGTTGCTCGAAACGGTGCGCTGGGCGGCCCATCACTACATCTCGCCACTGGCCGGAGTTCTTGGTAAAACCACTCCTCCCAACCTGCCCAGGCGGGTTGCGATTCCCGCTTGGCCGGAGGTCGCCGCAACAGCTTCCGGACCGCTTTCGAAGATCGGTCAGGCCGCAGGCGAAGGGCGTCGCAACCCAGCCACCTATTTCATGGCGTCCGCAGATTGGAGTCACCATGTAGCGACGATGGTCGGTCCCGTGATCCGGAGTGGTCGCTCGGCACTCGTGGTCGTGGCCACCGCAATCGAAGCAGAACAGATCGCCGTCGATCTCCGGGCGACATTCGGGCCGAGGGTCATCGTCGCAAGCCCGGCCCTCTCGGATCGCGCACTCACCGCGGCCTGGCAGTTGGCGGCCACCGCCCCCGGCTTGATCCTGGTCGGTACCCACCGGATCGTTTTCTGGCCGGTGATCGGGCTGGGTTTGGCCGCCATCATCCAGGAGGGACGGCGCGGCATGAAGGATCGGCAGACGCCAACGATTCACGCCCGGGAAATCGTGAGAACCAGGGCTCGGATCGAACGATTCGGAGTGGTGTATCTCGGGCGGGTACCGACCACCGAGGTGTTGCGAGCCGGCACGGAGATCGTGCGGGCCCCCGGGCGCAATCGGATTTGGCCCCTCGTTGAAGTTGTTGACAGGAATGAAGATCCTCCGGGCTCAGGGGTCCTCACCGAGCGAGTGAGAGCCGCCCTTCGCCATGCGCTTGCCCGAAAAGAAAAGGTCTTCGTGTTTACCCACCGTCACGGTTATGCACCTGCCGCCCGCTGCGCCATGTGCCGGACCCTGCGACGGTGCGGCGAGTGCGGTGCCCGACCGGACCCGGGTCTGGCCTGTGCGCGTTGCGGTGCCACATTGGGTCCGTGCACAGCCTGTGGGGGCGCCCGGTTCGAACCACTCGGTGCAGGCGTGGGGCGAGTTGCGGAGGTGGTCGGCCGCCTGCTGGGAGCCGATGCCGTTGGGAGTGTCCAGGAAGGACGACCGGTGGTGGTCGGCACCGAACGAGATCTGGCCGCCGTAGGGACGGTTGATCTCGCGATCGCGGTCGACGCGGACGGATTGATCCTGGGAACGAACTACCGGGCGGCGGAAGAGGCGCTGCGTTCCCTCACTCGTCTCGCCGCGGCCGTACCTTTCGGACGGGGTAAGCGTCTCATGGTGCAGACTTCCCAACCTCAGCATCCTGTCATTGCCGCATTGCGCAGGGGTGATCCGATCGAGTTCCTCGAGTCGGAACTCGCGAAACGAGAGGAAATGGGTTTTCCGCCTGCTGGCGAACTCATCGTGGTCGAGGTGAGAAACGGCGGCTCGGAGAGCGATACCATCATCGCAGGAAGCGGTTGGTAACGATGCGACCGTCTACGGCCCGGCGTCGACTCAGCGAGGGTCGCGATGGCTGATCCAGGGCGATCGTCTTTCGGCGGTTCGCACCAAGCTGAGACCGGCCGTGCAGCGTCTGCGCGACTCCGGTGCCGCCGTTCGTATCGATGCAGATCCTCTCGACTTGTGATCTCCGCTGCGTGGTCCCCGGAATAGTGTGACCCAGGGGCTCGAGCCTAGACTGCCCATTCCGGAGGTAGGCGTGGCCATTTTCCCAATTCGAACGTTCGGGGATCCGGTCCTGCGAGCCCAAGCCGAGCCGGTGATCGAGATCGACGAAACCGTCCACCGGCTGGTCGCCGACATGATCGAGACGATGTATGCCGCTCCTGGGGTTGGGCTGGCTGCGCCGCAGATCGGAATCTCGCGAAGAGTGGTCGTTTTTGACGAAGGTGAAGGACCACAGGTGCTGATCAATCCCGAGCTCATGGAAACCGAAGGTGAGTGGTCCTTTGACGAGGGGTGCCTCTCGGTCCCCGGTCGATTCTGGCCGATTAGTCGGCCTGCCTTCGCCCGGGTACGGGGGCTCAACCTCAATGGCCGTACGGTCGAGTACGCCGGCGAAGAGTTGCTCGGGCGGGTGCTACAGCATGAAGTCGATCATCTCAACGGCCGGCTGCTGATAGAGCAGCTAGAAACCAAACTCCGAAAACAGGCCCTTCGGGACCTGCGCGAGGAAGCCCTGGGGTTCGGAACCCTCGAGTGATCTCCAGCGTCTTTCTCGGAACCCCCACAGCAAGCATCCCATCGTTGCACGCGTTGGCGGGCCTGACGGATCTGCGTTTGGTCGTCACGCGGCCCGATAAGCCTCGCGGCCGTTCGAACCGCGCTCGTCCTTCCCCGGTCAAGGAAGCCGCGGCCTCCCTGGGTATCCCGGTCGCCACACCTGCGAGCCGGGCAGAGCTCGAGGAGACCCTTGCCCGGGCAGCTCCGGTGGACGTGGGTGTGGTGGCCGCTTTCGGTGTGATCCTCCGCCCGTTCGCCCTGGCAGTACCCGCGTGGCGGATTGGTGAACGTTCACTTCTCGCTCCTGCCCCGTTGGCGGGGCGCGGCTCCGGTTGAGCGAGCGATCTTGACCGGGGATGAGGCAACCGGCGTCTCCCTGATGGTGATGGACGAGGGGCTCGATACCGGACCCGTAGTAGCTGCCGAGGTGATATCGATCGGGGCGACGGAGACGAGCGGTGAGCTCACTGCACGCTTGGCGGAACTCGGCGCGCAACTGCTCAAGAGCCACCTGGCCGACTTTGTCGGGGGCCGCCTGTCTCCTATCCCGCAACCGGCCGCCGGTGCGTCGTACGCAGCTCGCATCACGACCGCAGAAGCGAACCTGTCTGCGACATGGCCCTCGAGCACCTTGCTGCGGGCGGTACGTGCCTTTTCTCCGAGGCCCGGAGCCCGGTTTGGGGAGGGCGCCCTCAAGGTTTGGAGAGCGACGGCAACGGATCTCAACCAGGAGGCTCCTGGACGCCTCTTCCTTGAAGGAGGGCTTCTCTGTTTGGGGACGGGCGACCATCCGATCGCACTTCGCGAAGTACAGGCCTCCGGGGGGCGGAAAATGGATGGAGCAGCCTGGGCGCGAGGACGCCGGGGCGACCTGGGATGGCTGCCGTGAAACCGGGGGTTCCGGCGCGGGCCGCTGCCAGGCGAGCGGTATCTCGCGTGCTGCGCTCCGGTGCCTACTCCAATCTGGTAGTCCGAAGTGAGACACGAGACCTACCCGTCCGGGATGCTCATCTGGCACAACGTCTGGCCTACGAAACCCTGCGGAACCTCCTGCGAGTCGATCGCACCATCCAATCGGTGAGTACCCGACCTCTCAACAAGATCCAGGACGACGTATTGGACACTCTACGTGTAGGCGTCAACGAGGTGCTCTTCGCCCGCTCGAAGGACCATGCAGCAGTGGACTCAACCGTTGAGGTCGTACGGTCGATTCAGCCGGGTGCGACCGGGTTTTGTAACGCCATCCTGCGGGCAGTGGTTCGCAACGGCGAGCCACCTTTGCCCGATAGGTGACGAGGGCGCCGCGCTGCGAGTGGGTCAACCGGAATGGATCTGGGACCTTCTGGTCGATGCCTGGGGCCGCACCGAGGCAGAAGAGTTCCTGGAAGCGTCACAAAGCGACGCCGCACGGACCATTCGACTCCGCACGGGCGAACCCCTCGACGGCCTCACTCCGGTGGCTGGGATCGCGGGTGCGTACGTTTTGCCACCCGTCGAAACGGTAGTGGACACGATGGCGGTTCAGGATGGAGCCTCTGTTGCCGTGGGTTTGGCCTTAGATCCACAACCGGGCGACCGTATCCTCGACATGGCAGCTGCGCCGGGTGGCAAGGCTCTGCACGTGGCCGACCGGTTGGATGGGCGAGGTGTGGTCGTTGCATCTGATCGTCACCGTCGGCGGGTCCAATCAGCGGTCCGACGCCTGGAGGGGAGCCCGGTCCGATGGTGCGTGGCGGACGCTCTGATGACTCCGTACCGTTCGAATTCGTTCGATCGGGTGTTGGTGGATGCGCCGTGCTCGGGATTGGGGACTATGCGGCGACGTCCCGAGGTCCGCTTTCGTGTCGCCGCATCCGATCTGGCCGATCTAGCGGCGGTGCAGGCTCACATGGTTGCGGAAGCCCTGCCGGGTGGTGAAACCCGGCGGACTGATCGTCTATTCGGTATGCACGGTGACCCCGCAGGAGACCATTGGCATCATCGAAGGCATGCCGACCGAGGCGGTTGTCGGCTTGCCCGGACGGCCGTGGGGTGGAGGTTGGTTGTTGGCGCCGCACCTGACCGGGACTGATGGCATGTTCATCACCAGAATCCGGGGATAGGCTGGGTACACTCGCCCCATGAAGCCCGCTCGGATAGCTCCTTCCCTGTTGGCCGCTGATTTCGCCCAGCTTGGCGTAGAGGTGCAAGCGCATCGAGTCTGAGATTGACATGCTGCATCTCGACGTGATGGACGGCCATTTTGTCCCGAACATCAGCTTCGGCATGCCGGTGATTGCTTCTCTGCGGAAGACGACCGGCGTGTATTTCGATTGCCACCTGATGACCACCAATCCGGACGCCTACCTCGAAGACCTCAAGAACGCCGGAGCTGATCTCGTCACGGTGCACATCGAGGTGATCCCCAATCCGACGAACGTGGCCAAGAAGGCGAAGGAACTGGGCCTCGATTTCGGGCTGGTCCTCAGCCCTCCGACTCCGTTCGCCGGCAGTGGAACCGTTTGTGGAATTGGCCGATCTGCTGCTGATCATGTCCGTGCATCCCGGGTTCGGCGGACAGTCCTTCATGTCGGACGTTTTGCCCAAAGTGTGCATCCGCCAGAAAGTTCATTGATTCCCACGCACTTCCTGTCGATATACAGATTGACGGCGGCATAACCGACCAGACGGCTCCGTTGGCCAGGCAGGCCGGCGCAGACGTTTTCGTCGCCGGAACCGCAATCTTCCGGGATCCCGACCCGGTCGGGGCGGTACGTCGCTTGAGGAACGCAATCGAAGCAGTGGAGTGAAATGCCGGAACGAATCCTGGTGGCAGACGATGACCCGGATATCCTTCAGTTCGTCAGGGTGAACCTGGAGCTCGAAGGGTTCGAGGTCGACGTTGCTCACGATGGGAAGGAAGCCATCGCCAAGGTCATGGCGTCGCCGCCCGACCTGGTCCTGCTCGACGTGATGATGCCGGAAATGGACGGTTTGACCGCCCTGCGCCGCCTTCGTATGCACCCGGCCGCGACGAACACCTCGGTGATTCTGTTGACGGCCAAAACCCTCCCGGAGGACCGGGTGCGGGGCCTGGAACTCGGTGCGGACGACTATGTCACGAAGCCGTTCGACGTTGACGAGCTCATGGCTCGGGTCAAGGCAGTTCTGCGGCGGACCCAGGCCATGCGCGACGTATCGCCGCTGACGGGCCTTCCCGGTAACTTCCGCATCTCGTCGGAGCTGGAACGTCGAGTGACCGAAGGTGGACATTTCGCCGTGGTTCACGCCGACCTGGACAATTTCAAAGCATTCAACGATCACTACGGCTTCATGCGCGGGGACCAGGTGATCAAGTTCACGGCTCACGTCATGCTCGAAGCTGCAGCCGAGATCGAGGATGTAACCACGTTTGTCGGTCACGTCGGCGGTGACGACTTCGTCGCAACCGTGAACACGGACCTCGTGGAGGAGTACTGCAAAGCGGTCATCAGGATCTTCGACGACGGCATCCTCGACCTGTACGACACCGCCGATGCCCTCCGCGGCTATATCGAAGTGGCCGACCGCCGGGGCGAACAGCATGCTTTCCCCATCGTCTCATTCTCGCTCGGCGTGGCCACCAACCTGAGCAGAACGATGACGACTCAGTGGGAGGCCTCGGCCATCGCGGTCGAGATGAAAGAGTTCGCCAAGCAACGGACCGGCTCGAGTTACGAGATCGACCGCCGCGTCACATAACCTCCCCCCTGCGAGCGCAGCGAGCGAGGAGGGGGGCTGGTTCCCACCAACGGTGCGAAGCCCAGGCGCGAGCGAGGAGGCGAGAACGGGAGGGGTCTCTTCGTTCGATCGTATCTTCCCTCCAGGGTAGAATCACCTCACAGCCCACCTTCAGGGCAGGGTGCAATTCCCGACCGGCGGTGAAAGCCCGCGACCCCCGCGAGGGGTGGATCCGGCAGTGTCCCGGAGCCGACGGTGAAAGTCCGGATGGGAGAAGGCGGGTGGCTTTTTGCCGCGCGCGTGTCTCCCATCGGAGAGGACAAGATGGAGCACGTGGACAGGCATATGATGCTGGCGGCCATTGCAGCAGCGAGAGATCGTTTCCCTCACCCGAACCCGCGCGTCGGCGCCCTCGTGGTTGCGAAAGACGGCGCCGTAGCTGGCCGGGGTGGGCACGAGGGGCCGGGAACATCGCACGCCGAGGTTCTGGCGCTGACCGCGGCAGGCCCACTTTCACACGGGGCGACGCTCTATGTCACCCTCGAACCGTGCGCCCATCACGGGAGAACGCCGCCGTGCACGGATGCCATCGAGGCGGCCGGGGTGGTGCGAGTGGTCGCGGCTCTCGAAGATCCGGATGCGCGAGTAGCGGGCCGGGGTTTCGCCGCTCTGCGCGCCGCCGGGATCGAAGTCTTGACCGGCGTGTGCAGCGAGGAAGCCCTCGACCTCGACCCCGGGTATTTTCATCAACGCAGCACCGGTCGGCCCCGCGTCACCCTGAAAGTGGCGATGACCCTGGACGGTCAAGTAGCCGCCGCCGACGGGACCTCGCGCTGGATCACCTCGCCGGAAGCTCGGCGGGACGGCCACCATCTCCGTGCAGCTCACGACGCCATCATGGTCGGGGCGGGGACGCTGCTGGCCGACGATCCTGAGCTGACGGTTCGCCTTGACGGGTACGCAAGGAAGCAACCATTGCCCGTGGCCGTCGCCGGTCTCCGCCCTCTGCCACCCGACCGACGCATGTTCGAGAGGGCGGCGCTCGTGTTCTCGCCGGTCGGACTCAAAGTGCCTGCCGAGGTGGTCGTGGCACCCGATCCCGACGGCAGAAAGGTTGATCTCGTAGTGATGCTCGAAACGCTGGGGGAGCGAGGCGTCGTTGATCTTCTCGTCGAAGGGGGTCCGGGGCTGGCAGGGGCCCTCTGGGATCAGGGTCTCGTTGACCGCGGGGTCGTCTATGTGGCCGCCGCCCTCGCGGGCGGCGTAGGCCGCAGCGTATGTGATGGGCTGTTTGCCACGATCGGCGACCTCACAAGGGTCGCTTTCACCAGAATCGAGCAGGTTGGCCCCGACCTGAGGATCGACTTCAAGGGAGCGAAGTGATGTTCACCGGAATCGTTGAAGAAATGGGGCGGGTCGCCCGACTCGTCCCCGCGGCGCAGGGAGTCAGGATCGACGTGGATGGTCCCCGGGTCTCCGCGGGTCTCGAAGTGGGCGGTTCGATCGCAGTCAACGGCGTCTGTTTGACGGTAGTTGCGACAACGCCGACCGGGTTCTCCGCAGATGTCGTCAAGGAGACCCTCGACCGGACCAACCTCGGTGATTTACAGCCGGGATCGACGGTCGATCTGGAACGGCCCATGCCCGCCTCCGGACGATTTGATGGTCATATCGTGCAAGGGCATGTTGATGGAGTCGGCCGGGTAACGGGCGTTACCCCCGAAGGCGAGGGTGTAAGGATGGCGATCACCATGCCGGACCGGTTGGAACGCTTCGCCGTCGAGAAGGGCTCGATGACCGTGGACGGGGTGAGCCTCACGATTGCCGCGCTCGTGGCGGGAGGTTTCGTGGTTGCCCTCATACCTCATACGCTGGCGGTCACCGTCCTGGGCAGCCGCCAGCCGGGCGATCTCGTCAATCTCGAGGTCGACGTCATTGCGAAATATGTTGAGCGATTGCTCGAGGAGCGTGCATGATGTTCGCCCCGATCGAAGCGGCGATCGCTGCGTTCCGGCGGGGCGAATTCCTCGTCGTCGTTGACGATGAGGACCGGGAGAACGAGGGCGACCTGATCGTCGCGGCGGAGCACGCCACCCCGGCTCGAGTTGGCTTCATGGTTCGCCACACGAGCGGCCTCATCTGTCTGCCTGCTCTCGGCGAGCGACTCGACGAGCTGCAGATCCCGATGATGGTTGCAAACAACACCGATGCTCGACGTACGGCCTTCACCGTTTCCATCGACTACGGACCCGGAACGACTACGGGCATCTCAGCGGCAGACCGAGCGATCACCATTGCTTCCCTGATCGATCCGCGCGTTTCACCGGATAGTTTGACCAGGCCGGGGCATGTATTCCCGCTGCGCTATCAGCCGGGCGGTGTGCTGCGTCGCGCCGGACATACCGAGGCGGCCGTGGACCTGGCGCGGTTGGCCGGACTGTATCCCGCCGGCGTGCTGGCCGAGATCGTGACCGACGAGGGCGAGGTTGCCCGATTATCCGATCTCGAGCGCTTCGCCAAGGAGCACGACCTCCTGATGATCTCGATCGCCGATCTCATCGCCTACCGGCGGAAGGAAGAGATGCTGGTCAAGCGGGTCAGCGAAGCCCGGATCCCCACGAAACAGGGAGAGTTTCGAGCCGTCGGTTACGAGTCGCTGGTTGACGGGCGCGAGCATATCGCTCTCGTGATGGGTGACGTCACCGGTACCGATGGGGTATTGGTCCGGGTGCATTCCGAGTGCTTGACCGGGGACACCTTTGGAAGCCTCAGATGCGATTGCGGGGTTCAACTTCAGGAGGCGATGCGGAGGGTGGGCGAGGCCGGCGCCGGGGTAGTGCTGTACTTGCGCGGCCAGGAGGGACGGGGGATCGGCCTCGGGCACAAGCTTGCTGCCTATGCACTGCAAGATCAGGGACGGGACACAGTCCAAGCGAATGAGGATCTCGGGTTGCCGGTCGATGCCCGCGACTACGGCGTCGGTGCACAGATCCTGGTGGATCTCGGCGTGACGACGATGCGGCTCCTGACCAACAACCCCCGCAAGCGGGCCGGCATCGAGGGGTACGGTCTAGCCATTGTCGAGACGGTACCGCTCCTGGTCGAACCCAACGATGAGAACCGCCGCTACCTCGAAACCAAGGCTCGCAAACTAGGCCACACGCTCGACATGGGAGATCGCTGATGCCACGAGTCACCGGGGAAGAACTGCCGGAACCCTCGCTGCGAATCGGGATCGCGGTTTCATCGTTCAACGCGGTAGTCACCGACGGCCTGTTGGCTGGAGCCCTGACGGCCTTGGAAGAATCAGCGGTGACGGATGTCACCACAGTACGACTCCCCGGTGCCCTGGAATTGCCCGTAGCCGCACAGAGACTCATCGCCGCCGGGATGGATGCGGTGATCGCCATCGGGGCGGTTATCGAAGGTGAGACAGACCACTACACGCACGTGGCGACGAACACCATGGCAGGTCTCCAGCGTGTGGCCCTCGATAGCGGGGTTCCGGTGGCCAACGCCGTGCTGACTGTGAGAGAGTTCTCGCATGCCCGGGATCGAAGCCTTCCCGGCCACGCAAACAAGGGCTATGAAGCAGCTCGAGCGGCCGTCGAAACGGTCGCCGCGCTGACGTCGACTGAAGACGGAGGCGGCGGACGGCTAGCACTGCGTTGGACAGGGACCCGACCCCCCGTATAATGCAGTCCCACAACCGAGCACAAGAGGAGGCCCGCTGCTCCCACCCGGCCATCGAAGCGATGCGCCGAGGTTACGAATACGCAGCACGCCTTGGCTTGCTGCGTTTTGACGTCTTTGAATGAGGAGGAGACATCGCTGAGTTACGTGTGAATGGTTACATCCGGGCCGTTGAAGTCCGGGTCGTAGCCCCGGATGGCAGTCAAATCGGGATCAAGAAGATACGAGAGGCGCTCTGGCTGGCAGATCAGCTGGGCCTCGATCTCGTCGAAGTAGCCCCGGATGCCAATCCGCCTGTTTGCCGTTTGATGGACTACGGGAAGTACAAGTACGAACTGTCCGTCAAAGCTCGCGAAGCTAGGAAGAAGCAGACCCGAACGGTCATCAAAGAGGTCAAGTTTAAGCCGAAAATCGGCGAACACGACTACCTGATCAAACAGCGTAGAACTATTGAGTTCCTCTCCGACGGCGACAAGGTCAAAGTGACGATCTGGTTTCGCGGGCGGGAAGCGCAGCGACCCGAACTCGGCCTTCGCATTCTGGACCGCCTGGCGGCGGAAGTTGCCGACTACGGAACGGTGGATCAGGCACCCTCCCAGGAGGGACGGAACATGACCATGCTCCTGGGTCCGGTCCGCAGACGGGATCGGCCGAAGCCCGTTGAGGACGGCGAAGAAGAACTAGCGCCAGAAGCGGACGCTTCGCTCGATGGGCGCGAGCTGCCGACGATTCCGGGCAAACGGCGGAGACTGTCATGCCGGAAACGGAGACGGCCGAAGTGGCAACGGAAGCGTTGCGGGAGACCGCCGAACAGGCGGCCACAGGCGACGGCCCGGAAACGTCCGGCTCGGAAGCCGAATCCGAAGCCGAAACTGTTGTAGACGAAGAGAAATAGGGAGCGTTTGATGCCAAAGATGAAAACCCATAAGGGAGCCGCCAAGCGCTTCAAGGTGACGGGGTCGGGGAAAGTGATGCGTGCCCAGGCCGGTCGGGGCCACCTGAAATTGGCAAAAAGCCGCAAGCGCTTTCGGACCCTCAAAGGTGATGCCCCGCTCGTCAAGGGTGACTTGAAGAACGTCAAGCGAATGATCGGTCGCTGAGGCGAACCGCAGAGGAGGATGTCTCATGGCCAGAGTCAAACGCGCCGTGCACGCAAAGAAGAAGCACAAGAAGGTTCTCGATCGCGCCAGCGGTTACAAAGGAGCTAAGAGCAGGCGTTTTCGCGCTGCCAACGAGCAGGTCATGCACGCGATGCAGGATTCGTATCGTGACCGTCGAGCCCGCAAGGGTGAGTTCCGCCGTTTGTGGATTCAGCGGATCAACGCAGCCGCCCGCCAGAACGGAACAACGTACTCTCAGCTGATTGCCGGTCTCAAAGCCGCCGAAGTCGAGGTCGATCGGAAAATGCTGGCCGACATGGCCGTGAACGATCCCGATGCTTTCGCACAATTGGCTGCATTGGCCTCACCGAAGAGCTGACTCGTGGAACCGGTTCGCTCGCCGCGCAACCCGCGCGTCGTTGAGGCGATCCGGCTGCATCGTGGTCGACGGCGAACGGAGACCGGCCGCACGCTGCTCGAGGGCCCGCACCTCATGGACGAAGCTATCCGCGGCAGGCGCTCACCTGGAAACGGTATTCGTCTCCGTCGACGACGAGGCGATGACGGCCAAGGTTTCCGGCCTAGGTGCCGACGCCGTGATCGTCAGTCCATCGGTCATGGCGAAGATCGCGGGCACGCAGCACCCACGCGGCCCGGTGGCCGTCATGGCCATTCCACCAGAGGCCCCGGCCTTCGATCGATCGCTCCTCGTGTCCTGGGGAGTGGGGGATCCCGGGAACGTCGGGACTCTGATTCGCTCTGCTGCTGCCTTCGGGCTTGGCTTTCTGAGCGGGCCCGGCACGGCAGATCCCTGGTCACCGAAGGTGCTGCGAGCCGGGGCTGGTGCCCACTTCCGAACCTCGATCGAAAGGCCGACCGTACTCTCGGTCGCTTCACTCCAGGAGCGCGGGTACCTCGTCGTGGCTGCGGTCGTTTCAGGAGGGGATGCTCCCGAGCGGATTGCCGGGATTCCGTTGTGCGCCATTCTGGTTGGCGACGAAGGTGCCGGGCTTCCTCCCGAGGTCGTCGCGCAGGCGGACGTGCTGATCTCGATCCCGATGCCCGGCCTCACCGAGAGCCTGAACGCCGCCGTTTCCGGATCCCTGCTCGCCTACGAGCTGTCCAAGACCGCCAAAGACCAGCGCCGTCCCGACTAACCTGCCCGACCGATGGACCAACTCACAACTCTGCTCGCAGCTGCACCCGACCGGATTCGATCGGCATCCGATCTCGACGCACTCAAAGACCTCGAAAACGAACTCCTCGGCCGAAAGTCTCTGATCGCCGAATCTCGCCGTACGCTCGGTGCTCTGGCCCCGGAAGAGCGTCCGGCGGTCGGCGCGCAGTTGAACGAAGCGAGCCAGCGGCTCAGCGCTCTGATGGCCGCGAGGCGAAACGAACTCGAACTGGTTGCCGAAGATGCGCTCCTTCTCGACGACCGGGTCGACGTAACGCTTCCGGCCCGCCAACTCAGGCGGGGTTGGCATCATCTCGTCACCCAGACCCTCGACGAAGTCGCCGACATCTTCGTGTCCCTCGGATACGGAGTTGTGACGGGACCAGAGGTCGATACGGCCTGGCACAACTTCGACGCGCTCAACACCCCGCCGACTCATCCGGCCCGGCTCGAATCAGACACCATGTACGTTGGCTACGGAGACCCAGCACGACGACCTCCTGCTCCGAACCCAGACCTCGACCATGCAGGTCCGGTACATGGAACAAAACGACCCACCCGTCTACATCGTCGCGCCGGGACGCTGCTATCGAACCGACACGCTCGACGCCACCCACTCTCCGGTGTTCCACCAGATCGAGGGACTGGCGGTCGACGAACACATCACCATGGCCGACCTCAAGGGCACCCTCGCCCACTTCATGCGGGAGTTCCTCGGATCCGACCGCACGATCCGGCTGCTGCCGCACTTCTTCCCGTTCACGGAACCTTCCGCCGAGATGCACGTTTCGTGCTTCAACTGTGACGGCTCCGGCTGCCGGGTCTGTTCGGGGTCCGGGTGGATAGAACTGCTCGGTTGCGGGGTTGTCGATCCTCACGTCCTCGAATCCGTCGGGTACGACTCGGCGAAGTATTCGGGCTTCGCTTTTGGGGTCGGGGCAGAACGTCTGGCGATGGTGCGACACGGCATCAACCACATCAAGCACTTCTTTGAGAACGACCTGCGGGTACTTGAGGCAGTTCTCATGAAGGTGTCGCTGCGCTGGTTGCGCGATTACGTGGACGTGCCGACGGACGACGCCGAGCGAACTGGCGGCCGTATTCAGCAGCCTCGGTCATGAAGTTGAGGGATACGACATACTGGACCTCGAGTTCTCCGGGGTGATCGTCGGGCGGGTCGAGGAGGTCTCACCCCACCCCAACGCCGACAAGCTTCGATTGTGTCGGGTTACCACCGGTGGAGACCCGCAGGACATCGTTTGCGGGGCCTGGAACTTCGAAGCCGGGGCCATCGTTCCGGTCTCCGTCCCCGGTGCCGTCCTGGCCGGCGGGATTAGAGGTTGGCGTGCGATCGCTGCGGGGGATCGAGTCCCACGGGATGATCTGCTCGGCTGCCGAGCTCGGCTTGGGCGACGACCACACGGGCATCATGGTGCTCGACCCGGCGGTCGAAGTCGGAACCGACTTCGCCGACCTGGTGCCGCTCCCCGACGTGGTCTTCGATCTCTCGATCACACCGAACCGCCCGGATGCGATGTCGATGCTCGGTATCGCTCGTGACATCGGGGCCTACTACCGGCTGCCCGTTCGCATCCCGGAGGCGGCCGTGGCCGAAGCGGGCCCTGCTGTCCGACGGTGAAGGTCACCATCGACGATCCGGCGGGGTGTCCGCGGTATGTGGGACAGGGAGGTTCGGGACGTCACGGTGGCACCCGGTCCGCTGTGGATGCAGCTCCGATTGCGTTCGGCCGGGGTGCGACCCATCAACAACATCGTTGACATCACCAACTACGTGCTTCTGGAAACCGGCCAACCGCTGCATGGGTTTGATCTCGACCTCGTACGAGGTGAGGAAATCATTGTCCGGCGGGCCAATGCGGGTGAGACCCTGCGCACGCTCGACGGCGTCGACCGGGAGTTGTCTGAGTGGGACCTGGTGATAGCCGACGCCGGGGGAGTCGTGGCCTTTGCCGGAGTCATGGGCGGAGAGACGAGCGAGGTCGGCGACACCACGAGGCCGCGTGCTCATCGAAGCGGCCCACTTCGATCCTCCGAGCGTCATGTTCACGGCTAAACGGCACGACCTGCGGACCGAGGCCTCGTCGCGATTCGAACGGGGAGTTGACCCGAACCTGCCGGGTCGGGCCGCAGCTCGGGCTGCTGCGCTGATGGTCGAGTTCGCCGGCGGACAGGCTGTGACGGGCGTCCAGGACAACTATCCGGCAGTCATTGAGCCGTGGACCGTCGAGCTCCCGCTGCAGGAGATACCCCGGTTGCTTGGGATTGAGCTCGACCGGGACACGGTTGTCGAGCTGCTCGCCAGGATCGGTTTCGAATCCTCGGGCCAGAACCCCCTGACCGTTACCGTTCCCACTTTCCGACCGGACGTCCGTCGGCCGGCTGATCTTGTGGAGGAGGTAGCCAGGATCCACGGGTACGACAAGATTCCCGAGACCCTGCCGGTCGGTACCGGTGGGGGCTTGACCGACGAACAGGTCAACGAGCGGCGGTTGCGGGGCCTCCTGACGGGTCTGGGCTATTCGGAAGCGCAGAGCTGGTCGTTCGTCGGAGCCGCAGATCTCGAGAACCTGGGCCTGGCCGAGGACGACTTGCGGAGGCGGGCTATCGCGGTGCGGAACCCGCTTCGGGATCTCGAGCCGTTGCTTCGCACCACCTTGCTCCCCGGCTTGTTGAAAGCGGCTCGCTTCAATACTTCCCACGGTGCCGACCGTGTGGCCCTGTTTGAGATCGGGAAAGTGTTTCTGGCCGAGCCGTCGCCGCTCGATACCCGGCTGCCCCATCAACCCGACCGCCTGGCATTTCTGGCCTTTGGTGAGTTCGGCCCTCCGGGCGTCAAGAGCGACCAGGCGGCCGCGGATGTTTACATCGCTACCGCAACCTGGCGGGTTGTGGCTGAGACACTCGGCATACCCGACACCTCGCTTCGACAAGCTTCTCCCTCCGGATTCCACCCGGGCCGGGCCGCCGACGTTCTCGTCGGTGGAGTCGTGATCGGTTCCGTCGGCGAACTCCACCCGGCCGTCGTCCGCTCCTATGGTCTCGAGGGCAGGGTGGCCGCCGGTGAGCTGGCGCTCGAGCCACTGGTCGCGCATCGCACGTGGTGGGCGTTCCGGGAACCGAGCACCTATCCGCCGGTCGTGTTCGATCTGGCTTTCGATCTCGACAAGGCGGTGCCGTCTCGGGCATTGGTTGAGAAGGTGAGAGACGGCGCAGGCGAGTGGCTCGAATCGGTCAGGGTCTTCGACGAGTTCACGGGTCCTTCTTTGGGAGAAGGACGAAAGAGCATCGCCGTTCAACTGTGGTTCCGGGCCCCGGACCATACGCTGACCAACGAGGAAGTGGCTCCGCATCGTGACCGTATAGTCAAAGCGTCGAGGACAGCCTTGACGCTCATCTCCGTGGAGGGACGTGACCATGGATCTCTTGCGTATCGCCGATCTCGATCCCGGACAACTTGCCGACATTCTTTCCCGGGCGGCGGCCGTAAAGGCTGCACCACACGAAGTGGCCGGGCGACTGGCAGGCAAGCACGTTGGCCTCTTCTTCATGAAGCCGTCGACCCGGACGCGAGTATCGACCGAGACCGCCAGTCGTTGACCTGGGAGCCCATCCGGTGGTCCTCGGCCAACAGGAAGTCGGGTTGGGTAAGCGGGAAGCAGACCGAGGACGTCGCCCGCGTGCTGGATCGCTACCTCGATGTGTTGGCCATGCGTGTCTTCGATCATGACGATCTGGTCGCCGTCGCGGCGAACGCCGATGCCCCGGTCATCAATCTCCTTTCGGATGAGGAGCACCCGTGCCAGGCCCTGGCCGATTTGCAGACCATCGCCGAAACCCGTCCACTGGCCGGGACCACCCTCGCCTACCTCGGTGATGGGAACAACGTGTGTCACTCGTTGATGGTCGGAGCAGCTATGAGTGGAATGACCGTGCGAGTGGCAACTCCCCAGGGTTATGAACCGCAGCGAGAGTACCTCGAAGCGGCCCGCCTGCACGGCGACGTCATGGTCACCGACAACCCGATTGAGGCCGTGCAGGGCGCCCACGTCGTGTATACGGACGTCTGGGCTTCGATGGGTCAGGAAGAGGAAGCGGAGGCCAGAGCGAGGCGGTTCTACCCGTTCCAGGTGAATGGGCCGTTGTTTGCGATGGCCGACCCGGAAGCCATCTTCCTGCATTGCCTGCCCGCCCATCGCGGGGACGAGGTGACGGACGAGGTGATGGATCACGCTCGGTTCGCGGGTGTACGACCAGTCCGAGAACCGTATGCACAGCTTCAAAGGTCTCCTCGTCTACCTTTTCGAGTGACTCTGCCCGCGGCGCTCGAAGGCCATGTCGAGAAGGCCGCCAGGTCGATCTTGGGAATGCGACTCCGCACCGAGATCAAGGATCGGGTAACCGAGTTGCTCCTGACCGAGGTCGAGGCCTACGGAGGTTCCGACGACGCTGCGAGTCACGCGTACCGGGGACCGACGGACCGGAACCGGTCTATGTTCGGGCCACCCGGAACGCTCTACGTCTATCGATCGTACGGTGTGCACTGGTGTGCAAACGTGACCATCGGGCCCGAAGGGACCGGACGGGCGGTTCTCCTGCGGGCCGGTGTGCCACTCGAGGGCGAAGCCGTCATGCAGCAACGGCGGGGCCGGCGTGATCACATTGCCGATGGACCGGGCAAACTGGCTCAGGCAATGGGCATCGACGGCTCACACGACGGATCCAGCCTCATCGACGGTCCGGTGCTGCTGCTCCCGCGCCTCGGAGAAGCCCCCAGCATCGTTGCGACCCCGCGAGTCGGCATTGCCAAAGCCAGAGAGCGCGCCTGGCGTTTCGTCCTGGTTCGGTGAGCAGGGGCATCGCGTAGGCGGGGACGCTCTAGGGATTCGCCCAGAGCTTGACGGTGCCGATGGCCGCGGCTCCCGGCGCCGGATCCTGTTTCCAGACGACTCCGGCCCGACGGGAGGCATCATCCGGGTTTGATTCGGCGACCTCGAGCGACCTCGACGGTCACCCCGATGGCGGAGAGTTCGGACAGGGCTTGTCCGATGGGGAAGCCAACCACCGACGGAACTACCGAGCCGGGCTCAGGTCCGGCCACCACCAGTCGCACCGCACTTCCCGCCTGGGCGGGGAATCCTGCAGAAGGGTTCTGACCGAAGACCGTGCCGGGGGCGAGGGAGCCACCGTCTTGATAGTCGACCTTCACCTGGAAACCGGCTGCACTGAGGGCTGCCACGGCGGTCCCGAGATCCCGACCGATGACATCCGGTAACTCTCCCGACCCGACTGCGACGACTCCGGAAGGATTGTGGATGGGGCAGATGACATTCGGAGCGTCGCCAATCGGGACCTGGATACGGTGAACGTGCTGGCGTGGACAGAAGGGGCCGGCCAAGAACCCGGTCGAGGTATCCACCTCAACCGCTACTTGACCGGAGGTATCTGCTTCGGCCAGAAGGCCGTACGGGGTGCCGGACAGGGCTCCCGACGCGAACCGTGACCAGATCTGCGCGGGCCAGGTACCGCCGGTGATCGTATAGGGAGTGGTGGGAGGCTCCATCGTGACCTGGCCCTCCGGAAACCCGACCCAGACTGCTGCTGCCAATTCCGGGGTGTACCCGACAAACCAGGCATCGTGATGGTCCTGGGAGGTGCCGGTCTTTCCGGCGATGGGCCTTCCGATCCTGGCTTGCTGGCCGGTGCCGCGTTTCACCACCTCGGTGAGGGCGCCGGTCAAGATCTGGGAGACCTCGCGCCTGAGAGCTTCCGTCACGACGGGCACCGCTTCGTAGATATTGACGCCGTCGTGAGTTTCGATGGCGGTGACGAGAATCGGATCGACGTGGATGCCTTCTGCCGCAAAGGTGCCGTAGGCAGAGGCCATGTCGAGCGGAGAGACCTCCTGGGCGCCCAGGGCGATCGAGTGGAACGGTTGGAGATCGCTGCTGATCCCCGCTGCTTTGGCAACATCCACAACCGCCTCGGGTCCGATCAGATCCACTATCTGTGCATACACAACGTTGACCGAGAACACGGTTGCTTCCAACAGCGTCAGGTCGGGGAAGTTCGCGTTGTTGTAGTTCTCGACGGTCCATGCACCGGAGTCGGTCTGAACCGTGATAGAGCTTCCCCCCTCAAAGACATTCCCCAGCGTCAGGCCCTGTTCGAGCGCAGCAGCGAGTACGAAGGGTTTGAATGCGGAACCTGGTTGGCGGGCGCCCTGGGTTGCCAGGTTGAAGCGAGCCACCGGGTCCTGCTCGTCGTAGAAGTCATTCCCGCCAACCAGGCCAAGGACATGGCCCGTCCGTGGATCGACCGCCGCAAGAGCTGCGTAGGGAGCTTGTCCGTCGAGGACCGACGCCACCGCCGCCTCGGCAGACTCTTGAACGAGGGGATCGACCGTGGTGTAGATCCGCAAGCCACCCCGGAAGAGCGCGTTATAGCGATCTGTTGCGGTTTCCCCGAGCGCCGGGTCGTCGAGGAGCCGGCGTTTCACCTCTTCGGTGAAATACGGAAACCGCGAAACATCGCCGGGTCGCTGCGCCTGCAAGACCAGTGGTTCCTGGTCGGCTGTTTCTGCCTCCTCCTGACTGATCCAGTCCAGGCGAACCATCCGTTCCAGGACGACCCGGCGGCGTTCCAGGGCTGCTTCCGGATTGCGGTAGGGGTCGGTTGAGCCCGGCGATTGGATGAGCCCGGCGAGGAGAGCCGACTCTCCCAGCGTCAGATCGTGGATCGCCTTGCCAAAATAGTGGGTCGCGGCCGTGCCGACCCCGTAGGCGCCGTCGCCGAGATACACGGTGTTCACGTAGCGTTCGAGGATTTCCTCCTTCGACAGGCCCTCCTCCAGACGAAGCGCCAGAGCAGCCTCGGTGATCTTTCGGTCGAGGGTCACTTCCGGCGTCAGCACCACGTTCTTGAGGTACTGCTGGGTGATGGTTGAGCCGCCCTGCGCAATCGTGCCGGATTCGATATCGGCGATGAGGGCGCGCGCCAGAGCCTGGAGATCAACTCCTGCGTGCGCCCAATACCGTTCGTCTTCGATCGCCACGACGGCATCGATCAAGGAGCGGGGGAGTTCAGCGTAGGAAACCAGCGCCCGATCTTCCTCGGCATGCCATTCGGCCAGGACTGACCCATCGGAGGCGTAGACGACAGAGGTCAACCCCCGGTCACCGAGACCCGGATCCTCGAGAGGTTGGAATTGACAGGCGGTTGCGAGCAAACCAAGTGCCGCGACTAGCCCAAGCCAGCGTTTCATGCCCCGACATCTCCTGGCAGCAGGGTAACGGTGGGCTGGTCGGTAGTGGTGCCTTTCGGACGAAGATCCTTCGAGCTTCTCCCGGGAAACCCGGAACCGGGTACCCGGATCACTAACCTGCCGTTCATCATGAAGTTAGCCAAGGATACGCTCGAAGTTCTCCTCCGGGGTACCGACCAGGTCGTACCCGCGGAAGAACTGGCCGAGCGCCTCGCAGGCGGCCGGCCGTTGCGGGTGAAACTCGGCCTGGACCCAACGGCCCCCGCCGTCACCCTCGGTTGGGCGGTAGTGCTGCGCAAACTTCGCCAGTTTCAGGAGTTTGGCCACAAAGCGGTTCTCATCGTCGGTGACTTCACCGCCCAGGTTGGTGATCCATCCGATCGCGAGTCACAGCGCAAACGACTCAGTGCGGATGAGGTTCGTGGCTATGCAAGCTCCGTGCTCGACGGCTTCAAGAAGGTGTTGATCTGGGACGACGCCGTTCTCGAAGTCCGATACAACTCGGAATGGCTGGCGAGATTGGACATGGCCGATGTGCTCGAGTTGACCTCAAAGGTAACGGTCGCCCAGGTGCTCGAACGCGGAGACTTCCAGAAACGTTTCACTGAGAACCAGCCCATCTCGCTCATGGAGTTCATGTACCCGCTGCTCCAGGGGATGGATTCGGTGGCGATCGATGCGGACATCGAATTAGGCGGCTCCGATCAGCTTTGGAACAACATGATGGGACGTGTCCTGCAGGAGCGATACGGCAAACGCGGCCAAATGGTCATGACGATGCCCCTCTTGGTCGGTACCGACGGAGAACACAAGATGTCCCAATCGTTTGGTAACTACATCGCCGTCGATGATGACCCGGCGGACATGTTTGGGAAAGTGATGAGCATTCCCGACCACCTAATGCACCAGTACTTCGAATTGGCTACAGAACTCCCGGTCGAGGCGACCGAGGACATCATGGCTGGTCTCGCCGACGGTTCTCTCCACCCCGGGGACACGAAACGAAGGTTGGGAAGAGAGATCGTCGGCTTGTACTGGGGGAGCGAAGCAGTCGACCAAGCGGAGGCGGCCTTCGATCAAGTTTTCAGACGCGGCGAGGCTCCCGATGAAGTCCCGGAGTTTTCGTTGCCGGGTGACGATCCGATCTTTCTGCCTGCCCTCCTGCGCGATGCGCAATTGGTCAAGAGTTCCAGCGAGGCCAGACGGTTGATTGCTCAGGGAGCGGTGAAGCTGGATGGAGAAGCACTCACCGAAGAAACCGTGCCGCGCTCAACCCTCGACGGGGTGACCGTGCAAGTCGGCAAGCGCCGTTTTATCAAGCTGATCGGGGATCGCTGACCCCGCGGCGGACTCCAGTCGCACAAAGGCTTGTTCGACCGCAGCCGCAAGTTGCGCCTTACCGAACATCCATAGGCTGGCATGACCGCCGGGTAACCAGCGGAGCTCTGAACCCGGCCAGTGCCGATTGAGGTCCTTGATTGTTTGTCTCGGTATGTATCCGTCTCCGCGTGGAGCGGCCAGCACCGCTTGCGCCGAGTGTGGTGGGGCTGGGAAATGCAGCGCCGAGGCGGCCCCGAGGACCTTGCCCAGATCTTCCCGACGGTGGAGACCGCCCAGGGATCGCCATTGGACCGTTCTGCTCAATACCCCCTGGGCAAACACAGGACCGGGAGAATGGGGAGGAGCGAGGGGGGCGAGCGCAATCGGGAACGGGTTCACCGATCCGATCAGCGCAGCGATATTTCCCCCCATGCTGTACCCGCTCACGCCGAGGCTCGCTCCGCTGCTGCGACGGAGGGCATCGAGCACGGCGACCCCTTCGAGCGTTGCCGCTTTGCCCATGACCAGCAAATCCAGCACCGTGCGGGTCGTTTGCTTGTGTGCGTTGGAACGACGTATCCCGTAGAGAGGGTTCTCGAGGAGAACCGAGGCGATACCCAAACGGGCCAGGTGGCGGGCGAAGGCAAAGCGAGTCGAGTAGCCGTGATCGTTGAAGGCCGCCATGAGCAGAACAATACGATCGGGCTTGAGCACGGGAGAGACCATCAGCAGATGGGCGACCCCGGCAGCTTCGGGGAGATCGACCGACGGGCTGGGGAAGGAAGCCTCCCAGGTCAGCAGTCCCGAGCGGCTCGGGACGGGGATCCAGTCGAGTTCCACCGGGGCAGATGGG
>CAVQSB010000005.1:345000-514060 GCA_963715305.1 uncultured Actinomycetota bacterium
AATCAGACGTTGAGTGTAAAGGCACAAGGGAGCTTGACTGCGAGACCTACAAGTCGAGCAGGTACGAAAGTAGGGCTTAGTGATCCCACGGCGGCGTGTGGAAGCGCCGTGGCTCATCGGCTAAAAGGTACTCCGGGGATAACAGGCTTATCTCGCCCAAGAGTCCATATCGACGGGGGTGTTTGGCACCTCGATGTCGGCTCGTCGCATCCTGGGGCTGGAGCAGGTCCCAAGGGTCGGGCTGTTCGCCCGTTAAAGCGGCACGCGAGCTGGGTTTAGAACGTCGTGAGACAGTTCGGTCCCTATCCGTCGCAGGCGCAGGAGGTTTGAGAGGAGCTGTCCCTAGTACGAGAGGACCGGGATGGACGCACCGCTGGTGTGCCAGTTGTTCTGCCAAGAGCATCGCTGGTTAGCTACGTGCGGAACGGATAAGCGCTGAAGGCATCTAAGTGCGAAGCCCACCTCGAGATGAGACCTCCCACCGGATTAACCGGGTAAGGCCCCTGGTAGAAGACCAGGTTGATAGGCCGGAAGTGTAAGCACAGCAATGTGTTCAGCTGACCGGTACTAATCGGTCGAGGGCTTGGACTTGAATCCACAACCGCATACGTGTTCGCTATGGAGTACTCGAGAAGTCGAGTGCTTACCGGTGTTCCGGTGGTGATAGCGGCGGGGAACCACCCGTTCCCATTCCGAACACGGAAGTTAAGCCCGCCAGCGCCGATGGTACTTGGGGAGGAATCCCCTGGGAGAGTAGGTCACCGCCGGACAAATATGTGAGAAGGAGGGTCGTCTCGGATTAGCCGGGACGGCCCTTTTTCTGCAGTTGTCTTATCGCGGGCGCCACCATCAACACCGAGAATGAATCGAAGGGGAGATACTGAAGTGCCAGACCAGCAAGGCAGAGGTCGGAGCGGAGACGGACGGCGTAAGCCGCCAACAGGCGGGCGCGGGCGACCCAACGCGAAGCGGAGCGGTAGCCGGGGCCAGGCCGACCAACCGCAGCCGGCGCAGCGAGTCCGGTACCAAACGGCACGATCGCCACGACGAGCACCCGGAGCGGCGGGGCGCCCTCCACGTCGAAGGTGGCGCCGAGAATCTACCCAAGTGGCTCCGGGATGAGATCACGAGGGTTACCCGAAAGGATCGGCTCCTTCCGACGTTCAATCTCCTCAACACCGCGGCCGACGCCTTTGCAGACGGCCGATACAGGTTCGCGCGAGACAAATTGGTCGAAGCCAAGGCTCTCTCGTCTCGCGCCTCGGCGATCAGAGAATTGCTTGGGCTTTCCGCCTATCGGGCCGGACTCTGGCAGGAGGCACTCCGCGAGCTCCGGACGTTCCGGCGCCTGGCCGGCGACACGACGCACATGGCTGTGGAAATGGATGCTCTGCGGGCTTTGGGGAGACCTGAAGAGGTCCACAAGACCTGGCATGAACTCCAACGACTCGGGTCGAACCCGGCCGCCCTGAAGGAAGGCCGGGTCGTCTACGGGGCCTTCCTTCTCGACGAGGGAGATCCCCGGGCAGCCTGGGCGATCACCGAACCCAAACGGTTGACCAAGGAGCCGTACGAAGAAGACCTGCGGCAGTGGTACGTTGCCGCCCGGGCCGCAGTCGAGTTGGGGGACACGGTCACGGCTCGCAAGCTGCTGGACGCCATCGAAAACGAGGACGGGGCCTTTGCGGGCCTTGATGACCTCGTGGCGGCCATCAAGGCCCGGGAAGCCTCCGAATAGCTCAGGGTTGGCGTTCAACCGGCCGATGGAGGAGGTACGTCCAGGGTAAAGGGTGTCGTACGATGCGGAAGTCCACGCGGCTGATGTTTCCAACGGTGCTGACCCTCGTGCTCACCACCGGCATGCTCGTCCCGGCCGCCGCCATGGGAATCGACATCGACGATCCGAATGTCTTTGGGCCTGGAGAGGCGTGGGAGGTGCCAGCGGCTATTACGCCCGGTGCCAGCGGTCCGTGGGTCGAGCGCCTCCAGCAACGACTGGTGGAAGCCGGTTTCCGGCCTGGTGCTAACGACGGTAGCTTCGGTCAAGCCAGCCTGGGGGCCGTCTACGCTTTCCAGAAGGTCCACGATCTCGAACGGGACGGAATCTTCCGCGAAGAACACTGGCCGCTCCTCGATGGAGTCGTCGAGCTCCCGATCCAGGCCGGTGCTCCCGATCGAGTTGAGGTAGATCTGGCGAAACAGGTCTTGTTCTTGGTCAAGGATGACACCGTGACCGCAATGCTGCCGATCTCGTCTGGCAACGGTGACACCTATCGGGGCTCGCGTGGTACTCCCGTTCGGGCCCGCACCCCGGAAGGCGACTACTCGTTTTACAAGCAGGTTGACGGCTGGCGGATCTCCTATCTTGGTGGCCTGTACCGTCCGTACTACTTCCGCGGCGGCTACGCGATCCACGGTTCGTTGAGCGTCCCTCCCTATCCGGCTTCACACGGCTGCGTCCGTGTTGAGCTTCACGATATGGACTTTCTCGCCACGGAACTCGAGTTGGGTATGCCCGTCTTCGTCTACGGACAGCAACTGGCCCGCGAGGATCTCCTGTCGCCGGCTCCCCAACCCGCGATACGCTGAGCCGGACCCCGTCCGCCGGATCGCTCCCCACACCCCCCTCAGTCCGGTCGGGTTGCCAGCCATCTTCTGATTCCTGCCACCTGCATCGGCCAGAAGGTCTTCGCCTCGTACTTGCAGATGTCCTCTTCGGTGAACCCCAGGTCTAGGTAGCGGGCGTGGCTCCATCGCCGCAACTCCTCGGTGGCCGCTGCATCGTCGAGGTGGGTGGCAGCTTCAACGACCCGGACCCAGTCCCAGATCCGCTCTTCGGCATTCCGCAGCGTCTCTGCCACCCGGTAGTCGGGTCCGAAGTGCGCAAACCCGAGGAACCGAGGAGCTCGCTCCAGCATGCGGTGCATCTGCTCGACGACCAGGTCCGCATCGAAATCTGGTGGAGGCGTTACGGGTTGAACGAAATGGCCATGCGGGTAACACAAGCCAACCGAGTCTCCAACAAACATGCCCCCCGTGTCGTCATCGTGAAAGACAATATGGTGCCGGGCGTGCCCCGGCGTATGCATAACGTCGAGGAACCGCCCACCCCCGAGGGGCACCCGATCGCCCTCGTCGAGGACCACCAACCGTTCCTCTGCAATGGACTCCATCGGACCCCACGTGTTCGCCAGCCACTCCTCTCCGAAAACCCCGGCCGCTGATGCCCACAGTCGCTCAGGCGAAACCAGGTGACGGACACCCGAGCTGTGCACACCGATACGGGCGTTTGGATATCGGCGAGCGAACTGCCCGGCCCCGCCTGCATGGTCGATGTGGATGTGCGTGACCACGATCGTGGCGATGTCATCGATTCCGAGTTCGGCGAGGACCCTGATCAGATGGTGCAGCGTCGCCGAGGGCCCCACCTCGACAAGGACGCGTTCGGGGGTGTCGAACAGGTAACACGAAAGCCGTTCGGGTCCCTCTTCCATCCAGGCGTCGATCGCATACAGTTTGTCTGCAAGTTGGACCGCGCGACTGGTACCCATGGCTCCACTCTAAATCGACAAAGGAAAGGACAGGACACCGTCGGCTTCTTTCTGTGTCGTAGGGTCCCGCTACGTTGAACATGCCCCCCCGCTCCTCCCCGACATACCGAGGAGTAATCATGGATCTCAACTTGGTGGTGCTATCCGGCCGGCTGGCTGCGCCGCCGGAGCTGCGGGTGTTCGAGTCGGGTGTGCGGCTCATCAGGTACCTCATCACTGTGCGGGCGGATGAGCCGCGCCGTAGGGTCGACGTCATCCCGGTCACGCAATGGGATCCCCCCGAAGATCTTCTCGCGTTAGAAGTTGAGGTCGGACAACGGATCTGGGCGACGGGTACGGTCCAGCGCCGGTTCTGGTCGAATCCTGACGGCCGCCGGAGTCGTCTGGAGATCGTTGCGGATCACGTCGCGCTTCGACCTGATGATCTCAACGCAGCCGGGACACCATGATCCGAACATGCGGCTATGAACCAGGCCCCGGCACCCGGCTACGCTGGCCCACTCATGCCACGCATTGCCACTGCATCCAGTTCGGAGCTCGCCGCAGCCGCATCGGCCCGCATCGCCGAAGAAGGCGGCAATGCCGTCGACGGGGCCATGGCTGCGGCCCTGGTCTCCATGATCACAGAACCGGGTATCTGCGCCCTCGGTGGTGGCGGATTCGTGACCATCTGGACGCCAGGAGTTCCGCCGGTCACCATTGACGGATATGTAGAGATGCCGGGGCGAGGGCTCGGGCGCGACCGGTTCGGGAAGGGTGTCTTCGACGTTTCGATGGAATACGGTGGAGGCCTCACCACCACGATCGGGCACGGCTCCGTTGGTACACCGGGAGCAGTGGCGGCCCTGGGTCTGGCTTCTGCTCGCTATGGTCGGATTCCGTGGCAGATCGTGGTCGAGCCTGCCTATGAGCTGGCCCGGGATGGATTCCCGATGTCCCAACCGTCGAGCAACTATCTGCGTTACAGCCACGAAGTTGTCTTCGGATGGCAGGAATCGAGCAGAGCCGCCCTGCATAGAGAGGACGGCTCGCTCATTCCGGAGGGGGGCCTGGTTCAGGTAGCCCATCGACCGGAAACCCTTCGGGCGATAGCCGAACAAGGTCCGCGAGCGATGTACGAAGGGGAGATCGCCCGGCTGATCGCAGCAGACATGATGGCCAACGATGGCCTGGTAACGGCGGAGGACCTTTTGGAATACCGGCCGTTGATCCGCCGGCCGCTCGAGGCAGTCATCGGCGGGTGGCATATCGTGACCAATCCCGCCCCGGCTATCGGAGGCATCACGCTAACGGCCCTCCTCATGCTCATGAACGGACACCCGAAGAGCGATCGGTGGACGCCCGCCGATTACGACCGATTGATCCGATCCCAAATTGCCGTCCTCGGATTCCGCCGCGACCAGCTCGAGCTCAGCGACGATCTCCCCAGAGACGCGCTCCGACTGTTGACCGCTGCCGAGGCTGGCGATATCGCAGCCATCTCAAAGTCACCATCGACGGTGCACACCTCCACGGTTGACTCGACCGGGGCCGCCTGCTCCGTCACGATTTCATCGGGTTACGGCTCAGGCGTCATGCCTCCTGGAACCGGGATCTGGATGAATAATTGTCTCGGCGAGATCGAACTGAACAGACGCGGGTTTTCACGCGTTGGCGCCCGGGACCCGCCTAACTTCCAACATGGCGCCAACGATCGCCCGCCACGAGGATGGCCGCATCCTCTCGGTCGGCTCGCCGGGCGCAGACCGGATCACAACAGCCATTCTGGCCACGGTCATCAACTTCACAGAACTGGGCATGTCGCTCGCCGACGCCATCGCCGCACCGCGCCTCCATGTTGAACACGGTGAGGAAGCCGGGTGGCGAGTGGCCTGTGAAGGTTCGATTCCCATCGACCACAGTGATTTCCCCCTTCGCCGGTATCGAGAACCTCGACATGTTTTTCGGAGGGGTCGGTGCCGCATACTGGGACTCGCACGGAGAACTGACGGCTGCCGCGGATCCTCGCCGGACCGGTGGAACCTCCCTGGCAGGATCTGGGTAGGTCGCGAGCACGCGCGCGTTTCCGCTGGTCAGAGAGACTTGACACCGGGGGTACCGTAGGGGTGTTCCCTTCCCGCCCACTCCCTCCGGAGGTAGTTCATGCCGTGGTTCTGGACCGACGATCTTGCCGAACTCCTCGTCGAGCAGGCGGGCATCCGTCCGGAAACACTGGTTGAGTGGATGCAGCGACCCGTCGCTCTGGCCGGTCCAGACGGAACGGAGCCACTGGAGTTCGCTCGGACTTTGCTCGGTCGGCGACGGCGAGGCCGTCGCCTGACGAATAGGGTGACCAGAGCAGCCATAATGCGTACTCCTCATGCTGCAGAAGTACCTCACCCCGCGCTGGCTCGCCGCCCATGTGATCGTCGTGATTGTGGTTGGTGCCTTCATTCGCCTCGGCATCTGGCAACTCGATCGGTTGGAGGAACGACGCGCTCAGAACGAAACTGTCGCCGCGCGTATGGAGATGCCTCCCATCGGATTCGACTCGTTGCTCGCCGGTGTCCCAGAGTCAGAACGGGAGTTCCGCCGGGTCGTTGTAACAGGAATCTTCGATGTCGATCAGGAGGTATTGATCCGATCCCGCACACACAACGGGGAGGCAGGATTCCATGTGGTGACCCCGCTCGTCTCAGACACCGGCGTCACCGTGCTGGTCAACCGGGGATGGGTGCCTCTCGATCTGGACGAACCACCAGTTGGGCCTGCACTTCCACCGATGGACGCGGTGGAGGTGGCAGGTACCGTTCGAGATTCTCAGTCGGCTCCGTCCCTCGGCCCCGATGATCCGCCGGAAGGCCGCCTCCAGCGTCTCTATTGGGTAGACATTCCGCGTCTCCAGCAGCAGATCCCCGACCGCGCTGGCCCCGGTGTTTGTCGACCTCGGCTCCCAGTTCCCGGAGCAACCCGGGCAGCTGCCTATCCCGGTCACGGCCCGGGACCTCACAGAAGGATCGCATCAGGCTTACGCGATCCAGTGGTTTGCCTTTGCGGTGATCGGAATCGGTGGATACGCAACCCTGCTGCGAAGAGAACCGCAGGGGCGGTGGGGTAGGGGAGCACAGCCCGCCTTCCTGACGGTTCCCGATCGCGGAACTCAGCTTTGCGGCTCGGTTGGTCGGGCGGCATCCCCCGTCGCGCCGGGCCATGGCGGTACGCTTCGTCACATGACGAAACCGTGGTCCAAGGCTCGCTGCGGGTGGTGCGGCGGGGAACTACCGAAACAGGAGGGTCCCGGGCGGCGCAGGCGCTATTGCAAACAGGGATGCCGCCAGCAGGCGCATATGGCCCGGAAGCTGGCTACCGCTCACGGGTTGGGGCCCGACGACTTGATCGTCCCTCGCCGCGACCTCGAGGAACTCCAGGGCCTTCTGTACGGGCTGCAAGCCGCTCTCGAGGATGTCGAAGGCGATCTCGACCAGGCCAGCCAAGCCGGCCTCGAGCCGGATTACCGTGATGCATACGAGTGGTTGCACACCAGTGCCCAACCACTCAGGTCGATCTGGATTGAGCCGCGCGGCACGTGATCAGTGGTCGGTGCCCGGCAGGGCAATAACGCCGTCCACTGCTTCGACGAAGTGCACATGCGCCGCCAGACCCGTGAGGTCGGTGAAGGTCTCCATGAACTGCTGCCTTGAATTGCTGAGTTCGGTCGCGCCTCACCAGTGCCACGGCGACGCCACCAAAACCACCCCCCATCATGCGAGCACCGAGACATCCCGGTGCTCCTGTGGCGGCCGTCACCATGGCATCGAGGGGCCGGCTCGAGACCTCGTAGTTCTGCCGAAGCGACTCGTGACTCTCGACCATCAATCGCCCCACTGTTGCAACATCGCCGGTGCGAAGGGCTTCTGCAGCGTTGAGCGTTCTCTGGTTTTCCGTCACTACATGAAGAGCGCGTCGGTAGATCACGTCCGCAAGGCCGGTTGCGTTTGCCTGCAATGTTTGAAGATCGAGATTCCGAAGTGATGCAACTGCCGAAGTGGCGGGCTGCTTCGACACATTGCAGCCTTCGCTCGTTGTAGGCAGAAGAGACATGACCACGACGGGTTCCTGTGTCCAAGACCGCAGCGACCGTCTCGTCCGGAAGGACAATGTCCTCGGTGGAGAAGTCGCGGCAATCGATCAACTGGGCATGGCCTCGATGCCCGCCGGCCATGACGAGGGGATCCATGATCCCGCTCTCCACTCCAACCCAATCGTTTTCGGCTCGTTGGGCCAGCTCAGCGAGTTCCCGAGCCTCCAGATAGAAGCCAGACACAACTGCGAACGCGACTGCCGCGCCGATACAAACGGCGGCTGAGGATGACATACCGGCACCCATCGGAATATCACTTGCCAAGAAGGCGTCGAATCCGCTTACCTCTCGACTAGTCGCGGTGATGGCCGACGCAACACCCTTGACGTATTCGCCCCAACCCGCGCCTTTTCTCAGACTCGTCAGATCAAAGACCACTTCGTCGATGAAACTCTCAGATCGGATGTGCACCTTGTGGTCGCTCCGTGGCCGAAGAGCAATCCACATCTCGCGATCGATCGCCCATGGCAGGACAAAGCCGTCGTTGTAGTCGGTGTGCTCACCAATCAGGTTGAGACGGCTTGGCACACGAACCCGGGCCGATGGCACTGCGTCATACTTGGTGGCAAAGTGAACGCCAACTCGATCCTCTGCCGACACCCTTCGCTCCTCGCTCCTCGTTGCTCGAACCGCCCTACGCTACCGCGCGAAAAGGCCGCCGCGCACGCGCGACGGCCATTCCGGGAGAGGCTTTGTTCCTATACGGTGGCGTCTTCGTGGTCGTGACCTTCGTGGTCGTGACCGTCATGTCTCTGCGATCTGGCGACGCACGTCTTCCATGTCAACGGCCTTGATCTGGGCGATGAGATCGTTCAGCATCGATTCCGGGAGCGCGCCGGGTTGTGAGAACAGAATCACGTTTTCACGAAAGACCATCAAGGTGGGTATCGATCGGATCTGGAAGGACCCTGCCAGTTCCTGTTCGAGTTCGGTATTGACCTTGGCAAACACGATGTCTTCATGCTGCTCCGAGGCCGCTTCATACGTAGGCGCGAAGGAACGGCACGGTCCACACCACTCGGCCCAGAAGTCGACAAACACGGTGTCGTTCTCGAGGACGGTCTGCTCAAAGTTGTCTTTCGTCAATTCAATGGTCGCCATATGCGTATGCTCCGTTCCGTTTGTGCGAAATAACAGTATACCCCCGGGGGTATCCTTGCTCAACCACTCGAATCAACACGGCTGCGGTCCCTGGCATTCCCGAGTTCCAGAATCCCACGCAAACAAGATGTCCCCTTGTCGAAAAGGCGAGTTGCCCATAGTGCATCTTCCGCTCGCCCTGCCGGCGACGCATCCGGCGTGTGCGCCGGGTTCGTTTTCGTCACCTGACGTATATAAAGCATGCACCGAACAAGCGGGTGCGGAGAGGAGGGAGGCCTCACGGGCAACATCTCGTCCCAGAAGCTAGGTTCGGTGCATGTGTAGAAGCATCAAAACCCTGCGAAGTCCAGAAGCGCCGGCCGCCGTGGACGACATTCGAGCGGCGGCACTTCAGTATGTCCGGAAGGTCAGTGGTTTTCGCCAACCCTCCCGGGCCAACCAGGCCGTTTTTGAGGAATCGGTTGGCAAGATAGCGGCCGTCACCGAACAACTCCTGCAGAACCTCGTCGTCCGGGGGACGTGACGAATCCGGAACAGCGCCAATCAGGATAATGTCCCATAATCCTCGTTATGTAAAGTAGCGCCCCACTTTGAACGGCTTTGAACAAGAACCCGGTTCCTTCTCGTTGGGCAGCAGCACGGGGATTCACCCGGCACGGTCGTCGCCGTCCCTCGCTCGTCGTCGTCACACGCCCCCGTATGGAAATGTGACTTCCTCACCTACCACGCCGAGACGCTCGGCCGGTTGCGAGTTTGGATCGAACACCACCACGACGTTGTGCTCTTCGTTTGGTCGTGTCCGCGAGGAGAACGTGCTCATGGCTAACGATCCGGCGACCGGTGCCGTTCGGTCTCTTAGCTAGCAACGAGTCCAACGCTCCGCTCCCCTACCGTTTCTGGACGACCACCCTCCGCGGTCGCCTTTTTCGCGTGACCGCATGTTCTCCGACGTCTGGGGGATTGATCCCGGCTCCCGCTACTTCCCCACGAGCCCTTCGGCCTTTTCGGTGAGTTCCAGCCATCGCGTTTCGGCGATGTCGAGCGCTTGTCTCGCCGCACCCAGCTCGTCCGACAGTTCGACGGATCGCTCGTAATCGTCTGCCGAATCGTCGAGGGCATGAGCCAACCGATCCCTCTGCTTTTCGAGGCGAGGGATGCTCTCCGTCAGGGCATCGAGTTCTCGCTGGTCCTTGTAGGTGAGTTTTCGACCAGGTTGTCTCTGTCGAGTCTTGGCATTCCCGGATCTCGGGGTCCCCGACGCCGCGCCAACTGAGGCAGCCCGGGTACGCGGCCCATCCTCCGGGATGATGGAGCACGGATGCATCCGATTCGATGGAGAAGATGTCTGTGCAGGTCCTCTCCAGGAAATAGCGGTCGTGGCTTGCGACAACCAGAGCGCCCTTCCACGCATCGAGGTACTCCTCCAGGATGTTGAGCGTGTCGATATCGAGGTCGTTGGTCGGCTCATCCAGCAACAAGAGATTGGGAGCTTCCATGAGGCTCATGAGCAACTCCAGCCTGCGTCGCTCCCCACCCGAAAGATCGCCCACTTCCGATTGCTGTTGATCTCGCGTGAACTGGAACCGTTCGAGCAGTTGCGCGCCGGACACTTTGATGCCGCTTTCGAGAAGCACCTCGTCGAGATGGTCACGAACTGCCGCATGGACGCGTGTTTGTGGCGGAATCAGCCGAGGGTCCTGGCCGTACCAACCCGCATGGACCGTCGAGCCCACCGAGACCTTTCCTTCGTCCGGTTCGATGACGCCTGCGATGAGACTGAGGAGAGTCGTCTTGCCGGCCGCATTGGGGCCGACGATGCCGATACGAGCGTCCTGGGCAAGTTTGTACTCGATATGCCGTACCACCCATCGGTCGCCGTACTTCTTTCCGGCGTTGTGGAGCTCAACGACTTTCGACCCGATCCTCCGGGTCGGAAGGTCGATGGTGAGTTCCTGGCGGGCGCGTTGACGCTGCTGGGTCAACAGGTCGTGCGCCTGGTTCACCCGTGCCCGGGATTTCGTGGTTCGGGCCTTGGGCGACCTTCGCAACCAGGCGAGTTCGGTCTTGATTCGCTGTTGCAGGCGATGCTCGACCGTTGCCTCGTGCGCATCGCGTTTCGCCGCTGCCTCGAGGTAGTCCTCATAGGTACCCTGATGCGAATGCAGCGTTCGATCGTGAACCTCGATAACCCGGGTAGCAACGCGGTCCAGGAGGAATCGATCGTGGGTCACCAGGAGCAACGCCTCGCCACGATCACGGAGATGGTCTTCGAGCCAGTCGATCAGATCGACATCGAGGTGATTGGTTGGTTCATCCAGAATGAGGAGATCGCATTCGGCGCTCAGTGCCACCGCCAGCGCAAGTCGCTTGCGCTGCCCACCCGAGAGGTCTGAGCAGATCGCGCCGGTGTCGGTCAGGCCCAGCCGATCCGCCACAGCAATCGCTTTCCGGTCCGAACCGACGATCGCGCCGACTGTGGCTCCTTCATCGAAGACGGGGTCCTGGTTGAGGTAGGCGATCCGCAAACCCTGGGCTCGAACGATCGAACCCAGGTCTGGTGTTTCGATCCCGGCGATGATCTCGAGCAGTGTGGTCTTTCCCGACCCGTTCCGCCCGATGACCCCGATGTGGTCGCCGGTTGATATCCCCATCGATACGTTCGCCAGCACTGGGTTCTCAGGGAGGGACTTGGAGATGCCTTCAAGGCTCAGGAGGTGCATGTGAGGAGGCTAAGCGATGGCTATCCCAAACTCGACGGCGAAGATCAACGCGCAACCGTCTGGAGGCCCACCGAGGACCCTCACCTGTCGACTCGATCATTGGTACTTGGCGTCACTACTGTTCAGCTTCAATGTATTTTCTTTGAAGAAAGTGTGCCGCAATGAGTCTTCTCTCGTTTTTCGCAACGAATGCCGGTCGCCTGACTCGGGTGATTGCCGGTGGTGTGCTGGTGGTCGGAGGTGCGCTCATTGGTGGCGCCGGATGGATACTTGCCGTCGTGGGGCTCGTTCCGCTCTTCGCCGGGACCCTCGACGTCTGCGTGCTGGCTCCGCTGATGGGTAAGGCTTTCTCGGGCAAGAAGTTCCGAGCCGACGCCAACGCCGGCTGAGGCCTTTCGATCGGGTCCCCTCCTGATTTAACCAGGATCGCAACGGCCGCTCCCGGGTTCCCTCGCATCGGCTGCTTCGCCTAGTCCCAAAGCGTGGGATAAAGCGTCACCGAATGGGCGCGCTCAGGTTCGACCGGCTCGGTATCTCCGACGAGCCGCTCGATGAGGCCGGCCCAATCGAAACCCTCCGTTACCTCCGATGCCTGGATCGTGATGAGGCGGTCGACCGGGATGTAGGTCGGAAGAATCGCGTTGAGAATCATCTCGATCTCATCACGGAAACTGTCGCTGGTACTCCGGACCCCATCGACTTTCAGGGGGACATCGGGCTTGAGCCTGACGAAAAGGTCATAGGTCTCGCACCAGCACCGCACCAATGGCTCCACATCGAATGGGTCCTCTCCCCCGGTGACACGGAGGAAGTACGCGAAATTGTCGATCACCGCCCGGTCGGTGACCAGTACTTCGGCCCGACTGCGCAGCTCGAGTTCCTGCTGGATCTGCGCCATGATCACCCAGAGCTGTGCCTCGGGACTGGCTCCCTCGTTGAGACCGAGCGGATTGAACCGTATGACCTCCCGGCCGACCTCAACACTGCGTCCGCTCCGCCCTACTGCTCCCGCAAAGGAATGCACCGCGTTGGTTTTCCTGACCGAGTGGGATCCAATGAAGGCGATCTTTGAAACTTTGTCCATGAACTGGGGCCATTCCCTATCCGGTAGCCAGCACGGTAACGCATCGCACCGTGGTCGCGACAAGGCCGCGGAGTCTCCTTTTTGCCGCCACCATCGCTAACTTTGAGTCTACGAAGGCAAAGGCTGATGGAGGCGCTCAAAGACCATGGATGGCAAAAAGTCTGATACCGATAGGGAGCGTGAGGAGCGAGACACCGAACACGCCCGGCACGAGGAGGAACGCAAGGCCGCCCATGCTCTCCACGAGGGCGAGCGCCTCTCGGAACACTCCCGGTATGAGGAGGAGCGGCAAGGGGACGAAGAACGAGCCGAACGAGAGCACGCCGATTCGGTCCGTCGTGAAGAACGCGAACAGGCCGAAATAGCGCGCCGGGCAGAACGCGAAGAAGCCGAGCGGGAACGGCGTCAAGCACGCGAACGCGAAGAGCGAGACCGGGAAGAGTAAGCAGTCCACTCTCCGGGAAGCGCAGCAACCCCTCCCCTCCCCCGATCGCCCGATCGCGCTTGGTGGAACTCCTGGCTTAATGCTGTGCAGCCCGTACCATTGTCGACCCCAACACCCGGAGTAGTTCGTGACTGATTCGATCCTGGAGCTTGTTGAGCTCGGCATGCCGTGGACCGGTCTGGACCCGTTCATATTCACGGTTCATCACCTCGACCGCTATCCGGCCGGAAACGACCAGATGGGACCGGTCGATGCCCTGGCGGGTCGCAACATCGGTGCCGACTTCTCATCAAAAGACGGATGGAGCATGTATCACGGTGCTCAGGTGCCTGGCTTCCCGCAACACCCCCATCGCGGGTTTGAGACGGTGACGGTGGTCCGGCGCGGGTACGTCGATCACTCAGATTCGCTTGGGGCGACCGCCCGCTATGGGGGCGGCGACATCCAGTGGCTCACCACCGGATCCGGGATCATGCACGCAGAGATGTTCCCCCTGATCAATCAAGACGGTCCCAATCCACTCGAACTATTTCAGATCTGGCTCAACCTGCCTCCCGAATCCAAAATGGTGCCCGCCCATTTCGCGATGCTTTGGAGCGAAGAGATCCCGACCGTTGCTGCGGGCCCGGGCGTGTTCATCGATATCATCGCCGGCGCAATCGACGGAGTTCAGGCTCCGCCACCACCGCCGGATTCGTGGGCCTCGCAGCCCGGGTCCGACATGGCCATCTGGCTGATCCGTTTGGATGCCGAAGCGACCTGGAACGTCCCCCCGGCACCGCAAGGTGTCAACCGGATGTTGCACTTCTTCGATGGGCAAGCGGCCCAGCTCGACAAGACGATCATCAAGAAGGGAATCGGAGCTCGCCTGGACCCCGAACGTATCACGGAGATCACCAACGGGGGCGCCGCCGCCCAGTTTCTGTTGCTGCAGGGTCGTCCCATCGGGGCGCCCGTTTTCCAGATTGGGCCCTTCGTCATGAACACACCCGAAGAACTCCAGCAAGCTTTCGCCGACTACCGTCGCACGCAGTTTGGCGGCTGGCCGTGGCCCAGCCCCAGCCACGTCCATGATCGCCGGGAGGGACGCTTCGCGCTTCACGTCGATGGCAGGGTCGAGCGGCGCGACATGCAGGAACCCGCCGATCCTTACGGAGAAACCTCTTTTCGAGCGCGTTAACGTAGTTTGCCGACGACCATACGGCGGGAACGTCGGTCTCTCGGAGGAATCGAGGAAGGGCGCGCGGTGAGCGAGACGGAACGATTTGAATGGGATCGTCGCTACACCGAAGGTGACTACCGGCCACGAACCTGGCCATCTCCCTTTCTCGCGGAATGGATCGAGCGTTTCCCCATCGGCCGGGCGCTCGACGTGGCTTGCGGGGCGGGGCGAAATGCTCTCCGCCTCGCCGAAGCGGGATACAACGTCGATGCGATCGACATCTCCAGTTCCGCTATCAACATGGCTCGCGCTGAGGCTGCGGATCGGAGACTCGACGTGAATTGGATCGTTGCGGACCTCGACGACGCAGACCTTGGCAGCTCCCGTTACGACCTCATAACGGTGATCCGATATGTGAACCGGCCGATGTGGCCACGTCTGGTTGCTGCCCTCGCTCCGAACGGGTGGTTGCTCATCGAGCATCATCTCGTTACCGACGCGGCGGTGGATGGTCCTCAATCGCCCGAGTTCCGGCTTGCCCCCCAGGAGTTGCTCGAGGCTTTCAGCGCTCTCAGAATTCTGTACTACGAGGAAACGATCGAAGACTCGGCGCCCGAGCGGGGTAGCTACGCCCTTGCCAGACTGGTGGCGTGCAATGGCGACCCGGGCTGGTGAGGTGATCGTGTCGAAGGTCAACGAATTCGGTCAGCCGATCGGCCCTGATGTAGGCGGCTGGGTACCGCCAGGATTTCCACCGCGGCGAGAGATCGCCGGCCAAAATGTCAACCTCGTGCCACTCGAGAGCGAGCAACACGGTCGGGACCTTTTTGCCGCATACCGGGATGCGCCCGATTCCCTCTGGACCTACATGACGCTCGGCCCGTTCTCGTCCGAGACGGCACTGGCCCACGCCATTGACGTCCTCGTCGCGTATCCGGACTGGCAGCCCTATGCGATCGTCGTTGAAGGCCTTGCCCAGGGGTTGATGTCCTACCTCCGAATTGATCCACCGCACGGGGTTCTCGAGATCGGGTCGATTGTCTTTGCACCAGAACTGCAGCGAACGAGGGGGGCAACCGAGGCGCTCTACCTATTGATCAAGAACGCGTTCGATCTCGGATACCGGCGCTGTGAGTGGAAATGCGATGATCTCAACGGCCCGTCCCGCATATCGGCCGAGCGGTTGGGGTTCCGGTATGAAGGCACCTTTCGCAAGGCCACTCATTACAAAGGTCGCAACCGCGACACAGCCTGGTATGCGATAACCGATGACGATTGGGCCTCGCTAGATAGAGCATTCCGGGCATGGTTGGCAGACGACAATTTCGACCGGAACGGCACGCAGCGCCAACCGTTGAGCACCTTCCGCACCGCCGAAGCTTGATGATGCCCATTGTTCGCGGTGACCGGTAGCCTGCTTCGCACCATGGAAAACTCCGACCTGCTAGCTGCTCGACAACTCACCAGCCGGATTCGTGCTCATGCCATTCGCGACGAGCATCGCAGTTTGCTCGAGATCGACGCCGATCCTGCGACCTCCCGTCTCCTCGACCTGCTCGGCACCGACCTCGCAGCCGCGGCCCGACTCCACCTCGAAGCGGCCCGCCACTGGCGAACAAGAATGGAAGAAACGAACCGCAGGCGTCTTGAAGAAGCTCGAACGGCTCTGGACGGCTTCGATCTGGCTCTCACCCGGTCACTGCTGAGCAGGATCGAAGAGGATTGGCTGACCGAGACCCACGCGGCCGAGCGCGACGACATCCTGCTCCAACTGGAAGCACGAACCATGGAGACGGAGGACTTGACCGCCCTTGAAGCTGAGGCGTTCAAGGAATTCAAGCCCCAGGGGCGAAAGTGGAAGCGAAAGCGGAAACGCTGACTCAGACCCTGAGGCGTTTTTCCAGCGGCGTTGGGAAGCGCGGCTTCACCACCACCCCATCGAGCCAGCTGGTAAGGCCGTCGGCCCCCGCCTGGACCCGCTCTCCTACGTCGGGTGGTGCCTCGTCGAGCAACTCGAAAACCACCCGGCCCTCAGGGTTTTGGCCCCATCCACCCACGACCCGTCCATTCCACCACACGGTTGGGCCGGCGTTGCCATTCGTGTCGAACAGCTGTTCCTGGTAATCGCCGAGGTACCAGGTGCGATCCTTCCAGCCCATGACCGTAGGATCGAGGCCCGGTAGGAACCCGACCCACTCCGCCACTTCTTCGGTGTCGGCAACGTCGTCGGGAAGGACATACCCAACGCTCTCCTCCAGCTGAACTTCAACGGCGCCGATGGCCTCCAGCGCGGTCCGAGTGTTAGCCACGGTCCATCCCGTCCACCACTTGATATCAGTGAAGGTACCCGGCCCAAAAGCCCGCAACCAGCGCCGGGCCAGACGTTCTCGCGCCTCCCCGGGTTGGATATCGGCCATCGCGCCGGGTACCCAGCGCTCCGTGGGTGTCCACCGGTATTGGGAAGACTTCCACGTACCAACCGGACGGGTGCGAACAATCCGGAGGTCGGTGGCGAGGAAGAAGAGGACCCGCGTCGAGAGGCCGAAGGTGCCTCGACCGAACACAAGCTTGGAACCGAGCTCCGGGACGTCGGCAACCAGTTCTCTGGCCGTAGCTTCCCCGCGACGACGGAGCGCCATCAGAGTCTTTCCGATCACCATGTCCAACCAGGCCGATCCATCTCCGTCGACCAACTGATCCTCCAGGTAGCCGACCAACCGGCGTCGTTCGGGAGCCACGTAACCGTCGGAGCAGGCTGCCTTCAGTTCGGGAGCCAGGTGGGCAGGAACCACGAACAGGGTTCGTCGCATGCCGAGGATCCGCACCAGCGATCGATCCTCGTAGAGCGCCTTGCCAACATCGCTGGTGGAGAGGCCGGCGACGCGAGCGCGGGCCGACAGGTAGACGGTGACCGGGTCACTCGAATGGAGTCCAACCAGGTCGCCGGCCACTTCCTCAATGCCCCCGGCGGGTTCGCTGAGGAAGTGGCGCCGGCCCAGTCTTCTGCGCCGCTCCTCGACAGATATCGTTCGCATCGCCCACCAGTTAAGCGCGAACCGGATGCGGTTTCCCGCTGTCGGACACGAAGTCTCCGTAGACTCCCCGGATGTCGCCTCAGACCGTACTGGGAACCTGTCATCACGATTGCCCCGACTCATGCGGGTGGGTCGCGACGGTCGAGAACGGCGTGGCCGTGAAGTTGCGGGGAAATCCGGCCCACCCCTATTCGCGTGGCGAGTTGTGCCCCAAAGTCAACCGATTCCTGGATCGGGTCTACAGCCCCGACCGGCTTCTGCACCCGTTGGTCCGCACGGGACCAAAAGGACTTGCTCAATTCGAGCGGGTTTCGTGGGATACGGCTCTCACCCTCGTCGCTCGACGGATCACCGAGATCGTGGGCAAATGGGGCGGTGAGGCCATTCTGCCCTGGTGGGACGCCGGTACGCAGGGGCTCATTCAGATGAGCTCACTCGATCGGAGGCTCTTCGGCCGCCTGGGGTCTTCACGTCTCGTCGGTTCGTTGTGCGGGGCAACCGCCGGAGCAGGCACCGCCGCTACGAACGGTACCGGCCTGGCCGCCGACCCGATGAGCGTTAGATTCTCAAAGCTCGTTCTGTTGTGGGGAACCAATACCAAACTCACCAACAGGCACCTCTGGCCGTTCGTGGAAGAAGCTCGCTCCAGGGGCGCTCAGGTGGTGGTGATCGACCCGATCCGCACCGCAACCGCGCAGGCTGCCGATTGGTTCCTGCAACCGTTGCCGGGGACCGACATCGCTCTGATGCTGGCGATGATGCACGTGCTGATCCGCGACGACCTGATCGACCGCGAGTATGTGCAAGCCCACACCGTGGGGTTCGAACAACTGGCAGAGCGGGTGGCCGGGTGGACGCCCGGGCGGGCAGCCGCCGTGTGTGGAGTCGCCGGATCGGATATCGAGCGCCTGGCCCTCGCCTACGGCACGATCCACCCCGCGCTGATTCGAACGCTGATCGGCGCCGAGCATCACGAAAACGGAGCGATGTTCTATCGCACCCTGGCCTGCCTGCCTGCCCTGACCGGTTCCTGGAAGGACCGGGGCGGAGGACTGGCCCGCAGCGTAGGCTCCTGGGCCGACGGCAACGTCGATGATTCAGTATTCAACTGGACCGGTCGGCAATCCAGACGGAGCATCAATATGAACCATCTGGGACGCGCCCTGACCGATACGGAACTGGCTCCTCCCATCAAAGGGCTGTTCGTCTGGAACGGCAATCCAGCTGTGACGGTCCCAAACGCTGCCGCCATCCAGCGCGGGTTGGAGCGCGACGACCTCTTCACCGTGGTGAGCGAGCAGTTCATGACGGATACCGCCCGCTTTGCAGATGTGATCTTCCCGGCAACCACACAGCTGGAACAGGTCGACGTCGTTCCTTCGTGGGGCCATCTCTACCTGGGTTGGAATGAACCGGCCATAGCCGCGCGCGGAGAATCCGTTCCCAATACCGAGTTGTGGCGACGCCTCGCCGGAGCGATGGGCTTCGATGAACCGGAGCTCTTCGAAAGCGACGGAGCCTTGATCTCGTCGGCACTGGTCAACGTGGAACTAGACACCTTGCGCTCCGGCGGTTTCGTCCGCCTCGACGTTCCTGAGAACCTGCAGCCGTACGCGCACGGGGGGTTCGGTACTTCCGACAAGAGGGTTGCATTCTTCAGCGAATCACTCGCCGCTCTGGGTCACGATCCGCTTCCCGATTTCGTTCCTCCCCGTGAGAGCGTTGCCGGAGATCCCGCCCTGGCGGAACGCTTTCCGCTGGCATTGCTCACCCCCAAGCACCACACGAGATTCCTCAACAGCAGCTACTCCCATTTACCCAAGCACGGGCCGGTCGAAGGCCGCCCGTTCGTGGAGTTGGACCCGTTCGACGCCGGGGCCAGGTCTATCTCCGAAGGGGAGCTCGTGGACATTTGGAACGAACGAGCGCGACTGCGGCTGCCCGCCAGGATCACCAATCGGCTCCGGCCGGGGGTTGTGGCGGTTCCGTTCGGTTGGTGGAGCGAGGACCACGGTGGGCAGGGCACGGCCAATTCGCTGACCAATGACACACTCACCGATTGGGGCGGCGGCGTCGCCTACTCCGACACCTTGGTTCAGATCGCGCGGCCGGCTGACGATCCGCCGCGATAGCGGGTGGGGCGGCAGTAGAGTCGCCCATCATGAATGATGCTGCTCGTCGTGTACGGCGCACGTACCTGCTGTTGACCCTGCTCTCAACGCTGGCAGCCTCACTCATCTGGGGCATCAACACCCTCTTTCTCCTGGACGCCGGCCTGACGAACACACAGGCCTTTGCGGCCAATGCTTTCTTCACCGTCGGCCAGGTGGTCTTCGAAGTCCCAACGGGTGTGGTCGCCGACGTGAAGGGCCGCCGGGTTTCCTACCTCCTGGGTGCCATCACCCTGTTGGTATCCACCTTGTTGTACCTACTCATGTGGCAGATCAGGGCACCTTTCTGGGGGTGGGCGGTTTCCTCAGCTGTTATAGGACTGGGCTTCACCTTCTTCTCGGGTGCGGTCGAGGCCTGGCTGGTCGACGCTCTCACCTTCACCAAGTACGACGGTGATCTCGAGTCGGTTTTCGCCAGGGGCCAATCGGTCGCCGGAGGGGCGATGCTCATCGGGTCCGTCGCCGGGGGCTTCATCGCCCAGGCAACCAACCTGGGCGTTCCTTACATCCTGCGGGCCGTGATTCTGGGTCTCACCCTCCTGGCGGCTCTTTTTTTGATGCGGGATCTGGGTTTCACGCCGACCAAAGGCAAAGGCCCGGTCGACGAAGTCAGGACCGTCCTGAGGTCGTCGATCGAGGCCGGGTGGCGCAAACCGCCTATCAAGTGGGCCATGCTGGCTGCCCCCTTCTCCATGGGGGTCGGCATTTACGCGTTCTACGCCATGCAGCCCTACTTGCTGGAGCTGTACGGCGACCCGAATGCCTACGGTATCGCAGGCCTGGCAGCTGCCATCGTGGCCGGAGCGCAAATCGTCGGGGGACTCATCGTCCCACTGGTCCGGCGGCTTTTCTCTCGCCGTACCCACGCGCTGATCCTGGCCGGTGCCCTCAGCGTGGTGATGCTCGGACTGATCGGCTGGACGTCAACCTTCTGGATCGCCATCGTGCTCCTGGTGATCTGGGCGCTCGCGTTCTCCGCCGCCACCCCGATTCGGCAGGCATATCTCAACGGACTCATTGCCTCCGATCAGAGGGCTACCGTCCTGTCCTTCGATGCGCTCATGGGATCCGCCGGCGGCGTCGTGACGCAACCGATTCTGGGTCGGGTGGCCGATGTGAGCGGCTACTCGGCTTCGTATGCCGTTGCGGCCGCGCTGCAGGTATTGGCAATCCCGTTCCTAATCCTGGCACGCCGAGAGAACGCCACCTCCGACCCGATCGAGCCAACAGCCTAGGTCGACGGAGCGCCGGCCGCGTTCGGTGCGGCCGGCGCTTCGTGGTTGGTGGTTTCTGCCCTACGCGTCGATCATCTTCACTTTGACCTTCACAACTCCACGGTTCCAGTTGTGAGCCGACAGGAGATCAGATTCGCCAACGATGCCACGGTGATGGGACACAACTCCATCGGCATCCACAGCTCCGTTTTCGTTGCCGTTGTCGTCACCGTCGAGCACGACCGGGCCCAGCAGCGAGCAGGCATCCACGATGTCTTCGCTCCGCTCGGTGTTGATCTCCGATCCTGCGTCATACCCACCGGCATATGCCACCCGGACACGGCTGTTGTTGGGCAGCCGCAATGAGTCAATGCCTGTGAAACCATCGTTGGTGCAAATGAGCATGCCGGCCAACGAGAGGCGATCGCCCGGCCGGGCCTGGATCGTAACCGTAACCGAATCGGTGAATTCACCAACGGTGGTGCCTTTCCGGGTGAGTGGTTGACCCACATTCACGACATCGGTGACGCCATCCACACCATCGAGCATCGACACGGCTACCCCGGGGTTGCCATCTTCGGCAATAGCGACAATTCCGGCGGAGGCGGCGACGCCTCGCTGCCAGAACCGGATGTCTCGAGCATGGGTCACGAGCACCGGCGGCGAAATGGGCTGGCCGGTCGCCCTATTTGTGAGCGTCACCTCGTAGGTGCGCAGTTCGGATGTGTGGCTGTCACCTTCTGCAGCGGCCGGGGCGGCCACGGCCATTAACGCCATCAAGGCAACAACGACGATCAAACGGGATCGCATAGTCCTCCTCCTTATGGTTGGGACCTCCTCATCGTCGATTACGGTTGCTACGCAACCCTTACGGGGCCGTGAACAAAGCCTGAACCAATCACCGATCGACCTTGATGGACGAGCCCGAGGAGCATGCATGAAGGACTTCGTTACCCGGAACATCGCGGCTGTAGCAATAGGTCTCGGGGCCGTCCTGGCTCTTTCGTTCATCATCAACATCGTGTTGCTGGCACGCGTCGGGTCCATTGAGGCCAGGATCGAACAGACCACTGAAGATCTCGCTCGTGTGGAGATAGGAGCCGGACTGTTCGCGTCCGAGGTCACGGGCCTCCAGCAGCGCTTGAGTCAACTTGCTCCTCAAGTCGGAGCCGGCTTGAACGAGGCCGTGGCCGGTCTGGAGTCTTTCCGTTCTTCGACACTCTCCTTTGAGGTGTCCATCGACGAAACCATCCCCATCGACACCGACATCGTGCTCGACCGGACGCTCACCGTCCCAATTCAGACGTCCTTTCCCATCGATGAAGTGGTGGAAACGACTATCACGATTGCCGGACCTTTCGACACCAGGATTCCTCTTGAAGTTTCGGTGCCCGTGAGGCTCGACATTCCCGTCGATCTCGAGATTCCCTTTTCCATCAACGAGGTGATCCCCGTCTCGACGGACGTGCCAGTCCGGCTCTCAGTCCCGATTTCCATCGATGTAGCCTCAACCGAACTCGCCTCGCTGGCCGACGCGCTCGGTGACGGCCTGGCGGCGTTCGCCGACCTCATCGCGGGTTTCGAATAGCAGTTCTACTCAACCGTTCGCAAGCCGTTGGCCAGGAAGGCGTCCCGCACGAAGACCGCAAAACCGGGCCGCAAGTCATCCCAGAACTTCGTGAAGCGGGGATCAACCACGTACATCTCGCCCAGCCCGGCATGCATCTCGTGGGAGCACGGGTAGAACCACCGATCGATGTGCAAACGGTGTTGTTCTGCTGCATCCATGCTCTCTACTGCTTCCGGGTCTGATCCGGCCGCGCACAGATCGGCCAGGCGCTGGTTGATGGCTTCGGACTCCTCACGCATCTGCTTCCAGTCGTCCTTGGTGTATCGGGCCGTTCGTTTGCTCGACTCAGCGTACGATTCGGTTTCGCCCCACCGCTCGCGAACCTCGTTTTCGTGTTGCGTGGGGTCGAAGTCGCCGAAGACTTCGACCATCTCCGCCTTGTTCAAGGTGCCGAACATCTCGTCCTGCGTCATGGTGCGTCCTTCCTCCAAAGCCTTGAGAGCAGTCTCAACCGCTCCGACCATCGATTGGAGCCGTTCTATCTCTTCTTCGATCAATTGTCGTTGGCGGCCCAGGATCTGCGCCCGGTTGAAGGTAGGTATGTCTACCAAGCCGGTGATCTGTTCCAGCCCGAAGCCGAGCTCCCGGTAGAAGAGCACTTCCTGGAGCCGTTCCAGGTCCCGGTCGTCGTATTGGCGGTACCCCGCGGCGCTCCTCCCGGAAGGTCGCAGCAAACCGATCTCGTCGTAGTGGTGCAGCGTCCGTACCGTCACGCCGGCAATCCTGGACACGTTGCTGACTGAGTACGTCATGGGGAACACCCTAGACCCTCACGTTACGTAAGAGTCAACCGGTTTTCTGGCTAGATGTCGCCGAGCAGTTTCTGTTTCTTCTCGGCGAATTCTTCATCCGTCAACACACCGTCACGATGCAACTTGCCGAGCATGTCGAGGGTCTCAACGGCCGTTGGCTTACCCTGGAGGCCGAGCGTCCTGGCTTCACGCATTCGATAGATCAAGGATTGGACGCCTTCCGGATCCGGAATATCGCTATACCGGCTCTGGCCTTGCTCCCCCGCGGACTCGATCAGCAGATCACCCGAGTGCAGGAGTCGCTCGATCACGGTCTGGGAGAAAGCCACGTCGTTGATCACTTCCAGCGGTATCTCCTTGCCTTGCCTGGCGACGAAACCGCGCCGAACGATGACCCGTTCATTGGTAACCACGTAGTGCGTGAACCACCAGGCGATCCACTGCGGAAGGGCAACGACGAGCCAGAGAAGCACAATGCCACCCACGGCGAACCAGACCTCCGGGGCGTCGACCGAAACAACAACTGCGATGAGTGCGGCCACCGCCACGATCGAGACGAGGCTGGGGAGGATGACCGCCATCCAGTGCGGTCGAAAAGCCGCGGCGATCTCCTCGCCGCTGCTGAGCAAGCGGCCCGGGTACTTCATGCCACGATCATAGAAGAACCGCTCTCCAGAATGGGGACGGTAATCGGATAGGGGAAACGCCTTCTAGCGAAGCTCTTCAGCATTGGGCGACGACACCATCGAGACGGCATACACACCAAGACCGACCGCGGCGAAGAGATGCCACACCGCATGGCCTTGAATTGCGGCACCGGGCGAACACAACGGTCCGCCCGTACGGCTCAACAACATGATGACGGCGCCGGTTCCTACGAGGCCGAGAGCAGCCAGCACCCACCGGGGGCGGGCGGGTGGCCGAGTCGCGGCGAACCCACCAGCGGTCCCGCGATTCCGAGTATTGCCAGGAACGCCAAGGGTGCGTTGAGGATGTCGCCCAGGGTGGGTTGGACCAGTTCCATGGTCAAGGCCGCCGCCGAAACGACGAGCCAGGCGGCCACTATCCGCCCTTCAGTCCATTCCACCCAACGTCCAAGTTCAAGGAACACAACCAGGACCAGCAGCATGGTGATCGTGCCATCGTGTATCCAATCCGATACCGGGCCACCCGGACCGTGGAAAGCGACACTGCCGATTCCAACCAACACCAGGGAAGCACCCATTGCACCGGCGATGAGACCGGGAGCGCCGGAGCGAAGGCGCCCGAGCATCGGAACTAACAACCCGACGAGCACGAAGGCCAGGCTGCTCACCGCGTTGGCCGGTTGGGCCAGCCAGCCTTCAACGAGGCGTTCGCAATCTGCGACGGGCATACCTTTCAGGCTAGAAGGTCAGGCAGACTTAGAAGCGATAACGGATTCCCGTCAAGTCCTCTGAAACGTCCCAGAGGCTTCTTGCCGTGGCAACGTCGTAACTACGTCCACTCGAGCGCAGCAGGGTGGCAGGTCCGCGTTGGCACCGGGCCGGACCGAAATAGGAGCCACCGATGGCCGCCGGGTCTGTGGCGGCCCGCAGAGTCGGCAGTGCGCCGTCGGCAGCGCTTTGCGCGAAACGGTGACCGATGCGCCAGAGTCGCTCTGATGTACCCCGCCCACGGGCTGCTCTCCCTTGCAGGTTGGTTGCTGCATATCCCGGATGGCAGGCCATGCTCACCAGGCTTACGCGGGCAAAGCGAGCTTTCCGCTCGAGTTCGTATGAGAACAGCAGATTCGCGAGTTTCGATCGACCGTAAGCCCCCCAGCGGCGATACCGCTCACCACCGAGGTTGTCCGGGTCTACCTTTCCAAAACGGTGAACATCGCTCGACACCGTCACCACCCGACCCGCTTCCGACTTGAGCAACCGGGGTAAAAGGAGACCGGTAAGAGCGAAATGGCCGAGATGGTTCGTGCCGAACTGCCGCTCATGGCCGTCGGCAGTAACTCCGTACGGCACCGCCATGATCCCGGCATTATTGACGAGGACATCGATAAGACCGACTCGCTCGCTGATCCGGGCGGAACATCGCACAATCGAGTCGAGACTGCCCAGGTCGCATTCCTCGACGATCACCTCCGCTCCGGAGGTCTCCGCCCGAATAGCCGCCGCGGCTTCCTCTCCGGCTTCCGGGCGGCGAACCGCCATAACGAGGAGCGCCCCCCGTTGCGCCAGCACCCGGGATGCTTCCCAACCGATCCCCGAGTTGGCACCGGTGATAACCACCACCCTGCCGCTCTGATTCGGGACGTCTTCAACCATCCAGCCACCATCAACCACGACCAGCATCGTAGGGAACGCCCGCATCTAAGAAGTTCGTGCGAGACTGAGTCCGTGCAGACCATCGTTCTCCTTCATCCCGGAGCCATGGGAGCCTCCATCGGCAAGGCATTGACAACCGTCGGACATGAGGTCAAGTGGGTAGGTGAGGGTCGGAGCCAGGCCAGCCGGGATCGGGCCGCGCATGCGAATCTCCAGGAGTCCCCTTCTCTCCCGAAGGCACTTGAAGGGGCCGGGACGGTTCTCTCCATTTGTCCGCCGGCAGCAGCGGCCGAGGTGGCTACGGCCGTGGGACGGTTGGGCTTTCGCGGGATGTACATCGATGCCAACGCGGTCTCGCCACAAAGCGCCCGTCGCATCGGCGAAAACGTCACTTCGTGTGGAGCTACGTTCGTTGATGGCGGCATCATCGGCCCGCCGGCCCACACGTCAGGTTCCACGCGCCTCTACCTCTCAGGCCCGAACGCCGAGACGGCGGCTGCAATGTTCTCCGGTACGGTGGTCGAGGTGCGAATAGTTGACGAACGCCCGGGCTCGGCGTCGGCGGTCAAGGCCTGCTTCGCTGCCTGGACCAAGGGCACAACTGCGCTGCTCCTCGCGATCCGCAGTCTGGCCGAGAGCGAAGGAATCACTCCGAATCTCCTGGACGAATGGGCGACGTCAGTTCCAGATCTGGTCGAGCGGTCCGAACGTGTGGCACGCAGCGGCCTGAAAGCGTGGCGGTTTGCCCCCGAGATGGACGAGATAGCAGCTGCGTTCGAGGCGGCCGGCCTTCCCGGCGGGTTCCACCGGGCGGCCGCAGACATCTACCGCCGCTTGGAGGATCTGAAGGACTTTGATCCTCCACCCACGCTGCCAGTGGTGTTGGAGCGGCTCACACCTCCCGGTGATCATCGGTCTCGTTAGGAGTATCGAGCTTGAGACCGAGTGACTCGAGGATGGCGACCCCCGTTGCGGCATCTATGGTGGCACCAGTCAGTGTGGTCGATAGCGGATCGAGGGCGAGACCAACCACTCGAACGAGTCGGGCACCGCTCAGATCGGCACCGTGGAAGTCACAAACCTGGCAGTCCGATCCGTCGAAGTCGGAGTTGCCCAGGCGAGTAAAACGAAAACTCGTCTCGCGCAGGCGACACTCGGAGTACGCCACTCCGCCCATGTCGAGGTCGGCGAACGTACCCATGCTCAGATCACAACGAACAAACCTGTTCGGTTCGTGAAGAGGCACCCGGGGCCACGATGCCCGCGTCCAATCGATGCCCAGCATCCTGCAGTCTTCAAAAAGGCATCCGCCCAAGACCGTATCCGCGGGCTTCCAGAGGCTGAGGTCGCAACGCTCGAACCGGCAGTCAATGAAGCGAGACATGCTGATGGGAGTGTCGCTGAGGTCGGAATCGACGAAATTGCACTCGAGGAATTCCGAATCGGTCACGCTCCGCCAGTTGACACCGGTGAAGGTGGTTCCTTCGGCGACAAACCCTGCGATATCCTTCTGTTCCGGTCCATTCATAGCCCCTCGAAATGCCGTCTCGCCAGGGCAATCGCTCCAAAAAGCCCGGCATCCTGGCCGAGCTCGGGCGCCACCAGGAATTGCTCGAGGTCGGCCGGAGGGTTTCCGTATCCGGCCACCCGCTCGGCGAGGCGTTTTCGCACCATATCGAGAAGTCCCGGCTGTTGCATCACGCCCCCTCCAGGATGATGCGTTGCGGAGCGAGCACGAAGAGAAAGGCCTGCATTCCCTGTGCCAGATATCGCGCTTCCAGGTCCCAAACCTCTGCCTCGTCGCGTAGCTCTGGTCCTGGCCGCCCCCACCTGGCGAGCAGAGCCGGACCGGCTGCCATGCCCTCGAGGCAATCCGCGTGAAAAGGACAGCTCCCAACGAATGCGTCTCCCGCTTCACGGGCCACAGTGATGTGTCCCATCTCCGGATGACCGGTGGCGTGGAAGGTCCGGCCATCCTGGAGGTGCGCACCTCCGAAACCCGTTCCAACGGTCACGTATACGATCGAGTCCAACCCGCGACCGGCTCCCCAGACCCACTCCCCCAACGCCGCTCCGCCTACATCGATGTCGATGACCGCCGGAACTCCCAGGCCGGCTTCCACCATTCCCTTGACGTTGATGTTGCTCCAACCTGGTTTCGGTGTCGCCGTGACGCATCCGAATGTCTTTGACGTGGGGATCAGATCGAGCGGGCCGAAGGAGGCAATCCCCACCCCGTTGACCGGGAACCCCGATTCGCGAATGAACCGGACACACGCTGATATCGTCGTGTCCGGGTCTGTGGTGGGGATGGTGGCGTCCGGCGACGACTTCAGCCGACCGTCCAACGGCGACCCGCCATTTGGTTCCGCCCGCTTCGATGGCTGCGTACAGAGGCTCGTCCGCCACGGCACTCCTTCCCCTTCTGTGACAGTAGCCAGCGATCTCACGAACAGGGAGTCGCCGGGTCGCATCTGAGGCTTCTTAGAGACCCGGTATCACGGAGCGCCGGTCGGGTCCCATCCGGTCACGAGGTTCTCGTCGAGGCCGTCCAATCGGGCCAGATCCTCGGCCGACAGTTCGAAATCGAATACGTCGGCATTCTGGGAAATACGGTACGTGTTGGTGGATTTGGGAAGGACCACGAAACCTTTCTCGATGGCCCACCGGATCAGCACCTGGGCGGGGGTCTTGCCATAGGGGCGACCGATGCTTCCCAGTTCCCGGTCGCTCAGCTTCTGGCCTTTGGTGAGCGGGCTGTAGGCCTCGATGACGATGTCACGCTCCGCGCAATAGTCGACAACCGCCCGGCGGGACCGATAGTTGTAAGGCGATAGTTCGATCTGGTTCACCGCCGGCGGGTGAGAGGCGGTCGCCGACCAACTCATCGAGGTGACGGACCATGTAGTTGCTTACCCCGATCGACCGCACTTCGCCCTCTTCCAGGAGATGTTCCATCGCACGCCAGGTTTGCTTGCGGAGTTCAGGAACCGGCCAGTGGATCAGGTAGAGATCAACCTGGTCGACGCTGAGCCGGGCTTTGCTCTCCTTGAACGCCTGCAGGGCCGCTTCGTAGCCGTGCGAATCGTTCCACAGCTTCGTCGTGATGAAGACCTCGCTACGGTCGAGACCGCTGTCGCGGACGGCTTGTCCGACGTCCGCTTCGTTCTGATAGATCGCCGCAGTGTCAATGTGCCGGTAGCCGGCGACCAGCGCCGCGGCGACGGCCTGCCGGGTCTCTTTGCCCGCCGGAGATCGATAGACGCCGAGACCGAGCACCGGGATGGTTACCCGGGAAGTGAGCGCCAAACTTTCACCCAACTGAGTCATCACTAGCTCACCGTCTTGCGGTAGACCCGAATCGCCAGCGGGACGAAGATGATCATGATCGCTACGGCCCAGGCGAGGGACAGCAAGCACCTGACCTGCGACGGTCGGGGCGTTGGCCACGGCCTGTGCGAGCTGGTCCGCATTCATGCCCGGCAGGTAGTCGGCCAGCGACTCGCGGCCCAGCATGAGACCTCGCAAGGCGTTCACGGTCACCGTGATGGGCTGATTCTCCGCAAAGGCTTGCAGCCAGGCCGGCATGGTGTCGGTCGGCACGAACACCGAACTGGCGAACACCAGCGGGAAGACCGGCAGGAAGACGGCCGATTGGGCGGCCTCAGGATTCTTCACGGCCAGTCCGATGGTCGCCATGATCCAGGACAGGGCGTAGGAGAAGACCATCGCCACCGCCAGGCCGGCCGAGAAACGCGAAGAAGTTGGTCTGGTAGCGGAACCCCATGAGGAACCCCATGGCCACCATCAACCCGATGACGAAACCGTTACGAATGACATCGGAGAGGGTTCGCCCGGCCAGCACGGCGGAACGGGCCATCGGCAGCGACCGGAAGCGATCGATGACCCCTTTGGAGAGGTCCTCGGTCAGTCCGAGTGCCGTTTGGCCGGCCCCGAAAGCGGCCACCTGGATCAGCAAGCCGGGCAGCAGCCAGTTGATGTATTCGCCCTGGGCGATCGGGGGAATCGCCCCGCCGATGGCGCCACCGAACACGTAGTTGAACAGCAGCAGGAACATCACCGGTTGGACGGTGGCAAAGATCAGAAGCTGTGGCAGCCGGATGTTGCGGAGCAGGTTGCGTCGTGTGATGACGGCGATGTCCTTGACGGCATGGCTCAGCACTGATTCTGGTTTGACGCACCGATTGCGTTGCAGTTGTCATCAGACTGCGCTCCTTGCTCGCCGTCCCCGGCGCCCTGGTTTCTTGGTCGACTCTTGTTCGGCCTCAGCTTCTGCAGCACCGCGCCCGGTCAACGTTAGGAAGACATCGTCGAGGGTTGGTTTGTGCAGCGCAACGTCCTGGGCCGTGATACCGGTCTCGTCCAGACGCCGGACCACCTTCAGGAGGGTCTGCGACCCATCCGGGGCGGGAAGCCGGATGATCTTGCGGCTCTCCTCGAACGTGACGTCTGCAGAGATGGCACTCATCGCCTCGAGGGTTCGAGGCAGGTCTTCATCGGCGACGTGCAACTCGATGACCGAGCCGCCCATCTTGTCCTTCAGTTCGTCGCCGGTGCCCTGGGCGATCAGCTTGCCCCGGTCGATCACGGCGATCCGGTTGGCGAGTTGATCGGCCTCGTCGAGGTACTGCGTGGTGAGCAGCACGGTGGTGCCGGCCGCAATCAGGTCCCGGATCATGTCCCAGAGGTCGAGCCGGCTCTGGGGGTCGATGCCGGTCGTCGGTTCATCGAGGAAGAGCACCTCAGGCCGACCGACCAGCGAAGCGGCCAGGTCGAGGCGGCGCCGCATGCCTCCCGAGTAGGTTCGGACCGTACGATCGGCGGCCTCGTCGAGGTGGATCCGCTTCAGCAAATCGTCGGCCCGCGTCCTGGCCTCGCTCGCTGAGAGGTTGTAGAGACGCCCGACCATCTCGACGTTCTCGCGACCGGTCAGGTAGTCGTCGACCGCGGCAAACTGCCCTGCCAGACCGATGTGGTTGCGGGCGGCAACCGGGTCTTTGCGGACGTCGATACCGGCTACCTCCGCATAACCGGAGTCGGCCTTCAGCAGGGTCGTGAGCACGCGGATGAGGGTCGTCTTGCCGGCTCCGTTCGGACCGAGCAGTCCGTATACGATGCCGGGCTCAAACTCGAGACTCACGTCGTCGAGGGCGCGCACCGTTTGCCCGAACGTCTTGACGACGTTTTCGACGCGTACGATCGGTCCGTTCATGCTGGTTCCTCTCTCCCACTTCGATACCGGACCTGACGCACAGCTCTTGCGTAGGCGGATCCGGATTCGCCACTCTACAGCTCGTGCCGACTTACCGATGTTGCGTCGTGCCTGCCTATGGGCGTCGACCAGGATGGGGATGTTCCCCGAATCTCACCTGGTTCTCATCTGTGTCTCATGCGATTCCGAACACTCTCTGACACACTGACCGAGACCGGAAAGGAACATCATGACCCTTGAAACCGCTTTTCCATTCCAGCATCCAACGATGGTTCGAGACGATGTGGCTGCCGATGTCCTGGCCATCGACTTCGACGACGAGTTGAAAGCGCGCGAAGCCCTCCTGGCTGCTACCCGGTTGGGCCGAAAGCATTCGGTTGAGATGACCGACGCGGCCATCGTCACCAGGACGCCGACCGGGCGTACCAGGATCATCCAGACTCGCGACATCTCCCCCGTTCAGGGTGCCATCAATGGATCCTGGTGGGGCGGATTGGCCGGTCTCGTGGTCGGCGGTATCGCGGGGTGGGCCATTGGACTTGTCCTGGGGGCTTTGGCGGGCGGACTCTGGGCGCAGCTTCGCGACATTGGTATCAACGACCCGTGGATGCGCAGCACGGCAGCCAATCTTGCTCCCGGTCACGCCGCCGCGTTCTTCCAACTGCCGCACGTCTATGCAACCCACTTGATCCGCGAGTTTCGTCGGTTCGACGGGACCCTGCTGCACAATTCCCTACGGGACGTCGAGACGGTCGAACTCGAAGAGGCCCTGGCGATCATCCCCTGAGCCTTCCCGGTCGTCGCTCTCCTCCGGGGCTATGCTCGCGGTGGTTGACCCACCCTGGAGAAAACATGCGCAAACACCGGAACCCCTTAGGCACATTCCTCGTCCTCGTGGTCGCTCTCGCGATGCTGGCTGCTGCCTGCGGCGGCGACGCGGCCGAGACCACCACCACGGCCGCTGAGACCACCACCACCGAGGCAGCAACCCCGACCACGGAGTTGGCAGCCTGCACGGTTGACAACCTGAACCTGGTTACCCCGGGGACCTTGACCATCGCAACGGGCGATCCGGCCTTTCCACCGTGGGTCGCCGACGCCGACGGCGGGTACAACGACGACCCGACCGCCAAGAGCGGGTTCGAGGCTGCGCTTGCCTACGAGATCGCCGCATACCTTGGCTTCTCGGACGACCAGGTCGAGTGGGTACGGACCGGATTCGATGAGGCCATCGTGGCCGGCCCCAAGGACTGGGACTTCAACATGCAGCAGTATTCGATCACGGCTCCTCGGGACGAGGTGGTCGACTTCAGTGTCCCGTACTACGTGACGAGCCAGGCCCTCGTGGTGCTGGATGGATCGCCTTACCAGAACGTGACCACGCTCGAAGAGTTGAAGGGCGCCAAACTCGGTGCCGCCATCGGGACCACGAGTGTCGAATTCATTGAATCGGTGATCCAACCGGATTCGCTGCCCAACGTCTACGACGAGAACTTCGACGTCGTCTCGGCGATGAATGCCGGCCAGATCGAAGGTCTGGTCGTCGACCTGGGCGCCGCCTACTACATAACCGGGTCGGAGCAGGTTCCGGGTTCGGTCGTTGCGGCCAGCTTTGCGGCGGCGGCCGCCGCGCCGGACGAGTACGGACTGCTGTTCGCCGACGGCAACCCGTTGGTGGAATGCGTGAACGAGGCCATCAACGCGCTGTGGGCGGACAACACCATTGATGGCTTGATTGCCGATTGGCTGGAACAAGGTGCCGGCGTCACGGTTATCTCCGAATAGCCGAGCGGGAAGGCGCTGATGTGACGGAGAAGACCTCCGTCGATCGCTTTGGCCGGGGTCCGGGATTGTTCGGACCCCGGCGTCGTTCCTACTTGAAAGAAGAAGGCGCTCGCGGGGCGCTGATTGCGGCTGCTTCCACGGTCACCTTCATCGGCGTCGTGGCCTGGCTCATACTGAGCTCGGATACCTGGCCGGCCGTGCAGAAACAGTTCTTCAACTGGTCGAACTTTCAGGAGGCCTGGCCGGTGGTTCTGCCCGGGTTCTGGCTGGATATCAAGATGTTCATGGTTGCGGAAGTGCTGATTCTCGTGATTGCCCTGGTGATCGCCATGATCCGGGCGCTGCGAGGACCGGCGTTCTTTCCCCTCCGGGTGATCGCCGTCACCTTCATCGATCTGATTCGCGGTGTGCCGATCATTCTGTTGATCCTGCTGTTGGGTTTCGGAGTGCCTGCTCTCCAACTGCCGGGCGTTCCCACCGGCGAGCTCTTCTGGGGTTTGACCGCCCTAGTGATCAGCTACAGCGCCTATACCGCCGAGGTCTATCGAGCCGGCATCGAGTCGGTCCGGGAAAGCCAGCGCATGTCGGCGCAATCGCTTGGACTCACCCAGGTCCAGACACTCCGGTATGTACTGGTGCCGCAAGCGATCCGCAACGTGATTCCGGCCCTGCTCAATGGTTTCGTCAGCCTGCAAAAGGATGTGGCGCTGGTGTTCGTGCTCGGCGTCAGGGAGGGCGTGCGGTCCGCCCAGATTTACACGGCCAGCACGTTCAACTACACCAGTTATGTGGTCGCGGCTGTGATGTTCCTGCTGGTCAGCGTTCCGGTGGCTCGCTTCACCGACTGGTACACCGATCGGGACCGACGACGCAAACAGGCGGTGGGGGGATGAGCACAGCCAAACTCGAACTCCGCAACGCCCGGAAGGCGTTTGAAGGCAAGGCCGTGCTGAACGACGTCGATCTCGAGGTCGGCCATCACGATGTGATCTGCCTCATCGGGGCTTCCGGGTCCGGCAAGTCGACCTTGCTCAAATGCGTCAACCTGCTGTATCCGCTCGACGGCGGACAGATCCTTCTCGATGGTGACGAGATCACCGCTCCCGGCGTCAACCCCAACCAGGTACGCCAGCGAATGGGCATCGTATTCCAGGCTTTCAACCTCTTTCCGCATATGAGTGTGCTCGACAACATCACCCTCAGTCCTCGCAAAGTCCACGGAACCGACCGGGCCACCGCCGAGTCCCGGGCCCGGGAACTGCTGGCGAGGTTCGGCCTTGGCGATAAGGTCGACGAGTATCCGGACCGGCTGTCGGGCGGCCAGCAGCAACGGGTGGCGATCATTCGTTCGCTGGCGATCGATCCGGAGTTGATCCTGCTGGACGAGGTCACCTCCGCATTGGATCCCGAATTGATCGCCGAAGTACTCAACGTGATCCGCAACCTCAAAGCCGACGGCATGACGATGGTCATCGCCACCCACGAAATGGGGTTCGCCCGGGACGTAGCCGACCGGGTCTGCTTCCTCGACGCCGGAGTCATCCTCGAGCAAGGCTCACCCGACCAGATCTTCCGGGATCCGCAGGAGGCCAGGACGCAGCAATTCCTGCAGCGGATTATCGAAGCCGGAAGGCTTTAGCCGGAAGGCCGCACCGTTGCCGGATCCCCCGGTTTCGGCTGGATCACCTTTCCCCCGGTGCCGTTGTTCTCCGAAACCAGCAAGTAACCGCTCGAATCCCACAAGGCAATGAGCGTGTCGGTGCCATATTCGGAGTCGCCGAACGTCGTGACCATGCCTTCGATTGTTGTACCGCACAACTCGACCTGTACTCCGTCCGGGAGAGAAAGGTGGGCGAGATCCTCCGGCAGGATCGAGCAGATGGCGTTGCCGAAGTCGTCGATGTAGATCACTTCGCCCGTGACGCTGCCGTCGTCGCCGCGTGCGGCCGTCCAGAGAGGGATGGTGACCGGATCGTCGAAGGGGGTCCCCAGGGCGTCCAGCGGAACCCCGGTAGCAAGATGCGCACCCACCGGCGCGAACAGATCTCTTCCGTGGAAGGTATTCGTCACGTTGGGTAGCCAGTACTCGGGTTTGTCGAGGTGCACGAACTCGACCGTCCAGCCCTCGAGCTCGGCCCGGGCCAGACAGGCACTGAGCACCCCGTTGTCGGGAGCGACGAAGTACTGATCGCCGATCCTGGCGGCCATGGCCCGGCGCCCGGTCCCGACCCCCGGATCAACAACAATCACGTGAACCGTGCCGGGGGGAAAGAAGAACACGTTGCTGTCGACCACGAAGTTGGTTTCGCGGAGGTCCTGGGGGGTGATTTCGTGGGTGAGATCTGTGACGACCGCATGCGGAGCGATCCGATAGATCACCCCGTGCAGGACCGCCTGACTCCCCTGCCGGTTACCGAAGTCGGTTGCGAGCGTGATGAACGACATAGCGGGATTGTACGCAGGTCAGTCGGCGGTTTCCCACCACGCGTTCAGCAGCCCGGTCAAGCGAGCCTTGGTCTCGGAACCAGCCCAGGATGCGTCTACTGCGGCGAGGGAGATCTTCTTGATAGCGGCCTCGCCAAGGCCGAACCGTTCCTCCAGCTCCTGATACTCGCCGGCCAGAGACGAGTGAAACAGAGCCGGGTCGTCGGTGTTGATCGTGACCATCGCTCCGGCGGCAATCAGACGACGGGCCGGGTGCGTGTCCCAGTCTGGTACGACTGCGGTGCGGATATTGGACGTGGGGCACAGCTCGAGTGGAACCTGATGTTCGACCAGGTAGTCGACCAGAGCAGGATCCTCGACGGCTCGCACGCCGTGGCCGATTCGTTCAACGTGCAGTGACCTGATGGCTCCCCATACGCTTTCCGGTCCGGCTGCTTCCCCGGCGTGTGCGGTGAGGTGAAAACCCGAGTTCGCGAGCCCTCCGGTATACGTCGGCGAACTGTTCGGGCGGGTTTTCCGCTTCGTAGCCCCCGATGCCGATCCCGATCACCTCCGCTTCCTCTGCCACCTCGGTGATGGCTGCCAGCGTCCGGGCCGTGCCCTCCGGTCCCCGGTCCCGGACCAGGTCGACGATCAGTGGCACCTCTACCTCCGGGACCCGATCGAGACCGGCCCGAATGGCCATGGCCAGCTGCTGGGGGTCGAGATGATGGTGCCGGAAGTCACTCGGAGAGAAGAACGACTCGGCATACACGATGTTCTGAGAGGCGAGATGCCGGGCGACGGCTTCGGCTGCGAACGTGAAGTCTTCGTAGGTCCGCAGGAAGGCGATCATCCACACCCAGGTCTCCATGAAGTGGGCGAAATCCCGGTAGGTGAACCACTCGACCAGTTCGGCCGCAGTGCGGATGGTTTCGTCACCCCCGTGGCGCTCGATCAGCTCCCATAGGGTGGGAATGGGAATGGCACCCTCGAGGTGCAGGTGGAGTTCCACTTTCGGCATGGTCGACCAGTCGTGCATCCGGGCATTCAACCAGATCTTGTCCGGAGCAGACCCGTTGTATGATCATCCAGCCAACCCTATGCAAATTGAGGAGCCCTGTGCAGGAAGAAGCTCGACGCCAGAGCCAAATCAACAAACACCGTGAGAGTGAAGCCCGCTGGCTGCAAAAGGTGCTGTTTGCCGTAGGCAAAGCCCGCGAAGCGCGCCGCAAACTGGCCGAAACGAGCGGCGACGATCTCAACCCTTTGATTACCCTCGATGATGGCGCTCAGGTTCCCCTCGACACGCTCGAGGAGATCATCAAGAAACGCGTTGAGTTCCTCATGGACGGACTGGGACGGCGCAGCCACCGCACTTAGGACGCCAATCAGTAGGCGGTCAACGGGTGAAAAACAGCTGCATTTCGATCTGCCCGCGATCCTCAACGGATAGCACGATCACCGCCGAGGGCGCTGCGACGTCGTAATCGGCGAAAACGATTTCGGTCGAACCGATGACCACGATCACCCCATCGACCAGGCGAGCTTCCAACGGCATCTCGATCGAGTTGGTGATGCCGTGAACGGTCAAGTCACCCTTGGCCGTGACTGAGACCGACTCTCCCTCACCCGGAATCGTTCCGAAATCCGCCGGTTCGGTCAGCACAAACGTGGCGGCGGGGAACTGGCTCGTCTCGAGTGCCCCCTGGATCTTGTTATCACGGCGGTCGTCGTTGCTCACGATCGCGGTGAAATCGGCTTCGATGGTCGCTCCCACCAGCGTGGTTCCCTCGATCTCAATGGTGCCGGTTACCTCCGGCGTTCGTCCGACGGCTTCGGTTGCTCCGATCGAAGCCAGTTCTTCGGCCACCCGGAACCCAACGAATGAGCTCGAGGCGTCCTCGAAGGAAAACTCACCGATGGAAGCGTCGACCGTCCAGGTGCCGTCGACTCCGGCGTCGGCGCCGGGGGCATCCGTGAGGTCCGGATCCGGGAGCAGGCCCTCGCCTGGCGCCGTCGTGGTGGTCGAGAGCACCGATGCGGCGGCATCGAGGTCGACCGCCTCCGGTTCATCACCCGAAAGGAACCACCACAATCCGGCTCCGGCCGCTACGACCACCACGACAGCTACCGCCAGAGCGGCCCCGCTCACGGCACCGCGTCCGCGCTGTTTTGGTTCCTTCATGACGTTCTCCCTCAGATATGTTTCAAGAATCCTGGCGGAGCAAGATGAGCATCATATGAGCAAATGGCAGATAAACGGCCGGTGACGGACTCAGGTCTGCGTTCGCGTTCCGACGAACTCGGCAACCGACGTCAGGGTGCGGAGAGTTGCTTCATGATCGGGCAGGAGCGCAGGCCAGACGTGGAACATGTCATCTTCGACCCGCAGCGTCACATCGGCTCCGTCCGCACGGGCTTTCTCAGCCAACCGAACCGCATCGTCGAGGATCATCTCCCTGCCTCCGGCGAAAACCAGCATCGGAGCTACCGACGTGTAATCCCCGTACATGGGAGAGGCTTCCGGATGTTTCGGATCCGCATCCCCGAGATAGAACGTGTTGGCCATGATCGGCCCCAGAGGCAAATAGTCGGTGGCGGCGTTCTTCTGGATAGAAGGGGCCGTGTGTTCCAAATCGGTGTACGGCGAGAACAGCACCGCTCCGGCGGGTTGCGGGTGGCCGTCCTGGCGGAGACGCTGGAGCAACGCACAGGCGAGTCCTCCGCCCGCCGAGTCACCCGCGATGACCAGGCGGCCAGGGTCGACGCCGCTCGCCAGCAGCCCGACATAAGCGCTCTCGGCGTCGTCGACCGCAGCGGGGAACTTGTGCTGGGGAGCCAACCGGTAGGCGGGAACGAAGCTCGTCGCTCTGGTAACCCAGGTGAGACGCGCAACAAACCTGCGATGGGTAGCCGGACTGCCGGCCAGGTACCCGCCACCGTGGAAGTACAGCATGGTGACGTTGTGCTGTCGCGCATGGTCACGCCTGATCCACTCCCCCGATACCCCGTTCACAGTGGCTACCTGGTGTCCCATGATGTTGCGAAGCGATCGCGGCAGCGGCGGATCGAGACCCGCCTCGAGTGAACGGCGCAACGTTCGATCACCGCCCCGGGCGGACGCAACGAGGAAAGCCCGCAGCGCCACCATCCGCAATTCAACCGACCACGACCATGCGGCCACGAGAGGACCGTTGGCCACCCGATGGTAAACCTGGCGTCCGACAGCCGCCAGGATGAACATGACCAGCTTGATCACAGAGCTAATCCTCGACATCGTCCTCCCACGCTAGAGCCCGGCGGAGTTCCGGCGAAATAGGGCTTAGCGATCTCTTAATCCGCTCGAGAGGTACCCACAACCCCCGGTCGGTCATATTTACCTGGTAACCGAACAAAGGAATCACCTGATGAGACGAATCCTGGCTGCAATCGCCTTTGCCGTAATCGCGATAGGTGTTTTTGCCATCAGCGACAGCGCCTCCGCCACGAACGGGGTTCTCGAGCAGTTCACCACAGCGTATCCTGCGACGACGGCATCGGCCCTGGCCAACTGTTCAACCTGCCATACGAGCGTTCCGAGCCTCAATGCCTACGGCGCTGCTCTGGCGGCCAGCGCAATGAACTTCGCGGCAATAGAAAACCTCGATTCCGACGGCGATGGGTCCACCAACCTCCAAGAGATCCGCAACCTCACCAACCCCGGCAATGCCGGAGATCGTCCCGCGTCGACGACGACGAGCACCACGAGCACCACCAGTACGACGAGTGCGCCCGGCGCTGCGAGCGCAGAAACACCGCCAAGGGGTGCCGCCACACAGCCCTCCGTCCGAACCACGGCGGCTCCGTCGGCAGCGACGGCCTACGACGCCGGCGGCGTTGGCACCGTGTGGCTCGCGATTGAGGACGGAATCCTGGTCGTGAAACAGGTTGACTCGGATTGGGCGATCACGATAGAAGCTGACGACGCTGATGAGGTTGAGGTCACATTCCGCTCCGGAGACTCCAAGGTTGAATTCGAGGCGGAGCTCGACGATGGAACTATCCGCACCAAGGTCGAGACAGATTCGGACGACGATCACGGTAGCTCCGAAGATGACCACGAAGGAGGCGATCACGGAGACGACGGTGACCACCATGACGGCAACCACAGTCGAGGTGACGACGACCCCGACGATGACCACGATGGTGGCCGCGACGACGACTGATTCGCCTGGATGTTGACAAACTGCGGGGGCCTGCGGGCCCCCGCTCCGCGTGGCCGGCAGCCTCCTGATCGCCCGGTCGATCCTGGTTCCCAGCATCCCGGCACGGCCTGGCGAGCGGAACGGGTATGTCCCTTCATCGTCGGGGTCGGAGAATCGAAGGCTGCGCCGGAGGACACCTGTCCTCAAACCCGACGGTTGGCAGAGCCAACCGTCGCCGAACACCATCAGACAGGAAGTGCATGCCGGGATGGTCGATCCGGTTCTCGTGACAAGCGAAGCCGCATGCACAGATAGCTCCCGACCAACAGGGTTCTCTGCGCACCGCTTGGCGACCTCCGCCAGATCAATCGGAGGCCAACCATCCGTGAGCCACAGCAAGTGCTTCGTCGACGTTCATGGCCCTGCCCTCGGCGATCCGCCTTTCCGCTTCGGTTTCGCCGATCGCCTCGATCACCTTGGAGCGTTCTATCTGCAGCTCGGGGTCCCGGACCTTCGAGTACTCAGCCGGCAGCTCGGCAGCCAGAGCGGCTCCGAGGATGATTCCGGCTCGGTCGTAGGTACCCATGGCAGAGAACACCTCTGCGGCGGTGTCGAGGGTGCGGGGCTTGACGATGTCCTGCATCGGCAGAACGGGCATCCGTTCGATGACGGCGCTCAGCCTCGCACGGGCCGGCTCGGTTTGCCCCAGGGCCGCTTCGCACCTCGCCAGTGCCCGGCTGGCTCCGCCCCAACAGTTCACATCGCCTACATCCTCGAGTCGCTGCGCTCCCATCGTGAGATGGTCAATCGCCTCCCGGTATTCCCCCTCATACCGGAGGAGCACTCCCAGGTAGTAGAGCGCATGGCCATACCAGTTGGGTGAGTTCATCTCGGCGAGGATCGCACAAGCCCGCCGGACGTTGGCCAGCGCCCACAAGTCCTGTTCTCGGTCACCCTCCATGTATAGACCGGAACTGTCGGCCAGGGTGGCGGCCAACAGCAAACGGTCGCCATACTCCTCGAACACTTCGAGCGCTGTGTGGAGGTGCTCCACTGCCCTCTCGTCCTCGGCAGGCAGATAGGCCGCGAGCAGAAGGTTGCGGAGGCCCGTTTCCCACAAAGGTTCCCACCAGTACGGCTCGGGATTGGCCTCGAGCAAGCGGCGGCCTTCCACGAGGTGCTCGAGGTACTCGGGGTCGGTCGTCGCGTGCCGGATGCACGTGCCCAATGCCAGCTCCAATCGACCGATGGTATTGGGATGGCCGATGGCGCGGGCGAGGGCGAGACCACGACGGGCGTGTTCGATGCCAGCCGGTCGGGTGAGCTCAGCGCCAAACCTGGCGGTGGTGTACCACACTTTGACCATCCGCTGCGGATCGGCACCTTCCGGGGCCACCTCCAACCCGGCCAGTCCGGTGTCGATGCCTTCCATCTGCATGCCTTTGAGGTTCCAGTAGCTGTAGAGATCGAAAGCCATCTCGAAATAGCGGTCGAAGTCTCCTGTCTCCAGAAGGGTGGTGAAGGCCGTCCGGATGTTGTCGTATTCCGGATCGATCCGGGCTACTGAGGCCAGTTGGTCCGTACCCCGGAACCCGGGGCTGGCCTCAGCCGCCAGGTCGACGAAGTAGCGGGCGTGCGCTTGCCGAAAACGCACGGGTTCGGCTGTGTCGCTGAGCTGTTCCTGAGCATACTGACGCACCGGTTCCAGAAGGCGGTAGCGGGTCGCCCCACTCGGGGTATGGGTCGGGATCAACAACGACTTGTCTACCAGCGAGTCGAGATGATCGAGGATCTCCCAGTCCTCGACTTCGTCGCCGACACAGACCGCCTCGCCGGCGGCGAGGTCAAAGCCGCCGGTGAAAACCGACAATCGCCGGAACATCGCTTGCTCGGGCGGTTTGAGCAAGTCATAGGACCAGTCGATGGTTGCATGCAGTGTCCGCTGGCGCGGCAGCGCTGTTTTGGCCGAGCCGGAGAGAATTCGGAAAGAATCTTCAAGGCGGTCGGCCAGATCAGCCGTCGACATACTCCGTAGCCGGGCAGCGGCCAGCTCCAGTCCCAACGGGATTCCGTCGATGCGGGTACAGATCCGTGCGATCTCGGCCAGCTCCACATCGTCGGGCTCGAATCCGGGCCGAACAATTCGAGCCCTATCGAGGAACAAGGTTGCCGCTTCAGACTCGACAAGGAGATGATCAGCGTCGGGCAATCCCAGCGACGGAACCCTCAACAGGGATTCCCCAGGGAGGCCGAGAGACTCCCGGGATGTTGCCACTATCCGGAGTTTGGGACACGAGTCGAGCAAGAACTTGATGGCTGAAGCAGCCTCGTCGAGCAGATGCTCGCAGTTGTCGATGACCAGCAGCAGATCTCTCGACCAAAGATACCGGGTGACGACGTCCTCGATGGTTGCGCCCTCGCCGGGGCGCAACCCCCATGTATCTCCGATCGTTGTCATGATGAACGCCGGGTTCGTCACCGGAGCCAGTTCCACCAACCACGCACCGTCGGGCAGGTCCGAAGCGCTCGCTCGAGCCGCCTCGACCGCCAGCCGGGTCTTCCCGGTTCCGCCGACGCCCGTCAGCGCAACCAGTCGGTTGCCGGCTATCAAAGCTGCCAGCTCGTCGAGTTGCTGCGTCCGGCCCACGAATGAGGTGAGGTAGTCGGGGAGGTTGTGTCGCCGGAAATCGACGGTCTTGATCGCCGTTTCGATCACCGGTAGGTCCGGATGACGGATTTCGAAGACATGCTCCGGCTCGTCGAGGTCCTTCAGGTAATGGGTACCAAGATCGTTGAGCGTCAGGGAGCCGTCGAGGTCGGTTCCGGCTGCAATGACCGAGGACAGCAGTATCTGCCCTCCGTGTCCGGCCGACATGATGCGGGCAGCCCGGTTGAGGACCGGACCGAAGTAGTCCCCGTCTCGTTCCTGGGCTTCGCCTTTGTGGAGACCCATCCTGACTTTGATCGGTGGTCCCGGCCATGTGGTGCTCTGCAGACGCAGTTGAATGTCGGTTGCGGCCGCGATCGCCTGATTCATGGAACCGAAGGCCACGGCGAAAGCATCTCCGGCAGTTGAGAAGACGTGGCCACCGTGTTGCGCGGTGACTGCCCTCATGATCTCGTCGTGGATGCCCAGACTGGCGCCCATCTCATCCGCACCCGCCTCCCACAACCGCGTCGATCCCTCAACGTCGGTCAAGAGAAAGGAGACGACTCCGGACGGGATTGGCCTGATCACGGCGGGCAGCATAGCCCGACCTGCAGGCTCTCAGCGAGAGGCAACCCGTGCCGTCGCGGTTGCACCCAGCTCGATCGGCGAAGTGTCGGCATCGGGGTCGAGTCCGGACAGAATCCGCAAGAGGGTGAGGTTGACCGAGCGGCGCAGGGTGACGGATACGCTATCGGGGCCGACGACCACCTCGGCGTCCGGTCCGGGGCAGAGATTCACGCCTCCGTTGGCTTGCAGATAGTCACAGGCTCTTGCCATCGCTTGATCCGGCTGAAGCTGAACCTTTGGAGGATTTCGGCGCAAATCCTCCTGGTCGACAGCGCCCGCGGCCGCGAGGGCCGCACCGTCGACCACCCCGGCCACATCCCGATGCTCGGCCACCAGATGCCAGAGGTCCACAGAAATCCCGCCAACGGCAACCAATAACACCAGCATCATGAGCATGAACGAAACGCTGGTGAAGCCCCTCTCGTTCTCAGCTCCCACCGGGTCGGTCATGGGAAGCTCCGAAAGTCGTCGACGTGCTCGACGTGCTTGGTGTTCCACCAGACTTCGATCACCGGGCCCAATCCAGGAATAGTCAGCGCCGGAATCCGCACCCGCACCTCAACCACCACGTCCACACCGCGCGCCAGGATCGTTCCCGCAGGCTCGATTGCTATCGACACGAACTCGAAGTCGTCATCACTCAGGCCGTAATTCGCAACCATGTCGGCAGCCAGAAGTTGGGCCGCGGTCCGGCCGGATGTCAGATCATCCGCCAGCGCGATTCTCCTGGCCGATTCCTGGCTGATTTCCCGAGCCATCGTCTGCCGGGCGATCCACGGTGCGATGGAGCCGACCACCATCACCATTGGCACCATGATGAGCCCGAGCGCCACGACCCATTCAGCTGCCGCAAAACCGCAATCGCATCGATGGAGGGCGCGGCTCACGGCACCTCCTCGAACGTCTCAATGACTGCACGCCCCTGCACGGCAAAATCGATATCGGTGAGGCCGCCTATCCACCATTCCGAGGACCCGATCGCAGTTGCCACCATGTCCTGTCCGAAGGTGGCGCATGTGAGTTCGATGCCGGAACCCAGCGCACCGCGCAGCAGTCCCGACTCATCGGCCCGCAGAATCGAATCGGCCCATCGCTCGCAATCAACCTCCGAGTGACCGGCAGATGCTCCACGCCGGGCACCTTCGTCGACCGCGACCCGCACGGCGCCGAGTTGGTACTGCATTGCGACCAGATTCACGGCAGCCGCAAAAACCAACATGGCGAAGAATGCCATGACGGCGAACTGCAGCGAGGTGAACCCCGACTCGCGCCCCATGCGACCATCGATCATAGATCTACCCGCCGGAGGGAATACCGAACTGATCGCGTAGCCAGTTGATGACGTCCACGCCGAGTACTTGCAGCACTGCCAGGATCGCCGCGAGGACGATGATGCCGACGGCGGCAATTGCGATGGCCTCGGCCGTCTGGAATCCATCTTCTTCATCCGTCAACTTCGCGAACGTCGCCGCCAGCCTTGGCCACATTGTCTCCACTGCCCTATTCATCCCTGCCCCATTTCTATTTCAGGTCTGCTCTCTACCGCCACCGTCATCCGCCCAAGCCTCTGAACACAATCCAGGGAAGGGGCGCACCGACGAAGAGGATCATGATGGGTGCCAGCAATCCCACGATCGGAACGAGCATGGCCGCTCTTCGCTTCGTGGCGAGCACCCGCAGCGCCTCGCGTCGATCCTCTCGAATGTCCTCGCTCATCGCGAGGAGAGCGTCGGCCAGATCGGACCCTCGCTCTTCGGCAGACGCAAGGAGCTGATACATCCGGGACGCATGGGCCTCCGGAGTCAATTCCGCTAACCGCCAGAAGGCTTGCGAGGCCGGCATACCGCCCTGGATCATTCGCATCGCTTCCCGAAGCTCGCCAACGACCGCTCCGCGTCCGCGCTCCACGAGTTGACGAACAGCCGAGACGACACCGCCGCCGATACGCACCCGCAACGCAAGTTGCTGGTTGATGGTGTACAGCTCGATCTCCATGCGAGACCGCCGTTCCTCAACGGCCCGGTCGATACGGCTCCGCCAGTAGGCAGCTCCTCCGGCGAAACCTGTCGCCGCCAGGATCAGAACCATGAGGGTCGGTCTTGCCAAAAAGAGCCCCAACAGGGCGGCGAGCCCGGCGCCGGTTATCGCGGTCGCGAATTGGCGTATTCGGTATTCCTGGACTCGTTGACGATCTTCGGTGTCCGAGAACAATCCTGCCTGGCGAATCTTGATTGCCAGCTGCTCCTCAGTTGTTGCCTCGATGAACGATCCGACCCGCAGAGCAAGCCCCGAGAGTGGGGGCAGCAGGAGCCGACCAAGCGCAGTATCGCCGAGCGCCCCGGTTTGGACACCCCATTGGAAGGGCGAAATGCTTCTACCCAGGAGGCTCCGGCTCACCGCGGTATACGGACGAAGCCGTCCGCTGAGTCGGACGCTTGGACGTACCAGGGCGTGGATTACGGCTGCGGTCGTGACACCTGCTGACAACGCTGCGAGCAGGGCCAACGCAAGGTCCCTCATGACCTCGCTCCCGGGGTCGGAACCGGGTTCGTTGCCGACGCACCAAGCACTCGCGGCTCAACGGAGTCTCGACTCAATCGTGCCACCAACCAGGCACCGAACAAGCTGACGAGAGCCCCAACAACGATAACGACGAAACCCGCCGCCGATGCGTAAAACTCCCGGAACGGACCTGGTCGCGAAGTGAGCAACAAGAGCACCATCCACGGAACGACAAATACAATCCGTCCATTGATCCTTTGTTCGAGGGCATTCGTCCGGATTTCCTCAACGGTTCTCAAGTCTCGAATCGTTGCATCGGCGAGATCGGCCAGGACCTCGGGAACGATTGACCCACCCCGCTCGTGAGCGACCAGCAGTATTTCAATAACCCGGTCGGATGTCGGATCTGCCAACTCCTCCCGAATGAGTTCCAACGATGCATCGACGCCGAGTGTCCTCGACAGCGAAGGGAACCGGGAAAAGGCAAGACGCAATGGACCCGGCCCGGTCCGAGCAAGTTCGTCGAGCGCGGCGGCCAAGCTCAGGCCGGTCCGCAGCGAGGAAACGAGATGACGAAGTCCATCGGGCCAGGCTTCATGCACCGCACCAAGCCTCCGCAGCCGCCTTCGCCCGTAGTACCAGCGCGGCAGTACGGCAATGGCCAGCGCCGGTGGGAGTGCCACCCACAGGACACCGCTCAGTGCGATGGCAACAAAGAAGGCCGCACCGCCAAGCAGAACCGACCACAGCAGGAATTGGCTATACGAAAGTTGCGCACCCGCCTGGGTTAGCCAAAGCTGACGATCCGTGACGCCCGGGACCTCTTGGTTGACTCGCCATCGCAGATCAGGTGCCAAACCTGCCATGTAGCCGACGGCCAAGTATGCGGAGATCCCGGCCAGAAGGGCAGCCAGGAGTCTCATAGCGGGGTGGTCTGCCCTTCACAGATGGAATGGAGCGTATGCCCGGTCATTGCCAGCGTACGATCGATCAACTCGACGGTCGATTGTGGTGGCATCAAACCGGTCCACTGCAGTCGATCCCCGAGAGCCTTCCGGCTGAAGATATGGTCGGTCGTGAAGTCGTCGCCCGTCAAGGAAGGGGCGACTGCCAGGATCTCGAGGACCTGCCTCCGGATCCCTTCCGTTCCGCGAGTGATCGGGTCGCGATCTAGGTGGATCACGAAGTCGATGGTGTTGGCAAAAACCTTGCGGACGACGGGCTCGGTGACGTTCTCACCGGCCATGAGGGCGGTGTTGACAATCGCGGTGAGAGCCTCACGAGCCGAGTTGGCGTGCACCGTGCACGAGAATCCGCAACCAGCATTGGAGGCCCGGGTCAGCTCGAAAGCCTCGGCTCCCCGAACTTCGCCGACCACAATCCGATCGGCCCGCATGGCCAATACGGCCTTCACCAGCGTTCGAATTGATACCTCACCACTCCCGTCCAGACCAGGAGCGCGAGCTTCGTAGTACGAGCTATGGGGACTCAGTGGGACATGCAGCTCACGAACCTCTTCGATGCAACGGACACAATGGGTAGGCGGAGCCGCAGCCATCACCGCGGATAGCAGAGATGTCTTCCCGGCACCCGGTTGGCCGGACACGAGAACCGAGGCACCCGTTTGGGCAACCGCCCAGAGGAAACCGGCTGCCGCCGGAGACAAAGAATCGAGTTCAACAAGATGAGCCAGCGTCTCTTTGCGCATCGTGTATTTCCGGATCGTGGCCGACACGTGATCAGCAATGGGTGGTATGACAGCGGTCAGCCGCGCGGTGTCGTTCAGAACCCGCGCTTGCACAATCGGATTGGCCGTATCGACATGGCGGTCCGTATCGGCGAGAAGCCGATTCACCGTCTGCCGGTTCTCTTCATGAGAGGTGGGTGTGGTCAAGACCTGGAGGCGGCCCGAACCATCGATGAAGGTCACGTGAGGCCCTTCAATGAAGATTTCTTCAACGGTACGGTCCTCCAACAACTCGCTCAAGGCGCCAAAGCCCGTGATAGACCGGACAATCCGCCGGATCATTCCTAGAGGGTCGTGAAGAGTCGGCGCGTTACCCGACTGGGCCTGCGATTGGTAGTCATCAACGATGGCAGCAACGAGCCGGTTGACGGCTTCCACGTCGGCACGCGGGTCGAGCTTCTCCCGCTCGACGCCGAGCAGGGCTTCGTTGCGAATGGTTGCATAGGCGCTCAAAGCGGCTGCGGTCGCCATCGCACCCTCCGGTGTTCGTGCATGACCGATTGCGGCGCCGCCGCCGCGCCGATGGGCTGCAGTGCCCGGGAAAAGGGACCGGGACCCGGGAGGACACCCTGCCATGTTGCGTGCATGAGATGCTTGTCGTGAGGGATAAACGAGACCCCACCCGGTTGGTACACCTCGCGCAACTCCGATTCGATCTCCGCTGCCTTGAACGTGCCCCCGCGGATGGCGTTGAAGGCCACGAAGAGCGGGGTGGATTCAATCAAAGGCCTTGCCTCCGCGATCCAATCGAGGACCCTGGCAACGCCGACCGGCGTCGGGCCGGCGACCAAAACCACAGCGTCTGCCAGCGCGAGCATGGCGCGTGTTACGCCGTATCGCGCCGGTCCACCAAGAGCGGGCAGGTCTTCCAGGCGCGAGGAGACATTGATGACGACACCATCCCGGATTCGGGCAAGTTCGAGAACCGTTGTGGAGACATCACCCGGCCGGAGCTCGAACCAGTCCCTCCGGTTGGCAAGGCCACCCACAACCGAGAACCCACCCGGGCGGATATCAATCAGCACATCTTTCAGATCCCCGGTCCCGTTGTTGACGACATCAATGGCGGTACGGAGATTCGGATGAACATCGCACCCGAGGCGCTGGGCGACGGACGGCCCAACATCGTCGGCATCGACGAGAGCTACTTCTTCCCCGCGATCGGCAAACAGCGCCGCCAAACCGACGGCCACTTCCGTCGCCCCGACCCCACCGGAGGCTCCCGTTACCACAATCAATCGACCCCGGAGCGGGCGCCCCCCGGTCGCCTCAATCCGATCGTTCATGCCCACCGTCGAGTCCGCCAGGTCTGCGACGATTGCAGAGAAATCGTCGCCACCGACCATGGATCGTGATGATGCCCGGCTGAGAACACGCAGGAATTCGGCGGGAGAGGCATCCGCCTCGACAATCTCATCGACCCGCAGTTCGAGGAGTCGTTGTCTTCCGCTTCCTTCCGCCTCGGAGGGATCGTAGACGCCCACTACGGCTCGCCCCCGACCCTGGAGATCCGTCACCAGTCTGTTGCCGAGAAAGGACGTCGTATCGTCAGCGATAAAGACGTCATAACCCTCGATCATCGCATCGTCCGCCGACATGATCGAAGCCACAATCCTGCCGCCTCCATGATCGATGACGTGCTGTTTGAGCAACCTCGCCCAGGACCGTGGTGAATGAGCCATCACGACCACAGGTTCTCGATTCGGCATCCGTCAGCCCGATCCGGAGTATGTCGGGGGATCATCCGCGAACGGGTCGAAGACATCGAGCGGATCCACTTGCGCCGCTCCGGTAGCGCGCACGATTTCGATCCCGCCGTCCCGCAGCGCAGACGCCAGTCGCAGGCTTGTCGCACCATCGATTGCGACCGTAACGCTGAAGCCGCCGGCGAACTGGTTGTCTCCGCCGGCAACGTCCAGCACTTCGACACCGGTTGCAACGTAGCCGGCAACGCCCTTCCGCACCACGATGACGTCCACGAGATCACCCGCCTGCAGGCCCCCGGCCACGGCGTGACCCCGGTCGATCGGAATGCTCATAGCGCGAAGATCAGAAGGATCTGCTCCGGTGCGGAAGTCGGTCACGCGAACTGGATCACCAGCTGGAACGGTTCGTGTGACCACCCATCCTTCTTCGACAGCGCGGACAGCCTGCTCCGGACTGAGGAAGGTCGCGAGAAGGCCGTCGTCGACAACACCGATCTCGGCGTACAGGAAACGCCCGGCCTCTACCGTCGAACCTGCGCGCAGTTCGACAGCGGCCGTCGCGATCTGGTGGGTCTCGTCTCTGCTTCTCAACAGCGAGAACACAAGAAGGAAAGCACTCAGTCCGGCCAAGATCATGATCACGTGGCCGAGGCTCACTCGCCTCATGAAACCCCGCCGCACGGGCGGACGTGTTTCTACTGACCATGAACTACGTTGCGTGGTCGGCGCAACCTTCCCAGCCACTGCCACCCATCCCCTTCAGCTACCTCGCCCAACCTACCCTATCCTAAAGGACGTCTACTCTGAATACCAGGGCCCAGTCGATGGAAGCGATCTATGCACCGAACGTGTTCGGTCTGCTCTACCTCCTTGCCCCTTATCGACCCTGTCGCTCCTTGGATCGTCGTTGAGTATCCTTACGGGGTTCGGACACGAGGAGTGAAGCCATCCGCAGTCACAGGTCATTTGACGACTATCCACCGGTTCTGGACTCAGCCGACGTCGCCGAGATGCTCGGTTCAAACATCAAACAGATCCAGCACATGGCCCGGGATGGCCGGATCCCGGCCAGACGCCTTCCGGGAGCCCGCAAATATCTCTTTCTCAAAAATGACATCATCGAGTGGCTGAATTCGGACGCCACCGCCGTTGCCTCCGATCCACCCGAGGTCCGACCAAGGAATGACGGTTAGCGGTTCACCACGGCTGCAAGCCACCGGAGAGGTACGATCCATTCCCGACCGCTCGCCCCTTCAACAATGACATGGTCACGGGCGCGGATCTTCACTTTCCCGTTGACCGGGCGCGCGAGAAAGGAACGATGAATTCGCCCGCAGTCTGGTTCTGCTCCAGTTCGGCAAGCCGGGCAGCAAACGACGCCGCCCCGTGCGGCACGACCCCGGCCCCCGTGGTTGCGGCCGCTTCAACGATCCGCACGATGATCGGGCCGCTCAGATTGATATCGATGCTGGCTTTTCCTCTCAACACGACCAGATCGTTACGAGTGTGCACGATGAAACCACGGAAGGTGGATGCACCCGTCCAGACTTCGACCAGGTCTCCACGGCTCATGGCGTCGTAGGCAATCTCCGACAGGTCGCCTCCCCGCCGTGCCTGCTTCATCGCCCAGTACTCGTCCTCTTCTGCCGCCAGCCGGAACTCTCCGCCAACTTGCTCGCGCAGCTCCCGACCTACCCGCTTGTATTCCTCGTTCTCGTTTTGGGGCAAGATTCACGTCCTCCCGGTGCCGTCAGGCTACCTCCTGCTGCGCAACTCCCCCACCCGGGTACCGTGCCTCCGATATGAAACCCGGAAATACCCCGCTCGTTGAGCTCCCTCACCTTGCACCGTCCGGAACCCGGCTGTTCGCCAAGCTGGAGTGGTTCAACCCGACCGGTTCTATCAAAGACCGGGCGGCCTGGTTCATGTTCCACAACGCCCTGCAAACGGGCAAGCTCGTGCCCGGTCAACCGATGATTGAAGCTACCTCGGGCAACACCGGCATCGGCCTCGCCCGTCTGGCACTGATCTACCGGCACAAGATGGTGATTTGCCTGCCGAGCACAGCTACCGAGGAGCGACGGAAGCTGCTGCGCGCCTACGGGGCCGACCTCATCGTGGTGGAAGGCGGTCCCAACCAAGCCATCGCTCACGCCCGAGAACTCGTCGAAGCCGGGGAAGGTCACATGCTCTACCAGTACGGGAACCGCTGGAACGCGTACGCCCATTTCTTTGGTACCTCTCAGGAGATTCTCCGCGATTGGCCACTCGAAATTCCCCCGTCCACTTCCTGGCCGCGTACGGAACCGGCGGGACGATTACCGGAAATAGCCGGGGTCTCAAGATCGCCTGGAGGAACTTGCGGGTCCACTCGGTCGAGCCGTTCGTCGATGACCCGATTTCGGGTATGCGCTCGCAAGACGATCCGTTCCAACCCCCCATCGCCGATCTATCTCTCGTGACCGACCGGCACGAGGTGCACCGCGCCGCCGCCGACTCGGCGGTCGCTTCAGCCATGGGTAACGAGGGCCTGTTCGCAGGCACCTCCGCCGGAGCGATCCTTCACGCCGCCCTCCACACGCTGGCAACCCACGGTGGAACGGCTGTTGCGCTTCTACCCGACGACGGATGGAAATACCTGAGCGGCGCACCGTGGAGCGCCGGCTCCGCCAATTCGTAGCTCAAGGAAGTCCAATCGCGGCCGAAATAGACCTGGGAGGCTGCAGTACCCGGGACGGGCACGTAACTGTGACCGTGAGCGGGAGCTACAGCGTGAAAGAGAATTGGGCATGACCACGCCGGCCGAACAGCCTGGACCGTCCGCCAAAGCCCAGCGACCGTCGGATCGGCCAATGCCGCAACCCGACCCCGTGACGGAGAAACCGGCTCGCAAACCGGGCACGTTCGAACCATTGCCGAGGAAGCGCGGAACGAAACCGCCGCCCGCGGTCGGCTCCGACGCCCCGAACCGCTGGCTCACAACCGATCCGCCCGGAGACATTAACGCGCTCCGTTCTTCGAGTTCGCTCGGTCACCGTCCCCACCCCAAACGCAACGGATTCCGCGTGGGAACAGCGCCCTTGCTGGCGGTCATTGTCCTTTTGGGCGTGCTTGCCGTCTGGCAGACCGGTCTGATGGACCCGCTGTTCTCCTCGACACCCGACGTTCAGAGCGCTTTGAACAATGCCGGGTTCACCACGGTATCCGCCAGCGTCGAAGGAGATACGGCCCGGCTGGCCGGAACGGCCGGATCGCAAACAACTCTCGACCAGGTGGTCGCCGTCGCGTTGAGCGTCGAAGGCATCCGCCAGGTGGACAATCAGGTCGTTGTCGTCGAGACCGGGGGACCTCTCACCCTGCAAGGCCAGATCCAGGCCGCCCTCGCCGTAGCCGGCTTCGACGACCTGCAGATCGCTGTGGACGGAGACGTGGCAACGGTAAGTGGAACGGTGGCAGACGAAGCTTCGCTCGGCGCTGCCGCTCTCGCCGTCCTGACCGTACCCGGTGTCGCGCAACTCGACAACCGGCTCGTCATCGGCTTGGTTGGCGCGCCGGTTGATGTTCAAGCCGCCTTGACGGCCGCTCTCGCCACCGATGAATTCGCCTACGTCTCTTCTGAGGTCCAATCCGGCCTTGCCGTCCTCAAGGGCGCAGTACCAACCGAGGAGGCTCGCGCTCGCGCAGCAGCCAGTGTGCTGGGTGTGGACGGGATCGACAAGATCGACAACCGCCTCGCCATCGACGGGAGCCTGCCGATCGGACCCGCTCTGCCTGCCGAACAACTTGAAGCCGCCGCGGCCACGGCGCTCAACTCCGCAGGAGTACAGACCGTCTCCGCTTCCGTTGAGGGCCGCCAAGCGACGCTGAACGGAACGGTTCCCCTCGAGATCGTCGGATCCGGTTTCTTCTCGTTCGTGGAGATGGCCGAGGCCGCGGTCCTCTCGGTCGACGGCATCGACCAGGTGTCGAGCCGTCTCGGCCTGCGCGGCGACGGCGCCATCTTGCGGAGCGAACTCCGGGCCCTGCTGGCAAAAGCTCCGGTGGAGTTTGCACTCGGCTCCGCCGACCTCACCGCGACCGGTCAGGAAGTACTCGATCAAGCAGCGCTCATCATTCAAACCCAGCCGGGTCTGCAAGTGCTGATCGCCGGTCACACGGATGCAGCCGGAAGCAGCGAAACCAACGAAGCGCTGGCCCGCCAAAGAGCCGGGACGGTCCGCAGCTACCTCTTGACCCGCGGAGTGCCGTCCTACCGACTTGTCGCCGTCTCCTACGGCGAGCTCTTCCCCGATCAGGAGGCTACCGCCGAACAAAACCGGCGCATCGAATTCGAGGTTGGGCCATGAGAACACGCACACGATCAGTCCGTACACTGCCCATCGCGGTCCTGACCCTGGCGCTCCTGGCTGTTGCCTGCACGTCGGGTGCAGGCAACAGTGCGCCCAACACCACCGGTCCGCCTTCGTCGACGACTCCTACAACCGGCGGCCTGGTCGTCAATACCACTGTGGCTCCAACAAACGTGACCACGGACGGCGTAACCGTGACGGACGACACCATCTATCTGGGATTGCTGGCCGATCTCACCGGACCGTTCTCCGGTTCGGTGATCGACGTCCTCGACGCACAGATCGCATTCTGGTCCAAGGTCAACGACGAGGGAGGAATCGCCGGTCGGCAGATCGAACTGATCATCGAGAACACCGGATACAGCCCTGCCCTCCACGCGGAAAAGTACGCGGCGATGGCCGATCGGGTCGTGATGATCGCTCACTCGACCGGATCCCCCCACACCCTGGGGATCCTCCCCGATCTGGTTGCCAACAACCACCTGGCCGTCCCGGTCACCTGGTATTCCGGATGGTCCGACCCAACGCTCGGGGCCAATCTCCTGGAAACGGGTTCGAATTACTGCATGGAAGCCATGAACACGATTTCCTGGCTCACCGCAGATTTCGAAACACGGACCGGCCGCAAGCCAACTCTGGCGATCGCCACCTTCCCCGACGACTACGGCCTCGACTCGTACGCGGGAGCGGCCTATGCCGCAGAACAACTCGGCCTCGAGATCACCTACAACGGCGCCGGAACCATCATTCCCGGTACCGACCTGCGACCAGTCGCCTCCGGCATTTCGCAAAGTGGCGCCGATTTCACGTGGCTGGCTGCGGATCCTCTGACGCTGACCACTGTGGTCGGAACCGCCCTGCAACTGGGCTACACCGGACAATGGTCCGTATCGATGCCAACGTTCAGCGACCGGCTGCTGGGAACCGCGCTCGGGGACTACCTCGCGGCGAACATGTACATGTCGGCGTTGATGGCCCCCCTGGGGGCTGATGTGCAGGGGATGCCCGAGGTTCTGCAGGTTCTCAAAGACAAGTACCCGAACCGGTATCCAGCGGCGGGCATGGTCGAGGGGTATCTCGAGTTCTTCGTGACCAAACGGGTGCTGGAGCAAGCAGCGGAAATGGGCGATATGACCCCAGCCGGTGTTGTGGCTGCAGCCCACAGTATCGGCTCATTGACCTACGGAGGGCTCTCCCCCTCCAACCTGTTCAGCGGCGATGCCAACGCCACCGTTACCAGGGCTACCGCGATTTACAGACCCGACAAAGCGATGTTCGAAGCCCAGGGCGGCCTGGGAGCCAGCCTGGGTAACGACGGCGTGTCGGCTTTGGTGAAAGTTGCCGACTTCTTCGCTTCGGATCTTGCGACCAACTACGACTTCCAGGGGCCTTGCTACGTTCTGGGCGGCTAACCAGATGTCGGCCCCGGAGCACTTACCATCGTGATCGACGCGCGGAAACATATGCAATACATTGCATACCAGGGCAATCCGGCTAGGGTGCTGCGGACGACCATGGATCCGGCGGGAAGTCGGCAAGAAGTGGTTCAAGTTTTCCCCCCGGTTTTTCCGATATCGAAGTAGAGATGCCAACGAACACCTTCGAAACACCAAAACTGCGTTCGTTGGCAAAGCAGGGCATGCCTGCACTTATCGAAGGCACGTTGATGCCCCTCGCAATCTTCTACGCAGCACTGTGGGCTATGGGCATGTGGGGCGCCCTGATTGCCGCCCTGACCTGGTCGTATCTGGCCATCGCCCGCCGAGTCGTCACCAAGCAACCAATCCCCGGTCTGGTGCTTCTCAGCGCTTTGGCCCTCACGTTTCGTACCGCTCTCGCCCTGGCCACCGGCAGCGTGTTCGTCTACTTCTTGCAGCCGAGCCTCGCCACCGCCCTCCTGGGATTCGCTTTCCTCGCCTCGATGAGTGCCGACCAACCCCTCGTGCAGCGCCTGGGTCGCGATTTCCTCCCGGTTTCCCCGGAATTTCTGACCAACCCCTTCGTTCGCCACTTCTTCATGAGGATCTCGTTGTTGTGGGCCATGGCCATGCTGGCGAATGCCGGAGTGACGACCTGGATGTTGTTCCAGCTTCCCGTCTCCGTGTTCGTCATCTCCAAGACCGCCGCTTCGGTGGTCATGACCGGGATCGCCATCGCCTTTTCGGTGATCTGGTTCCGCCGCCTGTTCACACCGGCACCGGCCCAGGCCTAGGAGTCTGCCGGCCGCCGGAACACGGTGGTAGCCGTCGATTGGTCGCGAGCGAGTACCTTGATCTCGTCGATGTTCACGTGGGCTGGCCGCGTCACCGCCCATGCAACGCAATCCGCGATATCTGCCGCAGTCAACGCAGTAATGCCTTCATAGACACGCGCCGCCGCTGCAACGTCGCCATCGAATCGCACCAGGCTGAATTCGGTCTCGACCAGGCCGGGATCGATCTGGGTGACTCGCAAAGGAGCGCCAAGCATCTCCTTGCGGAGAACCTCCCGCAGAGCCCGCACCGCGAACTTGGCGGCGTTGTAGCCTCCGCCTCGAACATAGGTGTCGGTCGAGGCTACCGAGCCAATCACCACTACATGCCCGTTGCCGGTTTCGAGCAGCTTGGGTAGAAATCCCCGGATCATCCGCAAGGTTCCCAGGACATTCACGTCGTACATCTGCTGCCAGCGATCATCTTGGGCGTCGGCAATTGAATCGACTCCCAGCGCTCCTCCGGCGTTATTGACCAGCACATCGCACGTTTCGACGCTCTTGCAAAACTCAAACACCGAGGCCTGATCAGTGACATCGAGGTGGAGTGGTCTTGCCCCGGTCTCGGCGGCAATCGCTTCCAAGCGGTCGAGGCGCCGGGCTCCCATCACCACAGCAAATCCTTCATCGATCAGGCGGCGGGCGGTGGCTGCACCTATGCCGGAACTTGCGCCGGTTACGACGGCGGTACGCGGTTCGCTCATGTTTGTGTTCCTCCAGCGGTGGCGGCGCGGCCAGCTTACGGCGCCGGACCAGATCCTGAAGATTGACATGCTTCAGGTCGAACCTCGAGCAGCCGATAGAAACCAGAGAGAAGTCGTTCAACCGAGGAGAAGCTCCGCCGTGACGATGCTGAATGGCAGCCTTGACACCGTTGCGTTGCCCGATGTCCTTCGACTCATCGCTTCGTCTGCGAAATCAGGCCTGCTCCGTGTCGAAGATTCCTCGCCATCCGGGCGTGTCTTCATCGTGGACGGCCGCATTGCCTTTGCCACGACCCGCAACGAGAACGACCCTATCGACGACCTGCTGCATATGGAATATCGGGCCGATTACGTTGGCTCGACGGACGATCGCCGAATCGTCGACCTCAATGACCTGCTGGAGAGCAATCCGGAGGCGTTCAACCGCTTTCTGGAACAGATGGTCGTCGAGGTGATGAGCCGGTTGCTACGAGTCAGTGAGGGCCACTTCCGCTTCGATGTCGACATCAGGAGCCGTCGCGAGATCCCCTACTCGTTCGACGTCGAGGACATGATCAATCAGTCAACCGCCCGATCGACGGCCTGGGCCCGTGTCTTTGAAGTAGTCCCGTCGGCTACGGCCCCGTTTCGGATGGCACCACGCCTCCAGGAGGTCGAGCAGATCACCCTGGGTCGGAGGGATTGGGCTTTACTGGCCGTAACCGGAGTTTCGACGACCATCGATGAGATCGCTCAGAAGTTGAAGATTTTCGAATTCGCCGCAGCCAAAAAGGTGGCCGAGCTCACCCAACGCGGACTGATCGAGTTCATCAACACCGAGATCTCGCATACCTCGGTGGCAGCCAACGAACTGCTCTCCGGCCTAGCCGAAGGCGCAACCGGTCAACATGAACACGAAACGGTCGAGGCCGCTCCGGTCGACGACTTGATCGAGATAGACATCGAACAACCGGCACCGGAAACAACCGGGGTCGAGCCGGAAGCTGGAGACGAACCCGAGGCCGACCCAGAGGGGCCGACCTGGCTCCCGGTCGACGGCGAAGCGACCGACCAGGACGACGCCGGCGACGAGGATGACGACGATCCGGTGCCACTCCTCGAGGAGTTGCACCGACTCCACGAAGCAGAAGCCGCCCAGGGTCGACGGGCCGACGAAACGTCAGCCGACGAAACGTCGGGCGAAGAAAACGAACCTGCCGAGGATGAGGCAGAAGACGAATTCGACATCGACGACATCGACGGCGGAGACCTGGCAACCCGCTGGAAGAACCTCCGCAAGGCCAAGCGAGGCGTGCACGCCTCCAACGAGTGATCACACCTCTGACGGGCCGCCCACCTACGGCTGGCACACCCAATGACCCCACGACCCCCGCGGGTGCCCGGTCCTCATGGAGTAGCCCACCAGCCAGGCCGCTGCAGCCACATTGGCCTCGGCATCGAAGCGGCTTGCTCCGGGGAAACCAGCCTGGATACTGGAGAAAGCCCAGGTAGCCGCCAAGAACTGAAAGAGCCCGGTTGCGTCAGATTCCGGGTGCACCGCGTTCGGGTTGCCGCCGCTCTCGCAATGCATCACAGCCAGCGCTTCTTCGACGAGGTCTGCCGGGAAGTACTGCTGCACAAGCAGGCGCCAGGTCTCTACTCCGTCGCGGGCTGCACGGCGTCGTTCAGCGGCCTCCGCCTCGCTCACCGCCTGCAAGTAGGAAGCATCCGCTTGCTGCAAACCCAGGTAGGAGGCGACAAACCTGGCATCGACGGCAGCGAACAACTCCTGGAGACCTCGGCCCTCGCTCTCGATCTTGGCGCGGAGGGTTCGCAGACGGCCTTGAGTACCTTCGTAAGCGCTCTGTAGCTCAGCAAGGTGATCCCGCTCGGCCGCCAGGTTCGACAACTCAATTGCATCCTCCCGGCGAGCCGAGGCGGCTGTTTCCTCCAGCAAAGCGGTCTGTTCGAAATTCGAAGCCGACCAGATAGAAAGCACACCAGGTGTTGCCCCATCCATATAGGCCTCAACGGCCCTCATCTCGGTGACCTCCCGCAGGTGGCGCACCCGGGCCTCGGCGTCGAAGACCGCTTCGCGCAGATCGAAGACGCCAAAGGCGACGCCCTCGAGCTCCTCGTTGGTTTGTTGGAGCGAGAACAGGGCGGCAAGCACCTGATCTTCAACGGTGCCGCGTCGGACGGCCCACGCGTCTACCTCAGCTTGAGCATCGGCCCGTTGTGCGGCCGCCCGCGCTACCTCCTCGGCTGCACGATCGACCTCGGTTTGGGCGCCGGCGGCGGGCGATGCTCCCGGAACAACGATCGGAAGCAGCAATCCCACGAGAAGGAGGGGCAGGAAGCGTCGAAATCCCATATCGCAGGGAGCGTACCGGCCGGGTGTCGCGATGTAGCGGATATCAGTCGAACAAGGATCCCTGGGCATCTGGACGGTGGAACCGGGGAATCCCCGGCCAGATGAGGCCATCCATGAAAGCCCACGATCGACGATGCAGGGTGGTCGGTCCCCACGCCTGCAGAGCGGCCTTGTGAACCGGACATGGATACCCCTTGTTGCCTTCGAAGTTGAACGCCGGATAGTTCTCCGCTTCGGCCCGCATGATGCGGTCCCGGGTGACCTTGGCGAGTACCGAAGCCGCGGAAATCGAAACGGTGGTTGCGTCGCCCTTGACGATCATGCTGGTTCGCCCACCCCCGACGAAGTCCCAGTTGCCGTCGATCAGGACCCGGTCGGGCCGGACACCGAGACCCTCGAGAGCCCGCCGGGCCGCCAATCGCTGGGCCGCAGACATGCCCAGTTCGTCACACTCCTCATGGCTGGCGTGACCAACCGCCCAGGCGACGCACCAATCGGAGACACGGTCGAACATGGCCTCCCGTTCCTTCTCGGTGAGGACTTTTGAGTCCCGAATTTTGTAAACTCGAGAATCTTGTGGGACAACAGCCGCCCCGACGCTGAGCGGTCCGGCCCAGGCTCCCCGACCCACCTCGTCGACCCCGACCACCACCTGGTGGCCCAGGCTCCACATGCGGCGCTCAACGGCCAGGTTGGGAGCTTGCTTCTTCAGCGACTTGCGGAGGCGGGGCACGGTGGTTGACACCGGGCGAGGATACTGCCTGGAACCAGAGTTCCCGATAACGAAGCGTCAATTCAGATTCGGATCACGCGGAAAGTTTGCGTACACCGCCAATCGACCGCCCTGACGCCTCAGGGTGGCGTTCCATAACCCGGTCGGTGTCAACGAAAAGCCATCACCCGGTTCGGACGGCACGACTATCCAACCGCCGGCCGCAATCTCCTCGTGTAGCTGACCCGCTTCCCACCCCGCGTAGCCGCTGAAGATCCGCAGGAGTTCGATGCCGGTTGCTGCGGCCGGGTCCGACCCGAGATCCAGCAGGCCCAGGCCTTCGATGATCCTGGAATACCCGGTTGGCTGGGCACCATGGGTACTTGTTGCAAGGCCAACCGCCACCTCCCGCTCGACAGGACCCCCTTCGAAGACGACCGCAGGTTCCGCCACTAAGAACGCCCAGTCCGGTAGGTAGTCGAAGACTTCTGAGGCGGTCGGTCGATTGAGGATCAGGCCCAAAGCCCCTTGCTCGTTGTCATCACACACGAGGACGACCGCACGGGTGAAGTTCGGGTCGAACATGTGCGGAACGGCAACCAGCAGCCTGCCGGTCAGATTCTCGCTCATGGACTCATCTTGCCACGGGCGGCTTACGAGCGCGCCCCATCGGCGGCCACGGTCAGCTCAAAGTAATCCGGATGCTCCACCGATCGGGTCTCAACAAACCCCATGCGGCGCAGGTAGCGCTGGTGTGCCTCCGTACCGGGCGGACTGTACACCCGGGAGATCTCCCGTCCGGCCAAGGCACCCGAGCCTGGCGTAAAGAGATATCGAGCGATCTTGAAGTCCCGATATTCGGGAACGACGAAGTCCAGATCGATGAGCATCGACCCGTCCGGACGGCAATCGGCGATCAGCAAACCGGCAGGCACGGCATCGCGCAGGATGAATACGCGCAGGTGGGTCGGTGAGTCCCGGAGGGTGAAGCCGGGTAGACGACGTCGAATCTCCTCACCGTGGAACTCGATGAAGTAGCGGAGATAGGCCGAGCCGGCCTGGACTTCCAGCAGCGTGAAGTACTCCTTGACGCCGAGCATCTCTCGGAGATGGAAGGCGTGAACCCCCATGATGACCACATTCGTGACGATCACCGGGACCGCGCCGATCAACACCCCGTACAGGCCGAAACTGGCCGCCCCGACCAATCCAATGATGCGCAGCTTCAACACCGAGGTCATCGTCAACGCGGTGACGATGACCGCCGACGCCAGGTACCCGATGATCTCCGTTACCGGCATGGGTGGACAGGTGCCATCGAACAGGCCCCACCTTCTCTAATCCCGGAAGTTGATGAATTGAAGTGGCAGCTTGTAGTCGAGGTCCTTGAACACCGCAATGACTTCTTGCAGATCGTCTCGCTTCTTGCCGGTGATCCGCACCCGGTCGCCATGCACTTGCGCCTGCACCTTCATTTTGAGATCCCGCACCTGCTTGGCGAGTTCCTTGGCAGAGTCCTGGTCGATCCCCTGGTTGAGCGAAAACTCCGCACGGAACCTGGCCCTGCCCACTTCTTTTGGCTCGCCTCCAGACAGGGACTTCATCGAAACCTGGCGCCGGACCAGTTTCTCTTTCAGGACGACGACTGCAGCTTCGAGTCGGGCCTCCGAGGACGACTCGACCACAATCCCGTCCTCAGAGAGGCGAATCTCGGTGTCGGTACCTTTGAAGTCGTATCGCGTTCTTGTCTCGCGGGCGGCCTGGTCAACGGCGTTCCGCACTTCCTGGGTGTCGACTTCTGAAACCACGTCAAAGCTGGGCATGCCCACGACGTTAGTGCATCCCGGACCGGTTGCAGAACCTTCCGGCGACGTGCACATGGCTCGCTCGACCGGGACTAGCTTGGGATGGGTGATCATCCGCAGGGCTGAGCCTTCTGATCTCGTCGAGGTAGCCGCTATCGCCGCAGGATCGTGGCAAGCGGCCTACGCCGGACTCCTCCGAACGGACACGGTCGCCCAATGGTTGGCCGCGGCCTATTCCCCGGCGGCGCTCCGGCAACGCTGGGAAGACCACCCCATCTACCTCGCGATCGACGAAGACGCGGTCGTGGCATTTGCCGACGCCTTCATCGAGGACGATCAGATCGTGGTTAGCGCTCTCTGCACAGATCCGCACTATCGACGGCGCGGAGCCGGCAGACTGCTCCTCAACTGGATTCGTTCGCTCGCCCCTCCCCTGCCGATCATCGCCGATGTCGTCCTCGGCAGTCAGGCAGCTGAGAGCTTCTACGAAGCCAACGGGTTCGTACCGGGTGAGACCATCGGGGTGACTCTCTACGGGGAGCGCATCATCGAACGGCGCTGGTGGCAGGGAGCCACCCACCATGCGCCATCGATGGATCATCAAACCGCCGCCCGGTTTCTGGGATAATCTGGCTCCATGCAGTACAACCAGTTGCCAAAGGCCCTTCTCCACGAGCACCTCGACGGCGGTCTCCGAATCGACACGATTGTGGACCTCGCCCGGGACCTGAACTACCCCGAATTGCCCAGCGACGATCCAAAGGCATTGGCCGACTGGTTCGACCAGGGCGAGTCCGGGTCGCTGGAACGCTACCTCGAGTCCTTCCGCCATACCGTCGGGGTGATGCAGACCATGCCCGCCATCGAGCGAGTCGCCTACGAGTCGGTAGTTGACCTTGCAGCCGATGGCGTGGTGTACGCCGAGGTCAGATTCGCCCCATCGCTTTGCACAGCCGCCGGCCTTGATAGGCACCGGGTGGTCCAGGCAGCACTGTCCGGTCTGCGCCTGGGCCGGAAAGAGACGGACCTCGAGACCGGTTTGATCCTGGTCGCCATGCGCACCGGGACCGACTCGCTGGAAGTGGCACGCCTGGCCACCGACCTCGAGGAGCAAGGTGTCGTCGGTTTTGATCTGGCCGGAGCCGAACGCGGCTTTCCGGCTGACGACCATTTGCCTGCTTGCCGCCATGTGCGGGAAGCCTCGATGTCACTGACGATCCACGCCGGCGAAGCAGAGGGGCCGGACAGTATGTGGCGTGCCCTGCAGCGGTGTGGCGCGCATCGCATCGGACACGGAGTTCACATCGTCGACGACTGTGTCCTGGAGGATGGCGAGATCGTGGCACTCGGGAAACTGGCGTCGTATGTGCGTGATCATCAGGTGCCGCTGGAAATCTGTGTGACGTCGAACCTTCACACAGGCAACTACCCGACCCCCGCCGACCACCCGGTCGGTGCTCTCCATCGAGCCGGGTTTGCGATAACGCTGAACACGGACAACCGGTTGATGAGCAGAACCTCGATGTCGGATGAGTTTGCGCTCGTAGCCGAGCATCATGAGTTCGCCGTCCGGGATCTGCAGCAGGTTACCGAGACGGCGATGCGTGCGGCGTTCTGCTCGCTCCCGACCAAGGAACGAATACTGACCGAACGAATCCGCCCGGGATACGAGTTGGCCGGGGTCTAGGGAGAGATCCGCTGCCGCAGCCATTCAATGACGGCAGCAATGATTTCCGGCCCTTCTGGTTCGTTGTGGGTTTCGTGCTGGAGCGATGGGTACAACCGGCGTTCTGCGTCTGGCAACTCGCCGAGGGGGGCGCTGGCGCGGGGATGAGCGATGGTGTCGGCTCCGCCGTGCACGACAAATACCGGTACCGATAGCTTGCTCAGCCCGGCTCGCACTTTTGCCTGTTCGCGCAACGTCGCCGCACCCCACGCCGCGGTGATCTTTGTCTCGACCAGCGGATCGGCGAAATAGGCCGCGCCCACGGCGGGGGTCCTTGCGAGTTGTTCACCCCGGAGACCTCCATCGAGCCGCAAACGCGGGGCGATCCTCGCCAGAAGCGGCACGACCGCCTTGAGCAGCGGAGGTGCAGCCGTTTCCAGATGTGGGGAGGTGACGACCAGCAAGCCGGGAAGGTCGCTTCTCGTAAGGCAGTACCCGAGAGAAATGAGCCCGCCCATCGAATGCCCGTAGAGCACTAGCGGAAGGTTCGGATTGCGCGTAAAGGCGATCCTTTCGGCCAGGTCGTCGTAGTACGTCTCGTACATGTCGATGTGCCAGCGTTTTCCCCCGGACCCGCCGTGGCCCACCCAGTCGAAGCTGTGCACGTCGAGGCCCGCTTCGACCATCTGGATGGCGACGTGGTTGTAGCGAGCGCTGTGCTCGCCACCGCCGTGCACGATCAAGCACAGTCCCCCACGGCGACGTGTCGCCGGACCAGTGCCTGCGCAACTGGCGCTCGCCCGAAGCAGAGACTCCGATTTCGTCGGTGGCTTCAACCATGATCAATCCTCCCCCTTCGTGGACCACGTCACGCGAAGGTCACGCGCCGCCCGGGCGTCGTCGGGCCGGTGGACGGGTGTCCGTAACGGAGCCTCTTTCACTGCATCGGCATCTTCGTAGGCTCGCTCGGCGATCTCCACCAGCGTGGCGGCCAGATTCTCGATGGTCTCCCGGGATTGCGTTTCGGTCGGTTCGATCATGAGGGCTTCCTCGACGATCAGGGGAAAATAGACCGTTGGTGCGTGGTATCCGCCGTCCATGAGCGCTTTGGCGATGTCCATCGCCCGGACCCCCGTGTCCTTCTTGATCGTCTTGGCCGAGGTGACGAATTCATGCATGCACGTACTTGGATACGGCAGGTCATAGCGTTCACCCAGCAGGTGCTCCAGGTAGCGAGCGTTCAACACAGCCCGCTCGGCGGCCCGGCGCAGTCCTTCTCCGCCCAGGGCTCGCATGTACACGAGGGCGCGTAACACCACGAGGAAGTTGCCGTGGTGGCCGTGTACCCGTCCCACGCTGGCCGCAGGCATCTCCCATCCGATCGTGCCAGTTTCGTCGCGGGTCGGGAGTGGGCCGGGAAGATACCGCACCAGATTGCTCACAAACCGCGACCGGGCCGGCACCCGGTCCTCCACCGCCGTGCGGGGTAGCGAAGGTCTTGTGCAGGTTGGAATGCACAATGTCGAACCCCATGTCGCCCGGTCTGGCTATGCCCATGATGGCGTTGAGGTTGGCTCCGTCGTAGTAGAGAAGGCCCCCGACCCCATGGACCGCCTCGGCAATCTCGAGGATCTCCTCTTCGAACAGGCCGAGGGTGTTCGGATTGGTGAGCATGAGGCCGGCCACTTGATCATCGAGGGCCTCACGGAGCGCGCCGAGGTCAACCATGCCGCGACCATTCGAGGGTACCTCCACGGCCTCGTAGCCCGACAACGTGACCGAGGCCGGGTTGGTTCCGTGGGCTGAGTCCGGGATCAGTATCTTGGTGCGAGTATCACCGTTGGCCTGATGATGGGCTCGCATGATCATCAACCCGGTCAACTCCCCCGCCGCCCCGGCCGGAGGCTGAAATGTTGCACGTGCCATCCCCGTGAGGTCACAGAGGATCCGTTCAGTTTCGAGCAGCACCTCGAGCGCTCCCTGAACCAGATGAGCCGGCGTGGTCGGATGCAGCCCGACGAAGCCAGGATGAGCTCCCGCCCAATCACATATCTTGGGGTTGTACTTCATCGTGCATGACCCAAGCGGGTAGGCGCCCAGATCCACGGCGAAGTTGCGCTGGGCTAAACGCGTGAAGTGCATGACCAGGTCGTGTTCAGAAACCTCCGGTAGCCGGGGCATCCGATCCGCAGCCTCGGGAAGGTCGAGTTGCCGGTGTGGCACATCCAGGGCAGGCAACGACCAGGCCCGCCTACCGGGGCTGGAGAACTCGGACAGAGTCGGTTCCGAATCTCCCCCAACGAGTGGCGCAGAAGAAGCCCGGCCTCCGGGTTCAGCCATGAGCGAGCACCTCCTTCAGCGTCGTAAGGTAGCCGTCGAGTTCGGCCTTCGTTCGTTTCTCCGTGACGGCCACCAACATGCCATTCGGCATGGTCGGATAGTCTCCACCGAGGGAAATCCCCGCCAGGAACCCTCGCCCGGCCATGGCGGCGATGACCTCATCGGCATCCTTCGGCAGGTTGACGGCGAACTCCCGAACAAACCCGGCGGTCGTGACGAGTTCGACACCCGGCAGTTCCGCGAGTCGTTCGGCCAGGTAGTGGGCCTTCTGCGCCGATTGGTCACCAACCTCGCGCAGTCCCTCAGGACCGAGCCAGCCGAGATGAATCGCCGACGCCAGGGCGTTGAGGGTTTGATTGGTGCAGATGTTTGACGATGCCTTCGCCCTTCGTATGTCTTGTTCTCTGGCCCGCAGCGTCAGGACGTAGGCGGTGTTGCCATCGCGGTCGATCGTCTCGCCGACCAGGCGGCCCGGAATACGACGCATCAGCGCGGTCGTGGTCGCGAACAGGCCGACGACCGGCCCGCCAAAAGACAAGGGGTTGCCGAGCGGTTGTCCCTCTCCGACCACCAGATCGAACCCTGCGGAGCCGGGGTTGCGCAGCAGACCGAGCGTCATCGGATCCACGGAGGCAACGGCCAGGGCCCCGAGTGTATGGGCGAGCGAGGCCACCCGGTCGTAGTCTTCAACAATCCCGAGGTAGTTGGGCTGGGCCACTATCACAGCGGCCGGAGCCGGTAGGGCGGACTCATCCCAAACCGTTCTTCCGTCAACCACCTCATGCTCAACTACGGCGATGTTGCGAGCGGCTGCGAAGGTGGCAATGGTCTCTCTGGCTCGCGGATGGAGCCCTTGCGATACCCACACGCTGTTCCGGCCGGTGGCTGCGACGGCCAGATTGACGGCCTCAACCGCCGCGGTGGCACCGTCGTAGAGCGACGCGTTGGCTACATCCATTCCGGTCAGTGCACACACCATCGACTGGAACTCGAAGAGCGCCTGAAGCACCCCCTGGGATACCTCCGGCTGGTAGGGCGTATAGGCGGTGACGAACTCCGGTCGCATGGTCAGCGCTGATACGACCGGTGGTAGGTAGTGGTCGTAGTATCCGCCTCCGGCAAAGCAGACCAGGTCGGATCGATTGCGACTCCCCAGTTCGTTCACCAGTTGCATCAACTCGAGTTCCGAGAGCGCCTCCGGGAGTCCCGGATCATGATCGAGGAGGGCTCCGGAAGGTATATGGGCAAAAAGATCGGCCGGGCTTTCCAGACCGAGCACGTCCAGCATGACGCGAACATCCGTTTCTGTGTGCGGGGTGAAATCCACGATCACGTCCTCTCGATGAATGGCGGATCACGGCGTTCGACCGGTAACCAGCCACCTCTAACCCCAACCTCTACTTGAACCTCAGGCCCGGGGCGTGGTTGGAGATACCCCATCCCGATCCCCTGCTTGAGCGTGGGGCTGAAGTTGCCGCTGGTGACCGTCCCGCTCGAGGATCCGGCCCGAAGCGGGTAGTCGTGTCGGGCAATCTGACGGCCCTCCATCACAAATCCAATCAGTTGTTTGCCGCCCCCGGCGTCTCGTTGGCGCAGCAACGCCGCTTTGCCGGTGAACTCGTGATCCCAATTGACGACCCAGCTCAAGCCGGCTTCGAGCGGAGTCGTCTGCGGGTCGAGATCCTGTCCCCAGAGTGGATAGCCCATCTCCAATCGGAGCGTGTCACGCGACCCGAGACCGGCCGGGGTCACACCCGCCTCCCGGAAGGCGTCGAAGAGGGCGCCTGCCACCTCTGCCGGTGCGGCGATCTCCCCGCCTCGCTCACCGGTATAGCCGGTGCCTGCCACCCAGACCGGATATCCGTCGAATTCTGCTTCGAACAGCCGGAAACGGCCGGGGCGTTTCCCCAGAACGGCTTCGATAGCCGCAGGGGCATCGGGTCCTTGCACCGCGATCAGGACCGTCGTCTCCCGCAGGTTGTCGACCATGATGTCTCCACGAGCTGCTGCAATAAACGCTGCCCGGATCTTGTCGTCGTTTGATCCATTCGGTACCACCCAGTAGCGCTCGTCCGCCCATCTCCAAACGATGATGTCGTCCTCGACGCCACCGTTATCGTTGAGGGCCATCGTGTATTGAGCACGGCCCGGTTCGATGGCGACGACATCGTTGCAGAGGAGAGAGCGGAGCAGGTCCGTGCTCCCCGCCCCTTCCAGGCGGAATCGGCCGAGGTGGGAGACATCGAAGACCCCGGCTGAGGTCCGCACGGCATCATGCTCGGCCAGGACACTGGCGTATTGGACTGGCATCGCCCAGCCGGCGAAGTCCACAAAACGAGCTCCGAGACGAACATGCTCATCGTAGAGCGGGGATTGGGCCATACATCACTCCTCTCCACGGGAGACTGATCTCCTGCGCAGACTAGACCAGGGTGCGACAGTGCAACGTGAGGGAGAACGGCAGGTTTCCTGGCCCTTTTGGCCCGTTACCCTGCTGCCTGACCACCCAGGCGTTCATCGAGGACTCTGACCACTTGCGGCGGACCCGGAATCCTCGTTGGAGCGGGAACCTCGTCCATGTGGTCCGGTTCCTCGAGGCCGTACTTGACGAGCAGGTGGAGATAGTCACGCTGGTAGAACACCTTGCAGCTGACATCCGGGTAGAGCTCTTTCAGCCGCCGCACCTTGCGGTTCTTCTTGGTGACCAGCTTCTGGTTCATGGTGGTTATCTCGATGAACAGGTCGTCTTCGATGAGGTAGAAGTCGGGTGTGAAGAACCGGGAAGGCCTTCCTTCCTCGTCCCACGCCAGAGGGAACGAGCGCGGCTCGTAGGCCCATTCAATCCCGTAGAAGTCGAGCAACCGGGCGAACTGCCGTTCGCTGTTGTGGGCAAAATCGGTGACGTCTGCCGGACCGTTCTCGAATACGTCGTGCGTTGTCAGTTGACCCCAACCTCCCCGGTTGCGGCAACTGCAGCCGGCGTACCGGTCTCGGCCAGTTCGGGGAACAACTGGTGAATTTGACCTTCGAGTTCCGCCTGGACGGGGCCAACGGCGATCCCGAAGACGCCCTGACCGCGGCGAAACACGTCTACCACTTCGTCGGCGCTGTGGGCTGCATAGATGGTCTGTCCATCCGAAAGAAGCGTCACGTCGACCAGGGGCTGATCGCTCTGGAGTTGCAGGACCAGAGATCTCCATTGCCTGGCGGATCTTCTTGAGGCTCATGCCTGCGTCGAGCAATCGCTTGATGACCTTGAGTTGCACGACGTCGGTAAACGAGTACCGACGTTGCGACCCGGAGCCTTTCGCGCTCTGGATCGACGGCCGCAAGAGGCCCGTCCGCGCCCAGTAGTCGAGCTGGCGGTACGTTATTCCGACCAGATTGCACACTTGCGGGGCTCGATAACCAGTATCCGTCACAACCGCGCTCCTCTGTTAGCCGTCGTAGCTTACACGTTCGTAATTACGGGGCTATAACCTACCCGGAACGCCGCGAAGTTGTCAACAGTATCTGTGGATAACCTCGATCTGCATACCGGTCTGTGGAAAACTCAGGCGAGCGATCGTCAACTCGCTCCGGTCATGAGGAGGGTCAGTTTTTCGATCTGATCGTTGGTACCGATGCCGACCATGACCTGACCCGGGGTGATAACCAGGTCGGGATCGGGGTTCAGATAGAGCCGGCGGGATTCGTCTTCGACGGCCAGAATCATGGCCCCCGACCGTTGCCGGATAGCGGCCTCTCGCAGCGACATACCCGCCAGGATGCAATCCTCGTGGATCTGCATCTGCTGGACGCGGAACTCGACGTGGTTGCCTTGCAGGACGAGGTCGACAAAGTCGGCCAGTTCCGGTTGGAACGCCATCGAGGCCAACCGGTGTGCGCCGACCCGTTGGGGCAACTACGCGATCCGCCCCGGCTAGGTACAGCTTGCGTTCCGACTCGCTTTCGGCGGCCCGGGCGATGACCAGCAGGTCGGGACGGAGAGCCTTGGCGGACAGCACGATGACGAGGTTGTCCGAGTCGGCCGTGACGCAGGCGATGAGTGATCGAGCCCGGTTGATCCCGGCAGCAACCAACGTCTCATTGTGGGTGGCGTCCTCCTCGAGGACCAGCGCTCCGGCATCTCTGGCTTCCTGAGCAGCCGCCGGATCACCCTCGATCACCAGGACCTCCGCACCCCGGTCGACCATCAGCTCCCAGGTTGCGCTGCCCACCCGGCCGAAACCGCAGATGATGTAGTGATCGCTCAGCCGTTCGATGGTTCGTGTCATCTTGGTCATTCCTTGCCGGCCACTGAGATTCTCGAAGGCGGCCTCGAGAGCCGCCCCGGCAGTGTAGAAGAGCGTACCGACCCCCACCACGATCAAGCCAACCGTGAAGAGTTCCCCGGTTTCCGACAGCGGGAACACTTCCGTGTAGCCGACGGTGGAAATCGTGATCATGGTCATGAAGAAGGCGTCCAGCACGGAGGCCTTCTCGATGAGAATGAACCCGATCGTTCCCGACGATGATGACGCTTCCCAGGATGACGGCCGCGACCCGCAGCCGGGTGAGGCCTTTCATCAGCTCGGAGACTCGCCGGCCTCGAAGTCCTCCGGGCGTGATGTCGTCGAGGAACTCCCGGAACTTCTCTATCTCGGCTTCCTCGTCGTCGTCTCGTATCTCGATACCCGCATCGTCCAGGACCTGCGGCGTGGCGAACAGCGGCGCTCCCATCCGGGCGGCCAAGGCAATTGCGTCGGAGGGACGGGACGACACGGTCACCTCATCGCCCCCTCTGGTCAGAACCAGATCTGCGTAGTACACGCTGTCCCGCAGCTCAGTAACCACCACCCGGGCGACGCTCGCTCCCAGAGATTCGGAGACGGCCTTGAGGAGATCATGGGTCAGGGGACGCTGGGGAACAACGCCTTCGAGGGCGTACGCGATGGCGGTGGCCTCAACGGCCCCGATCCAGATAGGCAGATACCGGGAGCCATCCGTTTCCCGCAAGAAGCACGATCGGCTGGTTCGTCGGCAGTTCGATGCGAACCCCGATCAGATCCATCGGGATCCCTTCGTTCTCGGAGCCGTTTGGATCACTCATGCGGTCAGATTATCACCGTGGGCCGGGAACACCTTTTCGCCGAGCGATGCAGAATCGGACTGCAGCGTCGCCAGATCGAGGACCATCCAGATCGATCGCAGGTTGCGGTACTTGCCCTCCCAATCCAGGCCGTATCCGAGCAGGAACTCATCGCCAACCTCAAATCCACGGTATTCGAGCGGTACCTCAACGATCCGTCGCGGTGCCTTGTCGATCAGCGTGACCGTTGCCAGGCTGGCCACGTCTCTCGCCTCCAGGAGGCGGCGCACGTACGAGAGCGTCAAGCCCGTGTCGACAATGTCTTCGACGAGTACCACGTGGCGGCCCTCCAGCGAGATCTCGGTGTCCATGGCGATACGGACCCTGCCCCCTTCGCCAAAACGGCTGAGAGCCAGGAAATCGACCTCGAGAGCAGTGTCCACCTGCCGAACGAGATCACTGAGGAACGGGAGCGAGCCGTGCAGCACGCCCACCAGCACGGGCACCTTGTCCCGATAGTCCTCGGTCAGCTGTCCACCTAGTTCCCCGGTTCTCGAGGCGAGGGCCCCGGCGGTGATGACCTCAACAAATGATTCGGCGCTGGTGGTCACGCCCGCACCATCCGAACGGGTGCGGGCCATAAGGGTTCAGGCATTGCCGAACAGCCAATCCCAGTAGTTGCTCGCCCACGAGAACGCCTCGGCCAGATCTGGCAGACCCGGAGCCGCAGCAGTTTCGAGAGGAACTCTGGCCAGCTCTTCACCGCCGATCGACGCTATGACAACCGCCCCGTCACCTTCGAAGGCAGGAGTCAACTCAATGAGCTCGGCATCCTCGCGATTGGCGAAAAGAGATACCGTCTCGGTGGCCGCTGCCTCGGCCTCAGATGCGTCCGGCAGTCTCCGCCTCGCATAATCGACTCCGGCGACGATGACCTCGACCACCCCGAATTCACTGAAGCCGTAGTCGAGGAGTGCGGCTGCGTCGGCGAATCGCCGGTCGACCGTTGGCGATCCCATCACGATGGCGTAGAGCGTTCGCCCGTCCCGCTCGGCCGAGGCCGCCAGGGTCCAACCGGCGTCGTCGGTGTAGCCGGTCTTCACTCCGTTCGCTCCCTGATACTCGTAGAGCAGCCGGTTGGTGGTGCGGACCGTTCGTTCTGTGCCGTCGACGGTCGGAGGCAACGTGGCCTCCCGCATCGCCACGATGGCGGCCAGCTCTTCAACGGCCATGGTCGCTCGAGCCAACGTCAGGAGATCGCGGGCCGAGCTGAAATGGTTCGGCTCATCGAGTCCGTGCGGGTTGGCAAATCGTGTGTTGTCCATCCCCAACTGTTCGGCCCGTTCGTTCATGCTATCGACGAACCGCTCAACGGTCCCGCCGACATGCTCGGCAACTGCCAGAGCAGCATCGTTCGCGGAACCCAGCAACATTGCGTTGAGCAGCTGTTGGACCGTCCACACTTCACCGGCCACGAGGTCGATCTCCGCTTCGCCTACCTCCGGGGCAGTCTCACTGATGGTGACGCGATCGAACCGGGATCCGTTGTCGACGACCAGTAGCGCCGTCATCATCTTCGTGGTCGATGCCATCGCGCGGCGTTGGTCTGCATCCTTTTCGGCCAGAACCCGATCGTACGTGGCGTCGTACAGAATCCAGGTCTGGGCGGTGACATCGGGTGGCGACCCGGTGAACAACCCATCCACGGGCACAGGCGGTAGTTGCACCGCTCCCGTCGGGACGACGGTGGCTCCCACCGGTGCCACAACTCCCCCGAGGAAGGTCAGGGTGAGCACCACAAGGGCCAATCGAGGAAGCACTGAAGATCGGGCGCGTCGCAGCACTAGGACTCCAGTAGCCGGCGCAGCTCCTCGGTGAGGATGGCAACCCTCATCTTCCCGATGGCATCGGCGCACCCGGCGAGGATCTCACCGGCCCGGTGGCGGGCCTCGGGGCTCCGATTGCGCAGGAGGGGTGCCGTGAGCTGTTCGAGGAGCGCCGAATCGCGTTCCGTGGATATACGCACCGACCGCAGATGCCGGGGCTCGAAGCCGTAGGCCAGGAGACGTTGCGCCTCGCGGGCCACGGCCAGCTCCTCCTGACTGAAGGTCTGGTCGCCTTCTTCGTCGTCGGGTCGAAGGATGCCGTGATCGATCAACTCGCCAACCTGGCGGCGGGAGAGGCCACTGGCTCGGGCCAACTCGTCGAGCCCGAGGGGCGCTTTCGATGGTGCAAAGAGCTTCTCCGGAGGGGGTCCCGACGGGGCCGGCATGACGTTTTCCTCACCGCGCTCCCACATGGTCAGCTTTGACTTGATCACCTTGAGTGGCAGGAAATGGTCTCGCTGCTGTTGCAGGATGAAACGCAGACGCTTGAGGTCTTCCTCGAAGAACTGCCGGTATCCGGATGGACTGCGGTGCGGGTCGACCAACCCTTGGCTTTCGAGGAACCTCACCTTCGAGACGCTCACATCGGGGAACTCATCTTTGAGGAGGTTGATGACCTCGCCGATGGACACGCCGTCACTCATCACCGAGTGCCACGATCAGGTGAAACTTGCCGATGATGACTTCGTCACCCGGCTGCAACGCACTCTGATCTACCCTCTCGCCGTTGACGTACGTCCCGTTCGTTGAACCGGAGTCCTCCACCGTGAAGACGTCGCCCTCGCTGCGAAACCGACAGTGGTGACGCGAAACGGTGATGTCGTCCAGGAATATGTCACTGTCGGGATGTCTTCCGACCGTGGTTGCGCCTTCCTTGACCACCCAGGTCATGCCCGCGCGGGGCCCTCGTTCCACAACCAGCGCGTAGCCGACCACGCCCGGGACGTGGGCAGCTTCATCCGGGCTCAGGGCCGGATGGGCGAGGGGCGAGATCGGGACGAAGGTGATCGTCGCTTCGTGTTCGGTCGCCACACCACAGGAAGGACACGAAATAACGTGCTCGTCGATCTCAGCGTGACAGTTTGGGCATTCCATATGGGTCATCGTAATGGGCTTCAGCCTCGTTACCCGATCAGACTGCGATAAGCGTCGGGAGAGAGCAGGCCATCGAGGCCCGAAGCATCACTCACCGCGATGTCTACAAACCATCCCTCGCCGTACGGATCGCTGTTAACCAGCTCTGGCTCGGCAGACAAAGCATCGTTGACGGCTGCCACTTCTCCGGCCACCGGGGCGTATACGTCGGCCACCGACTTGGTTGATTCGACCTCGGCGATGGCGTCTCCCTTGGCGACGGTCTTCCCAACGGCGGGGAGTTCGATATAGACCACGTCGCCCAGCGCATCCTGAGCGTATTCCGAGATGCCCATCCGTCACCTTGCCGTCCTCGCCAACCATCACCCACTCGTGCTCTTCGGTGTATCGCCTGTCGTCGGGCACGTTCATCCGAACACATCCTCTCTCGTGTGGCCACCAAGATTACCGGTGCTGCCGGTCACCTGTGACGCAACTTGTCACGGATGTCGGTCGCGTACTGAAACGCCACCCAGTAGTAGAGGATCAACCCGATAACACCAAAGAACCATCCCAGGTAGAGGAACAGATCTCCCATCACCTCACCCGCCGCAAAATAGAACGACGGGATGGCACCGTACAAAATGAATGTGGCGACCTTGCCCATGTAGCGAACGTCGAGCTTGCCCTTGAGCCGCACTCCCAGGATCAAAGCACCGAGCGCCACTGCGACCTCCCTGACGACCAGCGCCAGCCCGAGGGACAGGGGCACAACGTCGGCAATCATCCCGCCAATGAGGGCCGCGGCAATAGCGAGACGGTCGGCGAGCGGATCAAGGAACTTGCCGATCTCGGAAACCTGGTTCAGCTTTCGGGCCAGTGCACCGTCGAGCCAGTCGGTCCAACCGATCACCAGTATCAGGATGCCGGCCGCCACCGGGTCGTCTCGCCCGAAGAGCAGCCACCAGAAAACCGCAATCCCACCCAGTCGAATGAGGGAAACAAGATTGGGGATTGTGAAAGGGCCGGCGTCCGCGGTCAGACCGACTCCTTGACTACATAACAGGCCACAAAATGGCCCTTCCCTTTGTCCTCGAGCGTGGGATGATCGCTCGACCGGCACACGTCCTGCACCCAGGGACAACGGTCGATGAAGCGGCACTCCGGTAGCGGATTGATGGCCTTCCCGATGCCGCCCTCGATCTCGACCGGCGGTCGTACATAGCTCGGATCGGGCACCGGCACTGCCGACAACAGCGCTCGCGTGTAGGGGTGCTGCGGGTTTCGTAACAGCTCTTCCGTCGGGCCCATCTCGACGATCTTGCCGAGGTACATCACGGCAATGCGATCGCACATGTAGCGAGCCACGGCGAGGTCGTGGGTGATGTAGAGATAGGAGACGTCGAATTCCCTGCCCAGGCTGAGCATCAACTCCATGATCGAAATGCGAATGCTCACATCGAGCATGGAGGTCGGCTCATCGGCGACGACAAAGGACGGGTCGATGACCAGTGCCCGGGCGATGGCGACCCTCTGTCGTTGCCCTCCGGACAATTCGTGGGGGAATCGGAACATGAAGGTCGCCGCCGGGAGAAGCCCGACCAACTCCAGCAACTCGGCTACCCGCTCTTCACGCTCCGAGACCGTCCCGATCCCCTGCACCTGCAGCGGTTCCGAGATCGTGTCGTAGATCGTGCGACGCGGGTTCATCGACTCGTACGGGTCCTGGAAGATCATCTGCACCCGGCGGCGGAAGCGTTTCATGTTCTCGCGATCGATCTCCGAGACTCTGATCATCGAACCGTTGTCCTGCAACAGGATCTGGCCCTCGGTCTGGCTGGTGAGCCGGACCAGCATCCGACCGGTCGTGGTCTTGCCGCATCCCGACTCTCCCACCAGTCCGAGGCTCTCCCCGGGAGCGATCTCGAAGCTGATGCCGTCAACGGCATGAATGAAATCGGTTGGCTTGCGGAACAGGCCCTTCTGCACGGGATAGAGCTTCCGCAGGTTTTCGACTTTGACCAGCGGCTCCGTCATGCTTCCAGCCTTCCCAGTTCGGGGACTTCCTCCCAATGCCAGCATGCAACCTGATGGCCCGGTGACGCCTCCTGATTGGGGGGCTCTTCCTGAGCACAGATCTCCGTCGCAAAGGGACAACGGGGGTGGAACCGGCATCCGCTCGGCGGGGCCAGCAGGTTGGGCGGTTCGCCTTCGAGGGGAGCGAGCTTGCGTCGCGGACCTTTGACGCTCGGAGTCGAAGACAGGAGCAAATAGGTGTATGGATGCCGCGGGCGGGGAAACACTTCGTCGGTCGGGCCCAACTCGACCAGCTTGCCTGCGTACATGACGCCGATTCGATCACTGACTTCAGCGATCACGGCAACATCGTGGGAGATGTAGATGATCGACATCCCGAGGTCGGCCTGGACCTTCTTCAGTTCCTTGAGGATCTGATCCTGCACGATCACGTCGAGTGCCGTGGTCGGCTCATCGGCGATGATGACTTTCGGATTGCACGAAAGCGCCATGGCGATGATGGCCCGCTGCCGCATACCACCCGAGAACTCATGAGGATACCGGTCCATCATGGCGGGAGTCAGCCCGACCAGTTCGAATAGCTCCGCGATTCGTGCCCGCCCCTCGGGTTCGGTCATCTCGGGGAAGTGCTGTTCGAGCGCCTCCATGATTTGATCGCCGACTTTGTAGACCGGGTTCCAGGCGTTCATAGCGCCCTGGAACACCATGGAGATGTCGGCCCAACGATGCTTGCGCATCTCCTCATTGCTGAGCTTTGTTAGGTCGACTCCGTCGAGCAGGACCCGGCCTTCTTTGATGATGGCGTTGTCGGCCAGCAGCCTGATCAGTGTCATCGCTATCGAGGTCTTTCCGCACCCCGACTCACCGACCAACCCGAGCGCTTCGCCTTGTTGCAGCGTGAAGCTCACGTCCTCAACAGCCGATACGTCACCGGCTTTGGTTCGGTAGTGCATGACGAGATGGTCGACATCCAGGACCGGTCCGCCGCTCACGGCACCGCTGTTCAGCTCAGAAGACGTTGCCGTCATGGGTTCCTACCGTCTCCGCAATCGTGGATTGATGATTTCGTCCATGGCCCGACCAACCAGGAAGAACGATCCGGCCAGCATCGACACCGCCAAGCCGGCGGGAACGATCAACCACCAGTAGTTCGGGTCGAGGAGGTAGCCCTGTACCCGAGCCTGGTAGATCATGATGCCCCAGCTCATGTCGATGTTGAGCAAGCCGAGGAAGGAGAGGGTCGCTTCTGCTCCGATGGCATCGGTCACGGCGAACATCATGAAGAGGAAGCTGAGCGGCAGCACGTTGGGGATGATGTGCCGAAAGATGAGGTGCATACGGCCGCCACCGGCGATCCGGGCGGCATCGATGAACGGCTTGACCGAGACGGACAGCGCCTGGGATTTGAGGATGATGGCCGTACCCCCGAAGCCGCCCAATACCCCAATCAGTAACGCCAGGTGGAACAACTGGAAGTCGATCAAAGCACTCAGCACGATCAGTATCGGGAGAAACGGCACCAGGATGACCAGATCGGCCAAACGCATGAACACCGTGTCGACCGGTCCGCCAAAGAAGGCGGAAACGGCCCCGACGGTGGTGGCGATGAACACCGAAACCAGAGCAGCCACGATCCCCAACATGAAGGCTGCCCGGCTGCTGAACATCAATTGGGAGAGTACGTCGCGACCGAGCGAATCGGTACCGAGCAAGTGCCTCGAAGACGGGCGAGCCGGTTGTTCGGCGACCCCCAGTGTGTCACCTACCTTGAGCAGCGGGTTGATGAGTCTGGCGGAGAACAAATCGACCTGTGTAGCGGGATCCGTGACCTCGTTGTCGGGGACGATCGTCTTTTCGGTGACGACGGCTTCATAACCGACCACCGGGTCGTAGACCGCCGGTTCCCAGACCGTCCCGATCAAGATGGGCTGGATGAGGGCCATCAGTCCGAACAGGACAATGATGGATAAGCCGACCAAGCCGATTCGGTTCTCGGCGAAACTCGACCATCCTTTTCGAAACCCCCGCCAGAACAAGCGAAGCCGAATCCTCCACAAGGGTTGTGCGACAACTGCGGCGATATCCGGGGCAATCTCGGGGTCGGGATCGAGCAGTCGGTCGGTCACTGAGCTCTCCTCCCCTACACCCGGATCCGCGGATCCAGGTACATGTACATGATGTCGATGATGAGGTGAGCTACCAGCGCGAGCACTGCAATGAAGGCGAACGCACCGATGGTGAGCGGGATATCCTCTTGAATCGCAGCCGACAGCAGCGTGGCACCCATCCCCGGCCATGAGAAGACCGTCTCGGTGACGACTCCGCCACCGATCAGAAAAGCCAGAGATAGCACCAGCGAGGTGGTGACGGGAAGTAGTGCGTTGCGCGCCGCATGTTTGTCGCGAATGACCTTCTCGGGTACGCCTTTGGCGCGAGCGGTGAGGATGAAGTCTTCACGCAACGTCTCCAGCATCGAAGCCCTAGTGAGCAGCATGGTCGCCCCGTATCCGATCAGCGCCAGGGTGATGGTCGGCAGCATCAAGTGCCAGCCGATGTCGAGCGCGTAGGGGACCTGCTCGCTCCAGGCGGTAGTCCACCAAATCAGCAGACCTCCGACAAGCAAGATCCGACCCGCCCAGATCAACTGTTTGCCTCTTCGGCGATCCTTGGCCCGCCTTCCGAAAACCTCAACTGCAACGAGCACCAACCCCACGATCAGTGTGGTGATCAACATCCGATTGAAGACTCCGTTGGCTTCGACACCGGCCGGAGCACCCAGCCAGGTCTCCACAGTCAGGAATTTCCCGATCGGAAACCAGCCCAGCCCGAAGGCAAACGCCCAGATCATCATCAACGCGAACCACGGGTAGAACACGGTCTGGAAGAAGACGCCCGTGGTGGTCATGACCGATTCCACCTTGGTTCCGCGGCGCCAGGCGATGATCTTGCCCGATTTGAATCCCATCCAGAACGAGATCAGGGTGGCAAAGAGAAAGAGGGCGAGCGTCCTAGGAAGCCGCTCAGCGATAATCGAGGTGACTTCGCGGGGGTATTCAGAGAACGAGATACCCAGGTTGCCCGTGAAGAAGTTCTTCATGTAGGTGAGGTACTGCGACCAAACGGAACCCGTCAAGCCGAGTTGCTGGCGGAATTGCTCGCGGACCTCTGGGGTGATTTTCGGGTTCGCCAGGAATTGCTGGCTGATGTCACCCGGCTGTGCCTGGAGCAAGAAGAACGTGGCCGAAAGAAAGACGACGAACACCAGGACGTTTTGCAGGGTTCGCCGGCCAATGTACTTCAACATATGGTGCCCTCCGGCTTCCCGGGAGTCAGTCGGGGCAGGTTAGCAAAGGAACCTCGCGTCCGCGCAAGATGGGGAGGGCCGAAGCCCTCCCCATCTAGTATCGAGATCGATGCCCGGTGCTAGTCGACTGCTTTGACATCTCCCGGCAGACCGGCCAGGTTCTGGATTCCGTCCAACGTATCCGTGAACGGGAACACCAGGGTGGTCCGGTAGGCCTCGAGGATCGGCGTCTGGAAGAGCACCACGTAGGGGGCTTCCTCGACGATGATCCGGTCCATTTCTTGGACCGCAGCCTTGGCCGTGTCTACGTCGGTAGCGGCGAGCAGCTCAGCAGCCAGCTCGTCGACCCGATCGTTGGCGTAGCCGGGTGTGTTGAAGCCACCCTCTGCCGAGTCCTGGTACGAGGCGAAGAACGACTCGTGGAAGGTGGGCAGAGAAGGATCGCCGAGACCCCAACCGAGGATGTACATATCCCAGCTGAGCGCCTCGTCACCCAGTGCAAACGCCTTGTCGACGATCACCGAGAATCCGGTCGGGTTGGCCTTGACCGGGATACCCAGGTTCGATGCCCACTCAGCGATCCACACCGAGTAGGTCGACCGGAGCGGGTCGTAGCCGGGTCCGGGAGCCAGCAGCTCCAGCTCAGGAACGTTTACGCCGTTCGGGTCCTTCAGACCCGTACCGGTGCCGTCCTTCAGCTCCTGGTTGTCCGCATCCCACTCGGGAGCGACCGTCCAGGTGAAGCCACCGTCGGTGAGAATCTTCGAGGCTTCGGTGAAGCGACCTTCACCGTCCAGTCCCTTGCAGAGCTCTTCGACGGCCGGGTTGGCCCAGAACGTGTTGCCGGCCGGCACCAGGCTGTACGCCGGGATGGCCGCACCCTGCAACAGGGTCTGCATGAACTCTTTGTCGGTCATACACGCCAGCGCCCGCCGGAAACTCTGCTCCGACATTGGCGACTTCCGTGTATTGAACGCCAGATAGCGGAACCCGTTCGATGCATTAGCGATCAGGCTCAGGTCCGAAGCGGACGTGATCTGGTCCTTCAAACCCGCCTGGAGACCCAGGGAGCTCAGGATAAAGTCGATCTCACCGTTACGCAGAGCGAGGATGGCCGCGTTCTGGTCGGAGTAGACCGAATACAGGACGTCACTGGCATAGGGCCCGGAGGTCCATTGGGTCGTGACTTCACCTTCACCCGAGCCGTTGTACACCTCATCGAATCCCTGGGCGTCGTTCTTCTGACGGAACGAACCATCGGAATAGAAGGTGTACTCGGTACCCGCGTAGTAGTCGCCTGCGTTCATCGTGTTCTGCGCAAAGGCGCCCGGCTCACGACCGGAGTAGACCATCGACCCGGCAGAAGGCTCACCCTCACCGCTGAAGGCATACAACGTCGCGGACGGATCGTCGCTGCCGCGTGCTTCCTCGACCTTGTCGGCCCAGAAGTGCTCGGGCATGAACGGCGCCAAGCCAACTCCGTTGTTCCAAACAGCCAGACCGGGCTGCTCGGAGAATTCGACGCGGACGGTGTAATCGTCGACAGCCGTGACACTGGTGACACCCTCGCGGGCCGGTGAAGACTCGTCTACGTCTTCGGTGGCCGGATCATCCAGCACTTCCTCGGCCTGCAGGGAGAAGTACCCGGGCCAGTTTCCGCCGAGACCGAACTCCGACATCACGGTGTACGTGAAGACAAGGTCATTGGCCGTGACTTCTTCGCCATCCGACCACAGGATTCCCTGACGGATCGGCTGCTCGACAGCCCAAACGTCGCCGTCCTGGCTAGCCGCGATCGGATCGCCGGTTGCCAGAGCGGGGACCAACAGGATGTCGGGGAAGGCCAGTGTGAACAGAGCCGGGTGGCTGCTGCCCAGGACGTACCCGTTGTAGACATCGGATTCTGGCCCCAGATAGGCCCAGAAGTTATCGGTCGTCAGGTCGCTAAATATGCCGATCTTGTAGGTAAAACCCTCGACAGTGGGCGCTGCCGTCGTGGTGGTCTCACCGTCAGTAGGAGCCGCCGTCGTGGTGGTCTCTCCAGCTGTTGTTGTGTCGGTGGTTCCCTCCGCGCACGCTGCTGCTACTAGCGCCAAAACGGCAACTACAGCAAGCCAACGCCACTTCGAGAGTTTCCGTGATGTGCTCACAGTGCAAACCCTCCATGTTTCGTTCGATTTCTGGTCCCTGGGGTCCCCGACCGCTGGTTGCGGTGGCACCCTGAATAGAGAACGAGAATAGGATAGCCCCGGGTAGGGCGGTCGCCAACCTCTGTCTGCCAGGTATTACCAGAAAGCGACTAAACGACCAGAGCGCCGTGCTCCGGGGAGGCCTCAGCGAGGGGTAATTCGGACCTGGGCAGCGTCAGAGCAAAGGTTGAGACGCCATCTGCGTAGGAATAGACCAGGTCACCACCCATCAGTCTGGCCAGCTGGCGGGAAACGTTGAGCCCGAGTCCAACCGAACCCGACACCGGAGTGTTGGTGTGCCCCTGGCGGTACGCCTCGAACACATTCGCCCGGTCGTCCTCCGGAATCCCGGAGCCGTCGTCGCACACACAGGCCGTCACAACGTCTTCATCCGATCGAACCACGACACGGATCGAGTCCCCTCCGTACCGGATGGCGTTGGTGAGCAAGTTCCTGATGATCTGGCGGACTCGCGACGGATCTGCCCACACGGGGGCCAATTCCAAGTCGAGGGCGATCCGTCGCGCACGTCCTTGGCGCACACACAACCACGCACCACGGTGCGAACCTCACGGCCCAGGTCGATGAGTTCCGGTACCACGGTCATCGATCCGAGTTCGGCCCGAGCGGCAACCAAGAGGTCATCGATGATGTTGTTGATCTCACGACTCTGGTCCCCGACGAGTTCGGCTAGTTCGGCCGAATCCAGGTCTCCATTCCGCTTCAGGCCGTCCCGCAGCTCGTCTGCGAACCCCAACACCACCGTGAGCGGATTGCGGATCTCGTGGCTGACCGTGGCAACGAACTGGTCCTTGGAGCGCATCAGGCTCTCGAGCTGATCGTTGGCCCGGCTCAATTCGGCGGTTCGCTGTTTGACCTTCTCGTCGGTGGCCCGCAGGGCCGCGTCGACATCCGCGTACTCCCTGCCGATCAACCATCCCGCGATACCGAGAACCATCGGCGCCAGGTCGACAATCCAGAGGACGGGTTGCGCAGCGTGGGCAGCGGAGATGGCATCAGGCGCCAGCCCACCGCCGGCCAGCATCCATCCGGCCGCCGGAAACAGCAATCCGAAAACGAAGCCACCGATGGTCCATCGACAGATGAGCAAGCTGCGACGTGACATGTCACCAGTTTTATCGGCGTCGGGAGGGCCATACTTGAGGACGGATTGCCGACACCAGGATGGAACTCGCCACCGGCGCGGTTAACGCAAGCGCCCGAATTCGTTGATATCGAGCGCGAACGAACCGCCATCGGTGACCGTGAGTCGGCCGTTCTGCTCAACGTATCGAACCTGGTCAAGCCCAGTCTCGGGTGGTGCAGTTCCGGACGTCGGTTCGACTTCCGTTCCGAGCGTCGATTCGACCACGGCGGCCGATTTGCAGGCACGAGCGTTCCTGCGGGCTTGTCGAGATGTCATCTGTGATGGAGCACCGATCTTGGCCCCTGATTCGACGTCCGATTCAGGTGCGGACCGCGCTGCTAGAGCACACCGCTGAGGTTCAGAACCTCAGCCCCTCACAGATCGAGGCGTTGTATTCGCCGGAAGGCCACATCCGTATCCCACTCTCGTTAGCGAATCAATTGCCGTGGCACCTCTTGTCCCTCGTAACTGGAGCCACACAGGCGGGGATCTTTCCGACCGACACTCGATTTGCTCGGTAGCTCAAGCGGTCTGGTTCTGGCCCGCAGGAGACGCTCCAATGCGGGCTTTTCGCGAACTCGCGCCAATGCCTGAAACGCAGAAGCCCCTGTACAACACAGGGGCTCGGGTAGTCGGGCTGGGGAGATTTGAACTCCCGACCTCTTGACCCCCAGTCAAGCGCGCTGCCAAGCTGCGCCACAGCCCGTGGAGTGAGATGTTAACCGCGCCGTCGGCTACCGGATGGACCGTGCATTACCCGCTCCAGGGGCAGCTCCCCCATCCCATCCAGGCTCCCACGCAAAGCAGGCCCTCGACCAATCGAATCGCCAGGTAGATCCCAACGGTGATCACCATGAACCAGAAGAACAAAGGCCGCTTCTCGGGTTGTGGATCGGTCACACCGGGGGAACGCCATGGCGGCGATCGGAGAAGTGGCGCCGCTTGTCGGCGAGGTAATCGAGGCGGATGGACAACTCGTGGCGAAGGTTCTCCGGTTGCACCACCGCATCGACAACCAGATCGGAGGCAAGACGGAGGAGGTCGACGTCTTCGCTGTATTCGAGCCGTTTGGCAGCCACGAAGGCTTCTCGCTCTTCCCCTTCCATCTCCTGGATGGTGTTGTAGTAGACGGCGTTGACGGCCGCCTCGGGACCCATCACTGCGATCTCCGCGGTCGGAAGTGCCAGCGTGGCATCCGGACGCAGTCCCGGGCCGGCAAACGCATACAAACCGGCGCCGTAGGCCTTGCGGACGATCACACTGATCCGAGCCACCGTGGCTTCCGCCACCGCGGTCAGCATCTTCGCACCGGCCCGGATGATCCCCTGCCGCTCGACCTGCGAGCCGATCATGAAACCCGGAACGTCGGCCAGGAAGATGAGCGGCACGTTGAACGCGTCGCACAACCAGATAAACCGAGCTGCCTTGTCTGCCGAGTCGACAAAGAGCACCCCGCCCAAATGCTGGGGGTTCGACGCAACAATGCCGATCGGGCGCCCGTCGATTCGTGCGAAGACGGTGACCAGTTCCCGGGCCCAGAGTTCCTTGATCTCGAAGACACTCCCTCCGTCGACGAGAGCCCGGATGAACTGTTTCATGTCGTAAACGAGGCGAGGATCGTCCGGGACGATGTTGGCAATATCCTCGCTCATGTCCGGACCAACGGACTCGAACCGGTGCGGGAAGACCTTCGTGTTGTCTGCCACGTACGAGAAATACGCCCTGGCCCAGGAGATCGCCTCCTCGTCGCTCCCGACGAGGGCGTCCCCACACCCACTCACGGTGCAGTGCATCCGCGCCCCACCCATCTCTTCGAGTGTGGTGGTCTCCCCGACGACCATTTCGGCCATGCGGGGCGAACCAAGGTACATCGAGGCCCGCCCTTCGACCATGACGACGACATCACAGAAAGCCGGGATGTAGGCGCCGCCTGCCGCTGATGGCCCGAACAGGCAACAGATCTGGGGTACCCGCCCGGACAGACGCACCTGGTTGTAGAAGATTCGGCCGGCCCCGCGCCGCCCCGGAAACAACTCGACTTGATCGGTGATGCGGGCGCCGGCCGAGTCGACCAGATAGAAGACCGGCAACATCTCGTCGTAGGCCGACTCGAGGGCGCGCACGATCTTCTCGACGGTTCGTGCCCCCCAGCTTCCCGCCTTGACCGTCGGGTCGTTGGCAATCACCCATACCGGCCGGCGATCAACCATTCCTCGTCCCGTTACGACTCCGTCGGCGGCCAGGTCCGGGGTGCCGGCGTTGGCCAGCAGGCCATCTTCGACGAACGAACCTTCATCGCAGAGCAGTTCAACACGGTCGCGTACGAACAGCTTCCCGTCGGCCGCCAATCGCTCCCGGTACTTCTCCGGGCCCCCGCTTCGCGAGCGGATATCTGCCGACAGGATGCGGGCTCGCCGCCCTTCAGCCACGGCCGGCTCGACTCTCTTTGGCGCGGGTCATGAAATGAATAGGGGTACCGTCGAAATCTATCTCCGCCCGCAGTTTGTTCTCCAGATACCGCACGTAATCCTCTCCGATTTCACCGCCTGAGATGAAGAGGATAATCGTGGGCGGGTTGACTCCAGCCTGGACCGCGTAGAGGATCTTGGGCCGTCGACCCTTCCGGACCGGAGGCGGATGGGCTCCCTGCCACCCCCGAATCAACCGGTTGAGCTGGCCGGTGGGAATGCGCCGGGCCCGGTTCTCGAGGACGACCTGCAGCGCCGGCGGCAACCGGTGCAAACGGGCACCGGTCAAGGCCGAGATGCGAAGCACCGGCGCCCACCCGACAAAACCCAACCGGTCGCCCACTCCGAACGTCGTCAACTTCGCGCTGTTCGAGGTCGGGCAGATCCCACTTGTTGAGGAGAAGAATCAATCCGGCCCCCGACTCGGCTGCCTCCTCGGCTATCCGCTGATCCTGCTGGGTCACGCCCTCGGTGGCGTCGACGAGGAGCAGGGCCACATCTGCTTCATCAAGAGCTTGCCTGGCACGAATGATCGAATAGAAATCTGCGCTGTCCTTGACCTTGGGGTTTCGACGGATCCCGGCGGTGTCGACGACCCGGTACTGCGCGTCCCCGAGCGTGACCTCAACATCGATGGGGTCGCGCGTCGTGCCGGGGGTTGAAGAAACAAGCACTCGCTCTTCCCCGGTCAGCCGGTTGAGCAGGGTCGACTTGCCAACGTTGGGCCGCCCGATGATGGCCAGGGTTGGCATCCGACCCTCGTGTACTTCTTCCGCCTCGGGGAGGGCGTTCACCAGTCGGTCGAGCAGATCGCCAATCCCGCGCCCATGCAGAGCACTGACCGGAACAGGTTCGCCGATGCCCGTCTTCCACAACGAAGGAACCAACAGTTCTCTGGCTGCGTCGTCGACCTTGTTGGCCACGAGTATGACCGTGGCAGACGTGTCGCGCAGGATGTTCGCTACTGCCGCATCATCTTCGGACAACCCGACGGTGCCGTCGACCACCAACAGGACCACGTCGGCTCCCACCAGGGCCGCTTCGGCCTGGGCGGTGATTCCGGACGTCAGCTCCACCCCCGACGCGAGCTCCCATCCCCCGGTGTCGATCAGAATGAAATCACGGCCCGCCCAGTCGGCTCGAAACTCGCGGCGATCGCGAGTGACACCAGGACGTTCTTGCACGACGGCCTCGCGGCGCCCCAGCACGCGGTTGACCAACGTCGACTTTCCGACGTTGGGGCGGCCCAGCACTGCAACCACCGGTAGACGGCTCATTGGTATCTGATCATCGAGAGATTGTTCACGCCCCCAGCTTAAGGAGCTAACGCCGGGTAGCGGCCGCAGAACCGAACTGCTTCTACCATGGCGCCATGGCGGACAAAGTGTTACTAGCCGAGCCTCGAGGATTCTGCGCCGGGGTGGAGATGGCCATCAAGGCTCTGACCTGGATGGTGCGAGTTTTCGAACCCCCCGTGTACTGCTACCACCAGATCGTCCACAACCAATGGGTCGTCAAGGCATTCGAGCAGGTAGGGGTTGTCTTCATCGACAACATCGAGGAAGTCCCCGAAGGGGCACCGGTCATGCTCTCGGCTCATGGATCTGCACCCGATGTTGTCCTAGGGGCGGGCGAACGCGCCGGAGTCGTCATCGACGCCGTATGTCCTCTGGTCACCAAGGTCCACCATGAAGTGAAACGGATGGCCGAGCAGGGCTTCGACATCATCTACGTGGGACACGAAGGTCACGACGAGGCGATCGGAACGGTGGCGGTGGCTCCTTCGGCAATCGAACTCGTCCAACCGGAAACCGGCCTGACCGGCTTCAACCCGGCCGACCCGGCCCGTGTGGCCCTGCTTGCGCAGACGACCCTCGGAATCCACGAGTGGCAGGAGGTGCTCGGCGAAGCGGAACGGCGGTACCCGGATCTGTGGACCGCCCGCAAGAGCGACCTCTGCTATGCCACGACCAACCGTCAGGAAGCCGTGCAGCAACTCTCAGAGCAAGCCGACCTGATCCTGGTGGTCGGGTCCGAGAACTCGTCAAACACGCAGGCTCTCGTCCGTGTTGCCGAAGAAGCCGGAACTGCTGCCTACCGGATCGACAATGCCGGCGACATTCACGACGAGTGGCTTACCAGCGCCCGGATTATCGGCCTGACGGCCGGAGCGTCGGCACCGGACCACCTCGTGCAGGAGGTCATCGACCGCATCGGGCCGTCGGATGGATTTGAACTCTTCAGCGTCACCGACGAAGAGGAGTACTTCCCGCTCCCCCGACAGTTGCGAGGTTTCCTCACCGCGCTGCAGGCGGCTGTTGAGGGCGGCTTCACCGCCCGGGTCCCGGGACGCCCCGGGCTCCTCGAGAACGACCGCGATTGGACCGCAACGGAAGCGTTGCAGCTCGTTCGTCCCTAGCGGCCGGCGACGCCCCCGGCAACCAAACGCATGATGGTGGCGATCACCTCGTCGAGCGTCAGGTCAGAGGTGTCGACTTCCACCGCGTCCGGGGCGGGGCGCAGAGGTGACACCTCCCGGGTCGTGTCACGCCGGTCACGGCGGGCCAACTCCTCGGCGATACACCTCCAAAGACCCGAAGTCTTCGCTGAGTTCGCGAGCCCGTCGAGAGGCTCGCACGTCCGGTCGGGCCGTCAGAAAGACCTTGACCGGCGCCTCCGGAAAGACCACCGTCCCGATGTCGCGCCCCTCGACCACGGCCGCTCCCCCGTGCTCCCGCACCCAGGATTGCTGACGAGCCACCAGCACCTCACGCACGGCAGGTATGGCCGACACCTGGCTGGCGCTCGAAGACAAGGCCGGGCTGCGGATCGCGTCGTTGACGTCCTCGCCGTCCAGCAGCATGGTTCCCCCGCGATAATCGAAGGTGACCGAGCGAACGGCCCCGATCGCCGCCTCCGCATCGTTCGAGGTCAACTCCGGTTCGAAGCACCGCCAGTGCCGCCGCCCGGTAGAAGGCCCCGGTGTCGAGATGGGGCAGTCCGAGGCGGTCCGCCACTCCCCGGCTGACCGTCGTCTTGCCCGCGCCGCCGGGACCGTCGATTGCCACCACCAGACCAACCATTGCACGTCCCTCCTCGTTCCAGCGCTTCTGCCAATGATCCACCACCGGGCCACAGCCGGCCCATGTCCTCGAAGAAGCCCGGCCACGTCTTGGCGACGCACCCGGGATCACGGATGACGAGGTTCGGCAGGATCAGACCGGCCAGAGAGAATGCCATGGCCATACGGTGATCGTCGTAGGTGTCGATCTCGGCGCCGTGCACAGCCCGGGATCTGACGAGCAGCCAGTCTGAACCCGCTTCGGCATCCGCACCCAACTTACGCAATTCGGTCTCGAGCGCGGCGAGTCGATCGGACTCCTTGATGCGCAGGTTGCCAATATGGGTGATCCGGGTCGGCCCGGAGGCAAAAGCAGCCGCCACGGCCACAGCCAGCACTGCGTCCGGCATGTCGGCCATGTCGACGTCGACCCCTCGCAACCCGCCACCAGGACCTTCGAGAGTGATCACCGAGTCTTCCCAGACAACCCGGCAACCCATAGCGACCAGGACGTCGAGAATGCCCAGGTCGGCTTGACGGGAGTCGCGGGCGAATCCGGGAACCCGCACCCGGCCGCCGGTGATGGCAGCCGCGACCAGCGGATACGCAGCCGCCGAAGCGTCCGGCTCGATCGCAAAGGCACAAGCGCGGTACCCGCCCCTGCGCACCTCCAGGCCCGTTGGGACATGCTCGACCTGCCCGCCAAACGCTCGCATCACCTCGACCGTGCTCTCCACGTATGGCCGGGAAACCAGTGCCCCGTCCAGATATTCGAGGGAAACGTCCCGGCGGGCGTACGGGGCGGTCAGGGCGACCGCCGACACGAACTGGCTGGACCGGCGGGCGTCGATCACGGCGTGACCGCCCGCAAGCCCTCCCCCACCAACCAGCACGGGTGGACACCCGCCTTCGCCGAGCGCCTCGACCTGTGCGCCCAGGGCGCGCAATGCCTTGACGAGTTCCCCGATCGGACGTTGGCGCATTCGGGTGGTTCCGTCGATGAGTGAGGGGCCATCAGCCAGGGTGGCTGCGCCGGTCAGGAACCGGGCGGTGGTTCCCGAAGCACCAACGTCGATGGGACCGTCAGGAGCCCGGAGGCGTCCGCCGGTCCCTTGCACGGTGACCAGGTCGCCGGTGACGGCGAATGAACCGCCCAGCTGCTCGAGCGAATCCATCATCGCCCTGGTGTCCTCCGCCAGGAGCGCTCCGGTCAACGTGCTCGTGCCACGCGGCCAGGGTTGCGCACAGGAGGGCCCGGTTCGTAAGGCTCTTCGAGCCCGGTAGTCGAATCGTGCCGTCGACCGGACCCATCGGCTGGATCGTCACACTCTCCGGAAATCGGTTTGGGGTGCCCATCACCGGCGAGTCTGGCATGCTCTCAGGAGTTCGTGGCCGCTGCGTAGAGAGATCGGACCTCCTCCATCGTGAGAACCCGCCACTCCCCACTCTTGAGAGTGGGATCCGTGAGCGGGCCGATAGCGGTCCGGAAGAGCCGACGAACCGGGAACCCGATGGCTTCGCACATGCGTCTGACTTCCCGCTTGCGCCCTTCCCCCATGGTCATTTCCAGGATCGAGCGATCCCTCGAGGAGTCGATCAGACCGCGCCGAAACGGCCCGGGCGGGCCCGTCGTCCAATTCAACACCCGTGACCAGCCGCCGGACCTGTGCAGTCGATGGCATCCCGTCGATCAGGACGGAGTACGTCTTGGTGACTCCATGGCTCGGATGGGTGATCAGATTCGTCAGATCACCATCGTTCGTGAGCACGAGGAGGCCTTCGGAATCGGCGTCGAGGCGCCCAACCGGGTACACCCGGGGATCCGCCGGGACGACGTCGGTCACCGTCGCCCGCCCGTGCGGGTCGGCCGCGGTACTGACCACGCCGACCGGCTTGTTGATCAGGTAGTAGACGAGGCCCGGTCGAACCGGGAGAGGCACGCCGTCCACCTCGACGCGTACCTGTTCCCGCTCGATTTTCTGCCCAAGGTGGGCCGGTTCTCCGTCGACGGTGACCCGGCCGGCCTTGATCATTTCCTCCGCTCCGCGCCGCGACGTGATACCGGAGTGGGCAATCAACTTCTGCAAACGGGCCGGTTCGGTCACGCGTCGGCCCGGAACGTCTCCTCGAGGGTCTCCACGATGGTGGCAGGCGGGACATGGTCGGCCAGTGGCGGCAGGTCCTCCATCGACCGCAGACCCAGCTTCTCGAGGAACAAGCTGGTCGTGCCGTAGATGGTCGGGGTACCCGGCAACGGCAGCCTGCCGATCTCTTCGATGAGGCCGCGCCGTTCCAGAGTCCGGATGGCCGAGTCCGAGTCAACGCCCCGAATCTCAGCGATCTGGTTTCGGGACACCGGCTGACGGTACGCAACCACGGCCAGAACCTCGAGAGCCGCATTGGAGAGACGGCTGGCTGTGGCAGTCGAAGCGAACCTCTCGAGGTAGGGAAAGGCATCCGGGTGGCTGTAGCAGCGCCATCCACCTGCGACCTGGCGGAGGGTGACACCACTCTGGCGCTCCGGCCAGCTCGCTTGACCAATCTTCCAGTTCCGCCTGCACCGTCTCGACCGGGATCTCCAGGACTTCCGCTAGTTCTTCGACGGGCACGGGCTGTTCCGCGACGAACAAAATGGCTTCCAGAATGCTGCGATTGTTCATGGTGCGCGACTCCACTCACTGGTCAGGTGCTCCGGCGCCTCACCGCCCGAGCGTCGAACCTCAATAGTGGCCAGCCAGTCGCGCTGGCTCACCTCGACCAGTCCCCAACGAGCCAATTCGAGCAGGGCCAGGAAGTAGGCAACGACCTCAACCTTGCGGGTGGTATGCGCAACCATGTCATCAAAACTCGTCTCCGCCAGGTTTTCGATCTTCGATCGCAGGTCCCCGATGGCGGCTTCTACGGAGGGCAGCTCGAGATCGAGATGATCGAGATCCAGCTCCAGGTTCGGGGCTGCCAGAACCCGGACGGCAATGGCGACCAGCCCGAGCCGGTCGACCGGGACGGTCACTTCCGGGGGCCGGGGAGAAATCGCCTGGTCCATCCCGACCAACCTCGGCACGAACCGGGTGGCTTCTTGCATCCGGTGGGTCAGTACGGCCGCCACGTCCTTGAACGTCACGCAGGCGAGGAGGCGGGAAAGCAGCCGGTCTCGCTCCTCCATCAGTTCGAGCTCCTCGTCCATATCGACGGAGTCATCGTCGGGAAGCAGATGGCGCGCTTTGAGCTGCACCAGTGTTGAAGCGATCAGGAGGAATTCGCTCGTGACTTCCAGATCGAGTTCGCGCATATCGTCGAGGAACGAGAGGTATTCCGAAACGAGATCAGTCAGGCTGAGCTTGGTGATCTCGACTTGCCGGCGGGTAATCAGCTGCAGGAGAAGGTCGAGTGGGCCCTCGAAGACGGCGGTCTTGACTTCATAGGTCATATGGCTGCATTGGTTGCGGTCGATGCATGGTATTGGCTGGCGGGCTCGAAGCGCAGCATTATCTGTCGGCGCTCTTCAATGCTTCCCACTCCTCGATCGGGAAGCCGGCCGGTCGACCATGGTGGTGGTGATGAGTGAATGCAACCACGAGAGGCTCCGCACCCAACCGGGCGAGTTCCTCCGCTCCCTGCGACTCCGTGTTCGAGGTAGAGCCGCCAGGATCCCCGCACGGGTATCCCGAGCTTGGCCAGCAGACTCGCCAGTGACCTCGCAACAACGCCCAGGTTGGACCGGCGTTTGCCCACGTCGTGCAGGAGCGCCGCCCGGACAAGATCCCGCCGACCCTCCCAAGCAGCCGCAATTCTGCGTGCCGCTTCCAACCCGTGCCGCTGGTCTGCAACCGGTTGCTCCCAGTAGATGGTTACTTCGCCGCCATCGTCCAACCACGACTCCACTTCGCGATGTTCATCTTCGGTGAGCGGATCGGCCCGCAGGACATCGAAGAAGCGGGCTATCAGATGCGACCAACTACCCAACTCCATCAGCGCAGCCCCATCCACGAGGATACCGTCGATATCGGCACCGACAACCAACGGGTCGCTCCCGGGATGATGAACAACAGTGCGAACAGGATCAGAAATCCGTACTGCTCGACTTTGGCGTAGACGGCCCGGCCCCGATCTCCGAGAAATAGCGGAAGCATGCGGCTGCCGTCGAGCGGTGGTATCGGCAGCAAATTGAATACGGCCAGGACCACGTTGATGACACCAAACGCCCACACCAGATCGGCAACGATGCCGGAGGTTGCGGGCAGGAGGACCCTTCCGGCGACGAACGCCAAAGCGAGGTTCGACACCGGGCCGGCCAGTGCAGTCAAGGCCATGCCCTCGGTGGGACGCTTGAACTGCTGCGGGTTCACCGGTACCGGTCGAGCCCAACCGAACACCGGCGCGCCACTCAGGGCAAGCATGGCCGGCAGCAACACCGATCCGAACGGATCGATATGCGGGATCGGATTGAGCGTCAGCCGGCCGGCCATCTCGGCGCGTCCGGTCACCGAGGCGCCGGGCCACCAGACCGTGCGACACCTCGTGCAGGATCACCGAAACGATCAATATGACTATGAATATGACCGGATCGAGGATCCGGTTGCCGGTCAGTGTCAACGGGGGTTATCTCTGTTGGTTCTTGCAGTCGATACACAGAACGGAGGAAGGCCGGGCCTCCAACCGGGCAGGCGGTATCGGTTGACCGCATGTGTCGCACGAACCGTAGGTACCGTCGTCGATCTTGACGAGGCTTTGTCGACCGAGGCGAGCTGCCCCTTCAAAGACTCGACCAGGCCAAGCACTTCGGTCCGTTCCGCGGTGGCGGCACCGGCATCGGCAAAGCCGTCGCCAAATTCGAGATCTGGGCGCAAATCGCCGCGTCTCGGTCGCCCCAAGCTCATCGAGTTGGCGAATGAGCTTCTCGCGCTCGTTCGCCAAGGTTGTGCGGACGCCATCAGATTCCATCGCTGTGCTCACCTGCTCCGTGGGTGGGACGTGATGTACACCTCATAGAGATGCTGGGGTGATACCCGGGTGTACACCTGTGTGGTGCTGATGTTAGCGTGGCCGAGCATTTCCTGGACGGTTCTCAAATCGGCGCCCCCCTCGACCATGTGGGTGGCGGCCGAATGGCGCAGTACGTGTGGGGAAACTTTTGCAGGTTCGATTCCGGCCCGCTGGGCCGCCTTGCGGACGATGCCCCACACACCTTGTCTCGAGAGCCTCCCCCCGCGGGCGTTCAGGAAAACCGCCCCAGCATCGATCCGGTCTCCTTTGAGCGTCATCCGGAAGGGCAGATAGGCCGCAATGGCCTGCACGGCGAGACGTCCGACCGGCACCATCCTCTGCCGGTTGCCCTTTCCGGTCACCAGACGCGGTCCGTTCTTCGAGGTCAAGCGCCGCGAGATCGAGATTCACCGCCTCGGTTACCCGCACGCCCGTGGCATACATGAACTCCAGGAGAGCTCGGTCACGGGACCCGAGGGCGGTCTCGTCGACGGGAGCTGCGATCAGTCGCTCAACCTCGTCGATCGTCAACGCCTTGGGCAGCGACGCCCCCAGACGCGGGCTATCGAGCAAGACCGTCGGGTCTTCGGAAGCGAATTGTTCGGCGACCAGGAACCGATGCAGGCCGCGCATCGCCGCAATCTTGCGAGCGATGGTGGCCGGTTTCAGAGTGGCGGCGTGGAGTTGGGCGATGTACGAGACGGCCCGGCCGGCCGAGGGATCATCGTCTCCCAGGTAGGCCAGGTAATCGCGAAGGTCGCGTCGGTAGGCTGCCAGGGTGTTGGCCGACAGACCGCGTTCGGCGCTGAGGAATGCGAGGAACTCCTCCACGCCTACCTCCAGCGATGAGGTCATCCGACAAATGCCGCCAGGGCCTTGGTCGGCTCCTCGAACGGTCGCCCGACACTGTCGGCGACCGCCCGGTTGACGGTCGCGGCTCCCACCACATTCACACCGGGCAGCAACTCGGGATGATTGGCTACGGCGGCCCGGACTCCCTCGTCGGCGATGGTGAGCACATAGGGCAGGGTGGCGTTCGTGAGGGCATAGGTCGACGTGTGCGGCACCGCGCCCGGAATGTTCCCAACGGCATAGTGCACTACGTCGTGCACGACGTAAACCGGATGCTCGTGCGTCGTTTCCCGGCTTGTCTCGAAACATCCGCCCTGGTCGATGGCGATATCGACCAGCACGGACCCTCGCTTCATCGAGCGCACCATCTCTTCGGTAACCAGCTTGGGGGCGCTGGCCCCCGGAACTAGCACCGAGCCGATGACCAGGTCGGCGTCGCGAACTTGCTCCTCGATGGTGAGCTGGTTCGAGGTCAGGGTCAGAATCTGGCCACCGTAGAGCAGGTCGAGAGCCGCGCAGCTTTGCAATATCGTTGTCGAGCGCAACCACCATTGCCTGAAGTCCCATGGCCATGACCGCCGCATTCGTGCCGGCGATGCCTGCGCCGATGACGACAACCTTGGCGGGCATCACGCCTGGTACTCCTCCCAGCAGTACTCCCCGGCCCTGATGGGCCTTCTCGAGGTAGTAGGCGCCCGCCTGTGTAGCCATGCGGCCGGCGACTTCCGACATCGGAGCGAGTAGACGGCAGGCTGTGGTCTGGCAACTGCACGGTCTCATAGGCGATACCGACGATTCCCCGTTTCAACAGGCCCTCGGCCAGTTTCGGATACGCAGCCAGATGCAGGTAGGTGAAGAGAAGCTGGCCGGGTCGCAACTTGGGAACCTCGACCGCCTGCGGTTCCTTCACCTTCAGGATGAGGTCGGCACTCGAAAACACCTCGTCCGCACTCGGCACTATGGCGGCCCCCTGGGCGACGTACTCCTCGTCGTGGATCGTCGATCCTTCACCGGCTTCGGTTTCGATGATCACCTGGTGACCGTGGTCGACCAGTTCGCGAACACCGACGGGGGTTATGGCAACCCGAAACTCGGCCGGCTTGATCTCCTTGGGAACACCAATAATCACGAGCGTCGCTCCTTCGCTATCGCCATGAGACCAATCAGGGTCTTGGCATCCAAAATCTCACCGTCTCGAACCCTACGCAATGCTTCTTCGATTGGCATACGCACGACCTCGGCCCGCTCCTCTTCGAGTCCTTGCGGACGGGACTCGACGGGTTCGAGGTCTTCGGCGAGATACAACCAGATGGACTCGTCGGTGAATCCCGGAGTTGTGTAGAAGGTGTGGAGTGGGTCAGCCGCTTCGGCCGGTAGCCCACCTCTTCTTCACATTCCCTTCTCGCCGTCGTTTCCGGGTCTTCGCCCGGGATGTCGCATTTCCCCGCCGGGATCTCGAGCAGATCGGAGTCGATGGCCACCCGGTGTTGCGAAATGAGCACTACATCGCCGTCGATCACGGGAACAACCGCCACGGCCCCGGGATGGCGAATGATCTCCCGCCTGGCCACGCGACCATCCGGAGCGAGGTAGTAGCGCCGGACGATCTCCATGAAGGACGTGGTGGCAATGAGCCGCTCTCCGAGATATCGGAGATCTCGGCTCACCGATGAGGCAAGTCGCCGACCGCGGTCGGTTGGCCGACGCGGTCCTCCGCCGGTTGCAGTGCCTTCCCGGTGCCGTGCCGCCGCCGCCATGAACCCTGCAAACAGCGGATGGGGATCGTCCGGGCGTGATTTGAACTCCGGATGGAACTGGCTTGCGACGAAGAACGGATGCGATGGTATCTCGACGATTTCAACGAGGTTGTCATCGGGTGACGTGCCCGACAGTCGCATACCGGCAGCTTCGAGATCCTTCCGGTAGCGGTTGTTGACCTCGTATCGATGTCGGTGCCGTTCGTAAATGAGTTCTTTCCCGTAGAGGGTTCTGGCCAGTGATCCCTCGTGCAGCTTGGCTGCGTAGATGCCCAGCCTCATGGTTCCGCCCATATCGGAGACGTCTTGCTGACTCTCCATCAGATCGATGACCGGGTGCGGACAGGTTGGATCGAACTCGGCGCTATTCGCACCGACCAGACCGAGCTGTGATCGAGAGAATTCGATGACGGCACACTGCAGACCGAGGCACAGCCCCAGGTACGGTATTTCGTTTTCTCGTGCATGTCGGGCCGCGGCGATCTTGCCCTTCAATGCCGCGAATACCGAACCCGCCGGGAACCACGATCCCATCGAGACCCACCAGGTGGTCGGCCGCCAGCAGACCGTCCATGTCGTCGCTGGGGATCCAGCGCAGGTCGAGTTTCACGTCGTTGTCGAGGGCGCCGTGCCGGAGGCTCTCGACGACGGACAGGTAGGCATCGGGAAGATCTACGTACTTGCCGACCAGGCCGATCGTCACCTTCTCCGAAGCCCGCTTGCGGCGCGCTCGACCATCGCCTCCCAGGTGCGAGATCGGGCCGTTCTGTCTCCAACTCGAGAATCCTGCATACGACATCGTCGAGTCCGCCCCGATGCAGCATCAAGGGCACGGCATAGACGTCCCCGACATCGGTGGCGTTGATCACGGCATCCGCATCGACATCGCAGAACAAGCTGATCTTTCGCACGGCCGCATCGTCGACCGGCCGATCGGACCTCACCACGATCACGTCAGGGTGGATGCCCCGGCTCCGCAGCTCCGCGACCGAGTGCTGGGTAGGCTTGGTCTTCATCTCCTCGCTCGAGGCGATGTAGGGAACCAGGGTCACGTGCAGGTAGACCGTGTTTGACCGGCCAACGTCTTTGCGAATCTGACGAATGGCCTCGAGAAACGGCAAGCTCTCAATGTCGCCGACCGTTCCGCCGACTTCAGTGATCACGACGTCTACGTCCTCGTGGGCCCCGAGCCGGCGGATCCGTGCTTTGATCTCGTTCGTGACGTGGGGTATGACCTGGACGGTGTCACCGAGGTAGTCGCCGCGACGCTCTTTCTGAATGACGGTTTGATACACGGATCCGGTCGTGACGTTGGAATCACGACGCAAGTTTTCGCCGGTGAACCGTTCGTAGTGACCCAGGTCGAGGTCGGTTTCGCCCCCGTCGTCGGTCACAAACACCTCACCATGTTGGAAAGGGTTCATCGTTCCGGGGTCAACGTTGATGTATGGGTCGAGCTTCTGATTGACGACTTTCAAGCCGCGAGCTTTGAGGAGTCTGCCAAGAGATGAGGCCGTGATCCCCTTCCCAAGACTGGAGACCACACCACCCGTTACGAACACATACTTCGCCACGGGAGGTCATGGTAGCAGTCAACCCGACGCGCAAGAAGGACTCCGCACTCGACGACCGAGGTGAGGAGTCCGACCGGTCAGGTCCGCTCGCGGACGGCCATCGCGATGAGTTCCTCCGCATGGTTCCGACCCTGCTCGCTATCGGGCAGTCCAGCGAGCATCCGTGACAGCTCTTCGATGCGCGAGTCCCGGTCGGCCGCCGATACTTCTACCGTCGTTCCGGTCCGGGCGATCACAAAGTGGTGATCGGCAAACGCGGCCACCTGGGGCAGGTGGGTCACGCACAGGACCTGGCGGTCCCTCGCGAGAGAGGCCAGCTTCCGTCCCAACTCGAGAGCCGTCTTGCCACCCACCCCCGCGTCGATTTCATCGAACGCCAGGATGGGTGTCTGGCCCGACCCGCCGGCAAGACGTAACGAAAGCACCAACCGGCTGAGTTCTCCGCCCGAAGCGACCCGACCGACGGGACCGGGTTCGAGGCGGCTGTCCGAGGCGAACAACAGACCTACCTTGTCTGCGCCGGTCGCCCCCGGGTCGGCCGGTTCGACCACGAGTCGGATGATGGGGTCGGGGAGCCCAAGGTCCTGGAGGTGAATGGTCGCAGCCTTGGCGATTCGGTCGGCCGCGTCCGTTCGCGCGGCGAGGAGACGACCCCCTGCTGCGGCTACCTCCCGTTCGGCCATTTCCAGGTCGGCCTGGAGTCGCTCGGCACCCGCCAGAAGACCCGCCAAGCTCTGCGCGGCGGCGGTTGGCCCCTTCGGCGAATTCGAGGACTTCTTGCAGTGTGTCCCCGTATTTCCGGCGAAGATCGCCGAGCTGAGCAAGGCGCTGCTCGGTTGCTTCCGCTTCGGCCGGATCGGTGACGACCGCTTCAAACGCGACGCGCAGGTCAGATCCCAATTCGCCCAGAACCGCCAGGGCTGCGGAAGCCTGTTCGGCCAGATCCTGCAGACTGGCGTCGAGACCCGCCGCTTTGCCGAGTTGCGAGGTTGCGATCCCGACCTGGTCGGCCGCATCGTCAATGGCCGAGCGCGCCTCCCCCAGACGGGTCGTCAACTCCTCTGCATGGCGAGCGCGGGAAGCCACTATCGCCAATGATTCGTCTTCTCCCAGGGCAAACCCGGCAGCGCCGATTTCATCTGCTTGGTATCCGATCAGATCCAGCTCGCGTTCCAGGGAGCGACGGTCTCCGCCGAGTCGGTCACGATCGGCCCGAAAACCTGCCAGCCGGTCCCAGGCAAGCCGGTACTCCCCCAGCATCTCTCTACCTTCCGCCGGCAGGACGCGGTCGATCAACGCTTTCACTTCGGCAGGTTTGCTGAGGCCGTGTTTCTCGTGTTGGGCAACCATCTCGACCAATCCGGTTCCCAGCTCCTCAAGTGCGGCAGCCGTGGCCAATCTGCCGTTCAGGTAGGCGCCGACTGCGACCCCGGGCGATAGACCGGGCAATCACATGCTCGTCGGCCTGGTTCCGGACGAACCTCCCTTCCACCAGAGCCTCGTCGCCGTAGGGCCCGATGAGATCCCCGCGAGCCGGGCCCCCCAGGAGCAGACGCAACGCTCCCAGCAGCATGGTCTTGCCGGCTCCGGTCTCGCCGGTGAACGCCACCAGACCGGAACCCGGGCGCAGGTGAGCGCGCTCGATGATGCCCAGATTCTCGACTATCAGTTCGTCGAGCAAAATTCAGGTACTCCCGTAGAAACGAAGGTCTTCTCGCAGATGGAACTTCTCCTTGACGCGCGCCCCAAACGACCTCCCGGATATCTCAATGAACCGGATCAAGCCCTTGCCCCTCCGAACGCGGATCTCCTCGCCAGGACCCACGGTGCCGAGATCGTAGCCATCCACACTGACACCGGCCGAACGGTCCTGCACGACAGTGCAGAGAATCTCAGTTGCCGGATGGAGGACCAGGCTCTTGGAGAACAGAGAGTGGGGAGCTACCGGTGACAAAAGGAGGGCCTCGACCTCGGGCGCAACCAACGGACCACCCGCCGAAAGGTTGTAAGCAGTCGACCCGGTCGGGGTCGCGAGTATCAGACCGTCGGCGTGAAAGGTGATGAAACGCTCAGCGTCGAGAAAGACCTCTATCGAGATGAGCCGCTGGCTGAGCGCTTTCTCAATGACGACATCGTTGATACCGGTCACGGCTTCCCGACCGTTGATAATCGCTTCGATGGTCATCCTCGGCGATTCGATCCAGGTACCCGATGCCAGAGCATCAAGGGCGTCTTCCAACCGGGCAGGTTCGACGTCGGCCAAGAAGCCTTTCCGTCCAACGTTGATACCGAGCAGGGGGAGATCTGCTTCGAGTGCCGTTCGGGCCGCTCGAAGCACCGTCCCGTCTCCACCTATGGCGACGACGACATCGCCGGCAGCCGGTGGGTCGTCCCCCACCTCGACCACCCGCATACCCCGGAGGCCGGCCAGATCGGAGAGACGCTCGGCGAGCTCGAGTGCCGCGGGCCGAGCGCCGTGCACCACTACTGCAATCGTTTCGACCGTCACAGTCGCACCACCTTGTCGAGATCGACGTCCTGCACCGTTGTAGCTCCTTTCCTGGCCCAGACAAAGAACTCGCGGTTCCCCTTCGCTCCCTTAATGGGCGACACGATCACCCCGACCGTCCCCAAACCGTCTACAGCGAGGCATTCGATAACTTGCACCAGCACGGCTCTGTGTTTGTCAGGGTCGCGCACGATCCCACCTTTGCCAACCTGTCCCTTTCCGACTTCAAACTGGGGCTTGACCAGGAGCATCACATCGCAGTCTGCGCCGGCGAGCTCGGACAGTTTTGACGCGACCGTGCAGATCGAAATGAACGACAGATCGGCAACGATCACATCGAACGGTCCACCCAGCGTCGCGACGTCGGCGTGGCGAATATTGAGACGTTCCCTGACTACAACCCGCCGGTCGTTCCGCAACGACCAGTCGAGTTGACCGTACCCGACATCAACGGCCGTCACGGAAGCTGCGCCTTCCTGCAAGAGGCAGTCGGTGAAGCCGCCGGTGGACGCACCGGCATCCAGGGCCCGACGATCTCGAATTGCCACGCCAAATCCCTGCAAAGCCCCGGCAAGTTTCTCTCCGCCACGCGATACGTAGCGACCGGGTGAACCGGTTACCCGGATGGAAACGGATCCGTCGACCAGGGTCGACGACTTGGGTGCAGGAACTCCACCAACAACCACTCGACCAACCTCGACGGCGTTCTGTGCTTCCGTCCTGCTGTCGAAGAGGTGCCGACGAACCAACTCGAGATCGAGGCGGCGCCGGGCGGGTTGCGACATGAACTAAGTTATCGCACGGAAAGCCACGGTCCCTCACCCCTCCCGGGGCGTATCGGGTTCCTCTGATGCTTCGAGCTGAGCCGCGAGAGTCTCGGCGATCTGATCAGCAGGATCGGGCGCATCGGCCGGATCCATCTCAGCGAGTTGGGCGATTGCTTCTTCGAGTTCCGTAGTATCCATAGTCCTATTATCACCGCACCGGCGACTGGAACCAGTCTTTGATCCCAATCCGTGATGCCAACCCCTCGCTGACCCGGCCCGTGATCACCGGGCTGATCATCGCCGCCTGCGCGCTATGTCTTCTTCGCAATCCAACCGACTGGTGAGGACGCGTTCGGCAGTTTCCTGTACGAGTACGCGGCCGTTCCGTGTGAGCTCACCACCTTGTCACCGCTCGATGCCGGCGACGTGCAAGCCTGCAACGCGGAGGACGTGGGGACGCCCTTCTATCCGGCGAAAAATCTCCTGGCCAGCACCATCATCTCTATGTTCCTGCATGCCAATCTGGCCCACTTGCTCGGGAACCTCTGGAGCCTCTGGATTTTCGGCAACAACGTTGAGGATGCTTTCGGATCGGGCGGATATCTGCTCCTCTATCTGGCATCGGGACTGGCCGCGACTGCGGCTTTCGTCTTGACCAACCCGGGCGAGGTGACTCCTCTGGTTGGGGCGTCCGGCGCGATATCGGGAGTCATGGGTGCTTACCTGGTTCTCTTCCCCCGGGCGCGCGTCGTATCGGTCTTTCCGATCTTCTTCTTCATTCCGGTGGCCGTTCCAGCTTCGATCTTCCTCATCCTGTGGTTTGCCGGTCAGTTCGCCCTGATCGGCGACGCCACCGGCATCGCGTGGCAAGCACACGTCGGAGGATTCTTGTTTGGGGCAGCAGTGGCCTTCATCCTGCGCGGACCGTTGTTGCGGCGTGTTGCAGCCCATCAAAAAAGGCTGACGCGTCAACAATCAGGCTTGCAGAGCTTCGGGTAGGTCGGCGAGAGAGGCAAGGATCAGGTCCGGGCGGTGTTCCTCTGCCACTTCTTCCGCTGTTCGGACGACACCGGTCAAAACCAGAATCGAGGTCCAGCCTTCCGCCCGCGCCATCGCCAGATCCGTCTCCGGACGATCACCGACCACCCAAACGGGTCCGGGCTCGAGACGCTGGTGAATCAGCTCGCGGATCGGCGCGTGGGGCTTCCCGGCGACCTCCGGCTGGGTCCCTGAGGCAACCGCAATCGCGGCCACCATCGATCCGGCTCCCGGCCAGGGACCATCCGGAGTCGGGTAGGTGGCGTCGGTATTCGTTGCGATAAACCGCGCACCGCTCCGAACCGCTACCACAGCGTCCCGAAGTTTCTCGTAGGAGATGCTGGTGTCCAGGCCGACGATCACCGCCGCCGCAGCCTTCGGATCTTCCGTCTCGTTGAAGCCACCCTCCGCCATTGCCTGTCGAATGCCGGCGCCTCCCACCACGAGGACCGGGCCCGCACCGGCAGCCAGTAACGACACGGCTGCCTGGGCGGAACCGATGACCTGCCGGGGCTGAGCGTGGTAGCCGGTGAGACTCCCGATGCGGGCTGCGGTCACCTCAGGAGGCCGGGTTGAGTTGTTCGTAACGAAGAGGATCGAATAACCGGCTGCTTCGAGGTCCATAAGTGCTTGCCCGGCTCCGGGAACCGTTGTCCCGAGCAGATAGACAACTCCGTCGAGGTCGCAGACAAGATTGCCGATTGCCCGCCGCCCGGCTACAACTGGGTCCGTCATGTTCTTCGCACCATTTCGTGGCTCGCTCTTCGATCCGGCCCGGGTTCTTGATATTCCGTCGGCGACCTGCCCCCCGTATGACGTTATCAACGAGGCCGCCGAGCAACGGTACAGGAATAGCTCCATACACAATATGGTCAGACTGCTCCTGGGCGGACCCGGCGATCCTACCTACCGGGAAGCGGCCCGCTTGCTCACCGTGTGGCGCAGCGAAGGCATGGTCCGTACCGACCCCGGGCAACGCTTCTATCTCTACCGCATGCGCTACGTCGACCAGGCCGGCACTGAACGAACGGCGGCCGGCATCATCGGCGCTTTGCAGCTGTTACCGCTCGGTGAGAAGGTTCTGCCCCACGAAGAGACCATGCCGAAGACCAAGGCCGATCGACTAGCGGTGCTGGCGGCCACGCGGGCCAATCTCGATCTCATCATTGCTCTCACGCCCTCGTCCGAGTTCCCGGATTTCCTGCATGCGCCTGGAGCTCCCAGGTTGTCCTTCGAGATCGAGGGCGTAGACCACAGCCTCTACAACATCGGCGATCCGGACGCCATCACTGCGATCTCGTCGGCAGTAGCCGCTCATCCGGTGGCCATCGCCGATGGCCACCACCGTTACACAACCGGCCTGGCCTACCAGTCAGGCCAGGCGGGACCCGGCCCCTGGGACGCCATCATGACCTTTCTCGTCCCCGCCCAGGGCAGTGGTCTCACCATCGGACCTACGCATCGGGTCTTTCCCCGTGTGTCCGTCGACCTCGCCCGGCTGGGGGAACGGTTCACCATCGAGACCGGCGACGCGACCCCACCCAATTTGCCGGGCACGATCGTCCTTGCCGCAGGCGCAGGGCACGCTTCCGGCCCGATCACGCTTACGGCCCGGCCCGAAGTGTTGGAAACGTTGCCGGAACCGTGGCGGCTCGCCAGTCCGGCCGTGGCTCGGGAGTTGCTCTACCCCCTCCTCGACGTCGAGGAGAGCCAGGCCGCCTATTTCGCCGACCCGCTCGAGGCCCTCCACGTCGGAAACGGGCATCCGCAGGGAGCCGTAGCCCTGATGGCGACCGTCCCGGAGGCGGCCGTCAGTGCGGCAACCGCGGCCCGACTGCGTTTCCCGCAGAAGAGCACCTTTTTCGTTCCAAAACCGCGCTCGGGTCTTGTGATGAGATGCTTCGAAGACGAGTCCTGAGTCGGCCGGGCACTGAACTCACAGCGCGGCGATCGTCCGTGCCAGCACGTCGGCCGTCATGCCAAGGGAATCGATACTGACTCGCTCGTTGTTACCGTGGAACATCCCCAGGAATTCGTCGAAATGTACTCGTTCGTCGAAGAGACCGAGGCCATAGGCGAGGGTGCCGCGCGAGCGGAAAAACCGGGCATCCGTGGTCGCCGGGGTCAGGGTGGGGATTATCCGACGTGATCCGGTCAGCCCTTCGATGGCGTCCCCGATGGCGGCCCAAAGCGGGCCGGTCGGAGGAGTTGCCGAGGCCGGGAAGTCGGCGATGGGTTCGATCTCGAGTTGCTCGTAGTCCGGTCCGGTGGCCTTGCGGAAATGGTCATCTACCGTCCGAGCATCCTGACCGGGCAGGGCCCGCACGTCGATCTCGGCCTCGGCGGAGTCAGGGATCGTGTTGGTCTTGGTCCCGGCCCGAAGCACGGTAGGCGTCACGGTCAGGTGGGTGCAGGCGTGCACATACCGGGCGAAACCCGGCCGATCACCGGAGATCGCCTCGATGGCCAGGTCGATCCGGTCGGGGTCGGTGAGGTCTGCAGCCAGACTTGCGGGCAACTCGAGACCTTCCACGAAAGCTTTCCATTCGGGGCTCATGACGACCGGTGAAGCGGCCTCAACCAGTTTCGTGAGCGCCCGGACAACCGGCACGAGAGCATTCTCCGTTCCGTACGGCTGACTGGCGTGCCCGGGAGTGCCGGTGGTTCTCACTCGACGCCAGAATGGGCCCTTCTCCCCCACACACACCGGGTAGGCCGGGCCGGTGCGGGTCCGGATCGGCGGGTAGGCAATCTCGGTCAGCAGATAATCACAAGCGACTTCGTCCCAATGGTGCTCGGTCAGGTAGTGGGCGCCCCAACGGCCGCCTGCCTCCTCGTCGGCCACAGCCAGAAAACCCAGCCCGCCGGGCGGCGGCTTCGCAACCCCGTCAAGAAAGCCCTTGAAAACGGCAGCCATGGCCGCAGTCAGGTTGAGCATGTCGACGGCTCCCCGGCCCCATAGGAACCCATCGATCTGTTCGCCTCCGAACGGATCGTGACGCCAGCCGTCCGGGTTCGCCGGGACCACATCAAGGTGCCCCATCAGCAAGAGTTTTGGCTCTTTCCGATCGGTGGCGGGCAGGTCGTAGAGAACCGATGTCCGTCCCGGGCGCGGCTCATATTCGCGACCGGGCTGCCCGAAATAGTCGCGGCAGCGTCGCCACGGAACGTTCTTCGTGGCCGCTTTCGAGCGTCCCGTCGTTGACGCAGGCGTTTCGAATCAGTTCCTGGAGAAGTTCGGCTATCTCACCCGTCGTCATCAGGGCGATCCCCTATGTTGGCGTTGAGCAGAACTGACATCAGACCAGGCATTGTCGACGTCAACGGAAGGTCGAGCACCCGATCGAGCGGGACCCACGCAGCTTCCGCGGCGTCGTCGGCTGCCTCGAGCGTCCCACCGGTCATCCTGGCTCGATAGTCAACCAGCGTGAAGTGCCATGCGGGCGGGTCTCCGGGTCCGATGGCGTCACCAACCCATACCACTCCCTCGAGTTCGGCCTCGATGCCGGTTTCCTCTCGAAGTTCCCGTACTGCGGCATCCGCCATGGACTCTCCGTAGTCCACTTTCCCCCCGGGGACTGCCCACAAACCGGCGTTGGGGCCTCTTCCCCGTTTGACCAGCAGGAGAGCATCACCGTTGATCACGGCAACACCCACGCCCGGAGTTGGCCGGGGGTCAGTCATCGCGGTGGTGCATGACGATTGTACGTGCCGAGAACCCTCCGGACTCGAAGAAGTTCTTGACCAGGCGGTGTCCGGGGAGCACGTGAGCATCGAAAAGGCGCAGTCCGCGAGCCCTCAGGTCTTCGAGCAGAGCGTCACGCATCGCCTCACCTACCCCGACTTCGCGGGCGTCCTGTTCTGTGAAAACGAATCTGATCGCACCGATACGCTCACCCGAGGCCTGAGCCAGCAACGGTTCGGATCTCCCCAGGATGAATCCAAAGACAACACCGTCGATCAAGCCCAGATATATGGCGGTGTGCTCATCGTGAAGGGCTGCTTGGAGTTCTCCCTCGACCGGTTCCGGCAACCCATCGGCCAGCTCCCACATCCGGTGGTATTCGCCCATCTCATTCGCCAGCAGCAGGTATAGCCGAACCAGTTCGGGAAGATCCTCTGCCGTTGCCTGTCGCGCCTCGACGATCATCGTTCTGCGCCGCCCCGGTCGGTCCGCCGTCCGAATCCCCACTTGGTGACCAGCCACATGGCTTCGATCACGATCCTTCCTTTCATCTTCGACTCACCGTAGACCCGGTCGCGAAAGACGATGGGAACCTCAACAACCCGTAGCCCGGCGCGGCTGGCCCGCCAGGCCAGTTCAACCTGGAAACCGTAGCCCGACGCTTGGCAAGTCTCCGCGTGCAGTTGGGCGAGACCACCGGCGCGATAGGCCCGGAACCCGGCCGTGACATCGCGTACCGCCAGATCGAGCATGATACGAGCGTAAAAGTTGCCACCCTGGGAGAGCAGCCGCCGGTGCATCGGCCAGTCGGGGGTCGAGCCACCGGGTACGTACCGGCTGCCTATGGCCAGGTCGGCACTACCAGACGTAATGACGTCGACCAGGCGTTGGAGATCGTTCGGGTCGTGGGAGAAGTCGGCGTCCATCTCGCAGACCACCCGGGCCCCATGCGCCAGCGCGTGCTCTGAATCCGGCTGCGTAGGCAGGCCCGAGTCCTTCCTTTACCGGGCGGTGGAGCACCGCAACCAGCTCGTAGGAGGCGGCCAGTTCGTCGGCCAGGGTCCCGGTTCCGTCTGGGGAACCGTCATCGACGATCAAGACCCGGAACCCATTCGGCAGAATGGCCATCACCAGTGCTTCGAGGTTCTCGCGCTCGTTGTAGGTGGGCACTACGACCGTGACCTCATCGGCGCGCATCGAGGTATCCGAGCGCTATACGCAGTCGCGACAGATGAGTTTCCGTTTGTTGGCAAGCTGGCTGGTGCGCTTCACCAGGAAACACGAGGAGCATACAAACTCGTCCACACGGGCCGCCTGGGCTCCAATGTTCAGGCCGAGCTCGGCCCGGCGGATCTCGCGAAGCTCCGTCGCCTCGTCGACCAGCAAGGAATCGGCAGCCTCTTCCGCCAGGAGCTCGAGTTCCTCTGCTTCGAGTTCCTCGAGGGCCTCATCAGCTTCGTCGTCGACATCGTCATCGTCATCGTCGTCATCGTCCGTGACGTCGGCTTCATCGTCGGTATCGGCGACGACGTCCGCTTCGACGTCGTCGACAGCGTCGTCCAGGTCGTCGATATCGAGCTCCGTCTCATCGAGCTCGTCTGCATAAGTCTCTTCATTTTCGCCAATGTCCGCGTCGTCGACTCCACCATCGGATTCGTCGATCACCTTGGGCTTGCGGGCCATGTCTCCTCCGGTTCCAAAAGCGGCGGGAGTATATACCGTCCTCGCGGTTCACTCGTGTCTCGCGGCGCTTTCCTAAATCTTCACATTGATCGCTCCCGTCAGGATCTCGCCCTCCACCCTGCCGGACCCGTAAAACTCTCCGTCGGCCTCGACCGGCCACTCCGGGTCGGTCTCGAGCGTGAATCGGTCTGCCGAGAACCTCTGCACTTTCTTGTCGCGTAGGTGGTCCCCGGTCTTGGCGCGCAACCATAGCCGAGGAATGTCACGCTTCGAACCGCTGAATACCTGCATGTCGAACAGCCCGTCTGTCACGGTCGCCCGAGGCGCGATATTCCATCCTCCGCCGAAGAACTGGGCGTTGGCGAAGACGACCAACAAGGCGGGCCCCTCGTAGGTTCGCTTCCCCGCAACGAGCCTTATTTCCGCCTGCGGGAATCGGGGATAGACGAGCGGAAGAGCAACGTGGTAGCGAATGGAGCCGAGCCAGCGCGGGAGCCGCTCGGCCCGTCTCACAAGCGCGGCCAGGACTCCAGCATCGCCAACGTTGATGAAGTACCGCTCTCCCCAGGCTCCTCGCAGGAGGCCGACATCGGACGGGTAAACCTGATCCCCGCTCAAATGACCGGCGGCGTCTTCGAGACGTTGCGAGATTCCAAATGTCCGAACGAAGTCGGAGCCCGAGCCGGCAGGCAAGACTCCGAGCGTTGGTGGATGCTCCCAACGATGTTGCATCAGTGCATCGACCACCAGGTTGATGGTCCCGTCCCCGCCGACGGCAACTACCCGGTTCCGACCGGCCGCCACCGCTTCATCGATGCAGGCTTGCACCTCCGCTTCCCCGTACGGGGCGACAATGTCCGCCTCAATCCGCTGAGCCTCCAGGGCCTTGCGGGTTCGCTGCTCGATCTCCCGTCGCCGGCCCGCGTATGGGTTTGCGATCACGAGCCAGTCGTTCAAACCGAACCTCCCGCTGCGACAACACCGCGGTCGAGCATACGGATCGCGTCGGAGACCTGCTTGCGCAGAGACGGCTCGGCGTCTCGAATCTGTCGCAACAGATCGAGCAGTTGCCGGCAGGTGCGCACGAAGTCACCGGCGGCCAGGTCGTCGTCCTCGAGGAGCGACTCGAGATCCTCGCCGTGCGCCCAGGCAAACGCGAGTTCCGAGAACCCGGGGTGGGGAGTGCGGGTTTCCGGAAGGCGTCGTTGGCGTTCCGCCTGGTTCAGAGCATGGCCACGGTCAACGACCGTACTCCATCGTTCCGCCAGGCGGGTCGTCGGCATCTTCCCGTCGTTTTGCTCAGCCCTCGGTTCGTAGACGAAACACGAACCGAGGGAAGCAGTCTCGGCAGGGTCGAGATCGCTGAATACACCTCGCGCCACCGTGTCGGCGAGGAGCAGATCGAGTTCGTTGTAGATGAACCGCAGCCGTTCGCCGGCAGGCGTCAAACCCCAACCGTCGACATATCCCCAGTCCGAAAGCAACCCGAGAATGGCGTGAAACTCCTCGACGAGTCCCTCACCCTCGAAGGTGAGCTGGTGGCGGAGGCGGTCCACGTCTCTACCCGTTCGCTCAATGAGACGAGCTGCCTTGACATGCTTGGCGCGCTCGGGGCAATCGGCTACCGGGTGTTCCGCGACGGGATCGGCCACGGGCCGCATCATGGGTTCGGCTTTGGTCGATTGGAAATTCCGCAATGCGCCTGCAGCGATCTGTTGGAATCGGGGATCTCGCGGGCGATACGGCTTGGGAAGTGCGAGGGCGCCCAGTCGGGCGGTTCCCTGGCTGAGGTCCGCCGAACGGAACTGGGCCACGTTTCCTTGTTCCGAGAGCACCACGACACGCGGGGGATCAGCCCCGCGCCATTGCTTGACGACCACGTATCGACCCGAGCGTTTCCCTCCGGGGATCTCGAGCACCTGACCCGGTTGCAGGGTGCGAATGAAATCGCCGGCGGCCCGCTTCTGGCCGGCTCCATCGACTGCCTGAAGCAGCCTCAGGTATTCACTTACGTCACCCTTCTCACACTGTGCTTCCTTGTAGAGCGCAGCGAGCCGCTCTTCTTTAGGTTCGAGCGACCGGCGCAACGAGGTGACGTTCTTCTTGCGCTGATATTGCCCGTACGAGGCATTCAGGAGCTTCTCCGCCTGCGCCTGCGGATAGTTGGCAACCAGATTGGCCGCCATGTTGTAGGTCGGCCGGAAGCTGGAACGGAGGGCATGGGAGCCCGCAGATGCAATGCCGGCTACCCGGTCGAACTGGATGAACCGCGAATGGAGCACCACTCCGTAACCCTGCGTATCGATGCCGCGCCTTCCGGCCCGACCCGTGAGCTGGGTGTAGTCACCGGGCCGGAGCACCTCGTGGGTTTCTCCGGTGAAACGCGAGAGGTTTTCGAGGACGACCGTCTTCGCCGGCATGTTGATCCCGAGGGCCAGCGTCTCGGTGGCAAACACCACCCGGATGAGACCGCGCAGGAACAACTCTTCGACCGTCTCCTTGAAGGCGGGAACCAGTCCTGCGTGGTGCGCCGCCAGCCCTGATTGCAGCAGTGAGACCCACCGGTCGTACCCGAGGACGGCGAGATCCTCCTCACCCAGGTGACTGGTCAGCCGTTCGGCGTGCAGCCGGATCGCCGAGCGTTCGTCGGTCGTAGTGAGACGAATCCCCGATTCCTTGAGGCGTCCGGCGGCGTCTTCGCAGCCGGCCCGGCTGAAAATGAAGTAGATGGCCGGGAGCATGTTCTGAGCCGCCAGGGACGCCACGACCTCGGCCCGGCGCGGTGTGGCGAATCGCCTGCTGCTTCGCTTTCGCGCCAGCATCCTGACGATGTCCGGGTTCGGCTCGGACCGACCCTTGCGACGCACCAGCATGGGCTCGATGATCAGGCCGTTGTCCGAAAACCGGTCCTTCAGCGCGTACAGGCTTTCCAGCGGAACCGGACGAGTGTCTTCGATGACCAGTGTGGTTGGTCCGCGTCTCGTGCGCACCCAGTCGGTGAACTCATCCGCGTTGGATACCGTTGCGGACAGACAGACGAGTTGAATATGGGAGGGGGCATGGATGATGACCTCCTCCCAAACGGCGCCGCGGAACCGATCCTGCAGGTAGTGGACCTCGTCGAGGATTACGGTGTCGAGATCGTCGAGGGCTTGCGGATCCGAGTAGATCATGTTGCGGAGCACCTCGGTGGTCATGACCACGATGGGGGCGTCTCCGTTGATGGAGTTGTCGCCGGTCAGCAGACCTACCCGCTCGTCGCCATAGGCGTTCTGGAAATCGGCGAATTTCTGGTTCGACAGCGCCTTGATCGGTGTTGTGTAGAAGGCCCGCCGACCACGCTCCAGGGCCAGATGCACCGCCACCTCCGCTACCAGTGTCTTGCCTGACCCGGTTGGGGCGGCGACCACGACCGACGCTCCACTCTCGATCGCTTCGGCGGCAACCTCCTGAAATACGTCCGGACGAATCGGCAGGTTCAGCAAAGAAGTCCGAGAGGCTCATTTCCGCAGGATCAGCTTTGACCAACAGAATGGTCAACTCATACAACAGGTACAGCGGCACGGAAAGAGCCAGAAGGGTGAGCGGATCGCCGGTCGGGGTGACGACGGCGCCGACCACGACGATGACCAGCACCGCCCACCGCCGTCCCCGAGCGAGTTGGTCCGATGACACCAACCCGGCGGCCGATGCCGCGAACAAGAACACGGGAAACTCGAAGCGCAAGTCCGAAGACCAGCAAGAACCGCAGGGCCAGGGAGATGTAGCTGCTCACGCCGATGATCGGCTCGAGACCACTCTGGATTCCCAGCAGAAACTCGAGGCCTCGCGGCAGGATGATGTATCCGAAAACCACGCCCCCGCCGAACAGAACGGCTAGTGCGGTCACCATCGGAACCGTCCACTTGCGTTCCCGGGGCGTGAGGGCGGGGTTGACGAACGCCCAGATCTGATAGAGCAAAACCGGGCTGGCCAACAGCGTCCCACCGAAGAGCGCCAGGCGCATGGCAACGGAGAAGCCTTCCGTCACCTGAAATTGGGCGAGGGCATCGGTGTTGTCGATGGCCAGGCGATACGGGCTCTCGAGGAGGTCAAAGAGCCAGTCCCGGAAGAAAAAGGCAACGACCGCCCCAACGGTAAGCGCTACGGCGCTCTTCACGAGGCGCCAGCGAAGTTCGTTGAGATGTTCGAGGATCGGTTGGCGCCGTGCTTCTTCCGTCACTGGTGCGCCTCCGGCGACTCGCCCGGGTCGGCCGGCCGGTCGGCGGCTACTTCGTCGGGTGACGGACCAACCATGGGGGGTGGACCGATCCACTCCACGGATTTCTTGACCTCGTCGCCGGCCGCCTGCAGCTCACCGCGAGCTTTGTCGAGATCGGTCTTGATCTCTGTGAATGGTTGCTTGAGGTCACCGACCTCTTGGTCCAACCCACGGCGAAACTCACCGGCCGTCCGACGGATCTCTCTGGCCCACGTGCCCGCTTTTCTGGCAAGCTCGGGGAGCCGCTGAGGCCCGAACACAATGAGGGCGATCAGCAGAATCGTGATGAGTTCGGTGAAGCTGATTGAGTCGAACATGACGCGGGCGGCATGCTAGTGCCGTACGGTGCGCTGCAATTTGAGACTGTGAGAACCGGGAAGCCGATCGTCCCTAGGGAGTGAGCAGCCGGAAGAGATCTTCTTCCCCGTAGAGCCGGCTCGAAAACGCTTCGATCTCAGCTTCCGTGATCGGGTCGTCGAACGGCGAGGGAGCTACTACCTCGTAGCTGACGCCGGTGGCGAGGAGCACGTTGACCACCCGGGGGTTGGCGGGTCGCCGCTGAACGGCGACACAAGACGGGCATGTGAAAACGTAGACGCCGGACTCCTGGGTGGGATCGAGTTCGAGGGCGAGATCGTCGGGTTCTAGCTCAACGTCTCCGCACCGTTCGCATGTCGTCTTGATGGTGGTCATTCGGTCTTCTCCGCTAACCGTTTCGTACACACGGGTTATCGGCCGGACGGGCGTCGGCCTGAAGGGGCTATTGGGAAATAGTCCTACCGCACTAGTAACGGACCGGGCTCGACGGGGAAGCAGGACCAGGTGGGATGCGCTCAACGGCCTTCGTAGCGGGACGAGAATGCGCCTCCGCAGGTCGTGGAGAGCGGCTTCCGTTTCTGGACCTTTGACGAGCCGGGCGTCGGCTCCCAGCCGAAGTAGCAGCCGGGCGGCCACGGAAGCGTCAGCTGCTGAGAACTCAATCACCATGGTGGACCCTGCATCCGACAGCACCTCGACCGGGTAGTACTCGGCCACCCATCGGGCCCGGTCGCCGAGTTCGATAGTTGCCCGCACATCGTCCTCAGAAGGCGTATAGCGGACCTCCGGCGGCGGAGGTTCCTGCGGTGGCGTAAAGGTCTCATCGGCGAGGTGCGCCTGCTGGATCCGATCGACGCGGAACACCCGTTCGGCACCTGCCGTCCGGCAGAAGCCCGACAGGTACCAGTTGCCGAGAGTCGAGAACACCGACCACGGTTCGACCAGTCGCTCCCGGGTTTCGCCCTTGCCCAGCGACGTGTACGTGAGCGAGACGACTCGCCTCTCGCTAACGCTCTGGCGGAGAACCGTGACCAGCTCCGACTCGCCTGCCAGGTCGACGACCACAGCCTCGTCGGGATCGATACCGAGAGCAGATGCCAGCTTGCCGACCGCTTGCTCGAGAACATCAGGTGCCTGTGAGGTGCTCACGCAGCGCCGAGCCCGAGGCCAGCAAGCCCAGGGCCTCGGCCGGCGTGAGGCGAAACGGGCGAGAGAAGTACTCGGCCATGTCGACGATGACTTCATCGTTCTCGACGTAGGCCACCATGAGATCGCCGGGTCCGTAGCCGGGCAGGCCGCACACGAACACCAGGTTGAGATCTTCGAGCAGTTCGCGTTCGGTGTAGCCAAACCTCCCGCACACTTCGCTCACGCTCGCTCCCTGATGGGCGATCACCCACGGAACCATCGACAGGATCCTGGTGAGCCGGCGAGCGGTCCTACTCATCACGATCACCCCTGACGAGATCGAGCAACTGGGTGCGGAGAATCGCAGGACTCTTGATTTCGGCATGATCCTCGAAGGCCAGCAGCCAGCCGATGAATGCGGCAGGATTGGCTACGTGTATCCGCGCTTCGAGGCCCCCGTCGGCTAGCTCGGAAGCCGGCTCGGCCAACTGACGCCTGGCCCACCAGGCCACCTCAGGATCGAACCGTACAATTGCTTCAAGATCTTCCTCGCCCGCCTGCCACGGCAGAGAAGGGAGAGCCTCGCGAAGTCGGAAGCCCGCCGGTCGGTCGAACGCCCCCGATGAACCCTCCACCGCGTATTCCGACCCCCGGTCTATCCGGTAGGCCCGCACCTCGCCGCTTTCGGCAGCAACGAGATACCAATGGCCCCGCTGGTGCACAAGACCATACGGATGTACCCGCCGTTCACGGCCGCGATAGGCGAAGCTCAATACCCGGCGGTCCGTCACGGCCTGAAAAACCACTGCCAGGGACCCGGCCGACTGGCCGAGGTCGGCTGCCAGCGGCTCCCCTGCTCCGGACATTGCGCCACCGCCCAGCTTCAATAAGGCCTCAGGTCCGGACGGTTGCCCACCCAGGCGTACCACTTGAGCGGACAGCCATAGCGCAGCCCGTTCTTCATCGGTCAACCCGGGATCGGGGAGCTCGTATTCATCACGCGGAACGACGTAACCGAATTCAACTTCCCACACGTCCGTCGGCCGCAATTCGAGCGGTATGCCCATGTTGCGGAGCAGATCTTTGTCACGCTCGAACATGCGCCGGAACGCTTCGTCGTTTTCCTGGTCGTAGCCGGCAACCGTCGAGCGGATTTCGTCCGCCGAGACCGGCCGGCCGGTCGTTAGCAGGAAGGCCAAAAGGTTGAGGAGGCGTTCGATCACACGTTTCATTGCGAGAACCAGTGTATGGGCGCCGCCTTCAGCCGGGAAGGATCATGTATCTGATGACTGAGACCTCAGGACTCACAGGCTGCTGATCAGCTTCTCGACCCGTTCGTCGGTCGCCTTGAAAGGGTCTTTGCACAAGACGGTGCGTTGGGCCTGATCGTTCAGCTTCAAGTGGACCCAGTCGACGGTGAAGTCCCGCTTCTTGGCCTTGGCTGCCTTGATGAATTCGCCCCGCAGCCGGGCCCGGGTTGTCTGGGGAGGCCGGACCATTGCGTCGTCGATGGCGTCGTCGGTGACCACCCTGTCCACCATGCCTTTGCGCTGCAGCAGGTAGAACAAGCCTCGCTGCCGGTTGACATCGTGATACGAGAGGTCGACCAGTGCAATCTTCGGGTCGGACATCGACAGGTCCCAGCGGGCCCGGTAGCGGTCGATGAGCTGGTACTTGGCCACCCAGTCGACCTCGCGTTCCAGCGTCATCGGGTCCTTCTCCAAGCCGGTCAACAGGTGCTCCCACATCTCGATGGCGCGCTGCACAGGTGCCGGAAACCCCGGGCTCCGGCTGTATCGAATCGCCCGGTCAAGGTACTCCCATTGGATGTCGAGGGCGGACAACTCCCGACCGTTACTCAAGCGAACTTTGCGCCGGCACGTTGTGTCGTGACTGATTTCTCTGATCGCCCGGATCGGATTCTCGAGGCTCAGGTCCCGAAAGACGACGTCATCTTCGAGCATCTGCAGCAGGGCGGCGACCGTCCCCATCTTCACGTAGGTTGCGTATTCCGACATGTTCGAATCGCCGGCGATGACGTGCAGACGGCGATAGCGTTCGGCGTCCGCATGGGGCTCATCGCGGGTGTTGATGATGGGCCGACTGCGCGTGGTCGCCGACGAGACACCTTCCCAGATGTGCTCGGCCCGTTGGGCAACGCTGTACACGGTCCCACGAGCGGTTTGGAGCAGTTTTCCCGCCCCGAGGAAGATCTGGCGCGTGACCAGGAACGGGATCAGCGTGTCCACGATCCTCTGGAAGTCACCGTGCCTCCCTACCAGGTAGTTCTCATGGCAGCCGTAGGAGTTTCCGGCCGAGTCGGTGTTGTTCTTGAAGAGGAAGATCTCCCCGCGTATGCCCTCTTCGGCCAGGCGCTCTTCAGCCGAAACGACCAATCCCTCCAGGATGCGCTCCCCCGCCTTGTCGTGGGCGACCACGTCGAGAACGTTGTCGCATTCGGGCGTGGCGTATTCGGGGTGGCTCCCCACGTCGAGGTAGAGACGGGCGCCGTTCTCCAGGAAGACGTTCGATGACCGCCCCCAGCTGACCACCCGCCGGAAGAGATAGCGGGCCACTTCGTCGGGGCTGAGCCGCCGCTGGCCGCGCAACGTGCAGGTCACACCGTATTCGTTTTCGATACCGAAGATCCGTCGATGCACCACGTCAGGGTACCCCGGTCCGGTTCATCGCTAGGGACTGTGCTAAGTACCGGGATGCCTCAGAATGGCGGAGGATGGAATCGAGTTTTGTGCTCCTCGCGAAAGTCAGTGACCCGAATCAGGCCATGCTGCTCAGAGCACGCCTGGATTCGGAAGGGATCGACGCCCAGGTGCGCGGCGAAGCTCTCGGCCCGTACCGCCTCAACATCGGGGCCATGGCGGTCACCGAAATCTGGATCGCGCCCGATCGCATGGACGAAGCCCGTCTCATTCTTCTGGCTGCCGACGTCGACGCCATCGTTGCCGACGTGGACACGATCGGGCCGGGGCTATCGACCTCTCCCCTGCGCTCGTGGATGTGGTGGCTGGTGGCGGCGGTGCTGATCGCCGTTTTTGGCTACGCGCGGGTGCTCGGCGCCTAGTCCTGAATCGGGACGGCTCGGTCAGCCAAGCGCTGCTGGTGATCTCTTCCTGGGTGAGCCGTCGGAACGTGCGACGTTCGCCGGTACCGTCGAGGACTGCCGCTTCCCAACCGTCGATCTCTCGTTGTTCGACTTGCGCGAAGGCGTCGGCCACCATGTGCACCGTCTCGTTCAGAGAGCCCGGCGTTTCGTAACGTCTCGGCCAGGGTCGTCGTGAGGATGTCCGCTTGGCCGCCGATGGCACAGAAGCCTCGTTCGTCGTAGAGCGTGCCGTCGTAGGTAACCTTGAAGAGCTTGTTGTCCGCCCCATCTCATCCCGACTTCGGCAACGAGTATCTCGACTTCATACGGCTTGATTTCGTGCGTGAAGATGTTCCCCAGTGTCTGGGAAAACGCGTTGGCGAGCCCTTTCGCGGCGACATCGGGCCGTCCGTACATGTATCCCTTGAGATCAGCATGCCTGATGCCGGCTACCCGAAGAGCTTCGAACTCGTTGTACTTGCCGACACCGGCGAACGCGATCCGATCGTAGATCTCGCTGATCTTGTACAGGGTCCGGCTGGGGTTCTCAGCGAGGAGCAGCACCCCGTCAACGTATTCCATCGCAACGATGGACCGGCCGCGGGCAATACCCTTCCGGGCGTATTCCGCCCGATCCTTGACCAGCTGCTCGGGTGGGACGTAAAACGGCATACTCATCGCTTCGCCTCCATCGCCGCCGCTGCTATCGAGGCAACCCGTTCCTCAGGGATTTCACGAAACCCTGCCGCGGTGACCGTCACGACATTCGGGAAAATCCCACGCTGAACGTCCGGGCCGGCGGTAGCCGTATCTTCTTCGGCGGCGGCGACCAGGGCCCCCAGAGCGACAGCGAGAGCTGCGCCCTCGTCGAGACCTTCTGCAAAGGCGCCCCGCAAGTACGATTTGGCGTCCCGGCCGCCTGAGCCGGTTGCCCCGAAGTCGTGCTCCTCGTAGCGCCCTCCGACAACGTCGAAGGTGTAGAGGCGTCCTTCCTGAGCGGCCTCGTCGAAGCCTGCGAAGAGCGGTACGACCACCAAACCCTGGAAGACCATCGGGAGCTGCGCACGGACCATCCGGGCCAGATACGTGGCTTTGCCCTCGAGGCTGAGTCTGGCTCCCTCGAGTTTCTCGTAGTGCTCTAGTTCCGTTTGGAACAAACGCACCATTTCGATCGCCAAGCCGGCCGTTCCCGAAATGGCGACGGCTGAGTAAGCCGTCGGCTTGGAAGACTTTCTGAATCCTGCGATGGGCAACCTGGTGGCCCTCAGTGGCCTGGCGATCACCGACCATCACGACCCCGTCTGCATATCGAAGCGCCAGCACCGTGGTGCCTTCCGGGGCCGGAACGGAGCCGATGGTCGCGGCTCCTTTCCATTCCGGGGCAAGATCCAATGATCGAAGGAGGTCGGTGAAGCTGGTACCCGGCGCCGGAGCACCGGCGGGCAATCCGCCGGTGAATCGGTCGACGCTCATTGCCCGCCCTTTTGGACGTAATTCTTGACGAACTCCTCGGCGTTCTCCTCGAGGACCTCATCTATCTCGTCGAGCAACTCGTCGATCTTTTCGGTTGTTTCGGCAGCCGTCTCGCCAGAGACAGGTTGCACGGCCTCGGACTCAGCTTCAGTTCCCTTCCGCTGGACCTTCTTCCGTTCCTGTTCGGCCATTGCTACCTCCTAGTGCTCGAACCAATTCGGCCGCATCAGCCGCCCGTTCCAGCACGGTATCAACATGTTCTTTCGTCCCCCGCAGCGGTTCCATCATAGGCACCCGCTTCAACGTATCTTCCCCCACTTCGAACACCAACGAATCCCAATTGGCCGCGACCAGCGATGGGGAGAACCTCGCAACGCAGCGACCTCGGAAGTACGCCCGGGTGCGTTCGGGCGGCTCGGCAATGGCCGCCTCGATCTCGTCGTCGGTGAAGAGGCGCTGCATCGAACCCCGCCCGGCCAGCCGGTAGTAGAGGCCGCGCTCCGGATCGACATCGTGGTACTGAAGATCCAGGGCCCGCAGCTTCGGATCATCCCACGCCAGGCCGTCTCGCTGCCCGGAAGCCCTCCAGAATGCGAAGTTTGGCAGCCCAATCCAGTCGGTCCGCGACAAGGACCGGGTCTGTCTCGAGGTCGGTCAAGATCCCCTCCCACAAGCTCAAGACGCGTTCATAGGTCGGGTTCGGCGCTACCTGTTCCGCATACTTCGTCAGCCATTCCAGGTATTGCCAGGACAGCTCGAGGGCCGTCGCCGACCCACCTTCCGCGAGCGACAGGGGAAGCTGCAAGGCCAACGTCGTGGCTGACCTGCCAGGTAGCGGCCACCGGATCCTCCAGCTCAACCGGGTCCGGCAAAGCCCCATCCTCGAGGGCTGCCAGGAACAGCGATGCCGTCCCGAGCTTGACGAATGTCTGGATCTCGGAGAGGTTCGCGTCACCGATGATCACATGGAGGCGCCGGTATTTCGTCGGGTCTCCGTGCGGTTCGTCGCGAGTGTTGATGATGGGTCTCTTCAGAGTTGTTTCGAGCCCGACTCGCTCCTCGAAGAAGTCCGCCCGTTGGGTCAACTGAAACGGGACGGCCGGGCGACCGTTCTCAGAACCGACTTTTCCTGATCCGGTGTAGAGCTGCCTGGCTCACCAGGAAGGTCGTGAAGTATTGAATGACGTCGGCAAACGGCAACTCACGGGAGAGCAGGTAGTTCTCGTGGGTCCCGTACGAATTGCCCTTTCCGTCGCTGTTGTTCTTGTACAGACCCATTCGTTGTCCGGGTTCCAGGAGCGCACCCGCCGAGATCCCCGCCCGGGCCATGACCACTTCTCCGGCCTTGTCGTGGAGAGCGGCTTCGAGCGGGTCGAAACACTCGGGCGTTGCGTACTCGGGGTGGGCATGATCGACGTACAGCCGGGCACCGTTGGATAGGACCACGTTGACGAGGGCGCTGTCGTAGTCGGCGACCACTGCCCCCTCGACCCCGAATCCGCGAGCGTCCCGACCCGGCGACTCTTCTTCGGACGACCACTGCACCCGTGCTCGGGTTCCTGCGTAGGAGTTCACTACCAACCCGGAGGCGCTCGCTGGATTGAAATCCGCCTGGTTGCGAACCGAGATGCCGAATTCAGTCTCGATCCCGCAGACTTTGTGAACAGTCACAATCAGAGGTACTGGCCGGTGGAGATAGCTTCGATCGACTTACCTTCAGTTTCACCCTCGATCAAGGTGCGCACGTAGACGATCCGCTCGCCTTTCTTGCCCGAGATCTTCGCCCAGTCGTCTGGATTGGTTGTGTTGGGAAGGTCTTCGTGTTCGGCGAACTCTTGTTTGATGGCGGCCAGTAGATCCGTGACCCGCAACCCACTCGGCCCCCCTGCGATCTCCCGCTTGATGGCGTCCTTCTTGGCGCGCCGGACGATGTTCTCGATCATGGCACCGCTCGAAAAGTCCTTGAAGAAGAGCACTTCCCGATCCCCGTTGGCATAGGTGACCTCCAGGAAACGATTCTCGGGTTCCGTCGAGTACATCAACTCGACCGTATTTTCGATCATCTTGGCGATCAACAGATCGCTGTTGCCCGCAGCCGCAACCTCGCTCTCGTCGAGCGGTATGTCACCTCCGAGATAGATGCCAAAGATCTGTCGGGCAGCATCCGCATCCGGGCGGCTGATCTTGATCTTCACGTCCAGCCTGCCAGGACGGAGGATGGCCGGGTCGATGAGGTCCTCCCGGTTGGAGGCACCGATCACGATCACGTTCTTGAGGCTCTCGACACCGTCGAGTTCAGAAAGCAACTGCGGGACGATGGTCGACTCGACATCCGATGAGATACCGGTCCCCCGTGGTCCGAAAGAGGGAGTCCATCTCATCGAAGAACACGATGACGGGCACCCCTTCGTCGGATTTCTCTTTGGCTCGCTGGAAGATCAGGCGGATCTGGCGTTCGGTCTCGCCAACGTACTTGTTGAGCAACTCCGGTCCCTTGATATTCAGGAAGTACGACTTGGCGTCATCTCTGCCCATCCGCTCGGCGACCGCCTTTGCCAGACTGTTGGCAACGGCCTTGGCAATGAGCGTTTTGCCGCACCCTGGGGGTCCGTAGAGGAGCACCCCTTTGGGGGCTTCCAGCCCGTAGCGATCAAATCTTTCCTTGTGCACATAGGGCAATTCGACGGCGTCGCGAATGGTCTCGATCTGACCTTTCAAACCGCCTACCTGCTCGTAGGTGACGTCCGGCACTTCTTCCAGGACCAGTTCCTCGACTTCTGGTCTGTTGATTCGCTCCAGCACCAGCCCGGATCGCGAATCGATCCGTACGTGATCGCCGGCCCGAAGCGGTTGTCCGGCCATCGGGGCGGCCAATTCAACCACCCGCTCCTCGTCGGCGTGGGCCAACACGAGCAGGCGCCCGTCGCCCAGGTTTTCCTTGACGGCTGCCACTTCACCGGTCGGCTCGAAATCGCGCACATCGATGAGGTTCATGGATTCGTTCAGCAGGACTTCCTGACCGACCTGGAGTTGCTTCACTTCGATGTTCGGCTGGGCATTGACCCGGAGCTTTCGGCCACCCATCATGACGTCGACAGTCCCGTCCTCGTTGATTCCCAGGATGGCCCCAAAAGCGTTCGGGGGTGCGGACAGTTTCTCGACCTCTTCCCGGAGCACGGCCAATTGTTGTCGGGCTTCCTCGAGCACGGCCGACAACTTGTCGTTCTGAGCTACGGCCTGCGACAGGCGGCCCTTCGTCTCGGTAAGCCTCTCCTCCAGCATGCGCATCCTGGTCGGAGCGTCCTGAAGACGGCGGCGCAAGACGACCAGTTCTTCCTGCAGCGAGCGCGCGGTGGCCCGCAACGCTGCTATCTCTTCTGCTTGTCTCGGGTCGTCGGTCCCTGGGTTCATTACTCACCTCGACGTCAGTCGTTTTTAGTATACGAAGAGCGCGGGACTTCTCCCCGAGTCTTCGAGGCTGCCGGAAATCGGGTGCATCATCACCCTGTCGCTAAGATTCAGCGTCGCGCTCACAACCATTGGCTACCAGGAGCAGACCATGAAGGTATGGATCGATCAGGACCTCTGCACAGGAGATGGGCTCTGCGAAGAAATCGCGCCCGACGTCTTTGTGCTGCTCGACGACGGCTTGGCCTACGTTCGGGAAGGGGCCAAGATCTTCGCCGCCTCAGAAGGAAACGAGGAGGGATCTGCCGGAGTGGCGGTCGTTCCCGCCGGTCAAGAGGACTTGACGATCGAGTCCGCCGAGGAATGCCCGGGAGAATGCATCTTCATCGAACCGTAAGCCGGGCTTCGATCATTCTCATTCCGCAGCCAGGATCTTGCGCGCCACGGTGATGAAACCGGTGTGTCCGACCATGCGGTGGTCCGGCCGGACCGATCGGCCGTCGACGTTCCAGGTCCGCAAGAAGGTTTCGAATGATGCCAGCTCAATGAACGATCCGCTCGCCCGGAGGGTTTCAACGGTCTGCTGCATTTGAGGCACGGTCGGCACGTAGGAGCAGAAGACTCCCCCGCCTTGCAGCGACTCGACGGCCGCATCCACTACGTCCCACGGCTGCGGAAGATCCAAGACGATTCGGTCCGGTTGGACGTCGGCCACCATGTCCTCCACATCACCGATGCGCAGTTCCAGATTGCCCGGCAATTCTCCGAAGAAGCGGGCAATAGCCTTCTCAGCGTGCTCGGCGTGGTCCTCGCGACGTTCGATGCTCACCACCCGCCCGGCGGGCCCAACCGCTCTCACCAGAGCCATCGTCAAGGCGCCAGAACCGGTGCCGGCTTCGAGGACCAGCGATCCGGGTGCGATGTCCGCGTAGACGAGGATCGGTCCGATGTCTTTTGGGTAGACGACCTGCGCACCTCGTTTCATCTTCAGGACGTAGTCGAAGAAGCGGGGACGCAGCGCCACGAGTCGACTCCCCTTCTCCGATTGGACCGAACTGCCCTCGGGAACGCCGATGATCTCGGCATGAGGCAATCTCCCCAGGTGCGAATGGAACTCACCACCCTCGGTGAGACGGATGAGGTAGTACCGGCCCTTGGCGTCGATGAGCAGGCAATCGTCGCCGGGGGCCATGAGCCTGGTCATGATTCGCCCTCGGGTCGTGGCCTGGTTGCCCGCTCCCGCACCCGGCAAAAAGCACACACCTCACCCGTGGTTGGGCTGCCACACGAGCGACAGGAAACCAGGTCTGCCTTGTCCCCATCGTCGAAGTGGGCGGCCCCCCGTTCGAGAAACCCGAAGAGGAACTTCTGCTTCACTCCCGGGGATGTGCCCTCGAGCATGTTCATCCGTTCTTTCAAACGATTCACGGTGTTCCCGGCGACCATCGGGCACTCTTCGACCTCATATTCGATGCCGCGCAGCACGGCATATGCTGCCGTTTCGCGCTCTGCCACCCGAATCAACGGCTTGACCTTGCGCGCCAGGCCGGGGACTGCAGGCAACACGGGAGCCTGGCGGCCGAGATACTCCGTATTCCAATTCAGGACGTTGCCCAGCAACGTCGCGGCTTCGTCGTCGAGGTTATGCCCCATGACCAGAACGTCGTAGTCAGCCGGCCGCTTCGTTGAGAAGGTACCGCTTGGACAATCCGCACACCGAGCAGGCACTCCGGCCCTGCGTCGATGCCGCCTGCGGTATGGAAAAGCCATATTCGAGTGGCAGGTCGACCACCCGCAGCGCCAGACCCCGGTCCGTCGCGAACTTCTCCGTCAAGAGCAGACTCTCGGAGCTGTACTCACCGATGCCCAGATGCAGGTACACCCCGTCGACCGAGTAGCCGAGGACGGTCAGGATGTCCCACAACGCCAGGCTGTCCTTGCCCGCCGGATACCCCCAGCAGCAACCGATCGTCTTGGCCCGAACATCTCGAAGTCATGAATCGTGCGGGCCACCTGGCGCTGCACGTGATCGATGAAGTGATCCGGACAGAAGGCGGCGTTGTGGCGCCGTACCTCAACGGCCGCGCGCTGTTTGCAGACTCTGCAATTCATCGCTCAAGCCCCGCCGGAGATCACCGGGCGTAGTTCGATCGTGTCATCCGCCTCTACCTTGTCGCTGCGGGTGAGCAGTTCGTTCCCCCGGATCACCAACACGGACTCGGGCACGATCTCGAGGTGCTCCAGCAGCTCACGAACGAGTTTCGGGCCCTCCACGGTGATCTCTCGTTTGGGATGGCGAAGTATGACCTTCAATTGAACAGCAGCGATCCAAAGCTGATCACCAGGGTGAGCACCATGGAGACGACGACCAACCAGACGACCACTCTCACAAAGTTTTTGTTGCGCATGTGTCCATACTCTAAGTCGCCTATCCTCATTTGCATGAACCTGTTGCAACGTGGCCTGACGAACAGCTTCCGTGGATTACGTACCGGTGACGCAAACCTCTTTGCGCTCGGCGCCGCCATGCTGCTCATCGTCTGGTGGCGTTCGTCGAAACCGACGGCAGCTCGCGTCTACAGGAAGAAGCTTCGACCGGGAGACGCAGTGACGATCCGGTTGACGCCCCGCGGAGTCACCGACGCTTGATCGGTCCGATCAAGCCTTGAACACCTCGATGATGGCTGCACCCTTCTTGCCGCGCCGGCGGCCGAGGAGGAAAGCCACCAAGATGATGGCAACTACCGCGACCGCAACCACAACGGCTTTGTCCTGGGCGCTCTCTTTGGTTTCGACAAGCGCCTGCTCGATCTGGCGAGCCTTTGCTTCAATATCAGCTCGTTCCACCATCAGCGAGTTGCCCTCCATACGATAAGTCCGGCCACCCCGGCCGACACGAGAGCCGACGAGAACAAGGCGAGCGCAGTCCACAAACCACCCTCCGGAAACACTTCGATGAGCAATCGCATCCCGGCCGTTGCCAGCAGGATGACCCCGATGGCCACCAGGACCCCGGACCCAACACTCATCCCTGCTACTTTTCCGAGCCGCTTGGCCGGTTCGAGGGTCTCCTGGCGGAGGTACTCCTTGGATAGCTCAACGAGTTCGCCGGCCAGCTGGGGTATTTCGCTTATGTTGCTCATATTTGGTTCTCTCGGTCTGGACACCGTGAGGCTACCACCACCGGATCGTCGATCATGATCGGCACCCACCGGGGTTAGGGTATTGGCGCCATGGCACAACGCGGAAAGCATCGAGAAGTCGGCTTGGGAGACGATTTCACCGCCGTATGGGTCGGCCAGACCATCTCACTTTTCGGCGACTACATCGCCTACCTGACCATTCCGCTGTTCTTGAACGAACTCAGCAAGCGAGCGTTTGACTTCGGATTGATCGCGGCCGCCGAAAACATCCCTACCTTGTTGTTCGGATTCCTCGGCGGCGTACTCCTCGACCGGTTTCGACTCAGGCCGATCCTGGTCGTCGGCGACCTCCTGCGCGCCGCGGCGTTCATCGTTCTCGCGATCCTTTCGGCGAACGCAGACTTCCAGGTCTGGATGTTGTTTCCGTTTTCCTTTCTCGTCGGAAGCCTGGCGGCATCCTTCAACGCCGGTTTGCAGTCGTTTGTGCCGGCGGTTGTGGCTCCAAGATTGCTCGCCTCCGCCAACAGCCGCCTCTCGCTCTCCCAACAGTTGGCGTTCTTGCTGGGACCGCTCACCGGCGGTCTCATCGTGGCGTCGCTCGGATTCGGCGCCGCCTTCACCTTCAACGCCATCACCTTCATTGTTTCGGCTACATCGTTTCTGTTTGTCCGCTCCCCGGTCGACCGCAACCTCCCGACTGAGGGGAGCCTCGTTGCAGAAGTCGTCGAGGGATGGCTCTACCTCTGGCAAGACACCCGGATCAGACTCACCACCCTGGCCGGGTCGTTGGGAAACTTCGTGACCGGGTTCATTGAGGCTGCCCTGGTATTGATCGGTGCCAAGATCCTGGGAACCGACGATCCTGCCCAGTTGGGCTTTTTCGTGGTTGGAATGGGTGCCGGAGGTCTACTCGGAGCTTTCACGGCCGCTTACGTGATCAGGGTCATCGGGATCGGCCGCGCGTTCATCGCTGGACTGACTCTGTTCGGCACAGGTCTCTTCTCGATGACGTTCGCAACGGGGTTGACCACGGTCGCTGCCGTCCTGGTTGGAGCATTCATGGGACTGGTTTGGGTGAACGTTTCCATGACGACCATGCGTCAGTTGTATACCCCGGCGCATCTGCTCGGTCGCGTGACGGCCACGGCTCGGGCCATTGCATGGGGAACGCTGCCGTTCGGCGCCTTGTTTGGCACAGCCATGGCCGACCGGATCGGACTACTGACCATTGTCCGAGTCGGACCGGTACTGATCGTAGCGTTTGCCCTGTTTCTGATCTCAACCACGGTTTGGCACGCGGAAGCCGTGCAGGGCCACCACCAGGACAAGGCAGTTGACACGGTGAACGCGCCCGTTGACGGGTAGCGTTGGCAGAAACGGAGGTGCATTCCTTGGCCACCCATTCCGTCGTCAACCAGCCGCCCCCACTGATCGACTACAACCCCTACCTCGGAGATCAAACCCTGCAAAGCGCCCTCCAGCGCGAGGGCGGATCCTGGGCACACGATGATCTTGTTTCTTTTGGTGCCGTAGCCGGATCGGCTGAGGTGATCGAGTGGGGTTTCCTTGCCAACGCCAACGTGCCGCACCTCGTCACACACGATCCCCACGGCCACCGGATAGATCGCGTCGAGTTCCACCCGGCCTGGCACGCATTGATGGATCTGTCCGTCGCCCAGGGTCTGCATTCGTTGCCCTGGGAGGGCAGCAGCGGCGGTGCCTATGCGGCCCGGGCGGCCGGATTCTTCGTCATGAGCCAGATCGAGCAAGGACACGGCTGTCCTATCTCGATGACCACTTCGGTGATTCCCAGCCTCCGCTTACAACCCGACCTGGCCGCAGAATGGGAACCGGACGTCCTCTCGCGCACATATGACCCGACGTTCGCCCCGCGGGCGAGCAAGTCGGGAGTTCTGCTCGGTATGGCTCTGACCGAAAAACAGGGCGGCTCCGATGTGCGAGCGAACCTGTCGACCGCGCTGCCGATCAACGGCGGAGGACCGGGAGGCGAGTATGCGTTGACCGGACACAAATGGTTCTGTTCGGCGCCGATGAGCGACGCGTTCCTCGTGCTGGCCCAGGCCCCGGGTGGCCTGTCGTGCTTCCTTCTTCCCCGCTGGACCCCCGCCAACGAGCCGAACCCTATCTCCATCGTTCGGCTCAAAGACAAGCTCGGCAATCGCTCCAACGCCTCGAGCGAGATCGAGTTCGAACAAGCCTGGGCTCGTATGGTCGGTGAGGAGGGACGTGGCGTTCGCACCATTATCGAGATGATCAACCATACGCGGCTCGATTGTGTCATCGGATCGGCCGCCATCATGCGCCAGGCGGTCACCCAGGCCGTGCACCACAGCCGTCATCGCAGTGCGTTCGGGGCCTTGCTGGCGAATCAACCGCTGATGCAAAACGTGCTGGCCGACCTCGTGGTCGAATCGGAAGCGGCCACGCTCTTGATGATGCGGCTCGCCGGTTCTTTCGACCGAAGAGCGGACCCGTTCGAGGCGTCTTTCTTGCGCCTGGCCACCTCCCTGGGGAAGTACTGGGTGTGTAAACGAACGCCAATGCTGGCGGGCGAAGCCCTGGAATGTCTGGGCGGGAACGGGTATGTCGAGGAATCGAACCTGCCCCGCCTCTATCGTGAAAGCCCCGTCAACTCGGTGTGGGAAGGTTCCGGCAATGTCATTGCCCTCGACGTGGTCCGGGCGCTCAATCGAGCGCCCGATTCCCTCGACGCCGTGCTGGCCGAGATTGAGCAGGCAACCGGAGCCGACAACCGGCTCGACGCTGCCATCAATCATCTCAAGGACGCCGTTGAGGATCTCACCCACGAGGAGTCGCAAGCTCGGCGACTGGTAGAAGCACTTGCCCTGACGTTGCAGGGTTCCCTGGTCGTGCGGTACGGATCGCCGGCAACCGCCGATGCCTTCTTATCCGCGCGGTTCGGTTCAGGATGGGGTCGGGCGTTCGGGACGCTCCCGGGGGGCCTCAACCTGGAAAGCATCATCCGCCTCAGCGAGGTCGGGTGAACGGACTTCCCAGCTCGGGCGCCGTCGCCACCAGTGCAGCTTGGGCAACGGCCGGAGCACGTCGGCAAGGGGGACCCGGCGGTAGCGGCCGCGGCCGAACCCGGCACCGCCGAGGATGAGCAGAGGAATGGAGAAGACGAAGATGTTCACCACCCTGGTTCTCGCCGCGCGAACACATTGTTCCTGGATCCATGGCGTGCGAGCCTCGTCACTGAACTCCCGACCGGCCAGGATCGAGGAGGGAGTGCCGCAGGCGACGTAGACCTTGGTCACCTCTGACCGGGAGCGCACCCACCCGGTCTGGTATTGAAGCGGCCAGAAAAGAAAAAGCATCCCGAGCCCGAGGCCCGCCAGGATCACCGCAATGCCGCCACGTCGATACACCGGATAGACGTTACTGCGGACTCACGATTCAGCGGGATCGACCGGAGGGTCCCAGGCGCCGGTACGCAGGTACTCATCGATGGAGGCCGCGGCGATTCGTCCGGCTCCCATCGCCAGAATGACGGTTGCTCCGCCCGTCACAATGTCGCCTCCGGCGAAAACGCCTCGCTTGCCGGTACGGCCCGTGCGTTCGTCGGTGACAACCGTCCCCCACCCGGTCTGACGGAGGTCGGGCGTTGTCTTGGCCAGGAGTGGATTCGGGCTGTTTCCTATCGCGACGACGGCCACATCGACATGCTCTACCCACTCGCTCCCCGGTATCGGGACAGGACGCCGCCGGCCACCTTCATCCGGTTCGCCGAGCTCCATGCGTTGCAGGCGCACCGTTTCGAGAAAGCCGTCCGGGTTTCCGGCGAACTCTGTCGGGGTGGCCAGCATTCGGAAACGCACCCCCTCCTGGCGGGCATGATGGACCTCTTCCCGCCGGGCCGGCATCTCTTCATCCGACCGTCGGTAGATGATCGAGGCCTGTGCGGCTCCCAACCGGACCGCAGTTCGTACCGCGTCCATGGCGGTGTTTCCGCCGCCGAACACAGCCACGGATCGGTCCCGCAGATCGAACAGCGGGGTATCGGAATCCGCCCGGTAGGCCTTCATGAGGTTCACGCGCGTGAGAAATTCGTTGGCGGAATACACCCCGATGAGATTCTCTCCCGGGATCTGCGGGAATCGCGGGAGGCCCGCCCCGACCCCGAGGAACACAGCGTCGTAGCCCTCCTCACCGAGGAGGTCGTCGATTGAATCGATCATGCCGATGATCGCGTTCGTCACGAATTCGACTCCCATTGCTTCGAGTTGCGCAATCTCGGCGCGGACGATCTCCTTCGGGAGTCGGAACTCCGGGATGCCGTAGACCAGCACACCCCCCAGTTCGTGCAGGGCCTCAAAAACGGTCACGTCGTGCCCGAGCCTGGCCAGATCCGTCGCACAGGCCAGGCCGGACGGTCCGCTCCCCACGACCGCGACCCTCTTATCCGTACGTTGGGCGGGCGTTGCGACGGTCATCAAATCATTGTCTCGTTCGAAATCTGCGACGAAGCGCTCGAGCGCACCGATGGCGATGGCCTTGCCCTTTCGGGCCAGGACGCACGCGCCTTCACACTGGTTTTCTTGCGGACAGACCCTTCCGCAGATGGCCGGAAGTGAGTTGTCCTGCTTGATGACCTTGGCGGCCTCGTCGAATTCCCCGTTCGCCACCAGGTCGATGAAGTCGGTGATCCGGATCCCAACCGGGCAACCATCTATGCAGACAGGTCGTCTGCACATGAGGCAGCGACTGGCTTCCGCCATCGCGAGGTCTGAGGTCAAGCCGAGGTTGACCTCGGTGAACGTCAGGCTCCGCTCGTCCGGAGGCTGTTCGGGCATGGCGACTCTGGTCATCGCCATCCGGTCCTTGCGGGTCAACTCGTTCACGCCGGCACCCCGGTCCGATTGGGCCGACTTTCGCCCCATTCCTCCAGGCGTCGTTTCTCGAAGTCCCGGTAGGCCTGATTGCGCCTGGTGAGGAGGTCGAAGTCGACGAGGTGAGCGTCGAATTCCGGCCCGTCGACACATGCGAATCTGGTTTCACCGCCCACCTCGACCCGGCAGCCACCACACATGCCGGTCCCATCGACCATGATCGGGTTGAGGCTGACCACCGTCTCAATGCCGTGCGGTCTCGTGAGCTCCGCCACAGCCTTCATCATTGGAATGGGCCCGATCGCGAGGACGAGATCGATCGGCGGTCCCGAGCCGATCAGATCGGCCAGCCGGCCGGTCACGAAACCGTGGTACCCGTAGGAGCCGTCGTCGGTGGTTGGATAGACCTCGTCGACTGCCTGCCGCATTTCGTCTTCCAGGATGACGTACTCACGGGTGCGACCCCCAATGATCGCGACCACCCGATTCCCAGCTTCCTTGAGAGCTGCCGCCGTCGGGTAGGCGATAGCCGTCCCAACCCCACCGCCGACGGCAACGACATTGCCGTACATCCTGATTTCGGAGGGCATCCCGAGGGGACCGGCCACGTCGGGGATGTGGTCACCGGCCACGGCTTGATTCAGCTGGTGTGTGGTTTTGCCGACGCCCTGGCAGATGAGGGCAATCCATCCGTCGGCCGGGTCGGCGTCGGCGATGGTGAGCGGAATCCGCTCGCCATCAACGGAAGCACGGACAATGACGAACTGGCCCGGCCTGCGACGCCGTGCGATCTTCGGTGCTCTGACCTTGAGATACCGGACGTCGGGTGCCAGATGCTTGGCTTCGAGAACCTCGAACAAAGCTCCGCCGCTGGTCGCATGCATGCGTCCAGTCTCCCTTGATCCGAGGTCTCAGAGCAGGGACTTTGTTCCTATGTGCAGGGGTCGCCGGGCCCGATAAGGCCGGGCGTTCAGAGATCAGGCAGACGCTTGCCAGGGATCGATGGGACCTTCAACTAGGTCCTCGCCGGCCTCGTCACCTACCGTGTCGTCGTCGGGAACTACACCGCTTGGTGCGTTCGGGTCCATCAGCGAACCGACCATGTCGTACCACAGTGATCCGGTCGCGCAGTCAGGACAGAGAAAGACGCGTCGTCCTCTGGTGATGATGGCCGGCTTCTTCCTGCACCTGGTGCATTGGAAGGTGAACACTGCTCTCGGTCTCCTCACATACGGTGGCTTCACTTTCCTTATCGGCTGTGAGGGTGTCGATCTGAAACCCGACTTTGGATCATCACACCCGGCCCGCGTCCCCGCACCATCAAAACGTGGACCCATTAGGATGTGACGACTTGGGGGACATCATCGGCGAATTCGAAGCTCGTATTCAGAATCAGGGAGACCCGTCCCGGGGTCTGCCGATCCACATCCAGATTGAGCGTGGACGCATCCGGATCTGGGCGGGAGCGAACCGACTCGGCTCCTGGCCCCTCGAGGAGGTGCAGATCGAGCGCCTCACCCCGTTCCGATTCCGGGTCGTGGTAGAAGGTGACCCGATGGTGGTCATTCCAGAAGACCCGACCGGATTTGCCGAAGCCACCAACGCTCTCATCGACCTCCGGCCCCCCCGCTTTGGCCTGGCCGACCGGATCCGCAGCTCTCGCGACGGATAGTTGCTCAGTTCACGACGGCATCGAAAAGGATCCCTACGCCGTACGCAAGACTTCCGCCTCCAGCCGCCACCAACAGGTTCTCGAGAGCGGCCCGCAGCGGATCCCCACGGGTCGCCCAGGTCTTGACGGCACCCACCAGCAACAGCCCGAGGACCGCTCCGATGGTGGCAATCCAGAGCCCGGTCGTTGGAAGAGACACGAAGGCAAACGGGAGCACCGAAGGCAGGGATCCTGCCAGGAACAACCCGCCGGACATGAACATCGCCCGGTAGGGCGATCTCCGCTCCGTGGCGACAACGCCAAATTCCAGGGCGCTCATGACCTTGAGCAGAGCCTCATCGTCCTCTCCGAAATGAACCACCACCTCATCGCGAAGCGGACCATGCAAGCCAATGTCCCCGAGCAGGTCGCCCAACTCATGAAGTTCGTCTTCGCGAAAATCCCGAATGTGCTCCTTCTCGAGTGCGAGCTCGCCCTCGAAGACCTCTTCCTGGGTCTTCGTGGCTATGTATTCTCCCGACGCCATCGAGATCGCCCCGGCGATGGCTCCGGCTACTCCCGTGAGCAGGACGTTGCGAGTGGCCATCCCGCCGCCGACGACGCCGGCCACGAGGAGAAACATCGACACAAGCCCATCGTTGACACCGAGGATGATGTCTCGCAGGTACTGACGGTTGCTGCCCAAGTGCTGGGTATAGGAAGGGCTGTTCTTGTAGGCGGGGTCCGGGCTCATGAGCCGGAAGTGTAGAGAAGTTCTCGATCCAGCCGGAAAGCGACGGGGGATGCCAACCATCGACTCGAGGCAACCGGGTAGGTTTCGGAGGGTGCGAGACGAGATCTTCCTGCTTTTGGGCGGAGCAGGCCTGGTAGGAACCCAGGTGGCCCGCCGGATCATCGGCGATCTGGCACCTCGCCGGGTTGTCATCGGATCGTTGGATCAGGGAGGGGCCGAACGGGCGGTTGCCGACCTCCGGAGTGTGTTCCCCGATTCACCCACAGAAATCATCGGCGAGTGGGGAGACATCTTTCTCCGGGAGGATTTCTCGCGGCGCCATCGCAATGAGCTTCTCGAAGACGCCGAGGCGCGAGAAGGGATCTTCGCCGATCTGCTCGGACCCCTCGACGACGCCTACGAGCGGTCCAGTCTGGCCCGATTGATCCTCCGCCACCGCCCCGACGTCATCGTCGACTGCATCAACACTGCGACTGCCATCAGTTACCAGGACGTGTACACCACGTCCATCGTTGCCAAGCAAACGATCAGCGAGATTCCAGCTGGTGACCATTCGCCTGAGGTACAGGCGCGCACCACACACGATGTCGAGGCTTTGATCCTGTCCCAGTCGGTGCCACAGCTCATCAGACATGTTCTGATCCTCAGCCGGGCTATGCACGACACGGGGACCCGCCTCTACTTGAAGGTGGGGACCACGGGAACCGGCGGCATGGGACTGAACATCCCCTATACCCACAGCGAGGACCGACCATCTGCCAAGCTCATGACCAAGACCTCGGTTGCCTTCGCACACACCGGGCTGCTGTTCCTGATGGCCCGCACCCACGGCGAGCCGGTCGTCAAAGAGGTGAAGCCTGCTGCGTTGATCGGCTTCTCGGGTGTTGACCACCGCACGGTTCTCGAACATGGCGAGCCCGTCCACCTGTATGCCGCTCAAACGGTGCCTCTCGACAGCCGCCTGGAACTCAACGTCGCCCCGAGCAGCTTCGAACGCCTCACCGACCTCCAGCTTCCGGTCGTCGATACCGGCGAAAACGGGGTCTTCACGAAGGGGGAGTTCGAAGCGATCACCGCTATCGGCCAAATGGAGTTCGTAACTCCCGAAGAGGTCGCGCACACCTGCATGCAGGAAATCCTGGGCGGCAACACAGGTCGGGATGTCATCGCAGCCGTCGACGGCTCGCTCATGGGTTCCTCATACCGGGCGGGAGTCTTGCGCTCGGGAGCTACCGAGCATCTGGAACGGCTGGAGGCCGAGACCGGCACCCACAGCGTTGCGCTCGGTCAGCTCGGACCGCCGGAGCTTTCAAAACTGCTCTGGGAAGCTGAGTTGCTCAAGCTGACGTATCACTCGCTGCCCGAAGGTGCTCGCTGCGACCCCCTCGGAGATCTCCGCCACCATCACCGATCTGGTTGACAAGCGCGAACCGATCTGACCAACACCATCACCTCACTGGGACTACCCATCCTCGCTGCCGACGGCCGCAGCTTGACCCGAGGCCCGTCTGTACGGATTCCCGAGGTGGCGGGTCTGGCGATGGTGGCAATGGGTACACACGAACGCGATGCCTGGGCGGAGAAGGGTTGGATCGACCTTCGCCCGGGGAACTTCGCCGTTTGGCAGAAAAGGTTCACCGCCATGCGAGAGGCGCGCGGCGGTAGAGCGCTGCGCGGATCGGCTGCGGTCAGCCAGGAGGCCTACGTCCAGGAGGAGATCCACATCGGCACGGTCGCCGCCTGGATCCTGACCAACGAGCACGACGGTTTCCGGATCAAGTAGATCCCGGCCTGCCCTACGTGCACCCCATCCCCGCCTGCCAGGCGCTGAGGTGGCAGGTTCCCTTCGTTAACGTGCAGCACAACAAAGGTATCCCATGGTCACTCCCCCAGCCGATGGCACTACGGACTGGTCCGCAGCGGACCCGCTTCGTGACGCTTCGAAACTGGTCGTTGAGCACCCCATCCTCCTGTACGATCCACCCTGGCTCCGTCGCCTGCACAACCGATGTCTGTGGGACGGAGGTACGTTGACCACGAGTTCGGGTTTCTGTTCCATGCGCTGCGCAGAGCGGTACGCAGAGTGGGAACACGAGGCGGTCCACGTTCTGCTCGGCCGCGAGCCCCTGCAAACGTTATACGAGCAAGGTCGCGACATGGGAAGGACGCCACAATGAAGCCGGTAGCAGTCGGAACCACGGGGACCCACCATGCGACCGTTTCGATCGAGGACACTGCGATCCAGATGGGGAGTGGCGACGTGCCGGTCCTCGCCGACACCGCGAGTGATTGCGTGGATGGAGGCGGCCGCAGTTGCTTCCCTCGACCTTCCGGAGGACGCCACGAGTGTTGGTATCCACATCTCTATCGACCACAGTGCCCCCACCCTGGTGGGAGTCGATGTACGGGCAGTTGCCGAGGTGCGCGCGGTGGTCGGCACCCGGATCGAGTTCGACGTCCGGGCTTACGAAGCCGACCAGGTCGTGGCGGGTGGCACGCACACGAGAGTGGTTGTCGATCGCGCTCGATTCCTGTCCAGGGCCGGGTTTCTGGCGGGATAGCTCAGGGTTGCGACGGAATCTGACAGGTCGGCCACGCGTCTCCGCTGCCAACGTCGGTCGTTCGTAGGTACGGGGTCGTGAACCCCGAGCCCGGATCGTCGGTGGTCACGAACCGCACCAGGGCCCGATAGATGGCTTCGGCGTATGCCTGCCTGAACTCCGGTGTCGCGAGGAGGGCTTCCTCCGATTCGCTCGAGATGAATGCCCCTTCGCTGATGACCGACGGCACCAGCGCCCGACGGAGAATGCCGTAGTAGTCGGTCTCGCCGTCCTCCTCGAGGCGATACTTGGCGCCTGCGTCTTCGTCACCCACCCAGGCGATATCGAAATCGCTGAACGATCGTCGCATCTCCTCGACGAGCAACCCACCCAAGCGGCGCGAGTCTGGATCCTTGAACATGTAGAACGTCTCACTTCCCGGCCCCTCGAAGGGGCCGTCGGGGGATGCGTTGTTGTGGATCGCAATCAACGCGTTTGCCCCCGCACTTCCGGCCAGGGTCGCCCGAAAGAACAGGCCGGCCTCGTAGTCGGCGTCCGGCGGTCCGGCGACACGGGTCACCCACACGCGGCCGACCGGCGGGATGTCCTGGCCCGGGTACACGATCCCCGTCGCCCAATCGACGATATGGGGTTCCTCCAGGAGATCTCGCGCCCGTCGAGCGATGTCCAGATTGACCACCTCCTCGCGAAGCCCGGTTGGTCCCTGGGCTCCGTGATTCGCTCCACCGTGTCCGGGATCGAGGACGACAACCGCTTCGCTGAAGCTGGTTCCCTTTCCCGTCTCGATCGGGTCGGCAGCCGGGGTGAACTCGAGTTGTGCCGCCTGCACCCAGGCCTGTGTGTCGCACATGGTGCGCACGAGGAACCAATCTCCCTCACGGGCTGTGACCGCCATCACCAATCCCTCCCGGGCTCTGACAAATGGGGGCGCTGATCGTTCCTCGCTGAGGTCCGCTCCCCCCTCAGCAACAATCACCACTCCCCTGGTTCCGGCTGGTGGAATCTGTTCGGCGGCAGGTGGCCCCGGATCGGGGGCAGGTTGAGCCGGAACCTCCGGCACGGCCGGCAGCGTGGTCGTCATGGTGGAAGCACTGGTCGTGGTGATCGAGAGAGTCGTCGGCAGTGATGCTTTGGGGTCGGAGGGAGCTAGTCCGTTGGTGGTACACGCGCCGGTCACCAGCATGAGGGCGGTCACAACACACACGAAGCCTGGCGGTCTCATGGCTTGGGTCCTCCGCATCACACACCCATTGTGCCCGGTCCGGCTCCCCTAGCGACACTTCCGGTGTTTCCAGTAGTGTCCGCTACGACCCGTCAGACTCGGAGGATTCGTGAAGCTGATCGAGTGCGTTCCCAATTTCAGCGAGGGACGTGACCTTTCCATTATCGATGCCATCACCGGCGCCATTGCGGCGACCGACGGAGCCGTGCTGCTCGACGTTGATCCGGGGTCGGCGACCAATCGGACGGTGGTCACCTTTGTGGGTTCTCCCGAGGCGGTGGAAGAGGCAGCCTTCCAGTCCATCAAAACGGCGGCAGCCTTGATCGATATGACCAAGCACCACGGTGAGCATCCCCGCATGGGCGCCACGGACGTCTTCCCGTTCGTCCCGCTCCAAGATGTCACTATGGACGAATGCGTCGCCGTGGCTCGCCGGTTGGGCCGACGCGTCGGCGAGGACTTGGGAATCCCGGTGTTCCTGTATGAGGCAGCCGCCACCGACGAGGAACGCTCGTCGCTGGCTTTCGTCCGTCACGGAGAGTACGAAGGCCTGCCCGACCGAAGTGACACCCCGGACTTCGGACCAATCGAGTTCAATTCCCGCAGCGGGGCCACCGCCATCGGTGCCCGGGAGTTCCTCATCGCCTACAACATCAACCTGAACACCAGGGATCGGAAACTGGCCAACGAGATCGCGGGGGTGCTCCGGGAAACGGGCCGGCCCCGGCGGGACGCAACCGGCGCCTTTGTCCGGGATGCCGACGGGACCGCGCTTCGGGACGCAGGAGCATTCAAAGAGTTGCGCGGCGTCGGTTGGTACATCGAGGAGTACGGGCGGGCGCAACTCTCGTTCAATCTCACCAACTACAAGGTGACCCCCATCCACGAGGTCTTCGACGCCGCCTGCCGGGAAGCGGAGAAGCGGGGCCTGCGGGTGACGGGAAGCGAACTCGTCGGACTGGTGCCCCGCGAAGCTCTCCTGGCCGCCGGTGACCACTACCTCGCCTGCCAGGGAGCAACGACCGGGGTTCCTGAATCCGAGCGAATCCACACTGCCGTGCTGTCTCTTGGTCTGGACGATCTCGGACCATTCGACCCGGCTGCCAAGGTCATCGAATACCGGTATACGGGAGAGCCGGCCGGGTTGGTGTCGAAGACGGTCACCGGCTTCGTCGCCGAGCTGTCGTCCGCTTCGCCTGCACCGGGCGGTGGCAGTGTGGCGGCCCTCTGTGGGTCCCTATCGGCAGGGCTTTCGGCGATGATCGCCGCCCTCACCTTTGCCAAGAAAGGCATGGAAGGCCGTCGGGAGTCCATGGAAGACCTCGGGCGCCGTGCCCAGGCGCTCAAGGATTGGTTCTTGCTCGCCGTTGATCGGGACACAGACGCTTTCAATCGGGTCCTGGCCGCGATACGGCTCCCCAAAGCCACCGACGAGGAGGTGGCCGTCCGCGAAAAGGCCCTGGAATCGGCCAGCCAGGAGGCAACCCGGGTCCCCCTCGAAGTGCTCGAACACTCGATCGAGGCGCTGGAACTGGCCGTCGTGGTTGCAAGGGATGGAAATCCCAGCGCCGTCACCGACGCCGGCGTGGCCGGGGCTTGCGCGTTGGCTGCAGGCGAAGGGGCTGCTCTCAACGTGCGCATCAACCTCGGCTCGCTGACCGACGCAGCCTGGGTGAACGGCACAGAGTCAGCCGCGGCAGATTTGATCGAGCAGTGCCGGAGGCTGGCCGCCGAAGTACGGGCGATCGTCGAAAGCGCCCTGTCAGCGGACTAGCTCGAGTCCGGCTGCTATCGCCGCCAGGTTCTTGTCGGCATAGCGTCCCTCACCTGCAGCGACCGTCAGGGCGTCGGCCGACAGGACGTTCCCGCCGACCACGGCGGCGGTGAGGGCGGCCAGGGCCAGTTCGCTCTTACCGACCCGGTTCGGCAACCGGTCGAGTATCAGCACATCAACCGTCGCCCGGGTGTCCACGTCCCCCAATCCGGGGACCATCACCACTCGGCCGGCGGCCGGCATGGCTGCCAGATACGGTCCGGCCTTGGCCAATCCGTCCTCGCTGAGAATCACCATTAGGTCCGGACCATCAATGCCGGTGAAATCGATGGGATCGGGGCTGAGGATCAACTCGGCGATGCTGTGGCCGGTCTTGACGGTGATCGGGTAGTCGTCCGATTGCGTGGCGTGCAGCCCCGATCGGATGGCAGCTTCGGCGACCAGTCGAGCCGCTGAGCGCACCTTCCCCCCTGCTGAACCCATCACGAGCAACCGGCAGGGCAACTCCAGGTTTGAGGCGAACTGCAATTCCAGCGGGCGCGGTTCGAGCCACGGACTGGGGCCGCGTTTGGCAGCTTCCCGGCGATAGGCGGTCGCGTATTCGGCGACCTCTCGCCGTTCGAGGATCCCGGTCCCCAGGCCGAGACGCGTTTGGGTCTCTTCCAGCGAACGTTTCCCGAACTTGTTCGACGGCACGAAGTACGCGGTACAAAGCTCCCAAATGTCGAGCATCGCGAATCCGGGCGTCTCGATTGCTTCGACGATGCGATCGGTGAGGTCGGGATCGAAATTGGTGCCCCGGTATACGTAGGCGGCCCCGTTGACGGCCGCGGTTGCGCAGATGTCGAGGGGGCGCTCCAGGTTGCCTCCCGGGGTGGTCGAGGTGATCGCTCCGGTCGGCGTCGTGGTCGAGTGCTGGCCGCCGGTCATACCGAAGTTGAGGTTGTTGAACACCAGAAGCGTCATCCCGATGTTGCGGCGGGCGGCGTTGAGGAAATGGGCACCGCCGATCCCGGTTCCCCCGTCGCCCATGACGACGATGACCTCGAGTTCGGGACGGGCCAGCTTGATCCCGGCGGCATACGTGAGGCTGCGGCCGTGCAGCCCGTGGAAGGCGCTGGTCGCGAAGTACTGATCCGACAGACCGGAGCAGCCGATGTCGGTGACCAGCACTACCTGTTTCGGGTCGCGATCCAGACGAACGAGCGCCGCGTTGAGCTGGTCGAGGATTGAGCTGTGTCCACAGCCCGGACAGAACGGATAGGCCGTCTCGTTTCGGTAGGTGGCCAGGGGAACAATGGTGGTGCTCACGTCAGCGCCTCCATGATCTGTTCGGGGGTGATGAGCTTTCCGTCCACCCGGTTGACCCCAACCACGCGGCGCCCGGCGGCCAGTCGTTCGACCTCCCGCCGGTACTGCCCCAGGTTGAGCTCGGGAACCACCACCCGCTCGACATGCTCGAGGGCGGCTCCGATGGCCGTCTCCGGAACCGGCCACAGGCTTTGCACGACCAGCAGCGAAACTTCTTTGCCTTCGGCCCGGTACTGTTTGACCGCCGCCCGGGCCGCGCCCGCCGTGACCCCGTACGTGAGGATCAGAGTCGTAGCCCCACCTTGTGGATCGTTGGTCACCATTTCAATCTCGTCGAGATGCTCTTCGATCTTGGCAGCCAGGTGTTCGTTCAAGGCTCCGACCGTGGCGGGGTTCTTGGTGATCACGGCATCTTCAGTGTGGGACGATCCCGTGAATCGCATGATTTCATCGCCGTACCGGCCAATCGGGGGAACCCCGTCCGGTGGCTGGTACCGGTACTGGGGCCCTTCGTCACCACGGCGCAGGGTCCGTGGTCGCACGGTCTGATCGGTGAGGGCCTCCGGATCGACGGTCCGCATCGTCATGTTCAAGTCCTTGTCGGTCAGCAGGAACACCGGGCAGCGGAAACGCTCGGCCAGGTCGAACGCTCGCATTGTCAGGGTGTAACACTCCTCGACGTTCGAAGGCGCCAGGGCGATGATGGGATACCCACCGGCCGTACCCCAGCGCACGAACTGGACATCTCCCTGCCCGACCGTGGTCGCCCCTCCGGTGGCCGGCCCCAAGCGCTGAACATCGACGATCACCAGCGGCACTTCCCCAATGATGGCGAGGCCGATGTTCTCGCTGTAGAGGCTGATTCCGGGACCGCTCGTCGCCGTGAAGGCCCTGGCCCCGCCCAGCGTGGCACCGATGCACATACCGATCGAAGCGATCTCGTCTTCGCCCTGGATGGCAACCCCGCCGCGGGCAGGCAACTCGGTCATCATCATCTGCAGGATCGGGGAAGCAGGGGTAATCGGGTACCCGGCAAAGAAGTCGCATCCCGCGTCCAGCGCTCCGCGCACGATGGCCGTTGACCCGTCAATGAATTCGTGTGCGATTGCAGGCTCCCTGGACGAACGCCGCCATTGTCCTCGCGGTGAGCGGCCGACGCGTAGGGTCCTTGGTCACGTTGCTTGGGACCCGTCCGGGCCCCGCTCCTCTTCGGCGAGACGAATCAGCGAGGCTTGGTCGGGGAACTTTCCCCGGCCGGAGGCGAAGAAGGCCCGCAGCACGTCCATGTCCGCTTTCACGTCGCTTCCGGCCTGGAGTGGCGGTCCGAGGGTGACGGTCTTTCGCTGGTAGTCGATCCGGGCGGGCACGATCGGCACCAGGGCGCTCCGGGAGATGTGATAGAAGCCCGATTTCCAATGGTCGGAGTGGTGCCGGGTTCCGGCGGGAGCGATAACCAACACCAGCGAAGACGCCGCAGCGAAAGCAGCTGCCATCTGTTCGACCACACTCTCGCTCACCTCGCGCCGGATCGAGATCCCGCCCAGGCGCCGCATGATCCCCCCGAAAGGGCCCTTGAAAAGACTGTCCTTGCCCATGAACGAGGCTTTAACGCGGAACGAAGCCATGGTGGCCAGCATGTAGACGAAGTCCCAGTTGGTGGTGTGAGGAGCCCCGATCAAGATGAGTTTGGGCTCGGGAGGAAGCCGTCCTTCGACCTTCCACCCGGTCAGACGAACCCACCAGAGCGCCAGGCGACTGAGCATGTCACCCAATTGTCCCACATGCGGGAGTCCTTCACGACTCGAGAAGCTCCACGAAACGGTCCACGAAGACCGCTTGAGCCGGGTTCAGTTTGCGCCGGGCGATTGCGACGGGAAACCATGCGACCCGATCAACCTCGGGGAATTCCTGGCTGCGCCCCGACCGGGGCGGCCACTCCATGGTGAAGGTATTGGAGCGTTGGCGGGCTGGATCCAGGTCACCCTCACATACCCAGCCGAACACGACCTTGCCGGATGTCTGAGTCACCGAACCGAGTGACAGCAGATCAGCACACTGCACGGCGACACCGATCTCTTCCTCGAACTCGCGGCGGGCAACCTCGAGGTAATCCTCGCCCTCGCCCGCTTCGCCTTTGGGGAGGCTCCAGGCCCCCTCGTCTCGATTAGCCCAGAACGGTCCACCCGGGTGGGCGAGCAACACTTCAACGGCTTCCACCCGACGGCGATAGAGAAGAATTCCGGCGCTGACCACGATCAGAGGCTACCGGCTGGAGGGTGGGCTTTGGGCGCAGCCCGGCTTGAGCCACGCCCAAAGCAGTTCAGCGGTTCTTCCGGCCTGCCTTCATTCGCTGGAGCCGAACGGCCATCTTGTCCATCACGCTCCCTTGCGGCGGGAGAGCATCGATCTGCCTGCCCAGGTCGATCATGTTGAACACGATCGTGTGGTGAGCGATCAACCCGTCCCGGAGCTCGTAAAGGCACACCCCTTTGATATCCACGGGACCGTTAGTTGCACCATATCCGGGAGGATCCAGCGCGCCCGCCATGGTCCCCGTCATGCGCCAGCTGCTTGCGGCGCGCGTCCGTCGAACGACATGAAGTAGACGAGGTCGTCCCTGACGAAGGCCATGTCTGGAAATGCCCGGAACAGGGTGCCGAGCGCCTTGCGCACTGCCGGTTTTCCGTGCAGGACGCCTGCCGTCGGGTCCTCCCAGCGGATGTCTTCGGTGCAGTGACCGAGCACGCCGTCGATATCGTGGAGGTTGTAGGCGTCGAAGAAGCCTTTCAGCATCGCGTCGATCGCGTGTTTGTCGAGAACGGCAACTGCCATTGCGTCACCCCCTCCCCGGACCAGGTTTTCCGCACCGGCGGAGGCCTCTTGAACTCCACGGTACGCTCCTCCAGACCCGGGGTCTAGGGGAGATTGTTTCCGCGGCTGCCGCCCCCACCGCTCCTAGCCCAACTGCGTAGCATGGTTGCAGCTGCCGGCGGAGAGGACTGCTTGATGCGACCGGTCTATGCCATCTCGGGAGGCGTGTCGAAGTTCGCCAAAGCGCGACCCGACAAGACGTTCCAGGCCATCATCAAAGAGGCCTACGACTATGCCATCACGGATCTGGGCATCGATCAGCCCACCTTCACTACGGCGGTGGACGGTTCGGTCGCTTCCTACTTCTCCGACCATTTCTCACGCCAGCTGATGGCGGGCATCATGGCCCAGGACTACCTGGGCTTGATTCCGAAGCCCGGTCACCGGGTGGAAGGGGGTGGCGCTACCGGCGGCCTCTGCTTTCAGGAAGCCTGGAAGTCGGTGGCTTCCGGCGACATGGACGTGTGCGTCGCCTACGGCTTCGAAACCATGAGCCACGTGGAAACCTGGAAGGGCAACGAGTTCATCGCCCTGGCCTCCGACGTTTCGTGGGACTACCCGGTCGGCGGTTTCTACTCGGGCTACTACGCCATGATGGTCACCCGGCATATGAAGGAATACGGCACGACGGTCGAGCAGATGGCCCACGTCTCCGTCAAGAACCACATCAACGCCTACCACAACCCGTACGCCCAGAAGCGCAACCGCTATTCGATCGAGGACGTGCGGTCCTCACCGATGGTGGCCTGGCCACTCACCCGGCTCGACATCTGCGTGATGTCCGACGGCGCCGCAGCCGTCATCTTCGTTTCCGAGGAGGGCCTGGAACGGTTGGAGAAGGCAGGGGCCACCATTCCCCGGCCGCTGGTGAAAGTGGCCGGAATCGGGCGCGGTACCGATGCGATGAGAATGTCCGATCGGCCCCACGTCGACTACGACACGTTCATGCGTGACTACGCCACACCTCTCGAACGGGATAGTGATGCAACCCGTACCTACTACCAGGGGCTGTGGAAGAAGGGAACCAGGTACCCGGGCGTTCACTCTTTCCGGGCCGGGCGAACGGCGGGGAATCTCGCGTATCGCCGGGCCGGGATCGCCGATCCGCTCGCCGACCTCGACTTCGTTGAGCTGCACGATGCGTACACCTCGAGCGAAATCCAGACCTATGAGGACCTGGGACTCTGCCGGTACGGGGAGGGCGGCCCGTTCGCCGCGTCGGGAAAGGCGTTCATGCCGGGCATCGACTACGGGCTCGACCTGCCGGAATCTCCCGTGCTCCCGGTGAACCCGTCCGGGGGGTTGATAGCCTGTGGCCACCCGGTGGGAGCCACCGGTCTGATGCAGGGGGTGTTCGCCATCTGGCAGCTGCAAGGCACGGTGAACAAGCATTTCGGCGACCCGACGCTCCAGGTGCAGGATGCCCGGCAGGGGGCGATTCACTCCCATGCCGGGACCGGCACGTACGTCACGGTCAGCATTCTTCGGAAGGAGGACTGAAGTGGGCAAGCTCCCCGACCGCAAGGAAGAAACCCTGGGTGGGTTCGTGGTCCACGGTGTCCCGTTCCCGGTCGACACCGACCCGGATTCGCTGGCCTTCCTCAAGCGAGTCGCCCCGATCCAGATCGAGCAGAGTTACTCCATCACCTATCTTCATTCGTACGGTCAGGACAGCCCCTGGTTCGCCGGGGCGTCCAACCGGCGTCTGCTGGCCAGCGAAGCCCCCGGGTCCGGGTACACCTACGCAACCCCGCGCGGCCACGACATGTACTCGGGCGAAGAAACGAATTGGGTCGACATCACCGACCGGTCGGCCCGGATTCATGCTTTCACGGTGTGCCACTTCGGTTCTGAGGAGTTTCTCCCCGAAACCCCCTACGTCCTGGCCCTCATCGAATACGACGGGGTAGACACGCTGTTTCTCAGCCGGATGATGGGGGTGGACCCCGACGAAGCCTCGATCGATTGGATCGGGATGCAGGTGCAGCCCCGGTTCCTCCGCAACAGCAAGCTGAAGCCGACGGACGTCTATTTCGTGCCAGCCCCGTGACAGAGTTCGATGCTCGAAGGCGGTGGCCACACGCATCGACCGCCGTCCCAACCGGCAAGCTTTGATGGACAACCTGGCAACGATCTGAACCGATGACCGTCACAGCGACCGGCGACGTCTACGCTGCCGGGCATCGCATGAAACAGCAACGCTTCTCTCGCTTCGTCCTCGCCGGCTTGCTCCTCCTCGGCGCTTGCACGGCCACGAGCGCCGACGAACCAACCGCGACCACAACCGCAACGGCGACCACAACCACCAAACCCGTCACCACCACGGTCACCACCGTTCCGTCGCCTTCGACCACGACCAGCACGGCCACAACAACCACAAGCGTCCCGCAACCGGAAGCCGCCTCCCTAACCCTCGAGCCGGTTGGAACGATCACGGGTGACCTATCCCCAAAGTCGATCGTCCATTCCGGCACGGGTCTGTTCTTCGCCCAGAACATGATGTACCGGCACACCGTGACGGTGTACAACCGGACGCTGCAACTGGTGAAGACGATTCCCGACACCGTCGATCTGACCGGATTCGGACTAGAGGGCGACTACCGGGGGGCACCGGTCGAAGCCGCGTTCACCAGCGACGGGGCCTATGGGTATGTCTCCAACTACCAGATGTACGGCCCCGGTTTTTCCCGGCCCGGTGGCGACGGCTGTGGGCCGGCCGGTTGGGACGAGAGCTTCGTCTACCGGATTTCCACCCGGACCCTGGAGATCGACCAGATCATCCCGGTTGGGGCGGTACCCAAGTACCTCGCCGTGACACCCAACGACGCTCACCTGATCGTCGCCAATTGGTGCAGCTACGACGTCAGCGTGATCGATGTCGGAAACAGTGGAGAAATCGCCAGGGTTGAAGTTGGCAGGCACCCGCGCGGCATCGCTTTCGCTCCCGATTCGACCAGTGCCTACGTGGCGGTCATGGGATCCAGTCGGATCGCCGTTTTGAATCTCTCAGATCTCTCAGTTTCCTGGCTCGAAGGCGTTGGCTCCAACCCGCGCCATCTGGTCATGGACCCTTCCGGACGCTACTTGTACGCCACGCTGAACGGCGAAGGGAGGGTGATCAAGATCGACCTGGATACCGGTGAGGTCGCCGCCCGGGTGGCCACCGGCAGCGCCCCACGCAGCATGGCCATCTCCGGCGACGGGACCGCCCTCTATGTGGTCAACTACAACTCGGATACGATGGCCAAAGTGGCCACCGACGACATGCAGGTTCTGCAGACGCTGCCGGTTGCGCACCATCCGATCGGCATCACGTTCGATGACGCTACCCGCCGGGTCTGGGTATCCAGCTATTCGGGTGTGATCACCGTCTTCGACGAGCGGTAGAGGAGTTAGTCATCGACGAGCACAGATGCGCTCAGTTCGATATGTCTATCTTGAACCCGACTAGACCTCTAAGAGCCGAGGTAGACCGGTTGGAGGAATCAAACGCCCATCCCGGTTGCTGCGTATCACCCAGCTAGCCACGAACGAAAGGCCCGAGATGAGTAAACCTCCCACCCACTTTCGCGAGATCGCCGGTCACCTGCACGGCGCGTTCGGAACCGACACCTTCGGCCGCAGAGCTGAGAGTTTCGCCCGCTTCTTCGGGACTCCCAAGTTCCTCATTGGCCAGACGGTGCTGGTTGCGATCTGGATTGCCCTCAACGTTGCCGCCCTATCTCTGCGCTGGGATCCCTATCCGTTCATCCTGCTCAACTTGATGTTCTCGCTCCAGGCTGCCTATGCAGCACCGTTAATCTTGCTGGCGCAGACCCGCCAGGCCGATCGGGACAAAGCTCTCGCCGAAGCCGATGGCAGCCATCGCGAGGCCCTGGCCGCCGCCGCCATCCAACGTGAGGAGATCGCCAAGCAGCAGACTGCCCACTTGCGGGAGTTGCTTGAGCTGAACACCCGGCTGACCCAACAGATCGAACAGCTCACCACCGAGATCCACGGGCGGGTCGTCAGGGGCACGACCGGCTGACCATCGGCGCACCGCCGCAGTGTCAGGACTCGGTTCGGCCGAGTCGGCGACTCGTCTCGACCAGTACGGTCCCAACCGAGCCGGCCGGGGCGGACTCTTTTGGTGGCAACCCTCGTGGTGGTGGTTGCTACCGCTCTGCTTTCGCTGACCCCCCTCTCCGGTCATTGCTGGGATTCGTCACGCTCAGCGCCACCTTCTACCCGTCCATCGCCGGCATAGCCATCGTCTATTTGATGGCGGCTGAAGCTACGAAGAGATGGTTCTTCAAGAAGGAGTTGAGCCGGCTCGAGCAACGATCGGTACGATCATGAGCATGCCATCGACCGCCACAAGACAGGCGTGCCACAGGGCGGTCCGACCGTGACCAATACCCTTCCCCAGCAATGGAAGAAGAACCTCCGGGTGGTCGCCGGCCTTGCAGCCATGGCCTTTGCGGTCCATGTCACCGCGGTCGGGAGTCCAGCCGGCACCGCGGTCGGCGGAGTGCTCGTGTTCCGGTTGCTGACCTTCTGGCTTCCCATCGCTCCGGGTGCCTGGACGTTGCGGAGGTTGCGCAGTCGCGGCCTGGTGTGAAAGACGTGCGCCGCCTTGTTGTGCGGTGGGCATGCGTTTGGCTCAGCGGTGGGCCGGTTAGCATTTTCGGTGATGACCAGAACATCCGGATTCACAGGACGTTTCGCGGTGACCGCTTTGCTGGCGGTGACCATCTTCGTGGGGTCGTCGTGCAGCGAGGCGCGCCCGACCGTGCCGGAATGGGAGCCTGTTTGGGATCGTGTCACGGCCGCCCTTCCCAACGAGGCGGCGATCGGAATCGGCGACCCGTCGCTGCCTACCTGCACCGAGATACTGGCGTTCCTCAGGAACAACCGGGCGGCTCTGCTCCCGACCCCCGACGTGGCGATCGATGACGCCGTCACACAGTGGGTCGAGATTGCCGAGGGGGCCTTTTTCGAGTGCCCTCCGCACAGCGGGCAAATTGGGAGCTTTGCGGAGGCCTACGCCGAACTCGATCGCCTACGAGCCGAGATCGAGTTGGTCCTGGAGATGGACCGGGGCACCTGAAGAGACACCGACTGGGACGAAGCCCTGGCACAATGACACCGTGATCATCGACTGCGCTATCTACGACAACGGCATCCGGCGTCCCGGCCACCAGGCGATCGCCGGTGCTCTCGCCGCGGCCGACCAACCCGACGCTTTTGTTTGGATCGGCCTGTTCGAACCAACGGCAGAAGAGTTCGCCGCGGTGCGCGACGAGTTCGACCTTCACGAACTTGCCGTCGAGGATGCCATGAAGGCTCATCAGCGCCCCAAATTGGAGATCTATGACGACACCCTTTTCATGGTCTTGAAGAGCGCTCGCTACATAGATCTTGAAGAAGAGATCGAGTTTGGAGAGATTCTCCTCTTCGTTGGAGAAAGGTTCGCGGTCGTCGTTCGCCACGGGGAGGCCTCCGGTTTGATCGAAGCACGCCGCAGCTTGGAGCGTCTTCCCGATTTGCTGAAGATGGGACCGAGCACCGTGCTCCACCGGGTCATGGACCGGGTAGTGGACGACTATGTCCCGGTCGTAGATGGTCTTGGCAAAGACATCCAGGAGGTCGAGAAGGAAGTGTTCTCCTCGGAGTGGGCCAACCCCGCCGAGCGGATCTACTTCCTCAAGCGCGAAGTTCTCGAGTTCCAACAAGCAGTCACGTCGCTCTCCGATCCCCTCAATCGCCTGGGGCGAGGCTTCTTTGACGTGATCCCCGAGGACATGAAGGAATACTTCCGCGACATCTACGACCACGTCCTCCGTTTGTCGGATCAGGTAGCCGCTTACCGGGATCTCCTTACGAGCGTGCTGGAGGCGAACCTCACCCAGGTGAGCGTTCGCCAAAACGAAGATATGCGCAAGATCTCGGCGTGGGTCGCGGTTGCGGTGGTACCCACCCTCATCGCCGGCATCTGGGGAATGAACTTCCAGAGAATGCCGGGAATCGACTCCGGTTGGGGCTTCCCGGTCGTGGTCGGAATCATGGCGGTCGTGGCGGGATCCCTCTACGGGCTCTTTCGACGCAGCGGTTGGTTATAGACTCGCCGTTCTCATTCCCGCCGGTAGGGCTTGAGGTAGGCGCCCGGGTAGTTGGCGTTCCGGCCGGCGATGGCGAGCGCAGCGATCGTCACGAGATACGGAAGCGCCAGGAACAACTCGAACGGCAGATCGAAGCCCATCGTTTGTAGTCGAAGCTGCAACGCGAAAACACCGCCGAACAGCAACGCTCCCCACATAGCCCGGACCGGATGCCATCGAGCGAAGATCACCAGGGCGATGCTCACCCAGCCTCGTCCGGCGATGATCCCCGGCGAGAACGCCCCTAACTGAGCGATCGACAGGAACGCACCCCCGATGGCCATCAGGGCTCCGCCGGCGGCCAGGGTTATGTACCGGATCCGGAACACGTTAACGCCGGCCGCGTCGGCTGCTTCCGGGTTTTCGCCAACGGCGCGGAGTTTCAAGCCGAACGTCGTTCGGAAGAGGACCCACCAGGCCAACGGCACAAGCACAAAAAAGGCAATGTACGTGAGTGCATATTGCTCGAAGATCGGCTCGATGCTGTCGATCCCCCGGAACGGTGATAGCCGGGCAAATGGTTCCACGGCGGGAAGCACCTGACGCTCGCCAAACACCATGCGGAATCCGAAGAGAGACAGTCCGATACTCAGCAGCGTGATCCCCAACCCCGAGACGTGTTGATTGACGCCAAGCGTCACACTCAGGAACGCCATCAAGAGTCCCATGATGATCCCGGCGACCATCGCCCCGAGAAGACCCACCCACAGATACCCAGCGAAACCTGCTTCATGCACACCGAACGCCACAGCAAACCCGGCGAAACCACCGAGGAACATGATGCCTTCGATTCCCAGGTTGAGGATTCCCGACCGCTCGGTATAGAGCTCACCCATGGTGGCGAAGACGAGCGGAGTCGCGACCCGCAGGGTCGCCCCCAGAAGGCTGACCACAAACGCTAGGACGGTCACATCGTTCACGGCTCACGCCCTTTGAGGCTGATCCGGTAGCCCTTGAGCAGCATCATGCCAAGGGTTACCAGCAGCAGCGTCGCTTGGATGACCTCACCGAGATAGACGGGCACGCCCAGCACCCGGCTCACGGTTTGCGCTCCCGTGTCGATGAGTCCGATGAAGATCGCCGCCAGTCCAACGCCCCATGCAGAGAGCCCTCCCAGCGTCGCCACAATGATGCCCGTGTACCCGTAGCCGGGTGAAATTGCATCGATGAGGTGATACTGGATCCCGGCTACCTCGCTCACCCCGGCCAGACCCGGCGATGCCACCGGAAACGAGCGCGGATGTCAACAGGGTGCGCTCCACTCGAACTCCGGCGAAACGCGCCGCGGGCATGCTCAGCCCGGTGGCCCGCATCCGAAGCCCAAACCTCGTTCGGGTCAGCACAAACCAGAGAACGAGGATCGTGACGACTGCCAGGACGAACCCAAAATGCAGCCTCGACCTGGCAATGAGACGCGGAAAAACCGCCGAAGGAGCAATCTCAGGCGATTGCGGCCACTGGGAAATGGGGTCGCGCCACGGCCCGTTGAGTAGGGCGCTGACGACGAAGATCGCGACCGAGTTGAGTAGCAGCGTGGTCACAACTTCATCAATCGAGAGCTTGACCTTCATGAGGGCAGGGGCGAGTGCCCACAGCATCCCCGCGGCGAACCCGCCCAGGATCATCAGCGGTATGGCCAGCCACGACGACACTCCGTGCATCTGCAGGCCGATCGCAGTCGCCGCCGTGGCGCCCGCGTAGAGCTGGCCTTCGGCGCCGATGTTCCAGTATCCACCGGTGAACGCGAAGGCAACCGCCGCGCCGGTCAGCAGCAAGGGCGTGGCCTTCACCAGTACCTCGAGGGCTCCGCTCTGGCTGGAGAGCGGCGCGACAAGGAAGTAGTAGTAGGCCCGGAATGGGTCTGCTCCGACCAGCACAACGAGAACCGCCGTTAGGGCAAACGTCATCAGAACGGCGGCGACCGGTATCAGCGGGCGCATCCAAGAGGGTGCGGGGATTCGTTCGATCTTCACCCGCATGCGACCGGGCTCTCTCGCGGTCGCCCCATGAGCCTCATGTTCCGACACCGGACATCAGCAGGCCCAACCTCTCCGGATTGGCTTCGTGCGAGGGCAGAACTCCCAGGATTCTGCCTTCGTAAATGACCGCAATCCGATCGGAAAGACCAAGGATCTCATCGAGGTCTTCCGAGATGAGGAGGATGGCTGCGCCCCTGTCCCGTTGTTCGAGCAATCTGGCGCGCACATATTCCGTCGCGCCGACGTCGAGGCCACGGGTGGGTTGAGAAACCACAATGAAGGCCGGGTCTCGCTCGAGCACCCTCGCCAGGACTACCTTCTGCATGTTTCCGCCGGATAGCGTCCGCGTCCGATCTTCGGGTCGAGCTTTGATTTGGTAGCGCTCGATCTGTTCAACAGCGTGTTGGCGGATCAGGGAACGATCCAACACGCCCCGGCCCGTGTAGTCATCGAGGTGCTCGAGAGCCAGGTTTTGCGCCACGCTGAGCTCCCCAACCAAGCTGGCGTGACGGTCTTCCGGGATGCGCCCGACTCCCGCCCCCATGACTTCGGTCGGATCGGCATTGGTTAGGTCGTGGCCCCCCACCAGCAGTCGACCCTCGGTGACCCGGCGGGTGCCTTCCAATACCTGAGCGAGTTCGCTCTGACCGTTTCCCGAAACTCCGGCCAGTCCCACGATCTCCCCGGAGTGCACCTTCAGCGAGATGCCTTGTAGGGCGGGTAGGCCCTTGTTGTCGACTGCAACAACACCGTCAACCTCGAGCACCACGGGGCCGGGCCGGGCGGCGCCCGGGTTTTCGACACCCATCGTCTCTCGGCCGACCATCATTCTGGCGAGATCCCCCTGTGACGTGTCGCATGTGTCTACGGTCCCGATCAGCTCACCGGCCCGAAGTACCGTGACGCGGTCGGTCAGGGTGGTCACCTCATGCAGCTTGTGGCTGATGAACACCACCGACAGGTGCCCGGCGACCAGGTTTCGCAGAGTCTCAAACAAGCGATCCACCTCCTGGGGTACCAACACGGCGGTTGGTTCGTCCAGGATCAGCACGCTGGCGTCGTGGAAGAGCGCTTTGAGAATCTCGACCCGCTGTCGCTCACCGACAGAGAGGTCCTTGACGAGGGCGGTGGGCTGGACGGGCACCCCGAACCGTTCAGAAGCAGCGGCAACTCTCTCGTGCGCTTCGTCCATGTTGAGGCGGATCCCCCGGGTGTTGCCGAGAATGATGTTCTCGGTCACTGTCAGGGGTGGTACGAGCGCGAAGTGTTGGGTGACCATCCCGATGCCGGAGGCGATGGCATCGCGGGGAGAGCGGATCCTGGTCTCCTCGCCGCCGACCATGATGCGCCCCGAATCCGGCTGGTAGAGACCGTACAGGACCCTCATGAGGGTCGTCTTCCCGGCACCGTTCTCTCCAAGCAGGGCGTGGATTTCGCCCTGCTCGAGTGTGAAGTTGATTCCGTTGTTGGCGGCCAGAGTCCCGAAGCTCTTGTGGATGTTCTCCATCCTGACCGCCGCCGCGGTGGTCTCAGTGGCCATATGAGCCTTGGGGCCCGCACCAACGGTGCGGGCCCCATACCCCTACTTCGACGAAGCGGCCGGTTGTGACTCGGTGATGTCCACCCGGAAGAGTCCGCTGAGTATCTCCTGCTCCTTTGCCTCAACTGAGGCGATCAGGTCTGCAGGAATTCCCCCGGTGACGTCCGTGTTGATCGTGGCGAGCGTTGCGCCACCTTTCCCGGCCATGCTGAAGTCCTTGAGATCCTGGGCCGTGTAGGTGTCGCCGGCGACCTGACTGATGATGTACTCGACGGTTGGCTCCATATGCCATACGGGGCCACTGACTACAGATTCCGGAGCCAGTTCCTTCTGATCACTCATGTTGCCGAACGAATAGAGACCGTTCTCCGCAGCAGCTTCAATCACGCCGAACCGCTCTGCGAACAGTACGTCGGCACCGGCATCGACCTGGGCCAAGGCAGCTTCTTTGGCGGCCGCCGGATCGAACCAGCTGTTGATGAAGGCCACCTTGACCGTGACCTCCGGGTTGACCGACTCGGCTCCGGCAATGAAGGCGTTCACGATCCGGTTGACCTCAGGAACCGGGAGACCGCCGACGACCCCGACGATGTTGGTGGTCGTCAGCCCACCGGCAAGCATCCCACTGAGGTAAGCCGGTTCGTGAATCCAGTTGTCGAACACCGAGAAGTTCGGGTTGGCCGGACCGCCACCCGACCCGAACACGAAGGCAATTTCGGGGAAGTCGGCGGCGACCCGCCGGACCGCTTCTTCGTTGCCGAACGCGTCACCAAAAATGATGGCCGGGCTTTGCTGCTCGGCTACTTCGCGAAGCACCCGTTCCATATCACCGGCGTAGCCAATGTCGTCTGTGTAGTCGTACGTGATCGATCCGTTGGCCTCTTCAGCCGTCAATGCAGCGTGAATTACGCCATCCCACGGCTCTTCTATCGCAGTGGCATAGGCGCCGAACACGGACAACGCAGCCCCGTCTCCACCTGCAGGTTCAGTGGTTTCCGTGCTCGTTGCATCGCCGCACCCGGCGGCTATCAAGCTCATGACAACGACGCCTAACGTGATAAGAAACAGCTTTCTGGACATCGAGACTGGTCCCCTCTCCAATCGGCAAACTCCCGGATGTTGCGTGGCTGGTGACACCAGCAACCTACCAGCGGACCACGACCGATGCGGCATGCGAGGTGGACCATTCGCGAGGTGTCGAGCAGGTTCTCGAGGAACCGGCACCCGTGACCCGGGCTAGGCCGTCTGAGAGACGGGTCATTGTCGAGTCCCGAGGGTCGAAAGCCTCGAGACGCAGCGATGCCCGACGGGAATGGTGGGAATTGATGTGAATCTTGGCCACGGTGGGAGGGAGCATGCGGACTCAGATGATGATCATGGCGATCGTTGGGACGATCTTTGTTGCGGCGGTTGCCGTGCTGGCCGGTTTGGTGTGGTGGTTGGGCTGGTTGGCGGGCGTTGGTTCGTGGTCGGGGGCCTTGGCCATCCTGTTCGCCCTGTAGCTCTGGGTCATCAAGCCGTCGCATGTGCGGTGGGGCACGACCGATGACGAGGCGACGATGGCCCTGCCGGGCGACGATCTGATCCCGGGAGCCGCTTCCGCTAGCCGGGCCATCACCATTGGGGCTCCCCCCGAGCAGATCTGGCCGTGGCTGGCGCAGCTCGGATACGGGAAGGCCGGCTGGTACAGCTATGACTGGATCGACAACGACTTCCAACCGAGCGACGACCGTATCGTCCCCGAGTTTCAGCACATGGGGGCGGGCGACAAGAACCTCATGATGCCGGGGATGGGATTCGAAGTCGTTGCGATCGATCCTCCCCGGTCGCTGGTCAGTGTCTTGCAGGACGGGTTGACCAACTGGTGTCTGGCCCTGGACCCGACAGAAGGCGGGGGAACCCGGTTGGTGAACCGGTGGCGATCCAAGTTCACGATCACCCCGGCCAACGTGTTGATGATTGCTCTGACGGAACCGGGTTCTTTCATCATGGAGCAGAAGATGCTGCGGACGATCCGGGATCGGGTTGAGTCAACCACTGAGGCGGCGACAGAGGATGCGGAGGTCTTGACATGAAGCATCAGCGGGTCGTTGTGACGGAACATGGTGGACCGGAAGTGCTGCAGGTGTTGGAGGAGGACCTCCCGGAACCGATGGCCGGGGAGGTCCGGGTCAGAGTCCTGGCCGCCGGAGTCTCCTCCTATGACCTCTATGCACCGGCGATCAGGCCTCCTGCCCGGGGTTCCGAAAGTGCCGTTCAGGCTGGGCGAGGATGTCGTCGGAGTTGTTGACGAGCTGGGCGAGGAGGTTTCGAGCTTGGCGTTGGGACAGGTGGTGGCAGGCGGGACTTTCTCTCTGGGGGGCGGTGGCTATACGGAGTTCGTATGCCTGCCGGCCACCGATCTGGTGCCGGTCCCCCCGGGCGTTGATCCTGCCGAAGCCGTCTGCGTGGTGGTCAACTACCTCACCGCGGACCTTGCTCTGCAAACCGCCGCAGTCCAACGCGGGGATCGGGTGTTGATTCACGGCGCGGCCGGAGTCGTCGGAACGGCGCTGCTCGATCTCGGTAGGCAGGCGGGATTGGAGATGTACGGCAGGGCCTCCCGCCACAACCACCAACTCGTCTCCGCGTACGGTGCCACGCCGATTCAGTATCGATCTGAGGATGCCTTGGCAGCCGGCCGGATCGAACCGGTGGTCGCCGAACGTATCCCGCTCGTCCAAGCGGCCAAAGCCCACGAACCACTCGAACGAGGCGGCCACGCCGGGTAAGTCGTTCTCATCGCCGGCGCCTAGCCCGATGTTCTTCGCCTTCCCTCATAAAGATATAGGACACGAGTGTTTCCCTCTGGACCACAGGTGTTGTGCAGCGCAACGTCTCTGTCTCGATTAAGCTGAGGTCATGAGTACAACTGCGGTTGATCCGCGAGTAGAACGAACCCACAGCGTGGTGCTGGCGGAAGCCGCGGCCCTCGTCGGCGAGGTCGGGTTCGGCCGCACATCGATCGAGGCAATAGCCGAACGATCAGGAGTTGCCCGCTCGACGATCTACCGCCACTGGTCGGGTCGTGTCGAGCTGCTCACCGATGCGATCAACAGCAAGATCGCCCAAATCCACACACCGACCAGCGGTGACCTCCGCCAGGACCTTTCTAGCGTGTTGGGAGAGCTGGCCGATCGGTTGGAATCTCCCGACATCGGTCCGATGATGATCTCGCTCATTGCTGAGGCGCCCCGCGACCCTCAAATGGCGGCCGTCTATGAGCGCTTCAGCCACACCCGGTTTGGTGGGATCCGTTCCATCGTGGAATTGGCTGCAAACTCCGGAGACCTGCCGGCGGATCTCAACGCCGACCAGATGACAGAGGATCTCCTCGCCCCACTGTTCTTCCGGGCGTTCATTCGCCTGGCGCCCATCGATAAGGCTTACCTCGACGGTCACATTGATCGATGGATCGAGGCGTACCGTGGGTGAGGCGATTGAAGCGGTGAAAGCGTACTCCGAGATTGTCCTGGTCGGGCCATTCTGGACCCGTTCCCAAGCAGCCGATGATCTCGGCTGTAGCGATACGTGTCTCCTCGATCGCTCCGACGTTCTTCGCATCGGTGCCCGATTGTCCCAGGAGGTGTATCCCGCTTTTCAGTTCCAGCAGCATCAAGTGCGCGGAGACATCGCAGGCATCACCCAACTGATGCTTCAACACGATGTGACCGGCGCAGTGATCTCCGACTGGTTCGTCCGCTCTCATCCGGATCTAGGTGGCTCCACACCGCTTCAATGGCTCGATCACGGACGGCCCGAACGAACCGTGGCGAAGACCGCTCGTGCGTCGATTTCGGCGCTGCAAGCTGCGACTGCCCAGCTCAGGAGCCAAAACCTCCCCTACCCCGGCCACTACGGACCGGGCTCCCAGACGTAGCGGGCCGAACCCACCGCTACGGTGATCGGCCGCTGGTCGTGTAGGTATGGCCGAGCCGGCTGGTCCACAGGTAGTCGCCGCCCGCGAGCGGCCGGTAGGTCCAAAGATGACGGTGACGGATCACGTGGTCGTGCCGACAAACCGGACCGAGGTCATTGATGACAGTCCGACGACTCTGAGCCCACTCGATCCGATGATCCAGGTCGCAGGCTTGCGACGGCATCCGGCAACCGGGAAAGATGCACCCGGGGTCGCGGTTCTCAACATGGCGTCGTTGCGTCGCGGTTGGACGCCGTCGGGTGGTGCCATGCTGGAGCGGCATCTCGGTGTGCGGATCGGTGACGACATACCGCCACGTACTACCGTCTCGTTGCCGTTCGGCGACCTGCCTGGCGATGTCCGCGATAACCGGCCCAAACCCGGCCAGCTCGCCAGGCGCGTTTGAGAGCTCGGTGAGCGTGTCGAGATCGACCCGCAACTCAACCCCGCTGCTGCGCTCAGATCGATGGTGGTGTCGGCCTTCGAGAAGGTCCAAGAAGACATCGGCACGAAGTTGGTCCATCGTTCGAGTTTCGCCGCCTCGCCTGAGTCGACGGGCGAACTGGTTGATGCGGGCGGTCACCGATGCCACACGGTCCGGCGATAGGGCCAACCCCATGAGCTGAGCGGTCCCGTCATCGGAAAGGTCCGCAATCACCCTCCGCTGGGTCACTGCTTCCTCGTAGCGGGCCGACGCCGCGTTGGGATCGACTTCGATACAGAGCCGCTGCAGAAGCGCTTTCAGTTGGCCGGTCGTCTGTTGCGGGGCACGGTCGATGACCTGATCGACCACCATACGGGCCGTGTCGGGATCGAGATGGCCGGTGTTGCCGACCATCGTCCGGACCCGACGCACATCGACATCCCCAGCGGCGAATGCTTGCCACAGACGGGGCAAGCGCTGACGAAGTTCCAAAGCGAGATCCAACTCCAGGTCTGCCGCGCGGCGGGTCAGACGCAGCGCAGCACGGATCTCGGCTGCCGCACCCTCGGCTACGACCTCTGGGTCCTCACCACCCTCGAGATCTTCTATGGCGTCGGCCACGGCAGCGATATCCGCATACACGTGCGCCAGGTAATGAGACGCCATCCGCCGGCGAGCCCGCAAGACCACGATCCGGTCGTGCCCCGACAACCTGTCAACATCGGTGTTTGCGAGGATGGCGGCCAGGAACGGACCCGGCTCCATCTCATCCAAACTCGGCGGAATCTCTTCTCTATCGAACATATGTTCGACTGTACCCTTCCCCACCGACAGAAACCAGGTGTCTGCACCGAATAGCCGAAGGCCCACCCTGCGATGGGCGGTTCCGCGCACCTCCACATCCGGGGGTTGCTATCAGGTCATCGGGTGGACGACGAGCCACACTGCCAAATAGTGAGCTATGAACGCAACGGCGGTCAAGGTGTGGAAGACCTCATGAAATCCGAACCAACCGGGCGCGGGGTTTGGACGTTTCATGCCGTAGACGATTGCTCCGAGGCTGTACAAGACACCCCCAACTACGATCAGCACGACCGCTGCAACACCACCGCCGTCGATCAAGTCGGGCAAGAAGAAGACTGCCACCCACCCGATAACGACGTACAGCGTCGTGTACAACCACCGGGGAGCTCCCATCCAAAAGACTCTGAACACGACTCCGGCTAATGCACCGATCCACACGATCAGAAGCAACGTCCGTCCCTTGCCAGGAGGCAACGCCAAGACGGCGAATGGCGTGTACGTACCAGCAATGATCAGATAGATGTTGGAATGGTCCATACGTCGGAGCAGCCCCTCAACCCGAGGAGACCACGAGCCGCGATGGAGTAACGCGCTTGTGCCGAACAGGAGAGCTGCAGTTACGGAAAAAACCGTAGAAGCGATACGACCCGGCTGCGTGGGAGCGGTCGAGACAATGACGATCCCTGCGAGAACCGCAACGGGGAACATCACTGCATGTAGCCACCCCCTCAGTGTTGGTTTTGAACCCTCAAGTTCGGCAGATCGGCTGTCCAAGATTCGCTGACGCTAACCAGATCTGCCCACGACCGGCAATCGCTCCAGATCTTTGCCTGCCAAGGCTCGAACGGCATCGGGGTAGGTCCGCTCCGCACCACGTGGGATTCGGTCGCCCCGGCCCATCTAGGGTGGATACAGAGAGGAGAGGAAGAGGAATGCGCGCACTTGTCAACGCGGGTGACGGCGGGCTGGGTACCGATCTGGCCGAGGTAGCCGAACCCGACCCGATGCCATTCGAGCTGGTTGTGGACGTGGCGGCCGTGTCGATCAACCGTGGGGAGCTCCGGCTTCTCGCCACCCGACCTGAGGGGTGGAGGCCAGGTCAGGATGTGGCCGGAGTGGTCGGGGAAGCCGCAGCGGACGGATCAGGCCCTCCGCCGGGCACTCGGGTGGTTGCTTGGGTGGACCAGCGTGGCTGGGCGGAGCGCGTCTGCGCGTCGGTCGACCGGGTGGCCGTCCTGGCGGAAGGTGTCTCGTTCGGGGCAGCGGCGACCCTACCGGTCGCGGGCATGACCGCCCTGCGAGCGCTACGTGTGGGTGGCGAACTCCTCGGCCGTCGCGTGCTGGTGACGGGGGCGTCGGGCGGTGTCGGGAGGTTTGCCGTCGAGCTGGCCGCCCGGGGTGGTGCTTCGGTGACAGCGGTTGCCCGTGACGCCACCCACGCGGAAGGCCTCGATCGGGTGGGGGCCGATCGGGTTGTCTTTGACATCACCGAGGCTGAGGGGCCATTTGATGTCATCCTCGAATCGGTAGGGGGCGCGTCGCTTGCCGGCGCCGTCCGCCTCGTCGCTCCCCAGGGTGCCGTGGTTGTGTTCGGCAACTCATCCGGGGAAGCCGCCGAGATCAGCTTTAGCGATTTCGTCGGCCGCCCTGGCGCCAGCCTCGAAGGGTTCTTCGTCTACTCGAGCGCTCAACCTCCCAGCTTCGGTGCAGATCTCCAGCGTCTCGCCGACATGGTCGCTCGCGGCGAACTCAATCCCCGTATTGGCTTGGAGGTGAGCTGGACGGAGGCCACGAAGGCCTTTGCAGCTCTTACGGAGCGGAACGTCAACGGAAAAGCGGTGCTCCGGGTCGACTGACGGCCGGTGTCTGACGTGCCGGACCGTGAACACACCTGGCTGATACAACCCGGCCTTGGCAACGACCCCACCCTGGTCGAGTTGGTCAACCTCGACATCGGTTTAGACGCGAGTGATAGGCCCGTCGGAAAGGCCTGTCACTTCGCCCACCGCAGATCAACTGAGGACTCGTGCGGTTCGAGCACATTCGGGAATTACGGAATCCGGCTCTCATCCCCGCAGGTGCCCACGAGGGTACCTTTGAATGCTTCATCGTCAGGTGTCAGGCGATCGTCAAACAGTCCCTCGGCTAACAGCTCATATCCGTCGAGTAAAACGCCTTGGTCCGACGACACCATGCGCCATGAAATCGCGGGGTTTTCGAAGTCGGAGATGTCGTCGATCTGTACCTCATAAACGAGGTCGCTCCCCTCGACCCGGCCCTGTCCCGAGTCGTCCCGGATTGTGGCCTGCATTTGAATACGGGTCCCGTCCATATCGCCCATCGTGTTGGTAGTGAGGCTGTAGACGTCGCTCTCCGTGGATTCGAGACCAACCGCGCACAGGAAGTTGTCGAACTCCCAGGTCAGATCACCGATCGTCAACGTGACGCTTCCAGGATTGAGCCTCGATGCGATGATCTCTTGCATCTCGGCGGTGAGGTTCGCAGCTGTGGGGTTGTTCCGGATCGCGGCGTAATCGATCGTTCGCAGGTCGATGTTCTGCCAATCGATCGTAGTCAGATCAACGGTGGCCCAGTCGATGTCGGAGCCGTCCACGGTCCCGGCAGGTTTGTCCTCACCGGATTGCTCCGTGGTGTCGGGTGTGCCGGCGGTGGTCGTGGATTCCTCGAAAGCGGCCGGAGCAGTAGTGGACTCTCCGGGAACGGTCTCCGCCCCGGACCCGCAAGCTCCAGCGAATAGAGCAAGAATGAGAATGACGACCAGGGCCGAAGTCTTCGACGACAATGAAACCTACTCTCGTTGACCGGTCTAGCTGCGATTCCCCCTCGCGACAAGAATGTAGCTGGGGATGCTCCGAGATGTCGACCGGAACATTCCACCCCGAAATCCAGTCGATGACCCCGGCCGAAACCAGGTCACTCCTCCCAGCGTTCCACACTCCCCGCTTCTGGTACGGGTTCTGACCGCGAAGACCTGCGACGGGACGCACCGATTGCGGTGTCGGCTTGCCTTGAGGGGCGCCGATCCCGGGGATTCTGGCCCAAGATAAGCATTCGGTCCTTCTCACTTGAACTGGCCCAGGAATCGATGGCAGGTCACTGATCTGTGCAGCCTTGACGGCGCAGTCGGGGAACAACTCCATGCCAGATGTTGGCAGAACATCCAACTGGTTATGGATGCGTCGCCATGCCTCGACAGGAGAAAGTAGGTGTTCATGCCTCCCTTTGCCGTTCACGTCGCCGCCGGTTGTGTTACAGGTCGTCACCGGCGATTTCTGCTTGTCATGTGGTCGGCCCTTCGGCTGATGCACGGTCGACCCCTGCGCAACGTTCCTGGATGCGAGGAGTCGACTGGCGTATCTCGGACGTCCCATCAAGCACTGGTCATTGTGATTCCTGTTGCGATTCTGTCGTCTCCGCGCTCTATCGAGGGGGTTGAACGGCGGACGTAGCGCACGTCGGCGGCCAGATTCCGCATCGACGAACAGGAAGTGGGCTGCCCGCGAGCCCGGTCCCTACCCAGTCCGCTCACCAACGATGATCAGTCAATAATCCCAGCTAAGACCAGGTCGCTCTTCCAGCGGTCCACCATCTCTCTTTTCTGGTAGGGGTTTTCTTCGATCCATCGGTCGACGTCGACGGAGGGGAACCGCTCCCTTATCAGCTCGGCTGTGGCTCTGGCACGACGATCGAGCCCCATCTCCACCTGCGCCGCCGTGAGCACGAGCAAAGCCTCGAGGTTCGCCGGCTGGTGTTCTATGACCGCTTCCGCAGTGGCCGCGGCCTGCTCAATCCGTCCCCCCAGATACAACGAACAGGCCTGCACCGTGGGATACCAGGGGTTGTTCGCCGCCGTCAGTCGCATGGCTTGTCGAGCAGGTCAACCGACTTCTCCCACTCGCCCATATAGCGGCGAACACTGCCCTCAACCGCATACGCGACATCGCACGCTGGCCGCTTGATGACCAGGCCGTTGATCGTCTCCAATGCTTCGTCCTGATGCCCTTGGAACATCAGCGTCGCTGCGATGACCATCTGGGCCAAACCCGTCGGGTCACCCCGATCCAGCCCTAACCGGGCGTGTTCGAGTGTTTTCTTCAGGTATAGGTCACGATCACTACCCAACACCGAGGACGCACCCATCCAGTACGTGAACGCCGTCAACACGTGTCCGTATGGCACATCCGGGTGGCTGCCCGGCGCCGGAGCGCTCTCCCGGAGCCAGCCATGAGAACCCGGATGGTTGGCCGGCCAGCTTCGGCCCGCTGACCAGGATTGGGGTGGAAGGCATCGGGTCCCACGGGGTCCGGGAAATCACCGCGACGCTCGCGGCCGCCACCCCACAGACAAGGCCGCCGTCCATGAAGAGATGGAAATCGACGTCACCTACCACCAAGACGGCCGGGTCCTCGTCGAGTCGCGACCGCGGGTAATTAGCAATGGTGTCGGAGGACGGACTAAAACCCTGACCCCACGCGGCGCCCCGGCCGGCGAGTTTCCCCTGGCCGCTTGAGTTCCGACGTCCACAAGCAGTTCCGAGAAAGCACAGCAGTCGAAAGCCTCGGACCTGTGATCTCTGCTGTGTGGAGGCGTCCGCGAACGCACGGGCTGCTGCGAACGGGAGAACTGAGGTCGAGACTCTCGTAGTACGTCAGTGCGCACCCTTCGAGTTGGGTGTGTCCGAACCGTGCCAACTGGTAGGGCATCGCCCACCAGCTTCTGTGAATAAAGAGAGACCGCGCTCTCACCTATCGACAACGCTCACGGGAGACGCACCGAGTGTCCTGACCAGAAGCCTTTTGGCGGGTTCAGGCCGGCCGGGTGAGGCCCCCGAGGTGGCCTGAACCTCGCCAAGGTTGCCAGACCGAGCCCTAGCGACTGTACTTCGGAACTCGATCAACGACGAGCTCGGACACGGCGAGCTGCACTCCCTTTTCGGAGGCGCTCTGCACCCAGTGGGCCGGGATTCTCTTGTGTTTCTTGAATAGCACGCCGTTGTCCAATATGAGGTCGGTGGCGTTTCCCTGATCGTCGGTAACCACCTCCTGGACCTTACCCACCTCGATGTTTTCAACGCTACGGGCCCGGGTGCCTTTCACCAGCGGGATCGTGTCTCGGGGGATGTACCGTTCCACCGCGCCGCTCGACGGGGTTTCCGAATTTCCCGTTCCGAGCGGCGAAAGCGGGCTCTCGGTCGATCCGTACCAGTAGATGACCCGCCGCCTGCGGGACTTCAACGCCTCGGCGGGGTGCTCGTAATCAGCGTCTCCGGCCTGCAGTTCGTACTCGTACCCCTCGACGTAGTCGGCAGCCTCGAACGGCATCAGCCTGGAGGGGTCGACGTCCGCCTCGAGATCGACCCGATCCGGATTCGCAGTGGCCACCAGATTCACCGGGATCACCTTGTCCTCGGGGAGCACCGTGTCCTTCTCGACGACGATGTGAGTGACTCGCCCCCCGTCGCGCGGATCCGCCACCAGGCGGTGGACGTCACCGATTCGCACGTCGTCGGACGTATGGACGGAAGCGCCTTCCGAGAATTGCTCGGCACTCGTGTTCGAACTCATGTCGCTCCTTGGTCGTGGTGCCGGTACCGTAGCGGAACGTCGCCCAGCGGGAAAATTAACGCCAGTCTGGACGGAGGATTCCTATCAGAAGACATCGATACGGTCCGTTGGAGGCGTCGAGAGCCGGTCGGCCGGCCGCCTCACCGCACAGCGGCCGGGCGGCTCGAGGCACTCATGGAGCGTCGTCGGAAACTGCTGGAGCTCTACTACCCAGAGAAGATCACCGCCGAGCTGTTCGCCGAACAAGAGAGCGAGATCACCCGCCAGATCCGAGACGTTCGCCAACCCCGCACCGAGGGCGCCTTTTGGCGCTTTCACGGAACTCAAGCAAGAAACGCACACATTGCTCGACCACTTCGGCGGTCGACCATCGCTAGAAAGTCTTGGCTGGCGACCAGACACCGACATCCACCGAGACGGCGCGACCCTAGTAGTCGAAATGGACCTGCCCGGCATCGACCCCTCCCAAGATCTGAAGATCCATGCCGTCAACAACGTGCTGCGGATCGAGGGAGAGAAATGCGAGTCGACGGATGTGAAGGAACCGGACCGGTATATTCGCGAACGACGGTGCGGCTGCTACCAACGCAGTCTGATGCTGCCGGACGGAGTCGATACCAAACTGATTGGTGCGTTCTACGACAACTGCACACTCACCGTGATCATACCGATTCCATATGTTACTGTCACCGACGACCAACACCACCAGGTTCCCGTCGAAGTCGCGCAGCGACCAGAACCTGCTCAGACATGAGGAGTTGCTGATGCCGGCTCACGAACCCCGAAGTTGGTTGTGGAAGGCGACGGTGCTCATACCGTTGATCGCCGGTCTGTTCTTCTTGATGCTGCTCGGCGTATACGAGGTTTTGGTTGTCTGCCAGGCAGAGAAGGCCTGCGAGGTGGTCGGCACGATCGCCATGTGGGGTGCGGTTGGCATGCTGGGATTCATAGTCGTCGTCCGAGTGCTGATCGTCATTGGTGCCTTGATCGGACTGCTGGTAGCCGGGTTGCGACAACATGACCACACGAACGCGTCGCCGACCTGATCCTTGCGCCGGGTCGGGCAATGGGGCCAGACGCGAACCCCTGATCCGACTAGCGAACACGGATGGGTGCGAACCTCTCTGGGGTCGAAGAGACTAGAACGTGGCTCATCTGCTTGGACATGGAAGCAAACGACGCTGAGATGAGCTGAAGAACGACTCTCAGAAACCGGTCAACGCGAACAATCAGAGTCTGTTGCAGCGTCGAAGCAGTTCTATTCGACGACCAACACAACCACGACACCTGTGCCGCCCTGGAAGTCGCCCATGCCCAACAGCAGGGCGATGACAGTCACCTGATCGCCGCTCGTCGCACCCTCAAAGCGTGCGACAGCAAGCTCGCCAAAAATAGGAACGCTCTCGAAGCCGGCACCGACCCCTCCATTGTCGGTGGCTGGATAGAAGAGGTCAAGCTGGAAAGGACAGCAGCCGAGCTTCAGCTGCGAAGAAGAAACCCGACCCTCAGTAGCGAGGACATCCGATCACTCGTCCTGCAATCCAAGGGATTCGTCGAGATTCTCGCTCAATCCGACCCCGAAGACCGCCGAGCCGTCTATCAAGAACTCGGCGTCTCGATCACCTACCACAGGGACGGTCGACTACGCGTATCAGCAGGACCAGCTTCGTGTACTAACGATGGTGTCGGAGGACCGACTTCAACCCCAAGTACACCTGACCCATGGCAGGCGTGGCTGGTCGCAGTATGATCCGCTGGCGCCCTAGATCCACCCGATGACCACGGCGCTGGTTGACGTCGACCACGAACGAGACGGCATCGTCGGTTGTAGCTCCGTTTCAAGTGTCAGTCGGAGTAGTCGCTCGGTTGAGGACAGAGCCGGTTGGCACGTTGCCAATCGGTGTCCGACAGGTTCCGATCGTGTGCGATCACATCGTATGGATGCCATGCCCCGCCATCGGACTCGATGAAGACCTGCAGGGAGGGAGGAGCCGATGTCTCGAAACCCTCTCTCGCTAGACACTCCGCGGTCTCCACGTAAGCCTTGAATAACCTCTCATAGTCGGCGTCCAACACGGTCGGCTTCTCTGCGCCGGTATCCAGGCCCGCGCCCGACATGCACTCCTCCAGTGTCTCTTGGAATACCTCTTTTTGGTCAGTGGGGTACACACCGGCCAATGCGCCGTCGGCAGGATCAATGGTCGCGTCAAAGCCGCGCTCCTTCATACAGGATACGACTGGTTGCAGGGGGCTCACGTCCCCTAATGGGGGCGTTGTGGAGTCGATCTCTGCACTGCTAACGCAAGCAGTAACCACCGTTGCCAAAAACGCTCCTGCAAGTGCAATACGACTGGTCGAAATCTCGTCACGCAGGCTCCGTCCTCCTTGATTCGTTGTACGGCCAAATCCTTAGCTGTTCGTCTATCGGCTTGCCGAGAACGCCCTCATTGTTTGTTTCCTCTATGCGTTGTTTGCCGATTCGCCAGATCGGGTTCCCGAGACATGCGTCTCAGTCCGTGGTCGACACACATGCCAGCAGCCCCCGATACCCTGACGATTCCAACGTGATCGCCGAACGCGCGATGAGCCGGGAGGGAGAGCGACGGCACGCGGACAACAAGAAGGGTGGCAATGGCGAAGCTGAACGGCAGGCTCGGTGGGGCGGAGACCACCGCAAACACACGGAACCCCAGGGAGGCGTCGTTGGCGGTTCCGTGAGGCCGAATGCCCGTCAGAGTTCGAGCAGAAAACGAAGTGCCCGCCCGATCTCGAAGATCACAGAAGGTCCGACCTGCCCGAGACGGGCGATCATCCGCCGCTCGGAAACCGACTTGAAGTCCTCGCATTTCGCATAGCTCACCGCCTCCAATCCAGAATCTTGGGGGTCGATCTCGATGTGCGACGGGAGGTCCCGATAAGTGGTTGTACATGGGACGACCATAACCACCCCGGCCGAACTCTCGTTGAGCGCATCGGCCGAAACCACCACGGCCGGGCGCCGACCCGACTGTTCCCGTCCAACCGGCTCCCCGAAATCAACCAGCCAGATCTCGCCTCGCCGCGGCGTCATCAGGACCGATCACTAGCAGCGCCGTGTTCCACCGCCCGCTCCGTCTCGATTTCGCCCCACGCCGCCTCGTCATGGCGGAGAACGTCGAACCGCTCGTTCATTTGATCGAAGAAGAGGCGACGCTCCAGTGCATCGGCTGCCTCATCCAACAGCTGGGTCATCGGACGTCCGGTCGAATCCGCCAGCCTCGCAAACCGATCACGGGTACTCTCGCTCACTCTGATAGTGGTACTCATAGGCTGAGTATACCCGACAGTAGACTGATATGTCTACATAGTTACTGATCGTCGACAATCTGCGGGTCTCCCTCAGGGACAACGGTGGGTCGCAACAGCGTTTCGCTCACGGCTGTGGGCATTCCTCTTGAATACGGTCCTGCTCTTGTTGGGTCAGTTGCCCCCACTCCAACAGTGCATATGGGTGCCACCCACCCGCATCGCCGGATGGGTAGGCGTCAAGGTATGCGTCCAACGAAGGGGGGTCCGGGACCACGTAGCCGAGGCCCGCGAGGCAGGACTTGCAGCTCCACGAGGGCGTAGTACCCCTCGATCACATCCCCCGGGTTGGCTCGGCAATCTGGAGCCCGTTCTCGTCCCGGCAGGTTCGAACGTCCTCTAGGAATATCACCTCCTGTTCATCGGGTAGGTCAGGGACGTCGATGGCGGAGGAGTCCTTCTCGTCCAATTCGACGGGCCAGCCGCGCTCCTGCAGGCATGACGCCAAGAGGTTCGTCCGCTCCTCTTGACTGAGGTCGGCGGCTCGCTCTGACCACGTCGGTGCAATGGGCTCGGTCGTAACCGAAGACCCGGGACCCCCGGAAGTAGGCACTGGCGGTCGCACGCCCGTTGTGGAAGGGCTGGCATCGCCTGTCGAGTCTGCGGGAATTGAACAGGAGACAACCGCCGTAGCAATGACCGTCACCAATGTGAGCCAACCGGAGCTGGGTCGACTGAGACGACGAAGGCGGGACGGCTTCAGCAGAGCGCACAAAGAAGTCTCCATATTCGCCGCCGACCCATTGACATCCCGATTCCAAAGCCTTGGGTAGAGATCCCAATGCACTTTTCGCGAGGTAATGGTGTCTTCGGCAAGGAGGTGTCATCGGCTCTCGAACTCCCAACCCGGCCGGAATCGCAAAGGGCAACCGTCCAGCTCCAACCCACTATGGATCACCGATGCCGGCAACGAATCCACTGGTTGCCGAGCGCAGGGCCACTGTCTCGATCCAGACTTCGAACGAGGGGGCCTCTTCGATGGTCCATCCGACGTGCCTTTCAAGGCACGTGGCCGCCTTGAGGAAGAACTCGTACCGCTCCCGCAGCTCCTCGGAGTCAAGCGGCCGATAGGCCGGCAAATTCAACCCCGCCAAGCAGGCTTCCTGCACCCTCGCTAGGCGCTCGGACTCCTCCACCGTGAGCTGACCTTCCATCTCCATGCCTTCTCGGTCATCGAAGAACGCCGGGAACCCTTGATCAGCGAAAACACGCCACCAGCCCCTTCATGATCTCCACGTCATCGATCTCGTTTGGCTCCAATCCCGAGAAGTCACCAAACCCGGTGATGGGCTGGATTTCCCCTGTTGAGTCATATATGTCGGTTTCTCCGAGACTGGTTTCTGTTTGCGGTTCATTTGGGATTGAGGTGGTGGAAGAGGTTAGATCGGGTCCAACGGTCACCCCAGTGCCGGTCGTAGAGTCACTGCCTGAACCGGGACCGCACCCAGCGACCAGGACACCGAGGATCAGCACGCCAAACCAAACGGACCGACGCCCGAGGGCGATTGTGAATGGATCATTCCTCTGTCAGCCCGCCCAGACCTTCCCTCGGCTGTCGGTGTCAAACCTTCTCCCCTGGTCATTGCACCTCCCCGCGGGGACGACACCTCCTCCGGTTTTTGCCGTCCTTCCTTTGCTCGTTGTTTGCCGTTGACCGCGAGGGAGTTCCCGGCCAACCTGCAGGTCGTGTCGCACCGCCAGGTAGCCTCCCGCTCCGGACATGGTTGTCGCTTGACTCGGGAACGCCTCATGGTTTGGCTTCATGGCTACCTCCGATCGGTCAGAACACCCGAAGTCTTATACCTTGTGTGTTGAAGCAGCGGCGGATTCGTTTCTTGGTGTTCATGAGGTCGCGAGCCAGGTGGGCTTGTCTCTATCACGGCATTCCTTGATGTCGAGGTCGGTGGGGAATATGCCTTGTTCGACGAGCGATGAAACTGGGTCGAAGGAGCTTTGAGGTCGGTGGAGTACCGCTCGAATGAGGGGACGTCGATATGGGGGTAGCCGCGTTCTTCCAGGCAGGCTGCTTCGGCGAGGTGTCGTTTTCGTACATGCTGTGGAGCTGCTCGTCGTTTAGTGGTGGTGGATCCTCCAGGTACGACGGGTCGATCGCCCGTTCACACTCGATCCGTGCATTCTCCACCGTTTCCGGTTCTCTTGACTGGTGAAGTCGGCTTCGATGAATATCGTGCCGTCTGCCCCGGCTGTGGCTGCCCATCCCTGTTCTCGTAGGCATTCGGCGACTCAGGGAAAGAACTCGTCGGGGAGCATGCTGACTGGTGGCCATCGGGGTATTGTCTCCCCGTTGGCCACCGTCACTGGAACATCTGAGTCCCGCTTGCTGCCTGCGCCTGATGCACAGCCCGAAGCGAGAGTCACCAACACCACTACACCTGTGATTGTTCGGCTGATCATGTTGAGTGTTCCGAACGTCGTTACTCTCCGAGAGTACCAACCCGAATCGGCAGAACCTTGGGACCCTCGAAACCAAGTTCGCGGGTTCTTGCCGCCCTTCCAGGTCCCGACAGCATGCCTGATGGTTACACATGTCGGCTGGGGTTTGTCCCGGCGCGCCAAGACTTTCACTCCTCACGGCGCCAAGGGCGGGTTTGCAGCGCGCATCTAACGCCTGATAGTGCTCAAGGGAAATATCGAAGGGGGGCTGGAGTAGATCAAAGGGATCCCAATTTGCGCCACCGTTGTCGACAAAGGACTCCACGGTGGGTTGGGTTTGGAACTTCATAACCGGCCCTGGAAATGCATTCCGCTGCCTGCAGTAGGTGCTCGTACCTCGCCTCCAGGTCTTCTCTTGCTTGGTAGGTCGGATCCTTGTGGCGGGAAGTACCGCAGCGTGCAGTTATCCACGGCGGCGTTGAAAACCTCTTCCTGTTCGGGCGGGACTTCGGTGACCAGTGCGGTTCCTTCCATGCGGACATTGAAACCCCTCTCGCGGAGGCAGTCGGCGATAAGCTGTGACGTGTCCGGGCCGGATAGCGGTCCGGTTTCGGTTTGGTGAATTGAGACGGGCGTTTCGAGGGTCACAACGGAGTTTGTGACAGAGTTTGCACTGTCGTTGCCCCAGGTCGCGGTCGTCGTTCAACCGGCGATCAAGGCGATCACGACGAACCCGACCATGCTGTTCTCGCAGGTTCGCAACATCACCTCCCGTGTCTGGTTGGCGTCCTTCGCGGATCCAGATCGGTGAAGTAGGTCTGCGGTCACGGTGTCATTCTTCGCTCGTTCCGACCGTGACCAGTGTCGGGATCGGATCCCCCCACCTTCCATGACAGCAGCCCTCCGGGAGGTGACTGGGGGCAGCGGTAAGAGATCGAATCCGGACCGGTGTCGGTCAGGTCGGAGCCGGGAACCCAGGTGTATGCAAGCCACGGATCGTTGAAGAAATTGTCAACGAAGAAGTCGCGACTCGGAGGTTCCGGAATGTCGTACCCGGCTGAGATCAAGCATCGGCGTAACGCCAGCTGGTACTCGTACATCAGCTCCCTGATCTCGACCGTGTAGTCCCGCGGCGGTGAGCTCGGGTAGACCCAACCCAGCTTCACAAGCTTCCGCTGCGTCGACCGCCGCCTGATTCTGGTCGACCGGAACGGCGGTAAAACTGATCCCATCTCCCGGGGGTATCACCTCGACCGCGAACCCTTGGTCCCGTATGCAGCGCACCAGCAGCTCGGTCGTGTAATAACGATCGATCTCGAACGGACCGAAGCCGCTGAAGTCGCCATACCCGGTGATCGGCGCCGGTGCCGTGGTAGTCGTGGCGTCCTTCCCGGTTGCATCGACGGTCGTGGGCACTGTAGAGGATTCTGAGATTCCTTCGCCAACTGTTGGAACAAGCTCTACGGAAGAACCACTCGATGAACAACCGGTCGAAAGAATCAATAGGAGGAGGGCAGCACCAAACCACCCGTTGAGATCGTAGGAGTTCTCAGTCGGCCACGGTCTCCGTGGCCATGTCCAGACTGGGGCCGATGCATTAGCGGCGCATGTGCGGAATCCAGCCGATCACGAGTCTGCGAACCCATCGCGGAGTATGGTCCCTAGATCGGCGGGACAGGTCTCTTGAATATGGAGCTGTTCTTCAAGGTCTGGCGGCGGGGGCGTACTTCCGGTCCCAGGCCGGCGACGCTGAGCGAGCTACCGAACACGGGCTCCCAACGACGTCACCGGGATCCCAGGTGCCGAATCCCCCTGGTGGTCTGGAGGGACAGGCGACATCGAGTCGGCGGAGCGTCGCGTTGTCAAGGGTGGTGTAGGGGTGTCCCGGGGAAAACTCGACTGCGCCACCTTGGCTGATGAGCTGGTCGAGGGTCACACGCGCGGTCCCCAGTCGATGTGTGCCTCTCGTTCGATGCAATCGGTCCACGCCATCCTGTGAGCGTAGAGTTCGGCCCACATCTGTGGGGTGTAGTCGGCGACGGCGAGCGGAGGCAGTTGTAGCCCCTGTTGGCAGGCGATGTAGACGGCCATCCCGACTTGGGCGAGCTGACCGGGGAGTTGATACCAGTTGAAGTCGCCGGTGTCGGTGATCACCTGAGCGAATCGGGAGTCTATGTCGGACACGCACTCGTAAGTCAGTTCCTGGACGGTTGTAGGCGTCGAGGTCGAACCGCTGCTGGATGGTGAGTCCGGAAAAGTCGCCGTAACCCTCGACGGGCTCAACCAACAGGATGCCCCCACTTTCGTCCACTGGTCCGAAATAACTGCCTTCAGGGTCGATCAACCCCCAATCGTGGGCAAGGTCGCTCAATCCGTTCCTGATTCTCGTCACGTTCTGCACGCCGGCGAGCGAGCTGCTCGGCGCAGTCGAGGATGTTGCCTGCGACCCCGGGGATGGCGCCGGGTATGTCGAGAGGGCTGGAGGCAGTGTCGTGTCTGCGGGCGCGCCGGTCTCCGAACAGGCCGTCACCACGAGCACAATCACAGCGAGCGCTAGTCGGAGGATCATGGTGTCGGTATGGGTATGACCGGATCTCCGGGATCCCAATCCCCGAAGCCCCCGACCGGGTTCTGAGGACACACTTGGTTGAGACGGCTAAGTTCTGCGACGTCTGCGACAAGATCGTCGTAAGGGTTCCACGCCCCGGCCTGAGAGTCCACGAACACGTCCACCGATGGCGGTTCGGTCACCGAATACCCTTCCGATTCCAGACACCACGCCGATGGCAATCAAATAGGCGTGGATCTCTTCTAGCTGTTCGACCGTGGGCGGGACCGGCTTCTCGAGCCGGAGCCCTTCCCGGCAGGCAGTCAGCACCGCCTGTGCGAGCTGGTTCTGCTCCGGCGGCACCGCCTGAAACAGGAGCCCTGCCCCATCCTCAGTCGGCGTGAGGAAGAACCCGTGGTCGGCGACGCACCGGGCCAGCAGCCTGACCAGCTGGTAATTGTCGACTTCGAATCGATCTTGTCCCGAGAAGTCACCGTAGCCGGTGACCGGCTCGAAGATCAGCGGGTCACCATTGGAATCCACCGGACCCACATACTCACCATCGGGGGACACCATACCCAGCTGCTCCGCTCGCGCCCACGGATCCTCGTATGTTTCCAACCCAGGCGGTATCGACCCCGTTGGCACAGTCGAAACCGCTGTAGATGATCCGGTCGTCGTCACGACTCCCGGTGAGGTGGTAGCGATGTTGGTTGACGTTGAGCAACCAGCCAACACCACTACCGACACAAGCACCGTGCCAACCCTGCCGATCACCCCGTCAGACAGAGCGTTCGAATGGGGTTGGTTCATACACCCCAGCAGTACGCATAGGTGTCCGCTGTGTAGACCGTACCCTCGGTGCTGACAACCCTCCATGAGTTGGGACCGTAGACCTGAGTGGCCTTGGTTCTCGTAACCGGGGATGCGCCATCGATATAGAAAGCGACTGTACTGCCGCTGGGTACTTGAATACTGACGTCATAAGTTGACTTTGAGTGGACTGCGATCTTGTTGGTGCAGGTCACGGACCCGCTATCTACACCGTAGGCTAGCGCTGGTAGCGCCACCTGAAACACAAGG
>CAVQSB010000006.1:0-24204 GCA_963715305.1 uncultured Actinomycetota bacterium
TGGTGGCCAGGGGCAGAATCGAACTGCCGACCCCAGGTTTTTCAGACCTGTGCTCTGCCAACTGAGCTACCTGGCCGGGTGCGCCCATACCGGGCGCAGGTCTAGAACCACTGGCGGGAGCGACGGGATTTGAACCCGCGACCTCCGGCTTGACAGGCCGGCGTGAACTCCAGACTTCACCACGCCCCCAGAAGGGTGCTCGCCGGTTGGCTTGCGTCGCACAGGTTAGCCCTGCTTTCGAGAGGCGCGCCAGGTGGGCGGAACAGGCGGGGAAGTATAGAGCGCGGCCGCCCGGGGGCTAGAAACGAAGAACGATTTTTCCCAGTTGCTGTCCGGCTTCTAACCGGGCCAGCGCGGCCGGCAGCTCCTCGAAGTCGAAGACCTTGTCGACAACGATAGGAACCCGAGCATCGCCGACCAGTTCGGTGACCGCGGCGAACTCCTCGTAGTCGAACATGGTTGATCCCATGATCTCGAGCTGTTTGAAGAAAAGATACGGGACGGTGATTTCGACTTTGGTGCCACTCGTTGAACCACACGTGACCAACCGGCCGCCCGGTTCGAGCGAGCGGACCGACTGTTCCCAGGTGGCCGGACCAACGTTCTCCAACACGACGTCCACACCATGTCCGAGTTCTTGCTTGATGTCTTTGGCGAACATGTTGGTCGAGTTGAAACCACCGGCGGCACCCATCTGAATGGCCCGGCAGATCTTGTCGGTGTTGGTCGAGGTCACGTACACGGTGGCCCCCATCGCCATGCCGAGCGCCAGGCCCGCACTCGAAACGCCACCGCCCACGCCGACCACGAGGAGCACGTCACCGGGACTGAGCCGAGCTCGCCGCAACATCCGGTAGGCGGTACCCGTTGCCAACCCGTAGGCGGCCGCTTGTTCCCAGGCCATCTGCGCCGGCTTCGGAAGCACATTCCGGTCCGGCACCACAACGTACTCAGCCAGGGTGCCCCACCGGTGCTCGCCGAGGATCTGATACGTCGTGCAGAGGGGCGTATCACCGCGCAAGCACGACGGACAGGCGCCGCAGCCCACACTGGGATTGATGACCACTTCCTGGCCAGGCCGGACCGAGGTGACACCCTCGCCGACGGCATCGACCACTCCGGCCCCGTCGGCCCCGGCCACATGCGGGAGGTGGGGCTTGGGCATCCCCAACGAGGACCAGATGTCGAGGTGGTTGAGAGCCGAAGCAGCGAGTTTGACCCGCACTTCGCCCGGCCCCGGATCAGGGGTTGCCACTTCCTCGAGGACGAAGGACTGTGGCCCACCGATTTCGTGTAGCACCCACGCCTTCATGGCAGCCAGGGTAGCGCTCCCAGGAGGGCCCCCGAACAGCCGCTTCTTGCGTTCTTGCGTGAGAAACCTGCGCATATTGATGGAAACTCACGCAAGAACGGAGCAGGGCGCGCGCGCTAGCGTGATCGGATGGTTCACCGGATCGACTTGAAAGTCCGCTTCTACGAGCTCGATCCATACGACCATGTCAACCACACCGCATATTTCGGGTACTTCGAAACGGCCCGGGTGGAGGCGCTCGAATCGATGGGGTGGGGGCTGCACCGGCTCAAGGAACTCGGCGTGCAGATCGTTGTGGTCGACATGACCGCCCGGTTCGACGCCCCGGCGTTGGCCGGGGAAACGGTGACTGTGGACTCTGAGGTGATCGAGGTCAAACGGGCCAGCTCCCGTTGGCGGCAAACGATCACGTGCAACGGGGTGACGATCGCGACGCTCGAGGTCATGGCCGCGTCGATCAACACCATGGGCCGACCGTGCCGTCTGCCGGACGGTATGGCCATGGCTTTAAAACCATCCGAACTTGCGTGAGAAACCCGCGGATTGTGACGGAAACTCACGCAAGAACGGGATTGGATTCAGTCCAGGACCACCACGGCCTCGGGATCGATGCTCAAGGTGACGGCCTCGGCGACGGCGGGGACCGGATGCTCGTCGAGTTCCATCTCCAGAATGAAGTCGCCCCCGGTTGCCACCTGCAGCTGATAGTGCCCGCCGCGGAAGCTCCTGCTGACCACCGTCCCCTGGACGGTCCCGGACGCAGAAACAGCGAACCCGTCGGGACGAATCACCAACCGGTGGGGGCCTGAAACCTCACCGTTGATTCGGAACCGGCCGAAACTGGTCTCGGCGAACCCGTCTGCCAGAGTCGCGTCCGTGATGTTGTCGAAACCGAGGAACCGGGCCACCCACTCGCTGGCGGGGTGGTGCCACACCTCCTCCGGGATTCCCTGCTGGGCCACGAACCCGTCCTTCATGATGACGATCCGGTCGGCCAGACCGAAGGCCTCCTCCTGGTCGTGGGTTACGTAGAGGGTGGTTATGCCCCGCTCAACGAACAGGCGGCGAAGTTCACCGACCAACCGCTCGCGCATGCCCCGATCGAGCGAACCGACGGGTTCGTCGAGCATCAGCATGCGAGGCGCGGGGGCCAAGGCCCGGGCTAGGGCCACTCGCTGTTGTTCGCCCCCGGACAGATTGCCGACCGACCGGTCCTGGTATCCGGGCAGCCCCACCCAGTCGAGAACCACGGCGACTCGTTCCCTGATGCGGTCCGCCGGCATGTCCGCCATGCGCAATCCGAAGGCGACGTTGCCGGCGACGGTCCGGTGGGGGAACAACGCGTAGTCCTGGAACATGAGACCGAAACCTCGCTCGTGGGCGGCAACGTGGTCGAGGGGCTGGCCGTCCCAGGTCAGAGATCCGGAGTCGGCCGCCTGCAGACCGGCGATGACCCGCAGCAGCGTGGTCTTGCCGCTCCCGCTCGGTCCCAATACAGCCAGAATCTCGCCGTCGGTCACGGTCAGGTCGACCCGGTCGAGGGCAGTCTCCTCTCCGAACCGGACGGTGAGGTTGGTTGCTTCAAGCATGCTCTGCGCCGATTCTTGTGATCAGGTGGTTCATCAGAACTCTCCCATATCACCGATGCGGAACCGTTCGATGGCCAGAATCGACGCGGCGGTGAGGCCCATCAGGATCGTGCTCAGGGCCATCGCCTGGCTGAAGTTGGCCGCTCCGGCCCGACCCAGCAAGGCGAATATGGCGACCGGGAGGGTCGGTGCGTCGGGCCGGGCAATGAACGAAGTAGCGCCGAACTCTCCCAATGAGATGGCAAACGCAAACCCGGCTCCGACCAGCATCGAGCGGAAGATGAGCGGAAGGTCGATCTCGCGCCAGACCCGGCCCGGCGGGGCACCCAGAACTGCCCCGGCCTCGCGCAGCCTGGTTCGCACCGACCGCATGACCGGCACCTCGGTGCGAACCACGAACGGGATGGCAACCAGTGCGTGCGCGATGGGCACCAGGATCGGTGCGGTCCGGAGATCGATCGGCGTATCGAGTGCCACCAGGAAACCGAACCCGATGGTTACGGCCGATGTCCCGAGTGGGAGCATCAGCAGCACGTCAAACCAGCGCGAGACGGCGCTGTGGTGGTAGGCGATGAGGCCGGCCGCCATGGTTCCGATGGCGAGGGCGATGAGCGTGGCTCCGATGGCAAAAAGGAACGAGTTCCCGATCGCTTCAAAAGGAGGAACCAGACTGGAGCCCGCGCTGCCGAGATTCCGGTAGGCGTCGAAGCCGTAGCCATCTCCGACCCGCAACGAGCGTCCGACCAGCACTGCCAGAGGTGTCCCGAGGTAGATGCCGGTGAAGCCGAGCACCCCCCACACCAACCCGGCCTCTCGCCATCCCCGGGGCCGGCGAGCAACTTCGATCGCTGGCCGTAGTTGAAGCTCGGTGCTGCGTCGCTCTTGATAGCGGGAGTAGGCCACCAGGATCGTGGAAATGCCGACGAGCTGGACAACCGCCAGCGCGCCCGCCACGGGAAGGTCGAGGAAGGCCGTCGTCTGGCGCCAGATCTCGACTTCGATCGTCGAGAACTCGAATCCACCGAGGATCAGCACGACGCCGAACGATGTGAAGGTGAAGAGAAAGACGATGGAGGCAGCGGCGGCAATGGCCGGACGAAGGAGCGGGAGCGATACTTCGCGAAAGGTTCTCCACCGGCCGGCGCCCAGCATGCGGGCGGCTTCCTCCAGGCGGGGATCGAGATGTGCCCACAATCCGCCAACGGTTCTCACGACCACCGCGTAGTTGTAGAAGACGTGAGCGATGAGGATTGCCCAGATGGTCTGGCGGAGATCCACCCCGAGCGGGCCGTTGGGACCGAGCATGGCCAGATACGCGGCCCCGACGACCACGGTGGGCAGCACAAAAGGAACCGTGATGGCTGCCCGGAAGAAACTCTTGCCGGGGAAGGAGAAGCGTGCGAAGACGTAGGCAGCCGGCATCGCAACGACCAGGGTCACAATCGTTGATGCGGTCGCCTGCCAGATGGTGAACCAGATCGCACCGCGCAGGGAGGACCTCGTGGCGATTGTCGAGAAGGCGGAGAATGAGAAACCCGCCTCTCCGAAGAGGCTGATTCCAAGGATGCTCGCAACCGGGTAGATAAAGAAGTAGGCGAGAAAACTGAGTGGAACGGCAACGAGGACAAAGGCCCGGAGGCGGCGGCGCCGGTTTTGGGAGATCACCCGGTCACGACTTCCGTCCATTCTGTGATCCAACGCCGTACGTTGGTCTCGATGTCCCCACCCGGCAGCGACAGGGGATCTGTGGGAACGACGGCGAACTCGACGAAAGCAGGAGGCAGGGTGGCCTCCTCATTGGCCGGGAACACGAACATGGAGAGCGGGATGTCGTTCTGGAAGGGGGTCGATAGCAGGAAATCGATGACCTGTTCGGCAGCCGGCCGGACCTCAGTTCCGGCCACGATCCCGGCGTACTCGATCTGACGGAAGCATCCGTCGATCATGACGGCGGTTGGGGGCTCGTCGATCGGTTCGGTGGCGTAGATCACCTCGAAGGGTGGTGACGATGCATACGAAACCACGATGGGCCGGTCACCCTCGGAAGCGGCGCTGAAGTAGGAGTAGTACGCCTCTTCCCAACCCGAGGTCACCAGGACGTCGTTGGCGCGAAGGTCGGTCCAATAGTCGGTCCACGTGTAGTCGCCGGTCTCGCCGAACTTCGCGATGCTGCTGTAGAGAAAGGCCAACCCGGGCGAGGAAGTGGCCGGATTCTGTACGACGAGCAGCCCCCGGTAGGCGGGATCCGTGAGGTCGCGAAGTGTCTCCGGCGTTGGCAGACCTGCGTCCGCGAAGTACTCCTTGTCCCAGTTGACGCACACATCTCCGAAATCGATGGGGGTCACGCGAGGGTCGGCCTCCAATTCGTCGGGTACGGACGCCAGGAGGGGGACTCGTACCGCTCGAATATCCCTGCGTTCAGGGCCCTCGATAGGAAGTTGTTGTCGACCCCGAACATCACATCCGCCAGCGGGTTGTCCATGGTGAGGACGGCCTGATTGACCATCGCTCCCGCGTCGCCGGACCTGAGGATCTTGATCTCGATGCCGGTCTCGTCGGCAAAGGTGGCCAACAGTTCTTCGGAGATGACGAACGATTCGTGCGCCATCAGCACAACCTCGACAGGCTCGGGCGTCGCCTCTGATGGTGTGGTGGTGGTCGCCCCGGAGCATCCGGCTAGAAAAAGCACGAAAGCGATAAGGGTGCCCGATGGCCGCTTCGAATAGTTGACAAACATGGCTCTCCGTTCCCGTTCGTCGGAGGCCGAGCTGAGAGAGCTTCCTACGCCGGCATTACCCGGGACAGGTTCAAACGGTCGGAGACTTCCACTGCCTCCCTCTCAGCCCGGTACACCGAGCTCCCGTGAGGAGATCATTCTAACCGACAAGAAAGGCTCGTTTCGGATCGAGGCTGGTGTACCGTTCACTCGTGATACGGGACACACCATGGGAATGATCGCCATCGGGGCCTATCGCGTGAATCCAGGCCATGAAGAGCGGTTCTTGGAAGCCCTTCGCCAAGACATTGCGACCATGCGCGACGAAGGTCTGATCAGCGATTGGCCGGCGATGATCCTCAAGGCGGGCACCGATGTGTACCTCCAGTTGGTCGAGTGGGCTGACGACGATGCTCCGGGTCGCTCTTCGGAGAACGAGCGCGTCATGGCGGTCTGGACGCAGAAACGCACGCACTCGGACTATCTGAGTTTGTCGGAGGTTCCTGGAGCTGATCGCCTGTTTCCGTCCTTTGAAGAGGTGCCGGCGCGGTAGGTCCCGAGGTGTCCGGTCCGGAGCGTTTAGAGGACCGGAATGACGCGGCCTTGTGGAACGTCCCGCTCCGCATTGGTGATCTGCAAGACCCCCTGTCCGTCCTGGTGCACGGTGGTGTTCGTACACCCGCCCTGGGCGAGACTCTGATAGTTCACCCGAACGCTTTCGATGGGGAAGTCGGCGGTTCCTGCGATTGCCCGGAAGCCGCTCCACCGGACGGCCACCTGCGGATCGTCGCACCGACTGAAGGCTTCCGTCCAGACCATGACCTCGGCCAGATGGGTCCCGGTCGCATAGAGATCACGGATGACGGTTGAATCCGCTGTGGCGAGGTTGGTCACGGATCCTCTCCATTTTCCGGGTTCGGCTGCCGAGATGGTGAAACGGTACGGCGCTCCCGTCTCCCACGGGTAGTCGCGGGTGTTGACATTTCCCAGAGCGCTCGGAAGCACCGATGACGAGCCATCCAGTTCGCCGGAATCCCCGTACCCGCCCCAATTCACCGCCCGGCTGTCCGGATAGGAAGGATGCCACTGCAGACCAAGATGCGCCCCACCCACCGTTCCATGCTGCCCGACGAAGCTGGCCTGCAGTGCCCAGAAGTAGAGACGCGGCACCTGCGGTTCGGTGAGCAACGCAAAGTTGACGGACACCTCATCGAAGGGGTTCGGGGGGAGCGTCCAGATCAGATGGAAGGACGAGGCTCGATTCGACGAAGCGGGTTCACCCGTATCGCGAGCCGAGAGGCGGGACAGAAAGCGGGCAAACGGACCTGGAGCCATACGCGGACTCTAGGAGAGCAAGCAGCTCCCGGCTTCCTGCGACCTGCGGTCGGTGCCCCGGCCCTTGCCTCTCCCGCTGGAGCGACAGGCGCGGAGTCGCCCGGGGGGCGGAGCGGAGAGGGTGGAGCGGTATTTCCCCCCAGCACTGCCGAACTTCCTCAACCGGTGTTGAGCCCCCTCAGGTATCGCTGCTGGTCCTGTCCCGGCCGGTTCCGCCGAGGATGACGGCTATTCCCAGAGCGATCAACAACACCGGGAAGACGTACACGGCCTTGAGGTCCCACAGGTCCAGTTCCTGGAGCAGGAAAGCCGTGCCGACCAGGATGAATACGACACCGGCGACGATGGAGCCGCGGTTGATGGGCTGGTCATTCATCGGGTCACCTCGATCTCTCCCGCAAATGTGGTCACATCCAGCACGAGAACCCTATCTGCGTCGCTGCCGGGGAAGGTCTCGTCGAGTCGCGGCCCGAGGCCCCCGTTTTGCCTGCCGAGGGCCCGGATCTCACCGGCAAACGTACCTGCGTTCAACTCGACGGTCACCTCGACAGGAACGATGATCTTCATCGATCCCGCAAAGGCGGTGGCACTGACCGTTGTCTCGCCAACCGGGAAAACAACGTCGGTCAGATCCACGGTCAACTCACCGGCGAAAATGCCGTAGTCCTCGAGATCTTCGACGGTCGCCGGGCGATGGCTCGAAGGTCCGACGACGGTATCGCCGGTCGTGAAGCTGAAGGACGAGACGGAGACTTCGATCAGCAAGAAGAGCGTCAGGACGATGCCAAGGAAAACCAGTCCGCTGTGAGTGGGTCCTCGGGAGTCGGCGATGAGGCCGATGCCGATGACGATAACCGCGGCAGGCAGGAGATACGACCAGGGGATTTCGTCGACTGCCCCGGCGATCTCCAGCATCCAGGCAACGCCGATCAGCAGAATGAGGGCTCCCACGATGATCCTGGCGCTGTTGGTCCGGGGTTGGCGAGTTTCCGTAGGTGGAGTCATGATCGCCTCCCGATACCGCCGAACAGCACGCCGGCCCCGAGCAGGATGATGGCCGCCGGCCAGAAGTACCTGCTGAGATCCGGAAGCACGTTGTCGAACAGCGCGGCTCCGCCGGCCAGGATCAAGAGGCCGCCGACAACCATGCGGACGGTGTTGCCGCTCGAGTGTTGTGCGCGACCGACCTCCTCCCCGGGCTTTTCTTCCGGGATGGCGATCCAACCGATGATGTAGACCAGGATGCCGGACAGCCCGGCCAGGGTCAGCACCACAAAGGCGACCCGGAGGATGACCGGATCGATGCCGAGGTACCGGCCCAGGCCACCGGCGACTCCGGCAACCACCTTGTCGGTACTGCTCCGTCGCAGAATGGGATCCTGGGTCGTGTGCGGAGGACCCGGAGAGGGTTCATAGGGTGGAGGCACGAGCTCACCGTGTGGATAACTGCCGAATTCTGGTGGTGTGGACATAGCGCTTAGCCCCCTTCGGGTTGGCACACGAGAGGTATCGTCTCGAACCTACCGAAACCCGAGGGTCCTGTGACCGGGTGAAAGGACCTTTTAGTCCGGCCGTCTTCCTCTAGCGCGCTACCAGCGCAACAGGGCCGAACCCCAGGTGAAGCCGCTGCCGAAGGCGGCCATCGCGACCAGCATGCCCGGTTTCAGCGCTTCGGCCTTGACGGCTTCATCGAGACCGATCGGAATTGTGGCCGCCGTGGTGTTGGCGTACTTTTGGATGGTGTTGAAGACCTTCTCTTCCGGTGCGCCGAGCCGTTGGGCAACGGCTTCGTTGATGCGGAGGTTGGCCTGGTGGAACATGAACAGGTCGACGTCATCGATCCCGTAGCCGTTCTGCTCCAGGGCCGTGGTGACTGCCTCGGGCATGCGCTTCACTGCGTTGACGAACACCTGGCGCCCGTTCATTTTGGGGTACTGGTCGCCCCGGTCGAGCATGCGCTGGTCGACGATCTCCTCGTCGTAGGCAGTGCTCACGCCGGGTACCCACAGTTCGTCCGCGAAGGCACCGTCCGCATACACATGAGTCGACAACAGGTGCGAATCCGACCCTGGATCCTCTACTTCTGTCGCTTCGAGAATCACGGCACCCGCTCCATCGCCAAACAGCACAGTGATGTCGCGTCCCCGCGTGCTCTTGTCGAGCCCTTTGGAATGAACCTCAGCCCCGGCCACAAGCACTCTCCTGGCCGAACCGGCTCGAATGTATTGATCGGCCATCGACATGGCATAGATGAAACCGGTGCACTGCTGACGCACGTCGATGGCGGGAATCCCGGCGAGGCCCAGCTTGGTTTGGAGAAAGACGCCCGACCCGGGAAAGAAGTGATCGGGGCTGATGGTGGCCAGGAAGATCATGTCGAGCTCTTCGGGAGCCAGTCCGGCGGCGTCCAGGGCCCTCCTCGATGCCTCCAGGGCTAGATCTGAGGTGGACGTGACGCCTTCCACCCAGCGTCGCTCTTTGATCCCGGTTCGTTGCACGATCCACTCATCTGAGGTGTCCATCATCTGAGCAAGGTCGTCGTTGGTCACGACCCTGGGGGGTAGGAAGGAGCCCAGGCCGGTCACACGGGAACGGAGGCTGGTCACGGGAGCACCTTCCTGAGTAAGACGTTGGGGGATGGTAACCCATACCTCGCAAGCTGTTTGCGATGGTCGTATGTCCGACAAGTTGGAAAGCAGACAGTGGTGGAGGGGGTTGCCAAGGACGATGACGCACGCAGCTTTGACTGAGCGGATTTCAAGAACTGCCCTCGGCTATTCGTTTGGGTTTGCCATCCTGTGGGGGGTCCTGGCCGCGCTCCGACCGGACACGACATTTCATCTGGCGCCATTGTTGGTAGCCGGAGCCGCCCCCGTGGTGTACCGGTTCCCGGGTGGGACTTCTCGATCGATTGCGACGCGCCTAGCTGCAGCCGGGTTGGGCTTCGCTGTAGGCACGTCCGTGGTGCTGGCGATGCTTGGGGGCACTCGAGGGGCCCTCGCTGCTCCCCTTCGGGACGGTCTCGTTGAGTCGCTCTTTGGTGTTGTTGCCGGAGGAGTAATCGGGTTCGCCGTCGTTGTTTGGCCGCTCCGCCCCGCTTCTCCGTTGAGACCTGGAGGCAGCGAGGTTCCGTCATCTCGTCCCGCGGCTGTCTCGTACAGCAGATATGACGTTGCATGATCGTTTGATTGAGTCTGTTTGGGATTATCCGCGCCCCCCTCGCGTTGAGCCGTCGACTCGCCGGGTCCTGGTCGAGCATGGCGGTGTCGTGATTGTCGATTCCGTGCGCTCCGTCCGAGTACTCGAGACGAGCCATCCACCGGTGTACTACGTACCTCGAGAAGACGTTGCAGGAGCCGTACTCGTCGGCTCATTGCGTCGCACCACGTGTGAATTCAAGGGAGTTGCTTCGTACTGGCACGTGGCCATCGGAGGCCTGCAGGTGCCCGAAGCGGCCTGGTCGTATGAAGACCCATCACCCGGCTACGAGCAAATCCGGGGGATGATCGCCTTCTACCCGGGCAAGGTAGATCGGTGCTCTTTGGACGACGAAGCGGTCGTTCCCCAGCAAGGCAGTTTCTACGGTGGGTGGATCACGTCAGAGATCGTTGGCCCCATCAAGGGCGGTCAGGGAACCTCCGGCTGGTGACGCTCAGAAACCGCGCTGCTGTCCGGTCCAGGGCTGTGGAGCGGCAGTGCGGAATTCTTCAACCGAGGGGCCGCCCAGACGCTGCAGGCGGGCTACTCCGTACGCGTACGTGACGATCAAGAGGACGATCAAGGCGGGCCAACCGCCGATCAATCGCACTCCGGCCAGTGCTTCCAACTCGCTCCGGCTGGCAAGGTTCCACTGCAGGAGCGACCGGCCGGCGAAGAAGGCCAGCCACAACCAGGTGATCTCCGTATAGGCGGGCCGGACTCGCGGGTGCCAGTACCATCCGGCCGGCCATCTTCTCACCAGCATGCTCGTCCAGGCCACCATCGGCTTGCCGACCATGATCGAGATGAGGGCGATGAAGGCGGTGAGAGCTCCGCTCACGATTCCCGGGACGAAGAACGCCTCGGCGGATCCCGACCAGACGGCAAACCCAGCCGCTGCAGCAGTTCCACCCAGGCCCGCTAGGGCAAACCTTACGGTGCTCCTGCGGAGCAGTCGAACAATGGTGACGGCGACTCCCGACGTCACTGCCACGATTGCTCCTGCGGTCAATCCGGCAATGGCGTACGCAGTGACGAAGACGAGAGGCGCAACGATCGCGTCGGCAAACGGACGCGGTCCTAGCACGACGCTGCGTAACTCTTCGATGATCTCGGTGCGGGTGGGCATGCTCACTTGTTCCTACGGCGCCGTTGGCCTCCCCGGATCAATCCAAACGGGTGGGCGAGGGCTCTCCGGGGGCGGGCTAGGGTAGGGGAGCGGTTGGGAAGATATACCGACTGGTAGGCCTGATTGCTCCCAATCGAAGGATCAATGCGACGGATGCCGAAATGCAACGCGGCAAGATCCTGGTGGTCGAGGACGAGGCCGTGCCGCGCCGCCTGCTGGTGTGGAGCCTTACACGTATTGGCTTCGAGGTGGTCGCTTGCGAGGACGGGCCGAGCGCTCTGTTAGCGGCTCAGGCCGAGTTCTTCGATGCCGCTGTGCTCGACATTCGGCTCCCCAAGATGCACGGGTGGGAGGTGCTGGCTCGCTTGCGGGAAGAGCCCCGTACGGCCGACCTACCGGTTCTGGTCGTCACCGCCTACGAAGGCGCCGAGTCCCAGCAGCTATCGACGGTTACCACGCCGGATGCGTTCCCGGCCAAACCGTACGATGTGGATCGTCTCCGGCGCGAAGTTATTGCGCTCGTTGAGAAGTCCCGGTCCCTGCGACGGACCGCAGAGCCTCAGTCGTCCTGAAGGTTGACGCCGGCGGCGTTGGCAGATTCCTTCTCGTTGAGCCACACATCTCCGCCCACTTGCGCCGCGCAGAGCAAGGCGAGCAGGACCATGGTGCCGAGAGCCCCGGTGAGAACACTGAGGAGGCCGATGATGATGGTCGCGAGTCCGCCGGCCACCCGCCATTGTGCCTTTCGGCGGGAGATGTCGTTGTCCGGTCGTTCCGTGGCGACTTCGATGATGCCCATGCCGACCAATGCTCCCCCGACCCCGGCGATGAGCAACCAGCGCTCGTTGGCTGGCCAGGCGTGTCCACCGGCGCCGATCACTGCGCCTTCCAAACCGATAGCGGTGGCCATCAAACCGATGGCCAGCGGCAGGTGACCGTAGATCCATACCGTTGGTTTCCAGGCGGTCTTCTGGCCGACCCGGCGTCGGACGACGGTTCCGTCGAGGTTGTCGAAGTAGACCCACCAGAGTCCGGCGGCGACCGCCACGGAGAGGATGGCCGTGGCCACCGGTCCCGCCACCCAGCCCTCGTGCCCGAGGCCGGCCACGATGGCGGCAATGGACTCGCCCAGGACCAGGATGGTGAACAACCCGAACCGTTCGGGGAGGTGGGCCACATCGAGGGGAACCGTGGCCTGGATACGGCGGACCCGGTACACGTTGTAGAAGTCGATCAGCAAACCCACGGCCCACAGGACGTAGCGAAACGGTTCGGGAACAAGCACCGAGATGAACCAGATCGCCACCGCCACCGACATGCCCTGCACGTAGCCGGTGACCAAGTCGCGGGTTTCCGGGACATGACGGCGGGCCCGCAAGTACATGACGATGAGAATCACGCGGGCACCGACATAGGCGAGTGCGAAACCGATCAACGATTGAGTTTCGTCCCCGCTAATGCTGGCAGCCATCAGAGCGATGGTTGCCATCTGGGCCACAGCCAGAATCCGCTGGCCGAGGTCGTCGGTGTCGTAGCGATCGGCGTAGAAGGTGAAACCGACCCAGGCCCACCACAGTGGAACAAAAAGCGCCGTGAACACGGCCGCTCCGCGAAACGTGGGGTCCGCCAGGAGCCGGGCACCCAAACCGGCGACTGCAACAACAAAAACCAGGTCGTAGAAGAGCTCGGTCCAGGTGACCTTCCGCTCCTGTTCGGTGTCGGTTGTTCGCAGCCGGGGTGGGCGAATGGCGGTGACCTTCACCGTTGAGCCTCCCTCTCTGATAGATGATCCGGTTGACGAGGATACCGATCGCCGGCAGACGATGTCGGGGAAGATTTTGTCCCTGCAAGCGGTTTGACCGGATAGTGTGTCGTCCCGGGAGTCGACGAGTTGGGATGGTGGAATGGCGGATCGTCCGGTCACGCTCACATTTCGAGGCGTCCGAGGTTCCATGCCCGTGTCCGGACCAACCACCGAGAAGTACGGTGGCCGAACCCTCTGCATCGACCTTGACACGGGAACCGATCTACGGGTGATCATCGACGGAGGAACCGGTATCAGTGCCCTGGCACAGGACCTCGTGATCCCTCCTACGGGGCTCGATTTTCACGTGTTCCTCACGCACTATCACTGGGACCATCTGCAAGGCATCCTGTTCTTCCCGCCGCTGTACGACGAGCGAAACCGCTTCACGTTCTACGGACACAGCTGGGAGGGGATGGGAGTCAGGGAGGCGATCGAAGGAGCTCTCCGCCCACCGTGGTTCCCGGTTTCTATCGTCGAGACGGCCGCGAGCAAGCAATACGTTGATGTTGCCGAAGCTCCTTTTGTGATTGGCGGGCTCACCATCGACGCAGCGGCCCTCGACCACCCCCAAGGTGTCACCGCCTACCGCATCGCCAACGGCGACAGCGTGATTGTCCTCGCCACCGATTACGAGCGAGGCGATCCGGCCTCCGACGAGATCCTCAGGAGCTTCGCTGCTCAGATAGACGTCCTCATTCATGATGCGCAATACACCCCGGATGAATATCCGATGCTTTACGTCGGCTGGGGTCACAGCACGCGTCACCATGCTGTTCAGGCGGCGCTGGAAACGGGAGCCAAAAGACTGGTCCTGGTGAGCCACGATCCCCACCGTTCCGACGAAGAGATCGATGCGATCGTTGCGCAGGCTCGACAGGAGTTCCCGGCAACGGATGCTGCCTTCGAGGGAATGCAGATCGAGTTCTGAGCGACGCGGGCCCGTCCGGTTCCCTATATTCCTGCAACGAAGGGGGAACCGTGAACGAACCGGCAGCCGAGCACAGCGATCTGGTTGATCTCCTCTCTGGTATCCGCCTGTTCTCAGGGCTTTCCGATACGGTCCTGGCGGCCCTGGCCGAACGATCCGCCGCGATCCACTTGCAGGCCGGATCGACCCTGATGCGCGAAGGCGGGCCGGGAGATGCACTGTACGCAATCGTGAGCGGGCGACTGCGTGTATTCGCCGCGCAACCCGATGGTTCCCAAGCCGCAGTCGGCGAGGTGTCGGCGGGGGAGGTCGTCGGTGAGATGGCGCTGCTCAGCGATAAGCCGCATTCGGCCAGCGTCAAGGCCGTCCGGGACTCCCATCTTCTTAAAATCGCTCGGGAGGACTTCGAGCACCTGGGCCGCGAGGAGCCGACCGTTACCTTGGAGATCGCCAGGTTGATCGTCGCCCGCCTTGGCAGGTCCATCCACCACCGATCAGGATTCGGTCGTATCCGTTCCCTGGCCGTCGTCTCTGCCAATGGCGGCGGGTCGCTGGACGAGTTTGCCATGCAACTCGGGGAGGCTCTGCGGGCCATCGGAACTGTCTCGATTTTGTCTGCGAGCGTGCTGGAAGCTGCGTTGGGTGAGGGCCACGTTCGTTCCCTACCGGGTTCGGAGCCCGATTTTGAGGTCGTTGCGTGGCTCAATAGCCACGAAGCGGCTCACGATATGGCGGTGTATGTTGCCGATCCTCAGGTGAGTCCGTGGACCCAAAGGTGTATCCGGCAGGCAGATCGCGTGCTTGTGGTTGCTCCGGCCGGCAGTCCCCCGGTCGTCGGTGAAATCGAGTCGAGTTTGGGCAAAAATCGGTCGGACGCCACGGCAACGACGGACCTCATCATCGTCCACCCGGCTGGCGCCACTATGCCGGGTGGGACGGCTCGCTGGCTGACCGGTCGGCAGATAGGAGCCCATCATCATGTCCGCCACGGTTCACGCGAGGATTTCGCCCGGCTGGCTCGGTCGCTCTCCGGGCGGGCCGTCAGTTTGGTCTTGAGCGGCGGGGGGGCCCGCGGGCTCGCACACATCGGGGTCATGCGAGCCCTCGAAGAAGCCCGCATACCGGTCGATATTGTGGGGGGAGCCAGCTTCGGTGCGCTGATAGCGGCGTTCCGGGCGCGGGGCGACCATGCCGGTGAAGTCCGCGAGGCGGTGCAACGGTTTCTGATCGACCGGGGCAGTCCGATCGATCTCACGGCTCCCGCCACTGCCCTCACCGGAGGCAAGCGAATTGTTTCGATGTTGCACGACGGATTCGGGGACTTGCCCATCGAGGACCTCTGGCATCGCTTTTTCTGTGTTTCTTCGAATCTGACCAAAGGTCGCCTGCAGATTCACTCGACGGGTCCCGTTTGGCAGGCAGTGCGAGCCAGCATCTCAATTCCGGGTCTGTTTCCCCCTGTCAACGCCGGCGATGGTGATGTGCTCGTCGACGGGGCCGTGATGAACAACCTGCCGGTCGATGTGATGCGAACTATGAACGGAGGTGGCCCGGTGCTGGCCGTCAGTCTGCACGGCGAGTTTTCCCTCCGGTCGGAGGATCTCCCTCACCATGGGGAACTCTCCGGTTGGCGAGTTTTTGGGAGACGGTTCAATCCTCTTGCTTCGACCATGAAGCTCCCCGGGCTGATCGACATCTTGCTCCGGACCACGGAGGTCGGAAGCGTGCAATCCTCGAGGACGATGGAGCAGCATGCTGATCTGGTTTTCCATCCCGCGGTCGATGACGTCGGGTTGCTCGATTTCTCTGCAGTAGATCGTCTGATCGACGCCGGCTATCGCAACGCCGTCGAGGTCTTAGAAGACGGAGGTACGGAGCGCTTTGCCATGTGAACGGGCGAGCGTCGTCGAGAAGAACTTCGTGCAGAGTTCGCATTTTTCCGTCATGATGGAAAACCGAACCTGATCGGGAGGCGAGATGGCCCAGCAGCCCATAGAGCTCATCCTGCTCAAGCAGTGGGCGTCCTATCTCGCCATTCCCATCTGGCTGGTCGACGAGGCTGGCAATCTTCTCTACTACAACGAGCCGGCCGAGACTCTGCTGGGAGTGCGATTCGAAGAGGCGGGCGAGATCCACGCGGATCAACTGGCCGAGCACTTCCAGACCACCAGGTTGGACGGCACTCCCTACCCGAACAACGAGTTACCGATAGTTGTAGCCCTGGTCGAGCGGGAGCCGAGCCACGATACGATCCGCGTCAGAGGTCTCGATGACATCTGGCGAGTGCTGGCCATCACTGCCTTTCCGGTGGAAGGTCAGGGTGGCCGCCATCTCGGTGCAGTCGCAATGTTCTGGCAAAAGCAAGACTCGTGAACGTCACTCTGTGGGGAACTCGGGGATCTCTGGCCAGTGGCGGGCCGGACACGGTTCGATACGGGGGAGACACAGCTGCTATCGAATTGCGAGGTTCGGGCGGTGAGTTCGTGGTACTCGATGCCGGCTCCGGAATCCGGCCGATCGGCGAACGGGTGCCGGACAGCACCGAACGAATCGACATCCTGCTCACCCACCTCCACATGGACCATATCCAGGGTCTCGGGTTCTTCGCTCCGCTGTTTGACGAGACGGTTGATGTTCACATCTGGGGACCTGGTTCGACGACCCTCAGTTTGGGGAAGCGCTTGACCCGCTATCTCTCGCCGCCTCTGTTTCCTGTCATGCTGCGAGATCTACCGCACGTGACGCTCCATGAAATCCGCCCATCTGCAGTTTTCACTTTGGGGAGCCTCACCGTGAGAGCGGAACTAATAACCCATCCCGGACCAACCATCGGATATCGGATCGAATCCCCCGGATCTGTGCTTGCCTATCTTCCCGATCATGAGCCGGCCCTGGGGGTGGCCTATTTCCCGGACCCCGCCGCATGGACGTCAGGGTTCGACCTCGCAGCCGATGTCGATGTATTGATCCATGACGCCCAGTACACCAGCCAGGAGTACGAGCGACGGGTGGGTTGGGGCCACAGCACGTTCAACCACGCTCTGGAATTCGCGACCTTGACCAAAGTCGGGCAGCTGGTCACCTTCCATCATGATCCAGCTCACTCGGATGTCCTGCTCGATCAAATCGCCGAGCGGATCAAGCAGACCCGGGAACTGCCTTTCGAGTTCACCCCCGGCAAGGCTGGGTTGACGATCGAGCTGGCCTGACGACGTCGAGTGACAGACGGGTCGGGGGCCTTGGCGGTGTTGGGGGCCTGCTCGGTCACCTTGTTGTTCCGGGCCAGCACCGCCCGTCCGGACGTGCTGTGCGAGGCGATGTTCACCCTGCGGTAGCGTTTCCGACATCGTTCTCCCCGGCCTCACGGTCTCAGCGTGTTGCCACCGCCGGTAGCGGCACCTCCGGCGTGTTGACCACCCCGAGCTTGGTGAAGATCTCATGAGCTTCGCTCGCACAGCCTTCGGGAGTGTCGGTGCCGGAGACCTCGGTCACCCGGCAGAGGGCATCGAGAGCCAGAGCGTGCTCGAAATCGCCGTGGACATCCGCTGCCTGTCGAACGGCTTCTGTCAATTGCTCGATAGCTTCATCCCAACGCTGCTCCTGGGCGAGTGCAAATGCCCGCAGAAGTCGGATGTTCGGCATCAAGACCCGGGCGGCTTCCTCGCCCGACAGGCGAGCGAGGGTGGCCTCTATGGTGATGATTCCGTTTTGTGTGTCACCGGCCAGAAGGTAATTCTCCGCAAGTCGTGTCATCGTCTCGGCAACGAAACTCTCAGCTCCTTGTTGTTCAAACAGACCAATCGCTTCGCGCAAGGCCTTCTCGGCTTCGTCGTGCCTACCTGATCGGGCAGCCAGTCGCCCCAGATTCGATGTGGCCAGGGCAATACCGACCGTGAAGCGAGCGCTTCGCCAGACCCGGAGGGCGGTGCGAAACATCTCGGCTGCCTCGTCGTATCGGCCTTGATCCGAATAGATCTCGCCCAGGTTGTTGACCTGGGTGGCCGCACCGACGACGTCGCCGGCTTTCTCGCGAGCTGCACGGCCCCGCGTCCAGTAGTCGAGCGCCAGGTCCCAATGTCCCTGGTAGTAGGCACGCACGCCGAGGTTGTTTAGAACGTTGGCTTGGCCAACCAGGTCACCAAGTTGCTCGTACATCGACAGGGCTTCCGCGCCGGCGGATTCGCTGGCCGGGTTGTTGAGGTGGGCATAGGCGGTCACCAGAACGTGGAGGGCGTGTGCTTTCGACTGGGTATTCGAGGAGCCCTCGAGTTCCTCGAGAGCGCGTTCGCACCATTCGATACAGGTTGCGTATCGCCCTTGTCGGAATCGCACGCCGGCGTAGTTGATGAAGAGGTCGGCCCGGGCGTCTCGATCGGCTTCCTCCTCGAGGAGGTTGAGCCCACGGCTGAACCACTTGAGGGCATGGGACAGGTTTCCCTTGCGTTCACGCAGCAATCCTTGTTTGCCCATCAATCGGGCTTGCCAGCCCGCGTCGTCTTCGACCGACTTTCGGGCAGTCTGGAGCGCTCGGTCGGATTCGTCGTACAGTCCGGCCAGCTCGAGCACGTCGGCGAGCGCTTCGGACACCCGGGCATACTCGGAGGCCGGAATGTTGGGTAGACGGCGGCCGGCCGCCTGGGCGCGACGGTAGAACTCCGCCGCTTCCACGTTGGCATAGCTGCTGCGCGCTTCCTCTCCCGCAACGGTGGAGTACCGCCAGGCCTTGTCGTAGTTCTCGGCCCGCAGAAAATGGAGTGACAGCAATTCGGCCTGCTCCTCGGGATGGTCACTGCTGTGAGCCTCGATGACGGTGCCGATGCGTTCGTGAAGCTGGCGTCGCAACCGAAAGGGGAGACCTTCGTAGGCAACGTCCCGATACAGGCTGTGCCGGAATCGCAGCGCGCCCTGGTCCGGTTCGATGAACTCGGCCAATCGATCCCAACTGGTTGGCTGGTGGGCTTCCGGGACTGCATCACCGGCCGTTTCGGCCAGCAGGTCGGGGTCGAAAACCACGCCGATCGCGGCCGCGTAGCGGAGGAGACGCCGCAGTTCGAGGTCGAGTCGATCTATGCGGGCCGATACCAACGCTTCGACGCTGTCGGGTAGCTCCTCGGTCCCCTCGGTGTGGTCCAGCAGTTCTAGTAGGAAGAGAGGATTTCCGCCGGACTGTTCGATGAGTGACATGAGGCGGTGTTGCAGCATCGGGGAGTCTTCCGTCGCTGCTAACGCCAGGCGGTAGGCCGCGTCGGAGTCGAGTGGCTGCAGGTCGATCGTGTCCCCTGGGTCCTTTGATTCGCGCCGGTATCCCCCCGTCTCGGGTTGCCGAGTCACGCAGAAGAGCCACGGCGTTTCGGCGATCGATTCGATGATCGCTTGGAGCAGGGCTGTGGATGCGTCGTCCATCCATTGCACATCTTCGATAGTTGCCACGGTTGGCGTTGCGAGGATGGTCCGCATGAAGTCCCGGACGGCTTCGTGGGTGCGTTGACGCCGGAACTTGGAGCTGAGTGCAGTGGTTTCAGGTGTTTCCGGCACTTCGGCATCGATGGGGATCGCCAGGAGAGGTACCCAGGGCAGCAGGGAGGGAGCTCGACGCTTGACGAGATCGAGGAGCTGGACCCCTGCCGTCTGATGGTCAGCGTTCATGTCGATACCGGAAGCCTGACGTAACAGGTTTCGGAATGGGAAGTAGGGCGTAGATGCTTCGTAACGTTCACAGTTGGCAGCGAGGGCAGTGAGGTCTGAGGACGCCTGGTTGAGTTCCTCGAGGAGTCGGGATTTCCCGACTCCGGCTATTCCGGAGATTTCAACGATGGTGCCCCGGCCAGTGTGCGCGGACTCCAGTCCGTCCATGAGCACCTTGACCTCGGCCTCGCGCCCGGTGAGTGGTAGGCGACGAAGGCCGCGGTGTCTGACGCCGGTGATGGCGCCCAGGGTCTCCGCCTCGATGGGGTCTGTCTTCCCTTTGACATGGAAGGGTTCGACGGTTTCCGTCTCGAACGTCGTCGCCGAGTGTTCAAGAACCTTGGGGGTCACGAGTATTTCGCCTTGGGCCGCCCGCGCCATGACCCGGGCCGACAGATTCACTGCATCGCCGATAATCGTGTACGTCCGTCGGAACGGAGCACCTACATCTCCGGCGAAGACGTGTCCGCGGTTCACCCCGATCTTGATGGCGAGACGTGGTTGGCTGTCGGCTATCCGTCGTACGGTTCGGAGCATCCGCTCTTCGTCGTTGGCATGGGCATTCGGAGCGCCGGCCACGAGAATGAGCTTCCCTCCGTCGACGTCGATGTCGCTGGACAGGAACGTCACCTCATAGGCGTCGGCGGCCTGTTGGGTGATGCCAACGAGTTCGTCGATTTGGTCGGCAAACTCGTTGAGGCCCTCCTCTTCAACGATACGGTCCGCGCCCAGGTATTTGATGAAGCCAATCGTGACCCGACGATGTTCTCCGGTTGCGCTGGTCGTTCGCAGGACGGGCCGTAACGCAACCGGCACGAACTCGTCGAGGTCCTTGGCTTCGTAGCCGGGTGTGGCATGTGACCCGTCACCATGCACCGTCGGCGCCCGCCGCAGCAATCGTCCGCCCTCTCGCAACGCCCCCAGATCTGCCGCGACCAGCCGGGATGCAGTCGCGTGACTCACCATGATCTCACCCGCTTTGGCGGCTTCCTCCATCACAATGGTCTGTGAGGCGGCCGGCCCGGCGACAATGAGTTCCCGATGGGAGGATCCGACCACCATCAGGTCGAAAGCGCCGCTATGGACGCCGACCGACATCCGGAGTTTCACCCGGCCGGCGGAGGTCTGAATGTTGCCGGCGGTGCGGAGCACCTGCCGCATTCCGTGCGCCGCCCGGCAGGCTCGAGCTGCGTGATCAGGTCCCCGGAACAATAGGAGGAGCGCATCGCCACCGAATTTGAGGAGATCGCCAGCATCTGCATCGGCGACGGTGAGAAGTTCGGTGAAGGTGGCGTTGAGAACGGCGGCCACTTCTTCTGATCCGACCATCCCCTTTCGAGCCAGTCGTTCCGACAGCGCGGTGAAACCCGAGATGTCGACGTGGACGAGCGTGCCCTCGGTTTCCCGGTAGCGCTTCGAATCACTCGTCTCGTCCCATCCGAGCACCAGCCGCGGAAGATAGAGATCGACTTGGGAGTTGTGCTGCTGATCGGTCACGGCTTGCTCGTGGGAGTCGGTCGGCGGAGTAGGGCATGCCTCCCACCGCCAGTGGGAAACCTAACGGACTGTTGGGGTTGACGTCGGCAAAAAAACCCAGTTTGTGCTTGTGAATAGTGTGCGTAGCTTCTCAGGTCCGACAAGTCGTCGGGAAAAACCATTGGACGGATGCCACTCTTTGTGAGATTGTGGAAAACGCATCTGCCGCTCTGGCATGTGCGCACGGGGAGACATTGGCGAGGGAGGCCACCAGATGACGGGTTCGGGAGTAGCGCGCGGCAGAGGGTCGCGTATCGGTATGGCACTGTTTCTGGCGTTGCTCACAGTGTTCTCCGTCCTGATCCCCATTCCTTTCGGTCAGTCGGTCGCGCGCGGGCAGACCGTAGCTACGTTCACGGTGGACAGTGCAGACTGTGAGGAAGGGAATTTCTGTACCGTATCTGAAGCGATAACCGAAGCTCTCGGCAGCAGCGATCCCGTGATCGTCGAGGTTTTGCCCGGTGCGGATGACGGTGTCTACGGGTTCTTCCAGGTTCCTGAGGACGGTTTCCCTCAAGGGCTTACCGTTATCGGTATTGGTGACGACCCGGCCCTCACCATACGTGCAGTGATTTCTGACGCCGTAGTGTGGGTGCGTCCGAACAATGTCGTGACACTAGAGAACCTGACCCTTGAGCAGACAAGCATTGAGCGCGTTATCGAGAACAACGGCGATCTGACCCTCAACGACGTTGTGGTAACCGGCGGCACCTACGGCGATGATGGCGGTGGCATTTACAACAACGGGGTACTGACTCTCCAGGCTGGCAGCCAGGTGACGGGCAACACCGCCGGTGTATTCAGCCTCGGGTCGATAGACCAAGAGAACGAGACAACGTCCGGCACGACGGGGTCCGCAGCGTCGCTTCTGCAAGGTTTCACTCCCGAATATGATTCTTTGAAGCGCGTGGAGCTTGAGTTTCGGGCCCAAGGAGGCTACGCGGGCTCGACTCAAACCGTTCGGATCTACCCGGTAGTCGACGGTGAGCCGGATCTTCTCTCACCGCTGGGCGAGGTGCAAAGGGTGGTCTCGTCAAGCGAAATAGCAGGAGGTGGTAGCGCCTTCATACCGTTCGATTTCTTCCCGCCCGTGAGCCTCATTCCCTCTGAGCAATATGCCATCGAGTGGGGCGGTGGTTCCGTGAGCTGGTACTTCAGCAACACTGCGTACCCTCCCGCAGACCCTTACGATGGCGGCATCTCCTGGAGCAACGGTGGGGGTGGCTTGTCTGCGACTCCGGATAGGGATTTCCACTTCCGCACCTACCGGGCGGCGATCGACGAGTCCGGCAACGGTGGTGGAATCTTCAACGACGGCGGCGAGGTCACCATCCGGAACAGCACCGTCAAGGGCAACGCGGCGGCCGGCGGCGAGTTTGGGGAGGACGGTCGCGGCGGTGGGGTTCACAATACTTCTGACGGTGAGCTCACCGTCGATGCCAGCACCATCTCTGACAACACTGCCTTCCAGTTCTCGTTTACAGAGACGGGTTTCCCGAACTCATACGGCGGAGGTATCTATAACAACGTTGGCATCGCGGACATCACCAACAACACCATCGTCACCGGCAACTCGGCCAACAACGGCGGCGGGATCTACAACCTCTACGGAACGCTCAACGTCAGCGACAGCAGTGTCACGCTGAACTCTGCTTGGAACACGGGGGGTGGGTTGGTCGAAGCTGCCCCACAACGACGAACTTGAACAATGTGACCGTGTCCGACAACTCTGCATATGAGGGTGGCGGCATCTACGTTGACTACGGAACACTCAACGCCACGCTGACGACTGTTTCCGGCAATACCGCCGAATACGGTGGGGGCATCTATAGCCAATCCGGCAGCGTGGTTTTCACCGACGGCACCGTGACCGGGAACACCGCCCGCTCGGGCGGGGGGATCTACAACGATTTCGGCACCGTTGATCTAGCTGACTCCACGATTGGGCCAGATAACCTCGCTACCAACGGCGGAGGCGGCGGCCTCTACAGCTACGGCGGTTCGCTCGAGCTCTCGAATACCGGCGTTGATGGGAACGACGCTTACGGCGACGGCGGCGGCGTCTATTTCAGCGGTGGCGATCCGAGCTACGAAGGCACGATGACCATGCTCGGCGGGTCGCTGAGCAACAACGAGGCGTTCGAATACGAATGTGAAGGGCCGTGTCCGGCGGAAGGTGGGGGTCTGGCCAACTACTACGGATTCGCTCAGCTCACCCAGGTGGCGGTGACCGGCAACACCGTTGATGGCTATGGCGGTGGTATTTCCAACGGTTACAACGCCACCACGGTGATCTCAGAAAGCGAAGTCAGCGGAAACTCTGTTTTTGTAGCCGACAGCTATGACCCGGGTGGGAGTGGTGGTGGAGTCTTCAGCCACGGAACGCTAACTGTCGATTCGACGACCATCTCCGGCAACCTTGCCGATTTCAATGGTGGTGGTATCGCGGCTTGTGACTCGGATGCGGTTGCGGTCTTCAACAGCACCGTTAGCGGAAACACTGCCCCCACCGGCGGCGGGATTTCCATCGACGGTTGTTTCGCCGACTACCTCCCGCCCGAGTCGTCGGATACACAGCTCAACAACGTGACGGTCACCGACAACACCGCGTTTGATTCGGCCGGCGGCATCGAGAACCTTTCGGCCCCCCTTACGCTTTCCAACACGATTGTTGCTGGAAACGAGATTGACAACGATGGCCTTTTCCCCAATGACTGCTTGAGCGGGATACCGGCGACGGATAGCGGATTCAATCTGATTGGAGCCGGCGGATGTGGTTTGACCGACGGTGCCAACGGCAACCAGGTTGGGACCGCCACCACTCCGCTCGACCCCGGTCTCGCGACGCTGGCCGACAACGGTGGCCCCACGCCGACCTATGCCCTCGAGGCCGGGAGCCCTGCGATCGACGCCGGCGATCCTGGCGACTCAATCGAGTTCATTCCATCGACGTGCGAATCGGTCGACCA
>CAVQSB010000007.1:0-270197 GCA_963715305.1 uncultured Actinomycetota bacterium
CCCAGGCAACCACCACCACGACCGCCGCCCCTTAGGAACTTGAACGTCCCGGACCACGATCGAAGGGCTCGGGCGCTCCTCGAGTGGTACCGGAACCACCGGCGGGACCTTCCCTGGCGCGGCGAACAACCACCCCTGGCCGGTACTGGTCAGCGAAGTGATGCTGCAGCAAACCCAGGCCGGCCGGGTATCCCGTTCTTTGAGCGCTTCCTCGTCCGGTTTCCCACCCCGCGTGCTTTGGCCGAAGCCACGCCTGCGGATGTCCTGGCCGTGTGGTCGGGCCTCGGCTACAACCGGCGAGCCTTGAGATTGCAGGAAGCAGCCAGGCGCATCTCCGCAGAGGGATGGCCCACCGACGCAACGGGCTTGCAGTCGCTCCCGGGCGTCGGCCCGTATACGGCGGACGCCGTGGCGTGTTTCACCTTCGGGGAGCAAGTACCCGCGGCAGACACCAATGTCCGGCGCGTGGTGAGTCGCTGGTACGGACGATCCCTGAGCGGCCAATCCCTGACCGAAACGGTCAGGAACGAACTGCCGAAGGGTCGAGCGGCCGATTGGAATCAGGCCGTCATGGACCTGGGTGCCGGGCTCTGCAAGCCCCTCGGACCCCTGTGCGGCGACTGCCCGGTCGTGCAGTGGTGCGCCGGACCCGCTACCTACGTGGCCCCGCCCGCCCAGGGCCGTTTTCGGGGCTCCAACCGGGAAAGCCGGGGAGCGATCATCCGTCATCTCGTCCACCAGGGCCCGGCCACGCTGGCCCGGCTGTCCAAAGAAACGGGTCTGAATCGAGAACGCTTGAGCACCGCACTGAAAACACTGGCGGAGGACCGGATGATCGAGCAGACCGAATCCGGATCCTACCGGGTGCCCGGATCCTGATTTATCCGGAGAGGAAGTTCGCGAGCAGCGCCTTTCCCTCCACGGTGAGGATGCTCTCGGGGTGGAACTGAACGCCGGCTACAGGATGCTGGCGGTGACGCACTCCCTGCACAACCCCCTCCTCGCTCCACGCGCACTCCTCGAGCTCATCGGGCACTCTTGAGGCCGCCAGCGAGTGGTAGCGAGTCGCCGTGAATGGGTTGCTGAGCCCGGCAAACACACCCAACCCGTCGTGAGTGATCTCCGATGTTTTGCCATGGCGGATCTCCGGGGCCTGACCGACCGCTCCCCCGAAGGCCACAACAATTGCCTGATGGCCTAGGCACACTCCCAGAGTGGGGACGGTTGGCCCAAGCTCCGTGATGTACTCGATCGAATGGCCGGCAGCTTCCGGTCGGCCGGGACCCGGGGAAACAACGAGGCGATCGGGTTTGAGCAACTTGGCCTCGGCGGGTGAGAGGGCGTCGTTTCGAACCACGAGCGGCTCCGCTCCCAGCTCGCCCAGGTACTGGACGAGATTGAAGGTGAAGGAATCGTAATTGTCGAGAACGAGGACTCTCATGGGGCGGTGAGCCTACCTGCTCCGAGACTGACAGGTCCACCATCGTGGACTACGCTTGCCGCCATGCCGAAATCCAAGGTCCGTAAGAAGAAGAAGGGCAGTCCGGGTCGGCCGACTCCCCCCTCGAAGCCTGCCTCGAAAGTCAAGGGCGAATCACCGATCTGGTACGTCGCGACGATGTTCGGGTTGATGGCGCTTGGAGTCATACTGGTTGTTCTGAACTACGTGATCACCGATGTATTCGGTGGATGGGGACTGTGGGTGGGCCTGCTCGGCATCGCCGTCGGGTTCCTGATGACCACGAACTACCGATAGGCCCGTCTCTTTCCGTTCTTGCGTGAGTTCCCTGCACTATGTCGCGGTTTCTCACGCAAGAACGGAATTACACGGGTGTAGTTTTCCCCAAATCTGTCAACAGCCTGTGGATTAGCTTCCGGCTTGCCACGTGAGGGTCATCTCGTCGCGACAATGTTTGGGGGCGTCGGTCTCGGTGGTCGATGCAGCCGTGACGATCAGTTCCGTCCCGCAGATAGAGCATCGATAGTGCCGCTCCACCTCGATGATCTCATCGGGATCCACTTCAGGCGGAGGGGTGGCGAGCATCACGAGGATCTTCCTGGTGACCCAGAGAATCGTCAGTCCGATGGCAATCGCTATGAGTATGTCGCCCACGGCTCGCAGCGTACCCGGAACCGGGGCGTTGCTCAGATCCTTTCGATGATGAGGGCGTTGGCCATACCGCCCCCTTCGCACATGGCCTGCAACCCGTAGCGGCCTCCGGTCCGTTCCAGCTCGTGGACCAGCGTCGTGAGCAGTTTTGCCCCGCTGCATCCGAGCGGGTGCCCGAGGGCTATCGCTCCGCCGTTGACGTTGGTGCGCTCCATGAGGTCGGCCGGATCGCCGGGCATTTCGCGTTTCCAGGCGGCCACGACCGAAGAAAAGGCTTCATTGATCTCGAAGAGATCGATATCGTCGATGGAGAGCCCTGCCCGCTCCAGCACTTTGCGGGTGGCCGGAATGGGGCCGGTAAGCATCATCACAGGATCGACGCCCGCCAGGGCGAAGCTCACAAATCGCGCCCGGGGACGCAAACCGAGGTCCCTGGCTTTCTGCTCGCTCATGATCAAGATGGCGGCCGATCCGTCGGAGATCTGCGACGAGTTCCCGGCGGTGATCACTCCGTCCGTCTTGAAGGCAGGCTTGAGCGAGGCCAGCTTCTCCAGTGACGTATCCCAGCGGATCCCCTCGTCGACCGTCATCCGTTCGTCGGTTCCGTCCACCGTGACCGGTACGGGGACGATCTGGCCTTCGAAACGGCCCTCCTCGGTAGCCCGGGCGGCCCTGCGGTGAGACTCGAGCGACAGGAGATCGAGTTCCTCGCGACCGATGTTCCATTTCTCGGCAACCATCTCGGCGCTCACCCCCTGGGGAACGAGCGCATGGTCGTACCGCTCCAGCATCTTCGGCCCGAATGGCACTCCGGGACCCTGCTGGGCGGTGACCAGCATCGGTACTCTCGTCATGGATTCGACTCCGGCGGCGATGGCGATGTCGTAGACACCGGCCATGACGCCTTGAGCGGCGAAGTGCGCGGCCTGTTGACTCGAGCCACACTGCCGATCGATCGTCATGCCAGGGACTTCCTCCGGGAACCCCGCCGCCAAAGCAGCATTGCGCCCGATGTTGACGCCCTGTTCTCCTGTTTGGGAAACACACCCCATGATCACGTCGTCGATCAAGCCGGGATCCAGCCCGTTCCGTTCGACCAGGGCCTCGAGCGAGTGGGCGGCCAGGTCCGTGGCGTGCCAATCCTTCAGCTTGCCGTTCCGCCTGCCGGTTGGTGTCCGGACGGCGTCAACGATGACCGCTGTTTGCATGGTTGCTCCTTGTGACGTCCGGAGCCAATGGTAGGGGCCGGCCGAGCAGCAGGAAGCCAAGGATGGTTGAGGTGGTGGAGATGATCGGACTTGAACCGACGACCCCCTGCTTGCAAAGCAGGTGCTCTTCCAACTGAGCTACATCCCCGTGTGAGCCTCATCATATCCAGGGTTGAAACCGACGAGGGTGGCGAGAGTATCCCACCCGGCGCGACCATTGACTACAGGCTGGGCGACCGTTCCGCTCGAACGAGCGTATCGATTGCCTCGAAACGCCCTTTCTCGTTCTCAACGGTCCGCGTAACCCGGGTCGACGTAACCACCTTCAGATCGGTCAGGGCGGCGGCCACGCCCTCCGGCGTGAAGAGCAGAGCCGGGTCCTGGGGACCCCCGTAGCCACCCTCCAGGTTGGTGAGATCGTGCCCGACCACCAGCAGGGTTCCGCCCGGTGCGACGGCCCCGGCAGCTCTGTGCAACAGGGCCTTCTGCTGGTCCGGAGGGATGTGTATGTAGAAGTCGATAACCAGATCGAACGAAAGCTCTGCCGGTTGATAGCGATTGAGGTCTTCAACCACCCAGGTGACCTCAACCCCGCGCTTGGAAGCCATTTCCCGGCCCTTGCCGATACCCACGTCCGAGAAGTCAACGGCCGTAACCGTCCAACCTTGTTCCGCCAACCAGACGGCGTTGCGACCCTCACCGCAGCCGAGGTCCAGGGCCCGTCCGGGGGCCAGCGAAGCTACTTCGGCTACCAGGAACTGGTTCGGTGAGGCGGTCCAGACCAAATCACGTCCCTGATATCGGCTGTTCCAGCTCTCGTGGTCCATCGCGTTACCCGCTTTCGTCGTTCGCCTGGCTTGCTACCATAACGCTCCCGTTTTGGGCCCATAGCTCAGCCTGGTTAGAGCGCATCCCTGATAAGGATGAGGCCCCTGGTTCAAGTCCAGGTGGGCCCACCGACGTTCGCTCGCCTACTCGCCTCCAGGCGAGGAGAACGACCAAACAGAATGTGGCCGCTGCCTACAGCGCCAGAAGGACAACCCTCGCAAGGGGTTCTTCTTCCTCTGCCGGTTGCCGCCGCTCGAGTGCGGCAATCAGACGTCCTCAGCCGGCGAGGAGCCCGGCAGCCTCTTCCATCGTGAACCGGCCTTCGGTGACTTCCCGTCCAACTACCACTCCACCCAGGTGCTTGCCGTCCGTCTCCAATTCGGTCAACCCTTTCAGGTCGGACAGGTGACGCACGCCACCGGCGGCAATGACCGGATCTTCCACATACGACATCGCTTCACGCAGAATGAAGAAGTTGGGCGGTTCTGCAAGCGCGTCGCGGTTGGCTTCTGCGACCATGAATCCGGCGGCGCCTGCCGAGGACAGCTCGATGATCACCTCTTCGAGGTATCGGCCGCTGTGCGCCGTCCAACCTCGCACAACCAGCTCCTCGTCGGGTTTCACATCCATGGTGATCATGACCTGGCCGGGGAACGCCCGACAGATCTCCCAGGTGGCCACCTGATCCTCGATCGCAGTGGTTCCCATCGCAATGCGCCACGCACCGGCCGCGAGGCGACGCTCCACTTCTTGAAGCGACCGAACTCCGCCGGCTACGAGCACGGGGATCTCCACTTCGGAAACAATCAGATCGATCAACGGCCGGTTTGAGTAGTCCCCGTAGGCAGCGGCGTTCAAGTCCACGACCAGGAGGTGATCGGCGCCCTTGGCCTCCCATCCCTGCGCCCGGGCGACGGGATCGGCATCGAGAGCAATGGCGGCTTCGTGGACGTCACCGTGCGGAAGACGCACGGCCCGTCCGTCGAGAATATTGACACGAGCATAAAGGTCCATGCCTCCAGGCTAGACGAGCCTGCGCATGGTTACAGCAGCAATCTGCGGGAGGGTTCCTCGTGCCTCAAGCCTCTGGTTCTTGGAGCCTGATGGGATCCTGGAGGACCGTCCGGACGGTCGGGTAGGCGAGCTCGATGTTCGGTTCGACGGCGATCGCGTTCAGAAGCCTCTTCCAGACGTCCTGATCGACCCCGCGGCGTTGCCGGGCGGAAACGAGGACGCGGCCGGTGAGCAGCACGCCGCTGTCCCGGACGCTCACATACACCGTTGGTGTGAGATGTGTGTACTTGATCCGATACTCACGGGCGGTTGCCTTGATCCGCTCGGCGGCCTTACCCGTGATCCCAGGCGCAACCTCTTCGAGAACTGCACCAAAGACGACTTCGGCCCGCTTCCAATCTGATTCGAAGGTGATCAAGAACGGGATCTCATGCCATATGAAGCTGAACCCCTCGGTGAAGTTGGCAACCGGCGACGTGAACACCAGCCCGTTCGGAACATGGATGATCCGACCGGTCGACTGATCGGCATGGACCCAGTTGCCGATCTCGAGAATGCTGAAGCGAAAGACCCGAATATCGATGACATCCCCGGCATGGTCGCCGATCTCAATCCGGTCGCCGGTCCGAAACGGCCGACGGGTGAGGATATAGGCCCATCCGGCCAGGTTCTTCAGTACGTCGGAGAGGGCAATCGCCACACCAGCCGACAGCAAGCCCAGAAAGGTCGCGAAGTTCTCAAACTGGATCAGCCAGATCCGCAGCAGGAAGAAGAGCACCAGGAGGGTGACCGTGTAGGTGGCGATCTTGCGGGCCCGGTACCAAACCTCGGGATCCTGAATCCGCCGGTGGATGATGCGCAGCACCACCCAGCGAAGCAAGACGACGACCAGAATCACTACGGCCGACTGAATTGCCTTCAATTGACCGGTCGAGAGACCCAGGGTCTCCGCAAGCGCTTCCAATGCATCCCTCCCGAGCCCTCAGGTTAGGGGTTTCGACCTCTGATCGGGGCTGATTCGGTCTTTCGTTTCGGCGCAACCACAACGCTCCCGTCCGGACTTCTCAGGATGTTCACCTCGGCGCTGTAATGCTCGGCGGAGCAGCGCGGAGGTGAGCACCACTTCCGCCGGCCCCGCGGCCGCGGTGCGTCCATCAACGAGCAACACCAGACGATCGGCGTACTGGGCGGCCAGGGTGAGGTCATGCATCGCAGCCAGGACCGCAATCGACCGGGTCGCACGCAACTGGTCGACCAGTTCGAGGACTTGCTGTTGATGGCCAATGTCCAGAGCCGTGGTCGGCTCGTCGAGCAACAGGACCGGGGCTTCTTGAGCCAGGGCCCGGGCCAGAACCACTCGCTGCAGCTCGCCTCCGCTGAGCGACTGCAGAACCCGATCCGTCATGGATCCAAGATCGAGCTCGGCAAGCACGCGCCCGGCGACCCGCAGATCGCTGCCGGATTCCGTCCCCCAGAAGGGTATGTACGGGGTCCGACCCAGCAGAACGTAGTCCAGCACGGTCATGCCGTCTGGTATCACGGGGTTCTGCGGAACCATGGCTATCTGACGGGATCGGCGCTTGCCTCCGGCTCCCGCCGCCCGGCCCCGGGGACCCGCACTTCGCCGGCGGTAGCGGGCAAGGTTCCGGCCACGACTCGCAGCAACGTCGACTTCCCGGATCCGTTCGGCCCGATAATCACCACAAATTCGCCCTCTGCGACATCGAGGTCGATCCCGTGCAGCACTTCCTGGTGGCCGTACCCGGCCCGCAACCCGAAGCACTCGAGGCGAGACATCAGGCAGGCTCCCGGCGTCGCAGAATCATGGCAAAGAACGGTGCTCCCACGAAGGCCGTCACCACGCCGATCGGCAACTCGCCGGGGGAGATCACCGTGCGGGCCAGGAGGTCTGCGGCCAGCAAGAAGCCGGCGCCGATAACCATCGAGAGGGGCAGGATCACCCGGTAGCTCACACCCGCCACCATCCGCACGGCGTGCGGAACCACGATCCCAACGAATCCGATCAGTCCTGTCACGGAAACAACGGCTGCCGAACCAAGGGTGGCGGCTGCGATAATCACCAGACGGGCTTTAGCGGGACGTACGCCGAGCGTCGCTGCCTCCTCTTCGCCAACCGAAAGCACGTCGAGGACCCTGCGGTAGGCGAGCAGCACAACCAGCGCAGCAACCACATAGGGCAGCACCGTGCGGACCTGCGACCAGGTGGCGGCGCTGAGACGTCCCAGGAGCCACGTGAAGACCTCTCTGATCCGGTCTGACGATTGTTGCTGCACGAACGTCTGAATTGCCGTCAGGAATGACCCAACGGCAACGCCCGCCAGGATCAGTGTGGCGGCAGTCCGACGGCCGCCGGCCGCACGGGCGAAGAAGTAGGTAGCCCCAACGGCCAGGACCGCACCGACGAAGGCCGCCGGCGGAAGGGCGCCGGCGCCTGCTCCGAAAGCTATTGCAGCTGTTGCTCCCAAACCGGCTCCAGCGGCAACACCGAGCAGGTAAGGATCGGCCAGCGGGTTGCGGAACACTCCCTGGTAGGCACCCCCGGCAATCGCCAGCATTGCCCCGACCAGGCTGCCCAAAACAACGCGAGGAGCGCGCAGTTGCCACACGATGGCTGCCTCCTGATCGCTGAGACCAGAATCGATGTTCAGTGGCAGTACCCGGTCGGCGATTTCCATGAGGGCAGCACCGGCTCCGATTCGCACAGGACCAACCGTGACTCCCAGGATGGCCATCGCCACAAGAGCCAACCCGGCCAGGACATAGGCACGCTTCCTACGGTTCGACGGAACTGCGGCCGGGGTAGCCACTAGGAAACGGCCTTGATCGCCGCAACGATCTCCTCAACGAGATCAACGGTCCGCGGGCCCCACCGTCCTGCGATATCGCCATCCAGTTCAAACACGGCCCCGTTCTGGACCGCAGTGAGAGAGCCCCAACCGGGGCGAGCGGCGACCGATTCCAAACTCTCTCCGAACCCAGCATCGCCGAGAAAGATCAGGTCCGGATCCTCGGAGAAAAGGTACTCCTCCGACAACTGCACATACCCGGATCCGAATTCGTCGGGGACCGCGTCGGCGATGTTCGACATACCAAGGCGGCGGTAGATGTCCCCGAGGAACGTCGCTGAATTCGCGGAGAAGAGGGTGTTGTCGATTTCGTGATACACCGTCAACGAATCCCCCGGGGTCGGCCCGATCAGCGCGTCGATCCTGGCCTGCATCGACGAGATCAAGCCGGCGGCTTCTAACTCCCGGCCGGTGACGGAACCCAGTATTTCGATCTGCTCGTAAGCGTCCTCCAGGTTGGCCGCCGGGGCGAGCAGCAGAACCGGAATCCCGATCGCCTCGAGTGCATCGACTTCCCCCTGGAAGTTGAATCCGGTGACGACGAGATCGGGTTCGACGGACGCGATCTCCTCGACGTTGAAATTGAAGGCGTCCACCTTGGGGGTCGTTTGGGCCGCGGCCGGGTAGTTCGAGGTGAGGTCGGTGGCAACGATCGACTCTGCGGCATCGATCGCATAGAGCATCTCCGTATGCGTTGCCGATAGGGAAACAATCCGCGCCGGGTTACCGTCAAGTGTCACCGGGCCGCTATCACTATCGACCGTGATGGGCGACGCACAAGCAGCAAGCAGGACACCTAATGCCAGAATGCAAGCTATCGGACGGTTCACCAGTCCTCCAATCCTTCGGAGAACGCTTCGTCCGACACGGTCGCACGAGCGCCCTTCCTACGAGAGCACTTTCGTGACCGTGACGGCAGGCGACCTGGCTCATCCCTCGAGAGAGGGCATCACAGTTGCGGGACAGCGCCGGATTCACACCGGACTTCGCTCTTAGCCACTGATGGGACCTTCACGGTGTCCGGCTCAACCGGACAGTCGGGAGAGTAGCCGTCTGCCGACCGGCAAGAGAATCTCCCTACACTGTGCCCGATGATCCGCAAACCCATCCTGATCGTGGCTGCCCTGGCCGCGGCCATCCTGGCATTCAAGAAGCGACAGATCAGCCCACCCCGGAAGGCCGGGTCCTGGGAACCGGTCGACCTCGAACGGTGACCAACCGCCCATGAAGATTGCACTGGAGGCCACCGGAAAGACCGGTGCACGAGCCGCTCGCGTGCTTCTGGCCGAACGATCGGTGGAAGCGATCGGTCTCATCGGTCGACGTTCGACATCCGGCGATCCTCGAGTGAGCACCATCACCAACCTTGCCGGGTGGGATGTGGTCGCCAGCGACGACCTCCAGCACCTCGAACGTCGCTACCGGCAGGCTTCGGATCATGGCATTCCGTTGGTAGTCCCGACGAGCGATGCGGTCTTCTCGTTTGAACCAGACATCCCATTCGTTGTGGGCGCCAATCCGAGCTTTGGTCTGGCCGCCGGCCTGGCGGCTCACGAGTGCTCCCGCCAGGACACCACCATGGAGGCCGTCGTCGGATGGACGGAACCGGGTCGTCCCCTGCGGCGCGGCGAGCCGCTCGCATTTCCTCAACCAGTGGGGAACCTCTGGGCTCAACGGGGCCATGACCTCTGGCTGGGAGCGCCTCCTGCTACCCGGTTCCTGGTTGCACCGGTTGAGGGGCCCTGGCTGGGACTAGCGGTCAGGGTGACGGCGGCAACCTCCGCCGGAGTAGAAGTGCGGACCCTTGGTGTGGCGGACGACGCTGCCTTCCTGGCGGGAATTGCCTTCGCCGCGGCAGTCCTGGCGGCAGGGGCCGGGGCGTACCCGGTAGGAATCAACTATCCAACGGCTGCCTTCCGTGAGTATGTCGACGGGGCTGTGAGAGCCGGTTTGGAAGTCGCAACGTTCGTCGAACGCCGCTAGCCGGGGCCGCCAAGCCTAGAAAACCGCCGCTCGATACCGCCGCCACGTGGAGGACGGGGTGCGTTACGAGCTGCGCACCTCAAAAGAAGACCGGGCCGGTTCTTCGCTGAGTACCACCTCTTCGGTCGCCAGGTCGACCTGATCGGCCGGGAGGGCTGAAGGGGGTGGAGGAGTGGTCGTCTGCCAGCTGCGCGGAATGCGAACGCCTGCTTGCATGCCCTGGGGAGCGTTGAGGGTCTCCTCCAGGACGACAATCTCAATCCCGCCGACGATGTCGGAGATGAGGTTGTACATGACGGCTGCAAGGGTCGTGAACCCGGTCAGGAGAACGGTCCACACGACGCCGAGGAAGACGGCAACTCGCAGATAACGCTCGCCGTCGGCAAACAACTCCGCATCCGCCTCGAGCAGCGTGATCTTCTTGCCGAAGTCTTCAATCGCCTGGGGAATGCCGGCGTTGTTGACCACCGCCCAAAGGATGACCAGGCCTAGAACGATGGCAACGGCCATAACGGCGTAGAAAACGATCGAGACCTTCAGTACAGTCCACGGATCGAATTTTCGTATGACCCTGCGTACTCTCCGCACGGATGTCATATCCACCAACTCCTCGTGTGGGGGCGAGTGTAACGCCCTGCCTCGATAACCCCGGTGATCCATCCCCCGACGCAACGACGCCGCCCGTTGACTAGTTCCCCGAAACCTCTTCCTCTTCTTCCTTCGGGATCGGTGCAAATGCCGAGATTGTCGTTCCGGCAGGCATGTTCATCACCTTGACACCACTGGCTTCCCGCTTCTGACGACTGATCTGATTCACCTTGGTCCGGATGACCACCCCGTCCGAGGAAATCACGAAAATCTGCGTACCGTCGAGAATCGCTCGAGCACCGACGAGCGTCCCCCGCACCTTGGTCAGCTTGATGGCCTTCACTCCCAGACCGCCGCGACGTTGATTGGGGAATCCGCTCATCGCGACGCGCTTTCCGTAGCCGCCCGAGGTGATGAGCAAGACCTGCTCTCCATCTGAACTCGACGCGGCCCCGATGACCCGGTCTCCGTCACGAAGTTTGACGCCGCGCACTCCACGGGTTGCCCGCCCCATCGGCCGCAGGTCCTTCTCTGAGAAGCGGATCCCCTGGCCCATTTCCGTGAACAGGAGCATGTCGTTCTCGCCATTGGTGGTGCGGACGGCGACCAGCTCATCTCCCTCAACCAGGTTGATGGCGACCAGGGTCGAATTGCGCGAGTCGTAATCGCTGAATGGCGTCTTCTTGACCAGGCCTTTCTTGGTGACCATCACGAGAAAGCGCGATGTCTCATAGTTGCGCGTATCGATCACGGCCTCGATCCGTTCTTCGGGTTCGAGGGGAAGCACCGATTGCGCCAATACACCCTTAGCGGTTCGGTCTTTCCGGGGTATTTCGTGCGTCCTGATCCGATGAACCTTGCCCTGATTGGTGAAGAACAACAGGTAAGCGTGTGCCGTTGTGTGGACGAGCTTGTTGACGACGTCATCCTCCTGAAGCGAAGCCGCCTTGACTCCCCGGCCCCCCCGGCCCTGGGTTCGATAGATACTCGCCTCCACGGACTTGAGATATCCGTTGGCTGAGACCGTCACGACGAGGTCGTCGTCGGCAATGAGGTCTTCCAGCGAGAGATCTCCTTCGTCGGGAATGATCCTGCTCCGCCGCTTGTCGGCGAACTTCTGGCGGATTTCGGTCAATTCCTCAACGATGATGGACCGCCGGCGGGCGGGATTGGCCAAAATGGCCTCCAGCTCGGCAACCAGGTCCCTCAATTGCTGAAGGTCCTCGCGTAGTTTCCCCGTTTCCAAGGCAGTCAGACGACGAAGGGGCATCTCCAGAATGGCGTTCGCCTGAATCTCCGAGAGCCCGAACCGCTCGATCAAGCGGCTTTTCGCCGTCGGGGTGTCTTCGGACGAACGAATGATCTGCACGACGTCGTCGATGTTGTCGACGGCGATAATCAGCCCTTCGAGGACATGTGCTTTCGCCTTGGCGTCCTCCAGCCGATGGAGCGTGCGCCGTTCAACTACTTCCATCTGATGGTCGATGTAGTAGCCGACCATTTCGGCGATATTCAAGGTGCGCGGGACACCGTCGACCAGCGCTACCGCGTTCACCCCGAATGTCTCCTGCAGTTGGGTCATCTTGAAGAGCTGGTTGACCACCACCTGCGGGACGGCGTCCCGCTTGAGTTCGATGACCAGCCGGGTGCCAAGCCGGGCCGAGCTCTCGTTGCGCAGATCGGCTATTCCGGCGATCTTCTTCTCGTGGACGAGGTCGGCGATCTTGGCCAAGACCCGGTCCTGGGACACCTGATAGGGCAGCTCGGTGACAATGATGGCCGTGCGGCCTTTGCGGATCTCTTGAACGTCTGTAACGGCCCGCATCTTCACCGAGCCTCGTCCCGTGGTCAGCGCATCGCGGATGCCGCTCGTGCCGACCAGGTAGGCGCCAGTCGGGAAATCCGGCCCCTTCACGATCTTCAGAAAGTCCTCGATCGGTGCGTCCGGGTTATCGATCGCAAAAATGACCGCATCAATCACTTCGCCGAGGTTGTGGGGTGGAATGTTGGTGGCCATGCCTACGGCAATCCCGGTGGCCCCGTTGGCCAGAAGGTTCGGGTATCGGGCGGGTAACACGATCGGCTCCGATGATTCGCCGCTGTAGTTGTCTTGAAAGTCGACCGTGTCCTCGCGAATTCCTTCCAGCAGGTGCATGGCAATCGGCGACAGACGACTCTCGGTATATCGCATGGCCGCCGGCGGGTCGTCGATGGTCCCGAAGTTGCCCTGGGGCGAAATCAAGGGATAGCGAGAGCTGAAATCCTGTCCGAGACGAACCAGGGCGTCGTAGATGGCATCGTTGCCATGGGGGTGATAGCTACCCATGACGTTGCCGACCACGGTCGCGCACTTCCGGAAGCTGGTCCCCGGCCGCATTCCGGCCTCGAACATGGCATACACGATCCGACGCTGTACAGGCTTCAACCCGTCCCGAACGTCGGGGAGGGCTCGCGACACGATGACCGACATGGCATAGTCGAGAAAGGACTTCTTGACCTCATCGTTGATGTCGACAACGAGATTGTTCTCTTCGTAGGTTCTTTCGTCAACCATGTGCATCTCTCCCTATCAGACGTCGAGGAACCGGACGTCCTTGGCATTGCGCTGGATGAAGTGTTTACGGGAAGCGACGTCATCGCCCATCAGCGTTGAGAAGACCTCCTCAGACAGCGCGGCGTCCTCGAGTTCGACCCTGACGAGATGTCGCAGGGCGGGCTCCATGGAGGTGTCTCGCAACTCCGAGGCATTCATTTCGCCAAGGCCTTTGAATCGGCTGACATCGAGCTTCCTGCCACTCAGTTCTTCTCTGAGCTGCTCGAGTTCTTCGTCGGACCCGAGGTAGTGAACATCTTTGCCGGCCTTGACCCTGTAGAGCGGAGGTTGGGCGAAGTAGACATACCCGGCCTCGATGAGGGGCCGCATATGACGGAAGAAGAACGTCAACAGCAAGGTACGGATATGAGCCCCGTCCACGTCGGCGTCGGTCAGCAAAATCACCTTGTGATAGCGGGCCTTCTCGATATCGAATTCCTCGCCGATGCTCGTCCCAATGGCGGTGATCAGCGACTGGATCTCCGTGTTTTGCAGGGCCTTCGCGAGGCGGGCTTTCTCAACGTTGATGATCTTGCCGCGGATGGGGAGGATTGCCTGCGTTTCGCTGTTTCGTCCCTGTTTGGCGGGACCGGCGGCGCTGTCGCCCTCCACAATGAACAATTCACTCACCGATGCGTCGCGCGATGAACAATCGGCGAGCTTGCCGGGCAAGCTCGCCGATTCGAGCATGCTCTTGCGCCGGGTCAACTCCCTTGCCTTGCGGGCTGCCAACCTGGCCCGGGAAGCCATGAGGCTCTTGTCCGCAATCGAGCGTCCTTCGCCCCCGTACCTCTCCAGCCATTCGGGCAGGAGGCGGTTGAGCGTCTTCTCGACATAACCACGGATCTCGGTGTTCCCCAGCTTGGTCTTGGTTTGCCCTTCGAACTGCGGTGAACGCACCTTGACCGAAACCACCGCCGTCAACCCTTCCCGCACGTCCTCGCCTGTGAGGTTTTCGTCCTTCTCTTTGAGGAGCCCTTTGGATCTGGCGAAGTCGTTGAGCGCCCTCGTCAGTGCCTTCCGGAACCCTTCCTCGTGCGTACCGCCTTCATGGGTGTTGATGTTGTTGGCGAAGCTCAGAACCGTCTCGGTATACGAGGACGTCCACTGCATCGCCACCTCAACTTCGGCATCTTCGCTCTGATCGTCGAAGTAGATGATGTGAGGGTGGAGCGGATCCTTCGTGGCATTGAGGTGCTTGATGTAGTCGATCAGGCCGCCCTTGTAGTGAAAGACCTCTTCGACCGGTTCTTCTTCTCGTTCGTCGACGAGTCGAATCTCCAGTCCCCGATTGAGGAATGCCATCTCGCGGAGCCGCGCCGTCACCGTACTCAGGTCCAGGGACAGGGTCTCAACAAACGTCGTTGGAGAGGGCCAGTAGGTGATCGTGGTGCCGGTCCGTTTGGCAGGCTTGCCCTTCTTGACGGGACCGACCGGATGGCCTTCCTCGAAGATCTGCGTCCATTGGAACCCGTCGCGCACAATCTCGGCTTCAAGTCGAGCCGACAAGGCATTGACGACCGAAACGCCGACGCCGTGCAAGCCGCCGGAGACCTGGTAGGCGCCCGCTTCGAATTTGCCCCCGGCGTGCAGGGTGGTCAGAACAGTGGTCAGCGCCGACTGTTTGGTCTTTTTGTGTCTGTCGACCGGGATTCCGCGACCGTTGTCCCGTACTTGAACGCTTTCGTCTTCGCGGATGGTCACATCAATACGCGTGCAAAAGCCGGCCATCGCCTCGTCGACCGAGTTGTCAACCACTTCCCACAAGAGATGGTGCAGGCCCCGTGGTCCGGTCGATCCGATATACATGCCCGGACGACGCCGGACCGCCTCGAGGCCTTCGAGGACGGTGATATCGGCGGCCCCGTACTTCTCAGAGGCGCGATTCGCAGTACTCACAAAGCTCCTTCAAAAAGAAAACGGGCCGACGGCGAAACCACCCGACGAGTCTCGCCAGAGCCCTTGTTTACACGACTGTAAGTATACCCGTTTGGGCCGGTTACCCCAAGCTCTGAAGAGGCGAAAACTCCAATACCTGCGGGCCATTCCAAATGCTTTGACCCTCTCTAGGCGCGTCGAACCGCCGGGGGCGGAGACTGCACGCGGACCGACCCGATGACACCCTCGCCAAAGCGTTCATCGAGGCTCCGCAGGAGGTCGCCGACGGCATACCGGAGCAGACTGACCGCCGGCGGAGAGTCTGCTTCGATGAGCAGCTCGCCCCCCTTGAGGAGCAGCGGCGTAGCGTGCGACTTCCACGGTTCGGGCGCTAGCTCGTCCCACTCCGCGACCAGGCTGAGCGTCACATCGAGTCGTTCGACGCCGAGGTTCCTCAAAGCCCGGGCTACCAGGCCGCCCATCGGTTCGAGTTTGCTCATCGGAGCCTCCCCGGCTCGACCACGAAGGTGCGGCCGTGCACCGGCACTTCCTCTTCTCGGGCCGTCGTTATGAAAGTCTGAGCGCGTGGCAGCATTCCGGCCAACGCGTTGGCGCGCTCCATGTCCAATTCGGAGAAAACGTCGTCAAGGAGCAGCAAGGCCGTTTCCCCGGTCGCCTCGCTGATGGCCGCATGCGAAGCCAGGCGCAGGCTCAGGGCCAGCGTTCGCTGCTCCCCCTGGCTGGCCCGGGTCCTGGCGTCGCGGCCCGCCACCGTGAACCAGGGTTCGTCTCGATGGGGTCCCATGGTCGTCACCCTCCGTTCGGTATCCGCCCGACGGCTGCCTTCCAGGGCTTCGGCAAGCTGGACCGCCGTATGCTCCGCTGGTTGTCCTTCTAACAAGCCTCCCCACTTTGAGGCATAGCGCATCTCAACAGACGTCCCGGCCCCCGAAAGGCGGGCGTAGGTTTCCGTGACGCGTTCCCGCAGGGCAGCAGCTGCACCGGCCCGACGCACCATCATTTTGCCGGCTGCCTGTGACAGGCGTTGATCCCAGACGGCCAAGGTGGGCCGATCCACCTCCCAGCCCGACTGGCGCAGCAATGAGTTTCGCTGACGCAACGCCCGATCGTATTCCTGCTGGTCGAGGTAGGCCCCCGGCCAGAGCTGCACGGCAACTGCATCGAGGAAGTCCCGTCTGTAGGCCGGGCCCCTCTTGACGATGTCGAGGTCATCGGGAAGAAACATGACCGCCCGCACATGACCCAGGAGATCGGTCGAACGAGCCGGACGCTGGCCATTCACCCGTACACGCCGCCGACCGTTGCGCGGGAGCTCCAATTCGATGAGGGAGGTGCTTTCCGCATGTCGCACCTCCCCCCGAACTACCGCTGCTTCGGACTCGTCGTTGATCAATGCTTCGTCGGGTGCCCCCCGGAACGAACGAAGGGCGCTGAGATACGCAGCGCCCTCGAGGAGGTTGGTTTTCCCCGCACCGTTGGCACCAACCAACACGTTGATGGCGGGATCGGGTTCGATCCGGAGTTCACGGTACGAGCGGAAATCCCTCAGCTCGAGCCAGGAGAACTCCATTCAGATGCGAACGGGCATCAACAGATAGGTGAACCGATCATCATCGACGCCTCGGATCACACTTGGCTTGAGTCCATCGGTGACCTCGATCTGCACCTTGTCCGAATCGATAGCCGCTACCCCATCGGTCAGGTAACGCGGGTTGAACGCAATGGTCACGTCATCCGCCTCGCCCTGATACTCGCCGGGGATGTGTTCCGTTTCGCCGCCAACGTCCTGGCGGGTGACCGTGACCTCGACGCCACCTTCCATCAACCGGAGCCGCACCGGGATGTGATCCTCGGCCACGAGGGAGGCCCTTCCGAGCGCTTCGAGCAGCCCTTCCTTGGTAACTACGACGCGATTGGGGTAGGACTCGGGGAGGAGCTGCCGGTAGTTGGGGAAGGTTCCCTCAATGAGGCGCAAGGTCAGCGACCCCCGCGATGAGCCGAAGACGGCCTCACGCTGCTGGATCGAGAACTGCATCTTGGCGGCGCCGACCGTCCGGCTCATTTCCCGCAGCCCGCGAGCGGGGACCAACCCCGAATCTTTCAAAGCAAGCCCGGGCAGCTTGCGAACCGCCAACCGATACGAGTCGGTCGCGACCAGGCGGACGCCCTCGTCGTCCTTCTCGAAGAGAACCCCGGTCAAGATGGGCCGGGCTGAGTCAATCGAAGCTCCCACGGTCGCCTGGGCAATGGCGGCAATCAACTCGTCGCCATCGGCGTCAACCGCTCCTGCGAGGTCAACCTCACCGAGATGAGGGAATTCGTCCACCGGTAGCTCCCGCAGGCTGAAGCGCGGTCCCGCTCCCATGATCTCAACCTCGCCGTCGCTCGAGGAAAGCGTGACTGCTCCGATCGGCATCTTCTTGATGGCCTCCGTCGCCAAACGGGCCGGGATCACGAGGGAACCTTCCTCCAGGACTTCCACTTCTGTGGTGGTCCTGACGGTCATCTCCAGGTCGGTCCCGGTTACTTTGAGGTTGGTGCCCTGTACCTCGCACAAGACGCCTTGCAAGATGGCCTGGGCAGGACGTACCCCGACTCCTCGATTGGCTCTCGAGAACACATCGGCCAGGTCGTCTCTTTCAGCTCGAATCCGCAAGTTGTCCCATCCCTTCTGCTTCTATGTTTTTGTAATGAAACGGTAGTAGTTGTAGTAGGCCCTGTGGATTGGGGAGAACTCACCAAAAGGGCTGGTCACCTTACCTGCGGTCCGTCCACACCCCATGGGGACAGGTTCAGCGTTATCCACCGCACTCGCGACAAGACCGCAGCTTCGTGTGGACAAGATCAAGTTCTCCTCAGCTGTTGGGAGAGAGCGGTGACTCGCTCAAAGACCTGGTGATCGGTGAGCAAGAGCCGCTTGACCTTGTCGATGGCGTGCATGACGGTGGTGTGGTCCCGGCCGCCAAACAGGGCCCCGATCTTCGGGAGAGATAGATCGGTTTGCTCGCGACACACGTACATCGCAACCTGACGAGACAGGACAAGGGGCTGACGCCGGCTCGGGCTCCGGAGATCGTCTGGAGAGAATCCGAAGGCAGCAGCAGTGGCGTTGATGATGTCTTCGGCCGTGACGGGTCGTTGTGATGCGGCCGGGACCAAATCCTGCAATACATCCTGCGCCATCTCGAGGGAAATATTCTGATTCGTGAGAGCCGCATACGCAGTGACGCGGGTCAGAGCGCCTTCGAGTTCGCGGATGTTGTCCTGGACATGCTCACCGATGAAATGAAGAACATCAGCCCCAACCGGCTTGGGAGCGAACTCCGCGTTCTTACGAAGGATCGCAATACGGGTTTCCACGTCCGGTGGTTGGATATCGGTCAGGAGGCCCCATTCGAACCGGCTCCGCAGACGGTCTTCGAGGGTCGCGAGGTGTTTGGGATGCCGGTCGGAGCTGATGACCATTTGCTTGCCGGCCTCGTACAGATCGTTGAAGGTGTGGAAGAACTCCTCGAGGATCTGTTCCTTCCGCTCAAAGAACTGCACGTCGTCCAAGAGCAATACATCGGTGGTTCGATATCGGGCTTTGAACTCATCCATTCGTTTCTTGCGGATCCCGTCGATGAATTCATTGAAGAAATTCTCTGAAGATACGTAGCGAACGACCGCGGCCGGCCGCAACTCGAGAGCATGGTGCCCGACGGCGTGGAGGAGGTGGGTTTTCCCCAGCCCCGCGCCGCCGTAGATGAATAGGGGGTTGTAGTGCCCGCCGGGTTGCTCGGCGACGGCCATCGCGGCTGCATGAGCAAACCGGTTCGATTGTCCTACGACGAAGTTTTCGAAGGTGTATTTGCCCTGGAGGCGACGCTCTGCAGGCGCAAGTTCTGGCGGGCGACTGCTGGCACTGACCGGCGGCCCTTCCTCCTCGTCCTCGAAGTTGCTATCTCGCATCGCCAGGTCGGTGAGGTCGATATCGAAGATCAGCTCGCTCCCGGGCCCGAACGTTGCCAGCGCCGCCTCCTCGAGGACGGCCAAATGCTTTTCGCGGACCCACCGCAGGTGGAATTCGCTTGGTGCGGTGATGCTGACCGAACCATCGTTCGGTCGTACTCCCAGTGGAGCCAGCCAGGTTTGCCAGTTGACGGGACTCACGCGGGATTGCACCGCGTTTCTAAAGTAGTCCACTTCCCCCGTCAGCGACTGAGGTTCCGCCACGTGTCCCCTCCCGAGTCACTACGTCCGCTTCTAACATCTCTATCCACAGACCTGTCCACAATATGTGGAGAAATCAGCCTGCATGTCGGTCCTCCCGGGCGAAGCGGTCACAACCGGATGTAGTCCATCCGGGGGAAGTGGGCCACTCCACGGGTGCCAACGGTGAGCGAGTATATGACGTGACCGGGAGACCCACAAAAACGCGAAATCGGCTCTAACGGGATGTTTCCGACACCATGACGGATTAAGTTTGCCCAGGGTGCGGGTCGTTTTCCCGGGAGAGAAACAACGCCCCGACCCCTCTTTACCCCCACGAATCAGGGCAAGACTGCTTTTCGCGTCCTAGGAAAAATCTTCGCGGAGTCCTCCCCGGGTGGTCGTTCCGTCACCACCCGTAGGCCCGGCCGGCGGGTCGCTCGACCGTCACGCCTTTGACAAGTGACCAGCCCGCAGTAACCTTTTCGTCTACCTCTTCTTTCGAAACCGGGGTCTCGATGAAACGTACCTACCAACCCAACGTTCGGCGACGCAAGAGAAAGCATGGCTTTCGTACCCGGATGCGTACGCGGTCTGGACGGGCGATCCTGAAGCGCAGGCGTGCCAAAGGTCGGCAGCGTATCTCCGCGTAGCGGCCGGCCGCACGCTCCTCTTCGTGGTCGTGGCGCCTTCCAGCGGGTCTTTCGTAGAGGAAGACGACTTCGTAGGGGCGGGGTGGTCGTTATCGTGGCATCGGGCGATCCGGGACCTCCACGCGTTGGCGTGGTGGCCGGGAAGAAGAGGGTAGGCGGCGCCGTGCAACGCAACCGTGCGAAACGCCGCCTCAGAGAAGCCCTTGTGGGGATACCCCTGCGAGATGGCCATGACTATGTGGTCATTGCATCAGAGACGGTGTTGACCGCACCGTTTGGCGAAGTTGTCCGATGGTTGGCTGGGGCGGTTGGTGAGGAGACACCAGGTGGATGATGTTGAAGCAAGAAGAACCGGCCCGGCGGCCTGGTTGGGGTGCGCCGCCATTCGCACCTATCAGAAAGCCTTCTCGCCCTCCCTGGGCAAGAATTGTCGTTACTCCCCCACCTGTTCCCAATACGCCTACGAGGCAATTGGCCGTTTCGGGCTGATGCGGGGAACGTGGATGGGGATGAAACGAATTGCGCGGTGCCACCCTCTCGCTGAGGGCGGATACGACCCGGTGCCCGCCACCTCTAGGAAAGACCGCTAATGCTCGACACGCTGGCCAGGATTATCGCCGTACCGATGACGTTCTTTTACGAGTTCATCCCCAACTACGGGCTTTCCATAATTTTCCTTACAATTGTTGTCAATGTGTTGATGTTCCCGTTGACCCTCAAACAGACACGCTCGACGAGGGCCATGACCGAAATCCAACCGGAAGTCAAGAAACTCCAAAAAAAATACAAGGACGAGCAGGAGACGCTCCAGAAAGAGATGATGGCGCTCTACAAGGAAAAGGGCGTCAACCCCGCCGGATGCCTCTTTCCGATGCTGATCCAGATGCCTATCTGGTTCGGGCTATTCCGGTTGCTCAGAAACCCCCTCAATGTTTCTACGGACGGGGTTGAGCAGATCCCCTTCGTTCCGGCGGATTCCAGTCTTTACCAGGCTTTGAGCACGTCGCATCAGAGGTTCCTCGGCATGGACCTCAGCAGGTCGCCAAGTGAGATCGTCGGCGCCGAGACGGGCTTCGATCTAGGCACGGCCCTCCCCTATTTCGTGGCCGTGCTCATCGTCCTGGGCACGGCCTACTTCCAGCAATGGCAGACGACGCGTGGGCAGAAACAGGACAGCGACCAGGCACGGCAGATGCAAATGATCACGAAGATCATGCCCCTGATGTTCGGTTTCTTCGCCTACACCTTCCCGGCAGGGTTGAACGTTTACTTCATCACTGCCAACTTCTTCCGGATCGGCCAACAGGCGTTGATCTTCAAGATAGATGGGCGCCCGACCCCGGCCCCCCGGGCACCGGAACCTGATCCCGGAGAAACACCGCCCAAGCCGGTCTCGCAACCGGTTTCGGCAAAGAAGCGCAAACGGCGTAGGAGGAAGTGACGTGGAGTGGGTAGAAGTCAAAGGACCTTCCGTTGAGGTAGCCGTTGAGGCCGCGTTGGCTGAATTGGGCGTCGAATCTCGTGACGACGTAGACGTCGAGGTGCTGCAGGAGCCCGAAAAGGGCTTCCTGGGCATTGGCCGTACCGACGCCGTCGTCCGTGTGAAGCCCCGCCCCAAGAAGCGACGGCGCACCCGCTCTGCCAAAGGCAAGGGCGAAGGCACCCGGGAAGAGCGTTCCCAGGCTGGAAGCTCCCGGCAACGAGGCGATCAGCGCACGTCGTCGGGCCAAAGTCGGACCGGGCGGACCGTTCCGGGCAAGGCCGCGATCAGCAAAAGAAGTCCGGCCAGGCCAAACAAGCGGGGTCCTCGTCGTCGGTCGAACCCGTCGGGCACCCAACGAACCGCACGAACGTCCCGCCAAGGCCGGCGACGGCAAGATATCTGATACACAACCAAGGGAGAAAACCGTGAGCCGAGAAGAGCAGGCCAGCGTCGTGGGCGAATTCCTCGAGGGTCTGCTCGGCGCGTTCGGCCTTGAAGGAACCGTCGAGACACGAGTTGACGACGATATCATCTACGCAGAGGTCCTCGGGAGCGAAACCGAGGCGCTGGTGGGATCGCGTGGCGTGATCCTGCAGTCCATTCACGAGCTGGCCAAGACCGTTGTGCAGCGAAAGACCCAGGAATCTGCCCGAATCCGGCTCGATATCGCCGGATATGCCGAGCGGCGGCGCGAGGCGCTGAAGATCTATGCCCAGCGCTTGGGCCAGCAGGTCCTCGACGAAGGCGGTGAAGTCATGGTCGAGCCCATGAATGCTGCGGAGCGCAAGGTCATTCACGACACCATCGGCGAGATGGAAGGCGTCCGGACCTATTCGGAAGGCGAAGAACCACGACGCTCGGTCGTCATTGCCGCCGACGAGTAGGCGAGCGGACATCCCTAGAGTTTCACGTGAAACATGCTGACGGGGATCGTGAGGCCGTTGAGCGGGTTCTTGGCTGGCTGAAATGGCCGGACTCCCCTGGCGTCCAGCGCAGTGGGACCACCTCGGAAACATTCGTCGCGTGGTTGAACGACGAGGCTGACGGAGGCCGGCGGCATCGGTCCCCACGAATCCGAACGGATCTGGGCCCGTCATATCGCCGATTCCCTGAGTTTCGCCGCCGGATGGCCGGATAGTCCTCCCGAACGACGTTGCTCGACGTTGGTGCGGGCGTTGGTCTGTCCGGGTATTCCCCTGGCGATCTGTGGCCCGAGACCGCAGGTCGATCCTGCTGGATCGGTCCGGTCGGCGAGTTGATCTAGCCCGGCGAGCTGTGCGCCGTCTGGGACTCGAGAATGTGGATGTGCAGCGGGGTGACGCGCTCGACCAGCCATCGGAGTGGGAAGGTGCCGTATTTCGGGCCGTGTTTCCCTCCTGCACGGGCCTGGGTAGTCGCCGATGCGATTGCTGTCATCCGGAGGGCAGGGCCGTGGTGGGTGTGCGGGGACGGCGGCCAGCGCTACCGATGTCCGGGCCCGGACGTACGCGAACGATCGCTGCGGATTGTTGATATTCCGGCAACGGTCCTTGACGGCACCGTTTCACTTCTTATCATGGGGCCCAGTGAACACTGAACACGACTTCACCGTTATCGCCATTACCAATCAAAAAGGCGGCGTTGGGAAATCAACCACGGCCATCAACCTGGCTGCCGCCTTGTCCTTTCAGGGCGAGCGGGTTCTCGTGGTCGATCTCGATCCCCAGGGAAACAGCACGTCGGGCCTCGGAATCGACCGGTCGGCCATAACCTCGTCGATCTACGACGTCATCATTCGCAACGCTCCCCTGGTTGACGTCATCGAACCGACCAGCGTCCGGGATCTCTTTGTCGTGCCGGCCACGATCGACCTGGCGGGCTCGGAAATCGAACTGGTCTCGATGTTCTCTCGTGAATTGCGCCTTCGGGAAGCCTTTTCCCACATAGAGAAGGATTTCGACTTCGTTCTGATCGATTGCCCGCCTTCCCTGGGCCTATTGACGATCAATGCGCTTGCCGCGTCGAGTGAAGTCCTGATTCCGATTCAGTGCGAGTACTACGCCCTCGAGGGGCTCAGCCAGTTGATGAAGAACATCGAACTGGTTTCGGGCAACCTCAATCGGGATCTCAAGATCGGAGGCGTCGTTCTGACGATGTTCGACGGACGCACCAACCTTTCGAGAGATGTCGTGGCACAGGTCAGAAACTTCTTTGGTGATCTGGCTTTCAAGACGGTCATTCCCCGGTCGGTCCGACTGTCCGAGGCACCATCGTATGGCGAGCCGATCGAGGCATTTGATCCAATGAGCAGGGGCGCGATCGCCTATCGAGAACTAGGACGAGAGTTTCGCAGGCGACACGGTCGCGACTAGGAGGAATCTACCCATGGCAACCCGTAGGAGTGGACTTGGACGAGGACTCGAGGCTCTCATCCCGAAAGGCGAGGAGAACCACACTCGGGTTCGCGGTTATCCCGATCGACCGCGTCTCGGCCAACCCGCACCAACCCCGGTCCATGTTCGACGAAGAGGCCCTTGCCTCGCTGGCTGCATCGATTGTCGAGGTCGGTGTATTGCAGCCGATCATCGTTCGCGAGGCGGAAGAAGGCTCCTACACGCTGGTAGCAGGCGAACGACGATGGAGAGCAGCCAGGAAGGTTGGCCTTACCGAGATCCCCGCGATCATCCGGGAGAGCGACGATCGGTCACTGCTTACCGAGGCGCTGGTTGAGAATCTCCAACGCGAGGACCTCAGCGCCCTCGAAGAAGCGACCGCCTACCAGGAATTATTGGAAGATTTTGGGCTGACCCACGAAGAGGTTGGCAACCGGGTCGGGAAGAGCAGATCGGCGATCACCAACTCCCTTCGTCTCCTGCAGCTGCCGGCTGCCATCCAGGGCAAGCTCGAACGAGGCGAGTTGTCGGCGGGGCACGCCCGGGCACTGCTCGGTCTCGAGGATCGAAAATTCGCCGAGCACATCGCGGAGCGGGCAGTCGAAGAAGGTTGGTCTGTACGTCAAGTAGAGGATGCGGTCCGATCTCGGAACCAGGCGGTGTCCGTGGACCACGACGTTCGGCGGGCGACCCCGGCGCGGCCAATGGCGATCGTTGAACTCGAGCAGCGACTGCGCGACCAGTTGTCGACAAGGGTGAAGATCAAGTACGCCAATGATCGCGGCAAGCTCGTCATCGATTTCAGTTCCTTCGACGATCTAGAACGGATCTATCGGCAGTTCTTCTCGGCCTAGCGGATCAGGGCCCATAACGTCACGTGACGTTATGTGCAGTTGCCTAGAGCAACCCAGACAGGCCGGAGCCGTGTGGGGGAGGGTCTTCGACCTCGGTCCGAGCGGAAGAAAAGAACCTGCTGATGGCCTCAGCCACTACCTGGCCCGCGGCCTCACTCATTGTCGTCGGTCGCCACGACAACGGCCGGGGCTCTTGTCTCCTTGAGGATGGGGTGGGCGCGACCTTCACGGGAAGACCGAGCCGTTCGGAGATGGCTGCAGCCAGCATGGCTCCCGCTTCGCTCCTGCTCATCGGCGAGGCAAAGAAGAATACGGAGGCCGATTCGGCAGTAGGGAAGCTGAAACGAAACGATCAGGGCGGCGCCGAGGCGGTTGGCCCGGCGCGCCCGGATCCGTTCGGGGAGCTTGGTATCACTGCTTCGTGAGAGGAGTGGGATTGCTCCCAGTTGTTGCAGTATCGCGGCTGTTTCGCTGGCTGCGAGCCAGGTCCGGTCGGCCTCGTCTGCATCGCGGCAGGCCGGATCGAGGAAGATGCGAGCCCCGACGACCGAATGGGGAAGTTCCGCGTAGCCACTCGCGCTCCCGGATTGCCTCGCGACCCGTCTTCTGCGTCGCCCTCGCTACCAGGCGAAGCTCGGCGAGCGTGCGCGGTCCCGCGATGCCATCTTCTGCCATTCTCCGGTTCTGCTGGAAGTCGACCAGGGCCCGCAGGGTATTGGAACCGAGTATTCCGTCGATCTTGCCGGCATCGAACCCGAGCGAGTTGAGCCTGCGTTGAAGTTCGGCAACGTCATCACCGCGCAGCATCGGACGGCGGAGGTAGAGCAGACGGTCTCCCAGGCGAAAACCGGCCTCGTAGATCGCTCTCCAGGTCTCGGGCCCGACGATTCCGTCCGCGGGAAGTCCGCGCCGGCGCTGGAAAGCCGACAACCGCCAGAAAGGGTGGCCTCGCCGTATTCGCTGCGGGGGTCGACACTGCACGGGTAGCCGAGCGCGCTCAGCCGGTCCTGGATGTCCCGGACGGCGGTACCCGCATCCCCCAAACGGTAGAGCCTCATTCTCTCTATCGTCGCAGGTTTGGGGATGCGGCGGACAGACCAGTGCAGATCGGCTCGCGCTCAGGCCGGCGTTTCGCACCCGGCCGGGGGAAGGCGACCTCGACAAGCCGCGACGGCCGTCGGGAGATAGGTCCCAGCACGCGTCGGATGCAGATGCGCCGGCTCAGGTTCAGAGAAACTGGGCGAGCTCCGACACCATCATGTGCTTGGGTCGAGCTCCAACGATTCGCTTCTTTTCGACACCCTGTTGGAAAACGATCATGGTGGGAATCGACATGACGTCGTAGTTGGCCGCAACGGCAGGGTTTTCGTCGACATTGAGTTTGGCGATGGTGATCTGATCCGGATATTCCTTGCCTATTTCTTCCAGGACAGGGGCGACCATCCTGCACGGCCCGCACCATTCAGCCCAGAAATCGACCAGCACGGCCTTTTCCCCGGCGACGGACTCCTCAAAGTTCGCGTCGGTTACCGTCATCACGTTTTCACCCATCGATGTTCTCCCTTTGCTCATCAGTACACAGAAACAGCAGCCGACCCGGGTTCATTCCTGGTCGAGCCATCGTTCCACGTCGATGGCCGCCTGGCATCCGGTCCCGGCGGCCGTAACCGCTTGCCGGTAGGTCGAATCGGCAACGTCGCCGGCCGCAAAGACCCCGTCGACCGACGTGGCCGTGGAACCGTCGCCCCGCAGGGCAAGGTAGCCCACCTCGTCCATGTCGAGTTGCCCCTGAAAGATCTCGGTGTTGGGGGTGTGGCCGATGGCAACGAAGACGCCTTCGGTCGGAAAATCGGTGACCTCGTTGGTCTTGACGTTGCGGAGCGTGAGGCCGGAGATTTCATCCTCTCCGAGCATCGCCTCGACGACGGTGTCCCAAACCACTTCGATCTTGGGATGCTCGAGAGCGCGCTTGGCCATGATGGCCGAGGCGCGGAATTCGTCTCGGCGGTGGATGATCGTCACCTTCGACGCGAACTTGGTGAGGAACATGGCCTCTTCCATGGCCGAGTCGCCTCCCACCGACGACCGCGATTTCCCGATCGCGGAAGAAGAAGCCGTCGCACGTTGCACAGGCCGAAACCCCGCGACCACGCAGCCGTTCTTCTCCGGGAACATCGAGCCACCGGGCGGACGCCCCGGTTGAGATGATGACCGACTCTGCGAGGTGTTCGTCTGCGCCGACCCAGACCTTGAACGGACGCGAGCTGAAGTCGACCTTGCTGACGTCGGCCGTCTGGATCCGGGTTTCGAACCGTTCCGCCTGTTTGCGCATGTGGTCCATCAGGTCGGGTCCGAGGATTCCATCCGGGAAACCCGGGTAGTTCTCGACCTCGGTCGTCAGCATCAGCTGTCCACCGGCCTGACTTCCTTCGAACATGAGCGGGGTCAAGGTCGGCCCGGGCGGCGTAGATGGCGGCGGTCAACCCGGCCGGCCCGGAGCCGATGATGATCACTTTCTCAGCCATTGTCTTCCTTCGGTTGGCGCTTGCGTATCGCCCACATGAACGCACCGCCGACCACAAATAGTCCCCCGAACAGGGCGTAGGCGCCGAGCACGCCGAGCGGAACCGCTACGGCTTGGAAAATGGCGCGGATCAGATAGACGACGGCAATGCCGCCAAGCGTTGCGGCGATGATCCCCAGGGCCGTGATCTTGATGGCCCGATCGAGACGATCGATCGTCAGCGATCGCACCTTGAGCGCGGTGTTTTCGAGCAGATCAGCGAAACGCGTGTGCAAATTCGTCCATGGTCTGCAGGTTAGCTTGATCTCCGAGCGGATTGTCAGTTGATCACTCGAACAGGTTGGTCACGCTGCAATCGGCGGTGGAGTACACCTTGACGAGGTCATCGATTCGATAGATCTCGACAGCGTCACCATCGACGGTCGCCCGCCCAATTGCCGTGATATTGCCATCGGCTGATGGCTATGTCGGCGCAGACGAGAGCGGGTTCGATGCCGAGCGAGCGAAGGGTTTCGCGGGAGTAAGCCTGCTCCGATCGCCGGTTGGTTCCGACGTCTTCAGTTGTGTGGCGATCTCTGCCAAATCGGCGCGTGAAATGGAGCCATACTCCTGAACATTGGAGACTCCGGGTGCGGCCAAAGCCATGGTTGTCGTCGTCGATCGGCGGCCCGTCATCGTTGAGCGGCTCCGAGTCTCAGCCATCTCTTCGGCGTTGCTGGTTCTGCGCCATCACCGGTCGCCGCGGAGGTGGTTTCGGCGGCCACGATCCGCTCGTTCGACCCGTCGACCAGAACCGATCCAACCCCGACGACGACCAGGAGGGCGGCGGCGGCAGCCATGACCGGCATCAAACGCTGGAACCAGGCGGCCGTGGCTGGACACGCGCAGCTTCCGGGCGGCCGGGCCGAACTGCGCTGTGCAACCGCTCTGTGGACCGAAGCCCGTTCGAGATCGGTCATCATCACCGGTCGGAGCCGAGCGAAGGAGACGCCAGGGCTTCGCGCTGGAGTTGGAGATCCGTGCGGCAATCCTGACAGGACTCGAGGAGGGCCTCCGCAGCAGCTGCTCGTGCGGGACCCAGGCCGCCCTCGGCGATGGCGGCGATCAAATCGAAGTCGTGCTCATGCGTCATGTTCACCTCTTTGATGAACTGAGGAACCCGAAAGGTTCCTGAGATGTTCAGCGAGAAGCCGCCTGCCGCGGAAGACCCTCGATTTGACCGTTCCGATGGGGACATCAAGCGCCTCCGCGATCGCCTGGAGGGGAGGCCTTCGAGGTCGCTCAACACCACCGCCACGCGGAACTCGGGGGCCAGACTCGCGAGGGCGTGTTCGAGGTCGGGCCGTAGTTCGACGGATCCGAGGAGGTCCTGGCTGCGATCGTCGGCCGGATCGCCGGTTTCCGCGAAGAGGCTGCGCCTGGTGGCGTTTGGCTGCGACGTAGTTGGTCGTAACAGGTGTTGACGGCAATCCGGTACAACCAGGTGCTGAAAGCCGAAGCACCCGCAGAACTGCTGAGCCTTCCGGTACACGGTGATGAAGGTCTCCTGGACAGCATCGAGAGCGGCGTCCCGATTGGTGAGGATGCGGAGGCAGATCGCAAAGACCCGGTCTTCGTGGGCTCGCATGAGCGAGTCGAAAGCTCGTCGATCGCCTGCCAGGAACGCCGCAACCAGTTCTGCATCTTCGACGGAGCGCGAAACTCATGGAAGGAAGCGTACTTCCGCGACCGACGCGTAGAAGCCGTCCTCCTGGGTGGGGAGATCGGTGAACCAGAGCAGCCAAAAACCATTATCCCGCTCCGGGATCTGTGCACTCAGGCGCTCTCCCGACACGGTGCCGCTGGCCAGGCGTTCCCACCCTTCGATACCGTCGGCGGGCAGCTCTGCGGCCCACATCAGCGTGTAGGCGGTTGCGTCGCTCACGCCGGTCGCCACGAACTGGTTGGGTCGACCGTTCAGTTCGAACACGATGCCGACCCCCCTCTTGAGGCGGGGGAGCGGGTCGAAGTACCGCTCGGTTCGCCAACTGGTGGCGGGATCGCCGTCGATCGACCAGCGGAATGTTCTCGTCGTGCTCGCTGCCGTCGCCTTCCGGGTCATACGAGAAGGCCCGGACGGTCAGGGCCGGGTTGCCGTCGACGGCGGAGATCGAGGTCGAGGTGGTAGCCGGCGTGAGGGTTGTCGTGCTGGCATCGGGCGTATCCGGGAAGAGAATCGGCGAGCCGGGTCCAGATGGAAGGACCAGGCCAATCGCCACGATCCCGACGGCCAGGAAGGAGAGGAGGGCGGCCGGGGCCAGCCAGCGCCACGACCACTTCGGCTCGGTGCGGTTTCGTTGTTGGGGTCTGCGTCGTGGCGTGGAGCACCTGAGCAAGTCCGGCGGCATCGAGGTTCCCCACCCGAGCGGACTGCAGGGCTGTCATCGACCGTCGCCGGAATACCGTCGACCACCTGGGAGGGTGTGGCCGTTCCAACCGGCCGACCGGTGATACATGTCTCGAGGGTCTCCGCCAGGGCGCGGGTGTCCTCGGCAACGGATGCGCCGGAATGAGGGCGGCCAAAGGAACCGAGCTTGGCCGGATGTGACCCGGAGTAGTAGATCGCTCGTGCATCGATCGCCCCGTGGATCCCTCCGGCCTGGTGGAAAGCTGCGAGTCCGTCGGCCAGCCCGGCGGCATTGGGGAGGAATTCTCTCGCGGGTATGGTCTCTCCGGCGGCGAGGCGGTCGGCCATAGAGACACCGCCTGCCCACTCGGTGACCGAATAGGCGCCTTCTTCGATCAGACCGGCTGCGTAGACGGAAACGAGGTGTACGTGGGTGGTGGCTGCCCCGGCGCGCGTATCGTCGACAAAGGCCTGCCTCCGATCGATCGACGTTTCCGGGCCGAGTACCCGGATCAGTACCGGTCGATCAAGGGCCGTATCCGTGGCGAGCCATTCTTCAACGTCGTGGTCGCGACCCAGCCGGACTTCTAGGCTGAAGCGGTCTGGAAGGGGTGGGGGCACGTGGTTCTCCGGGGGAGTGATGTCGTCTTCACATTAAAGGCGCCCCTCCCCAAGGCGATAGGCGAAACCAAGGAGCCCCGGGCCTGTGTGGGTCCCAACGACGGGACCTATTCCGGCGATGAGATGGGTTGGGATCACGGCAGACAGCTGTTGGCGGAACTCTTCCACTCCGGGCCGGGTCGCTGGTCAGGATGGCGACTTCTGCGACGGCCGGACCCAATGCGGCGGCTCGCTCGACGAGTGCAGCGATCGCCCGGGATCGTGTTCTGACCCTGCCGAGTGCCGCAACCACCCCGTTCTCCATGGTGATCAGAGGTTTGATATTGAGCAACCCTCCCAGGAAAGCCTGAGCCGACCCGATCCGCCCTCCTCGCTCGAGGTAGTCGAGGGTGTCGAGGGCCGCAACGAAATTCGTTCCGAGGCTGAGCCGCGACGGCCGCCGCGCCGACGTCTTCGAGGTCTGTCACCCTGAGCAGCGGCCCGTGCCGCTTCCAGCACCTGAAATCCCAGCGCCATCGATACGTTGCGCGAGTCCACCACCTGCACCGGGACCGACGTGGTTTGCTCGGCCGCGATCACCGCCGCCTGGTACGTGCCGCTGAGCTCCGAGCTCAGACAAATCACGACTATGCCGCTTGCGCCCTTCCGCCGCCAGACGCTCGTATCTGTCGCGAAAGCTCCCCGCGCTCGGTGCGGATGTCTCCGGGAGATCGAGTGGATGATGCCAGCTTCTCCCAGAACTGAGCCTGCGTGAGTTGCGTTCGGTCCTCGAACTCGAGGTCACCAAACCTGATCTTCAAGGGAACGATCTCAATGCGGTGCAACGCGGCCAGTTCCTCAGGCAGGTCACACGATGAATCGGTTACAACTCGGATCATCCGTTACTCCCTTCGCTGCAGTCGACACGTTACCGACGCGAGTAACGGTAAACGGTGAGTTGGTCGAGCATCTTCTCGAATCCCTCCGAAAGGTACAAAGCCGAGCGCCGACTCGTTGTCGGGTTGGGTGTTGAGCATCATCGAGCGAGCCCCGCGACGTTTGGCCCATTGATTGGCGGCCCGGACCAGCGATCGGCCGATACCTTGCCGGGCGAAGTCCGGATGGACGGCCACCCTCTGGAGGTAGCCGGCGATTGATCCTGCTCCGACGATGGCGAAACCGGTCGGGCGGCCCTCCTCGAGAGCGAGGAGGAAGCTCGAGTGAGGGGTGGCTCCCAACGCCTCTGCGCAGACCATCTTGATCGAGTCTCCAGAGTGGAGGAAAAGCGTCGCGGTCGATTCGCTCGATGGAGCTCCCATTCGCTGCTTGCCCTTGTCGTGACCTCGTGAAAGGGCTCAGGCTGCGATCCGACGAGTTCACGCGAGTACAGATCGAGGGCCAGGTGGGGCTCGAATCCGGCGGTGAGCCACATACCGGCCGATATCTCCGGGAGCGGAGGAGACGCGACCCCGGACACACCGAGGTCGAGGAGGTAGGCACTGCACGAGGCGAGAAAGTCGGCGCTTCCGCGGACGAGGCGCAGTGCGGCGTCGGGAATGTCCCGATTCCACGGCCTGGCCTCTGCCTTCGCCCAACCCTGCCTGAGGACCAGGTGACCCGGCCAGTCTCCCGTCACCCGCATGCCCGGTTCCGGTCGAGAGTGTTCCCGATGAGTGTGTCCATGTGGCTCCACATCGTAGGGTGGAGCGGGAACCACGCCGCCGGTGGTGGCTGCAACCGGCCGCTGGTCTGCCAGCATGGAGGGATGAAGGTACTGGTGGCCGCCCATCCGGCTTTTGCTGAGCACAAGACCGGCCTCTGGCATCCGGAGCGGCCCGACCGCCTGGCGGCGGCGCGAGCGGGGGCAGTAGCCGCACCGGTCGACCTTGTCGAGTTCTCTCCGTCACGAGCGGAACATCGACATGCTGGGCAGTGTTCACCGCCCCGAGTACGTGGATTCGATCGAACGTTTCTGCGCCGCCGGCGGAGGGGAACTTGATCCCGATACCGTGGTCGTTTCCGAGTCCTGGGATGCGGCGTTGCGAGCCGCAGGGGCGGGTCCGGGCGCTGTCGAGCTTCTCCGGCAGGGGACTGCGGATGTGGCCTTTCTGCCGATCCGACCTCCCGGTCACCACGCCCTGGAGGATCGGGCCATGGGCTTCTGCATTTTCAACAATGTGGCGATTACCGCCCGTTTTCTCACGGAGATGGGAGCCCGCGTGGCCATCGTCGATTGGGATGTCCACCACGGGAACGGCACGCAGGAGACGTTCCTTATGGACCCGGACGTTCTCTGATATCTCGCTTCATGAGTTTCCCGCATACCCCGGTTCGGGCTGGGTGGACGAGGTGGGTCTCGGCCCGGCGGCCGGAACGGCGGTGAACTTCCCTATGCCGTCCGGTACCGGGGGAGACGTGTACCGGGCATCGTTCGAAAGGGTGATTGTTCCTATTCTTTCGGCCTTCAAGCCCGATTGGTTGCTGGTCAGCGCAGGGTACGACGCGCACCAGGCGGATCCCTTGGCCGGTCTGGATCTGCTCGAGAGCGACTACGCCGCGATGGGAGCGCGCGGCTCCGCGGAGTTGTCGATGTCGGGAGGACCGTTCCTCCTTCTGGAGGGCGGCTACAACTTGACGGCGATTGAGGGTTCCGTTGCGGCCACCCTGAGTGGACTCGCAGGGATTCCTGTGCCGGACGAAGCGGCGCGACCGGTATCGGGCTTGCGGTCCTGGAGGACCCTCGAGTTCGTTGTTGAAGCCCAGCAGCGCTACTGGCAAGTGGTTTAAGAACGACCGGCCCCGTGCCGATACACCCTGGGTTAGCACACACGCACACGCTCCGGAGGAAAGATGACCGTACCGCTCGACGAGCTGTTGAGGAAGATGATGGACGTTGAAGCATCCGATGTTCACCTCAAGGTCGGTTCGCCGCCGGTGATGCGCATTGATGGCGATCTGCATCCAACCAGCCTGCCGACCCTGACTCCTCAAGACACGGAGTCGTATGCGCAAGGCATCATGACCCCCCGGGCAGCTACCGAGTTTGCGGAGAACAGCGAAGCCGATTTCGCCTACGGAAAGTCGGACCTGGGGAGATTTCGCGTCAACGTGTTCCGTCAACGTGGATCCGTGAGTCTGGTACTCCGTCAGGTACTGCCCTCGACGAAGAGTTTCGAGACTCTGGGACTGCCTCCCATTCTCAACAAGCTCTCCAACGAGCCGCGTGGTCTGGTTCTCGTGACGGGTCCAACGGGGTCTGGCAAGACAACGACGCTCGCCTCGATGATCGATTTCATCAATAGCACCAAGCGGGTCAACATCCTCACGATTGAAGACCCGATTGAGGTCTTGCACTCGGACAAGATGGCGATCGTCGCCCAGCGCGAGGTGGGATCCGATACGCGGGACTTCTCGGAAGCTTTGAAGCGGGTACTGCGCCAGGATCCGGATGTGATCATGATCGGAGAGATGCGGGATGCCGAGACGGTCAAAGCAGCACTGAAAGCTGCCGAAACAGGTCATCTGGTCATGTCGTCGCTCCACACGATCGACGCGACCGAGACCATCAACCGGATCGTCGACTTCTTCCCGCCGTATCAGCAGAAACAGGTCCGCTTGCTCTTGGCCGGCACCTTGCGCGGCGTGGTCAGCCAGCGTCTCCTCGAACGTGCAGACGGGCACGGACGGGTGCCTGCCATCGAGGTCATGACCATGAATGCCAGGGTGTTCGACCGTATTGTCGAAGAGGGACAGACCCATACGCTGGCCGACGTGATCGGCGAGAGCGAGTTTTACGGCATGCAAACGTTTGACAGTTCGATCTTGCAGCTCTTCAAGAAAGGCTTGATCGCATTCCAGGAAGCGTTGTCCAATGCGAGCAACCCCCATGACATGAGAGTCCAGGCTGAGCAAGCCGGACTGGTTGCCGTCTAGATTCCGACCCGAGCGGGCGTAGTGAGGTACGGACGAGAAGGGCCGCATGCGCGGCCCTTCTGCCTATCCTGATCAGCAGATGATTCCCTCGAGACTTTCTTGGTTACTCGAACCGGAAGGCGTCCCCGTTCAGCTCTCTCGGCTTTTCGCCGAGGCGGGTCACCGGCTCTATCTGGTGGGCGGGTCGATGCGGGATGCTTTGCTCGATCGCGCGCATTTTGACCTGGATTTCGCCACCGACGCCCACCCGGACGAGATCAAGGCCGCGGTGGCCGGATGGGCCGACTCGGTATTCACCATCGGCGAAGCGTTTGGAACCATCGGCGTGGTCAAGAACGGGCACACCCATGAGGTCACCACTTTTCGAATCGAGGTGTACCGCCAGGACAGCCGTAAGCCGCACGTGGCATTCTCCGATGACATCGAGCTGGACTTGTCCCGGCGAGATTTCACCATCAATGCCATTGCGGTGCGGTTGCCCGATCCGGAGCTGATAGACCCTCACGGAGGTCTCGGAGACTTGGGTGCCGGATTGCTGCGAACGCCTTTGGCGCCGGAAGTCTCCTTTTCGGATGACCCGCTCCGGATGCTCCGGTTGTTCCGGTTCATGGCCACCTTGGAATTTGACCCCGATCCGGCGGCCCTGCGCGCCGTTGTGGCCATGGCTGATCGCCTGTCGATCATCAGCGCCGAACGAATTCGCGACGAGCTGTCGAAACTTCTGGTGGCCCCCAAGCCGGGACGAGCTCTCCTGGGCATGGTGCGGGCCGGCCTCACGGCCCACATTGTTCCCGAATTGGCGGCGTTGGAGATGGCCCAGGATCCCGTCCATCGTCACAAGGACGTTCTTGCTCACACCATGGCGGTGATCGACAAGACGGAGCCGAAACTCGTGTTGCGGCTCGCAGCATTGCTGCACGATATTGGCAAACCGGCTACCAGACAGTTTTCTGAGGGAGGGGCCACCTTTCATCACCACGAGGTGGTCGGAGCCCGCATGGCACGCCAGCGCTTGCGAGAGCTGCGATACCCCAAGAGTGTGGTCGACGACGTCGGCCAACTCGTGTTTCTGCACCTGCGGCCCCACACTTTCAAGATGGGATGGACCGATTCGGCTGTGCGGCGTTACGTGAGGGATGCTGGTCCCCTGCTCGACGATCTCAATCACCTGGTTCGCTGCGACGTGACGACCCGGAACAAGGCACGAGCAAGGGAGATCCAGGAGCGCATCGACGAACTCGAGGAGCGGATCGCGCAGCTACGGGAGGAAGAGCACCTTGAGTCGTTGCGACCGCCCATCAACGGCAACGACGTGATGGCCTACTTGGGGATTTCCCCCGGCCCCCTCATCGGGGAGATCATGCACTTCTTGACCGAGCACCGCATCGAAGCGGGGCCGTTTGAGCCCCGAGAGGCTTATCGTTTGGTGAGAGCTTGGGCGCTCGAGAAGGGCATGGATGATCCTGGTGCACATGGCGGCTAGCGGGCCAACATGGCGGGCGGTTGTGACGGTAGGGGCCTTCCTCGCCCTCGCCGGGTGCACTTCGGCAGTGGTCGAGAAGACCACGACCACGACCACCGCTGCGATGACCACCACGACCACGGTCGCTGTAACGGAGCCGACCGATCCTTTCGTTGGTTCGGCCGGGTCAGAGGGGTTCGGCGATCCTTACAACCCTTCGGCCGGCAATGGCGGATACGACGTCACGCACTACGACCTCGATCTCGATCTGGACGTGTCAACCGGAGCGTTGCTCGGAGTGGCCACGATCGATGCAATATCCCTCGATCGGCTGTCGTCGTTCAATCTTGACTTGTACGGCCTCGAGGTGTCCGCAGTGGCGGTTGATGGAGGCGAAGTCGATTTCTCTCACAAGGACGGCGAACTCACTGTGCTGGCAGATGTGGAGCGGGCCAGCACCTTTCGAATCACGGTCGGATACGGGGGCACCGCCGGGCAGGTGGCATCTGGCTCTGTTCGAGTTCCGAATGGATGGATCAGAAGCACGGATGGGTTATTCACCGTCAATGAGCCTGATGGAGCGGCCACCTGGTACCCGGTGAATAACCATCCTTCGGACAAGGCGACCTATACGGTCAGCGTGACCGTTGACAACCCGTACGTGGCCGTTTCGAACGGCCTCCTCGAAGAGAAGCGGTCCGACGGACAAGCCACGACGTATGTGTATTCGTCGAATGATCCGATGGCCAGCTACGTGGCGGTGATCGCTGTCGGCCTGTTCGAGGAGGAAGCTGAGGCGGGTCCGAACGGCCTGCCGATCCGCAATTACTTTTCGGCCGCGATCTCCACCGTCGAGCGGAGCTACTTCGACCGTCAAGCGGATATCATCGACTTCTTCTCCGGGTTGTTCGGGCCCTATCCGTTCGACTCGTACGGGTCGGTTGTGGTCGACGCAGATCTAGGCGCAGCCCTCGAAACCCAGACGATGTCCACGTTCGGTCGGGGCATCTTGACGCTGGGGGAGGCCGTGGTAGCTCACGAGCTGGCCCACCAATGGTTTGGAGACAGCGTGACTCCCCGGGCGTGGAAGGACATCTGGTTGAACGAGGGCTTCGCGACCTACGGGGAGTGGCTGTGGTCGGCAAACCTGGGCGGGCCCCGGGTTCTCGAGGAGAGAATCAGGGATGCCTACGGGACGATGAGCGGTTTGAAGCTGGTTGCTGAGGGGGTCGCTCCCGAACTTGCCGCGACCCGGGCAGCCTTGCAGTTCCCGCCTCCCGGCTCTCCTCCTTTGGACAATCTGTTCAATCCGTCCGTCTACCAGCGGGGAGCACTGACGTTGCATGCCCTGCGGTTACAGATCGGCGATGCGGCCTTTTTTGAACTCCTCCGGTCCTATGCGACCGCTTACCGGCATCAGAACGCGTCGACGGAGGATTTCATTGCTATGGCTGAGGAAATCGGTGGCCAGGATCTCGGCGACCTGTTCGGGGCGTGGTTGTTCGGGATCGTGATCCCGCCCATTCCTGAGCTCGACCTCATTCCGCCCGGCTAGCTGTTTCCGGCCGGCCGGCTTGGGCAATTGTGCGGACATGCGTATAGCCCGGCTGCTCGGTTGGGGGTCTCATAACGTCGTCCACTACGACGGGTCTCCTGCGAAAGGCCTGGATGTAGGGTATAGCCTCCATGAGAATGCGGGCTTGTCCCATCGGGGGACCTGCTCAACGGCGGATAGGTGGTTGGTGGGATACTGCTGAAGTCGGATTCCTGCGAACCGGCCAGGGAGGGGCGGCGCACGCCCTGCGCACATCTTTGAGGGTCGGAGCCGCCATGCGCTGCTTCTCGAGATCCGCACTCCTGAAGAAATCGGAACGATGATCCGACAGGATACGGAGAACTGGATCAGCTCCGCTGATCCAGTGGGTTTAGCTCCGTCTCCTGCCTGTGGCGAAACGGGCCAGGCCATCGTTGATGGCGCCCAGGAGGCTTTCGCCACCGCCGTGCCCTGCGTCTTCGAGAACCTGGAGCTCACCGGTGGCCCATTGTCGGGAGAGTTGCCAGGCCGTCTCGAGTGGACTACTGACGTCGTAACGGCCGTGGATGAGAACCCCCGGGATGCTGTTGAGGAGCGACGCATCCCGGAGGAGCTGGTCCTCTTCCAGGAAGGCCGAGTTCCGCCAGTAGTGCGTGACCAGCCGGGCAAAACGCAAGCGGAATTCCGGGTCCTGAAAACGAGGGTTGGGGCGATACCCCGGGGTGAGCGAGACATGAGCATCTTCCCAGGCGCACCATTGTCTCGCAGCCATCTCGCGAACAGCCGGGTCGGGGTCGGCCAGCAAGACGGCGTAGGCATCGACCAGGCGCAGGTGCCGCAATCCGGCAGGTACACCGCGCGCGAACTCGTCCCATTGCTGCGGGAAGATCCGGCCGACGTCTCGGGTCAGCCATTCCACCTCGCGCCGGGACGTTGTGGTCACCAGAGCCAATACCAGCGCATCAACGTTGTTTGGATGAGTCTGGCTGTAGGCCAGGGCCAGCGTCGTCCCCCAGGACATACCCAGGACGGTCCAGCGGTCGACCTCCAGATATCGGCGTAGCGCTTCGATATCTGCGATCAGGTGCCCGGTCGTGTTGGTTGTGAGATCGGCCCTTTCCTCATCGGGCAGCGGCCGACTGCGACCCGATCCACGCTGATCGAAAAGAACAACCTGGTAGGTATCCGGATCGAAGAAGCGGCGCTGGCCCGGCGTGCAACCGGACCCGGGTCCACCGTGGAGGAACAGGGCAGGCTTCCCGTCGGGGTTCCCGCAGCATTCCCAATAGATCCGGTGCCCGTCACCGACGTCCATCATGCCGCTTTCGTAAGGTTCAATCGGTGGGAATTGGATCTGCATCCACTGCTCCATCGTGGGCGGGCAGGGCGACACTACCCAGGTCCTTCTCGAGATCAGGTCACTCTTCGGACGATCTGCTGATGGCCCCGGCCGGGGGGTGTAGGTTTCGAACAATGCCGGAGGTGCAAATGGAGATCGTGGACCTCTCGCCCGAGTATGAGAATTCCTACCTGGTGTGCCTCGAGGACTGGTCCTACGAGATGGAGGAGGCCGGGGACCACAAAGCTCGTTGGTACGGCGCGATGCGGGACCGCGGCCTGCGGGTCAAGCTGGCGATCAACGAAGACGCCCGACCGATTGGCATGATCCAGTACCTTCCCATCGAACACTCGATGGCCCTCGGCTCCGGACTCTTCATGGTCATGTGCATCTGGGTGCACGGCTACAAGCAGGGTGTCGGCAAACAGCAGGGCGTCGGGGTGGGCACGGCCTTGCTGGCAGCCGCGGAACACGACGCCGCGAACCTGGGAGCCACAGGGATGGCTGCGTGGGGGGTTGCTTTGCCGTTCTGGATGAAGGCTGCGTGGTTCAAGAAGCACGGCTACGAGCGGGCCGATCGACGGGGACGGCAGGTCTTGGTGTGGAAACCGTTCTCGCCGGACGCCGTTGCTCCCCGCTGGATCGAGCAAGGCCCTAAACCCGCGAAGGTGGAGGGCAAGGTCGCGGTGACCGCTTTTGTCAACGGTTGGTGTCCGTCCTGCAACCTGGTTTATGAACGAGCGAAGCGGGCGGCGGCGGCGTTGGGTGATGATGTCGTGTTCGAGAGTTTCGACACCATCGAGCAGTCGGCCATGGTGGCGTGCGGGCAGTCCGATTGCGTCTTTCTGGATGGGAAGACTCTGCAGAAGGGCCCGCCTCCCTCCTACGACCGCATCGCCAAAGAGATGTCCAAGCGAGTCGCCAGGCTGCACCGCTGAAGAGGACTCAGGCTATTCTCGCCCGATGAGCACCACGAGTTCGGAACTGGCGGCTGCCCGGTTGTTGTCGGGTCATCGATGGGCAGCGTTGGCGACCCTTGGTGAGGATGGTCCGGCGGCCTCCATGGTTGCCTATGCCCCGGCGTTCGACCTGACGAGTCTGCACCTGTTTCTCAGCGGACTGTCCGAGCACACCCGCAACGTCATCGCGCAACCGCGGGTTGCGCTCGTCGTCTCGGAAGTTGATCCCGGCTCCGGTGATCCCCAGACCCTGGCCCGGGTCAGCGCCAAGGGAACGGCCGAGATCGTCGAACGGACCGCACCCGGGTTTGACGCCGCGTGGCGGACGTATGTGGGCCGGTTTCCGGACGCCGCCCCCCGGATCGCTCTCGGTGATTTCTCGCTGTTTCGGCTGACCATCCTCGAAGCTCGCTACGTCGGAGGGTTTGCCATGGCCGGGACCATCCCGGTCGGTCGGTTGTCCGTCGCGGCCGCCCGGTTGATAGACCGGTGATCTCACGTTTCTGCCTCGTCCGGCGTTATACCTGATGTGAAGCTGCCACCGTTCCAAACGCTCCTGGATACCCACCGGGAAGATATCTATCGATTTCTCGCGGCTTCGGTTGGCCGCAACGAGGCTGACGACTGTTTCCAAGAGACCTTCCTGGCTGCGCTGGGTGCCTATCCGGGTCTCGGCGATGCATCCAATTTGCGGGGTTGGTTGTTCACGATCGCCCACCACAAGGCAATCGATGCCCATCGTCGGCGGAAGCGGACCGGCATATCCATGGCCGAAGTCCCCGACCCGGGTGACCTGCGAGAGCCTGATCTGGTTGATCAAGCGTTGTGGGCCAAGGTGAGCGAGCTCCCCGCCAAGCAGCGGTCGTCGATTGTTCTGCGGTATGTGGAGGACCTCCCGTTTCGGTCGATTGGAGAGGTAATTGGTTGTTCTGAGTCCGCTGCCAGACAGAATGTGCGCGCCGGTCTCAGCAAGCTGCGAGAGGACTACCGGATATGAACGATGTGGAACGTGCGCTCACCAACCTCGGCGACCTGACCGTCCCGGCGACGGCTGCGGCCGAGCGGTTTGTTGATGCGGCCGGGAAGTTGGTCGACATTGCCTACTCCACCATGGATTCGCCTATCGGGGTTCTCCTCCTGGCAGCGTCGCCGGCGGGCCTGTTGCGGATAGGGTTCGACAACGAAACGGAGGTGCTGACCGACCTGGCCGATCGCGTTTCACCGCGAATTCTCGAGTTCCCGGATCGGCTGGCCGGGGTGAAAGCCGAGCTGAGCGAGTACTTTGCCGGGAGTCGGGATCACTTCAATCTCCCGCTCGATTGGACCCTCATCGGCGGATTCCGCCGGCACATACTCGAGGTTACGGCCCGTATCCCGTATGGGGCCGTGTCGACGTACCAGGACGTTGCCGGGCAGGCGGGTCGTCCAAAGGGTGCCAGGGCGGCCGGTCAAGCGCTGGGCGGCAATCCAATTCCGGTCATCATTCCCTGCCACCGGGTCCTTCGGAGCGGGGGAGGCCTGGGAGGCTACGCCGGCGGCACCGATCGCAAGGCGTTCCTGCTACGACTCGAAGGCTCCTTACGGTGAGCCGAGTCGCCGCTCTATGCGGATATGCGTACGGTGAGGAGATGCAAAATACCGCTGCACGCCGCCGGACCATCCGGCGCATCCTCATGACGAGGCATATCACGCGACAGAGCGACCTCGTCGAGCAACTCGTCGAGGAGGGCTTCCGGGTCACCCAGGCGACCGTGTCTCGCGACCTCTCACGGAGATGGGGGCGACCAAGCGCCGCTCGTCCGACGGACTTTTCGGGTACTCCGTGCCCGAAGAACCCCCTTCCGAGGATGCGGGCAGCGAGGTCGTTGCAAGAGCCCTGGCCAAGTTCGCCAATACGATCACCTCGACGGGCAGTCTCGTCGTCATCAAAACACCACCTGGTGCCGCCCAGGTTGTCGCCAGTGCGGTCGACGCAGCGGTCCTCGGAGGAGTGCTCGGCACGGTCGCCGGTGACGACACGTTGTTGATCGTCGTCGACGAACAGGTCGGGGGTTGGCGAGTGGCCAAGGAACTGGAGCGTATAGGAGCTGGACAACGACGAAGGTAGTACCGGCCTATTCCGCAAGCCCTGGACATGTCGGTGTTCCTGACGTGGCTCATCGAGGAAGTCGGTTCCCTTTTTGTCTTTCCGGCCCAGCGGTTGACGCGTTTCGGTGCTCGATCGGCTGGCCGAGCTGCGCTCGATCCCGGGGGAGGGATGGCCGGGTTTCCTGCCGGTGGTGAGGGTTTTCCAGTTCCTTTGGCGCTAGTCGAAGACTCGAATTCCTCCAGGGTGGATTCGCCCCACGGCCACTCTTCGTCTTTTCGTTCCCGGACTTCGGCCCCCATGAGGATGAGCGATCGGGTCCGTTCGGGGTGGGCGGCGGCGAACAGCATGGAAAGAGGGCCCCCTTCGGAGGCGCCGATCAGGCTGGCGGAATCACTTCCGGTGGCGTCCATGACCGCCCGGATGTCATCCATGCGGACGTCGAGTGGTGTCGTGCCCGGAACCCGATCCGACATGCCCATGCCGCGCTTATCGAAGAGGATGACCCGGGCGAATGCACCCAACATCTCACAGAATCGTCGGTAGGCGGGTAACTCCCATTGGACTTCGAGGTGCGACCAGGCGCCCTGCACGTAGACGATGTCGATCGGACCGTCGCCGACAACGTGATAGGCCACGTGAACGTCGCCGCTGCGGGCGAACTGGATATCGAGCATGCTTCGACTGTAGTGGCGGGTGTCGGGCAACCCCGGGCGCGATCGGCCGTGGTCAGCCGGCAACTACCCGCGATCGAGCAGGAGCCCCTCCAGGGCGATCAGAACCATGTCGTCGAACGTCTTCTCCCGCTCGGCGGACGAGGTGGACTCGCCGGTCGTGATGTGATCGCTGACGGTGAGAACGGTCAGCGCCCGGGCGCCGGTTTCTGCGGCAACACCGTAGAGGCCGGCTGCTTCCATCTCGACGGCGAGGACGCCCATGGCGGCCATGATCTCGAAGTTCGCTTTGTTGGGGTTATAGAAGAGGTCGGACGAGTGGACGTTGCCAACGCGGGCCTTGACGCCGGCGACCGCGGCCGCCTGATGCGTGGCACGCAACAGGCCGAAGTCGGCGGTGGCAGAGAAGTCAAAGCCACCGTAACGAGCCCGGTTCACCCCGGAGTCTGTCGAAGCACCAATCGCGAGGATGACGTCGCGAATTCCGACCTTCGAGCTCAGTCCACCGCAAGAACCAACGCGAACGAGACGCTGTACCCCGTATTCATTGACAAGTTCGGTGGCGTAGATCGATGCCGACGGGATACCCATGCCGGTGCCCATCACCGAGACAGGCAGGGTCTTGTAGGTGCCGGTGAATCCGAGCATGTTGCGTACGCCGGTCACCCGGCGAGCACCCTCGAGGTATGTGTCCGCGATGTGTTGTGCGCGCAGCGGATCCCCCGGTAGCAATACCGCCTCGGCAAAATCACCGGGGGAGGAGTCGATGTGCGGCGTCGGCATAGAAATCCTTTCGAGATCAGAAAGCCCAAAGCTAGTGGATGGCTCTTTCTATCCGAATTTCTTGCGGTCGGATCGGATGGATGGCATCTACCATCCACGCGACGTTATGGCACAGAAGAAAAGAGCAATCTCAACGGGGGCAAACCTCATTGGAGGATTTGTCGGCCTGGTCGGCTCTGCCCTTTTCAGCCTCACCGTGGCGGGGTTCCTGGGGGGCATCTGGTGGGGTTTTGATCTGGCCTCGCACTTCCGTGTTCAATACGCAGCCTTGCTGGTGCCGGTTATCGCAGTGCTGGCCGGGGTTGGGTGGCGTCGGAGCGCAGGGGTGGCCACGACCGCGCTCCTGGTCAACCTGGCCCTAGTTGCACCCTTGTACCTGGCCCAGCCGGCAGCCGCAGACGGTAACGAGACGATCGAGGTCATCAGTTTCAACGTGACGGCCTCCAACCCGGAACGGGAGGCCGTGCTCGAGTACCTGGGTGCCAGCGGGGCCGACATCATCTTCCTGCACGAATCGTCAACTGATTGGGAGGACGCCCTCAGCAGGTCAGGCTTGTCCTACCGAATGGTCAGCGCCCGGGAACCGGGTTCGGTGTTCGGCACGTTGGCCTTGATCCGGGACGAGGCGGTGGCCACCGTGATTCCCCTCGGCGATTTCGGCCAATGGTCGATCGAAGTCGTCACCGAGCTGAACGGGAACGAGGTCAAGGTGCTCGGGACCCATCCACTTTCTCCGGTGAGCCCCAGCCGGGCCGCAGCTCGCGATGAGCAACTGCGGATCATCGGTGAGTGGGCAGAGCAGCAGGAGGTGCCCGTTGTGGTGACCGGGGACTTCAACGCATCGACCTGGTCGCGCGGGTTTACGCTGGTCGACGGCCCGGCAGATCTGACCAATTCGCAACGGGGATTCGGCGTCCAGCCATCCTGGCCGGCCGGCTTCCCCCTGTTCGGTATCCCTATCGATCACCTCATCCATAGCCCCGAATTGACGACGATTGATCGGCGTTTGGGGGAGAGCCTCGGATCCGACCACTTTGCGCTCATTGTGACGATCGGGTGGGGCGCGAACTAGTCGCCGGTGGTTGCACAGGCGACCGACCGGGAACGCTATGTGGGCCGCGTAGCGTTGTGTCCGCAGAGCGACCCGAAAGCATTCCATGACGGCCATCCTTGAAACCGAACCTCGCGATGAAGGCGTGATCGCCCGGCCATGGTTGTTGCTGATGCTCGCCGTTTCGTTTGGGATTGCGGTTGATGTACTCATCCTCCGCCGGCCGGTCGGGTTGGGCGCCTCGATTGTGGGGATCTCCGTAGCGTCCGGATTGCTGGTCGGACGCACTTTCTTTGGCCTTTCTGCTACACGAGAGTCCTTTGTGCTGGCGGCCGCTCTCGGTTTCTGGTCCGTTCTCATTTCGATACGCAATGCGCCGGGGCTCGTCTTTCTCAACTCGGTCGCTGCCGTACTCGTGCTCGGCCTGACCTTCCGGTTGCTGAGGAGCGGTGGACTACCGCAGTGGACGATCGCCGGATACGTCCGATCGGGTTTCGCCACCCTCGGCGGGTGGATTGCCCAACCACTCGGGTTCTTCTCCTCTGACCTCGGAGGACACTGGCCGAAGGCGGATCAGTTCGGGCGAGCCGGCCGGGTTCTCGTCGGGGTGTTCCTGGCCCTCCCGCTGCTCGCCATCTTTGCGGCTCTGTTTGCTTCGGCCGATCCGGTGTTCGAGGGATACCTCAGCTCGGTTTTTTCGATTGACGTCGAGGTTGCCTCGATCGCCGGACACCTGATTGCTGTGCTTTCGGCCACCTGGCTGGCAATCGGTGCCGCCCGCTATGCGATGGTGCCGCACTTCGAATCACCAACTCGCGAGCTCAGGCCGCTCCTCGGCCCGATCGAGGGGGCCACCGTGCTCATACTCCTCAACGGTTTGTTTCTGGCGTTCGTCGTCGTTCAATCGGCCTATCTCTTCGGGGGAAGGGAGACGCTGGGCCGGGTCGGATTGACCCATTCGGAGTACGCCCGGCGAGGGTTCTTTGAGCTGGTGGTGGTCGGTTCACTCGTGGTCGGCCTGGTGTTGGCCATCGACTGGATGATTCAGAGAAAGGATGTTCGCACTCGGGTCGTCGACCTGCTGCAGGGCGGATTGATCGCCCTGACCCTGGTGGTCCTCGTCAGCGCCGTCCAACGCATGCGGCTCTACACCGAGGACTTTGGCCTGACCGAGTTGCGGCTCTACACCAGCGTGTTCATGGCCTGGGTCTTCGTGGTGCTCGGCTGGCTGGCTTTCACCGTGCTGCGAGGGCGCCGGGCTACGTTCGCCCTTGGTGCCTTTGGGTCGGCGCTGGTGGTTCTGGCCGCCTTGACTCTCGCCAATCCGGCCGGGGTGATCGTCAGGACCAATACCGGTCGAGTTGCCGCCGCCCTTCCCGAACTCGACGTGGACTACCTGGTAGATCTTGGTTCAGACGCCGTTCCCGGTCTGATCGCAGTTCTCGACGATATTTCGTCGTGTCAAACCAGGTCAGATCTCGCGGAGGCCATGCTCCGGGCCCGCGCAGTTGGGTTCGGCCGGCCCGGCGACGATTGGCGCAGCTTTACCTGGAGCCAATGGGGCGCGGAGCGGGCCTTCGCGGGCGCCGAGCCGCACCTGGTGGCGGTGGCCTCCGGCGCTTGTCCTTGATCGCCTGCGGAGAGCAAACTCAGCCTGTGCTGGCGGGGCTTTGCCGACGCTACCTGCCGCTCTGCCATGAGTTGGCGTGGCCGGCCGCCGCAGTCGTGCCACCGCTGCACCAAGCAGGACGGCGTTGTTCGTTTGAGGCCGCCTGGAGGCGTTCGGGCGCCCCGGCGAGGTCGGGCGTCCCGCTCGTTGTGGAGACGTGGTCGTGGAGCGTGGGTAGAAGTCGTCGTAGGCATGGGAGCCTCCTTGATTTTGGAACCCATGTGACCAACCGAACGTAACGATTGGGGGCGGCTTTTCGTGAAGAGTGGATGAAGCCGGACAGCTACCCTGCTGGCCATGGAGCACCTACCCTTCGAGGAACGTCGCCGGCAGATGGCAGCCGCTATCGGGAACGGCATCGCCGTGATTCCTGCAGCCGGTCTTCAGATCCGCAATGACGATGTCGATCATGCCTTCCGCCAGGACAGTGAGTTCTTTTTCTTGACCGGCTTCGACGAACCAGATGCCGTTGCGATCATCAACCCCAACCATGATGAGGAGCAATACGTCCTGTTCGTGAGACCCCGTGACCGGGAAATGGAGATCTGGAACGGTTACCGGGCGGGCGTTGAGGGAGCCAGGGACAATTTTGGTGCGGACGCCGCCTATCCGCTGTCTGACTTGTCTGCGAAGCTGCGCGAATACTTCCTCGGCCGTGATCGCCTTTTCTATGCGATGGGTAGTTCGAGCCACGACGGGACGATCACCGCGGCGCTGGCTCAGGCGCGCCGTTTCCGGGCCCGAGACGGGCGGATCGTGCCGGATTCGGTATCAGATCCCCACGTCATTCTTGGGGAGCTGCGAAGCCGCAAGTCAGAGACCGAGATCGAACAACTCCGGACGGCGTGCGACATATCAGTCGAAGCGCATCTCGAAGCCATGCGATATGCCCGGCCGGGGCTCTACGAATACCAGGTGCAGGCAGCCCTCGAATACATGTTTCGAGTCAAGGGATCGCCGCGCGTCGGGTACGGCTCGATCGTGGCCTCGGGACCGAACGCCTGCATCCTTCACTACATCGAGAACGCCAGGCGCATGGAATCGGGCGACCTTCTGCTCATCGACGCGGCCGCCGAATACGGCTACCACTCCTCCGACATAACCCGTACGTTCCCGGTCAACGGGACCTTCACCGCCCCCCAACAAGCCGTCTACGAGGTCGTTCTGGCAGCCCACCAGGCGTCCATCCAGAAAGCGGCGCCGGGTGGAACCATCAGGGAACTCCACGAAACGTCCAAGCGGGTGCTTACGGACGGGCTCGTTGACCTCGGTCTCCTGCCACGCGGCACTGAGGACTCTCTGGCGATGCACCACTATCGAGAGTTCTTCATGCACGGCACCAGCCATTGGCTCGGGATGGACGTTCATGATGCCGGGAACTACATGACACCCGACCGGACGGCTCGCCCTCTGGAGTCGTCGATGGTGTTCACGGTTGAACCCGGCCTCTATCTCGACCCTGAACGAGAAACGGTTTCGTTTGCGCTTCTCGAATACGACCACGACGCGTGGATGGAACGCCGTTACCTGCTCGGCACCGAAGCCGCCAGGAAGCTCGAGGCCGAAGAGAAGGATAAGGCCGGCGCGATCGACCATGCGATTCCAGCCGAGTTCCGCGGCATCGGGATCCGCATTGAGGATGACATTCTCATCACGGCTTCAGGACACGACAACCTGACGGCCGGGGTGCCGTGCACCGTTGCTGAGATTGAAACGATCTGCGCTGAGTCCTCTCGCTTGCCGATCTGATCTTCATTGCCGATTCGTTAACGTTTTCGGAGGCCGGAGCGCTATTTCCGGGAACCTGGCAAGCTGTTGGGATTGTGAGACGAACCGGGTATTTGCTGTCGCTGTTCATGATGGGTCTGGTCGTTCTGGCGGGTTGTTCGGAGACCGATGCTTCCCCGGACACGACGGGACCGGTCACGAGTGTCACAGATCCCGGCGCGACCTCCGACACAACCGTGCAGAGCTACGCAGGTACGACACCAGCTCCCGAGTTCCCGGCCGGGCTCGATTGGCTGAATACCGACCGTCCCCTGGCCCTCGAGCAACTGCGCGGCAAGATCGTGATCCTCGATTTCTGGACGTACGGATGCATCAACTGCATCCACGTCATTCCCGACCTCAAACGACTGGAAGCGGAGTTCGCCGACGAACTCGTCGTGATCGGTGTGCATTCGGCGAAATTCGACAACGAGGGCGATACCGACAACATCCGCCAGATCATTCTTCGCTACGGGCTCGAGCATCCGGTGATCAACGACTCCGACTTCGAGGTGTGGCGCCTTTGGGGAGCCCAGGCGTGGCCAACGCTGGCCATTGTTGACCCGGCCGGCAACGTCGTTGGTGCGCACAGCGGGGAGGGGGTCTACGACCTGTTCGAGCCCGTCCTCAACTCGCTGGTCGTCGAGTTCGAAGGGCAGATCGATCGCAGTCCGCTCAATAGCAAGCTCGAAAGGGAAGGCCTCCCGGCAACGGCTCTGTCCTTTCCCGGCAAGGTGCTGGCCGACGCCGAGGGTGGCCGCTTGTTCATTGCCGACACCAACCACCACCGGGTCATCGTCGCCGAACTCGGGAGCGGCGAGGTCATCGAGATCATCGGCAGCGGGAGCCAGGGCAGCGCAGACGGCTTCTTGCGCACCGCAACGTTCAACCAACCCCAGGGCCTCGCCCTCAGCGAAGACGGGTCGACGTTGTACATCGCCGATACGGAAAACCACCTGATTCGCATGGTCGATGTCCCCAGCGGGCAGGTGTCTACCCTCGCGGGAACCGGCTCGAAGGGTTCGTTTCCGCCCGCAGGCGGTCCAGCAGCATCGACCGGCTTGAACTCACCGTGGGACGTCACCCTCGACGGCGACCGACTGTACGTGGCGATGGCGGGATATCACCAGATCTGGTTGATCGATCTCGAGGCAGGCACGGCAGAGCCGTATGCGGGCAACGCCCGGGAGAGCACTCGCAACGGGCCCCTCGTCGATGCTGAGCTGGCCCAGCCGAGCGGCGTTGCTCTGGATCGGCACTGGCCGCCTCTACTTCGCCGACTCAGAGAGCAGTTCGGTCCGTTGGGCCGACGTCGACGGAGAGGATCGGATGGTCGATGTGCTGGCGGGAAGCGACCAGGACCTCTTCACCTTTGGGGACGAAGACGGGATCGGCACGCGAGCGCGTCTGCAGCATCCTCTCGGGGTGGTCGTCGACGGGGGATACGTGTGGGTGGCCGACACCTACAACTCCAAAATCAAGCGCATCGATCCCGCCACCGGCGAGGTCGCAACGCTGGCCGGTGGCCAGGGCTGGCGAGACGGAACCGACCCGCTGTTCTACGAACCGGGCGGCATCGACGCAGCCGACGGCAAGCTCTATGTGGCCGACACCAACAACCATTCGGTCCGGATCGTCGATCAAATCACCGGCGAGACCACGACGATGGTCTTGCGGGGGCTCGAACGCTACGTGATCGATGCGAGTGACGGCGCTTTCCCGGGGAGAACGATCACCCTCGATCCAGTGAACGTGGCGCCTGGTGCAGGCAGTGTGGTGCTGGAGGTTGCCCTACCGGCCGGATACAAGGTCAATCCGCTGGCTCCTTCTCGTTTCGAGTGGAGTGTCGACGGAGCCGTAGCCGACCTCGACCCCGCAGCGACCGGATCCGTGGTGAATCCTTCGTTCCCCTTGCAGATCCTGGCGAACTTCAACGCCGGGTCCGGATCGATCACCGGCGATCTCTACATCGTCTATTGCGAGTCCGAGCAGGAGAGTATCTGTCTCATCGACCAGGCCCGGGTGGTTGTCCCGGTCACTGTTGGCACCGGTGGTTCAACCGTCCCGGTCTCCTACGCCATCGAGCTACCCGACCTCTGAGGAAGTCCGGGTTGTCCCAGGTCCCTGCAACGGGCCCGAGGTGGCAGACGGCCGCTACCGATACGGCTTCAGAGGGGTGGGTTGATCCGATCCGAGACCCACTGGGCGGGCGAGACATCATCCTGAAGGGTGAGCACACCGATGCGGAGAGGGTGAAGATCCGGGCGCATGGAGAAGCGCCTACGCCCACCGGTGCAACCCCGCTTTCCCGGGCCACAGAAATGCCTACGACGTCGACCGGGCGGGCTTCATGGCGGCGGCCAGTCGTTCGAGGATCTCGTCCAAGACCCGCGGGTAGGTACCGAAGTTCAGCCTGGCATGGTCTTCGCCTCCATGGCCGAACTGAACTCCCGGGCTCAGCGCTACCCGTGCTGTGGCGAGAAGGTATTCATGTGGTTCGACCGACCAGCCTTGCGGGCGGAAATCTAACCATGCCAGAAAGGTGGCCTCGGGCGACCGGTAGGAAACTCCACGGTCCTCCGTTGCCCAGGCAGCGAGCGTGGCACGGTTGACGGCCAAACGGGCGAGGAGTTCTTCCAGCCAGGGCAGTCCGAGCTCCCAGGCGGCCGTGGCCGCTCGCACGCCGGTGGCGGTTGGATGTCCGAGGAGAGCGAACGGGAGGCCATCGAAACGCCCGGCGAGCTCCTCGGTTCCGAAGCACGCTAAAGCACATCCGACCCCGGCCAGATTGAACGCCTTTGACGGTGAGGTGAGGGTGATCGTGCGCCCCGCAATCGCCGATCCCAGAGCCGCCAGCGGGATGTGGCGGTGCGGTTCGTAGACCAGGTCGGCATGGATCTCATCGCTCACGACCAGCAGATCGGCCGCGATCGCTACTTCGGCGACCGCAGCCAACTCCTCCGCCGAGAAAACCCGCCCCGTCGGATTGTGCGGGTTGCACAGAAGCAACAACCGGCCGCCCCGATCGACTGCCTCCTCGAGGGCCGCCTTGGTCAGCCGAAACCCGCCCCGGCGGTCGGTGAGGGGTGCGTCGACAATCACTCGGTCGCTCGACTCGATAGCCCAACCAAACGGGTGATAGACGGGATTGGAGATGATGACGCCTTCGCCGGGTTGAGTGAAGGCCAAGATGGCCGCCGCCACGCCCTGCATCACATCGAGAACCACACGACTGTTGGCCGTAGACGGCCCCCAACCTTGCCTCACGCGATCCAAGCAACACCGGCCTCGATCATGCGGCGGTGGTCTCGCTTGTCTACGTAGCCCCAGTCCCCGTCGGCCAGGAACGACTGCAGCGTCGCGACGATCAGCGGATCCGGTGGGAAGTCCATATCGGCAACCCAGGCCGGGATAACGTCGCCTTCGTAGAGGCGCCACTTCTTGCCCGTCCGGTTGCGAAGATCTCCCAGTATTGGCTCGATCACATCGGGAGCGTAGCGGCCGTCGGATCGGCGGCATGCGCTCGGACAATTCGGCCGGAAGTGGCGTCTGCTCGAAGCTGCTCAACCGGGTGCGGGGAGGCCGGGTCCCTACCGGCGGGGTGGTCGAATCTCGACTTCGCCGCGCGCCACAGCTCGCAAAGTTTCGTAGAGGGCGGAATCGCGAACGGCATGAGCAGGCAAGGGCAGGGGGATGTCGAAACGAATCATGTCGTGTGCTTCTTCCCGGCGTTCGATCCCGGGTTCGGCGAGGGCTGCCAGAACCTTGCGATTGTCCGACAAGCACGTACGAGCGGAACCGCTCACACCGTTCTCGAGCGCCGATTCGGCAAGCAAAGCCAGGAGGATGCCGCCCAAACCCCGGCCCTGGTACTCATCGAGTACGGCGACGGCCGCCTCGGCAATGGTCGGATCGTCGGATGGCACACGTAGCGGGCCAGTCCGATCCCGGGCCGTTCCCGACCCGCTGGCCAATTCGGCCCCCCAGGCGAAATGGGTCCGGTAGTCGATCTCGGTCAAATAGGTGAGTTCCTCGTTGGAGAGGTGATCGACGGGACGGAGGAACCGAAGGTAGCGCGATTCGGCCGACAGGGGGCCAGTCCCTCGAGCAATCCGAGGCCGGTCGGCCGGGATGATCGGCCGGACCCGCACCGGGGTTCCATCGGACGAGCTCGACGATGGTGGTGCGGAGTCGGATGAAATCGTCTTGGCGTCCATTACAAGCGCTCGATGGGTACGACGTAGAGGATGATCATCAGAAAATGGAGGAGTGCGCCTGAGATCACCAGCACGTGGAATACCTCGTGGTAGGAGAAGATCCGCGGGAAGCAGCTGGGGACGTTTGGTGAGGAGGAGGATCATGCCGATCGAGTAGCAGGCTCCGCCCGACGATGAGGAGGACCATCGCCTCGAGGGGAAGCCGATCGAACAGTTCTCGAACGGGAATGACGGCAAACCAGCCCATCACCATGTACAGCGTGAACGAAAGCCAGTTCCGCACTTTCGGAAACAGCATCTTCTGCAGTATTCCAAATATGGCGATGCCCCAGACAACTCCGAGCGTGATCCATTTCCAGGGGCTAGTCAGGACATTGAAAGCGATCGGGGTGTAGGTGCCCGCCACCAGCAGGAAGATCATCGAGTGGTCGAAACGCTGCATCCGCTTCTTCCAGCGTTCCTTCCACGGAACGGAGTGGTACAGGGAGCTGGTCGTGAACAGGGCGACCATGCTGCCTGCGAAGACGACCATGGTGAACATGCGGGGCAGGTCCGACGAAGTTCTGAACGACGAGCACGATGAGACCCGGCGAACGAACACACCGCGGCCGTCCCGTGCAGGAAACCGCGCACGGGATGGTGCATCTTCCCGAGCGTGACCCGATCCACACATGAGCCTACCGCCGCAGCACCGGTGCGAATGCCGGCGAGGCCGTTGGCACTCCGCGGCGAGACCAGGACCTCGAATCGGAAGCAGGCGCTGTGCGGGCGGTACGATGCCATCGACCACGTGGGGGATCGATGAGCCCGAATAGAACGCTGCTGCGGCCCGTCTACCGCCTGTATGAGGATCGTCTTCTCCGGCAGATGAACCCACAGCGATTGCCGCGCCACATCGGCATCATTTTGGATGGTCATCGGCGGTACGCTCGGGCCGAGGGCCTGGCCGACTACGAGGCCAGCTATCAGGTCGGTATGCGGAAGTTCGAAGAGTTCTTGGGCTGGGCGCAGCAGATCGATATTCCCGCCATTACCGGCTGGTTGTTGAGTCGGGAGAATCTGGCCCGCCCCTCCGAGGAGCTTCAGCCGTACTTCGAAGTCCTGATCGGGCTCTTTGAGCGATTGCCCGAACTTGCCCAACGCTACGGATTTGAGCTGCGTTTCATCGGGAGTCTTGACCTGCTTCCGCCGGATCTGGTCGTGCCGCGAAGCAGGCACAAGAACGGGCCGGCGAACGGTCGGCGCCGGTTGACGCTCGCCATCGGCTACGGGGGACGTCAGGAGATCGTCGATGCCGTCAAGGATCTTGTCTCGTCGCTGGCGGCCGCCGGGACACCGGCAGAGGAGATCGCCGACCACATCGAAGCGGAGCGCATCGCCGATCACCTCTACACGGCGGACCTCCCCGACCCTGATCTGGTGATTCGCACGAGCGGCGAATCGCGATCTGTCGGGGTTTCTCCTCTGGCAATCCGCGTACTCGGAGTTCGCGTTCGTGGATGTGTACTGGCCGGCGTTTCGCCGGGTCGACTTCCTGCGAGCTTTACGGGATTTCACCCGTCGGAATCGGCGTTTCGGCAGGTAGCAGACCGGTTGCTCAGGGGGTGACCCGCCTGTGCGCGCCCCGTCAGTGCTCATGGTCGTGTCCGTGCGTTGCGCCCGCACCGGGCGCATCAGGTCCTTTTCAACAGCCGGGTTCGCCGTGGTTACCGCAGCAGTCGGATCGATTTTGAGCTTGATGGCGTTGTTCTTGACCACCAGCGCCAGTTTCTCGAGAAACGGAAGATCGGAATTGCGCCAGTTGCTTATGACATGACGGGGATGCGGGCGATGGCTCATTCGATCAAGCTAGTCGCCTGCTGCTCGCCGCCCGCGATCGGGTCGGTGATGTCCTTCAGGGACGGGCGTTGGCCCACTTCGACGTCAAGAAACTACTCCCGGTCGAACGTGAGACCCACCACGCACCGCTGGAGTGGTAATTGGCGATATCGTCCTTGCCGTCCCCGGTGAAATCCCCGGCGATCTGCGGGTTCCAGCCGGTCGTTGTGTTGAAGTCGGCCCACACTTTGATGGTGAAGCCCTTCCCGGTCGACTGTGCGACGCGCCAGGTCCCATCGGACCCGTAGTAGCCGGCCAGGTCGTCCTTGTCGTCCCCGTCGTAGTCCCCAAGACGCTGCGGGCCCCACCCCGCCGGGAACGTTCCCCACAGCGTGGTGGCGAAGGACGTGCCGGTCGATCGCGAGATCCACAGCCGTCCGCCGGAGTGCACATTGGCGATGTCGTCTTTGCCGTCGCCGTTGAAGTCCCCAACAAGCTGCGGGCTCCAACCTGTTGTGGTGTAGAAGTCCGCCCAGAGGCTGGTGGCGAAGGCGCTGCCCGTGGAACGCGAGACCCACCAGGTGCCGTTGGAGTCGTGGAAGTTGGCGATGTCGTCTTTGCCGTCGCCGTTGAAATCACCGACTACCTGGGGTCCCCAGCCTTTGTTCGTGGAGAAATCCGCCCAAACGGCCGTGCTGAAGGCGGTTCCGGTCGAACGCGAGACCCACCAGGTGCCGTCGGAGTCGTGGAAGTTGGCGATGTCGTCTTTGCCGTCGCCGTTGAAGTCACCGACGGCCTGGGGTCCCCACCCGCCGGTCCTGGTCAAGCTGGCCCACCGGCGAGTCGTGAATCCGCTGCCATTGGAGACCGAGACCCACCAGGCGCCGCTGGCACTGTGGAAGTTGGCGATGTCGTCTTTGCCGTCGCCGTTGAAATCTCCGACCACCTGAGGGCCCCACCCGAGAGCCGTATAGAAGTCGGCCCATAGCGTCGTGCTGAAGCCGGTCCCGGTTGATTGGGTTACCCACCAGGTCCCGTCCGATGAATAGAAGGATGCAACATCTTCCTTGGCGTCGCCGTTGAAATCGCCTTGAACCTGAGCGGCCGGAAGTTCGCGAACGAGTTTGGCGCACCACGGGTACACGGAGTTGGTGGAGGTCTTGTCGGGGTGAAAGGCGTGCTCGGCGCGAACTGCCGTTGTGCGGGCGTCGAGGAAGAAGGCGGGCATAGCCTGAATCATCGAATTCACGTTGCCCGGTATGTCGGCGATGGCGGGCGTGGTGAAGGTAGTCGCCCCGGCCGGGTCGAGGCCGGATAAGAACCATTGCTCATTCGGTTGATCGCTACCTTCGGCGAGGTGGTCGTAGCTGGCCAGCGTCACTTGATAGCGTCCGGGTTGCAGGACAACGGCGACCAGAGCTGATTGCGCGCTTGCGAGATCCCGGTCCGATCGAATCTGCTCATCGGGGAAGTCGATGATGACGCCTTTGGCAAGCGGGCACGGCGGCAAAGGGTCTGTGGCGGCCTGGGCGGGAAGCGCAACCATCATCAAGGCCATGGCGATGACGACAATCTGGACTGTTCGCGCTCGGTTCGATTGGATTCGCACGGTGGCCTCCCCTGCCTCTTCAGCTGATGTGACCACTGATTGTAGCATCCATACCACTCGTGGTGCAATAGGGGTTGGAGGAGCGGGGGCGCCGTCGTCGGGCGGCTTCGTCGCTCTGCGTTACCTCTTGACGTAGCGCATCTGGCCGACCAGGTATTCGACATGATCCGGGCCGTACGACGACCAGACCTGATAGACGCAATCCGGTTCAGCGGCTATCTCAACGAACGCCCGGTACGCCTCGGGGGCCGATGCTCCGGTCACGGGGTCGAGGTGCACGATCCGGTCGGCCGGAAGGTCGAAGCTCAGCTCGGGGAAGATCCACACTTCGCTGCTATCTTCGAAACGCAGACTCGGATTGCCGTCCGTCCGGTGGTCTGGAGCACCGCCGAGTGGCTCCAGGCTGGTTCCGAAGGCACCTCGACCGCAATCGGCGCAGTAATCGCCGTTGTCATAGCGACCAGGACCATCGCTTCGATCCCAGGCCACGATCGCGGCTCCATCGCCGGCGGCCCGCCTGGCCGTGGCACCGGCGCCTTCGGGTCCCACATCGGCGAAGGCCATCAGGGGACAGGCCGTGGTGCCGAGGTCCTGGTCCCACTCCTTGAGGAAGGCCGCGGGGATTGCGGTGCCGGACAACCCGGGTTGACTCCAAGGAGCTTCCCCCATTGCGCGGGTGACCTGGTTGGCTTGGTCGATGAGTGCAACCGGGTCTGCCTGCATGCCCTCCACGAGCCTCAGCGAGTCCAGCAGCGCTCGCAGGTGGTCCTCGCCAAGGAACGACCACACGTTGTAGAGACACCCCTGAGCTTTGACCAGCACGTAGCTCAGCACGGGAGCACCCGAGCCGGGAGCCGCGAGGCCTTCCAGGCCGTAGCCGGCCCGGCTGCCGTCGTCCCAGGCGATTCGATTCGGCCAGATGCCGAGATCTTCGACGCCGCCGGTGATGTCGGCGCCGCCGACCCCGTAGGCGCTCCGACCGCAATCCGGACAGTATCCGGCGGTCGCGGAGCGTCCCGGACCGTCGGGAAGATCCCAGGCTACGGCCCAACCTCCGCCAAAGTCGGCTGAGCGGCTGATCGCGCCGGACCCCAGAGCGGCCGGGTCGGCCGGGTACAACGCCGAGCACCACGTCCGGTTCTGTGCTTGCCCCCAGTCTTCGATGAGGTGCTGCGGCACAGCGGATTGGGAGAGGGGGAGCGCCGACCAAGGTGCGACCCCGCCTGCGACCTCGTTGTCCAACCGGGTGACCGTCGTAGTGGTTGCCGGAATCGTGGTTGTCGATCCGGTGGATCCTTCCACCGTTGTGCTTGTTGCCTGGGTTACGGCCGTTTCGTTGGAGCCTCCCAGCATGATGGTGGTGGTGAGAGCGCCGATCACCAGCACGAAGGCCATCGATGCCAGGCCCAGTGCCGGCCCGGTTATGCGAAAGCGACCTTGTCGACCTTCAGCCATGATCCGGTTGGCGAGGCCGAGAGGCGCCCCCGGCAGGGACTTGGAGTCGACGGGATTCGACTTCCTTAACCGATCAAAGGGATCCTGGGTGCTCATGATCGACCTCCGGAAATCAGGGCCTGCTGGAGTTGCTGCTTGGCGCGGTGGAGACGAATACTCGCTGCGTTTGGTGAGCAAGCGAGGACGATGGCAATCTCGGAGATGGAGAGATCTTCCCAACAGTGGAGACGGATGATCTCCCTATCCGCCAAACGGAGCCCGGCCATCGCCTGGTTCACGTCATGGTGCTCGCCGTACGAAGGGTCCATCGTTGACTTCTCGGTGAGCGAAGTGATCTTGGCGGCGACGCGGTCCTGACGACGGCTCCCCCTCCTGGAGTTGGCGAGGACCTTTCGAGCGATGCCGAAGAGCCAGGGGCGGATAGCGTCGGGTGGTGCCGAATTCCACTTTCGCCACGCAATAGTGAACGTCTCGGCAGCTATGTCCTCGGCATCGGCCGGGACGGCGCGCCGTTTTGCGTACGCAAGTATGTCCCGGTAGTGCTGGTCGAAGGCCAGCCGGAAATCGCTACTGGTTCGCGACGCCGACACTCTTTCCACGAAGGTCGATCCCCTTGTTATGACTGCGTTCACACTCTCCCATGTCCGGACGGCTCGGTGATCTTTCACGGGGATATGATTCGTTGCAGTCAATCTCGTTGTGGGTACGGCCGGGATCTTCCGGTAACTGAAGCGACCGCCCTTGGGGGAAGGCGGTCGCTATGGTCGGGCTAACACGGGAGGTGGGCTAACCACCCTCTATATCGGCTGGAGTTGGAGTTTCTTGAGGGATTTCTCGGAAAATCGTGAGGCTCTTCTGGAGCACCTACGTACCCATGCCGTGCGCACAGATGGACCGTTCGAGTTGCGGTCCGGAGCGGTTGCATCCTGGTATCTCGATGCCCGTCAGACAACGTTCGACGGAGCCGGCGCCGTCGTCGTAGCGGGAGCCGTACTCGAGGTTCTCGGCGAGAGCGTTCAGGCGGTTGGCGGCATGACCATGGGCGCCGACCCGGTCGCCGTAGCCACCGCCATGCTCGCTGCACAGAGGGGTAGAGCGTTGCGATCGTTCTCAATCCGCAAGGCGGCCAAGCGTCATGGAGCAGGAGGAAGGCTGGTTGGGCCGGTGGGCCCGGGAGATATTGTTGCCGTTCTCGAAGACACAACAACGACGGGTGGAGCGTTGCTGGAAGCCATCAACGAAGCAGTACGCTCTGGTTTGCAGGTCGTCCAGGCCATCGCCCTCGTCGACCGAAGCGAGGGCCTCGTTCGGGAACGGGTGACCGAAGCCGGGATCCCGTATCAGGCGTTGATCACCCCCGAAGATCTTGGAGTTGGCGAATGACCAAGAGAGTCGAGTTCGAGACTTCGGCGTGGAAGGTCTGGCTGCTCGCCATTCTCGGCGTACCTTTCCTGCTCATTGGTGCCGACTTCTTCTTCGAACAGAAGTTGATTGGACGGTTCCGAGATCTCATCTACGGAACCGAGGAGCTTCCGGCCGTCGAGCCTCGCGACAAGATCATTGCGGCCTTGTTCATCCTGGCGGGAGCAACCCTGATCCTGTGGGGTTTGAAAGAGCTTGTGTTCCCCAAGAAGGTGTTCAGCGCGGATGACCAGGGTATCCGGCTCTCCCTGGCCGGTCCGTTCCGGCCTCCGGTGCTGGTTCCGTGGAGCGAGGTTGCGGATGTTTCCTACTTGGTCTTGGACGACGAGGGTGACGATCGTCCCGCGGTTCTGCTCGAAGTTACCGATCGGGCAACTTTGCCTGATCATCCATGGGGCGCCCGCTGGATCAGCCAGGGCGAGTTGCTGATCGATACTGCAGGTTGGTCGCCGCCCCCTGCGGACATCGTCGAATCGTTGTGGCAGCTGCGCCATTCCGTCGAGATCGAGACCGGGGACGAGGAAGGGGGCCGCTGATGCTCATCGGAGCCCATGTCAACAACGCTCATCCTTTGGCCGAAGCCGCATCCAGGCAGGCGGATGCCGTGCAGATGTTTGCCTCGAATCCGCAGTCGTGGAAGAAGCCCCTGCCCCGTCCCGATGCCGAGGAGCTGAAGGCCGCCCCCATCCCGATCTACGTGCATGCTCCGTACTTGATCAACGTGATCTCCCCGAACAACCGCGTGCGGATACCCAGCCGGAAGATCCTGGCGCAAACGATTGAAGCGGCCGAAGCGTTCGGAGCTGCGGCGGTGATCGTACATGCGGGCCATGTGACGGACGAGGGATCCATCGAGGATGGTCCCGGGCGGTGGCGGAAGGCACTCGAGCCCCTCGAAACCGAACTGCCTGTCCTAATTGAAAACACGGCCGGGGGGGAGGCGGCGCTGGGTAGGCGGATCGAAGACATCGCTCGTTTGTGGGAGGAGATCGGCGATCTTGGGCCCGGGTTCTGTCTTGACACCTGTCACTTCTGGGCCGCAGGCGAGGACCTCGACGGTCTCGTCGATCGGGTGATCGCCGCTACCGGTCGGATTGATCTGGTCCACTGCAACGACTCGCGTGATCCGTTCGACAGCAGGCGTGATCGCCACGCCAACCTTGGCAAGGGTGAAATCCCTCCGGATCAGCTCCTCGGTGTCGTACGAGAGGCCGGGGCACCGGTCATCGTGGAAACCCCGGGAGGTCCCGATGAGCAAGCCGCCGATATTGCCTGGTTGCGCGCGAACGTGTGAGATGCCAGCTATCAGCTATCAGTTTCACGAGAATGGGCCTGACCGCTGACCGCTGACCGCTACCCCTCGGCTGCTTTCCGTATCTGCTCGATGACAACCATGTTGGCGACCCCGTCGGTCGGGGGGGTCGGGACCGGGAGGTCATCAAGGACTGCCCGGGCGAAGAGCCTTGCTTGCACGGTGTATTGATTGGTCGCCGGGAAGGTGATGGTGACGGTGTCCGGGTCGACCGGGGCATCGCCACCGCGCGTCAGGAAGATCCTGGTTTCCCGGTCCGGGGGGATATTGAAGGGAATCTCGACTTCGATCCGGCCATCTGAGCCCAGCAGGTGCACTCGCTGGTCGGGTTCCGTCTGGGTGGAAACGACGAAGTCGGCCTGTCCTTCTCCGAATTCCAGCAGAGCCGAGGTTAGGGTGTCGGTTCCGAATTCGGGGTGGCGCCGGATGGAGGCCTGGACTCGGGTTGGTTCGCTTCCGAACAGCATGCGAGACGCGTTGACGGCGTAGCAGCCGATATCCATGAGGGCACCCCCGCCTGTTTCCAGCTGATTGCGGATATTGGAAGGGTCGTCGTTGAAATACGTGAAGCGGGTTTGGACCGAACGCAGCTCGCCGATGGCTCCCGATGAAACCAGGTCGCGCACCTTCATCCAGGAGGGATGGAGCCGGTACATGAACGCCTCCATCAACTTCACGTTTTCCTCCGCGCACACATCCACCATGTTCTGCGCGTCGGCCGACGTCATCGCAAAAGGCTTCTCACACAGCACGTGTTTGCCGGCTCGGGCCGCCTTGATGGTCCACTCGCGGTGCAGCTGGTTGGGAAGCGGGTTGTAGATCGCGTCAACATCCTGGGAGGCGATCAGCTTTTCGTAGCTGCCGTACACGGTTGGAATGGCTAGACGATCCGCGACCGCTTTGCCCCGTCCTGCGTCCCGGGAGGCGATGGCCACGACCTCGCAATGGGGAGCGGCCTGGATGGCGGGGATCACCTGCTTGGTGCCTATGGCGGCCGTACTGAGAATGCCCCAGCGCACTTTCTTCGTCATATCTCCTCAATTCAATGGTGTCCACCGGAGGGTGGCATTGGCCATCAGCGGGTTTCCGGGTGTCACGATAAAGGGATCCTGGTTCAGCGCATCAGGTGGTGCGGTCTGCGGTTCAAGACACATTGCATGATCCTTCTCGTTGTAGACCACCCACCAGTCCGAGTCCGCCGCCATCTGGAGTCGAAGGTAGCCGGGCCATTGCAGACTTGGCGGCTCCTCGACTCCTCCGAAGCAGTCGTCCCAAGGCCCCTCCGGAACCGCCGTCCGCTCCCGGGTGGCTATGCCGTGTTCGTCCCGGCGGAGCATGAAGCCCGGTCGAAAACCGAGCTGTGCCTGAGCGCCGCCTATCCGGGTACGAAACCACGGATGCCAGCCACACGAGGCCGGCATCCGGCCCTCCGTGGCATGGACCTCGAGTCGAAGATCGAGAGAGTTCTCTTCCAGGTGGATCTCGTGGCTGATGAACCCCGGAAATGGCCACGGCGGTCCGAGATCGGTCACGAACGTGGTCGGTGCTTCGTGCTCCCACTCCTGGAGGTGGGCCGTTCCGTGCAGGGCATGTCCGTCGGAGGTGCGCGGTAAGTCGTACTGTTCTCCTTCGAAGGAGAAGTGTCCGGCGCGAACCCGGCCTGCGTACGGTGCCATCGGGTACAGGCCCCAGGCAACCGAGGTCTTTCCCGTCGTGACGAGCAGCTCATGTCCGCCGACCCGCAAAGAGGCCAACCTGCCTCCGTTGTCGAGGTCGATGATCAGGTCGGCGTCCCCCTTCGACATCTTCACGTGCCGGGACTTCATGGGCGAAACTTAGTGCCGCTACCGTGCCTCCGATGAAGAAGACGATGGGTCTGGTGGCCTTGAGCGTCGCTGCATTCGTCGCGCTCGGTATGCCGAAATCGGCCTTCGGGGTCGCCTGGCCGTCGGTGGCAGGAGATTTTGGTCGGCCGGTGGCCGATCTTGGCCTGGTCATCGCGGTGTACGTGGTTGGCTATTTCGTCGCTTCGGCGGCCACCGGCCGGCTGACCCGCCGTTTCGCGGTTGGGAGCTTGCTCGTGGCGGCTTCGAGCTTGGCGACGGTCAGTTTGCTTGGCTACGCGACGGCACCCGACTGGCTCTGGTTGATGGTGGCCGTCATCGGCTTGGGCGTGGCAGGTGGAGTCATCGACTCCGCAGTCAATGCGGTTGCCGCTCTCCATTTCGGAGCACGGACCATGGGGATGCTCCATGCCGGCTTCGGCATCGGAGCGACGCTCGGGCCCCTCATCATGACGACTCTGATCGAAACGGATGCCTCGTGGCGGATCGGATTTGGCGTGCTGGCCGTAGCTCAAGGCATCCTGGCTCTGCTGTACGTCCGGACCCGGACCGAGTGGAGTGTCAGCGTCGATCTCGCCGACGGATGGTCGGCCGCCCGTCCGGCCAGGAGAAGTCTGCTGTGGGGTGCCCTGGTCATGTTTGCTCTGTACACAGGGGTAGAGGTTGGAACCGGGCAGTGGGCCTACACACTGCTGACCGAAGGCCGGGGTATGTCGACGGTCGCCGCCGGAGGAGCCGTCACCGCCTTTTGGGCAGCATTGACACTCGCGAGGTTGGCGCTGGGGGCCGTGGGTCACCGGGTGTCGATTCATCGACTGCTCTCGGTCAGTTCAATCTTTGGCATAGTCGGAGCGGCGGCGCTCTGGCTGAACCCGGTGGCGTGGGCCGGACCGGTCGGTCTGGTCGTCATGGGTTTGGCGCTCGGCCCGATCTTTCCGCTGCAAACAACGCTCACCCCGACAAGGGTGGGTGCCGCCTTCACCCCAACAGCGGTCGGTTATCAGCTGGCAGCCGCCACCTTTGGTGCCGCCGTCATCCCCGGTGGGCTCGGGCTATTGGTTGCAGGGCTCGGCCTCGAGGTGGTTGGTTTGGTTGTGATGGTTGCGGCGGCGATGTTGGCCGGTTCCATTGAAGTCCTGCGCCGGCTCAGCCTCGCCAATCCGGCCCAAGGGGCCATCACTCGGTGACCAGCCCGGCTCCCATCCTGGCCAACTCGATGTCCACTTCCTCTGCGAGACCGCTCACACCAACGGCCCCGATGATGTGACCGTCGACCACGACCGGCACCCCGCCGCCCCACGTCACGTAGCGAAGGTCCCCGAAATTGGTCATGGGAAACCCTTCTTCGTGTGAGCGCTTGCCGAGCGCACCGCTCTCGATGTGTGTGCGCGCCGCGGTATACGCCTTGTTGATGGCAATCACGATGGAGGGCAGGTCGCATCCATCGGTTCGGAGGAAAGCCATCAGTTCGCCGTGCCCGTCGACGACGGCGATCGCCGCACCTTGGTGCTGCGGTTCGAGTTCGCTACGGACGGCGACCAGGATCCGGGCTGCGTCGTGATGCGAGAGGGTTCGAGGTTGGCTCATGTGACCTCCGCCGGCTTGATGGGTGCTCGCTCTCGCGCCGAGAGGACGGCTGCCTCCATCACCCTCTGTGTGATGTAGGCGTCGGCAAAATCGGGAATGGGCACGACTGGTTCCGCTCCGTTCAGTGCCGCAACGATGTCGGCTGCCTGGTTGGCGAAGGTGTGTTCGTAACCAAGCCAGTGCCCGTCCGGCCACCAGCTCGAAGCGTACGGGTGCTGGTCGTGCATGGTCTGAATGGTTCGCCACCCCTGCAGCCGGGGTGCGTCGGATCCATCGAAGAACTCGAGTTCGTTCATGCGTTCGAAGTTGAACCGTAAAGCTCCGAGCTCGCCGTGGATCTCGATGCGATTGGAGTTCTTGACACCGGTCGCCAAGCGGGTCGATTCGAAGGAGGCGATCGCTCCCCGCCGGAACCTGGCCAGGAACAGCACTGCATCATCAACGGAACTGCGTCCTTTCTTGGTGGCGTCGTCGGGGAGGGGCCTTTGCTTGATGAAACGTTCTTCGATCGCACCCGTGACTTCGATGATTTCATCGCCGGTCACGAACCTCGCCATATCGATGATGTGTGCCATGAGGTCGCCGAGGGAGCCCGACCCGGACGTGGCCTTTTGAAAACGCCAATTGAGCGGAGTGTCGGGTCCTCCCCAACTCTGCAGGTAGGCCGCCCGCACGTGATAGATCCGGCCGAGTCGCCCTTCCGACACCAACTGGTGGGCGAGCGCCAGTGCGGGGGCGCGGCGGTAGTTGAACCACACGAAGGTGGGCGCCTTCGTCCGGCGAGCCGCGTCGCGCATGTCCCGGGCATCCTGCAAAGTACCGGCCAGCGGTTTTTCGCATGCGACTGCCAACCCGGCTTCGAGCGCGGCAACGGCCTGCTCACAATGAAGGTGATTGGGGGTTCCGATGTCGACGAGGTCGACGGCCGGGTCCGAGACCGCAGTCCTCCAGTCGGTCGTCCATGTTGCCCAACCCCACTGTTCCGCGAATCGTTCGAGATACTCAGCGTCACGAGCTGCGACGGTGTGCAAGACGGGCCGCTGGGGCAGATCGAAGAAGTGGCCGGCTTGGAGCCAGGCGTTGGAGTGTGCTTTGCCCATGAATTTCGAGCCGAACAGGGCGATATTGAGCGCTGGAGTGGTCATGGACCCGAGGTTATCGGACGCGAGGGACCCGCGAGCCGATGCTGAACAAACTCGAAACATCGGGTCTCGTTGTTGAGTTCGACGTCAGGATTCGTAACCTGAGCAAGGTGAGTACTGCAAACCACCCGAATGGGAGGGTCCTCGTCGTCGATGACGAGCCGATGGTGCGCGAAGTGGTGACCCGCTATCTGGAACGGGATGGGTTCCGCGTCGATGCAACCGGTGACGGCCAGGCCGCCCTCGAACTGGCGCGAGCCCGCCCACCCGACCTGCTGATCCTCGATGTGATGTTGCCGTCGAAAGATGGGTTCAGCGTCCTGGCGGAGCTCAGGAAAACGAGTTCTGTCCCGGTCATCCTGCTGACGGCACGTGCCGACGAGACGGATCGCGTTCTCGGACTCGAGTTGGGGGCCGATGACTATGTGGTGAAGCCCTTCTCCCCGCGCGAGCTGGCCGCCCGGGTCAGATCGGTGCTGCGACGTTCCAACCCGGAAGAACCCGGTTCCCGCCTGGAGTTCGAAGGGCTTTCGATCGATCCCAAAACCCGGGAGGTCAAAGTTGGGGAGAGAGTGGCCGATCTGACCCCGCGAGAGTTCGACGTCCTGGCCTTTCTGGCCGCCCATCCGCGGCAGGTGTTTTCGCGTGGCCAGCTGCTGCAGCAGGTTTGGGATTCTTCGGCAGAGTGGCAGGATCCGGCCACCGTTACGGTGCACATGCGGCGCTTGCGAACCAAGCTCGAGGTCGATCCCCAGGATCCGCAATGGTTGTTGACCGTGTGGGGTGTCGGCTACCGGTTCGAGCCGTGAGATTTATCATCGTTCTCATTGCCGTGGTGGTCGCGGCTCTGGCAGTCACCGAGTTGACGATGCAGCCATCGGCGGCCGATCGGACGGCCCTGCTGGTGATCTTCGGGTCAATCGCCGTGGCCACCGGACTGGCCGGCTGGCTCCTGCCGAGGGTGACGTCTCGATTTCGCACCCTGCGGCACACCGTTCTGCTGGTTTCCATGGCGGCTGTAGCAGTGGTGGCAGTAGCGGTCGCCGTCTCTGCGCAGTTGATGTTCCTTTCGTCTCACGATCTCCGGCTCGTGGTTGTGGCGGTCGGGCTGGGGGTGGTGCTTGGTGCCCTTCTGGCGGCAACCATCTCACGGCCCTTGGCCGCAGATCTCGAACGGCTGGCCGGAACTGCCCGACAGATCGGGGAAGGTGATCTTTCTGCCCACGCCGGTCTGCACCGGCCCGACGAGGTGGGGACCGTTGCCGTCGCCATGGACGGCATGATCGATGCCCTGCGGGCGGCCGAGGTCGAGCGAGACCAGGCCGAGGCGGCCCGCCGGACTTTCCTGGCCGCCATCGGACACGATCTTCGAACCCCGCTGACCTCGATGAAGGCAACGATTGAAGCCCTCCAGGATGGTGTGGCCGAGGAGCCAGAACGGTATGTGCGCTCGATGCTGGCCGACCTCGATCTCCTGTCCGGTCTCGTCGAGGACCTGTTCCTTCTCGCCCAGATTGAGGCAGGCAAGCTGGAATTACATGCGGAGCCCGTCGATCTGGCCGATCTAGCCGACGAAGCAGTTGAGGCGATGACGCCGGTGGCCCGGCGCCGGGGAGTCGAGATCGCGATCAAGGCCGACCGGCACATCACGGTCTTGGCCGGCGAGCGGGAGCTCGGCAGGGTCATCCGCAACCTCCTCGACAACGCTATTCGCTATGCCCCTGCCACATCCCACGTTCGGGTGGAGGTCGGGAACGGTCCGCATGAGGCGACCGTGCGGATCGTCGACGAGGGGCCGGGCTTCCCCGATGACGTCGATGTGTTCGAGAGTTTTGCCAAAGGTGACGCCGCCCGGACGCGAACGCACGGCGGAGCGGGCTTGGGAATGGCCATTGCCAAGGGTCTGGTAGAAGCGCATGGCGGTTCGATCGCTATCGAGCCGGGTTCGGGTGGCAGGGTGGTCTTTCGGCTGCCGGTAGTTTCTTGATCGGCAGGAAAACAACCTCCCCGACCCCCGTCTCTTCTTCACTTCCGAAAACCCGGAACTCAGCCGCCGGTTCTAACGTCTCATGAGGATGAAGAAGCTCTTCCTTGGCCTCATGGTGGTGGTAACCGCCTGTGCCCCGGATGGCTCCGGGACGGGAAACACCGCAGATCTAAGCAGTGCATCGACGTCCACCACGTTGGTTGACCTGGAAACGTGGTGTGCCACCCAAACTCCCGACCGCTGCGTTGAGGGTCTTGTGTACCTCGATGCGAATCCGGGACGCGCGAGCTGCGTGTTCACCGTCACAGATGACACCCAGCGGTTTTGGGAGCTTTGTGATGCCTCCGGCGAGGAGGGTGAGCCGGTTACCACGATTCCAACCGGGCAGACGGAGGCCGAGCGGCTGGCCGCGGAACGGGCTTACCGGGATGAGGTGACCAGGCGACTGCCGGCGCTCGATGAGCAGGCTGTCGCGTTGCTGACTGCGGCCCACCCGGACGGGACGTTCACGGGCGGGCTCCTGTTCGTCGATCCCCTGGCCCTGTCGGACGTAGAGCAGCTGGCCGCCGGGCAGGGGGCGGTCCTGATCTCCGCGTGGCGGACCGACTACCTCTGTTTTCCCGGGATCGAGGACTGGCCCGTAGATACCGCCAGCCGGTTCGCCTACCTGGACGGGGTCGAGAGAGCCCGGCAACTCCGCGAAGAGATGGAGAACAGCACCACCCCGGTGACGGGCGGTCACATACCTTTGGATGCCTTCGCGGTCATGGAGCAGGAAGCGGTTGCCTTGCGAGAGCCGGGTGTGCTCATCGAGGCCGTCCAGGCCCGCCTCCCCGTCGGTTCCCTCGCGTCGCTTCGGGACGACCCTCACGTCGCGAGGCTCCGTTTGGCCGACTTCCCCGTCGAGTGGCTCGACCTGAGCGATCCTCCTGTCCCAACGTGTGAGGGTGGATGATGTATCCGCCGGCCACCTCCTGACCGGGAGGCCGTCGAGGAATGCACGTCCAATGGCGGTTCGATCGCTATCGAGCCGGGTTCGGGTGGCAGGGTGGTCTTTCGGCTGCCGGTAGTTTCTTGATCGGCAGGAAAACAACCTCCCCGACCCCCGTCTCTTCTTCACTTCCGAAAACCCGGAACTCAGCCGCCGGTTCTAACGTCTCATGAGGATGAAGAAGCTCTTCCTTGGCCTCATGGTGGTGGTAACCGCCTGTGCCCCGGATGGCTCCGGGACGGGAAACACCGCAGATCTAAGCAGTGCATCGACGTCCACCACGTTGGTTGACCTGGAAACGTGGTGTGCCACCCAAACTCCCGACCGCTGCATCGAGGGTCTTGTGTACCTCGATGCGAATCCGGGCACGTGCGAGCTGCGTGTTCACCGTCACAGATGACACCCAGCGGTTTTGGGAGCTTTGTGATGCCTCCGGCGAGGAGGGTGAGCCGGTTACCACGATTCCAACCGGGCAGACGGAGGCCGAGCGGCTGGCCGCGGAACGGGCTTACCGGGATGAGGTGACCAGGCGACTGCCGGCGCTCGATGAGCAGGCTGTCGCGTTGCTGACTGCGGCCCACCCGGACGGGACGTTCACGGGCGGGCTCCTGTTCGTCGATCCCCTGGCCCTGTCGGACGTAGAGCAGCTGGCCGCCGGGCAGGGGGCGGTCCTGATCTCCGCGTGGCGGACCGACTACCTCTGTTTTCCCGGGATCGAGGACTGGCCCGTAGATACCGCCAGCCGGTTCGCCTACCTGGACGGGGTCGAGAGAGCCCGGCAACTCCGCGAAGAGATGGAGAACAGCACCACCCCGGTGACGGGCGGTCACATACCTTTGGATGCCTTCGCGGTCATGGAGCAGGAAGCGGTTGCCTTGCGAGAGCCGGGTGTGCTCATCGAGGCCGTCCAGGCCCGCCTCCCCGTCGGTTCCCTCGCGTCGCTTCGGGACGACCCTCACGTCGCGAGGCTCCGTTTGGCCGACTTCCCCGTCGAGTGGCTCGACCTGAGCGATCCTCCTGTCCCAACGTGTGAGGGTGGATGATGTATCCGCCGGCCACCTCCTGACCGGGAGGCCGTCGAGGAATGCACGTCCAATGGCCGGCCACAGGACCCGTGCCCGGGGAATCAGCGGGGCGACCCTCTACCATCTCGATGTGTTGAATTCTCCCTCCTTCCGGCGCGGGCTGCGCGATGGGTTCCCCGTCTTCCTGGCGGTTGGGGTTTTTGGAATCGCGTTCGGGGTGCTGGCGGTTCAAGCCGGCTTGGCTCCCTGGCTGGCCGTCACGGCTTCGGTTGTGATCGTGTCCGGGGCAGCCCAGTTCGCGTTGGTCGGCTTGCTGGCTGCAGGACCCGGCCCGGTTCTGGTGGCCACAACCGGACTGGCGCTGCGGCATTTGCCGATGTCGGCAAAGCTGGCGGATCTCGTCGGGGAGCGATCGCTGCGGACGAGATTGAGTCTCGCCTGGGTGCTGACCGACGAGACGTTTGGTCTCACGCTCCGGGCCTCACAAACCGGGGTCCAGGATCTCGCTGCCTATAAGGCGGCGGCAGATGTGATGCTCTACTCGGCCTGGGTAGCAGGAACCGCAATCGGCGCTCTCGTCGGAAGAACCATCGACCCGGCCACTCTTGGCATCGACGTCCTCTTTGCCTTGCTGTTCCTGGGACTGGCTGCTCCGCTGATCAGGAATAGGCGGGACTGGATCGTGGCCGGCCTGGCAGTGGCCTTCGCCGTTCTAGCCACGCTGGTTCTCCCGGAAGCCTGGCGGATCACCGGAGCGGCAACTGCCGCTGCTTTCGTGGGGACGGCCATTCGTGATTAGCAACCTGGGTTTGATTCTGGTGGTTGCCGTCATCACCTTCGGCAGCCGGGTTGTCTTTCTCGCCGGCCGCCGGCCGGTTCCGGAGGGGATGGTCGGCCGCTTCCTCGAGGTGTTCCCACTGGCGTTGTTCATTGCCCTCGCCGCCGGCGGTTTGATCGCTCCGGAAGGCACCCCGGCCGTCACCCCTGCGCTGGGGGGCGCCGTGGGAGGAGTGACCGGCGCTGTGGTGACCCGCCGATCCCTGGTCGGGACCATCGTCATCGGAGCCGTTGGCTACTGGCTGACCCGGCTGGTCGTGGGATGAGGAACCCGTCGCATGACGGGTCGATTATGATCAGCGACGGCCGGGCGCCACGGGTTCCTATTCCTTGAGATACTCGACGATGCGGGATTCCTCCGGCGCTCCATCACTGATGAACTCGGCCACGAAGTCCCGTGCCTTTTCGTCGAGGTACTGCACGGGAGGGCTCTTCATGAAATACGCAGAGGGGCCGGGGAGCGGCCCGCCCATACCTCGATCCCGGGCGATCTGCACGGTCCGGATTGCGTCGATCACAACTCCTGCGGAGTTCGGTGAGTCCCATACCTCCAGCTTCAACTCGAGGTTGAGCGGGACATCCCCGAACGACCTGCCTTCGAGGCGGATGTAGGCCCACTTGCGGTCCGACAACCAGGAAACGAAATCGGATGGCCCAATGTGAACGTTGCCGTCGCCGAGGTCGTGGGGGATTTGTGAGGTCACCGACTGCGTCTTGGAGATCTTCTTCGAGTCCAGCCGGGACGGCTCCAGCATGTTCTTGAAGTCCATGTTGCCGCCAACGTTCAGCTGCATGGTGCGCTCCAGGTCGACGCCCCGTTCCTCGAAGAGCCGGGCCAAAGCGCGGTGGACGATCGTGGCCCCGACCTGCGACTTGATGTCGTCGCCGACCAGGGGAACTCCGGCGGCCCGGAAGCGTTTCGCCCAGGAAGGGTCGGAGGCGATGAACACCGGAATGCAGTTGACGAACCCCACTCCGGCTTCCAGAGCTGCAGCCGCGTAGAACCGGGTGGCCTCCTCTGAGCCGACCGGCAGGTAGTTGACGAGGACATCTGCGCGCGCTTCCCGGAGAACGGCGGCGACATCAACAGGATCAGCCATCGATTCCTCGATGGAGTCCCGATAGTGGGGGCCGAGCCCGTCGAGCGTCGGCCCGCGCATGACTTCTATCCCGAGATCGCCAACGTTGGCGAAACGCACGGTGTTGTTCAAGCCGGCCCACATGGCCTTGGCCACGTCCATTCCCACCTTGGTCGCGTCCACGTCAAAGGCCGCTACGACCTGCAGGTCACCGATGTGGTAGTCGCCCATCACGACGTGCATGAGGCCAGGGATCGAGTCGCCGGGTGGTGCCTCCCGGTAGTACTCCACTCCCTGGATCAAAGCGTTGGCGCAGTTGCCCACGCCGGCGATGGCCACTCGTATTTCGCTCAAGAGTCTCTGGACCTTTCGTGGTGGTCGGCCACGGGCCGAGCCGATCGGCGTTCGTCCACCGCTGAATTAGCTATCTTGCCCAAAGGCCGGAGTTACGTCCACTCGCTTTGACCTGACCGGCGATACCCTCGACAATTCGATTTTGTCCGAGAAAGGCAGACATCCATGACCGAAACACTGGTCACGATTCATTCCATCTGGCGCTGGCTGGTGCTGGTCGGCCTCATCGCCGCTCTGGTATATGGGTTGTCCCGTCGGTCCGACGCTCCGCCGCTCGACAAGAGCACCGGCCGACCGTTCACTTTTGCCCTGATCATTCTGGATATCCAGGTCCTCATCGGCTTGCTGGTCTGGATCGCCGGCAGTGGATGGGAACTGAACGTCTTCCTGGCCTGGATCCACCCGGTTGGCATGATCCTGGCGCTCGGGCTGGGGCACGCCCTGGTGGGTCGAGCCGTCCGATCCGGTGGAACCCGCGGTTACCGGACGGCCGCGTTCGGGATTGTGGGGGCGCTGATCATCGTGGGCGGGTTGATTCCCTCAGGGTCATGGTTCTGAGGCGAACAGCCCTCATCCTGGTGGCCGCGCTGGCCGTGACCGCTTGCGGTGCCACCCACGGGCCCTGGACCGACCCGAGCGGGAATCTCGCCTCCTCGGGCATCATCGTCGAGTACGAAGGATTCCGGCGGTGCGGAACTCACGACGTGGTCTTCATCGAGTATGCCGGTCGGACCTACGCCAACGACCCAAGCGGGGCACTGGGGCCTCTCACCGCGCCGAGTGGACAAGCGTTGACCTTCAACAACCAGGCGCAACTCCCCACCGATGCGGTCGCCAGCGGATATCGTCATACGTTCCGGGAAGTGTGGGTAGCCCAATCTGATCTCGAGGAGTATCTCTATGTCGTCTTCGACGACGAGCGGGTCGAACGCTGGCCGCGAGCTGAGATCCCGTGCGAATAGCGACGGGTCTCGGTCTGGTGCGACCGGGTGAGGTCGAACGGTCGGGTCAGCGGTCGTAGTCGATCAGCACAATCAGCGAGCCGCGATACCTTGACCCGTCGATGCTGGTCCCGGCGATGATGGCGTTGAATGGTTCGAGCGCCACTCGCACGTCGCCTTCCGCTCCGAACACATCGACCATGCCGCCAACGTCGGCAAAGAAGGAGACGGCGAAGTTGTCGCCGGGAAGAGCATCGACCGCGGCGGAAAAGGCCGGATTGGCGGTCAGGTTGGGGCCTACGGCGCCGATCCTGGCCAGGTCAGACGAGCTCGTGCCGATCATGAATCGCTGGTCGGTGACCCCCCAAGCGACGGCTTCTTGACCGGCATCCTCGTAGGCGTACAACTCGTTGCCGGCAACGTTGGTTGTGACAAAAGCCATTCCCTCGTCCGTCAGCAAGGAGTTCAGTTTCCGAACGGTGGAGCGCAGCGGGTCGGGCGATGACGTGCCGACGAACCCGACCAGCCCGATCGGGTAGCCGGCTTCGGCGGCCAGCAAACCGGCCTCGGATCGGAGGAGAGCTACCCCGAGGGAGCCGTCCAGGTAGGCCACGAAATCGTCGATGGGATGGAATCCGATTTCAACTGCGAACTCATCGAGTTGTTCCTCGTAGTCGGATTTGAACCCCATGAAGGACGCCGCAACGGAGGACCAGATTCCGGCCGGGCTGCCGTACTCGGCGAAGGCGAGTGTGTCGACCGGGAGCAAAGCAGGGACGGCGCCTGTGCCGAGCAGTTCCTGGGTGTACCACCCGGGAGCGTTGCCTTCCTCGAAGAGAACTACTGCATCGAAGGCGATCCCGCTCTCTGTGACGGTGACGGCCATTGAGGCTCCGGTCCAGCCGTCCAGGAGATCGTCGGCGAGCTCAGCGTCTGGGGAAGAGGAGGACCCGAATTCGGTGGTCTGGATGTTCTCGTAGAGGGCTCGGTAGAAACCGGCGTCGACCCAACCGGTGAATAGCCGCGACTCGGGAAGGGATTCGGTGGCCTCCGTAAAGTTCGGGTTGTCAGCGAGCGACGTTCCCCTCTGGGCATCGATACCGCGTTGCACGCCCACCGTGGTGCCGGCCAGCAACATGCCGTCGGAGACTCCAATGGCTGTTTCGGTTCCGGCGTCCGTCCAGACCAGCAAGTCAACCCCGCCGTACGTGAGCGGCGCCAGGACTATGCCTTGACGTCCAACCGATTGGCTGAACGTGTTCAGGAAGTCCTGCGCCTCCCCTTCGTTTCGTACTTCAACGGCTATCAACACGTCAGGGGTTGTTGTGGAATCCAGCGGATCCCACCTTCCGCCCAGCACGCCAACCCCGATCGTTCGACCGATCCAAGGCCTGATGTCGTTGGAGAAGTCGAAACCGGCTGAGGCCTGGAGTTGGACGTCGAGATCGGCGATGAGGGCTTCGGGGTCCTGGACGTCTTCACCGAGGCGTCCGAGGACTCCCCGGACCGTGTCGACGAGGGCACCGGTGGTGTCTTCGCCGGTGAGTTGCAGGAGGTCGACGGCGACATAGACGTCTGTGTCGGGAGGCATGACCGCGGCCGGAGCCTGGCTGACGGCGGTGAAGGCCCCAAGCGCGAGGAAACCCCCTCCACCAACCAGGGCCAGGACGGTTACGGCGCTTGCCACCAGGACCCAGGGGCCGCGCCGCTTGGGCGGTGCCGATACCGGTTGGTAGGAAGCCTGTATCAGACCGGATTCGGAGGACATGTCGAAGGAGTCAGCGGGCAGCTCGTACGGATCAGACGGGAGATTGTCCATGCCGCCGTCTATCGGCATTTGTGTCCAGGAGCTTGAACAACATAGGCACACGGATATGTTGGCTACCGGGCGAGAGGGCACCGAGCTGATCGGTGGGCATCGATATTTGCCCACGGATGATGGATGCAGCGTCGATATCTGCGGCTTACAGGACGGTTCGAGTGAGGCTTCGTGAGGATCAAGACGCGCCTCGCCCGTGCCGATACTCACTGTCAGATGTCGCAGGTAACAACAACCGAAGATCGTCCGGGTAGCTCCCGTCGGGGGGGAGCCTTACCGCGAGACGACCCATCGAAGCGGCAGACCATCAATACGTCACTGGTGCGCCGGTACCACCTGACTCGCCTGGGTGTGGCCGTCGCCATGTCCGTTCTGAGTCTGATCCTCGCGTTCGTGTGGGATTGGTCGGCCGGGTTGCTCGTCACCGGGGTGGCCTTGGGCGCGACCACCGATGCGTGGATGCGCTTCACCGGTCGATGGTCTCCCTCGACCCTGGTGCCCTTGACCGTGGACGCAACCGCCATCGGCGCTGCCACCGTGCTCGGTCAAATGCCCTCCGAAGTGGTGATCATCCCGTTTTCGTACATCGTGGTCAGCGCCTTTGCCCTCTTGGACGTTGGCGCTGCTATTCGTTTTACCCTCTACCCGACCGCCTGGGTGATCCTGCATCTGGTGGTGGTCGATTTCGCGGGGTGGTCCGGGACCGAAGTGTGGGTGATGAGGGCCATCGGACTCCTGGTCTTCTTGCCGGGGATGGTGGCCATCCTGATTGCTACCTCGGATGCTCTCCGATCCGCCCAGCGACTCGACGCTCGCCTTGTGGCCAGTGAGAAACAACTCGAGCTGACCGTCACCGGCGCGCCGCTGATTCTGTTCGAATACGACGATCAGGGCACCTTCACCCTATCTGAGGGAGCCGCCTTGGGAAGTCTGGGATTGGCTCCCGGCCAGGTCGTTGGACAGTCGGCCTTCGCGGTGTACGCCGAAGCGCCCGCGGTGCTGGCCGGGGTGAAACGATCTTTGCAAGGAGAGGCTTTCGCCGAGGTGGTCCAGGTTGGTGAACTGTCCTTTCAGGTGCAGTACCGGCCACAATTCGACGACTACGGCAACCTCGAGCGGGTCATCGGTGTGGCCACCGATGTGTCCGATCGCGTGACTGCCGAGGCCGCCCTCGCCGCCCAGGTTCGTTCAAAAGACCAGTTCGTGGCGACGATCGCCCACGAGCTGCGCACCCCGCTGACCGCGGTGGTTGGTCTGTCGGAAGAGCTGCGGTCGAGTTATCAGATGTTCGGGCAGGATGAAATTGCGGAGTTCATCAACATGATTGCCGACCAGGGCCACGAGGTCGCAGCCATCGTCGAGGACCTCCTGGTAGCCGCCCGGGCCGACATCGGCAAGGTGTCGGTGATCTCCCAGGATGTGGATCTGCAACGTTCCGTCGAGGGGGTCCTGGCGGAGACCAATCACCTGCGGACTGCAACCACGAGTTCAATCTCTGTGGTTGGCGAAGCCGGTGTGGCCGTCGCCGATCCGCAACGCGTCCGTCAGATTCTTCGCAACCTGGTTACCAACGCCTTCCGTTATGGAGGCGACCAGGTCTCCATCGAACTGGTCCGCCATGGATTGTGGATCAAGGTGGTCGTCGCCGACAACGGATCCGGGGTTCCGGTGGCGGACGAGGAGTCGATTTTCGAACCGTTTCGCCGGGCCCACAATGCGCCGGGAATGCCGGGCTCGGTTGGGCTGGGGCTATCGGTAGCCCGCAAACTCGCCGAGATGATGGACGGCACCCTCATGTACCGGCGGGTGGGATCCCGTACGGAGTTCGAGTTGGCTCTGCCGGCCGCGCCCGGGCAGTAGCAAATTATTCGGATGAGCGTTCGCTCTACTCCGGATCGCCCGCTGCGGATCGGTCGGGGGACGGCGCCGCGCCCGGAGCCTTCAGCATGGTCAGCAACATGACACTGGGTTCGAGGGCGACGACCGAATGAGGAAGCTTCGCCGGCATGTGGGCCCAATCGCCGGGCTTGACCTCGACTGTTTCTGATCCCATCGTCAAGTGAAGGTGTCCGGACAGGACCTGCACGATGGCGGGTAGTGAAGCAGTGTGCTCGGTGAGTTCCTGATCGTGGTCAAAGGCGAATACGACGACCCGGATGTGGTCGTTCTTGAAGACCACTTGGCTGAGGGTTCCCTCCTGGGGTATCTCCGTTGCGGAGATCAGATCACCGAGGAACGTTTGTGAATCAGTCATAACCGGAATCGTACCGTGAACGGCGGAGAGAGTCCGCCGAGGAGGTTTGGGGTGCCGTCCGTTAGGCTGGATAGCGACCTCCCGGGCATGGTTGACCTGCAGGGCAGCTAAGGCTCACCGGGGAGGGCGGAGACTTGTGATTTCGTTGAGTCCCCCAACCCGACGCGGTGGGGAGAGAGGAATCGAACATGACCGATAAGATCAGCGTTCCGGAGGTCCGGGCTCGAAAAGGTGGTCCCAAGCTGACCATGGTGACCGCCTACGACGCTCCGACGGCTCGCATCGTCGACGCAGCCGGGGTGGACATGATCCTGGTTGGTGACTCGGTCGCCAACGTAGTCCTCGGTCATGACGACACCCTGGCCGTCGACCTCGACGTGATGATCCACCATACCGCCGCGGTTGCCCGTACGGAACCCAATGCCCTCATTGTCGGCGACATGCCCTGGATGAGTTATCACGTATCCGTCGACGATGCCGTGAGAAACGCCGGCCGCCTCGTTCGCGAGGGAGGTGCCGAGGCCGTGAAACTGGAGGGCGGCCGCAAGCGCATTGCGGTGATTGAGGCAATCCTCTCCGCAGAGATACCGGTGATGGGCCATCTGGGGCTCACCCCCCAATCCGTGCACTCGATGGGTGGGTATCGCGTCCAGGGGAAAGCCGCCGACGCCGCCAAGGAACTGCTCGAGGATGCCCATGCGGTAGCTGAGGCGGGCGTCTTTGCGCTGGTGCTCGAGGGTATTCCGGATGTGCTCGCCCAACTCATCACGAAGGAGGTGCCGGTTCCAACCATCGGGATCGGTGCCGGCGAGCACACCGACGGTCAGGTGTTGGTTTTCCACGATGTTCTTGGGATGCACAACGAGCGGGTGCCGAAATTCGTTCGCAAGTATGCGAATCTCTTCGATGCAGCGGTAGCTGCACTCCACGCCTACGTAACGGATGTGCAATCTGGAGCTTTCCCCACTGATGACGAGACCTACCACATGACGGAAGAGGCTGCGGAGGCGCTATTCAAGGAGGAGCCACGCGACGACTTGTCCTGGCCCTTGTCCTGGTAACGGCTGCCTGCACCGAAACGGCGGGTTCGTCGCCGACGACGACAGCCGAACCCCTCGCGGCGACAACGGCTGCGACCAGTTCGACGACGGTTACGACAACGCTCGATGGTCTCCCCGGATTCGCGACGGTCGAAATTGTCCTGGACGGCGAGGTAATGACGGTTGCCGTGGCGGATACAGACGAACGGCGCAGCCAGGGTCTCATGGGCGTTACGGACCTGGGGGGTCTCGATGGCATGGTGTTCGTCTTGCCCGAACCTTCGGTGAGTGGGTTCTGGATGAAGAACACGCTCATCGCTCTCGACATTGCCTTCTTTGCAACCGATGGCTCGCTGCTGGGCGTCGAGGCCATGGAGCCGTGTATGTCCGATCCGTGCCCCACCTACGGGGTCGAGCAACCCTGGCAATGGGCCATTGAAGTGCCGGCCGGCAGGTTTGACGATCTCCCACCGGAGGCGAGGCTCGACGTGGGCCGGGATCCCTTCCTGCCGTTGCTCCAAGGCGGCTAGGAAGTCAGTTATCAGTTATCAGTCCGCTTCGCTTCAGTATTCAGTTACCAGTTCACGGCGGTCGGCGAAGGCAGTAGGCATATGGCTGATGGCTGATGGCTGATCACCCTTCCGCGAAATCTCCCTTGCCAACGGGCTTCCGTTAGGCACCTCGCGTTGGTTACACTGCCAACGCTTCCCCGGGTACCCAATGCGTACCCGAACCTGCTCCGTCAGACGGCGGGGCCTTCCGCATCAAGCGGTTGTCCACAGGAGGAGGTTGCTTTGCGCAACTATGAGCTGATGACCATCCATCGGCCTGAATTGGCTGATGACGACTACCGGACACTGGTGAAGGAGACGGAGGAGTTCCTCCGGAGCCGTGGTTCCAGTGTCACGGAAACCGACCTCTGGGGCAAACGCCGTTTTGCCTACGAGATCAAACATCTCCATGAGGGCTATTACTCGGTAACCAAGTTCGAGGCTGAGCCGGACGTGGTCGATGACCTGGACCGGGTGCTCTCGCTGGCTGATCTGGTGATCCGTCACAAGATCTTCCACCTCGACAAGACATGACCGATCGGCAGAGATGTCATACCCCCGTGGCACAGTTGGGGGTACGTCTGCCTGGCAAGGAGAGAGAAGAATGGCGATAAATAGTGTGACCGTGATCGGCAATCTCGTCGAGGACCCCGAACTTCGTTTCACCCCGTCGGGAGTAGCTCTCGCCAAGATTCGCGTGGCCGTCAACCGGAGATGGCGTGATCAAGGTGGAGATTGGCAAGAGGAGACCAGCTTCTTTGGTGGCACCCTCTGGCGAGAAGCTGCAGAGAACGCGGCCGAGTCGCTCACGAAAGGTGCCCGGGTGATCATCACCGGCAGCTTGGAGCAGCGGCAATGGGAAACCCAGGAGGGTGACAAACGATCGGTCGTGGAGATCCGGATTGATGAGATGGGGCCTTCCCTGCGCTGGGCGACGGCTTCGATCACCAAGACGGCCCGCTCGGGCGGCGACGATTGGGGCGGAGGCAAGCAAAGTGTTCCGGCCGCACCGGTTGCCCGTGAAGACTATGGGCCCGACGAGGCACCGTTTTAGTAGGAGGAAGACACACCATGGCGGCAAAAACACCTCGGCGTCGGCGGGAGAACCCGAAGAACGCCAAGAAATTCAAGAAGAAGGTCTGTTACTTCTGCCGGGAGAAGATCGACCACATCGATTACAAGGACGTTGCGGTCCTTCGCAAGTACATGTCCGACCGGGCCAAGATCCGGGCGCGTCGCGTGACCGGCAACTGCACGCAGCACCAGCGTCAGGTGGCGATCGCCATCCGCAACGCGCGGGAAATGGCCCTCCTTCCCTATGTAGGTAAAGGATGAAACTCATACTCACCGACGACGTGAAGGGTTTGGGTGGCAAAGGCGAAGTGGTCGAGGTTGCCGACGGTTACGGCCGCAACTACCTCCTCCCAAAACGTATGGCCATGCGAGCGACGGCGGGAGCCTTGCGGGATGCCGAGGGCATCAGGACCGCGCACGAGGAAGTGCAGAAGAAGGTCTTCGAAGAAGCCGAGGCAACTGCCAAAACCCTGGTCGGAACCCGCGTGGTTCTTGCCGCTCAGGCGGGCGACGAAGGCAAGCTGTTCGGTTCGGTAACCACCACAGATGTCATCGACGGCGTACTCAAGTTCACGGGCGTCCAGCTCGATCGTTCCACCGTCCAGATGACCGGTCCGATCAAGAGCATCGGCCTGCATGAAGTGATGATCAAGCTGCACCCGGATGTCCAGTTTGCCCTGACTCTCGATGTGATTCCTGCGTGAGGAAACCATGACCGATCTCGACCGGATCTCAGCTCCCACCAGGAGCGTTTCCGGTCGGGGTCGTATCCCTCCCCACAACATCGACGCAGAGGAATCGGTGCTTGGCGCCATCATGCTGTCGGCAGATGCTGCCAACCTGGTGATGGACAAACTGGAACCCGATGATTTCTACGTACCGGCTCACCAGGCCATCTTTGATGCGATCGTCCAGTTGTACAACGCCAACCAGCCGATCGATCCGCTGACCGTCTCCGACGCCCTCCACCGGAGAGGCGAGCTTGATCGAATCGGCGGAGCCGGGTATCTCACCGACCTGATGGAGGGAGTTCCGACCGCGTCCAACATCGAGTACTACGCGGAGATCGTCGAAGAGCATGGTTTGCGGCGCCGTCTGATCGGAGCGGGTGGCACGATCGGCGATCTGGCCGTGATGACCGATATGGACATCTCTGCAGTCCTCGACCGGGCCGAGCAGACGGTGTTCGGCGTTGGCGAGCGAAGAATCGGCGAGGGCCTCATCGCCATGAGCCCGCTCCTCCATAGCACCCTTGAAGTGATTGAAGAAATGGAAGCCCGCGGCTCGGAGCTAACCGGTCTCGCCACCGGTTTTCGAGACCTGGACCGCAAGTTGGCCGGATTGCAGGCTGCCAATCTCGTGATCGTGGCGGCCCGACCATCGATGGGGAAGTCCGCTCTCGCCTCGAATATCGCCACCAACGTCGCGATGGACGGCGGCACGGTGGCCATGTTCAGTTTGGAGATGAGTCGCGAAGAGATCGTGCAGCGGTTGCTGTGTTCGGTTGGCAGGGTCGATTCGATGAAGCTCCGCACGGGTCAGCTCGGCCCCCAGCTGTGGCAGAAAGTTGTGCACGCTGCGTCGCGTATGTATAAGGCACCCATATTCATCGACGACTCCGGTCAGTTGACGGTGACCGATATCCGGGCTAAATGCCGGCGGCTCAAGCGTCAACATGGTTTGGATCTCGTCATCATCGACTACCTCCAGCTGATGTCTGGATCGAACCGCGAGAACCGGCAGCAGGAGATTGCCGAGATCAGCCGTTCGCTCAAGAACCTCGCCCGGGAACTCGACATACCCATTGTTGCGGTTTCGCAGCTGAACCGTGGTTTGGAAGCTCGCGAGGACAAGCGTCCCCGGCTCGGCGACCTCCGGGAGAGTGGCGCCATCGAGCAGGATTCAGATGTCGTGATGTTCATCTACCGCCACGAGTACTACCACCCGGAAGCTCAGGACACGAAGGGTCTCGCTGAGGTCATCATCGCCAAGCACCGGGCGGGTTCGACCGGTCGCGTTGACATGACCTTCCTCCCCGAATTCACCCTCTTCGCCGATCTGGGTCGTGACGTTTCGGTCTAGGCATGGCAACTGTGGGCGGGTTGGCAGTGAACACGGCCGTCTGATCTCAGCTCCAGGTGGGCTAATCGATTCCTGGTGCGGGTGGGTGCGATGTGTCGCCCTTCAGCTACGAATTGGCTAAACCGACGGTTACCTGCCGCGGATGGGCTAGGTTCCCTGGCATGACCGTGCAATCGAGAATCCTGTGGATCGTGGGCGTCGTTGTTGCCTTGATCGTGCTTGGACAGGTGTTGGCCATCCTCAGATGGGTGATCGGCTTGGTGATCCTGGTGGCGGTAGCCGGCCTCCTTGTGCGGGCGATGGGATCAGATTTCGGCGGGAAACCTCTGCCCTGACGGAGTGTGCGGGGTCGCCGGCCCCTATCTCACATCCGGTCCCTGGCCGGCGCAAGCAGGCTGGTGCGGTAGAGAGAAACCAGAAGATGGAGGAGCGGTACCGCCGCTACCACGATGGTTACCACGGCGAGCGCGCCGAGTTCGCCTTCGACCGGCTCGATAAACCATCCGAGGATCGACAACCCCACAATCGGCGCAATTCCCATCCAGAGGAGCAACCGCTCCGAAGCCGACCACTGTGCAAAGAAGATATCGTCGGCGTCGGCTGCAAAAGCCTCCGCGAGCAAGCGGGCGGTGAGCCAGGCGCCTACGACGTTTGACCATCCCAGAGCCGCAGTTGCGACGCTCCCGGCATCAAATTGTTCGGCGATCGCGGCGGCCAGCGTGACTACCGCCAGGATGAGAAGTGCTTTGTGGAAGCGAACCGGTTCCGGGATGGCCTCGGGAAGCCTGATGATTCCAACGATCACCAGGACCGCACCAATGACATCATTGATGAGGTCGAATCCTTCGATTCGGAGGTCGATGACGAGCATCAACGTCGCGAATAGCAACAAGCGAGCGATCCTGGCAAGCGCCGGGCGGTCGATCATGAGTCGGGCGGCGATAGCCAATTGTCTCGGAACGCTTCGGCTGAGAGGGTAGGCAGATCCTCTTCCATTCGAACGTCGTAGAAGTGGTCACCGAACCGTTGGTGCATGTTGCCGACGACCGAACCGGTGGCTCGTTGAACGATCTCCGTTCGACCGCCCCCACCCGGTACGGGGCCGAGCTCTACCGCGAGGGTCGCCAATTGCCCCAATCGGCGCCACCATCTACCTCGGCGAGGGGCAGGTTCCCGGCGCAGCTCGTACTCGTCCCGGGCTCGCACGTCCTCTCGCTCCTCTCTGGCTTCAGGCGAGACTAGCGAGGAGCGACCGCCTCAGACCCTGTGCCCGAGCAGCCGGACTGCGGTCTCGGGCAGGGCTTGACCAATGTCTTACTCGCCGATCCAAGTCAGTCCCGGCATCGGGACGATCCTCCTGGCCATGGGATACGGCGAAGTGCAGCTGCGGGATCCCGGGGCGAATTTCAACGACGACTTTGTGATGCAGTGGCCATCGCAACTCTCGTCGACCTCAGCCAGATCGTCGATACTGAGAAACCGAGACCTCGGGTCTTCTAGGACGACCTGGAAGCCGTGACCAAACCCGACCTCACCGAACGTGCTCGGAGCCTTCTCAGATGAACACGGCCCGACCCGAGGACCCGAAAAAGTCGAGACCCCCTCCGCCGACGAGGGGGTCTCTCGTTCTCGTCCGGTCCTCTCGGGAAGAGTCGGAGGAAGGGGGACTCCGTATTGCCTCGGCGTGCATGAGACCGGGCGAGAACTTGTACTTCAGCTATCGGATTCTGCTCGGGGTTTCTTGAGCGGCAATTCTGCGAAGCATCTCTCGCCGGGTTCTGACATCTCCTAGCTCATGCCCGATCCCGTCCATGACAATCCCGATATCCTCTCCGTTATGCCATCCCGCACGAGTGCCATGGTTGCTTTGGTCGTCCTCACAGCCGCCTGGGGGACGATCCCTCTGATCGTTCGCTCGGTCGAGCTCTCGACTCAGCAATTGGTCGCGATACGGCTGCTGCTGGGAGCCCTGCCGCTCCTGGTGGTTCTCCTGAGTCGCGGGGTCCCCCGGTTGGGCGCGTCGCAATGGCTGCGCGTTATCGGATTTGGAGCGCTGCTCGCCTTTCATTGGGTCGCGTTCTTTTGGTCGCTCAACACAACCACGGTGGCCATCGCTCTGGTTCTGGTGTATCTGGCTCCTGTGGCGATGGCAACACTGGCGCCAATCGTCCTCGGGGAAGTCCTCCAGCGACGTTCCGCACTTGCGCTGGCCGTTGCTCTCGCAGGAGTCCTTCTCGTGGCCAGACCCGGAGAAGGCGCCACCAGCGAGGGAGTGATCTCGGGGTTGCTGGCTGCCGCCAGCTTCGCCGGTCTGGTCCTGGTCGGGAAGCCGATTGCGCAACAGATCGGGCCGCTCCGGTTGGCCACCTTGGGGACCGCCGTGGCCGCGCTGCTCATGATTCCGTGGGCGGTGAGCGCCTTCCCGGAAGCCATCGAATCCTGGTGGCAACTCTTGATTCTCGGTGTGGTCCTCACCGGGTTGGCTGGTTATGTGTATTGGAGGAGCGTGGCCGCTCTTCCGGTCGCGACGGTTGCGGTTCTCAGCTACATGGAGCCTGCCTCGGCCGTTGTGTGGGCTGCCCTTTTTCTGGGCGAAAGCGGCGATGTGGTCACCTGGTCGGGTGTCATCCTCGTTCTGATTGCGGGAACTGCTGCGGGACGGCAGGGCCTTGCGACTCTTTCGGCCGAGCAATCGGTGGCCGGCTAAAGCCCGCGGCTGCCAGGCCGATGCTTGGTGCGATGGCAACTGAGCGCGATACACCAGGGAAGCTCTGGCTTAGGGGCGCTCGGGGAGTGGTAGGGGGAATGCTGTCCGGTCGGGAGACGGGTGCCGACCTACGAGCCAGAGTCGCGGGATATCGTAGCGACTCTCAGGTCTCCAAAGCGTTGGGTGGCCTTCCACGAGGCTGGCGTGTGTTTCGTGACATCAACCTGGTGGAGGAGAGCGTCGACTACGTGGTAGCAGGCCCACGCGGTGTCTTTCTTGTCGAGATGAGTATCAATGCCGGGACGGTGGTGGCGAATACCAGAGGCCTCTCCACCCACGGTCGGCGTAACAACCGGCTTGTGGAACAGGCGATGCGCCGGGCACACACCCTGGAACGACGTATCGGCGTTGAGGTCCAACCCGTCCTGGTCGTTGTGGGAGCCGACCTCACCGGCCAGGAGGTCGACGGTCTTCCGGTGGTCCTCCTCGAGGAGCTGTCCGAGTTCTTGCTGCGCGACGATGGTCGGCGGCTCACGTGGGGCAAAGCCAAGAGCGTTCTGGATGCTCTCGAGGGCATGATGCGCTAGAAGTAGTGTATGAGAAACTGGCACGAAGTCGGCGACGGTGTATTCGTCCGGCGGTACGCATGGCTTTCCATCACCATCGGGGTGATCGTCGGTGACGACGGGGTTCTGATTGTCGACACGCGCGCCTCTCACGACCAGGCCCGCGAGCTGATCGAAGATCTCGCCGGACTGACCGACCTGCCGGTCTGCTGGGTCGTCAACACTCATTACCACTGGGACCACTGCTGGGGGAATGCGATGTTCCCCACTGCCGAGCTGTGGGGCCATGCCAACACCCGGCTGCACTTGCTCGAGCACGGGGAGCAAGCGCGTCGCCGGGTCATCGCCCAGCTCCCGGTGGAGCACCACCAGGTTGTCCGCGACGTCGAGATCGTTCCTCCAGAGCACACCTTTTCGGAACGGGTGTCGCTCGACGTTGGACGGACTGTCGATCTCAGATATCACGGGCGCGGGCATACGGACAGTGATATCACGGTGGGCGTCGGTGACGTCTTGTTCGCCGGCGATCTCATCGAACAAGCGGCCCCGCCTTCTTTCGAAGATTCCTTTCCTCTCGACTGGCCCGAAGCGCTCGAAGGCGTGCTGGACGATGTGAGGGGTCCGGTGGTCCCCGGCCATGGTGGTCCGGTTAATCGAGACTTCGTAGTCCAACAGCGGGACGACATCGTGGGCATGATCAACCTCGCCCGGGCAGGGTTCGAGGGCGGCGTGCCGGCGCAGGACGTCAACGTTGCGGACGCTCCATTTCCCGCCGGGGTCGGCCGTGTCGTTGTAGACCGAACCTACGCACAACTCGCCGGCGACATCTGAGCAAGCGTTATCCGTCCTTCTCGGCCAGTTCTCGAAACTCATCGGGCACTGCGCCCGTCTTGGACAGAGCAACCGAGGCATAGCCAACCGACGTGCGTCCAAATCGATCCCGGACACCGTCGACCGATCGGTCCAGGGCCCATCGGGCGGCCCCGGCGGAAGTACCGGGCCGCTGGTTCTCCTCACCGATGTCGATGGGAAGTTCGAGTTGGAGGGCTGCCTCGTGAACCAGTTGCGAAACCGAGATGGCCAGGAGCGTGATCACCCGCTCTTGTTGGTGGTCGTTCAGGGCCGTCAAAACCAGCGAGTGCGCCACCTCGGCGAGAATGGGAGTTGCTGAGATGGCCGCCGGGAGGGTGACCGATCGAGTGACCGATTGCATTTCCGCGAACCGAACCCTGACCGTGACGGTCTTCCCCGCTCGCTCCTTGGCTCGCAAACGGGTCGCAACCCGGTCGGCGAGGTGCCGCAGCGTCATCCGGATGAGGTCCGGTGATATGTCCTTTCGTCCCAGTGCCGACTGAGCGCCGACCGACCCGGCCCGGTGGGTTGTTTCAATGTGACGGGGGTCCTGATTCCAGGCCAGCGAGCCGAGCTTGGTGCCGACTGCCCGTCCCAACAGGTTCTCGAGCGAGCGGCCCGGCGTGGCGGCCAGTTCCCCGATGGTCCTGATACCTCGCGCGGCTAATCGCGCCTGCGTAACCGGACCCACCCCCCACATGAGTTCCACCGGTAGAGGGTGGAGGAAGTCCAGCTCCTCTTCCGGTTCTACGACGATGAACCCGTCGGGTTTGGCTACCTGCGAAGCGATCTTGGCGAGATGTTTGGTACGGGCCACCCCCACGGAGACGGGAAGCCCTGCCTCTTCGCGGGTGCGGCGCCGGATGTCTACGGCGATCGCCTGCGGTGACCCGAAGAGATGCACAGAGCCGGCTACATCGAGGAAAGCCTCATCGATCGAGATCCTCTCCACCAGGGGAGTGAAGTCGCGCATGATGTCGATGACCTGATCTCCGAGGCGTTGATATTCGGCGAAGTGACCTCCGACGAACTTCAGGTCGGGGCACAGTTCTCGCGCCAGGCGGCCCCCCATCCCGCCACGTACGCCGCATTTCTTGGCTTCGTAGGAGGCGGCCAGCACCACGCCGCCCCCGACCGCGATGGGCTTTCCCCGAAGCTTCGGATCGAGGAGTTGTTCCACCGACGCATAGAAGGCGTCGAGATCAGCGTGCAGGATAGTGGCCCCGGCAGCAGCCATAGGCACATCTTAACCGAACATATGTTCGATTACGGGTTCGGCCCTGCACGTTGTTGTCGTGCGGTCGGCGAACGCGGGTCAACCGGGATGGATAGCCTGGAGAACGGACACGGTCCATGGACCATCCTGGAGGCCAGAGTTGCTGCAGTCGATCAATCCCGTGACGGGGGAACTGGTAGCTGAGTACCGGGAACACCAACCCAAGGAGGTAGATTGCTTCGTTGAGATCGCCGACCAGACCTCTCGCTCCTGGAGCAAGCTCGAATTCGGAGCCCGGGCGTTGGTTCTGAATAGGGTGGGTGATCTCCTGGACCAGCGAGCCGACGATCTGGCAAGTCTGATGGCGCGCGAGATGGGCAAGCCGGTCGCTCAAGGCACGACGGAGGCACGGAAGTGCGCCTGGGTCTGCAGGCACTACGCCGATCACGCTGAGCAGTACCTGCGCGACGTCATCATCGAGACGGAGGCACTGAAGAGCTTTGTCACCTATCAGCCACTCGGGGTGATCCTGGGAGTTATGCCGTGGAACTTCCCCCTATGGCAGGTGTTCCGATTTGCCGCTCCGGCCCTCATGGCGGGCAACGCCGGGCTGCTCAAGCACTCCTCCAACGTCTCCGGTTGCGCCCTGGCCATCGAGGACATCCTTCTGACGAGCGGTCTTCCGGAAGGATTGTTCCGGACCCTGTTGATCCCTTCGTCCCGGGTAGAGCCGGTCGTCGCCCATCCGCTCGTCCGGGCTGCCACGTTGACCGGATCGGGTCCGGCAGGGGCGGCGGTAGCGGCGGCAGCCGGCCTGCATCTCAAGAAGACCGTTCTGGAACTGGGCGGGAGTGATCCCTATCTCGTGCTCGAGGATGCGGACCTCGATCTGGCTGCCACCACCTGCGCTACCAGCCGTCTGCTCAACGGTGGCCAGAGTTGCATTGCGGCGAAGCGCTTTATCGTCCACGAAAGCGTCGGTGCTGAGTTCACGGAGAAACTGATTTCTGCCATGGCTTCCAAGAAGATGGGCGATCCGTTGGATCCGGATACGGACATCGGGCCACAGGCGCGAGTTGATCTACGTGACGAGCTCCACCAACAGGTCCTGGACAGTGTCACGGCCGGAGCAAGGCTCGAACTAGGTGGTGCGATTCCCCCAGGACCGGGCGCGTTCTACCCCGCCACGGTGCTGACCGGTGTCGGCAAAGGCATGCCCGCCTACCACGAAGAGATGTTTGGCCCCGTCGCGGCCGTCACCCTGGTCGGCGGCGAAGACGAGGCGATAGCCGTCGCCAACGACAGCGAGTTCGGGCTGGGCGCCGCCGTCTTCTCGAGAGACGCCGAGCGCGCGGAGGCGGTGGCCGGGCGGGTCGAGGCCGGGAACGTCGCGATCAATACGCTGGTCGCCTCCGACCCCCGTCTGCCATTTGGCGGGATCAAGCAGTCCGGTTACGGCAGGGAACTGGCCGACCTCGGCATCAAGGAGTTCATGAACGCCAAGACCGTTGTGGTTGCCCGGCCATCATGAGCCTCGTTGGCCGAACACGAACATCAGGACCAGGCTGACGGCAGCGGCCAACCCAAAGATTGCTGCGGTTGTGGCTGCCCCGGCCGCCGCCAGGGCCGTCGCGGCCGCTGCGAAGAAGCCAATTTCGACGGCTACCCGGACCGGGTCCTCCAGTCGGTTGGGCGCTTTTGGACCGATGAACCGGCCCCAGATCGCTGCTGCGCTCACCGGAACGCCGACGGCCAGGAGGAATCGCACGGCTGGATTGGTCCCGGTGTGCCATCCCCAGTACGCCAGGCCGGCCAGGGCGCCCAGTTCGAGCAGGAAACGCAGGGCAAGATTGGCCGATTTCACGGATGGCATTGTGCCATCGTCCCCCGGATTGCGCGCACCCTATTTCGACGACCCTCCGGTAGCCTTCCCATCCATGACGACCGATCGACCGTTGCTCAAAGACCTGATCGACCTACCCTCGGTGGCCGGGCTGGCCGAGGCGGTGGCGGCGGTCTACCCGACCATGCAACCGGACGTGATCGTTGCGCAAGTGTTCGATGGGGAATGGCCGGACCGCGCGTTGAAGCAGCGCATCCGGCACGTAGCTGTAGTGCTTCGTCGCAACCTACCGGCCGATTACCCGGCGGCGCTGACGCTGCTGCGGCAGGCTGCGGCGGGAGTGGACGAACTCGGGTTCACGGCGATGGCGTTCAACGACTTCGTGGAAGAATTCGGAGTCGATGACCCTGATAACTCCCTTCCGGCCCTCGAGCAGTTCACCAAACTGGTTTCGGCCGAGTTCGCGATCCGTCCTTTCCTCGAGCATCATCCCGACCGCACCTTGGGTCAGCTCATGACCTGGGCTGGAAGCGACGACTGGCGGGTACGGCGGCTGGCCAGCGAAGGATCGCGTCCCCGGCTGCCGTGGGGGATGGGTTTGCGCTCCCTGAAGCTCGACCCTTCTCCGATCGTGCCGATTCTCACGGTACTTCGGAAGGATTCCTCCGCAGACGTTCGCCGCAGCGTTGCCAACAGCCTCAACGACATCTCCAAGGATCATCCCAGAGTTGTTGTTGATCTCCTCGCGTCCTGGCAGGACGGAAGCCGCCAGACGGGTGCCTTGACCAAGCATGCTCTCCGTACGCTTGTCAAGAAGGGCCACCCGGGCGCTCTCGACCTCTTGGGGTTCTCCTCAGAACCTGCGGTAGTCATCCGCAAGGCAAGAGTCGTGCCCCCTTCGGTCCGGATCGGGGGAGCGGTGCACCTCAGCTTCGAGGTCGCGGCAATCGGGGAGGCGCCCCAACCGTTGATGATCGACTTTGCCATTGAGTTCCAAAACGTGTCCGGCACCGGGTCTCGCAAGGTATTCAAAGGCAAAGTGGTCGAGCTGGCCGGGGGAGACCACGTCGCTCTGCGGAGGAAGATCAGCCTGCAGCCGCTGTCGACCAGGGCGATCCTTCCCGGGCCGCATTTCGCGGAGGTCCAGGTGAACGGGAGCGTGTTGGAACGTCTCGGCTTTGAAGTCACCCCCTAGTCGGCCTCGCCCGGTTGGCCTCGAGCCCGGTCCTCTCTGGGGTTGTCGCACACTGGTGAGAGGCCCCATGGCGGAGGGCCGATCCGGCTGCCGTTCGTGCACCCGGGCCGGCGGTTTCGACCGGTTACGAACACTTCGCCATCTGCGAGGATGAGCCCATGAAGGCTGCCCCGCTTCCAGATCGAGCTGAGGTTGTCGTGATCGGGGCGGGTCTGGCCGGGCTGGCGGCGGCCACCACCCTCCAGAAGGCCGGTCGGGACGTGCGGGTCCTTGAAGCGTCCGACGGGGTTGGGGGAAGGGTCCGAACCGATCGGGTTGACGGTTTCCTCTTGGACCGGGGTTTTCAAGTGATGTTGACAGGGTACCCCGAAGCGCACCGCCAGCTGGATCTCGAGGCTCTGGACTTGAGGCCATTTGCCCCGGGGGCGGTGGTCTGGCTCGGCGCCCGCGGGTACCGGGTTGGGGATCCTTTCCGCCGGCCATCAACCCTGCTGGACACAGTATTCAGTCCGGTGGGCTCCATCGCCGACAAGGTTCGGCTCCTCGCCCTGCGGACACGCTTGAAGCGCTCCGACCCCAAAGCCTTGCTGCGGGGCGCCGACATCTCGACCCGGCAGTATGTGCGAGATCTCGGTTTCAGTGATCGGTTCGTCGAACGTTTTCTCAGGCCGCTTTTCGCCGGAATCCAACTCGATCCGGACCTCGACACGTCGCGGCGGATGTTCGATACCATTTTCCGGTCGTTAACGATGGGCGATTCGGCCGTGCCGGCCGAAGGGATGGGGGCGATTCCTGCGCAGATGGCCGCCCGCTTGCCACCCGGGTCCGTCCACTTCAACACGGAGGTCGTGGCCGTCGAATCCGGCAATGTTCTGGTTTCTGGTGGGCGTCGGGTTGTCGCCGCGGCCGTGGTGGTCGCCACCGAGGGCCCGGAAGCGGTGCGTCTGCTGGATCTGCAACCCGTCGGTTCGCGCTCCGTTTCTTGTGTCTACTTCGCCGCCGGGGCGGATCCCGTCGGTGATCGAATGGTGGTCCTCGACGGCGCCCGTAGCGGTCCGGTTGCCAATCTGGCGGTGATGAGCACGGTGGCGCCTTCCTACGCTCCGCCCGGCCGGGTGTTGATCGCGGCCGCCTGCCCGGGACCGCAACCCGAGGATCTTGAACCTACGGTGCGAGCCCAGTTGACCGGGTGGTTCGGGCCGATCGTCACCACCTGGACCCACCTGCGCACCTACCACATCGCCCACGGACAACCCGACCAGTCACCGCCGTTCCATCCAAAGGAAGAGGTACGGCTCGGCGAAACGTTGTGGGTGTGCGGCGATCACCGGGATACCGGTTCTATTCAGGGAGCCCTCCTTTCCGGGCGACGCACCGGCGAAGCTGTAGCGGCCTCACTCGGCTGATGCGACAGGTCGTTTCAGGCCCACTCGCGAGCAGGAGGAGGTAGCTCGGAACGGGTTTCCGCAGCGGCGGCAATCCGTTCAGCCATGAGACGGAAGATGATTGCGTGAAACGGGATCAGCACTGCCCAGTACAGGCGGCCCATGAGGCCGCGCGGGCGGAAGTAAGCGGTCTGTCGCAAGGTGGTCTGATCGCCCTCTCCATCGGCCCGGAACTCCAGCCAGGCTTCGCCGGGCAGGCGCATTTCCGCATGCAGGAGCAGGCGGCGGTTGGGTTCAACGGCTGCCACCCGCCAAAAATCGAGTGCTTCTCCGCGCCGGAGCTCTTCAGGATGCCGGCGTCCGCGACGGAGCCCGACCCCTCCGACCAAGCTATCCAGCAGACCACGTAGCTGCCAGGCCCATCCGAATCCGTAGTAGCCGTTGGTTCCACCGATTCTCGAGAAAGCCCAGAACAGGTCGTTGCTCGATGCGTGGGCAGGCACCTCCCGATGATCCCGGTACAGCGTCCCGCCCGACCAGTCCGGGTCGGACGCGGTCGGCTGGGCAGGCGACGGCTCGGCATCCGACCACCGGGTCGGTACGGCCAATTCTTCGGAAACTTCGAGGGCCCGGCCGACGGCCTCACGGTAGGTCAGGAGCTTCCGGGGGTAGTTCTCCAGGAAGGAGGAATCCCGCACCACGACCTCATTGCGGAGACTATCGACCAAGGGTTTGGCGATGCCGCTCGGGATGGGAGTCACCAACCCGACCCAATGGGAAGACAGCTTCGGGCTCAAGACCGGTACCGGCACGATGAGACGGCGCGGTAGGGAGGCCTCCTCGGCATAGATCCGCATCATCTCCTCGTATTCGAGGACGTCGGGACCACCGATTTCGTAGATGTGATCGTCCTCGCTGGTGTCGTCCAGCGCGTCAACCAGGATGCCGAGGACGTCGCGGATGGCTATGGGCTGGCAGCGGGTTCGAACCCACCGGGGAGTCACCATCACAGGGAGAACTTCGGTGAGGTAGCGCAACATCTCGAAGGAAACCGACCCGGATCCGATAATGACGGCAGCCCGCAACTCGGTGACCGGGGTGACACCGCCTGCCAGGACTCGACCGACCTCGTGGCGGCTGGACAGGTGCTCGGAGAGGCCGTCGCCGCCGCCCATGCCTCCCAGGTAGACGATGCGGTTGACATCGGCCCGGTCGGCAGCTTGCTGGAAGTTCTTGGCTCCCACCCGGTCGCGTTCGGCAAACTGACCGACTCCGTCCATCGAGTGCACCAGGTAGTAGGCCGCTTCGCAGCCGTCCAGGGCTGCGTCGAGCGTGGCCGGTTCGAGGATGTCGCCCCGAACAACTTCCACTTGATCGCGCCAGGGATCCTGATCGAGCTTGCGGGGATCGCGCACGAGACAGCGAACCTGATGGCCCGCCTCCAATAGGCGCGGGACCAGCCTTCCCCCGACGTAGCCGGTCGCTCCGGTGACGAGAACACGCATAGAAATGTCGAGCCGCAGGATCGGCCGACTGCCTCCTTACCCGCTCTACGGTACTGCCGATCGGTAGAGATGACGGCTGACGTCGCGAAAGGCTTCCAACTCCGACGCAGCTGGTCTTCTAGTGTCGGGTCTGGAAAGGAGCGAGCCGATGCATGCCGTCCAGATCAGCGAGACGGGGGGGCCTGAGGTTCTGTCGTGGGACGAGGTTCCCAGTCCGATTCCGGGTCCCGACGAAGTGGTCGTGCGACTCGCCGCGGCAGGGCTCAACTACATCGATACCTATCACCGCAGCGGGCTCTACCCCCGTGACCTGCCGTTTGTACCCGGTCAGGAAGGCTCGGGCACGATTGAATTGCTCGGTTCGGACGCGAAGGGTTGGCGGATTGGAGATCGGGTGGCCTGGGCCGACGCCGGCTCCTCTTATGCCGAGAGGGTGGCGGTGCCGGTCGCCCGGGCGGTACGGGTGCCCGGTCCTATCGACCTGGAGACGGGCGCGGCGATGATGCTGCAGGGCATCACGGCCCACTACCTGGCTACCGACACCTTCGCTCTTGGTCCTGGTCACCGGTGCTTGATCCATGCCGGCGCCGGAGGAGTCGGGCAGTTGTTGATTCAGATTGCCAAGTTGCTTGGCGCTGAAGTCGTTGCCACCGCCGGGGGCGACGAGAAGGTAGCGGTCGCCGCTGCGGCAGGCGCCGATCACGTGATCGACTACGCCCAGGCAGACTTCGTCAAGGCGGTCGAGGCGCTCTTCGGGCCCCACGCTATCGATGTGGTTTACGACGGTGTCGGTGCTGCAACCTTCGATGGGGGTCTGCGGGTCTTGCGCCGACGCGGCTTGATGGTCGCGTTCGGGAATGCCAGCGGGCCGGTACCACCGGTTGCGCCCCTTCTTCTAGCCCAGGGCGGCAGCCTGTTTCTCACTCGCCCGTCGATGAAGGATTACATCGCTACCCGGGTCGAACTGGAGAGCCGGGTCAGCGATCTGTTCGAGTGGATCGAAGAAGGTCACCTGCAGGTTCGGGTTGGGACCCGGTTCGCTTTGGCTGAAGCGGCCGATGCCCACCGGGCACTCGAGTCGCGAGCAACCACCGGCAAGGTCCTGCTGATCCCCTGAGGGGCATTTGCAGTAGGGCCGGATCGGGATTGGCGACGGGAGGTGCCTATCAAGTTGACTGTGGAGAAGGGCCTCGCCACTCCCGGGCCGCATCCGGCACCGGCCCGCAGTGTGGATCGCGTTCGAAAGGTTCTCCCATCGGCCTCAAAATGGCCGCCTAGAGCGAAGCTGCCAGTTCGGCTACTTGCGCTGCAGCGCTACCGACCACCGGTTCTCCGTGCCCGAACACCACCGTGTCGAATTGGTATCCGGCCAGTTTCTTGATGGAGAGGTTGGCGGTTGCCATGTCGGGAGTGAACTGGGGATTGGCGCCGATTACTCCTCCGTCCTGGCCGTTGAGTGCGTCTCCGGCGATGAGCAGGCTTACGTCGGTCGAGAGAACGCTGATGTGGCCGGGTGTATGCCCGGGTGTTTCGATGATTTCGAGATCAAAGACCTTGTCTCCGTCCCCGACGGAAATCAGTAGCCTGGGCGACGTGATAGCGGCCAGGTCTCCCGCCCCGGCATAGCCGGTCGCGTCGGCAGCGGCAGCCAGGACCGCAGGCAAGCTGCCTTGATGGTCCGGATGGCGATGGGTGAGAATGACGTGGCCCACGTTGTTCCAATTCACACCGAGCGCGGCGAGGCCGGCCTCAATATCGGATTCGCTGTCGGCAACCCCGGTGTCGACGATGGCGGCCTCTTCGCCTCTCACGACGATGTAGGCGGATACAAACCCGAGGTTGACCCGTTCCCAGGCAACGGTTCCGTCGTCGGCCTGCGACGTGGTGGTGGCCTGTGATGCGCTGGACGAGGTTGTCTCAGGCTCCCCGGTTGTCGACGGGCCATCGGTGGATCCGTCCCCATCGGTGCAGGCTGCCAGGCCGAGTACCGCCAGGGCGAGGGTTCCTTTGCCGAGGTCGTACAGGAACCCGCGTCGGCTGATCCCTGGGTGCATGCCGTATCCCTCCGTGATCGCTGATGAGAATGTACCGGGACCGCGGAGATAGGAACGGCGTTGGGTGAGTGTTTAGGTCCAGGGCAGGGCGCTCCGCTGTGACCAATAGGCTTCCGGATCCTGGGCGATGGGAGGCAGGTCTCCCATGTCGAACCGGTTGAGCGCCTCCATATTCGAGATCAGCTGTGCGACCGTTGCAGCCCCGCTGAGCACCACATCTGCCCAGGGTTGCGCAACGGCCCCTGCCAGCGCAGCGGCATCGGGTGTCAAACCTGGTTGCCAGGAGCGGAGCCGGGCCGCAAGACGCCGGTCACGCTCGGTGAGGCGTCCGTTGGCCAGGGCCTCTTTCACGATTACGCCCAGCCCGGCATCGTGTGCCTCGCCGAGTGCCGGGCCTGCCGAGCGTTCGAGCAGGTTCCAGGTCGCCTGGACGGTGTCGAAGAGTCGGACCCCGTCGACTTCGACCTCGAGGGCGCGCCGGATCACTTCGCTTTGCTGTGGTCCGCTCACACTCAGCCCGATCGCCATACCCCCGGTCTTGATCCGGGCCAGCGTTTCCCGTACCGCCCCGTCCTCGAGAACAGCCGCAGTCGCCGAATGGATCTGATACACCCGGAGATAGGGGCCGAGCAGCTTGATGGTTTCTCGCCACTGGGAGTTGAGGTGGTCGACGGTGAGATCCTTGACCTCGTGGGTTTCGGCATCGACCCGCCAATTGGCGGTATACCGGTATCCCCATTTCGAGCCAATGGTGATGTCCCCCGCTGCGATGCCTCGAGCCGATAGCCAACTTGCCATGAAGGCTTCGGCTCGGCCGTACGACCGGGCGGCATCGAAGTAGCGGATTCCTGCCTCCCAGGCCGCGTCCAGCATGCGATGGGCGTGCTGTTCGAGCGCTTCGATACTTCGTCGGCCGGTCAGATCGCTCCCATGGCCCAGGTTCAGGTAGCCGGGCCGACCCAGAGCGGCCAAACCGAGGCCGAGTGAGGTCACCAGGAGTCCCGTATCCCCGAGATCACGAATGCGCATACGCTCACTCTACGAAAAGAGCTGGTGGCAATCGCCGGGATCCGCCATCATGGGCGGGCTCTATGAGCTTCTCATGACTTTCACGCCTTCCGATTTACGCTCTCGCCTGAACGGGCTCACCCCAAACGACCGGCAGCGGTTCCGTCGCCGGTTGTCCGGCGTAGACCGGATTCCCGACCCCGTGCGACGGGAAGAGGTCCTGGGGGCGATCGCCGGGGAGATCGACGCGGCCCGCCAAGCACTCGACCGGCGCCGGGCGGCAGCACCGAAGAAGCTCGCGTATCCGGAGGAGCTGCCCATCACCGGGCGCCGCCGGGACCTGCTCGACGCCATTCGAGATCACCAGGTGGTCATCGTTGCGGGCGAAACCGGCTCGGGGAAGAGCACCCAGCTTCCCAAATTGTGCTTGGAACTCGGCCGCGGTGTCAACGGGATGATCGGCCACACGCAGCCCCGGCGCATCGCGGCCCGATCGATAGCCGAGCGGGTGGCCGAGGAACTTGGCACGACCATCGGCGGGACCGTCGGCTATACCGTCCGGTTCTCCGACCAGGTGGGCGATACCACCCTGGTCAAAGTGATGACCGACGGCATCTTGCTGGCCGAGATCCACCGGGACCGGCGCCTGTCCCGATACGACACGGTCATCATCGACGAAGCGCATGAGCGCAGCCTCAACATCGACTTCCTGCTGGGCTACCTCAGAACCCTCCTCCCGAAACGGCCCGACCTCAAGGTCATCATCACATCGGCGACGATCGACACCGAGCGTTTCTCCGAGCATTTCCATGACGCCCCGGTTGTCGAGGTGTCGGGTCGGACCTACCCGGTTGAAGTCCGCTACCGCCCGCTCGACGATCCAACCGCCCCCGAACCACGTGACCAGCCACAAGGCATCTGCGATGCGGTGATGGAGCTCGCCGAGGAGGGGTCGGGCGACATCCTGGTGTTCTGTTCGGGGGAGCGGGAGATCCGCGACGCCGCAGACGCGCTGGGGGAGCTCGAACTACGTCATACGGAGGTCCTGCCGCTATACGGGCGCCTCTCCGGCGCCGAACAGCACCGGGTCTTCCAGCCGCATCGGGGCAGACGGGTCGTGCTCGCCACGAACGTGGCCGAAACCTCCTTGACCGTGCCGGGGATCCGCTCCGTCGTCGACGCCGGGACGGCCCGAATCTCCCGCTACAGCAGACGAACCAAGGTCCAGCGCCTCCCGATCGAGCCGATCTCGCGAGCGTCGGCCGACCAGCGAGCCGGACGGTGTGGACGGCTCGGCCCGGGCATCTGCATCCGTCTCTACAGCGAAGACGATTACAACGCCCGCCCCGAGTTCACCGAACCGGAGATCCGGCGCACCAACCTGGCCTCGGTCATCCTGGCGATGGCCGCTCGTGATCTTGGCGAGATCGAGACGTTCCCGTTTCTCGACCCCCCCGACGCACGCACCATTCGGGACGGAATCGCTCTCCTGGCAGAGCTGGGCGCGGTCGATCCGGCCCAGCAAGGGACCGGGAGATGGCTGACCAAACGGGGCAGGCAACTGGCCGATTTCCCGCTCGACCTGCGGTTGGCGCGCATGATTATCGAAGCGGGCCGCAATGACTGCCTCGAGGAGATGCTGGTGATCGCGGCGGCCCTGGCCATCCAGGATCCGCGCGAACGTCCCGTTGAGAAACGCCAGCATGCCGACCAACTCCACGCTCGTTTTCGTGATGAGGCGTCTGACTTCTTGAGCTGGTTGCGCCTGTGGGCGTACCTGGGGGACGAGCGGCGGGCCCGTACCTCCAGCCAGTTCCGGCGGATGTGTCGGGACGAGTTCCTCAACTACCGGCGAGTCCGGGAGTGGCAGGACATCCACGCCCAGCTGCGAGACGTGGCCCACGAACAAGGGTTCACGCTCAATCGTCAACCGGCTTCGGCCGAAGTCATTCACCGCTCGCTCCTGGCCGGTTTGCTCTCCAATATCGGTCACAAAGACCCGGACGGGTTCGAATATCGCGGCGGGCGGGGCGCACGCTTCTCCATCAATCCCGGTTCGACCTTGTTCAAACGGTCGCCGGAGTGGGTGATGGCGGCCGAATTGGTCGACACCAGCCGGTTGTGGGCCAGGGGGGTGGCCGCCGTCGATCCAGACTGGGTTGAGGAAATCGGTGCCCATCTCGTCAAGCGGTCGTACTCGGACCCGTGGTGGGACCGCGAGCGGGGCACATCGATGGCCCGGGAGACCGTAACGCTCTACGGCCTACCTCTCCACACCGATCGCAAAGTGCAATTCGGGCTGGTTGACCCGGCCGGCGCCCGGGAACTGTTCATCCATGGGGCCCTGGTTTCCGGCGAGTGGGAGACCGACCACGCCTTCATGGGCAACAACCGGGCCCGGATCGCCGAGGTCCACGAACTCGAAGCCCGGCAGCGGCGCGCCGACCTCTTGGTCGACGACGAGGTTGTGTATCGCTTCTTCGATCAGCGCCTTCCCGCAGACATCAGCTCGGTTCGTCATTTCGATCGTTGGTGGAAGGAAGCCCGGCGCGTGGATCCCCACCAGCTCGATCTCAGTCTCGAGGTCCTCATCGACCCGGCTGCCGATCCTGTCGACGCCGGGGCCTTCCCGGAAGTGTGGGCCCACGGCGATCTGGCTTTGCCGCTCACCTACGAATTCGACCCTGGCAGCCCGACCGACGGCATCACCGTGGATGTTCCCATTCAGGGTCTCGACCGGGTCGATCCGGCCGTGTTCGAGTGGCATGTGCCGGGTCTGCGCGAGGAGCTCATCACTGCTCTTATCCGGTCGCTCCCCAAGCAAGTCCGGAAGAGGTTTTCGCCGGTTCCGAACACCGTCCGGGTGTTGCTGGACGGCCTTGACCCCGACGACGGTGGGTTGCTCCGGTATCTGCGGCGGGAGCTGAGCCGAATCGGCGGTGCCCCGGTTCCGGTCGACGCTTTTGATCTCTCCCTTCTCCCGTCTCACCTTCAGCCGACCTTCCGGGTGGTGGATGCTGAAGCCAACGTCCTCGCTGAGGGCAACGATCTGGCGGATCTCAAGACGGCGTTGCGGGAGGAAGCGAAGGCCACAATGGCCGCTTCGGGACATGAGCTCGAACAAACCGGATTGACTGCCTGGAGTGTCGGTGAGCTCCCCCGCGTGGTTGAGGTCGGCGGAGCCGCCCACTGGGTGCGGACCTATCCGGCTCTGGTCGATGAGGGAGCCTCGGTGGGTGTGCGTCTGCTGGCCACTCCTGGCGAGCAAGCCGAAGCCATGTGGGCAGGTACCCGACGGCTCCTGCTCCTCAACCTCCCTGCGGCGGGCCGCCTGGTCCGTCCGCTGCTCACCAACGAGGCGACGGCTGCGGTGAAGAGCGGTCCCTACGAGGGATCGGCGGAATGGGCGCAGGACTGCCTGACCTGCGCCGTCGATCAGATCATGGGGCAGATGGACGCCCCGGTCTGGGACGGAGTTGCTTTCGAAGTGCTGCTGACCGCAGCCCGCGACAACCTGGACGAAAGCCTCACGGAGGTGGCCCGAGCTTCGCTTCGAATACTGGAAACCCTGCAACCGGTTCGCATCGCCGTCGCCCGCGCTCCCGAACGCTTCGCCAGCAGCGTGACCGATATCGCGGAGCAGGTCGATCGTCTGATCTATCCGGGGTTTGTGACCGGGGTGGGGGCAGGCCGCCTCGGCGACGTCCACCGATACGTGCAGGCCATCGAGCGACGGCTCGACCAACTCCCGGAGCATTACGAACGGGATCGCCAGAGGATGGCATCTGTTCGGAAACTCGAGGCGGAGCACGATCGGCTGAGAGAAGCGTTGCCGGACTCTGTTTCGGTTTTGGAGATCGCCTGGATGCTACAAGAGCTGCGGGTCAGCCTCTTTGCCCAGGCGCTTGGCACTCGTGGCAAGGTCAGCGAGAGACGAATTGCCCAGGCGCTCGCCGAAGCTCTGGCCGAATGACGGGACGTCAATGATCTGTCACGGTTTTGGAGGGGTTCGTGGCCGTCATCGGCCTTGGTATGGCCGGGATCTGGAAGGGAGCACCCGCCCCGCCACGGCGACCATTAGGGTGTCGGTCATGAGACCGAGTTGGGACGAGTATTTCCTCGGGCTGGTGGATCAGGTCGGAGCTCGGGCCACCTGTGATCGTGGCAAGAGTGGCTGCGTGGTGGTCAGGGAGAAGCGCATCATCTGTACGGGGTACGTCGGGTCGCCCTCCGGCTTGCCGCACTGCGACGAGGCCGGCCACGATTTCAAGCAAGTGATCGATGAAGACGGCACCACCCGCCAGCACTGTGTTCGCACGGTGCACGCCGAACAAAACGCCATATGTCAGGCGGCCCGATACGGCCTGTCCTTGCAGGGGACGACCCTCTACTGCTCGATGGAACCCTGCCGGGTGTGCGCCATGCTGATCGCCAGTAGCGGGATAACGCGCATTGTGGCCAGGCGGCGGTACCACGCCGGACAGGACAGCCGCCGGATTCTGGCGCAAGCCGGGGTGACCCTCGACATTGTCGAAGAGGTCGTCGAAACCTACGAAGGTCAGTAGGCCCTCGTGAACCTGGACGAGGCGAGTTTTCTGGACGTGATCGACCGGACTCCACTGGTTTCCATGGATCTGGTCGTTGCCGATCGAGGGAAGCGCATCTTGTGTGGTTGGCGGGTCAACGAACCCGCCCGGGGTTTCTGGTTTGTGCCGGGCGGTCGGATCCTCAAAGGAGAGACGCTCGACGAGGCGTTCGGCCGGATAGCTAGAGCGGAGTTGGGCAACGGCGATTGGCGCCGGTCGGAGAGCCGCCTGCTCGGGGTGTTCGAGCATCTCTACGAAACGAACTTCGCGAACGTGCCGGGCATCGGCACCCACTACGTCGTTCTGGCCTATCGGATCGACGTTGATGTGCGGCCGTCCCCACCAGCCGAGCAGCACTCGAAGTACACGTGGCTTGCGGAATCCGATGCTCGGACGGACGGGTTCCGATCTTCCCTCCATCCGAACACGGCTGCCTACTTCGACTTTCTCCAAGAGCCCGAGCCAGAGGCTATGGATCGATGAGCACCGGACGGCTGCTCATGATCCAGGCCCCGGCCGCGCCGCACAACTCCTGGTCCGTGACGTACTCGACGAACCCCCCGCCCATCTGGATGACATCGCCCTCCCGGGCGACGAGGACGCCGTCCTGGTCGTAGATCCTGAGCGGGTTTGATGTGGCGGTGTACCCGAAGGGCCAGACCGGTACGGTGCGGCCGCCGCCTGCATCGGTTTCGGCTCCCGGGAAGTAGACGCAACCGAGGTCCGCATCGAAGCCGAGTTTAAAAGCACCGAGCGCTTCCATGCCCCCACCGCCCCGATTGGGTTGCGTCAGCAATTCGATATCTCCGGGACGGGCCGGTGTCTGGGCGGGTAGATCTGCGATCGTGCCGTCGAGGATCTCGATAAATGCGAAGATATCGACGGCCGTTCCGAACTCACTCTCTATCCGTGATCGGGTGGCACCGTCGAGGTACTCCATCATCACCTCAACCCGATTGGTGAGGACCCCGACCGAAGTTGCACACGTCGCGGTCTGCTCCGGGTCGATGACATCGAAGAGTCTGCTTTGAATGTCGAGCAGGGTTGCTTCTGAGTACTCCGCACCATCGACCACACACACGGTCAGGTCACCCCCGGCTGCCTCTTCGAAGGCGGTCCGTTGGCTTTCAACATCCTCGCCGGTCAGCCACACCGTCAGCACGGCGTTGGCGCCGTCCCACCACATTCCGGCGAAGCGGTCCCGGATGGTTTCGGTGTACGCCGCGACGGCGTTCATCGGGTCGTCGGGTGGGTTCACCGACATCCTTCCCTGGAGTCCTTCACACGGTGTTGAGAAGTCCGAATCGGCGAAAGGCGACGGGGTGGGAATCTCGGAGTCGATCACCAGCACTTGGGTTCCGTCGTACCAACCGGTCACTTGCAGCATCACGGGATCGGCGTCCGGCACATCGACGTTGCCGGCGAGCGGGATTCCTGCACAGGTTTCGCCTTGCCCTGCGCAGATCTTCGGGATCCCCCCGGCACCAGCCTGAAGAGATCCCGTGACCTTGACCAGGACGGACCCTTCGGGTCGATCGGCATCCGGGATGGAGTTGGTGGTCGACGTTGCAACGTGCGAAGTGGCGTCGTCGCTCAACACCTCAGCCGAGCAGGCGGCCAGAGCGAGGACAGCGGCCACAACCAGACCGGCCATTCGAGATTCCATAGTTGCCATTCTCCCGGTGGCGCAACGACTATGTGACGTCAGAGCGGCACCGGGAGGTTCCCGGCTTCAGTCCCCAGCGACGAAGAATGCCCACCTACCGTCGGTGGTGATCCCCACCCGGTAATCAACGTAGCCGCCGAACGAGTCCCAACCCGCTAGCTGGCCCGGCTCCGAAGAGGTCGGCCAGCTCCTGGCGCTGTTCCACGGTTGCATCTGACCAATCGGAAAGGGCGTACACGGCCGGCCATACGTAGAACACGTTGCCTTCACCAACGTCGAAAAGGGCGGGTTCGAGTTCCAGAAGCTGCACCATGTCGGCCAAAGGTGTCTCGCCGTTTGTCTCCAGGTCGCCCCAGTACGCGGCAGGGTCGAAGCCTCCTCCAAAGGTGTAGCTGGTCCCATCTGCTTCCGCCATAGAGCCCAGCAGCTCAAAATCGCAGGCCGTGGCTGCGGCCAGGAGTTCCGACCTCACCTCGGACACGACAGCAGGCAGATCGTTCGGCTGGGCGTCATTGCTGATCGTCAATCCGGTGGCAGAACAGATCGGTGGCTGCACCGAGGTTGTTGTCGCCGGTGCGGTTGTCGTAGTTCCGTTGTCTCCGGAAGTAGTTGACGTCAGATTGTCAACCGTATCGGTGCTGTCGCCGCATGCGAACAGAACCAGGGCGAGAGCGCCGACCATGACTACCGAACGAATTGAGGCTTTCATGTACGTCCTTTCATGTCAACGAGTTCTGGCCGGCGGTCGAAGCTTGTGCATCTTTCCCGTTCTCCGCAGGAACTGGGGCTCCCGGACTAGCCGGCGTCACCACCAGAGATGAGCTCGACGATGGACAACTCGCCGCCGGACCCCTGGGTGTAGCGAGCGGAGAAGATGAGAGCGTATCCGTCGTAATCGGGAGAAGAGAAGAGCAGTTCGCAGCTGCCGTTACCGGAGGAGTCAAGCTCGCACGAAGGTACTCACACAACATCCACGATTTCGGCCTGACCGGACTCTTCAGCCGTGGCCACGACACCTGGTTCGGCGATATCTGCCATACCGGCCCAATCACCTTCGATCCACAAGCTCGTAAACCTATCGAGGAGATCCTGAGGTGAGGCAACAACTATGGAAGGGGCGGTCGCGCTGGAGGTGGTGGTTGTGCCGTTGCTTGCTGTTGTGGTTGTAGACCCGTCGGCGACCTCGCCGGCCGTGCTGCCGCATGCGGCCAGCAGCAGGGCGAGAGCACCGATTACCGCAACCGAACGAATCGAGGCCTTCAGGTGATTCCCTTCAAGTGATCGTATTGCCGGGCCGGGTTGTGACTGTGTCCTTCCCGTTCTCCGCCACATGTCCGGATCTCTGTTGAGTCTTTCAAAGTCCGGTCGGGAACCTTGCCGGGTGGGTCGACCGTCTTAGGGTCGAAGTGATGCCGAACGTGCTCACCAAGGAGACCATGATGCGAAAATTGCTGATACCACTTCTGGCGATCAGCCTGTTGCTGGCCGGGTGCGCCGGGTCGACGAACGCCGCCGCACAGATCGCTCCGACAGGAGGAGACCAGAGCTTGATGAGCAATACAATTGCCGTTTCCGGAACGGGTGAAGTGGCGGGGACACCCGACACCTTGATCGTCGATCTGGGTGTCACGGTGCTGAAACCGTCGGTGAATGAAGCTACCGGTGAGGCATCTCGCCTGGCCCAGACAGTCATTGACGCACTCAAGGCGAATGGCGTTACGGAAAAGGACATCCAGACAACCAACTACTCGATCTACCCCGAGTACGACTACCGCAATGACAACCAGGTACTGCGCGGCTATCGGGTCAGTAACACGGTCAGCGCCAAGATTCGCGATCTCGGCAAGGCCGGCGAGGTCATCGATGCTGCGACCGCGGCCGGAGGCAACGACGCCGTCGTCAACGGCATCCGGTTTGACCTCGAGGCCAACGGGCCACTGATCACGGCCGCCCGTGAGGCAGCGTGGAATGATGCAAAGGCGAAAGCCGAACAACTTGCCGCTCTCGCCGAGGTCCAGCTGGGCAAGGCTGTTTCGATCAGTGAAGTTTCGAGCCCGGCGCAGCCTCCGATCCTCTATGCCGAGGCGAGGGCTGAGGCTGCGTTTGACGGCGCTACTCCGATCCAGGCCGGTGAGGCATCAGTGTCGGTGGTGGTTACCGTCCAGTTCGCCATCGGGGGATAGCAACAAGAACCTGAAGCTGCCGGGGTCGTCCCCGGCAGCTTGGCGGTGGTGAGACGAGGGGTGCCGACCGGTATCCTCTCTTCGTGGGCTACCTGCTGCTGACCAACGACGACGGAGTGGACTCCCCGGCCTTAGTGCCGTTCACCCGGGCGCTCGCGGAGATTGCCCGGGTGGAGGTGGTCGTACCAGCCGAAGAGCGGAGTTGGATCGGCAAGGCCATCACCCGGTTCGACGAAGTGCGAGTCGAGCGAACGGTGCGAGACGGGGTCGAGATATTCGTCGCCGACGGGTACCCGGCCGACTGCACCCAGCTGGGTGTCCACTCTTTGTTCGGTGAGAAACCCGACATGGTCGTCTCTGGAATCAACATCGGGTTGAACCAGGGGCTCGGGTTTCTGCTCTCGAGCGGCACAGTGGGAGCCGCCGCTGAAGGTTGGATTGCCGGTCTTCCGGCGGTTGCGTTCTCGACCGGGTCACCATTCGATCACCGGGGGTGGGCCAAAGAGGCGTGGTCGGATTCGTCTTTGCCGTTTTGGAAAGCGGCCGCAGCCCTGGCCGTTGATGTTTTGACCGACATTCTCTCGGCCGGATACCCGTCTGGCGTCGATGTGCTCTCGGTGAACTTCCCACACGACGCCACGACGGACTCCCCGCGGCGGATCACCAGCCTGGCGAAGGTCGGATACGACAACATCTTCAGAGAACACAGGCCGGGCCGCTTCGTCCACGACTTCAACACTGGTTTGCGGATGACCGGAGATCTGGCAGGCTCGGACGTCGATGCGGTCCGTACGGGTTCCATCGCCATCACTCCGCTGCAGCTAGCTCACTCCGGTGCCGTTCCCGACACCTTCCGAGCCTCCGTCGAGCGTGCGTAGCCGGGTCTGAGTGGGTCCCGGGTGAGACGAGCCTCCCACGAGGTGAGGTGATCAAGCCCAGCCACTACGCGAGATTCGCTCGTCTGATCTAAGAGCGGTGAGCGGGGTTGCCCCGGCGAATGTCACTGCACGCGGCGTTGAGGAGCTCGGTCGCGATGGTGGTGAACAGAGGGACATGGAGGACATTCGGCCCCCGGATGCTGTTGGGGTCGATGGCTGGAAGTATTCGATCATGATGCAGTCAAATCCAATGAGGTTGATTAGACGGGCCCTGGTCCTGATAGCTGTCGTGATGATCATCTCGGCTTGCCAGTCGGGAGTTGCGGGGACTACGACTACTCAGGATTGTCCCAATCCGACGAGCTGTGGTGAAGGTTACGAAGTGACGGCCACTTCCGTAGACCCCAACAACACGTACGCATACAACCTGATCGTGGATGCTTCACTGACCCATGACGACCTTCGGGGCATCGCCAACGATTTCCACGCCTATGTCGGAGAAGGACGTTTCATCCTCTTCTTCTTCACCGCTGAGGCTGGTTCGGAGGTTTTTCGGTTCGGGTTGATGCCTACCGGCGATCAGGATGAGGCGCCAGAACCGCTCAGCGCTGACCATCTCGTCGGTATCGTCGATGTGCGCCGCTCCGGTCAGGCGATCGAAAGATGGTACGAATCGGCCTCCTGGGCAGGATCGACGCAAAGTGGCCGCCAGTTCTCTACGACTCGAGCACGACGTGCCGATCCAGCGCACCATCGTGTGAGGTGCGATATTCACCCAATGAGTTATCGGGTGAAGGTGTAGACCTCCACGCATGCATGATGTAGACTGTCGGTATGTCTACGACAACCATTCGCGTCGACACCGACACCCATGCACGACTCCTCGAGCTGAGTCAGGCGACGGGGACGTCACTCATCGAAACGGTTCGAGATGCCACGGAAGCGCTTCGGCGGCAGCGGTTCGCCCGTCGAGTGGCGGCTGAACTCGCCGAAATCCGCAGCGACCCCCGTGCTTGGGAAGCCTACCTCGCCGAGGAGAGGGCAACTTCGGTGAACGATGGCATCGGTTGACGACCTGTGGTTGGTCGACTTCGGTGATCCGTATCCGGGGGAGCCTGCCGCGAGTCGCCCCGCGCTTGTCATCGGTCCGCCTGACACATTCGGGCCGATATTTCCCTTCGTGATCGTGACCCCGCTGACCGCCACGCGGCGTGGCCTATCTCTCCATATCGAGGTCGAGGCAAGTGCCGATACTGGACTCGACGAGACCAGCTACATCCAATGTGAGCTGATCCGGTCGATCAATCGGAACCGACTTGTTCACCGCCTCGGCGGTATTGACTCCGATATCGGCGCCCAGGTGACTGCCGTCATCAAGACGCTCCTCAACTACTGACCGCCGCGCCGCTCGCATATGTGAGGATACGGGGGAGATAACTGGCGTGTTTTGTGGACGCTGTGTGAGTTGCTCGTTGTTGCTCAGGATCAGTTGCTCCGTGCGGGTTTCATGAAAACACCGCTGATTCGAGATTGAGAGCCACCCTGGTGCGATTTGGCCGCTCTGCGATTTCGCCAGCGAGAGCCGGGGTTGTGTCAAGAAGTGCTGCCAGCCGCGCAGGCGATCGTTGACTCCGGCGACCTACGATGGGTGCTACTTAACCGCAGCGACAGCATTTAGTACCGCAGTTCGTGATCGCTCAGCGGCGGCCCGTCGTCCGATGGACACGAACCAACGATCCGGTTTCCAACGACCGAAAGGGAGCGAAATGATGACCGGAACGGTCACGTCCGAGGATGGAACCGGGATCTCTTGGAGCAGCCAAGGATCCGGATCGCCGCTCGTCATGGTCCACCCCGTCGCAACCTCGCGCGTCGCCACACCTCAACCTGCACTACCTGGTGCCCTTGCCGAACATTTCACTGTGTTCACCTACGACCGGCGCGGCACCGGCAAGAGCTCCGATGGTGGGTCGTACACCGTGGAACGAGAGTTCGACGACCTCATCGCCATCATCAACCTCGCTGGGGTGCCCGCCGACGTCTACGGCTTTTCCTCAGGAGCCACGCTCGCCATGCTGGCCTCGATCGGCGGCGTCCCGATCCGACGTCTCGCATTACTCGAACCCCCACTCATTCCCGACCTCGACCCCGCGGCCCGTAACGAAGCACGACGCCTCCTCGATCAAGATGTCGCCGACGCCCGAGATTGGTTCAACCGCGACATCGTCGGCATCCCAGCGGAGATACTTGCCCAGTTCCCTCCACCGAGCGCCGAAGATCTCCATAACACCCGAACCATCGTCCACGAATTGACGTTCTTGCCCGGCACGAACCCCGAGCGCTTCGCGAAAGTGCCCGTACCGACTCTCTTGCTTGCCAGCGACCACACCGCCCCCGAACTCCTCGAAGCAGCACAACAACTCGAGCAGGCCATTCCCGAGAGCACACTGAGAGTGCTGCCTGGACAATGGCACGGAGTCGACGACCACACCATTGTCGTCGAGATCACCAAGTTCCTCGGATCGTGACCGCAATGGCACATCGTGTGGCCGGCTCCGGGCACGGTATCGCGCCTGCAATGCAAACAGATCTGGTAGATCTCGCGCAAGGCGGCCGCCACGTTTTGGTTCTCGTGACGGGCTCGACTCGATCACCGTCAACGCATCCCTGGCATCGATCGACCAGTCGTAGCCGCAGGTTGGACAGACCGGCGGCGGTCCAGCCCCGTACATCCACCGGAGCGCCCCGTCCAAGAATGGATTGATGATGTTCCCAATCATCTCTCTCCCCCTTCAACGAATCAACGGAACTGAGCCAAAGGGTTCCCGGTACGACGCCGAGTACGACAGGGGCTCGTCAACTAATGGTTGACGGCAGTTTGGCGTCAACCTATAGTTGACCACATGACACAGAATCCCCCTCAGGCACGGAAGACCGGGTCCATATTGCTGGCCATTGTCCCGTTCGTCGTCGTAGCCCTGGTGTTCTTCGACTTGCCTCGCTGGCTGGAGATCATTGCCATGGCAGTCATGGTCGCCATGGTCGGCGTGGGCGCGACCCTGATGCGCCGTCGGTCTGATGGATGGCGTCCGTCAGAGACACTGACCAAGCCATCTGACATTGACTCCTGAACGTCAAAACCCGGAGCGAGTAGCCCAGCTTCTCGCTGAGGCCGTTGGCGGTCTCGGCGTCGTCGCCGACCCGCACCACGTTGACGACTTCCTCGTGCTTGTCGCGGCGGTCAACGATATCGAGGTGCAGGCCCGGTCGATGCTGAGCGACGCGGTCGTCTCAGCGCGTAGTGGGGGAGCCACCTGGGCGGCGATTGGTCACACGCTCGGAATGACCAAGCAGGCCGCCCAGAAGCGATTTGCCGTTGACCCGACACCCGATGTTGCTGACCTTGACCCTGATGAGCGCATTCTGGGGCCGGTCACGGCGTTCGACGAACTGGCCGAACTCGAACTTGCCGGGGCGTACGGCTGGCACAGCGTTGACTTCGGTCCCTACTTCCACCGGGTCGTGCGATCCAGCACCAGGTGGGAACACAAGAGGGTCTCGATGCTCGGTCGCACCGCCAAGAAGCTCGAAATGCAAGGTTGGCAGCTGATCCGCTCCGAGTTCCCCTTCACCTATCTCAAGCGCGATCTCGGAACCCCTGCGCTGATCGAGGGCGATCCCTCCACGTAACGGCGATAAGCAGCAGCCGCCGGCAGAAACTCATTACTCGGGTGGATTGCGGTGCCGACATGCGGTCCCGGGATCGAGTGACGTCCGGTGACGTCGTTGTGCTGAGATTCGTGTCGTTGCACATTGGTTTGTTCTCGGTCTCGGACGATGTGTGGGCACTCCGCGCTCCGGAGGGCCCGGAGCGTCCCACACGTTGCTGATGCTCCTGGATCGGCTGTCGCCAGGGGACCGTCGCTGTACCCCGAAAATTCCGTGTAGTTGGACAGTCTCTTTGCCTAGATTTGCGGAGTGCGATCAATGCGGGAAGAACACCGGGTGGGCCTTGACTACCTGGAAGCAGTAACGGCGCTCCTGCAGCGAGTCCGCAGCGCGCACCCAACGAAAGGGCTGTACGAAGCTGCCGAACTGCAGTGGTGGTGGACCATTCCGCGCCGGACCGACGCGGTCGGTCAGCTCTTCTGGTTCGACGACCTCGGTCGCCCGGAGGCTGCTGTGATCGCAACCGACTTCGGTGACGGGTCGTCGGCTGTGTACGAAGCGTCCACGCTCGTTGTGATCGTGATGCCCGACGCCACACCCGAGTGGGTGAACCACGTCGTCGAGCGTGGGCTGGCCCACGCCACTGAAGCCGGGATTGGAGACCTCGAACTCGAGGTAGACCGAGCCGATGAGGTCGTGCGTGACGCCTTGATCGGCCATGGCTTCACGATCAAGGAAGACGGCCTGATCGGGTGCTGGCTCGGTGCAGCCGCCCGGCCGGCGATCAGCCCGCTGCACGGTGACTACCGGTTGTGCAGTCGCCGCGACACGATGGACCGTCCACATCACATGGCTCATCCACGCCGCCCCAGCGTTGAGCAGCGTCTCCTGCAGACCTCGCTGTACCGCCCCGACCTGGATCTGGTCGTCCTCGACCGCGACGACAACCCGGCCGCGTATGGCCTGTTCTGGTGGGACCCGGTGACCGCCACGGGTGTCGTCGAACCGATGCGCACCCTGGACGATCACCAGCAACGCGGACTCGGCCGCCACATTCTCACCACCGGCATCGACCTATTAGCCAGGGCCGGCGCACAGCGCATCAGTATCGGGTTCGAACCGGAAAACCCAGCATCAGGACCGCTCTATCTCAGCGCAGGCTTCAAGCCCGATTGGCGGTCCGATGTCTTCGTACGCAAAGCTGGCACGGGACTTTCGTAGGCCAACTATGGGCCCTATCGCAGGGCGAACTGCCCGCTGAGAAGTCCATCTCGCGACGGCGGCCAGACGAGACCCATCCGATATCGAGGCCCTTCGCCGACCCCGGCAACGCCTCACCATCGACGACCAAGGTACGTTCTACAGATCCCGGGCCCCCGGCCCTTATCGGTAGAGTCGTGATCTCACAATTCTGACTTTGGAGGAATTCGGAGCATGCGGTTTGTTGTGGACGCCGGGACATTTCTCCATCTCCTGGCAGGGGACATCAAAGTTTCGGACGAGAACCAGTTGGTGCTCCGACGCTGGTTTGCTCTCAGATGCTGGCCGCCCTGTTCAAGGCTGCCCAAGCGGGTGAGATATCGGAGGAAGAGGGCCTGGATCGTCTCGCTCGTCTTGGGCGGTTGAAGATACGGCTGCTCGGCGATCAGGTACTTCGGCGACGGGCTTGGACAATTGCCGAGGAGATGGGATGGGATTCGACCGATGTCGCTGAGTACGTCGCCCTTACGCAGTTGCAGGCCGACGCTTTCGTGACCATGGATGGCGACCTTGCCCGATCGGTCGAAGGAATCGTCGAAACGGCCTCCGTCAACGCCCTGCAATGAGCACGGTCCGTATCCGGTGCATAGATTGGTGAACAGTCGCCCCGAAAAATGAAGTTCGCGCAGAAGTGTGGGAGATGACATGAAGAACAGCAGCTCGAAAGGCCAGTCTGCCTCGGAACCGACCGAAGCGAGCGTCAAGGAGCCGGATGACTGGCGGGACAAGACGCTCTCCCGGATACGCACCCTGATCCAGCAGGCAGACCCCGAGGTGGTCGAGGAAGCGAAGTGGAGAAAGCCATCAAACTCGATGGTTGGGGTCCCGGTATGGTCCCACGACGGGATCATCTGCACCGGTGAGACTTACAAGAACGTCGTGAAGATGACCTTCGCCAAGGGCGCCTCTCTCGACGATCCAGCCGGGCTCTTCAACTCGAGCCTCGATGGCAACACCAGGCGGGCGATCGACATTCGCGAGGGCGACACGATCGACGAGGAAGCCCTCAAAGCCCTGGTCCGTGCCGCTGTTGCCCTGAACGAATCAGTAGCGCGCCGCTAGGACCTCTCCGAACATGGTCGGGGTGCGGCGTCTCGGCGATAGTCGAGGGGACATGACGGCCCTCACATCGACGTTTCGCCATAAGGACGCAGAGGAACCCTCGCTACGAGCGACACGCACGTGCGGGCACGCAGTTCTCAATGCCAGCACATCCTTGTAGGTTCTGTGGATGCGCCACCCTTCCCACGACCGGCCCGAGATGCCCGACGGCTACGGCGTCCCGGAAACCGATGAGGGCGTTCTCGAATGGTCTGCGGTAGAAAGGCGGTTGCGAGCATCGACCCACTATTGGTTGGCAACAACGCGACCTGATGGGGGGCCGCACGTGGTTCCCCGCTGGGGGGTGTGGGTGGACGGGCAATTCTGGTACGACGGTGCAGTGACCACGATCCACGTGCGAAACCTGACTGCGAATCCTGCTTGTGTGCTCCATCTCGAAGATGGCCGTCAGGCTGTGATGGTGGAGGGACGGTCCGAGGCTGCCGCTCCTCCCGGGCTGGAGTTCGGTGCTCGGCTGGCATCAGCGTTCTCCGGCAAGTATTCAGAACTCGGCTATGCGCCGGAACCAGGCAGCTGGCAGGGCTCCGATGCCGGTGGGTTGCGAGTACTCACGCCGCTCAAAGCGATGGCCTGGTTCGACTTCCCGACCGATGTGACTCGATTCCGCTTCTGACCTGTGCTTCGAGCCAAGCGCCGTGAAGACCGTTCGTTCGTCGACTGGTGGGAAGTGTTTCGCTTCCAAACTGAGCTGTTTGGATCAGTCGGGGAGCTTCTCGAAATAGGCCTTGTAAGCCGTCAAGAAAGCGTTCCCCGTCTTGGAGCTGCCGAAGGTCCGGTAGAAGAAGCCCAGGAATCCTGGGGCATCGACGTCGCTCATGACGACCCGATGTGTCACTCCGGTGTCACTCGCGCTGAATTCGTCGGAGAAATGCGACGTTGTCGTGACCGCTGATCCGGCTTCATACTCTTCGTCGAACTCCACTAACACACGTTCACCCTCGATCTGTTTGGAGATGTTCGTACGTTTCATGAGGCCCTCGTTGGTCCTTATGGTCACAAAGTCGGCCCCCTGCTCCTCCAGATCAACGCTCGTCATGCCCGGCATGAGGCTGATGACCCCGACGAAGTACTCGCCAAGATTTTCCAGGGCATGTTTCACTTCTTGCATAGAACAGTCGATGTCGTTGTCTCCTTCAAACCACACAGACATGGCCTGCCCCTTTCGTTGAGCTGCAGTCGGCCGATGCCAAGCCTACCGAGGTTGCGGGGCGGCCCGTCCGATGCGGCCTTCTCGACGATGTGGAGCTCGCCACTCCAGAATCGCTCTACCGTGTACCCATGCTGATGGTGGCTCAATCGTCTTTGACCTCCAGCGCCGTCGGGTGGCCGGTGGTGCTGGCGTCGCTCTCGTTGGTGCTCCTGGCGTTGGGCCTGGCCTGGGGGCTGGGTCTGCACATCGAGCGAGAATTGATCATTGCCACCACGCGAGCCGCTCTGCAACTCCTGGGGGTCGGCTTTGTCTTTGCTCTCATTTTCGAGTCGACCGGAGCCGCCTATTGGGCCTGGCTGTGGGTGATCGCCATGACCATCGTCGCGACCGTCGTTGTGGTTCGGCGAGCAAAACATCGGATTGACGGTCTTGGCGTGGTGGCAGGAACTGCCGTGGTTGGTTCGGCACTCATCAGCATTGCGGTCGTCTTCGGTTTCGGGGTGATCGACTACGGGCCCATATCGTTGGTGGTGATCGCCGGGATCACCATCGGCAATGCCGTCCCGGCGGCCGTGCTCGGGGTCAACCGATCCATCGACTCCTCCCGGGACCGAATCGGTGATCTCGAGGCGCTTCTATCGCTCGGAATGGATCGCAAGCAGATCGTCCGCTTCATGGCCCCGCCAACGGCTCGAACCTCGTTGATCCCCCAGATTGAACGTACCAAGGTCGTCGGTCTGATTGCCCTCCCCGGTGCGATGACCGGCCTTCTCCTGGCCGGGGTTGATCCCGTTGAGGCCGTCGTGATCCAGCTACTGGTCATGTACCTCGTGCTGGGTACGGCCGCGGTGTGTGTGGTCGCCGTCGTCACTGCTATTACCAGAGCTGCGATCACGAAGGACCTCGTGGTTGCCGATTGGGTCTACCCCGCGTCGCGAGTCGCCGGTCGCGATTCACGAGGTTTAGGAGACGGGTAGGATCGCCGCAACTGTTTACCCGAAGTCCTGATAGACGCGGCTCGGGGTTGGTCCACGTTGGCCCTGGTACTTGGAGCCGGCGGCGTCACTGCCGTAGGGGTGTTCGGCCGGGGTGGTCAGTTGGTAGAACGAGATCTGTCCGATCTTCATCCCGGGATAGATGGCGATCGGCAAGTTGGCGACGTTCGAGAGCTCCAGCGTGAGGTATCCGTCGAAACCCGGGTCAACGAAACCGGCGGTGGAGTGGATCAAGAGCCCGATGCGTCCCAGACTCGACTTACCCTCCAAACGGGCGACCACGTCCTCGCCGAGCCGCACTCGCTCGAGCGTTGATCCAAGAACAAACTCTCCGGGATGCAGAATGAACGGCTCGTCCTCGTCGGTTTCGACCAGCGTCGTGAGGTCTTCCTGAGGTGCCTTCGGATCGATGTAGGGGTAGCGGTGGTTCTCGAATACCCGAAAGAAGCGATCAACCCGCAGGTCGATACTCGACGGCTGAACGAACGACTCCTCGTACGGATCGATGACGATCCGTCCGGCAGCGATGGCTTCCTTGATAGTCCGGTCGGACAGGATCATGATGGCCCCCGTTCATCGGCGCCGATGGTAGATCCGATCCGGCCCGGCTGCATCGCCGACTCGCCGAGGCCATCCGGGCCGACTCGGCGAAAGCCGCTGGAGCGGGTGAGGGGAATCGAACCCCCGTTCCAAGCTTGGGAAGCTCGTGTTCTACCACTGAACTACACCCGCCAGAAGGGCGATGATAACAACCGCGTGCGAAGTCAGGAGAAGACACTGGCGGCACCCCACAAAGCCAGCAGTACACCGACCCCGCCGAGGAACCACGCCCGACCCGGGCGGAATTCTCCCTCGACTCCGGCAGGCTGTTCGCCCCGCCGATTCTTGTAGATGGCCAAACCATTGCCGATGACCATGGCCAACCCGATCGCCAGCACGGCTTCAGGAAATATGCTTTCCAACCCAAAGATGTCGTCCATCGGCCGCAACGGTAGCGGGTATGGTTGCTCTCTCGAAAGGAGCGGCATGCCGAGGCACTGCTACGTCCTGCGGGTGTTCACCCGGGGCGATGAGGGAGGCAACCACCTGGGGGTCGTCACCGATGCCACCAGCCTGACCACCGATTCGATGCAGGCGATCGCGGTTGAGCTGGGTTTCTCCGAAACGATCTTCCTCGAATGGGAAGCAGGCGAGGTCCCCGGCGTGCGGATCTTCACCCCGGGAGGGGAGCTTCCCTTCGCCGGACATCCGCTCGTCGGCATGGCCTGGACGCTGAAGCAACTAGGTCCCGGGGGTCCCGATACGGTGCGCTGCGCGGCATTCGACGTTGCGATCAGTCTCAACGGCGATGAAGCGGCCATCGACGTTCCTTTGGATCAGCCGGTCCGTCCGGCTCCTCGCGCGGCAGCCCTGGCGGCGGCGGTGGGGCTTCCGGCTCCCGTTTCGGCACGCTGGGTGGACATGCCGACTGCCCTACCTGCTGCTCGAGGCCGGGTCGCCGGCCGCCGTAGCGTCGGCGATTCCGGCTGCCGAAGAGATCTTTGCGGAGTACGGGGCCGACATGGTCTACCTCTACGCATTCGAGTCGGCGGACGCGGTCCGGGCGCGGTTCTTTGCGCCGGGCCATGGTGTCTTCGAAGATCCGGCCACGGGCAGTGCGGCGGTGGCGCTGGCCGCTGCCCTGCGTGCTGAGGGACGATCATCGGGTCGTTTGGCCATCAGCCAGGGAAGCGAGATTGGTCACCCTTCCACGATCAACCTGACCTGGCAGGACCGGCAAGTCAGGATCGGCGGGGCCGTGCGAAAGGACGAGGTTCGGTGGCTGGAGATCGTGAACCGATGACCCTCCTTCGACTTCCACTCGACGAACCGGAGGGGCCTCTCGACGTCCGTATCGGCAGCGCCGAAACGGGACTCGGCCACATCCTCGAAGAATGGACCCTGCGAGGGGCGCATGCCGACACGGTGCCTGCCGATGTCTACCTCCCGGTCGGGCAGGAGACGTGGGGGAGTCGTTGTTGCGCTGCACGGCCGGCGTGGTCATCGTCGGGTGCCGTACGTGCGGGGGGCCGCCAAGCGATGGTCCCGGGACGGCCTGGCGGTGGTCGCTATCGACGCTCCCTATCACGGCGAGCGGGCGCTCGATCAGATCCCCGACCTGGCTCGCAACGAGCCTTTTCTCACGCAAACGGTCGGCGACCTGCGCCGGCTGACATCGGCTATTGGATCAGATCGGCGATTGGCAGACCTGCCCATCGGCTATCTGGGCTTCTCGATGGGTGTACTGGTCGGCGTGCCGTTCATGGCGGTGGACCGCGAATCCGTACCGGCGTCTTTGCGGTCGGTGGAGCGACCGGGACCGGAACCACCGACCCCGCCACGTACGCTCCCCTCATCCGGGACCGACCCGTTCTCCTGGTGAGCGCTGATCGAGACGAGTTCTTCAACCCGGCCTCGGTTACGGCACTGTATGAGTCATTCGGTGGATCTCAGGAGCTGTTGCAGTTTCCCGGAAGCCACGGCAACTGGCAGCATCCGGGACGCCGCTATCGGGCCATGTTCGATTTCTTTCGAGCCAATGTTGCCGGTCGATGCTCCGAAAACTCGGAGATGAGTTCTCAACGGAGCAGTTCCTGTTCTTAGACTGCACTCCATGGCTGCAGAAGGATCAAAGTCGGCGGTGAGTCGCCGCTCTCATCGGAAACTCGCTGATTGCCGTCGCCAAGTTCGTCGCGGCCGCCCTGACTTCGAGCGCCGCGATGCTCGCCGAGGCTTTCCACTCAGTGGCCGACTACGGGGAACCAGGTGCTGTTGTTACGCGGCATCACCGTGTCGCACAAAGCGCCCAGCGTGCGCCACCCGTTCGGGCGTGGCAAGGAGGTCTACTTCTGGAGCTTGATGGTGGCGGTCATGTTGTTCGTCGCCGGCGGAGTGCTGGCCATACAGAGGGGCATCGAGGCCCTCCAACACCCCCACGAGATCACGAGCTTCGCCACCAACTTCGTCGTTCTCGGAGCGGCCATCGTCATCGAGGGATTCACTTTTCGCGTGGCAATGAAGCAATTCAACAAGGTCCGGGGGTCGCGCGGCATGTGGCGCAGCATTCGGGAGAGCAAGGACAGTGCCTTGCTCGTCGTTTTGCTGGAGGACAGCGCGGCCATGCTTGGTTTGGTGTTTGCCGTCATCGGACTGGCCATCGCGTGGGCAACCGGCAACGACCTCTGGGACGGCGTTGCCTCCATAGCCATCGGGATTCTGTTGGGACTGGTCGCCGTACTCCTCGCCACCGAAACCAGGCAACTGTTGATTGGTGAGGCGGCCGGCCGTCGCGATCGTGCGGCGATGCGGATGTCGGTTCTGTCCCTCCCGGAAGTCGAAAGCGTCGGGCGGTTGCTGACCATGCATATGGGTCCCGACGAGATCCTGGTCAACCTCGAGGTCGATCTCGTCGATGGGCTGGACGACCGCCGGGTGGAGGAGGTCATCGACTCTGTCGAGTCGGAGATACGGAAAGTGCTGCCAGGAGCCAACAACATCTTCGTTGAGCTGCAGAGCAGAACCGATGGCTGAGGCGTCCGCCCCGGCCTCTTCAGCGAACCTGGGACCGGGATTCGACACCTTGGCCCTGGCGCTGGACTTGCGGTGCTCGGTAGGTCGCGGACCTCTCGGAGGAATGGCAGATCGAGCACGAAGGCGGTCATGCTCCCGGATCTACATCCGAGGATGCGGTGCTCGCTGCTGCGCAACTGGCCGTCGGATGCGGATCGTCCGCTGCATCTCGAGAGTTCGGAATGAGATCCCGGTAGCTCGCGGGTTGGGTTCGTCGGCAGCCGCCCGGGCCGCCGGGGCGCTGGCTGCGTGGCGGGCGACCGGTTCGGAACCCGACCCGCAGCAAGTGTTTGAACTCGTCGCCGCCCTCGAAGGGCACGCGGACAACGCCGCAGCCACCGTCTTTGGCGGACTCCAGGCCGTCACGGTGGCGGGCGGTGCCCATCCGCTTGCAGCTGCATCCCGGATTTGGTACCGGTGGTGGCGGTCCCTGACTCCGTCTTGCTCACCAGTGACGCCCGGGCGGCCCTGCCTGATTCGGTTGCTCGACCGGCAGCTGTCGGTTCGCTGCAACGGATCGTTGCGCTGATCGAAGGGTTCCGGACCGGCGATCCGCGGCTCTTGGCGGCGGCCGTCGGAGATGAGATTCACGAAGGCCCCCGAACGGTTCTCAACCCTATTGCGGCGGAACTGATCGAAACGGCCCTGGCCACCGGAGCTCTCTTCGCCTGCTGGTCGGGAGCCGGCCCATCCGTGCTGGCGTTGTCGTCTGCGTCGTTGCGACCCGCACATCGCCCGGAGCTGGGCGGCCCTCCTCGACAAACGGGGCCTGGTCTTGACCCCCGAAATCGCGGCAGCCGGGATCGAGTGATCGGGATCTTTCCGGCGCTGTAGCGAGTAGTTTGAGACGATGGACGCCGGGGCTGCCTTTGTAGCAAGATCGATAGAACACCACCTCCGGGTGCGGCCCGAACATGTCAGCGAAGCTCGCTTCGGGGTACGGAGAAGAAGTGTTCGAGGCGGTGCTGGCAGACCGCTCGGTTCTTGTTCAAGGCTGATCGTGAAGCCGGCAAAGGGCGAGTGGTGTTGGAGGCCTGGGCCTACCAGCGTGTGCGAGAACTGGGTGCGCCGGCGCCTCGAGTGCTCGCCACCGATCTCGGGCGCGAGACCTACCCGCGCAATTTCATCATTATCGAGAAGGTGCGCCGGGGTGCCGCTCGCCGAGGTGGCGCTTGGTACTGAAGAACGGCACCGACTCATCCGCGAGGCGGGATGGGCGATTCGTGCCGTGCACGAGATCGGGATTCCCGGCTTCGGGGTGCTCGAAGAAGCAACCTATCTTCGGAACGCGCAGGTACAGGGTCAGTACGACTCCTGGGAGGAATACCTCGACGGTGCACTCGAAAGCGCCGTCACCGCACTCCGCACCAGTGGCGCGATCGACGATGCCGGAGTGGACCGCATCAATCGGGTATGTTGCCGACCATGCGGAAACCTCTACGATCTCGGTCCGGTCGGCCAGCTGCTCCACGGTTCCTTCGACCCCTCCCATGTTCTGGTCGACGAGGGCCGCGTCACCGGCCTCGTGGATTTCGGTGAACGACGCAGCGGAGACCCGGCCTGGGACATAGGCGGATTCCTGATGGATTCCATTGGCGAGACACGCCATCTGCTCGAAGGCTACGACCCCGACAAACGGCGCGGCAGAAACCTTTGAGGTGACGATTCCTCTCTTACGGAGGATTGCGGGCGATCCTCGCAGCCGATCACGCCGACGATGAGGGCCGCCCATCGATCGGGATCGCCTGCTGGCGGTCGCCGACTCGTCGTTCGAGGCACTCGGTCATCCGGGCATCACGCGCCGCTGTGACCGGTTGCGCGTTTGCGCTTGACTCGTGAACAGGCAAGCTATTGGCTCCGAATCCGTCTATCCGAGGTTTGCATGGGCTCGCTGGTCAAAAAGCGGCGCAAGAAGATGAGCAAGCACAAGTACCGGAAGCGCCTCAAGGCCAACCGGCACAAGCGCAAGAAGTAGCCCCAGGCTCTTCAGAACGCAACCGAGGCGCCGAAAACGCCAGGGCTCACCACCAGAATTCGTCTGCCGTGCTGGCGCGCGCCCGTTTGGGCAGTTGGCGGTCCGCTACTCAACCTCGAGAATCTGTTTGGCCAGCTCAGGTCGTCGTGGCGGACCAGCAGGCTGATGCGTCCGAGCGAGACACCCGGGTACATGCCCCCGACATCGTCGGCGACGACGGTCGATTCGATTCCCTCTGCGGCAAGATGGGCTCGTGCCAGTTCCGCCTCGGGAGTCGTGAAGCACTCGATGACTTCGATCAAGGCGTCGGCGGTCACATGTCAATCACCTTCCTTGAGGAATTGCTCGATCTCATCCACGAGTTGGTCCGCCAGTGCAGGATGGACTGCCTCGTCGGAGGTCTCCTCGAGTTGGTGGACGTAGCTCGAAAGGTCGTCCGAGGTGTCCATCGCCTGGTTCACCCGGGAATCGAACTCTCCGGCTTCGACGGCCAGTTCGGTCGCATCGAGGGTGATCCCGGCGATGAGCGCCGCCTTGTTGAGGAGCGCCAGCATGGCTTTGGGGTTGTCGTTGGCGGCCAGGTAGTGCGGGGTGGCGGCCCAGAGACTGACCGCGTCCAGGCCGGCCTCGGCGCATGAGAGATTGAGGACCCCGGTGATTCCGGTCGGACCCTCGTAGGCGGAAGTCAACAGCTGATGGCGTTCAATCAGGGACGGGTCGGTGGCAACCCCGATGATTGGTACCGGAAGGGTGTGGGCGACCTGGCCGATGAAGGCCCCCAGGGTGATGACCTCCTCCACCCCGACCGACTGGAAGACGTCGATGACGTTGGCTGCGAAGGTCAGCCAGCGGTTGTGGGGCTCCTCGCCGAGCACGAGAACCAGGTCTCGAGCCTGATCGGGAAGCGGGATCGCATAGAAAGCGACCACCGGCCAGGTGATGTCTCGGGTGCCACCGTCGTCAATCTCGACCACGGGACGGCGGATCTGGAAGTTGTAGAACTCCTCGGGCAGGATCACCGCGAACGGTTCGATGTCATCGAATTGATCGAGTATGTATCCGATCGCTCCCGACGCTGCATCGGCGGCGTCGTTCCAGCCCTCGAAGGCGACCAGGGCCACAGGGTTGCGGAGCTCGGGCCGTTCTTCCCACTCGACGACATCCATCGCTCTTCAGCGTAGTTGTACGGACGGAATAGGCGGCGGCGGCGATGGAAACGGGGTTTTGTTATCCGGAGGTGGCATGCTGGGGTGATGGTCAGCGCCCGACTCGAGCGGTGGGTCCGAGGCACCTACCCAGGCATCTCGAGCTGATGCCGTCCTCAGGGAGCTTGCGGCGTTGGAACAGGCGGATGAGGTATCCGGTGGTCAGAACCCGGAACGTGTGGCAGCTGCGCTTGCGTTTCTCGGGGCAGGTGACATGACGCGGTTCCGGGAGGCGATTGAACTGCTGCGCATCGACTGGCGCGATGTGCTCGTGGCGGCAGGTTTGGGCGATGAATCCTGGTCCGCCGATCTCAAGCGCACGTTGGGCTGACGGTGACCCCAGACGGCGCGTTGCGGTTGTCGGCGCTCTCAAACGAAGCGGGCATCATGGATGATGAAGAAGCTGGCCGCTTCCGGCTGATAGCGGTCGGTGCCGTACCACCATCCGCCCCGGACCTTGGACGGCGATCGTGTAGCCCCCGAAAACAGACTCCGATTCGGTTGCGAACCCGTATGGAATGAGCGCCCAGTCCGGGATTCCCACGTTGCCGTACCGCTGCATGGAGACCTCCCGGACCGCACCGTTCGGATGCAGGGTCAACCGAACGTCGACGGACTCATCGTCGATCGCCAGGCGGGCGCGAATCGTCTGCGTCTGTTTCGGCAGTCCACACAACCCCACGGTGGGGGAGCAGTGCAGAGGGTACCCAGAGGGACTCGGCAACGACGCGGTGTCGGGATGATCGGGAGACGTCGATACCGGAGGCACGCAGCACGGGGATACCAAGCACGGTGCCGCGCAAGCTCGGCCCTTGCCTTCGAAGTGGGTGTCGACAATCCGGAACGGAAGCGGTCCCATCTTGGTCCTGGCTTGCCAGACGAGCCCGAACGGTGGGGCAAGGGTTTCCGTCAGCGATGATCTCGAATCGAGAGCCACTCGGGCTCGGCTTCATGCTTCCGGTCTGTTCGAGTCGCACCGAGCGAGCGAGAGGCGTCCCCGGAGCAATCGCGTGCGTGAAGAATCGGCGCACCGGTTCCGGCTGCCCGGCGACGAGTTCTTCGGAGAAGGTCAGGTCCTCAGGAGGCAGTGCGAGCTGAGCGGCGATGGCTTCGCTACGACCCATCCGGTCATCCTATCTCCGTTCGCGGAGACAGCCGATAGGCTGCCGGTTGTGTCCGGCCTATCCATTCGCGTCTCAACCAAAGCGGTCATCGTCGACGATGGAGAGATCCTCCTGACCCGAAACCTCCATCCCGACGACCCGGACGGAGAGTTCTTCCTGCTGCCCGGCGGCGGCCAGAACCACGGCGAGTCACTCGATGACTGTCTGCGACGCGAGGTGCGCGAGGAGACCGGGTATGCGGTCGAGGTCGGTGATGTCCTGTGGGTGCGCGACTACATCGGAGCCAGCCACGAGTTCGCAGCTTACGAACCCGACGTGCACCAGATCGAAATCATGTTCTCCTGCTCGGTCGACCGGTCACGACCACCGGTTCGGCCGATTGAAGAGGACGCCTGGCAGATCTCGGTCGACTGGGTTCCTCTCGAGGATCTGCCGAACGTCCGGTTCTTCCCGGCGGCTCTCGTTGCCGGACTCGTCGCACTTGTCGAGGTGGGTGCTTCGGTCCCCGCTACCTCGGCGATGTCAACTGAACGAGGCTGTCTACAGCCGGAACCTTCTCAGGCGGAGGCTGTTCGTCACAACCGAGACGCTCGAGAAGGCCATCGCCGCTGCGGCGAACATCGGATTGAGGAGACCGGCCGCGGCCAGCGGAATCATGGCGGCGTTGTAGAAGAACGCCCAGAACAGATTCTGCTTGATGGTCTTGAATGTGGCCCGCGCCAGTTTCATGGCCGTTTCGGCCAGGGCCGGATCTCCGGACATGAGGATGACGTCTCCCGCCTCGATGGCAACATCGGTACCGGTGCCGATCGCCATGCCGAGATCAGCCTGGGTGAGGGCGGGAGCATCATTGATGCCGTCACCGACGAAGGCGACGGTCTTGCCTTGTGCCTGGAAGCGGCGGACCTGTTCGGCCTTCTCGCCGGGCATCACCTCGGCCACGAACTGATCGATGCCCGTCTCCGCCGCGATCGAGGCAGCCGTGCGTTGGTTGTCGCCGGTGATCATCGCGACTTCCACGCCCATGTTCTGCAAGGCGCCAACCGCCGGACGAGCGGTTGCCCGCAAGGTGTCGGCTACGGCGAGTACGCCTCGTGCCTCTGCGTCCCAGCCGACGAGAAAGACCGTCCGACCTTCGCTTTCCAACCGGGCGGCCTCGTCGAGGTAGTGGTCGGCGATGAGCATGCCCTGGTCGGCCAGGAGCTTCGCTTTGCCGACGACTACCTGTATTCCGTCGATCGTTGCCGCGCACGCCTTGCCCGGCGAAGTTCTCGAAGTCGGCGGCCTTGCCCAATTCGATGTCCCGCTCCTCAGCTCCGAGCGCCACCGCTCTGGCAACGGGATGTTCGCTGGCCGCCTCGACGGAACCGGCCAGGTAGAGGAAACGCTGCTCGTCCTCATCGGTCCGGATGTCGGACAGGCTCATCATCCCCCGGGTGAGGGTGCCGGTCTTGTCGAACAAGATGGTCTCGATAGCTCGCGAACGCTCGAAAACTTCGGCGCCCTTGAAGATGACGCCCAATTCCGCGCCGCGGCCGCTTCCGACCATGATGGCGGTTGGGGTGGCCAGGCCGAGAGCGCACGGACAGGCGATGATCAGTACGGCTACGGCCGCGGTCAAGGCCTGAGCGACGTCGTTGGTGGCTATGAACCAGCCGCCAAACGTGGCCAGGGCAATCACCATGACGATCGGGACGAAAACACCCGAGATACGGTCGGCGAGTTTCTGGACGGGTGCCTTGGACGCTTGCGCCTCCTCGACCAAATGCACGATCTGTGCCAGGGCGGTGTCTGCACCGACTCGATTAGCCCGGATGGTCAGGAGACCTTGCTGATTGATCGTGGCTCCATAGACGTTGTCCCCCGGTCCCTTGTCGATGGGAACCGACTCACCCGTCAGCATGCTTTCGTCGAGCGAAGAACGCCCCTCTTCAATGGCACCGTCGGTTGGCACCTTTTCGCCGGGCTTGATCAGGATCATGTCGCCGACCCGAACGTCTTCGATAGGGACCATCACAGGTTGTCCGTCCCGAAGGACCCGGGCCTGCTTGGCTCCTAATTCCAGCAGCTTGGTGATGGCGGCCGAAGCCCGTCCCTTGGCGCGTGCTTCGAAGAAACGGCCCAGGAGAATCAAGGTGATGATGGCGCCGGCCGTCTCGAAGAAGACAGGTTGACCGCTGAAAAAGGCCCAGACCGAATAGCTGTAAGCCGCCAGGGTTCCGATCGAGACCAGGGTGTCCATGTTCGCCCCGAAGCTACGAATCCGCTTCAGGGCCGCTTCATGGAACTGCCATCCGAAGTAGAACTCGACAGGCGTCACCAGTGCCCATTGAACAATGAGACTCCACCGGGCATCCTGACCGGTCATCGCGAGGACGAAGACCGGCAACGTCAGCAAGCCTGCCGCCACGAAGTTTCGCCATTGGAATCGGACCTCTTCGTCGTAGCGTTCAACAACGCTCCTGCGTTCTTCTTCCTCTTCGACGAGATGAATCTGGTAGCCGATCTTTCCGACTGCATCCGTGATGCGACCGAGATCGAGATCGGCGCCACCCCGGACCCGGGCTTCTGATCCGGCAAAGTTGACCACAGCCGACTCAACGCCCTCTTGTTTGTTCAGGACGCGTTCGACCCGCACGGCGCATGAGGCACACGTCATGCCGTCCACGTCGAAGATGAGGCTGCCGTCGTCGGCTCGTTTGGCGGTAAGGATTTCTGCCATAGTTTCTCGTCAGCCCTTGGCTACTTCGTAGCCTTGCTCCTCGATGGCGGCGTAGATCGCGTCGAGTGTCACGGATCCCTCGTCGTAGTCGACGTCGACAGTCCGCGGTTCTATGTGAACCTCAACCTTGTCGACGCCGCTCAGGGCTCCCACCGCGCCCTCAATCGACATCTTGCAGTGGTTGCACGAAATATCTGGCACCGAAATAACTTGCTGGCTCATAGGTCCTCCCTCGGGGCGGCCGGTCCCGTTACCGCCGCCGTGTACTTCATCGTTTCCATGAGTTCATCGACGATCTCTGCAGTGCGACCCTCGGCAACTGCCTCGTTGACGCAGGTTTCGAGGTGGTTCTGGAGGAGGATGCGGTTGACTCGCTCCAGCGACGCCTGCAAAGCAGACACCTGTTTCATGATCTCCGGGCAATATCGCTCGTCGTCGACCATCCCGATCACACCCTCGAGGTGGCCGCGCACCGTCTTGAGTCGGTTGAGAGCCGTTCGCTTGTGCTGCTCCTTCATGGACGCAGCCTACCACCCCACCCGGGGTGGGGTGGGGGAACGGGACAAAGCGAGACCCCGGAGGAGGGGTCCGGGGTCTCGGAAGGGCGCCAAACTTGTGGAGGGTGGTCCGGTTGGCGCCGGGGAAGTGGTGGCTTCGGCTTAGGTGCTTTCCGCTACGACCCGTCCGCGGACCCGGGGGAACCGGACCGGAGCGTGGGCGAAGCAGTGCTCGCGTCGGTTGTACTGGGACAGGAGCGTGTCGCAGCTCTTGTCGGCGCACACGCGACCTTCTCCAAATTTCCGTGAGGGCCGAACGCCGCCGCGGAGCTTGTTTCCTTTGAGTGTGTCAGCCATGGGATGGCCTCCTAAGTTTCTATCTTCAGGACCGGTTCAACGTCTTTGGTCGATCGTTTGTTCCCGAGCCATGACCTTCTTGCGGTCTGGAGGGACTGTAGTTCGACGATTTCATAATTTCCACTATGGAGACATACAAAATTATCTGATCCTCGGTCTTTCTTCGTAGCCAGGAGGATCTCAGATGACGGTTTCTGAAGCCTTAAGGGAGGGTTAAGAAAGGAGAAACCCGGAGCGGCACCGCCCTGTTGGGCCGGCGGCTAGGTGATGCCGATGTGATGCAAGAAGGCCTCATTGGAAGGCTCACGACCCAGAAAGTTGCTGAGCAAGACGTCACCATCGAGCGACCCGCCCGGTTCGAGAATCTCCCGGCGGTATCTGCCGCCCGACCTCCGGACTGGTCACGCCGCTTTCTGTGAAACGGCTGAACATGTCGAGGCCGTAGACCTTGGACCACAGGTATCCGTAGTAACCGGCGTCGTAGCCGCCCAGCAGATGGCCAAAGCTGGCAGGAAAGAACGTACCCTCGTGCGGGGGAAGCAGTCCGACCGACTCGGCTCGCTCGTGGATGAGATCCAGATCGCTGTGATCGCCGGGTCCGTGGAGGCCCATGTCGAACACGCCGAACGAAACCTGGCGCAAGGTGTTCAAGGCCACGTTGAGATGGCGCGCCCGCACGAGATCGTCTACCAGTTCCTTCGGAATGGACTCGCCGGTTCGATAGTGCCGGGCGAATTGCTGCAACACCTCCGGCTGCCAGCACCATTCCTCCATGATCTGGCTGGGTGCCTCAACGAAGTCCCACTCGGTGTTGGCACCGGAGAAGCGTGAGAACCGGGCTCGCGTGAGAGACATGTGGAGAATGTGCCCGAATTCGTGGAAAAGGGTTTCGACCTCGGTGTGCTGCAGCAGAGCCGGCTTGTCCGCGGTTGGCTTGGTCAGGTTGGCCACGATGGCCGAAACCGGGCGGTGATACGTCCCATCCGGGTCCCTGGTGTCCCGGGTACAGCGGAAAGGCGGCTGCGTGGCTGAACTTGCCCTCGCGGGGGAACAGGTCGGCATAGAAATACGCGAGATGCCGACCGCTGTCGGCATCGAGAATCTGATACAACAGCACCTCTTCATGCCATGCTCGGGCTTCGACCACCGGTTGGTAGGTGAGACCAAAAACCTCAGCGGTGAGATCAAACATCCCGGCGATGACGTCTTCGAGCATGAAATACTCGGCCACCTGATTGGGGTCTAACCCGAATTCCCTTTTTCGAATTTGCGTGTCGTAGTAGCGCCAGTCCCACGATTGGATTCTTTTCGATCCCGTGTCGCGGGCGAGCATGTCGGCCATCACTGCGATTTCGGCCATTCCTGCTTTGGAAAGCGGTGGGATCAATTCCGCATAGAACCGCTCAACGGCCTCCGGGTACTTCGCCATCTTCTCTTCCATCTGATAGTGGGCCCAGGAGTCGAGCCCGAAGAGTTGAGCGATGCGCTCTCGTGCTTCGACCGCTTCTTCGAGAATCGGCCGGTTGGCGTCCACGGCACGACTGCTGAACTTGAAGGAAAGCGCCTCTCGAAGGTCGCGCCGTTCGGCCTGCTCCATGAACGGGACAACATGGGGGTAGGCCATGGTTACGCGCAAGGCGCCGTCGGTGCCCGGATCCAAACGCTCGAGGTAATCGTCGGGTAGGCCGGACAAGTCCTCTCGTTGGACCTCCAGGTAATCCTCGTACTCGGCAATGTTGCGTTGGAAGGCCACTTCGAGTTCAACGAGTCGCTCGCGCAGGAGCTGGACTTCGGCACGATCCTCCGGGGAGAGTTCATGCCCGGCCCGGCGGAAGTCTCGGAGCAGGAAGGCAACCAGACGTTCTGGTTCGCCTTCGAGTTGCTTCGCCTCGTCCGTCTCTGAGTATTCCTTGACGGCGGCGAACAAGTCGGGTCGGAAGCTGAGCTCGACCTGCCATTTCTCGAGCCGCTCTTCGGCTGCGCGGGCCGCTTCCCGCACTTCTTCATCCGGGTGCACGTTGCCCAGGAAAGGCCCTTGTCCATATGCGTCCTGGAGGGCAACGGAGATATCCTCGAGAGGCTGGATCGTGTTCTTGAATGAGCGCGGCTCACCGGCGGCAATCAGGGAGCTGATGACTCGCTCGGCTTCGTTGATGGCATCGGCAACGATTTCGGTAGCGGTTGCGGCGGTGATCAGTGAGTAATCGACGAGCATGAATGAAGAACCATACACCGGGCGGTCGCCCCGTCAGTAGTCGCCGGCATGGGGAACCCCGCCTCAAGTTGCTCCGATCCCGGACCGATTCCATTGCAGGTGTGGCTGTTGTCAATCCTCGGGATCGGCGCACTGGTTGGCTTGGCACGTGCGATGGTCTGGGGTGGACATCAGATCTGGCGCAGCACCGCCGCCGTTCGCCTCGAACGCCGGCTGAATCAGGTCGACGTGCTGGAGCTGGATCGCGCCTTTGCCCGAATCCAGCGCGATGTCCTTTTCGGGGACTGATTTCGCCTGGAGCCACAAGGTCGGTCCTGGGCCTCCTCGACTGCTCGGGCGGCGGGGTCCTTTGCACTAGGTTCCTCTGCATGGAAACAGATCTTTCGGGCAAGGGTGTTGTGGTCACGGGTGGCGCAGGCGGCATCGGTCAGGCCATCGTCAGGGCATTCGCACGCGAAGGGGCACGGGTTGGCGTTCACTACCGCACGTCCCGTCCGGCCGCAGAAAGCCTGGCGGAGGAAGTCGGTGGGGTGGCTCTCGGTGCCGACTTGCGCGTCGAAGCCGAAGCAGACGAGCTCATTCCGCGGGCGCTGGCGGCCCTCGGCCGGGTCGACGTGGTCGTCGCGAATGCCGGCGTTTGGCCGACGGCCGACGCACCGATCTGGGAGCTCTCGCTGGAGCGCTGGAGGGAAACCCTCGACGCCAATCTGACGGCGACGTTCTTGACCGCCAGGGGTTTCCTTCGCCACGCCGCCACGACCCGGCAGGGAAATCTCGTAATGATCGCGTCGACGGCGGGCGTATTCGGCGAGGCCGGACACGCCGATTACGCCGCAGCTAAAGGCGCCATCCTGTCGGGTCTCTTGTTGAGTGCCAAGAACGAGGCGACCCGACTCGAAGGGTCGGTGCGGGTCAATGTGGTGGCGCCGGGGTGGACCGTGACTCCGATGACTACCGAGGCCCGCCGGGATCCGGATCTGGAGGCCAGGGTGACGTCGACGATGGCCCTGAAGAAGCTCGGCGCCCCTGAAGATGTAGCTGCGCAGGTGGTTGCCCTGGCTTCTGATCGTGTGTCCGGACACGTAACCGGTCAGATCGTGGTGGTGGCCGGTGGCATGGAAGGCCGGTTGGTTCCTTGATGTGTGAACCTTCGGGGCATCCTGTTCTGGCGTGAGAAAGCGGCGCATACTGCTCGAAACTCACGCCAGAACGGACCGGGACCGGGACCGGGCGTCGGTTGGGCAGGCTATTCTCCTGGATCTGGCTCTGGAGAGGTGCAGCCCGATGAAGATCCGGCTCGAGTACTGCGCGGCTTGAAACTACACAGATCGTGCGGTCCGCATGACTGAACAATTATTGGAAGAATTCGAAGATACGATCACTGAGTTCACGTTGATCCCATCCCGCGGCGGGGTGTTCGAGGTTGATGTCGACGGGGACCGGATCTACAGCAAGAAGGCAACCGGTCGTCATGCCGAGTACGAAGACATCGCCGGCCCGATTCGCCGGCGATAATCCTGTTCTTGTGTGAGAAACCTGCGGATACCGCAGGAAAATCACGCAAGAACAGGATTAACCCTTCCAGGTGACCGGATTGTCCGGGACGGGCACCGGCTGGCCGTCGATCCAGGTCGCCAGAACCCGGGTGTCCCGGAGTTCGTCCGGGGTGGCTTCGACCGGGTCCCGGTCCAAAACGACGAAATCGGCGGCGCTACCGGCGGCCAGTGGTTCCGGTTCGCCCATGGCCCGGGCGGCACCGTCGGTGAAGAGGGCGAATGCACCCGTCCCGGTCAGGGCTTGTTCCGGAACCATCCCACCCCGGTCGCGGGCGGCCGCCATCCCCCACAAGGGATGGGGAGCCTCGACCGGACAATCTGAGCCTCCGGCCAACGGCACCCCGGCAGCCTGCAGCGAGGCCAGCGGGTAGGCGTTGCCGAGACGTTCCGGTCCGAGTCGCTTCTCCAGCCAAGCGGCCTCCGAGGCCATGAACGCCGGCTGTACTGAAGCTGTGACGCCGGAGGCGGCGAACCGGTCGATCAACCCGGCGTCGAGGATGGAGGCATGTTCGACCCGCAGATCGGCCGGGTCGGCACCTTCCGCCAGAAGCTCATCGAACAGATCGAGCACCCTGGCATTGGCCACGTCGCCGATGGCATGGATCGCGACCTTGCCGCCGAGTCGGAGGGCCGTCCTGGCGCGGGCACCGACTCGCGGTGCGGTCGAAACGCAGCGTGCCGTACTGGTCGGGCTGATCCGCGTAGGGGTACTGCAGGGCGGCCGTATGACCGCCCAGGCTCCCGTCGGCGAATTCCTTGACTCCGAGGAATTGCAGGCGGGGACCCGCGGCACGGATGTCGGCAGCTGCCTGTTCGAGCTCGGCCGGGTCTCCTGCAATGACCAGCACCGGCATCTTGAGCGGGAGACGGTCGGCGATGGCCAACATGGCGCGGAGTTCGTTGCCGGTGTCACACCAGGGTCCCGTCCCGACCGCCAGGATGGCTCCAAGCGAAGTGACTCCCAGGCCGACCAGTCCGTGCATGGCTGCCAGGATCGCCTCCGGATCAGGATCGCTCGCCGGCCCGCTCAAAGCGGTAGCCACTCGCTCGATGGCCGTCTCACGGAGGATTCCGTTGGGAACTCCGAATTCGTCTCGATCTAGGGTGCCACCGATCGGGTCAGTGGCCACCGAGCCGACACCGGCGTTGGCCAACGCCATGGTGTTGGCTACGGCGATATGGCCGCAGTACCGGTACACCAGGACGGGGCGGTCATCGACGGCCAGGTCGAGCTCCCGACGGGTCGGCAACCGTCGCTCCTGAAGTCCTTCATCATTCAACCGGATGGCGATGAGCGGGACTCCGGCTGGAAGCAGCGCGGCCGCCTCGCGAATTCGGGTGAGCACCTCCTCCAAATCGGCTGCCTCTTTCAACGTAGGTCGGGTGAGCGACAAGGCATAGGGAACGGGATGCATGTGGGCGTCGCGCAAACCCGGCGTGATGACACTGCCTGGGAAGTCGTCCTCGGGGATTTCCGGCCTGCGCAAATCAGCGGCCTGCCCCACGGCGACTACCCGACCGTCGCTGATCAGGAGAGCGTCACCGGGGAGATTCGATCCGATGCGGATCCGGTCGGCGACAACCAGTCGTTGTGTCATCGTGGCGATCCGAACTGCCCGTAGTGGACCAGGTCGGCCATCGGCTTGCGTCCCTGCGGGAGGGTTGCGCGGATGCCCTTGCGAATCTGACGCTCACCTTCCAGGTCCGGGTACCCGAACGCAACTGCATACCGACAACCGTGGTCGTCGGGGACGCCGAGTCGTTCACGGGCGCACGGCTCGCGGTGCAACGTGACCGGGCACGATCCGATTCCGAGGGCCGCGGCGGCCTCCATCATGTTCTGGGCGGCCCGGCCCATGTCGAAATCTCCACCAGCGGGCAACCGGACGATGACCACCGCAAGCGGCGCGCCCAACAGCGGAGTGGTGAAGCTCCCGCACTCGGCCAGCTGCTGGCGGCCCTCGGGTTCGGTGATCACCACAAAGGCCCATGGTTGGGTGTTCTTCGAGCTCCCGGTCCATCGACCGGCTTCCAGGATCATGTCGATGTGTGCGTCGTCTATCAGGTCCGGTCGGTACATGCGAACGACCCGGAGTCCGGCGATGCGCCGGTAGGTTTCGAGGGACGGTTCGAAGGACTGCATCAGCACCTCTGCGGTTGTCTCAGCCGGGAGCTTACCGGCGAGCCGCAACCGCTCATCCGAGCAATCCGGAGGGGATCGCCCCAGCCAGTGTGGTACGGAAGATCTCTTCCAGTGCTGCGTTGGACGCGAGCACCGCCGGATCTCCCGGCCGGGCGGGCGCGCCGGTCGGATCGGTGGTCCGTCCTCCTGCTTCGCGAACGAGCAGGATCCCGGCCGCCACGTCCCAGGGGGCGAGTTTCAACTCCCAGAAGGCGTCGTAACGACCGCAAGCCACCCAGGCGAAGTCCAGCGACGCCGTGCCCATGCGTCTGATGCCCTGTATGTGTGTGAGCATTTCGGAAACGATGGCCGTGTAGGGGGCGGCATTCGTGCGCCGGTCGTAGGGGAAGCCGGTCGCGACGAGGGCCGCCCCGAGGTCGCCCTGGGTGGATACGGATATTGGCTCACCGTTGCGGAAGGCGCCGCCGCCGGCCGTTGCGGTGAAGATCTCGTCCCGGAAGACGTCGATCACGACCCCCACCCTCGGCAACCCATGGTCGTAGAGTGCCACGGACACCCCCACGTGAGGAACCAGGTGCAGGAAATTCACGGTTCCGTCGAGAGGGTCGATGATCCACAGGCGAGCAAGTTCGAGTGGATCCCCCCCACTTTCCTCCGCGAGGATGTCATCGTCGGGCAAGGCCGCCCTGATGGTGGCGATGATGGCGGACTCCGATGCGCGGTCTGCTTCCGTAACCGGGTTGACGTCTCCTTTGAAGTCGACACCGTGGAGGGCGCCCAGCCGTGGTCGGATCGCTTCACTACCTCTCCGAGCGGCTGATATGGCGATCTCGAGATCCTGAGTGAGAGATGGTTCCACGACGTCAGGATGTTAGGACTGGCGGCAAGGTTGGCGGCGGTTCGGGTGGTGAACCACTCCTGGGGCCCTATCACCGGGGCAGGTCATAGAATCCCCCCGTCATGATTTCCGTACTCCTCGGCGCGCTTGGTGGGTTGTTGGTGTGGGTGGCCTTTCCTCCACTCGGCCTGGGGGCCGTCGTCTTCGTTGCGCCGGTGCCTCTCCTTCTCGGTGTGCGGAGGGCCTCGACCGGCCGTCAGGCCCTCCTCGTTGGGCTGGCTTTCGGGATTGGTTTCTTCGGACCGCTGCTGGAGTGGATCACCGAGATGGGTGTGATTGCCTGGGCGCCGTTGGTTGTGCTCGAAGCCTTGTTTCCGGCCGCGTTTGCGTGGATGGTCTTCCGGGTGCGCCATCGACCCGATTGGCAGTGGATGGGTGTTGTCGTCGGCGGTTGGGCCTTGACCGAGCTTGCGCGATCGTATCTTCCGGTCGGAGGCTTCACGTGGGGATGGCTCGGGTACGCCGTCAGCGGCTTTGCCGGAGCCAGAGGGGCTGCGCAATGGATCGGCGTGTCCGGGTGGACGGTGCTTACCATGCTGGTGGCGGGTGGTCTGGCCCTTTGGGTGGAGACCCGTCGTGGCGGAATCTGGGCGGCGGTTGGGGCGACCGGAGTGCTGGTGCTGGTGGTCGCGGGTGGAGTTTGGCCGGCCGTAGGCGACGGGCAGACCTTGCAGGTAGCCATCGTGCAAGGCAATAGTCCCTGCCCGGCGCAGCGGTGTGCCGACGAACGGAAGCTGATCACCCAAAGCCATCTCGATCTCACCCGGACGCTGCCGGCCGGCGAACTGGATCTGGTCGTGTGGCCGGAGAGTTCGACCGGGTATGCAACGGACCCCATCGATAACCCTGAGATCGCCGGCCAGATCGCAGACGAAGCAATCCGGCTGCAGAGCTACCTGCTGGTTGGGGGTGACCGCCCCGTCGACGATGAGCATTTTGCCAATGTCAATCTGCTCTTCGACCCCGAGGGACGCATCGTTGGCGAGTACCTCAAGACCCATCCGGTGCCGTTCGGCGAGTACATCCCATGGCGTGCAGTGTTTGGATGGACGGAACAGTTCCGGGCTGCACCCAGGGACATGCTGCGCGGGGAAGGGCCCGTGGTTTTCTCAACCGAATGGGGTTCGCTCGGCTCAGTGATCTCCTTCGAAGGTGCGTTCGCCCGCATCATGCGGGGTCCCGTCCGAGACGGAGCGCAGCTGCTCGTCGTGGCGACGAATAACTCGAGTTACGGATTGGGACCGGCATCCGATCAGTTCATTGGCATGACCCGCATGCACGCCTCGGCATTGGGCGTCGATGTGATCCACGCGGCTCTGACCGGGAGGTCAACGATCATTTCGGACAACGGCACGGTGGGTTCGGTTTCCGGTCTCTTTACGGCGGAGATCCTCACTGGGGAGGTCAGGGTTCGGGCGTCCGGCATGACCCTGTACACCACGCTCGGGGATTGGCCGTATCTTCTCGCCATCGTCTGGTTCTCCGGCGTTGTGGTTATGGCAGCGCGGGAGCGGGAGAAGACCCGGGTCTAGACACCGAAAGGCCGCCATACGGGCGGCCCTTCAGCGTCCGGTTCGAGGACTCGTGGCCCTCGCCAGGGACATACCGGCACCGGTATGTCTAGCAACCCTGGGTGCTGGGCGCGGGCGAGGTTGGAACGCCTGGTGGTCGCCGTTCCCTCAATGGTCGAAACGATCTGACCGATACACCCGTTTGCGGGATTTAGCTCCCGCTTAACCGTGCCTTGGCAGACGGTTAGGTGCCGGTGCGGGAAGCTGAGCCGGGTCGGGGGATCTGCGTTGCCGGGAAGCGCCGCAATGAGCGTGAGGATGATCATGGCGCGATGGCCCAACCAATGTGGTGAGATAGCCGGAGGCTCTTCCAGCTCGCGCGCGACGCGACGCGGCCGGGCCGGCGGTGTCGCTGACGCTGCTGCTCGTCCTGGGATCGGCGTTTGTTCTCCTGGCGCCCGGTGCGGAGGCCAAACAGAAGTTCATGTCGGGTTTCGCGCAGGCCTATCCCGCGGCTGCCGGCACTCCGCTCGACTCCTGCCTTCTCTGTCACACCAACCCGGTCAATCCCGGGGAAAACAACCTCAACAACTACGGCAAGGACTGGGAAGACGGCGATTTCGGCGACAAGAACTACCTGGAGCCGGCGCTGGTCAATCGTGATTCCGATCGCGATGGAATACCGAACGGCCAGGAGATTCAGCAACTATCGCTCCCCGGTGATCCGTCGAGCATCGCACCGCCCACCACGACCACCACGGTGCCCGGTGCGCCTCCCAACGGGCAGGCTCTCTACGCCGCCCGGTGTTCTGTTTGTCATGGTCCCGGCGGCGGTGACCTGAGCGGAACGACCCGGGCGCGGTCGACCTTCATCACCATCACCCTCAACGGGCAGGGAGGGATGCCTCCGCAGTCGGGCCTTTCAACCGGAGAGGCTGGTGCCATCTGGGACTACGTGACCGGCACGGTCCCCGCCACGACGACGACTACCCGGCCGGGAGCGACAACGGCGCCTGCCGGTGGCGCCACCGTGTGGGCACAACAGTGTGCTGCTTGCCACGGGGCCAACGGTGGGGATGTGGTTCCGACCAGCCGCAGCAATGCACAACTCGTTTCGATCGTCACCAACGGCGTTCCCGGGATGCGGGGCTTTCCCGAATTGGGAACCGCCCAGATCAGCAATGTGGCCGGCTACCTTCTCAGCCTGAGCGTCCCGCCGACCACCCAGCCCGGTGCCACGACCACAACAACTTCCCCACGGAGCGGTGCCGCCGTCTATGCAGCCAGTTGTGCTCTGTGCCACGGAGCGGACGGCGGCAATCTACGCGGCCACACGCTGAACCTGTCCCGGATCGTCTCGGCAACAAGCAACGGCGTTGGGACGATGAGCGGATACGCGAGCCGCCTCAGCGCCGCCGAGATCAATAATGTTGCTGTCTACGTCGCTTCGGTCGGCGCGAGCGCCGGTGTAACGACCACTACCGCGCCACCGGGCAGTCCCCTCTCAGGGTCGATGCTGTATCAGCAGAATTGCTCCGCTTGTCACGGTCTCCACGGTGAAGGCGGCCCGGGGGGAGCGGTCGCCGGTACGGCCCTGAGCCGTTCCCAAACGATTGGCGTCATCACCGGAGGAGCGAGCGGTATGCCCGGCTACGCCTCGCAACTATCTGCTGGGCAGATCGCCGCCGTGGCCGATCACGTCCTGGGAATCGCCGGCAGAGACATCGCGGCCGCCGACAGCGCTCCCGATAGAAGCGTGATACCAACGGAGCTCGTCGAAGGACATGCGCTGTTTGGTCGGTTCTGTGCGGCCTGTCACGGGGTCAACGGTGAAGGCGGATTGGGCGGTCCGGTTGCAGGTATCAACATCGCCGCCGACGAACTTGGCGAGATCATTCGAGCCGGGGTGGGCTCGATGCCCGGTTTTGCAGATCGGATGAGTGCTGCCGAGGTCGAAGCCCTGGTGGCGTATTCGCAAGCACTCGCCTCCGGACGGGAATTCGAGGTGGCCGACACCACCACGACGAGCGGGCAGGCGCCCACCCCACGAGACTCTGGTCCACAAGCCCTGGGGGTTTCCGAGCCCGACCCGTCGACCAGCCATTCAGCCTGGCCGGTCGTTGTGATTTCCCTGGTAGCCGGGCTCATCGCAACCGGCGCTGCTGTGCTCTGGGCGCGTTTGGGCCGCGATCTCATCAACTGATCGGCGCACCTCCCGGCCGGGTCAACCTATCAACGCCTCGAGGTGTTGGGGACTACTCCGTCTCGCACTCGGTGAGCGCCGCATCCATAATGTCGATAGCCCGACCCAGTTCCTCCATCGTCGTGATCAAGGGGGGAATGAACCGGATCTCGTTGTCATCGGGTCCGCAGCCGATCACGAAAATTTCGGTTTCGAATGAGTACCGGGCTACGAAGCGTATCGCCTCTGCGTCCAGCTCGCGCGACTCGCGATCCTTGACCAGTTCGATCCCGATCATCAGACCAAGTCCCCGAACCTCACCATCGGTGCTGTGCGCGACCTGCATTTTGTTGAGCCGCTCAAAGGCGTGCGCCGACAGTAGCGAGCGTGAGGAAGGAGTCCCCCCATGGTGTCGATGACGGCACCAACAGCGGCACAGGAGACCGGGTTGCCCCCGAAGGTATTCCGTGGGAGCCGACCAGCCATCGGTCCATGACCTCGGCGGACCCGCCGAGGATATTCGCTGTGAAGTTCAGAACTGCCGGCTCACTGTCCTTGACTGCGGCGGTGAGGTCATACCCGTGGAGATGCACTGAATCGGGGGGGGGGGGGGGGGGGGAATCGGATCGGACGCGGACTTCGATGGTGTCGCCTTGTGATACTTCCGCTCGTCGGACACCGCCCTCGACTGCACCACCCCGGACTCGATAGCGACGTCGGTTCTGGTGTGATGCCTGTGCGGCAACCTCGACCGACACTGAGGCAGCTACGGGTTGGTCGCCGAACCCATATGAGGTTCGGGCCTAGACGAAACGAACACCATGATCCCGATCTGCCGTGACTTCTCCAATGACCCAGCTGCGGTGCCCATGGTTGGTGAATACGGCCTGAACGTCTGCGGCTCGCGCGGAAATCGCAATCACCGCGAAACCGATCCCCATGTTGAAGGTGCGAAACATCTCTTCTTCGGAAACCGAACCGAGGTCCTGGAGGTAACGGAAGATGGGAGGGACCGTCCAGGCCGTCCGGTCGACGATCGCGCCGCACCCGGCCGGCAAGATGCGGGGCAGATTTCCGGGGAGGGCTCCGCCGGTGATGTGGGCGAGTCCACGTACCGCTCCGGTTGCCACTGCGTCCAGGACGGCGGGGGCGTAGATCACGGACGGTTCGAGGAGAACCTCACCCACCGGGTTGCTACCACTGCACGGGCTTTCCAGGTCGACATCTTTGAGCACAGCCCGAACCAGCGAGAAACCGTTCGATCGCAGGTTGGGACTCTCGACTCCGATGATGGAATCGTTCGCTCCGATCGATGTGCCCGTGATCTCCTCGCCTTCTTCGACGATCCCCAGGGCGGCACCGGCCAGGTCGAAGGCATCGGTCGCCATGACCCCAGGGTGAACGGCGGTCTCTCCCCCCAGCAGCGCGCAACCTGCCATTGAGCAACCCGCCGCCACCGACTCGATGAGGGTTTGATCCCGATCTGGCTGCAATGCTCCGACCGCGAGATAGTCGACGAACGCGAGCGGGCGAGCCCCAACGGCCGCGAGGTCGTCGACGCACATCGCGACGAGATCGAATCCGAGGCCTGAGAAGCGATTGGTCGCGCGGGCCAGCTCGATCTTGGTCCCGACCCCGTCCGTGCTCATCATGAGCACCGGGTTCCGGTAACCGGCAGGAATCCGAATCCCGGCGGCGAACCCACCGAAACTGCCGACAACCTGGTCGCTCCAAGTCTGCTGCACGGCGGGGCCGATCCGCGCTACCAACTCGTCGGCTGCATCGAGATCGACGCCGGCTTCCCGATAGGTGGCCATCACCGGTCGCTTTCGAGGGCAAGCTTGTGCCCATTGGTCGGGAGGCTGGTGGGGTAGTCACCACTCAGGCAGGCAGTACAGAAGCCATGCCGGGCCGCTCCGGTGGCCGTGAGCAAACCTTCGAGCGACAGATAGGCGAGTGAGTCGCAGGCGAGGTACGCGCCGATCTCCTCCACTGTTTGGTGGGCGGCTAGGAGTTTGGACGGGTCGGAGGTATCCATGCCGTAGAAACAAGGCCATCGATACGGAGGCGAGGAGATGCGCAAGTGGATCTCTCGTGCGCCGGCTTCGCGCACCATCGCCACCAGCTGCCGGGTTGTTGTTCCGCGGACGATCGAGTCGTCGACCAGAATCACGCGTCTGCCTTCGAGCGTGGCCGGAATCGGATTGAGCTTCAGCCTGATCCCTCGATCGCGCAGCATCTGGCTCGGCTCGATGAACGTACGCCCCACATATCGATTCTTGACCAGACCGTCGGCGTAAGGGATGCCGCTCGCTGCCGAGAACCCCTGCGCCGCCGGTATCCCGGACTCCGGAACGGGGACGACCACGTCACCATCGACCGGCGATTCAGTGGCCAGGACACGTCCCATGGTCTGACGGGCCGCGTGGATGTTCTGTCCGTTGAGGAGGCTGTCCGGTCGGGCAAAATAGACAAACTCAAAGACACACAGCCGGGGTTCGGCAGGAGCGAAGGGCCGGAAGCTGCGCAGGCCGGAAGCGTCAACCACCACCATCTCTCCCGGTTCGACGTCCCGGACAAAGGTCGCTCCGACCAGGTCGAGTGCCGCAGTTTCCGACGCGAATACCCAGCCGCCCGCTGCCAGCCGGCCGATGGACAGTGGCCGGAAGCCGTGAGGATCGCGCACGCCGATGACATGTCCCTGGTCCATGGCAACCAGCGAGAAGGCACCTGCGAAGGCGGGGAGAGCCTGCACCATGGCCCGTTCCAGTTGGCGCCCATCCGCCCGTTCGTCCTGGACTTCGAGAGCGATTGCCTCCAACATCAATTCCGAATCGCTCGACCCGGCCTGGGGGCCGATCCGCCCGCTGAGTTCGAGAGCGTTGGTGAGGTTGCCGTTGTGGCCCAGGGCCAGCCCCGTGGAACCCACCTGTCGAAAGGCGGGCTGAGCGTTGTCCCAGGTCGTTGAACCGGTGGTCGAGTAGCGAGTGTGGCCGATCCCGAGGTGGCCCGGCAGCCCGGCCAACGATTTCTCGTCGAAGACCTGGCTGACCAGGCCCATGTCCTTGGAGACGGTCACTGTTTCGCCGTCTGAGACACCGATTCCGGCGCTCTCCTGGCCCCGATGCTGGAGGGCGAGGAGCCCGAACGAGATGAGGTGAGCGGCGTCGGTTTCGGGTGCGTAGACGCCAAACACCCCGCAGGCCTCACCGGGCCTGGAGGATTCGGCGAAGTTGGAAGTGGTCAGCGCTGGCTCCAAGAGCGCGGATTGTAGGCAGGTCGGAACGCGTTCGAGATGGCCTCGCTCTCCGTCGAGCGAGGGAAACGCCCGCCGCAGACCGAGATGGCGGCAACCGCTGCCGGGAACCGACTTAACTTGTCTCATGGCCGGCTATTGCTTCCGATGTGATGCACCCGCCGACGGCGACGTGTGTTCCCGCTGCGGGTCTTCGCTCTACCGCGGGGAAAAGCAGGCGCCAGAGAAGAGTCCCCGCCGCCTGACGGTCGGCGAGGTTCCCCCAGACCGACCGATCGGCGTCGGCCGTTGGGCCGTGATGGCCTTCCTGGCCGTCGCCGTGCTCCTGCTGGTCATTGCGATCCTGGCCGGCGCCTTCGCCGGAGTGACGTGAAACCGTTGGCCCGACGGCTCACCCCATGCGGCGGGGGAGGGCGGTTCGCCACACGGAAGTCGCCTCTTTCAGGCTGACGAACGCTTCGCCCAACCGGATCTGATCTCCACCGAAGGTCCCAATGCGATGGATGGGCACTCCCGCTTTCATTGCCAAAGCCGCCACGGAGTCGGCGTGTTCCGGATCAACCGCAGCAATGAGTCGGTGGGGATCTTCAGCGAACCAGTTACCGGTCCATTCGGTGGTGACCCCGACACCGGACATCATGGCTACCTTGGCGACGGCCATTCCCAGGCCGCCTGTGGAGAGGTCGTGCAAGACAGGGGTCATGTCGGTGGTGGCCAGTTGGGTGGCCAGGCTCGTGAGGCGAATGGCCATGACCGGGTCGGGCTCTGACGGACGGCCGCCGATCGTTTCCTCCACCACCTTCTGAAAGACGGTCCCGGCCACGTCGGTGGAGGTGGTGGGTCCGAGCAGCCACAAGTCCATGCCGGAAGCTGCCCGGTCCAGACGCGGCGGATGTTCCGGGTACGGATCGGCCAGGCCGATCAGCCCGACGATCGGCGTTGGATAGATATCGACCCCATCCGTCTCGTTGTAGAAGGAGACGTTGCCGCCAACGACCGGTATCGCGAGGTGCTCACAAGCCTCCGAGATACCGTCGATCGTTTCGGAGAACTGCCACATGACCTCGGGTTTCTCCGGATTCCCGAAGTTGAGGTTGTCGACGACGGCCATAGGCCGAGCCCCGGTCACAGCTACGTTGAGTGCAGCCTCGTAGACGAGGCGGGCACCGCCGCGCCGTGGATCCAGGTAGCAGCGACGACCATTACCGTCTGTCGTCCCGGCCAGCGCCTTCGTCGTTCCCTTGATACGCAGCAACGTGCCGTCGTGTCCCGGACCGATCACGGTGTTGAGGAACAACATGTGGTCGTACTGCTCGTAGACCCAGGCCGGGTCGGCCAGCGACGGGTCATCCAGAAGTGTCAACAATCCGGCTGCCACATCCGGTTGATCAACCGGCCGATTTCGCGCCCACACTTCATCGAGCCAATCCGGCCGCCGGAGAGGTCGGTGGTAGACCGGGGCATCCTCCGACAGCGACGCGGCCGGGACTTCTGCGACCAGCTCACCTCGTTCGAAGACCCGGAGCAGGCCGCCGGAGGAGACCGTCCCGACGCGCTGACGCGTCGATTTCCCATTTGGCGGCGACGGCCAGGACTTCGTCGACGTCGGCGGGCGCAACGAACGCCATCATGCGTTCCTGCGATTCGGACATCAGGAGTTCGGCCGGCGTCATGCCCGGCTCTCGCACATGAACTCGTCCCAGATCGACCTCCATGCCCATTCCCGATTTGGCGGCCGGTTCGGAGGTGGCGCAGGACAAGCCCGGCTGCTCCCAGGTCCTGAATGCCAACGACCAGGCCCCGCTCGTACAGTTCGAGGCACGCCTCGATCAGCTTCTTCTCCTCGAAGGGGTCGCCCACCTGGACGGACGGGCGTTTGGCCGTGCCGGCATCGTCGAAGCTCGCTGAGGCGAGGACGGAGGCGCCGCCGATACCGTCCCGTCCGGTGGCGGAACCAAGGAGAACAGCCTCGGTGCCTGCACCTCCCGATTCGGCAAGTACGAGTTGCTCGCGCCGGAGGATGCCGAGGGCCATCACGTTGACCAGCGGGTTGCCTGCGTAGCAATCCTCGAAGGCGATTTCACCGCCGACGGTCGGCACCCCTACCGCGTTTCCATATCCGGCGATTCCCGCGACGACGCCGGCCAGCAGGTAGCGGTTGTGAGCATCGTTGAGCGACCCGAAACGGATCTGATCCCATACGGCGATGGGCCTGGCTCCCATCGTGAACACATCGCGAAGAATGCCCCCCACACCGGTGGCCGCACCCTGGTGAGGTTCGACGAACGACGGGTGATTGTGGGACTCGATCCGGAAGGCGGCCAGCCAGCCGTCGCCGAGATCGATGACACCGGCATTCTCGCCGGGACCGACCACCACCCACGGTGCCTCGGTGGGGAACCGCCCCAGGTGGGGACGGGAGGATTTGTACGAGCAATGCTCGGACCACATGACCGAATACATGGCCAACTCGGCGTCCCGGGGAGGGCGGTCGAGGATGTCGCACACCGCCGCGTACTCGCCGTCGGTCATCCCGAGCGCCCGGTGGAGGGGTGTTTGGTCAGACATACGCGGCGGTCATGCTCATGGCAAACGATTCCATCAGCACACGGCCGTCGGCCGACCCGAGCACCTGCTCGATGGCCCGCTCCGGATGCGGCATCAGACCGGCGACGTTGCCTGCGTCATTCGTGATGCCGGCTGTGTTGCCGAGCGATCCGTTCGGGTTGGCCTCGTCGGAGACCTCGCCCTGCCGGATCCGAATAGCGCAGCACGATTCGGCCGGAGCGGTCCATGCGGGCGAAGGTCGAAGGGTCGGTCGTATAGCTTCCCTCGTACGAATTGAGCGGCAGTTCGAGGACCTGTCCGATCCGGGCCGCCCGCGTCAAGATGGAGTCGGTCGAGGTGACCCGGAGATGAACCGGCCGGCAGATGAATCGGAGCCCGGCATTCTGCAGCAGAACTCCCGGTAGGAGACCGGCTTCGCAGAGGATTTGAAATCCGTTGCAGATACCGAGGACGGGGACACCCTTCGCGGCCAGACGTTCTACCTCTTTCATGACGGGTGAGAATCGGGCGATGGCACCGGTCCGGAGGTAGTCGCCGTGGGCGAAACCGCCCGGGAGAACGATCCCCGCGAAGGCACTCAGGTCGGTTTCGCGGTGCCAGACCAACTCGGCGTCAATGCCGACGGATGCCAGGGCATAGACGCTGTCGTGTTCGCAGTTGGTCCCCGGGAATACGACCACGGCCGCCTTCACTCCTGAACCACCACCTCGAAGTCTTCCATGACCGGATTGGCCAGCAGACGTTCACACATCGCTCGAACCTCAGCCTCAACGGCGTCGGGGTCGGTGCCCTGCACTTCCAGTTCGATGGTGCGATTGATCCGAACCTTCCCGACGTTCTCGTAGCCGAGGTCGCGTAGCGCTCGCGCCACGGTGGTTCCCTGTGGATCGGCAATGTCCGGGCGGCGGCGTATGTGAACCGTGACCTTCATGCCGTGCCCGCCAGGTAGTCGTCGAATGGCCTGCCGACGATCCGCTCGTAGGCCTCCACGTAACGAGCCCGCGTACCGGCGATTACCTCGGCCGGGAGGCGAGGAGGCGGTGGGGAGTGGTCCCATCCGGTCGAGTCGAGCCAATCGCGCACGTACTGCTTGTCGAACGAAGGGACGGTCGGCCCGGCTCCCACTGGTCGACCGGCCAATAACGCGAGGAGTCGGCGAGTGAGTACCTCGTCGATCAGGACGAGGTCGCCCCCGACATGACCCGAATTCGAACTTGGTATCCGCCAGGATCACGCCCCGTCGGGCAGCGAACGTCGGAAGCTCGCAGGTAGATGTCGATCGATCGGCGGCGCAACTCCTCGTACAGAGGCGTGCCGAGTTGCGTCCTCGCCTCGGCTTCCGTCAGGTTCTCGTCGTGGCCGGAGGCTGCTTTCGTGGCAGGTGTGAAGATCGGCGCCGGCAGTTGGTCGGCCATCTGGAGCCCGGCCGGGAGATGCTCGGTGGTCGGCCCGCCCCCGGCCCGGTACTCGCGCCAGGAAGATCCGTAGAGGTAGCCGCGCACGACGCATTCGACGGGAATGACGTCGGCTCTACGGACGATCATTGCCCGGCCCGCCAGCTCCGACCGCTGCTCATCGGTGATTCCGGAGAGGACGCTCAGGTCGCCGTCGATCATGTGATGCGGAACGTCCAGATAGTCGAACCAATGCAACGAGAGGCCGGTCAGCACACGGCCTTTGTCGGGGATCGGGTCGTCGAGGATGACGTCGTAGGCCGAGATGCGGTCGGTTGCGACGAAGAGCAGCCGGTCATCGTCGATCCGGTAGATCTCTCGGACTTTCCCCGATCCAACGTGGTCGAACGCCAGCACGGGCGGGATGGTAGCGGCTGGCCGGGGTCCCGCTGCCCGCCCGGAAGCCTAGCCTCCGAATCCCGGCGACCACACCAGTGTGTCGGGATGGAATTGGCTCCAGGCGAACCAGAACGCCTGGTGGCCGGGCAGCCCGATCCCGGTTGAATCGGTTCGCAACCCGCTTCCGTCGGCGACCATCCTCACCCCGGCCAGCGTTACTTCGTTCCCTGCATCGAGCTCTGCCTTTACCTGCTCAACAGGGAAGGCCAGAAACCGGCCTTGGGCCGTTTCTACGCCGAGTACCTGGGTCTGCACCGGGAGCCGCGGATCGACGGCTCCGATGGGGAAGATCGGTCCGCCGGCGTCCCGTCCGCCCAGCGGGTCGGCCGGGTAGGTTCGTCCTAGACCGCCGTCCTGGGCCAGGATGGTGGTCTCGGGATGGGCCGCCCGCCACGCTCCCCATGTCGAGGTCACCACCGATACTTGTTCGAGTTGCACCCCCGAATCGGCGAGGGACCCCGATACCGCCGTTCCCCGGAACGTATCGATGAGGGAGTAGGTATTGAGATCGAACATCATCTTGTTCGAGCGAATCAACAATCCGGATGTCCGCAGCAGGGGCAGCTCGATTCCGATCGGTACCGAATCAGTCAGATACGCCTGAGCTGATCCACAGAGCGTGCAGTACGGGATTCCCAAACGCCGTCCCCCCAACGTGTCGTTCACCATCTCGTGGATCTCCATCATGTTCTTGGGGTAGGCGCGCGCCTGGCCGTTGAGGACGATTCCGAAAACGATCGAGTCATCGGGATACCAGGAGCCGGCGGCGGCCGGTGTGGTCTCAGGATCATCGAGGGCAGGGATGCAACCGCGCGGGCAGAGCGACTCGTCGCCTGCAGGGCGATCATCGATGAATACCCCTCCCCAGCTGACGTAGCGCCAGTCAACGGCGGCTGAATCATCGAAGAACGGCTCCCAACGTGGTTCGACCATCGTGAACATGCGGCGCTTGTAGTCCAGGTAGCCCGGTGGGGCGGGCACGTCCCACGTGATGAGCAGGTTGGACGCTTCCACCCAGCCGGACCCCGGCGGGTCCGAGGTGAGGCTGGTCCCGGTCAAGTCCTCGAAAGCGGCCTCGGCGACGTCCGCACTTGGTCCAACCTGAACAAAACGGAGTAGGTCGGCCAGTACCCAGGCAACCCGGATGTCGCCCGATGTGCCGATGCGGATGATGGCGTCCTGATCGATGGTCGTGGCGAGGGTGGTGACGAGGGTTTCGAGATCGTCGCGCAGGTCCGCGCCCAGAGGGCCAACCGGAGCATCTGGGGCGAGGGGAACGCCCGGCATCGGCGAGATTGGCACGGTGGAGGTTGCGGGCGGCTTCGCTGCCGGGATGGTGCTCGAGTCTGCGGGTTCGAGTTCCGAGCAGGCTCCGACGAGAAGGAGAAGCCCAATCGTGAGAAAACACCTGTTACGCATCAAGAAAACGTACTTGCCGTCGAGGCAGACCGCTTCGAGGAGAGGATTACGAACCGCGAAACAATCATCGGCTCGCAGCGGTATGGAAGCTGTGCGGAGCTAGGACGTCGCCCGCAACCCATGCAACATCGTCCGGCACTCTATCCGAGATGAGCACACTGCCCCGACCCACGGTAGACAGGGCGGAGTATCCGGAGTTGCCATCGATCAAGAGCCAGTTGCCGTCCGGTGAGAAACCAAGCGGGCTCCCCGAGATCTCGGCGACAACACACGCACCTCCGGCCAGCGCGCCACACACCGATTCCAGGGCAAGCGGAGAGGCCAGGACAACCGTGATCGGACCGTTGGGACGGTCGAGCTGAGCCGCCAGAAGTTCGCCGCCCGGCCCGGCATCGGGGTCTGCGAGGATCCGGCCGCCGGTGATCGGTTCGGTGGACGTGTACACCGACCACTTGTACCAGGTGATGGAGGGGGCGACGGGGAAGAAGGGCGTAGTGAGGAGCGGGCTGTCGCCCGGCACCTGCCAGATCTGTGCCGAACCGACGTCGTCTGTTGCAAGAACGAAAAGGGTTCGCCGTACCACCCCGACCGCCAGGATGCGCTCGGCATCCAGGTCGGCGGCGGTGAGCACGGTGTTGATCCCCGCTTCCGGTAGGGAGGGTCTGAATCGCCGAGCCGTCCGGCGTTACATGAAAGACTGTTGCCCCAAGGGTGCTCAAGGAGCTTCCCTGGGCGACGGTTGCGAAGAGGCCGGCGTCCGGCCCGAAGAGAATGGAGCCGCGGTCGGTTTCGAGGTACCAGCGCGTTGCCTCCAGCTCACTGGTGGTGAGGGCTTCCCCGTCGCCGGGGCTCAATGCGACGGCCGGCTATCCAGGCGGCCCCCCGCTCGCAACTGAAGCGTTGTGAGGTTTCCGAGGAACCTCGCGGCGCATGGAGGTTGAGTGGATTCGCCAGATACGACCGGTCGAGCGGGCTCACCGGCCGCCACGGCAAGAAACGACCGTCAATGTCGGCCGGGGCAATCGTTGCCTGCCGTTTCCGGCGAAGAAGGCTCTCGGATCCGTTCATCGGTTCTGCGGGTCATTGCGCCGTTGCGCAGTTCGACCAAACTCGGATGTGACGCAGGGCAGGGTGAGCGATCGGCGAGATGGCCGGATCGTACGACGCGTAGCCGACCGAGGATTTCATCACTTCCTCCCAGCATCGTTGCCGAAGCACGTTCCGGGTCGCCGGACCAGACCTGCAGCCCGCTGGAGTCCATCCAGTACAGACCGCTTCCGTCTCCCGACCAGGTGAAGCCCTGGGCCGGTTCGGTGGTGAGCAGCTGGCGAGTTGTACCGATCATGGACAGCACGGTCAAACCGTCGTTCCCATCCGGTCCCACCTGCCCCCGCACCGCCAGGTACCGCTTGAGGGGATCAAAAGCCCCCTCCAGTTGGAGAACCGAACCAGACCCGGACAGATCATTCGCGAAAGGGTCGAGAAGGTCGTCCCACCGGCGCACCACCCGTCCGGCCAGGTCGCGTAGCTCGAGACCTGCGCTGCCCCAGGCAGCTACCCGGGTATTCGAAACGGCGATCGCTCGTCCCGGCATCGACGTCCGGCTCACGCTGTTGGTGGCGAGATCCCAGAGGTAATAGCCACCCTGAAAGGCGTTGAGGGCCAGGAGAGACGAGTCGGGTGACCAGGCGAGGGACGCGATGGCTTCCACCGCGGTCGCCGCCGAGTCCCGGGGTGAGGTGAGTTCGAAGGACGGCGACCCCGCGGAATCGAGATTGGCGCCGATGGTCCAGACGAAGGGAACGCCCGTCGCATCGATCATGGCCAACCGGGTGCCGTCGGGCGACAGCAAAGGGGGCATGCTCTCCGACCCGGGCCAGAGCAGCAAGGCTGTTTCCTCGGCCCCCGGTCCGGATCCGATGAGGACCACCCGTTGCCCGGCCCGATCGACGCCGACCAGTCGTCCGTCGGGCAGGGCATCGACGATCACTGTGTCCGGCCCGATGTTGAGCAAGCCGGGCGTCAGTGATGGTCCGAAGAGCGGCTCCGGTCGGCTGGATGAGAACGAGAACCCGCCCACCCAGGTGCCCGAGGGAGGCCGCCACACATCCCGGGAGCTACCGGGTGCAGGCACGGTTGTCGTCGTTTGGGCAGTGATGGGAGGGGTCGTCGGGGTCTCGGCTTCGGGTTCCAGGCCTGAAGGTCCGGTGAGAACGGAGAGGTAGATGATGCCGCCGACCACGATTGCGGCGATGGGGGCCCACCGACCCGGTGCAAGTGGACGCTGGCGACCTCCCGGTTTCTCAACGTGTCCGGGCAGATCCGCGCCGGACGGTGGCGCCACGACCGGAACCGGTTGGGGAGGCGGGGGCCGTTGGTCGGGTTCGGTGGGCGGGTCGGTCGCGATCTCGTTGGCCCGGTCCTCGTGGAGTGGTGCAGCCTGGCGGTCGGACGGACGCCAGGTTTCGTTCGTGCAGGTTGGGCAGAGTGGAGATTCCACCGGGGTGTCGCATACAAAGCAATAGCGATCTGCCATGGGAAAAGGGTAGTGGGAGCGTCCGCCAAGCCCTGTGGGAGGTGCGAGCAGGGAGTGGAAGGTTTTTGGCGGGTGGTAACTGGTAACTGGTGACGGGAAACGGGAAACTAGGTCCCCATGCTCCCCATCGCCATCCTGCAGAACGATCAAACTAACCCACCTGGTTTGTTGGGCACCAGCCTGGCCGGCCGGAAACTTCCGTTTTCGCTGATCGAAGTGTTTCGCGGTGAGCCGATGCCCGATCTTGCCAAGGTGTCCGGTGTCGTGCTCCTCGGCGGTTCTATGGGCGCCTTTGAGGAGCAGGTGTACCCCTTCCTGGTCGAAGAAAAGGCCCTGGTGCGGGGAGCGGTTGACCAGGGGCTACCCGTGATGGGTATCTGCCTTGGATGTCAGATCGTGGCAGACGCCCTGGGAGGACGGGCCTATCGTGTCGAGCCGCAAGAAGTCGGGCTCATCGATGTCCATGTGACGAGCGCAGGCGAGCGCGATGCGGTCCTGGCCGGCGTTGCAGGGGTTTTTGCATCCTGGCATCACGACAGCTTCGATCTCCCGTCCGGGGCTACCTTGCTCGCCGAGTCCCACCTCTACCCCCAGGCACTCCGTTTCGGCTCGGCCGTAGGAGTGCAGTTCCACCCGGAGGTGACGGCCGGGGTACTCGAAGACTGGATCGATTGCGGCGCGCCGGCTCTCCGCGAGGCGGGGGTCGACGGCGCCGGTCTGCTGCGTGCCTTCCACACCTCCCAGCCCGGCCTGCGCGATCGGGCAGACGCGTTATTCGGAGCCTGGATCGCTGAAGTGCTGCAAACCTGATTGGCGGGGAACATCCGGTGCGCCCGACGGGTTCTCCCCTCCGTGGAATCTCCCGATCCATTTCGTGTTGCCTGGTCGATCTTTCGCGCCCGTCGAGTAGTGCCGCCGCGCACATTCGGAAGCGCTGGAGTCGATCACACCGGGCTGGAACCCGTCCTGGGGGCTCTCGCCGGTGGCGGCACGCCGGCCCTGGGCCGGGTTCGGCACGATCTCGATCGTTATCTGGCCGGGCTGAGTGTCTTGGATCCAACCACGCTCAGCCGCGCGGAAGCGCTGGCCTACTGGTTGAATCTCTACAACGCCGGAGCGTTGAAACTGGTTGCACGGGCCTTTGATGAAGGATCTGAGTCGGTCCTGGCTGTGCCCGGCGGGTTCGACGCGAACGTGGCTGAGATTGCCGGGGAGCGTTTGTCCCTCGATGGCATCGAACACGGCAAGATCAGGCGTTTTTGTGACCCGCGGATTCACGCCGCCCTCGTTTGCGGGTCGGTGTCTTGTCCGACGCTGAGGTATGAGCCCTATCGCGGCGACGACATCGAGTCCCAACTCGACGATCAAGTCCGGCGCTTTCTATCAGCGGGCGGGGCCCGAATCGATGCGGATTCTCGAACCGTCCATCTCTCACGCGTCTTCCTCTGGTACGGGGGTGACTTTGTTCGGCCGGAACGTATGCCCACCTGGCTCCCTGCCCGGCGAGGGGCGCTCGTCCGCTCTCTGCTTCCCTGGCTCGACGAACCCGCAGGGTGGCTGGCCTCCGGGTCGGCCTCGGTTGCATTCCAACCCTACGACTGGGGGTTGCGCTGTTCCGTCGGTTGAGTCAGGCGGAGGCCTAGTACGAGCGCTCCGATCGCCATAATCGCGGCGGTTATGTCAAAGGGCAGAACGTATCTCCACAAGTCCTGACCGGATAGCAGCCAGCCGCCGTCCGCGGTGAAACCGACAACGTCGAGGTACCGCCAGATCGACCAGATGCAGGCCACTGCGAGCATCAAACCGCCCAGCAGGGCCACGCGATCGCCCCTCATCAACCGGACCCCGAACATCAATCCGGCGGTTGCCCAGGCAATATCGAGCGCCGACAAAAGCTGGAGAAACTGCAAGGAAGGTTGGTATCCGAGCGCCGCAGACGAGGCAAGAGTCACGAGTGCTACGACCCCGGTCGTCAGCGCAATGGTCGAAGCCGTCGCTCCGAACCGTCGCCAGAACTCGCTCCTGCCCATTCCGACGAACCACGGCCCGTCGGTGAAACGCGCGAGATCGAGGGCTAATCCCAAACCGAATGCGACGATCGCTCCAAGATGGAAGGTGACCACCACCAGGAGGCGGTCCGGCTCAGCCTGCGGGAGGGCAACCAGCACGAGAGAAACCAGGAGGCCGGCAGCCAGCCAGGGGAGTGATCGGGCGAGAGCTCTCTCAACAGGCGACATGTAGAGAGCGTAGCTTCGAGTTCCGGGCACCAGCCGGCCGCCCCGACCGAAGCACGGGTTTGCTGGTTGTCGTCGTCAGTCTCCCGGGGTTGCCCCACCGTGATCGGCATGTCCGGTGCGGTCGAAGTGCCGGTGCCGGCCACCCATCGCCTCGTGGTAGGGGTCGTCGAGAACGACGGTTCCATCCTCTGTTGTAATGAGATTGATTCCGTAGGCCTTGGTTAAACACGTGGCCGTGAGCACTTCTGCCGGGGGACCCGAAGCGACCACCCTGCCCGATAGGAGCACCACGTGATCGGCGCTGGCGGCCTCGCTGAGATCGTGGGTCGTCAAGACCACGGTCACGCCACGAGAGCGCTCGACCGCAACGGCTTCCAGGATGCGGTCACGAGACACGATGTCGAGGCCAGTGACCGGTTCATCGAGCAGCAACAGGTCGGCTTCCTGAGCCAGGCCCTGGGCAACGAAGACGCGTTGGCGCTGGCCACCGGACAGCTCATCGAGGTGGCGGTCGGCAAGATCCAGCACGTCGAGGCGCTCCATGGCGGCTTTGCAGACGGCGCGGTCTTCGCTCTGGAATCGGCCGAACATCCCGAGGTGGCCGTACCGGGCCATCGACACCACTTCGCTCACCGTGATGGGCATCTCCTCGTGAACCTTGGTGGATTGGAGAACGTAGGCAGTACCCCGGTGTTTCGGGTAGCTGACCAACACCCCCAGTTCACCACCGACCGGCTCGAGCAGACCGCCAATCGCGTGGAGCAGGGTGGACTTCCCGGATCCGTTTGGCCCGATAATGGCCGTCACGGTTCCGGCCGGTATGTCGAGATCGGAGGCGGCGAGAGCGATGCGGTCGCCGTGAGCGAGTTGCAGTCCGCGAGCGGTGATGGCGATGTCTTTCACCGACATTGGCTGCACACTCCTTGCAGGTCCAGCCGGTGACCCCTGACCGCAAAGTCGAAGCGCTTGCCAACCTCAGCGACGATGTCGGCCACCGCAGCTTCGAGATCAACCGGTACGGCGGCATCGCTGGTCGTCCCGCACTCGATGCATGTCATGTGATGATGATGTCCGGTCAACCACTCAGCTAGTTCGTAACGGGCGACCCCGGCTTGATCGGGGAAGCGTTCGATTACCTTGGTTTCCTCGAGAACCGCAAGGGTCCTGTAGAGCGAAGAAAGCGGGATGGCTCCCTCAATGGTTGCGGCGAGATCGGCAGCCGATTGGGGCCCGGGTGATCCGCTGAGTGTTTCGACGACCAACCGCCGTGCGGGTGTGAACCGTGCCTGCTTTGACTCGAGGCGGTCCCGAGCGGCCGTGAGCGTTTCGTTTCGTTGACGCATGGTGCACCCAATGCTACCTTGTATTGCGAATGAGAACCATTCTCATTTATGAAGAGAGGGACCATGAAACGGTTCGTAGCGTTGGCAGTGGTTCTTGCGGCGATTGGATCCGCTTGTGGTTCTGCCGACAGCGGCACCGACGAGCGGCCGCTGGTGATCGCCACCACCACGATCCTCGGCGACCTGGTCGCCAATACGGCCGGAGATGCCGTGCAAGTTGAGGTGTTGATGCCGGTTGGTGCCGATCCACACGACTTCGCTCTGTCGGCCCGCCAGGCCGCGCATCTTCGGGATGCAACCCTGGTGGTGGCCAATGGAGTCGGACTTGAGGAGGCGCTGCTGGATGTGTTGGCTGCGGCCGAGCAGGACGGAGTCGAGGTGATGAGAGTCGGTGAGCTCCTCAATCCCCAACCGTTTGTGGCAGGACCGACATCCGGCTCGTACGGAGATGTGGAAGGTTCCGGGTCGGATGGAAACGAGCAGGGCCTTGATGCCCATGTGTGGATGGATCCGATCAGAATGGTCGATGCCGTCGACCTGATTGCCCAACGTATCAATGCGAGCACCGGTGTCGATATCGCGGCTTCCGCTGCCGCTTACCAATCCCGGATACTGGAACTCCACGAAGAGATCGTTCTGATGATCGATGGGGTGTCGCCGGAGCGTCGGAAGATGGTGACCAACCACTTCTCCTTTGGGTATTACGCAACCCGCTATGGGATCACCTTGCTCGGCACGGTGATCCCCACAGCCACAACGGGTGCGGAGACCAGCGCAGCCGACTTCGCAGCCCTGGTTTCACTCCTCAAGCGCGAAGGAGTATCCGTTGTTTTCGCCTCGGTCACAGAACCTACGACGCTCGCTGATGCTCTCGCCGAAGAGGTCGGCTACGAAGTGAAGGTGGTCAAGCTCTACACAGGCTCCGTGGGCGAGGCAGGATCGGGCGCCGAGACCTACATCGATATGATGCGCTCGAGTACCCGGCTCATTATCGAGAACCTGTAATTGCGGGAGGGATCTGTATGGATTGGCTGATCGACCCGCTCTCCGAGCCGTTCATGCAGCGCGTCCTGGTGGGAAGCGCCCTGGCGGTGATGACGGCTTCTCTGATCGGGACCTGGATCGTCTTGCGGGGACTCAGCTTCATGGGTGACGCTCTCGCCCACGGGGTGACACCCGGGATAGCTCTGGCCTTCGCGCTCGGTTTCAACCTGACCCTGGGTGCCATAGGCGCAGCCGTCGCCATGACGCTGGGGATCAACCTCGTGCATCGCAAGGCCGGTCTTCGTGAGGACACCGGCATCGGATTGCTGTTCGTCGGCATGCTGGCGCTCGGCGTCATTATCATGTCCCGCCTGCCTTCGTTCTCCAGCAATCTGGCCACCATTCTGTTTGGGGACACCCTCGGGATCAGGCGAGAGGACATTGTCGTGCAGGCGGTCGCGGCCGCCGTGACCCTGGTTGTCATCCTGGTGTTCTATAGGGCCTTCCTCGTCCTCTCCTTCAACGAGGAAAAGGCCGAGATGTTGGGACTACGGCCCCGTCTGGCGCACCTCGTGATGTTGTCATTGCTGACGCTGGCCATCGTGACCTCGTTCCGGACCGTGGGGACCCTGCTGGTCTTTGCGCTGATCGTTGCGCCGCCGGCCACGGCTTCACTGGTGGTCCGGAGGGTCCCCTCCATGATGGCAACGGCGGTCGCGTTTGGTTTTCTGGCCGTGCTGAGCGGCCTCTTGATCAGCTGGCATGCCGACACTGCTGCCGGAGCAACCATGGCCGCAATGTCGGTAACGATTTTCTTCTCCGTGCTGGCCTTGCGAGAGCTCATGAGCAAGAGACGAGTACCGGGCATGTAGGACTGCCGCCTGCCTGGTCAGCGAGAGTCGCATCGTTCTGAGCTTGAGTGGTGCCGACCTCGGTCGACTAGTTCGTGGTTGATGGCCGCCGACTGGTCACCATTTCTGTGAGGCATCTACCATGGACCCGCTATGGGTAAACATCGCTCCGCCGTCCGGGATCACAATGTGAATGCCAGGTTGCGTCGGCTCTCGATCCTCTTCGGGTCCGCCGGTGTGTTTCTGGTGGCCATCTCCGGCTGGCAAGCTTGGACGGCCTATCAGGACATCGAGAGGGTGACCTTCGGCGACGCTGTTGCAGCTGCCGAGAACCTGGCAACCATCCCGGCCATTGAGGTCGAGGAACTCCGAGCGGCAGAGGATGTCTCCGAGGAAGCTTCGCAAGGCGACGACACGCTGAACCTCGAAGCGGACGTGCTGGCCGATTTGCAGCGCCGTCGAGACGAGTTCGGAGTTGGGCCGGAAGTTGTCGAGTTTCCGTTCGTGTCGAGCCCCCGACTTCCTGATGAGATGTTCACGTCCTATTTGCTGACGGGCGTGGAAGGCGGGTTTCGCGCCGATGCCATCATCTTTGTGCTGTTTCCCCAGGGCGGCTCGAGCCCCCCGCTCATGGTGTCTCTCCCCCGCGACCTGTACCTTCCCAACCCGTGCACGCAGCGCTACACGCGTGTCAACGCCGGTTTGGTCGGATGCAAGGGCTACGCGAGTGGTGCGGAGTTGCTTTCTCTGATGGTTTCCGACTTCACGGGCATCGAGGTTGATCATTTCGCTCGGATCGACTTCAGTGGATTCCAGAAGGTCATTGACGCTCTCGGCGGCGTTGAGATCTGTGTCGAGCATGCTGTTCGCGACGCCAAGTCGTTTCTGAACTTGCCGGCCGGTTGCACGCAAGCCACAGGTGTTCAGGCGTTGTCGTGGGTCCGATCCCGCCGAACTCAGGAGTACGTGGACGGTGCCTGGCGGACCGTTGCCGGGGTCAGCGACTTCACGCGACAGCAAAAAGAACAGGACATGTTGTTCAAGATCGCCGGAAAGCTGAACTCGTTTTCGTCCTTCTCATCGTTTTCGCAGGTTGCCCAGAGTCTGACCGATACCGTGGCACTGGACGAGGGGTTCTCGTTCGGAGATGCCCTGTCGCTTGCCTGGGAGATGAGAGGTCTGAAATCTACAGATGTGTTCCGGGTCAAGGTAACAACCCGGAACTATGTGACGACCGCCGGGGCCTACGTGCTGCTTCCAACGGCGTCGTTCAACGAGCGGCTCGCCCTGTATTACCCCGAAGCCGCCCGCTAAATCGCCGCGCGCGAGAAGTGGTTGTTGGTTCCCGGCTACCTCTCGACCAATTCGAACGTAGTTTCGATGGGAACATTGCCCCGTATCACGGCCGCAACCGAGCACATCTCGGTGTGGCTGCGGTGGATGGCGTCTTCTACCTGGTCCGCCGTGAGGGCCTGTCCTGTCACCCGGTAGTGAAGCCGGAATCTTTGGAACTTCCAGGGAGGATCAGGCTCTTTCGTGAACGTGACCTCGATCGACAGGCCGGTCAGGTTCTCACCGAGTTGCGACACGAGGTCGACGCCGGAGCACGATGCCAGCGCCATCGGCAGAAGGTGAGATGGGCGGACCCCTAGTGCTTGACGCCCGTCGATATCAACGGGTATACCTTTTGAGTCGGTCCCGTCGAACCGCAGTTGACCTTCCCAGGTGACCGTTACTGCCGCCATGTCCTATCGTCTTCCTTTCAGAACTCTGGCTAGACAAATCGGATCCGGTATTTCCTGTCAAATCGACCGCCGGCATGGGGGGCGAATGGAGGTTTCGGTAGTGCAAGGCGGCTCATCCTTGGCTAAGTTGTCGGTGCACCCTTCAACGGGCGCGCGAAGGAGGAAAGGGTTATGAAAAAACGACTACCAATCTTGGCAGTGCTGTTGGCGTTGACGCTGATCGCTGCTGCCTGTGCAGGGGACGCCGAGACAACGACAACGGCGGCGCCTGGAACGACCGAAGCCCCGGGTACGACCGAAGCTCCGGGTACGACCGAAGCCCCGATGGATTTTGAGGGTGCAGTCCTCGATGCCGGTGGGTGTGATTACGGTGGCCGGGTTGAGAAAATCTCGGCAATAGACCAGTACACCGTTGAGTTCGATCTGTGCGGTCCGCATCCGGCGTTCCTGGCGCAGATGGCTTTCATCGTCTTCGGGATCCAGCCTGAAGAGCATTTCGCCGCCACCGGTGGCGCACCACTCGACAACCCGGTCGGAACGGGACCCTTCTCTTTGAAAGAGTGGGTCCGGGGCGACTCGGTGGTCTTTGAGCGGTTCGATGACTACTACGGGCAGGTTGCGCCGCAATCAACCCTGGTTCTCAAGTGGGCAACGGAGAGCGCCGGTCGTTTGCTGGAGCTCCAATCCGGTACGGTTGATGGAATCACCTTCCCCGGCACTGAGGACCTGGAAACGATCGAAGACGATCCCAACCTGGTTCTGCTCACCAAGCCGGAGCCGAATATCTTCTATGTGGGCTTCACCAACACCTTCGAGCCGTTCGACAATGTCGACGTCCGCAAGGCGATTGCCATGGGCATCGACCGTGAGCGGATCGTGGATACGTTCTACGCTCCGGGGTCAGAAGTTGCCTCACATTTCACGCCGTGCTCCGTGGAGAACGGTTGTGAGGGCGAATCGTGGTACGAGTTCGATGCCGCAGCCGCCAAGCAGATGCTGGCCGATGCCGGATTCCCGAACGGGTTCTCGACATCGATCTTCTATCGCGATGTGACCAGGGGCTATCTGCCGACACCTGGTGATGTGGCAGCCGATCTTCAGGCTCAGCTCAAGACGAACCTGAACATCGACGCCGAGGTGGTTGTTATGGAATCAGGGGAGTTCATCCAGGCCTGCTCGACGGCGGGCACCTGCGATGGCATCCACTTGTTGGGTTGGACGGGCGACTACCCGCACGTCACCAACTTCCTGGACTTCCACTTCGCTGAGAACAACGCCCAGTTCGGCAGTCCGCATCCGGAGATCTACGAACCTCTGGCAGCGGCTTCGCAACTGGCATCCGCTTCGGAAGCAGCTCCGCTCTACGCAGAAGCCAACAACGCCATCAAGGCACTGGTGCCCATGGTGCCGATCGCCCACGGCAATGCGTTCTACGCAGCCCAGGCCGCGGTACAGGGTTCCTTTGCTCCCCCGTGGGGAGATGTGGTGTTCAATCTGTGGGACAACGGCGGAGACACGATGGTGTTCATGCAGGGCAACGAGCCGATCTCTCTGTATTGCGCAGACGAGACCGACGGCGAGTCCCTGCGTGCCTGCACCCAGGTCCTCGAGGGCTTGTACTCCTACACGACCGACGGATTGGTCCAGCCGCAGCTGGCCACCGAGTGTGTGCCGAACGAAGATCTGAGTCTGTGGACCTGCTCGCTCCGCGAGGGCGTGCTCTTCCACGACGGGTCGACGTTCGACGCCAACGACGTGGTGGCCACGTTCTCGGTTGGTCTGGATGCCGCCAACCCGCTACACGTTGGTAACAGTGGAGTGTTCGAGTACTACGACTACCTATTCAATGGCCTCATCAACGCAGAGTCGTAAGACCTGCTGAGGTTGAGACACTGAGGGGGAGGCGCCGAGCGCCTCCCCCTCGTCTATGCTCCACGGCACTCGATGGTTACTTACATAACACGCCGGATCTTGCTCGCCATCCCGGTCCTGATCGGGATTGTGGTGGTGGTGTTCCTCTTGATTCGCGCCATACCCGGCGATCCTTGCACCTCACTCCTCGGTGAACGGGCCACCGTGGAGGCTTGCGAGCGGTTCAACGAGGCAAACGGCCTGAACGAGCCGGTGCTGGTCCAGCTGGGTATCTACATGAAGAACGTGGTGACCTTCAACCTGGGTGAGTCTGTTCGATTCTCTCGACCGGTGAGCCAGCTTCTCATCGAGCGTTTGCCGCTGACCACGGAACTGGCTCTTTCCGCTCTGGCGATCGCCGTCCTGGTTGGTGTGCCACTAGGTGTAGTCGCGGCCCGGCGCCACAACAGCGTCATCGACACCGGCACCATGGCCCTGGCCAACGTCGGGGTTTCGATGCCGGTCTTCTGGCTGGGTCTCATGCTCGCCTATGTCTTTGCTCTGCTGCTACGAGATACTGCGTTCAGCCTGCCTCCGTCCGGACGGATCAGCGCCGGTGTGTTCTCGGTCCCCTACTTTGAGGTGTGGGGTTGGCAGCTGGAAGCGGGTTCGGGGGCGGCCCGAGTGCACGAATACATCGCCAACCACTACATCTTCAACAACCTCATCACCGGCAACTGGAAAGTCTTCTGGGATGCCGTCAAACACATGATCTTGCCTGCGGTCGCTTTGGCCACGATTCCCCTCTCGATCATCGCTCGCATTACTCGTAGCTCATTGCTCGAGGTCATGGGGAGGGACTTCATTCGGACCGCCCGGGCGAAAGGCGTCAAGGAGCGCTGGGTGGTGAGGCGGCATGCTTTCCGCAATGCCATTCTCCCGGTCGTCACCATCATCGGGTTGCAGCTCGGTGCACTCCTGGGCGGGGCGGTCCTCACCGAAACGGTGTTCAACCTCGCTGGAATCGGGCGGGCCCTGTTCGATGCCATCACCGGCCGTGACTATGCGATCGTCCAAGGGTTTACGGTGATCGTTGCCGGCATCTATGTCATCGTCAACCTGCTCGTCGACCTTTCTTACGCATATCTCGATCCGAGGATCCGACTCGAATGACCTCGTTCAACCGCCGTGAAGCTATCGAGCAACTCGAGGCTGAAGCCGGAGATGTCGAACGGTTGTTGGAAAAGCCTTCGACCCAATGGCGTTTGGCGTTGCAACGGTTCCGGGGACGCAAGTCGGGAATGATCGGTCTCGGTATCATCGTCGCCCTGGTGCTCGTCGCCATCTTCGCGCCCTTGCTGGCGCCCTACGGGCCTACGGATATCCTCATCGGGATCGAAGATGTCAGGCGGTACGACCCACCCTGTATTCACCTGCTCGGCTGCGCCGCGGATCAGCCGCAGCATCTCCTGGGCATCGACGGGAACGTGCGTGATGAGCTGTCCGCGAGTCATTTTCGGATCGCGGGTGAGTTTGACCCTGGGCTTCTTCACGGTGACCTTGGCCCTGATGGTTGGCTCGACGATCGGTGCTCTCGCCGGTTTTCGGGGCGGGTGGTTCGACAACATCATCATGCGGTTCATGGACGTGATCCTCGGGTTCCCATCCCTTCTGCTGGCCATCGCCATCGTGGCTGTGTTGGGTCCCGGGCTTCAGAATGCGTTGATCGCCATCGCCATCGTCACGATGCCCGGGTACGCGCGCGTCATGCGGGCCCAGGTTCTGGCCATCAAGGAGAGCGACTTTGTGTCGGCCTCCCGTGCCCTCGGGGCGTCTTCGATGCAGATCCTCGTGCGGCGGGTTGTTCCCAATGCGCTCACTCCGCTTGTTGTCTTGGCGACGCTGGGCGTGGCAACTGCCATCCTGGAAGCCGCCGGACTCTCCTTCCTTGGCCTGGGAGCTCAACCTCCGATGGCCGAGTGGGGCTCGATGCTTGCTTCTGAGCGAAACCAGGTCTTCAACGCCCCCCACCTGGTCTTCTTCCCCGGCTTCGCCATCATGCTCACCGTGCTCGGATTCAACCTGATGGGCGACGGAATGCGCGACGCTCTCGATCCCACCCTCAACCGATGAGTGCTGCCATCCCCCTCCCCGAAGAATTCGTCGATGAGCCGCTGGCCGGTGCCGCCGAAAGCGAGCCGCTCCTCGAGGTGCGTGGATTGAAGACGCATTTCGATACTCGACAGGGTGTCGTGAAAGCGGTCGACCAGGTGGACTTCCACGTCGATCGGGGCGAAGTGCTCGGCCTGGTCGGGGAGTCTGGATGCGGCAAGTCGGTGACCTCGTTTTCGATCATGGGGTTGATTGCCCACCCGGGTGCGATCGTTGCCGGCGAGATTATCTTCCACGGTCAGGATCTGACCAAGCTCAAGAAGGACGAAATCCGCAAGCTGCGTGGCGAGCACATCTCGATGATCTTCCAGCAACCCGCCTCGGCGCTCAACCCCGTGTATCGGGCCGGTGCGCAGATCAAGGAAGTCTTTGAGTTGCATCGGGACTGGACTAAAGACGTCGAAGAGGAAAAGGTGATCGAGATGCTGACCCAGGTCGGTATTCCGGATCCCAAGAGAAGGGCGGCTGCCTATCCCCATGAGTTGTCCGGAGGGATGGCCCAGCGAATCATGATTGCCATGGCGCTGGCGTGTGAGCCGGAGTTGCTGATCGCCGACGAGCCGACGACGGCGCTGGATGTGACCATCCAGGCTCAGATCCTCGATCTGATGCGTGAGCTGCAGAAATCCACGAATACCGCCGTCATTCTCATCACCCACGACCTCGGTGTTGTTGCCGAAATGGCCGATCGGATAGCCGTCATGTACGCCGGGGAGATCGTAGAAGAGGCCGACGTGCGGACCATCTTCAGAAATCCGCATGCACCCGTACACCCAGGGTCTGGTCGGGTCGATCCCGGTCCTGGGCAAGCTCAAGTCGGTTCTGGACACCATCCCGGGCGTGGTTCCCTCGCTCATCGATCTTCCCGCTGCCTGCCGTTTTGCTTCGCGTTGTGTCGCCCGGATAGAACACGGCCTGGAGATCTGCACCCAACGAAAGCCCGATCTGCTGGAAACTGCGGAGGGGCACAAAGTACGTTGCTGGCTCTACCAGGATGAGGATTCCGATGGCTGAGAATCTTGTTGAGATCCGAGACCTGGTGAAGCAATTTCCGGTGAAGGCCGGATTGCTGCAGCGGCAGGTGGCGACGGTCAACGCGGTAGCCGGAGTCGATCTGGATATTCACAAGGGTGAGACCATCGGATTGGTCGGCGAGTCCGGTTGCGGGAAGACGACTCTGGGACGGGTCCTGGTCCGGCTGCTCGAGCCGACCTCAGGCACCGTTCGGTTCGACGGCGAGGATATGACCCACCTGCAAGGGCAAGGCTCTCAAGCCGTTCCGTCGTCGGGTTCAGATCATCTTCCAGGATCCCTACGGATCGCTCGATCCACGCACCCAGGTCGGTGACGCCATCGCTGAGGGTCTGCGACTGCACGGTGTCGATGACCGGGACGAACGGCGCCAGCGGGTGACCGAGATGCTCGAGCTGGTCGGTCTTGAGTCCCGTCATGCGGGTCGTTATCCGCATGAGTTCTCCGGTGGTCAACGGCAGCGGATTGGCATCGCCAGGGCATTGATCCTGAAGCCGGATCTCGTGGTGGCGGACGAGCCGGTCTCGGCGCTCGACGTTTCCGTGCAGGCGCAGGTGCTCAACCTTCTGAAGGAGCTGCAATCGGAGCTCGATCTGACGTTGCTTTTCGTGGCTCACAACCTGGCGGTAGTCGAGCACATCTCTGATCGGGTGGCGGTGATGTACCTGGGCAAGATCGTCGAGCTGACCGATCGAGACACCCTGTACCGCAATCCCTTGCATCCCTATACGGAAGCCCTGTTGTCGGCCATCCCGATCCCCGATCCCGACCGGCCCCGCAACCGGCAGATCTTGCAGGGTGATGTTCCGTCTCCCTTGAACCCGCCCCTCGGTTGCCACTTCCACCCTCGCTGTCCGATAGCCAGGATCGGGCTGTGCGATGTCGAGGAACCGCAACTGCTTCCACTCAACGACGAGGTCGACCATATGGCTTCATGTCACCTCCGCACCGGTGACCACCGCCGGTTCGACCCGCGCCGGCCCATCAAGCGGTGAAACCGGGCAGGTGAATCGGACGGCGGGCCGGCCGACGACCAATAACTGGTAGCGTCCGACCTATGGGCGCCTGGTTACGTCGGTTTGGCACGACCGCAGCTGCGGTTTTCCTGGGCGGATCGTTGTCTGATCGCGTTTGGAATCGCCGCCATGCAACTCCTCCTGGACGGGCTCGATCCTGCCCGAATCGAAGAGGGAACCAGAGAGCGCGGCGGTGCAACTGGGCGTTCCCGCAGGCATTCGCAGACATGAGCGTGATGGCGACCATCTCCGGCATCGTTGTCCTGCTGTTCGTACTCGTTTCGGTGATCGCCCTGCTCGGTGTGGCCCTGAGGCGGCAAGGATTTCGCGAAGCCGCACTCGGGGTCTTTGCTGCTTTCGCCATCGTCATGATTCCGCTCGGTATCAGTGGCCGGGTGGCCGACCCTCCCGCGGAGAACGCGATGGTCGGCATCATGGTCGGGTTGGTTTCCGGCCTGGTGGTCGTGCTCCTGGCGGTGCCGGCCACATCGTTGACGTTCGATCAGGCCGAGGTCGATCATCGGCGAAAGCAGGCTCGCCGGACCTAGAGGCCCAATCAGATCTCGAGCGTTTCGAGTCTTTCGAACACGATCGCCGAGTTGGCGAGGGATCTTTCGATCGAGAAGCATGACCTGAGTCGTTCCGATGTCAGATCGACCGCCGGATCTTTCTTCAAGAGATCGAGCAGATGCCCACCACCGTCCCACGACGCCAGGGCATTGCGCTGCACGATCCGGTAAGCATCATCGCGGCTCGATCCGTCCTCAACGAGGGCCAGAAGCACGGCCTGACTGAAGACCAGGCCGCGGGTGCCTTCGAGATTGGCCAGCATGCGGTCGTGGTCGACCTCGAGATGTTCGATCAACCCCGCGAACTTGACGAGCATGTAGTGCAGGACATGACAGGCGTCCGGGATGATCACTCGCTCGGCCGAGGAATGGCTGATGTCGCGCTCGTGCCAAAGAGCAACGTTCTCGAGCCCCACCTGCCGCGTAGCCCCGGAGGAGTCGTGCCATCCCGGTCATTCGTTCCGAGAGGATCGGGTTGCGCTTGTGCGGCATGGCCGACGATCCCTTCTGCCCGGGCCTGAACGCTTCACGAGCTTCCCGCACCTCCGACCGCTGCAGGTGGCGGATCTCGGTGGCAAATCGCTCGATCGAAGCACCCGTCAACGCAACGGCCTGCAGGAACTCGGAGTGCCGATCGCGGTGGGTCACCTGTGAGGACACCGGTTCGATGCCCAACCCGAGGTGCTCGCAGACGTAGCGTTCGAGGCGGGGTGGTGTGTGAGCATAGGTCCCCACCGCGCCACTGATCTTGCCAACGGCTACGGCCCGGCGGGCCCGGGTGAGCCGTTCGTGATCCCTGGCCAGCTCAAAGGCCCACGTAGCGAGCTTCAAGCCGAAGGTGGTCGGCTCCGCCCAGATGCCGTGGGTACGTCCCAGCATGGCCGTGGCGCGATGCTCCAGTGCTTTCCCCTTGACAACTTCGAAGAGTCTTTCGGTTCCGCCGAGCAGCAATCCGGCCGCTTCGTTGAGCAGCACGCCCTGCGCAGTATCGAGGACATCGGACGAGGTGAGCCCGTAATGGACCCATTCGCCGCCCGTGGCCGTGTTCTCGGCGAGCAGATCGACGAATGCCGCCAGATCATGGTTGGTTATCTCTTCGCGCGCTCTCCAGGCGACGGGATCGACCGGGTCGGCGCGCCGGACCGCGGCGGCCGCCTCCGGGGGAGCCACCCCGAGTTCGCTCCATCCCTCGACGACCAGAGCTTCGACTTCTTGCCAGACCGCCAGCTTGCGTTCTTCGGACCAGACGGCCGCCATGTCCGGAAGCGTGTAACGAGGGATCATGGGAAGAAGTTATCAGTTATCAGTCGTCAGTTGTCAGTTTCTCCTGGTCGCTGATACCTGAAAGGACGGTCGCAGGCCGACCGACTGATCACTCGTGACGGCGAGGCGGTGGCTCAGCGCTGTGACTCCTCGGCCAGCTCGGCCCGATACTCGGCCAAGCGCTTCGCAAGGCCCTCGTCCTGCAGAGCCAGGATGGCGATGGCCAGAAGGGCTGCGTTGGCCGATCCGTCGACGGCGACGGTCGCCACAGGGATGCCGGTGGGCATCTGGACCGTGGCCAGCAGAGCATCCAGGCCTTGGAGAGAGGCGCTGAGGGGCACGCCGATGACCGGAAGGAGTGATTTGGCGGCCATGACACCGGCGAGGTGGGCGGCTTTTCCTGCGCCGGCGATGATGACCGAGAATCCCTGGTCGGCCGCTGTGGCTGCAAACACAAACGCGGCATCCGGCGTCTTGTGTGCCGAGAGCACCCGCACTTCGTGCCCGACGCCGAACCGGGCCAGGGTATCGCCGGCCGCCTGCATCTTGGGTTGATCCTTGGCGGATCCCATCACAATGGCGACCTTGCTCATCACATACCTTTCGTTAATCCGGCAATGTCAGATCGGTACTGCTTTCCGTCAAATCTGATGGCTTCTGCACCCGCATAGGCGATGCGGCGGGCTTCGGCGAGGGAACCGGCAGTTCCGACCACGTTCATCACCCGGCCCCCGCTGGTTTTCAGGGTTCCGAACTGACGGGTGGTGCCGGCATGAAAGAGGGTGATACCCGCCATCGCCGCGGCCGTTGTGACACCCCTGATCGGATCTCCCAGGCGCGGTTGTTCCGGGTAACCGTGCGCGGCCAGCACGACATCCACGGCTGCGTTATCCGACCAGGTGAGTTCCAGGCTGCCAGCATCACCATCGAGACAAGCCAGGATCGCCCCGAGCAGGTCGGTGTTGAGCAGCGGAAGTACCACCTGAGTTTCGGGGTCGCCCAGGCGGCAATTGAACTCGAGCACCCGGGGGCCCTGCTCGGTGAGGACGAGGCCCGCATACAGGAAGCCCCGGTACGGGTGTCCCTCTAATTCCATGTGCTGCAACACCGGTTTCATGACGTGATCGACCGTCCATTCGACCAGTCCGGCCGGGAGGTCATCGACCGGCGAGTAGCAACCCATGCCTCCCGTGTTGGGTCCCTGGTCGTTGTTGCCCAGGCGTTTGTAGTCACGCGCCGGTTGCAGCGGCACAGCTTCGGTGCCATCACACATCGCGAACACACTTACTTCCGGCCCGGCCAGGTAGTCCTCGATCACGATCGTCTGCCCGGCCTCGCCGAAGGCACCTTCGAAACAGTGGTCCACCCAGCCCCGGGCTTCCTGAAGGTCGCTGGTGACGATCACCCCTTTGCCGGCCGCCAAACCGTCGGCCTTCACCACGAAAGGCCCCGGTTGTCTCTCCAGAAAGTCGAGGGCCGGGGTGCGATCAGTGAAGGTCTCGGCCCGGGCGGTTGGCACACCGGCCCCTTCCATGATCGATTTGGCGAAAGACTTCGAGGACTCCAGTCGGGCGGCAGCCCGTGACGGTCCAAAGGCTCTGACTCCCTGTGTGGTCAGAGCATCGACCACTCCCGCAGCCAGGGGTCCTTCGGGTCCAACCACCACCAGGTCGACGTCCTGCTGATGGGCGAAAGCCGCGACCGCGCCGACGTCGGTCGGCGATACTCCGTCGACGACCGCTCCAAGTTCCGCCAGACCCGGGTTGCCTGGCAGGGAGGTCAGGCTCGTGAGCAGTTCGCTTTGGGCAAGTTTCCACCCGATGGCGTGTTCGCGTCCCCCGCCACCAAGCAGGAGGACCTTCATGACGATCGGGTCAGGACTTGCGAGCGTTCCGGCCCGACCGACACCCAGTTGATGGGAACTCCGGTGCGTTTCTCGATGAATTCGATGTACTGCTGGGCTGTGCCGGGAAGGTCGGAGAATTTCCGCACCCCGGTTATGTCCGTCTTCCAGCCGGGGAGTTCCTCGTAGATGGGCGTGCAGTCGTAGAGAACTCGCTGCTGTCGGGGCAACTCGGTGTACGTCTCTCCGCGGGAGCTATACGCCACGGCAACGTGCAACGTGTCGAATTCGGAGAGGATGTCGAGCTTGGTGAGGAAGATGTCGGTGAGGCTGTTGACCCGTGCTGCATAGCGCAGGGCGACGAGATCGAGCCACCCGCAGCGCCGCCGGCGCCCGGTGACCGTGCCGAACTCTCCTCCGACGGTGACCATGGTTTCGCCGATCTCGTCGGATAGCTCTGTCGGGAATGGTCCGGTGCCGACCCGGGAGATGTATGCCTTGGCGACCCCGACCACTCGATCGATCGCTTTTGGCCCAACTCCCGATCCGGTCAGTGCCCCACCGGCGGTCGGACTTGACGAGGTGACAAAAGGGTACGTCCCGTGGTCGATATCGAGCAGCGTTCCCTGGGCGCCTTCGAACAGGACCTCCTGGTTGGCCTCGATCGCCTCCCAGATCAGCAGCGACGAGTCCGTAACGAACGGGAGGAGCGTTTCTGCGTAGGTGAGATACTCGGTGGCAATCTGCTCAGCGTCCATAGGTAGCTGGTTGTAGACCCGCGTAAGCAGTTTGTTCTTGTCGGCCAGGGCTACCGCAAGCTTGTCGCGGAAGATCTTCGGGTCGAAGAGGTCCTGGATTCGGATCCCCTGCCGGGAGTATTTGTCGGTGTAGGCCGGGCCGATGCCTTTCTTCGTCGTACCGATCATCTGGCGTCCCAGATACCGTTCCATGACCGCGTCGAGCTTGCGGTGATAGGGCATGATGAGGTGGGCATTTGAGGAAATCCGCAGCCGGGACGGGTCGACGCCGCGCCCGGTCAGCATGGATATTTCGTCGAGCAGAACCTTCGGGTCTACGACGCAACCGGAGGCAATGACCGGCGTGCAGTTCGGATACATAACCCCGCTGGGGATCAACGATAGGGCGAAACGTTCCGTCCCGATGACGATGGTGTGGCCGGCGTTGTTGCCGCCCTGATAGCGCACGACCAGGTCGGCTCGTTCGGCGAAAACGTCGGTTACCTTGCCTTTTCCCTCATCGCCCCATTGGGCGCCGAGCACGATCGTGGCGGGCATGACTTGGCTCCTTGATGGCCGGGCCGGGTCATGGTAGTGGTGGGGGCCAGGGCTGCATCCTGCTGCTGAGGTGGCTTATCCGGGTCCCGCCTCTCAGCCATGTAGGGCTCATGGAATCACTATGCTCAGTCACCTTGAACTGGAGGGATCACCGTGCCGCGCATCCGCGCAGCAAATATCGAAGAACATAAAGAACTGACCCGCGGGCAGATTCTGCAGGCCGCCCAAGAGCTCTTCCAGGCTGAGGGGTATACCGAGACGTCCCTGGGCGACGTTGCCAACCGCATCGGGATCGGCCGGACGACCTTCTACGAGTACTTCACCGATAAGGAAGATCTGTTGTGCTCACTGGTCGAGTCAACCTTGCCGGGGATCATCAGCGACATCATCGCGAATGTGCCCAGGGATGTGGGCCCTTCAGAACAACTCTCCCACCTGGCCATCGGGATGGTCGAATTCGTTTCGACCGATGCCATGCTGGGGCGGGTCCTCCATACCGACGCTTCGCGGCTCTCCCCGTCTGCGCAACTCCGCGTCCGGGCCACCCACCACGAATTCGCCAATGAGTTCATGCGTATCTACATGGAAGGGGTCGGCTCCGGGACGCTGCGACCCTATCCTCCCGATCTGGCCGGCCGGTTTCTGCAGGAATTGATGATGTCGGCGGCCCGCTCGTTGATTGCTCTCAAGGAACCGGCCGAGCGTTTACCCGAGGTGACCCGCAGCATGGTCGATTTCATGCTGCACGGCCTCAGCACCAGATGACCCGCCTCCTTTTCCGGGGAGGGACGGTCTTCGACGGGACCGGCGCGCCTGCGGCGCTCGCCGACGTGACTATCGAGCACGGACGGATCGTCGAGGTCGGCCCAGGACTCGACGGAGATCAGGCCATCGATTGCACCGGGTCCCACCTTCTGCCGGGCCTGTTTGATACCCACGTTCACGTCATGCTCAGCCATATCGACATGTGGCGGATGGTTCAGACCCCCTTTTCCTATCGGTTCTTCGAGGCATCCAAGAACCTGGCGGCGACCCTTCAAGCCGGGATCACCACTGTGCGCGACGCGGGAGGAGCGGACCTTGGTGTAAAACAGGCTCTCGCCGATGGCCTTATCGCAGGTCCGCGGATGCAGATCTCGCTCATCATGCTGTCCCAGACCGGCGGACATGGTGACGGATGGATGGCCTCCGGCGGCACCGTCGATCTCTTTCCTCCCTATCCCGGCATGCCCGAGTCGATTGTCGACGGTATCGACGACATGCGGCGCAAGGTGCGGGAGCTGGTTCGAGATGGTGCCGACGTGATCAAAGTGGCCACGTCTGGGGGGGTGCTTTCACCGCGCGATGAGCCTACCCATGCCCACTTCCGGTTAGCCGAACTGGAGGTCCTGGTCGAAGAAGCCACGGCGGCGGGCATCAGCGTGATGGCGCACGCCCAGGCGACGGTCGGTATCAAGAACGCCATTCAAGCGGGGATCCGATCGATCGAACACGGGATCTACCTCGATGATGAAGCGATCGAGATGATGCTCGAGCGAGGCACGTTCCTGGTACCAACCCTGGTCGCTCCGACCGGGGTCCTGCGCGCCGCGGCGGCGGGCGCCCAGATCCCTGAGGCATCGCTGACAAAAGCTCGCGACGTGATCGAATCTCATCGCGATTCGTTCGGCCGGGCGGTGGCGGCCGGAGTCAAGATCGCCATGGGCACCGACACCGGGGTAACCCCCCACGGCGAGAACCTGGCGGAGTTAGCCCTCATGGTCGAAGGGGGCATGACCCCACACGAGGCCCTGGTAGCAACCACCAGGACGGCCGCCGAGCTGATGGGACTCGACGACGAATTGGGAACCCTCGAGCCGGGCAAACGAGCCGACCTGGTGATGGTGGAGGGCGACCCCCTCGAATTCGGCGAACTCCCCGACCGCATAACCCAAGTCTGGAAAGACGGCGAGAGGGTCGTCTAGAACACGGTTTTGGCGTCGATCTAACACCAAGGGCGGTGGAGGATTGACGCCAAAACCCGTAGTCGGGGCCCCGCTAGCTTTGGAGGAAGAACTATTGATGCATCTCACCGAATCAACCGATAGTGGTGAGAGACCTATAGGGCCGGTTATCCCGGTGGTTGGTGCGGAGGTCGGATGCTGGAACGTGAATTGAAGCTCAACGCGCCGCCGGACTTCCGCTTGCCCGATCTCTCGATCGGTGGACTCGATGTGGTCAACGGATCATGGCGCTACCTCGATGCTGTCTACTACGACACGGCAGATCTGCGTCTGGCGCGCTGGGGCTGCAGTCTCAGGCACCGCACCGATGAGGGGTGGACGGTCAAGTTGCCCCCGTTGGAAGATCGGGACCTTCAGCAGCGTCCGGAAGTGAGTTTTGAGGGTCGGTGGGATCGGGTCCCGAGCGCAGCAGAAGCTCTGGTGCGCGTGTTTTCCCGTCGCTCCCCCCTTCAGCAGGTCGCCAGGCTGCGCACCGTGCGGAAACCGGTGGTGCTGATCAACGGGTGGGGAAAAGCGGTGGCCGAGATCGTTGTTGACGATGTGTCGACGTATCGCGGTCGGGGTCCGGCCGGCCGCTTCCAGGAGATCGAGATCGAGCTGGCCGCAGGCGCCGATGAGGGTCTCCTGGGAGGGATTATTTCAGGTCTGCGCGCAGCCGGGGCCGGCTCGATAACCCGCGTAAGCAAGCTGGGGCGGACTCTCGGGGCTGCTGCGCTCGAAGATCCCGATGTTGCGGTCAGAGAACCAGGGGTCAATCCAAGCGTCGGCGAAGTGGTCAAGTCGGCGATTGGGCGCTCGGTTCTGCGATTCATGGTTCACATGCCAGGCGTGCAATTGGGCGAAGATCCGGAGGGGCTCCACCAGGCACGGGTGGCGACCCGGCGTCTTCGCTCCGACCTTCGTACCTTTGGTCCCCTTCTCGACGAGCATTGGGTGGGGGAGCTCAGAGAAGAGCTGCGATGGATGGGTGGAGCATTGGGAACCGTACGGGACGTTGACGTGCTCACGCTGCGTCTCCAGGCGACGTCCGACAAGCTTTCCGAGGTTGACCGATACCCGATGCACGTGATGATGACCATGCTTCATTCCGAACGTTTGAGGCGGCGCCAAGCACTGTTGGTAGTGACCAGCCAGGATCGGTATCTCGACCTCCTCGATCGTATGGTCGACGCGGCCGGTTCGCCCCGGCTCTTGCCAACCGTTGACGCGGGGCCACGAGAAGCTTTACTCGACCTCGTCAGGGCACCGTTTGAATGGCTCAAACAGACGATCATGGAGTTGCCGGAGCAGCCTGCCGACCCGGATCTGCACCGTATCCGGATCCGGGCGAAACGGGTCCGCTACGCCGCTGAGGCGGTTGCTCCCATGGTGGGCAAGAAGGCCGTTCGGTTCGCAGGCGCGGCAGCCGCGCTCCAGGACACGCTCGGCAACCTGCAGGATGCCGCGGTCGCCCACTCCTGGCTGAGTCGAGCGGCGCAGCATCATCCCGCGGTCGCCTTCACTGCAGGTCAGCTGGCCGGACTCGAGCTGACTCGAGCAGATGTAGCCCGCACGAACTGGCAGGGGGAGTGGCAGAAACTCAATCGGGACAAGCTGCGGAGCTGGATGTGACCCTCGTTCGGGCAGCCGGTGGGCTGGTCAGCCGGATCGGCAAAGCAGGCGACCTCCAGGTTCTCCTGGTCCATCGTTCGCGCTACAACGACTGGAGCTTTCCCAAAGGGAAGTTGGATGACGGTGAATCTTTTGAAGACGCCGCGCGGCGAGAGGTCACTGAAGAGACCGGTCTGATCTGTCGCCTGGACGGAGAGCTGGCTCCCGTCCGTTACCTGGATTCCGCCGGCCGGCCCAAGTTCGTACGGTATTGGCACATGATCCCGATCGAAGGGGATATCCGCGATTTTGAATACAACGCCGAGATCGATGACCTGCGGTGGGTCGGGGTGGGAGAGGCTGAGGCATTGCTGAGCTACCAGCACGACCGTGAGCTACTCAAACCTTGGCGGGATGGCCGCTTCGGGTCCGGTTAGTCCTTGAAGCCACCTGCCGGCGTGGCCACATCGGGCGGTTCAGGATCGTAGGGGAGGGCAGCCGTGATCCCGTCCTCGTTGCGGGCAGAGAAGTTGCTCAGCATCCAGGCTTGAGAATCGACCAACTCCTCGTCCGGTCCCGGTTGCACCCGCGTATAGGTGCCGTCGGCATGGAGTTGTCTGGCCTGAACGTTGTCCATGAGGTGCACAAAGAGGACCGAGTCGCGAATCAGTTTCATCGGCTGGCCGCTGACCGGGAAGAACACTTCAACCCGACGATTCAGGTTACGGGGCATCAGGTCGGCACTTCCCAGCAGCATCTCCTCATCGCCCCCGTTTCGAAAGTAGAAGATCCGGGCGTGTTCGAGGAAACGTCCGACGACCGACGTGACCCGGATGGTTTCGCTCAAACCCGAAATTCCCGGTCGCAGTGCGCAGATCCCCCGCACCTGCAGGTCGATCTTCACTCCCGCTTGCGAAGCGCGGTAGAGGGCTTGAATCATCCTCTTGTCCACCAGGGCGTTCATCTTGAAGGCGAGGTATCCATCGCCGTGGTCACGATGTCGTTGGATCTCGCGTTCGATGCGAGCGGCAAATTCCTCTCGCATGGTCGTCGGGGCGACGAGCAGCTTGCGGTAGGTCGTTTGATGGGCGTAGCCGGTCAGGACGTTGAACAACTCGGATACATCTGCGGCGATGTCCTCGTCGGAGGTGAAGAACCCGAAATCGGTGTAGATACGGGCCGTGACCGGGTTGTAGTTGCCGGTGGCCATGTGGACGTACCGACGTATGCCGGATGATTCCCGGCGCACGATCAGCAGCAATTTGCAGTGGGTCTTCAGGCCGACCAGACCGTAGACGACGTGCACCCCCGCTTTTTCGAGCTGGCGCGCCCACCCCAGGTTGTTCTCCTCGTCGAACCGGGCTTTCAGCTCGACCAGCACGGAAACCTGGCGGCCGTTCTCGCGGGCTTCCAGGAGCGCATCAACAATCGGGGAGTTGGGCCCCACCCGGTACAGGGTTTGTTTGATAGTCAGGACTTTTGGATCCCGGGCCGCCTGGCGAACCAGCTCCACGACCGGAGCGAAGCTGTCGTAGGGGTGGTACGTGAGCACATCTTGCTGGCGCATGACAGCGAACAGGTCTTTGGCTCCCCGGAACGCCGGCGGAGTCGCGGGCAGGAACGGCTCGAACTTGAGATCCGGTCGATCGACGTCCGTGAGTTCCATGAGGTCGGCGAGACCGAGCGGGCCTTCCACGGTGAAGACCTGGTAAGGCGCCAGGCGGAGGTTCTTGGCGAGAACGTTCCTCACCCACTCCGGCATGTCGTGGTCGATCTCGAGTCGGTCGGCCGATCCGAACCGCCGCATCCCTACTCCCTGCTCCACGGCAACGGATAGGTCGGCTGCTTCGTCTTCTTCGATCTCGACGTCGGCGTCCCGGGTCAAGCGAAACGGGTAGGCAGCCTGTACCTCGACCCCGGGGAACAACAAGTCGAGGTTGGCCGCGATGACCTCCTCGATCCAGACAAAAGTGTTGGAGGTTTCGACCAGGCCGAGGCTCTCGTAGGTATCGGCGCTTTCTTCGCTGGGGACTTTGAGCAATCTTGGGAAGGCCGGAGGTACCTTCAGCCGCGCAAAGCGTTCTCCCCGAACCGGGTCGTTGATCAGAACCGCCAGGTTCATGCTGAGGTTGCCGATATGGGGGAAGGGACGGCCAGGATCGAACGCCAGCGGAGTGAGGGCCGGGAAGATCTCGCGTTTGTAATGACGGCGCAACAGTTTCTTCTGTTTCCCTTTGAGCTCGTTGTAGGACAGCACGGACAGGTCGGCTTCCTGCAAGGCTTTGCTCAGGTCGCTCTGCCAGCAGTCCATCTGGGCGGCCAACTGGGGGACCAGTTCGCTGCGGAGGGCGGCGAGTTGCTCGGATGGCGTCATGCCATCGGGAGGCCCGGCCAGCACGCCCGATTCGAGCTGACGACGCAGGCCGGAAACCCGGATCATGAAGAACTCGTCCAGGTTGTTGGCGAAGATGGCCAGGAACTTCACCCGTTCCAGGACGGGATGGCGATGATCGAGAGCCTCTTCCAATACGCGACCGTTGAACTGCAACCAGCTGAGTTCACGATTGATGAACAGGGAGGCGTCCTCCAGGTCCGTCAACGGCTCGATATCGGGGTGGTTTTCAGTAACCATCATGAAAGGGTGGGAGGGCCTCATCCCAGATATATCGGCAGGCCACTACGTTCAATATACCGTTTTCTCGGTTTGACCGACCGGTAGCATGACGGGCCGTACGTATCGGAAAGGTCTGCGTGAAGACGATCATCCTGTTCCGCCATGGGAAATCGGACTGGGACGCTCCCTCCGGCTCCGACCATGAACGGCCCCTGGCCGCCCGGGGCCGCACGGCGGCGGACGCCATGGGCAGGTTCCTGTCGGAAAAAGGGGAGGTCCCTGACCTGGCCATTGCCTCGAGTGCCGTGCGCGCCCGGGACACCCTCGACCGGGCGGTCCGCGCCGGGGAGTGGGCATGCGAGGTCGCACAGCGCGATGACCTGTATCTCCCTTCTCCGTACATGCTTCTGGAGGTCCTCCAACAACAGCCCCATGCAGTCTCATCGGTGATGCTGGTCGGGCACCAACCGGCATGGTCCGAAACCCTCTCGCTGCTGGTGGGCGGCGGCGATTTTCATTTCCCGACCGCAGCGATGGCCCGGGTCGATGTCGACTCCGAGCGATGGGCCGACGTGGATTTCGGTGTGGGTCGACTCCGCTGGATGGTGACCCCGAAGGAAGTGGCTAGCGAAGAGCGCTAGCCACTTCCCTGCTACCACGTGCTTGGTATCTCGCCACGTTCTACGAAGACAAAGTACCCGGTTTCTCTAGTTGAATCCCACCCAGGCAACGTCGGTGAGGTCGTCAAGGCTGCTGGCCTTCAGGCCACTTTCCGACATGGTGTACACCAGATCGCCGATCACCAGCGAGCGATGAATCTGCGCCCTACCGTCGTACCAGTACTCGCCTTCTGCTGTGCCCTTGTTCTGTCCGGAGTGCGTGACGGACCCGATATCCCTGATGCCCTCCCGATCGGCGACAACACCGATCGCTCCGGCGAACCAATCCTCGCGGCCGTCCTCCCACGAACGGGCCTGGACCGGCAACACCGTCAGTCCCGTGGCCGGCCAGTAGAGGAAAGCCCGGTGGTCGTACTCGACCTCCGACCATCCGTCCTCAAAGGTCATCTTGTGGATTCGCTTCGGGTTGGCCGGGTCGCTCACGTCGAAGACCGCGACCTGCGTGCCCTTGGTCCGTCCCTGCTCGTCGGCATCCTGGCCGATCCCGAGGAGGAGACCATCGCCCATCGGGTGCAGGTAGGCCGAGTAGCCGAGGATCTTCAACTCGCCGAGCACTTCGGGTGCCTTCGGATTGGAAAGGTCGATGGTGTAGAGCGGGTCGGTCTGGCGGAAGGTCACGACGTAGGCGGTATCACCCAGGTAGCGGACGCTGTAGATCCGTTCGCCCTTCCCCAACTCGCCGACTTCACCGATTTCCTCGAGGACGCCATCATCGGCGCGCAGCACCCTGACGAAACTCTCTGAAACTGTGTCGTCCCTCCATCCCCACCACTCCGGTTCGCTGGTCGTGGCCACCCGGAGATCGCCGTTGTGTTCTGACATGGCCCATTGATTCAGGAGGAATCCCTCGACCTCGCCTGAAGCCACGTACATCGCAGGCGAATCGCCGGAGATGTCGAACTGGTGAATCTCGGTGGTAACGCTCCTGAACTCCTGGGGTGCGAACGTGTCCTCGAGAACGCTCCAGTCGTGCCAGCGCTGGGTGGCTACGTAGAGCGAATTCTGGGAGGCATAAACGGTCTCACCGTCGGCGAACAGGCCGACCGCGTCGACCGGTTCGAGACCCTCAGAAAGGTCGATGGTCAACACGCTCAAGGTTCCCAGACCGGAGAACTCCTCGGGCGCAAAGGTTTGCTCACATTCCAAAAGGAGACCTTCTGTGGTGAAGGTACGGTTGCCGCGCTTCTCTTCGAGGACGAAGTAGGGCAGCCAGTTGTCGATCGCTGAGTCTTCGATCACCCGACGGTTGGCCCTTTCCGCTTCTCGTTCTGCTCGGAGTCCGGAGCCGGTCGGGTAGACAAACTCAAGTCCGGTCGGGTACGCATCCACCACGACGCGGGCCGTGTCGCCGACCATGCGGGCACTGAGATAGGACCCGTCGACAAACAGCGTCTTCACAACTTGCATGTCATCGGGATCGGAGATGTCGATCTCTGATAGAACGGAGATTCCGGAGCCGTAGTAGGGGAGGTCAGGGTTCCAGATTTCGGGCGCGAGGCGCACGGGAACGTCCCACTGATTGGTACGGGACATGACCAGGAGCTTGTCACCGGCCAGGAACATCTCCTGGGCCCAACCGTCCTCGAGACGGAGCGAGCCCACTAACTCGGGCGTTCTTTCGCTCACGTCGACGTAGTAGAGAACGCCCTGGGCGATGGCCAGGATCCGGGTTCCGTCAGACTTGACGATGTCGGGTTCGTCGACACCGGCTTCCTGGACGTTGGTGGTCGAGTAATCCACCCCGGGTTGCGAGGTCGAATTCCTTCCTTCGCCCGCCGGGACTGCTGTTGTGGCCGTATCTTCCATGGCCATCTCGATCCACGGCCCTCCACCCCAGTATCCGCCACCGAGCCCGTACGGGCCGACCATGTCGAGCGCATGTTCCTTCACGTATTCGAGCAGCGGGTCGCAGGCATCGAAAGGCTGCAGGGCAAACGCCATGCTGACCGGCGGGCCAATTCTGTGGCTGGTTGTGGTGGTCGGGTCGATGCCCGGATTGACCGCCCCGGTGGTGCAGGCTGCGATCAGCAGCGTCATGGTGATGAGTAGTCCGAAGATCTTTCGCATGGGTGTCTCCCTCGCTGTTGATCCTCGGACGCACAGAGTGGTGGCGAAGGTTCCCGGGTCGAGCCGATGACCGAATCAAATGTTCACGTTCCGTTTACCCGGCGGTCGTGTTCGGGTCACCTTGAGCTCATAGCTTGAAAACCGCTGGATTCAGTTCGGCACGATGTAGTCACCAACGAAGGGGCACCGAATGATGAGACGCACCTATCGCCTGGCGGCGATCCTCACCGTCTTTGTGCTGCTCGCCGCGGCTTGTGGCGGTGGCGCCGATGAAACAACCACGACCACCGCCGGCGGACAAGATGCAACTACGACCACCTCTGCGTCTCCTGGAGAAGGAATGCTTCCCGCCGTCGATCCGCTTGATATCACCGGTGACATTGTCACTGCCGGCAGCTCGACCGTCTTCCCGCTGTCGGAAGCGATGGCGGCCCGATTCGAGGATGAGGGCTACGGCGGGCGGATCACCATCGACAGCATCGGGTCGGGGGCTGGTTTCGAACGATTCTGCGATCAGGGTGAGACGGACATTGCCAATGCCAGCCGTCCGATCAAGGATTCCGAGATTGAGTCGTGCCGGGCGATCGGGCGCGAGCCGATCGAGTTCCGCGTCGGAACGGATGCGTTGGCAGTCACCGTTAGCCCCACCAACACCTTCGCCACCGATATCACCTTTGCAGAATTGGCCGCCCTCTTCTCGACGGCCACAACGTGGCAAGACGTCCGGCCGGACTGGCCTGCCAACCCGATTCAACGGTTCATCCCTGGAACCGACTCGGGGACCTTCGACTACTTCGTCGAAGAGGTCTTCGACGAGGACGAGGCTCCGATGCTGGCGGCCGGCAACACGCAGCTTTCCGAAGACGACAATGTGCTCGTTCAGGGCATCGAAGGTGACGGGTGTGATCCTTCGAACTCCTCCACGACCTGTGCGATCGGGTTCTTCGGTTTCGCCTACTACTCGGAGAACTCGGACCAGCTCAAGGTCTTGGCGGTGGAAGGAGTGGAACCGAACCAGGCGAACGTCGACGCCGGTACGTATCCGCTGGCGCGGCCGTTGTTCGTCTACAGCACGTCAGACATCATGAAGGACAAGCCGCAGGTAGCAGACTTCATCAACTTCTACCTGACCTACGTCAACGAAGAGGTCATCGACGTCGGGTACTTCCCGGCACCCCGTGATGCGCTCGAGGCCGCCGAGCAGGCATGGCTCGACGCCATGAGCTGATCAACTCCATGCGGCGGGGCGGGTGGACCCAATGAGGTGTTCCCGCCCCGCGCGAGAACGCTAGGACCACCATGGCCACCGAAGTACCAACCGCCGGAGACCTACGGGCGAACAGCCTGAAGAAGCGTCCGCGCCCGGTCGAGATGCTGATCCAAGGGTCGCTGTTCGTGGCAGCCGCCACTTCGGTCGTCACCACCATCGGGATCGTTTACGAACTGGGCAAAGAGGCGTTGCTCTTCTTCCAGACCGATGATGTGACACTGGGTGAGTTCTTCTCCTCGACCACTTGGCAGCCGGCCATCCTCGATTTCGGAATCTGGCCCCTGGTCCTCGCCACCGTGATGGTCAGCGTGATCGCCATGGTGGTGGCGCTGCCGATCGGCCTGGCGACCGCTATCTACCTCAGCGAGTATGCCTCGGAGCGGTCCCGGGGGATCCTCAAACCCATCCTCGAGGTGCTGGCCGGTGTTCCGACCGTCGTGTACGGGTATTTTGCGCTGACCTTCATGACCCCGCTCCTCCGTTCGATTCTTGGTGACGGGGTGGTGGAAATCTTCAACGACGCCTCGGCCGGCATCGTGGTTGGGATTCTGATCGTTCCTCTCGTCAGCTCGATGGCCGAAGATGCCTTGCACGCTGTGCCCATGTCGCTGCGGGAGGCGGCTCATGCATTGGGGGCAACCAAGCTGGAAACGGCACTACGGATCGTGGTCCCGGCTGCTCTGTCGGGTATCGCCGCCGCTTTTGTAGTTGCCATCTCCCGGGCAATTGGGGAGACGATGGTGGTCGCGATTGCGGCAGGTGCCGGGCCCAAGAACTTCACCTTCGGACAAGACGGCCTCTTCTCCTACATTCTCAACCCTTTTGTTGCAGGCGAGACCATGACCGGGCACATCGTGCGGATCAGCGGCGGTGACCTCAGCTACGACTCCATCGACTACAACAGCATCTTCGCCATCGGTCTGACGCTGTTCGTGATCACCCTGGTCCTGAACATGCTGAGCCGGCGGTTCGTCGCCCGCTTCCGTGAGGTGTACGAATGACCCGCCCGGTTCCCGACGCGTATCCTGAGGGGGCGGAACTGAGCCGGGCCATCGCGAGGCGGCACCGCCGGGGCACTATCTTCAAATTCAGCTTTGTAGTGGCCCTGATGCTCGCCGTTATTGCGCTACTCACGTTGCTCCTCAAGGTCATCGATTCGTCTTTCGGGTATGTTGCACTGCAGAACGAGGTGCAGCCGCGCGAACTGGTTGTCCGCCTCGGCTACGGGGAGGACGTCGACCTCGTTGACCTGTCGAAATCGGATCTGGTTGCTCTCCTGCAACAGACGGTCACCAACAACGTCGGTCGCCGATTGGAGCGCGATCAGCGGTTCTTCGACGATCGCTTGGTCTTCGAGTCCGAGGCGAAATACGCCGAGCTGTGCTCCGGCGCCGAGCCGGTCGCGGGCTGTTCGGCGCCCGCGCGGGATCAGGCGGGTGTGTATCAACTCGTGGTGGAACGAGTCGTGCAGCCGACTGTCCTGAAGACGTGGACCCTTTTCGAATCCGTGCTGTCCGGTCGCGAGGTTCAGGCCGATGCAGCGACAGAATTCCCTGAGGCTGAGCTGGTATTTCGGTCCTGGCTGAGCGGACGATTCCTGGTCAGCCCGCAAGCACCCGACCCGGCCGTGGCAGGCGTGCGCACGGCCGTGTTGGGCTCGCTCTGGATCGTCGCGATCACACTTGTCTTCTCGTTCCCGGTCGGGGTGGGGTCGGCCGTCTACCTGGAGGAGTACGCGTCGGACAACCGGATGAACCGGCTGATACAGACCAACATCAACAACCTCGCCGGGGTGCCATCGATCATCTACGGAATGCTCGGTCTGGCGATCTTCGTTCGCGCCCTCGAGGGGTTTTCGAGCGGAGCCTGGTTCGGTGTCGGTGAAGGCACGACCGCCAACGGACGGACCATCGTTGCGGCCGGCCTAACGCTGGGTTTGCTCATTTTGCCCATCATCATCATCAATGCTCAGGAGGCCATTCGGGCCGTCCCCCGGTCACTCCGTCAGGCCGGCCTGGCCCTGGGCGCCACCAAGTGGCAGACCACCCGCGCGCATGTGCTGCCCAATGCCCTGCCGGGGATTCTCACCGGCACGATCCTGGCCGTTGCCCGGGCCCTTGGCGAGACGGCACCGCTGGTGGTGGTGGGGGCGTCGACCTTCATCACAACCGATCCCAGCGGGCCGTTCTCGAAGTTCACGGCCCTTCCGATTCAGATCTTCCAGTGGACATCCCGCCCCCAGGACGAATTCCGGAACATTGCGGCGGCTGCCATCCTGGTGTTGCTGGTCATGCTGTTGACCCTCAATGCGACTGCCGTGATACTTCGCAACCGATACGCAAGGAGAATGTGAAGTGGCGAATGAAGATCCTGGAATCGCCATAACTGCAGCCGGTGCACCGAGAACGGCAGACAGCTCAGAGCGAGGCATGACCCATGCGATGGAGACCGTCGACATGAGCGTCTCGTATGGAACGTTTCGCGCCGTCAAGAATGTCTCTCTGCAGTTCCGGGACCATCAGATCACCGCCCTGATCGGTCCTTCCGGATGCGGGAAGAGCACCGTATTACGAGCCTTCAACCGGATGAACGACCTCATTCCCACGTCCCGGGTCGAGGGTCGCGTCTTGTTTCACGGCGACGACATCTACGACGAGTCGGTTGACCCGGTCGAAGTGCGTCGCCGGGTTGGCATGGTGTTCCAGAAGCCCAATCCGTTCCCGAAGAGCATCTACGACAATGTCGCCTGGGGGGCCAAGGTCAATGGGTATCGGGGCAACATGGACGAGTTGGTTGAACAGTCGCTGCGCCAGGCTGCTCTGTGGGACGACGTCCACGACAAGCTCGATCAGTCGGGTTTGTCGCTGTCGGGCGGTCAGCAACAGCGACTCTGTATCGCCCGAACGATCGCTGTGAAGCCTGAAATCATTCTCATGGATGAGCCCACATCGGCCCTCGACCCGATTGCCACGCTTCGCATCGAGGAGCTGATTCAGGAGCTCAAAGAGCGGTACACGATCATCATCGTGACCCATAACATGCAGCAGGCTGCCCGTGCTTCCGACTTCACCGCCTTTCTCAATATGGACCAGGACCGTGCGGGTCAGGTGGTTGAATATGGGGTAACGGCCGATCTCTTCACCAAACCTCAGAAGAAAGAGACCGAGGACTACATCACGGGAAGGTTCGGATGACAGCACCGAGACGCCATTTTCACGTTGAGCTCGCGTCGATCGAGCACGAGTTGGTGCTGATGGCCGGTTTGGCCGAGCAGGCGGTGGGAAGAGCGGTGAGCGCCCTGGTTCGAAACGACGGTTCCCTCGCCGGCGATGTTGTTGCCCGGGACGCAGATATTGACGAGAAGTACCTCCTGATACATCAGAAGTGGCTGGAGACGATGGCCCTGCAAACTCCGGTCGCCGGAGACCTGCGTCTCATGTCTGCGGTTCTCCACCTCTTGGTGACGCTGGAACGAATGGGAGACCAGGCAGCCAATATCGCCAAGATCGTCAGCGCCATTGACGGACACGCCCGCGAGCCATCGATTCTCGAGCAGCTTCAGGAGATGGGCGATCTGGTGCAACCCATGGTGAGAACGGCTATGGAAGCCTTCGTCCAGAGAGATCTTTCCCTGGCGTTACAGGTCCCGGAGATGGACGAACCGGTGAACCGGCTGAATCGCAGTATGGCCCAGGAAGTTGCTCGATGCGCCCCGGACCAGGATGTTCTCGAGTGGGCGGTCCCGATGTTGATGGTGTCGCGGGCGCTCGAACGGGTCGGGGACCAAGCCGTGGACATTGCCGAGCAGGTGGCGTTTCTGCTCACCGGCGAGTTTCAGGAGTTCACCCGACCGGACACCGAGTGACATGACCGACCGTACCCGGCGGATCCTCATTGTCGAGGACGAAGCGAGCCTGGCAGATTCCATCCGGTATAACCTCGAACGCGAAGGCTACGAAGTGATGGTCGCCTCCGACGGGCGCAATGCCGTTCGGATGGCACGAGAGCAACCGCCCGACCTCGTATTGCTCGACCTGATGCTGCCGACGATGTCGGGCCTCGATGTGTGCCGGTCCCTGCGGGCCGAGTCGAATGTACCGATCATCATTGTTACGGCCAAGGATGGCGAGGCGGACAAGGTGGCAGGCCTCGAGTTAGGAGCCGACGACTATGTCACCAAACCATTCGCGATGCGGGAACTGATTGCCCGCGTCGGAGCCAATCTGCGCCGGGTGACCATGATCGAACCTGCTCCCGGCCCGGATGAAGACGAGATACTCGAAGGCGGCCCGATTCGGCTGAATATCTCCCGTCACGAGGCGACCGTGCGAGGAAGAGAGGTCAGTTTTCGCCCGAAAGAGTTCGAACTGGTCTCAGCTTTCTTGAGCCGGATGGGCCGTCTCCTCAGCCGGGATTTCCTGATTGACGAGGTATGGGGCCCCGGACACTACGGCGATATGAAGACTCTGGATGTCCATATCCGTCGTATCCGCAAGAAGATCGAGGAGGACCCGCATCGGCCTGTACATCTGGTGACGGTGCGGGGCCTCGGATACAAATACCTCGATGGCTGAGCGACCCCGCAAGACCCTCGTCGGCCGTCTCTTGACGTGGTACGCGGTCACCGTCGTGATGCTGCTCGTCGTACTCGGTCTGCTCCTCAACAGCGTTCTCAAGGTCCAGTTGATCGACGATCTCACGCAGTCGCTGGAGTCTCAGGCATTGCTCTTGCGAGCGATCGTCGACTCCGAACGCGACCTCGAAGGAGCGGTCTCCGACTGGGCCCGCGTCGAGAGCTTGCGGGTCACTGTGATCGACTCGAGCGGCACGGTCCTGGCCGACTCATCGCGCGACCCGCGAGGAATGGCGAACCATGCCGATCGGCCGGAAGTTCGCGCCGCACTTACTGGGGTGACGGGCGTCTCATCGAGGATCAGTGAAAGCGTCGGCGTGGAATACCGCTACGTTGCAGTTCCCCCCAACAATGACGGATGGATCGTCAGGGTGGCGGAACCGGTGAGCGTGATCGGCGAGCGTCTCCAACGGCTGCGATTGGCGATAACGTGGGCCGGGATAGGGGCGGCCCTGCTTGGACTCGGCGCTGTGTGGCTGGGTGCCCGAAGGATCGTTCGGCCCATACGGCAGGTGACCGAATCGATTGTGAGGATGGCCTCCGGAGACGGTCCGGCAAAGATCGACGGAGCCGACTCGGCCGAATTGCACGCCATGGCCGGGGCCGTTGACCGGATGGCGGACGAACTGTACAAACGAGCCCGGCTGAGTGAAGAAGATCTCCGATCTCGGGAAGGGATCCTCGACGTACTCGATGAAGGCGTCATCCTGATTTCGATCGACAACGAAGTTGCGTTTGCCAACAGCTGGGCGCACACAACGCTGGGAAGCCGCTCCGGGCTGGCCGAGCTGCCCGGACCGCTGCAGGAACTCGCCGGGTCGGCTCGATCCGCCTCCGATCCCGTTCACCGAGAATTCGTGTTCGGCGTTCCCGGCCGTCGTCTGGCCGCGACGGCCGTGTTGCCCGACGCGGAGGGAAGTGTGCTGCTTGTGCTGCAGGACGTGACAGAGGCCGCCCGGGTGGAGGCTATGAGGCGGGACTTCGTAGCCGACGCATCGCACGAATTGAAGACCCCGATTGCCGCCATTCGAGCGGGCGCCGAGACCATCGTCCGGGCCATTGACGAGGACCCGGCCGCAGCCAGGACGTTTGCCGAACAGGTGGAAGCCGACTGCGATTCGCTTGGGGCGGATCGTGGTAGATCTGCTCGATCTTTCGCGCCTCGAGACAGAGGAGCTGGTTTTCGAAGGGGTGCGGTTGGACCAAATCGTTGTTGATGAAGTAGCGCGCCTCGATGATGCCGTCGACGAGGCGCGCGTGGAGTTCAGTCTGGATGTGGTATCGGTGACGGTTTCGGGAAGTGGACCCGATCTGCGTCTGGCCACTCGCAATCTCCTCGATAATGCGCGACGGTACGCGGCAGGCGGCCGGGTCGTGGTCGGAGTCCGGCAGGTGGGCGAGCGAGGCCGTCCTCGAAGTAGCCGACGATGGTGTGGGGATCCCGAGTCGCGAGCTGCCCGCGAATTTTTGAGCGTTTCTACCGCGTCGATGTTGCCCGATCGCGGCACACGGGTGGGACCGGCCTCGGGCTGGCGATTGTCAAGCATGTGGCAGAACGCCACGGCGGCCGTGTGGAGGTCGAGAGTGAGCTGGGGGCAGGCTCGACGTTCCGTCTGGTACTTCCGCTCACCGGAAAGATGTCGACGTCAGTTCCGAGGTCTGACTTCCGGTTCCGGTCGAGAGGGAGCCTGATGGGGCTCTTATTCGCGGTCCGCTTTGGCCTCGTCGTAGTAGTCGAGACGATCGATCGGCATGACCAGCGATGTGAGGATATTCATGAGATGAGCTGTGATCCGTTTCAAGTATCGATAGAGCAACGCCCGCGGCACCGCCTCGCGACCCGGCTTGTCGGTCTGGAGTTGCTCATCGACGAGTTCATCGAATTCATCTTGCAGATCGTCGCCGCCCTTGAGGAGGGCGTGGGCCATTTCGAGATCTTTCTCGCCGAACACCCGGGCGGTCTCCCCGATGAGCTTGGAGATTCGATCCCGGTAGCGGGTCAACACACCAATGTCCTCGGCACCGGAGAGATCGATCCCACTGTTGGCGATATCCCAGATGTTCTTCGAGTAGTCGCCGATCCGTTCTGCATCCTTGACGACGCTCATCGACGCCAGTACGAGGGGGATGTCGGCGGAGGTACCCCGCACGCTGACGTGGACGACCAACTCCCGCCGCACGGCCCGCTCTGCCTTGTTCACGCCCTTGTCGGTCTTGCGGATGTCCTTGCCGACCAACGACGGGTCGGTCCCGCCGATCAGGGCATTGATGGCGGTGTCGAAGGTGTGCCGGTCGTCGAGGATCATCTGGCGGATCTGCGCTTCGATCCGCTCGAGTTGCGCGTCTCCACCTCCCCGGAAGAAGTCAAGCACCATGGTTCACTCCAATCTCATTGCAGTATCAGTATCCCAATCACGGGGACCAAAACGAAGGCCCCGATCACATAGACGATGACGAGCGATTTCCTGACTTCCGCAACTGCGGCAAGCTTCTGAGCCAGGAACAGAGGAATTCTTCTGAGTTGCGGGATCGGATAGAACAGCAGGATGCCGCTGATGTTGAACAACGTGTGGACCAGGGCGATGACCAGACCTTCGGGCCGTTCGGTGGCGAGGGAGGCCAGGAGAGCCGTGACCGTGGTACCAACGTTGGCTCCGAGCGTGATCGGGTAGGCGTTGCTGAGCGTGAGAACCCCGGCTGCGATCATGGGGATCAGCACCGACGTAGTGATGCTCGAGGACTGCACCGCCACCGTCATGATGAGACCGATGGCCATGGCGGTCACACCGCCGCCTTTGGCCAATACCGCGTTCATGGACCGTTCGATGTTCCCGGCGACGACCAGTTTCATATTGCGGGTTATGTAGGCCAGTGCCAAAAAGATGAACCCAAGTCCCACGATGAGTAACAAAATGCCCATCAGGGTGTCGCCGGCACCGAGGCTCTCGAAAGTGTTTTCGAGCAGCTTGACCGGTGCTTTGACGGCCGCCTTGATCGGGCTGTCCGGGGCCTCGAACCCTGCGGTGCTCGACCTACCCAACCATCCCGCCAATGCTTCTGCGGATTTCGACAGGAACTTGGTGGCGAGTTCCAGCGGGAGCAGCGCCGCTACCGCCATGATATTGAAGAAGTCATGCATGGTGGCGCCTGCGAACGCCCGTCGGAACTCGGTGCTGCGGCGCAAGTATCCGAGTGAAGCGAGGGTGTTGGTGACCGTCGTTCCGATGTTGGCGCCCATGATCATCGGCACCGCCAGGGGAACGGTCAGCGTTCCGGCTCCGACCAGACCGACGATCGTGGCGGTCGAGACCGACGAGGACTGCACGAGGACCGTCGCCAGGATGCCGACAAAGAGACCGGCCAGCGGATTGGAGACGCCTGCGAAGAGAGAGTCGGTGAAGTCCTCCCCGAGCCCCTGGATGCCGGTCTCGAGCGCTTTGACCCCGACGAGGAACAGGTAGAGGAGGAACAGCACCAGGATCACGCGGACCCGGACCGGGATGGTGCGCCTGGTTGTGGTCTCGTCCGTCATGATCGTACCTGATCGGCTCTGCCGTCGCGGGCCTTGTTGTCGGCAACAGCATAGATGTCTCGTGTGCCGCGCGAACCGGCACGGATGCGTACGCTTCAGGAGTGGAGAACGCTGTGCCCAGGGTGGCGGTGACCGCCAGTATCGAAGCCTCGGCCGGAATGGCCGCCGAGCTGGTGGCGGTCGGGCTTCGTCCGGTTGCACTTCCGTGTGTTCGCATTCAGCAGGCTGATGACGTCGATCTGGCGCGCGCCCGTGCCTCGGCCGAAGAGGCCGACCTTGTGGTTCTGACATCCTCGCGGGCGCTCGACGTCCTGTGGCCCGACGGTCCAATTCCGGCCACGCCGATTGCCGTGTTGACGCCCGCCGGAGCGGCCCGGGTCGAGGAGCGGGGCGGCCGGGTGGCCCATGTCGGAACCGGGAACCCTTCTGACTTCACGGCCTATCTCATCCGCAAAGCGGCAGGTCGGCGAGTTGCCTATCCGCATGATGAAGGCATCGATCCACGGATCACGATCTCGCTTGCGGACGCAGCAGAAGAACTGGTAGCGGTTGCCGTGTACGGATGGGTCCCGGTGGCCCCTTCGCTCGATGAGGTAGAGGCGGTGGTCTTCGAGTCTTCGCTGGCGGTAGAGGGATGGGTGGAGGCGCGTGACCTGGCGGGGGTTGTCGCCGCAGCGATCGGTCCGGCGACTGCCGCGGCTCTGCGACGGTACGGCCGCGGTCCGGACATCCTGATTCGCCGCCCCCACTTCGAGATACTGGCCGAGACCCTCGCCAGCGCCTTGCTGGCCGGCTAGCTCCGCCCTCCCCCCTGACGAGCGAAGCGAGTCGGTTGGCGGGAGTACCCGAGCGCAGTGAGGGGGTGGGGGGCCGGGGGGTTGGATCCCACCAATATCAGTTTGGCAAGAGCCAGTTGCTCGCCACTAGCAACTGATTGCTGCATTGCTGATTGCTGATTGCTGATTGCTGATCGCTGCCTAGCTGGCGTCCACGCGCTCGTTTCCGTTCATATACGGAGTGGGGATTTGTCCAGGCGTCCACCACACGGATTTGGTTTGTGGATCATGGCGGTAGCCCCGCCGGATTGATGAAGCGTATCCTCCGAGCCAACTTGCCCCTGCGAAGATTGCGGCACCCGCGATCCAGGTGATCACCGATCCCATAATGATTCCTCCTGATTGGTACGGCTGGTTGTTCCCGGCCGTGTTCTAATTGAGCAAACGTCAAAAAACGGGCCGTCTCTGACGGCCCTGCCTTCAGGAGTGAATACTACTCGATCCCCGGGCTCACGAACGAAAACGCCTCGCAATGCGCGCCACTATGTGTGGTGGTTTCCGGGCCGCATTCAGCTGGCCGCCGGGGGGCCAGCCACTCACCTGATCTCGTCGTCTGGATCGCTATCGGCAATCAATGGTGGGACCTGTCCGCCCCCACCGTGGCCACCTCCGCCCGGTACCCACCAGACGGACTTTGAACCTTTGGCGTGCCCGTATTCGCCTCGCCATACCGACCGGGCGTACCGGATGAACCATCCGAGGATCCCAATCGCCCCCGCAGCCAGGATCCACTCGCACCATTCTATGGCTGTTCCTACTGCTGCAACACTGCTTCCAGGAATTTCTTGGTTCGCTCGTGCTGAGGGTTGAGCAGCACGTCGTCGGGGTGGCCATCCTCAACAACCACACCTTCGTCCATGAACACCACACGGTCGCCGACCTGTCGGGCAAAACCCATTTCGTGGGTGACCACCATCATGGTCATGCCTTCCTCGGCCAGTTTGCGCATGACATCGAGAACTTCGCCCACCAGCTCAGGATCGAGGGCGCTGGTCGGCTCATCGAAGAGCATCATGTCCGGGTCCATCGAAAGTGATCGGGCGATGGCCACTCGCTGCATCTGACCGCCTGAGAGGTTGATGGGGTACTCGTCGATCTTGTCGAGCATGCCAACTCTTTCCAACACAGCCCTGGCTTTCTCGTCGGCCTCATGCTTCCGATCTATTCAGGACCTTCCGCTGGGCAATGGTCAGATTCTGCATGACCGTCAGGTGCGGGAAGAGGTTGAACTGTTGGAAGACCATGCCGATGCGGGCGCGGACTGCGTCCACGTCGGTCTCGGGATCGGTGAGATCGATGCCCTCAACCAGCACCTTGCCGGAAGTAGGGACTTCCAGGAGGTTTACGCATCGCAACAACGTCGACTTGCCCGACCCGGATGGTCCGATGACACACACCACCTCGCCGGCTTTGACCTGGAAATCGATGCCGCGCAGCACTTCGAGATCGCCGAAATACTTGTGGAGCTCCAGGATCTGAATGGGAGGAACGTTCTTATCCATGGTTCACCTCGCCCTCGCCGCACGCTTCTCGAGTTGCGCAACAAACCTCGTCATCGGGAGCGTGATGACCAAGTACATGAGCGCGATGACAATCAACGGGGTGCCGTTGAAGGTGTCGTTCATGAAGTCTCGGCCGAATTTGGTCAATTCCTTGGTGGCAATTGTTGTTCCCAGAACGAACAGCAGGGAGGTGTCCTTGATGAGGATCACCAACTCGTTGGTGAGCGGCGGGATGATGATCCGGAACGCCTGCGGCAAGACAATCGACCTGGTGGCGGCTCCTTTGCTCATGCCAAGCGAGCGTGCGGCTTCCATTTGACCACGCGGGACAGCTTCGATGCCGGCCCGTATGGTTTCGGCCATGTAGGCAGCCACGACAATGCCCAAACCGACCGTTCCTTTGCCGAGCGTGCCCCCCGGAATTCGAACACCCATGGCGATCGGCAAGCCGAATCCCACCAGGATGATGGTGACCAAAGCGGGGAGGCCCCGAAATAGCTCGATGTAGGTGGTGGCGATCCACTTATAGGGTTTGATATCGGATCGCTTCATCAAGGCCAGAATCAGTGCCAGCGTCAAACCAAACGTGAACGCCAGAGCGGTGTAGATGATGGTGTTCTTGACTCCAACGGTGATGACCTCGGGGAACATCTCCGCAGCGATTTCAGGATTGAAGAATGCCTTCTGGATCTTGGGCCAATCGGCTGCGATCACCACGATGACGAATATCAGGATGAGGGTGCCGTAGAGGATTCCCCGACGGGCTTTTGCTTTGGTCGACTTCTTCATGACGCCGTCCCCAGTCTCCAACGATAAGGGGGACCCTAGTCGGGTCCCCCTTAGGCTGACTTCTCAGATCGGGTTTACTTGAAGTACTTGTCGTAGAGGGTGTCGTAGGTGCCGCCGCTCTTGACGGTGGCCAGAGCGTCGTTGACAGCTGTGAGCAAGGCTTCCTTGCCCTCTTCCTTGACGGCGAAGCCGTATTCCTCTCCGGTCGGGTAGGTAGCAACCACGGTCAGGGTGTCGTCGCCCAGCATGCGCTCGGCATTGACCGGCAAGTCCTGGAGGATGCCCTGGATATCGCCGGCTTCCATTGCCACGAACAAGTCGGCGCTCTCGCCGAAGCTGACAACGTCAACGCCGCCGGGGTTGTTGTCGTTGGCATAGGCCTCGCCGGTAGTACCCGCCTGCACGCCAACGCGCAATCCCACGAGATCGTCGTAGCTGGTGTAACCCGAGTCGACTTTGACCATCAAGGACTGGTCGGCGTCGAAGTAGCCGTTCGAGAAGTCGATGTTCTCTTCCCGCTCTTCCGTGATGGTGATCGCCGAGGCGGCGATGTCGCACTCGTTGCCGACCATGGCCGTCCCGCTGGTAATGGAGTCGAAGCCGGAGTCGATGAACACGACCTCCAGGTCGAGTTCCGCGCCGATGGCCTCCATCAGCTCAACGTCGAAGCCGGAATACGCGCCGGCTTCTTCAAACTCGAACGGGGCGTAGGGAATGTCCGAGCACACCGTCAGGGTGTCGGCGGTAACCAGGTCGTATTCGCCGCCCGCTCCGCCGCTACATGCTCCGGCAATCATTGCAAACGCCAGCAGCAGCACCAGCGCGGCAGTGTTTCTTCTTCTCATGACCCTTCCTCCTCATGTTTGGTCGAGGGTCGGCCCTCCGACCGTTTCCCCTCTTCGGGATGTTAGGCGGATCGAAAAGGGCTTCCCAATGGGTGCGGGGGTTGGTCTATTCGCTCCAATCACTAATCTGGTGTTCATTGGCGCGGTTGTCCCGGTCGGCGGGCCATCGCTCGACCTGGGGTTGACCTGTGACCACAACCGACAACTTGCTCGCTCGTGTGACCGGTCCCGCCGATTTGCGGGATCTTGGTCCCGACCAGTTGACACAATTGGCCGGCGAGATCCGATCGTTCATGGTGGACGCTATCTCACGGACCGGCGGCCATCTCTCGCCCAACCTCGGTGTCGTCGAGTTGACGCTTGCGCTGCATCGGGTTTTCGACAGTCCCACCGATCGCATCCTCTGGGACGTTGGCCATCAGGCATATGTTCACAAGCTGGTCACCGGTCGCCAGGATGAATTCGAGACGCTCCGCCAGTACCGGGGGATGACCGGATACCCGAGTCGAATCGAAAGCGAGCATGACTTCGTCGAGAACAGCCATGCTTCTACATCGCTGAGCTACGCCCTTGGCATGGCACTTGCCAAACAACGAGTCGGGGATGACAGCTACACGGTGGCGGTCATCGGTGACGGCGCCTTGACCGGTGGTATGGCCTACGAAGCCCTCAACCATATTGCGGTACTGCAGCCGCCCAGGCTGATCATTGTGGTGAACGACAACGGTCGCTCGTACGCCCCGACCGTCGGTGGTATTGCGGCGCTCGCCCACCTTCGGTTCGATCCACGTTACGAGTGGACCAAGAAGACGATCGGCAAGCTGCTGCGCAGTATCCCCGCCATCGGCGAAGGAGCAGACGAACTAGCTCATCGTCTCAAGGAGTCCGTAAAGCAGCTGATCGAGCCGGGAACGGTGTTCGATGCGCTGGGCCTGAAGTACTCGGGCATTATCGACGGTCACGATATTCACGCGATTGAGGAGAATCTTGTTCACGCCAGGTCGTTCGATGAGCCCTCGGTGGTGCACATCATTACGGAGAAGGGTCGCGGGTATGAACCCGCCCTGAACAACGACGAGGACAAATTGCACGGTGTCGGCGCATTCGACGTCGAATCCGGCCGCCCGGCCAAGTCGGAATTGAAGCTCACCAGCGTTGCCGGTCAGGCTGTATTGCATGCGGCTCGGGAACGGGACGATCTGATCGCGATCAGCGCAGCCATGGTTTCACCGACCGGCCTTTCGGCGATGGCCGCGGAGTTTCCCGACCGGGTTATCGACACCGGCATTGCCGAACAACATGCCGTCACGCTGGCGGCCGGGCTGGCGATGACGGGGATGCGGCCCGTCGTTGCCATCTATTCGAGTTTCCTGCAGCGAGCATTCGACCAGATCGTGACCGACGTTGCCATGCACGATCTGCCGGTGGTTTTCATGATCGATCGGGCGGGGATCACGGGGCCGGATGGTGCCTCCCACCACGGCGCGTTCGATCTCTCGTACCTGCGGATGATCCCCAACATGACCATCGGTGCTCCGGCCGACGCCGATGAGCTGTGCGGCATGCTGGCGACCGCTTGGGACACCGTCGGCCCCATGGCCATCAGGTTTCCGAAAGGCGCCGCCGGCTCATTGCCCGGCGCTACCCACCGAGCCTCTCGAGGTGGGCGTGGCAGAAATGGTCCAGCAGGGTGAGGACGTGTTGCTGCTGGCTGTCGGCAGCATGGTCGAGCCGGCAGTGAAGGCGGCGGGGATGCTGGCCCAACAGGGGATCTCCTGTGGGATCGTCAATGCCCGGTGGGTGAAACCTCTCGATGAACGATTGGTGGAGTGGGCGAGCCGCGTATCCGAACGTCATCACTTTGGAGGACAACGTGATAGCGGGCGGCTTTCGGGGCAGCGGTACTCGAAGAGCTGTCCCGACATGGACTGGCTGGCAAGGTCTCTGTGCTCGGCCTCCCCGACCGTTTCTTGCCCTCGGGTTCGGCAGCGGATATCGCCGCAGACGTCGAACTCGATCCAGAGTCGATCGCCGACGGCGCATCGCTGAAATCGTAAGCAGCGCCTAACGGCCCGCTTGAGTTCGTCGGACTTCGTGTTTCCCAACGGCAGGTCGGCAAAACCGCAACCGGTGACGGGTAACTGATATCTGGAGACCGGCAACTCGGACGCTGGCGCCACGCATTTTCAGTTGAAAACGAAGGCCGTGCGTGGCTATGGTCCCATCACCCGGGAGTCTCCCGGTACCCGACCATGTTTTGGGAGGAGAGGGATGATCAAACGACTATTGCTGCTCGTCGTAGTGCTGGCCATGGTGGCCACCGCCTGCGGCGGTGACGGCGCCGAAGAAGAAACAACAACGACGACGGCTGCAGACGGTGGCGGTCAAACTGCCACCGAAGGCGTATACGCCGAGGTTGTAGCCCGGGACGTACTCAACTGTGGTGTGAACAACGAAGTGTTCGGCTTCGGGTCCATCGACGCCGACGGCAATTTCGCCGGTTTTGACATCGACTATTGCAAGGCCGTTGCGGCAGCTGTGCTTGGCGATTCGACCAAGGTCGAATACAAGGCCCTGACTGCTCAGCAGCGGTTCACCGCTCTGCAGTCCGGCGAGATCGACGTGCTGATTCGCAACACGACCTGGACGGCCAGCCGGGACGGGGCAGAAGGCGGAACCTTCCTGACCACCACGTTCTACGACGGCCAGGGCATGATGGTGAAGTCCGACAGCGGCATCACGTCCATCGAAGATATGGCGAATACGACCGTCTGTGTGCAGTCGGGAACGACGACCGAGCTGAACCTGTCCGACCGCTTCCTGGCCGGTGGATTGGCCTTCACGCCGCTGACCTTCGACTCGAACGACGAGCTTCGGCCGGCGTTCGTGGCCGATCAGTGTGACGGTTGGACGTCCGACAAGTCGCAGCTCGCAGCGTTCCGTGCCCAGAACCCCGAAGCCGATGGCGGCCCCGAGGCCTGGACGATCCTGCCCGAGACGTTCTCAAAAGAGCCTCTCGGTCCGATGGTGCTCGACGGTGACTCGAAGTGGGCCCAAGCTGTCAACTGGACCGTCTTCGCCACCATTCAGGCCGAAGAGTTCGGCTTGAACTCGGGCAACGTCGAGAGCTACTCGGGTGACGATCCCAACATCCTGAAGTTCCTCGGCCAGCCGACCGGCGATCCACCGACCGTTACGGATCCGGGTCTCGGTCTGCCGACCGACTTCGCTGTCAAGGTGATCAGTCAGGTAGGCAACTACGAGGAGATCTACAACCGGAACGTCGGCCCCGATACCCCGCTCGGACTGGTGCGCGGTGTCAACGACCTGTGGACCAGGGGCGGACTGCTGTACGCGCCTCCCTACCGGTAGAACGTGATACGTGTGGGGGACCGGCATTCGCCGGTCCCCCACCTCTCTTGAGTGAGGTGATGTGGCGGTAGCTACAGATTCGAGCGATCGAACCGCGCGGCCACCTTTCTGGCGCGATGTCAAGGTGCTGCGGGTTGTTGCCCAGGTTGTTGCAGGCGTGGGTGCTGTGGCCCTGTTCCTGTATCTCGGGCGAAACCTCACCACCAACCTCACCGCAGCCAACATCCCGACGGACTTCGAGTTCCTCAAGCAACCTGCCGGGGTCAACGTCACCGGATCGGATTTTCGGCCTTCCCAGCCGATCTCGGACATCATCCTCCTGGGAATCAAGAACACCGCGGCGTTGGCGGTGGTCGGTATTCCCCTGCTGACCATCCTCGGAACCCTGATCGGAATCGGCCGGCTTTCGAGCAACTGGCTGGTTCGCAAAGCCGCGACCGTCTATGTCGAGACGCTGCGCAACATCCCACCGCTGCTGGTGATCATCTTCACCAATGCTGCAGTGATCCTCTCCCTGCCCAGAATGCAGGACGCCATTACGCCGGGAGATCTCTTCGTCATCTCGAATCGATTCCTGGCGATTCCCTGGACGAACGCCGGGGATAATTCGGGGATCTACCTGGCGGTTCTCGGTGTCGGGATCCTCGCCTCGATCGCAGCGTGGATCTGGCGAACCCGGAAATTCGATGCCACAGGCACTCCTCACCACCGGTTCCTGTGGGGAACCCTGGTCTTCTTAGCGTTCGCGATTGTTGGCTTTTTCGCGCTCGGCAAACCGTATTCTCTCTCGCGGCCCGTGGTGGTTGATGGGCGATTTATCGAGGGCGGCTACCAGACGGTCGGGCCCTATATCGCCGTCTTGTTGGCCCTGGTGATCTACACGGCCAGCCATGTGGCCGAGATCGTCCGGGGAAGTATCCAGGCGGTTGCCAAAGGCCAGACCGAGGCCGCCAATGCCCTGGCGCTGAGCAGCTTCCAGCGGCTCCGGTTTGTCATCCTTCCGCAGGCGTTGCGAATTGCCATCCCACCGCTGATCAACCAGTTCCTCAACTTCACCAAGAACACCTCCTTGTCGATCGCCATCGGGTACGCCGAGGTCACCCTGGTGGTGTTCCAGGCGATCGGCAACGCCAAACCGGCTCCGCAACTAATCGTGATTCTGATGGGCTCCTACCTGCTGTTCTCGTTGACGATCTCGTTCCTGATCAATTTCCTCAACCGGCGGCTGCAACTGGTGACCAACTGATGGCCGCGTACACGGAACCCGTCCCCGGTCGTCGAGAGTCGCCGGCCGTTCGGTGGGCGAAGGACAACCTGTTCGGCAACTGGTACAACGCCCTGCTCACGGTGGTCTTCGGCGTGCTCTTCCTCTGGGGTGGCTTCACCCTGCTCCGCTGGGTCTTCTTCCGCGCCGAGTGGGAGATCGTCCGAGTCAATCTGACGTTGTTCATGGTTGGTCGCTTTCCGCGCGATGAACTGGCCAGGATCTGGGTTAGCAACTATCTGATTGCCGGAGCGATCGGGGTCATGATTGGCGCATCCACCGCTTCGGCGGCCGTTGCTGCCAAAGAGGCCGGGTTCCCGTACGTGCATTCGAAGCCACAGCGAATGGGTCCAGCGGTTCTGGCCGATCCTGCTACTCGTCGTGATCCTGCTGCAGTTCAGCCGCACCTGGACGCCGACCATCCTGGTGGTTGGGATGGTGGCCGTGGGCGTCGCCGCTCGCTACGCGGGTCTCCATCTGCCGGCGAGCGTGCGGAGGTACGCCTGGTTGATCATGGCGATCATGCTCCTTGGCGCCTTTGCCGCGTTGTCGTGGTTTGGCGGCGTGGAACTCGACAATTGGGGCGGGCTGCACCTCACCATTTTCATCACCGTGGCCGGCATCGTGCTGGCCTTTCCGCTGGGCCTCTTGTTCGCTTTGGGTCGGCGGTCGAGTCTTGCCGCTGGTGCGGTACCTGTCGGTTACCTACATCGAGTTCATTCGCGGTGTTCCCCTCATCACTCTGCTGCTGATGGGTGCGTTTGCGCTGCTGTTCCTGCTGCCCCCCGGCACACAGCTCGGCGCCGTGGCCAGATTGATCGTGGCGATCATGCTGTTCACTGCGGCCTATGTAGCTGAGAATGTCCGGGGTGGCTTGCAGGCGGTCCCCAAGGGCCAAACGGAGGCAGGCCAGGCGCTGGGCCTGGCTCCCTGGAAGGTCATGCGCCTCATCGTCCTGCCCCAGGCACTTCGTGCGGTGATTCCGGCGATGGTCGGTCAGTTCATCAGCCTCTTCAAAGACACCTCGCTGCTGGTCATCGTCGGCGTCGTCGAACTTCTCCAGGTCTCCTCGATCGCCAATAACCAGGCGCGAGTTCCTCGGGAAGGGCCTGGTGGACGTGACCCTTCCGTTTGTTGCCCTGATCTACTGGGTTGGTTCGTACACGATGTCGCGGGAGAGCCGGCGGCTTGAAAAGAAACTGGGAGTAGGAGAGCGATGACTCAGAACAACGTGTATTCGGACGCGACCCAGATCAGCGGCGAGGTGATGATCAAGGTCATCGGGGTCGACAAGTACTTCGGTGACTTCCAGGCGCTCAAGGGAATCAACCTGAATGTCGGCAAGCAAGAGGTTGTGGTTGTCATTGGCCCGTCCGGATCGGGCAAATCGACGCTGATCCGGTGTATCAACCGACTCGAAAAACACGACGCCGGCCGCATCATCGTGGACGGTATCGAACTATCCGACGATATTCGCAACATTCAGGAGATCCGCCGGGAGACGGGCATGGTGTTTCAGCAGTTCAACCTGTTCCCGCATCTGACGGTGCTGGACAACATCACGCTCGCTCCTCGGCAGGTCAGGAACAAGCCAAAAGACGAAGCCGAAGAGATTGCTATGGAGATGCTCGAGCGGGTCAAGATCCCCGAGCAGGCTCGCAAGTACCCGGGCCAGCTGTCCGGCGGCCAGCAGCAGCGAGTGGCTATTGCCCGGTCCCTGGCCATGCAGCCCAAAGCGTTGTTGTTCGACGAGCCGACCTCGGCACTCGACCCGGAAATGATCAAAGAGGTGCTCGACGTCATGCAGGAGCTGGCCGAGTCGGGGATGACCATGATCGTGGTCACCCACGAGATGGGATTCGCCCGGGCGGTTGCCAACCGGGTGCTGTTCATGGCCGACGGCGAGGTCGTCGAAGTCGGCACGCCGCAGCACTTCTTCGAGAATCCCAGCGAAGACCGGACCAAGCTGTTCCTCAGCCAGATTCTCTAGAGCCGGCAGACGCCCGGCTCCGTCGAGATTCCTCGGGACTACGAGCTAGTTCGAGCCGTACCGTCGATGTCGTCCGGCCCCCAGAAGACTCGAACCCAGCAACAGGAGCAGGGCACCTAGTGCCCCGAGGCCGAGAGCGAATCCGGTCGACGGCAGGAGTGCCCGGTCGAGGAAGCCGAAGTTGGCCGTGAGGACCGATATGCCCCCGGACACCGAAACCTCAGTTTCGAGGTCGAGCAGACCGTCTGGATCGCTGACCGGTACCAGGCCGTTAGGGATGCTGTCCCGGTCGATTCGAACCGGAGTAGGTACCCGGCGGCAGACCCTCGAAGAGGTACCCACCGTTGGCATCGGTCACCTGCTGGGCAACCACGGTTCCCGCGGCGTCGATCAACCAGACCCGTACATCCGGAATGCCGGGTTCGCCCGGGTCGAGTTCGCCGTCCTGATCACTGTCGATCCACACCGTGCTGCCGATGGCGGATACCGGAGCAACGCCGTGTTCGACGAAGCCCGAGCCTCCGGGCGGCACCGTCACATCGACCGTGGTCGGCGTGGTGGGCGCAAAGCCGTCCGGCACCGTATCGAGCTGGATCTCCGCCGAGTAGTCACCCGGCGGGATATTGACGAGCGACCAACTGCCATCCGCGGCCGTCACGATTTCGAGCTCCACCGGACCGCCCGGGCCATCCCAGACGACGGTCACCGTGACGCCGGCGATGCCGGTTTCTACAGGATCACGAATCCCGTCGGCATCGGCATCGTTCCAAACTACGCCCGAAAGCGAGGCATCACCGATCAAGGGGTAGTCGACGTCGAGACGGACCTCGTCGGCAGCCAGAACGACCGTCGTGGTGGTCGGGTCGCCCCCGTCCAGATCCGACGAAACGCTGAAGCCTGGAGGCAGCCCGCCCGGATCAATCGACACCTCCGTGGCGTCCGAGGGCAGACCCGAGACTAGGTAGTTCCCATCAGAGTCGGTCGTGGCTGATATGGCGAGGTCGTCTGAAGTTCCGATGACACCGTCAGATCCGGGGCTGGTGACCGTCACGTCTATGCCGGGGACTCCCGGTTCGCCGGGGTCCTGGATGCCGTTGTCGTCGAGGTCGAGCCAGACGGTATCGCCGACGCCGGAGGAACCCCGATATCCGAAGTCCTGGCTCGAGGTTGGCTTCCCCGGGACTAGGGTCAGCAGTGCGGTATCGGGAAGCCCGCCATCAGGATCGAACGTGGGAGCTACGCCGCCGGGCAGTCCGCTCAGGGAGACGCGGAAATCGCCGTCCGGGAGGTTGGAGACGAGGTATGCGCCGGCGCCGGCGGTGGTCGTCGGGAAGTCGTAGTCGTCGCCGGTCCCCAGAACGCCGTCGCTTCCGGCCCAGGTGACCGTGACATCAACACCGGGAATCCCCGGTTCGCCGGGATCGATGACTCCGTCTCCGTCAAGATCCAGCCACACGGTGTCGCCGATGGACCCGGTCCCGCGATACCCGAAGTCGACATCGGTCCGGTCCTCTCCATCCGCCAGGGTCACGACGGTGGCGCCATCCGCCGTCGGATCGAGGTCGAAGCTGGCGTTGAGGCCGGGTGCGACCGTTGTGCCGTCAACCGACACCGAGAAGGTGCCGGCCGGCAGGCCGACGAAAGAATACGAACCGTCGGCGGCGGTCATGGTCTGCAGTGAAACGTCATCACCACCACCTGCCACTCCATCGGGACCAAACCACACGAGGTCGACGGTGATCAAGGCGAGGCCGGGTTCATCCACATCCCGGGTACCGTCGTCGTCCAGATCCAGCCAGATGGTGTCGCCCAGCGATCCTGCCCCGACATAGCCGAAGTCGGCGGTGAGATGAGCGACGGCTCCCAGACCTGGAATGGAGGTCGTGGCGTCCGGCCCCACGGTTCCGTCGTCCTCGTCATAGGTGATGGTCAATCCCGTGGCGATCCCACCGGTCACCGCAACGCGGTAGTCGCCTGCCGGCACCCCGGTGACCAGGTAGTCGCCATTGGTATCGGTAGCCGTGAGGAAAACCTCGTCATCGGCGGATCCAAATGTGTCATCCGCCCCGGCGTAGGTGACCGTGATCTCTACTCCTCCAAGGCCGGGCTCGCCGGCGTCTTGCACTCCGTCGGCGTTCACGTCCCACCACACCCGGTCACCGATGGAGGTAGATCCGAAGTAGCCGAAGTCGGCTGTGAGGTGGTTCTCTCCGTCGGTCAGGATGATCGGGGTTGAGGAGTTGTTGTTTCCGTCCTCGTCGAAGCTGTTGGCAACCGCAGCCGGGAGGCCCCCGGTGACGTCAACGACGTACAAGCCGGGCGGGAGGTAGTCGAAGAGGTAGGCGCCGTCGATGCCGGTAGTCGTGGTGAAGAGGGTATCGTCGCCGCCGCCGGCCACGCCGTCCGGTCCGAACCAGGTCAGCCTTATGGCGACGCCTTCGATACCCGGTTCGCCCGGATCCTGGACGCCGTCGCCGTTGGGGTCCAGCCACACGAAGTCGCCGATGCTTCCCGAGCCGCGGTAGCCGAAGTCGGCCGTGAGGTGGTTCTCGGCGTCGCTCAGCGTGACGGCGGTGGCGTCGTCGACGGTGGCGTCGGGGTCGAAGACCTGTGCGAAACCGGGGGGCAGGTCGCCGGTATCGACCACGACCGTGTACTCACCGGCCGGAAGGTCCTCCACCAGGTAGGTTCCATTCCCCATCGTGGCGGCGGTGTACGCCACATCGTCACCACCACCGGGAGCGTTGTCGAAGCCCAGCCACGTGACGACCACGGCGATCCCCTCGAGGCCCGGCTCTTCACTATCGACGGTCCCGTTGCCGTTTCGGTCGAACCAGATGGTGTCGCCGATCGACCCGTTGCCGGTGTATCCGAAATCGACGTCGCGTTTGGCATCGTTCTCGGCCAGGGTGCCGGTCCACGAACCGTTCGGCGTGACCGTCGAGCCGTCGAGATCGAAGCTCGGTTCCATCCCCTCCGGGATGTCGGCGGCATCAACGACCACCAGATACTGGCCGCCGGGCAAGTCCTCGACGAGATAGTCACCCAGGGCGCCCGTGGTGACGGTGTACGCCTCGTCGTCGCCACCGCCGGGCGTGTTGTCGGGACCCAGATAGGTGACGGTGACGTCGACACCGGCCAGGCCCGGCTCGCCGGAGTCCTGGACACCGTCACCGTCGATATCGAACCACACCCGGTCGCCGATGGAGGCGAGGTCGGCCTCAACGGAAACGACGTCCGCGGTGACGTCGTCGTAGTCCCGGTAGGTACGCCCGGCATCGTGCAGGGTGGGATCGACGCCGAAGTAGTGGGGTACGTCGGCCGTGTTGACGAACTCGGGACCGCCGGCAACCTCATCGGTCTCGTCGAACCCGGGCGGAACCTGCAGCTGGTACGTGAGCGTGAACGTGGCGCCGGAGGCCAGCGGTCCGGTGATCGTCCAGGCCAGGGTTCCGTCGGTTGGATTGCCGTCGACCACCGTATAGCCGGCGCCGGCAGGCACGTCGACGAGCAAGAGGTCGGGGTCGGGAGTGTCCGTGACGTCAATGTCCCAGGCGGCAGACGACCCGGTGTTCTCGACGATGACGCTGTAGGTGAGCGTGTCTCCGGGGACTGCCCGCCGGCTGTCGCTGTCACCGGCCTGACCGGCAACATTCTTGTTGATCGTCAGTGTTGGTTCGACCACATCGACGTCGCTGGTGGCATCCGGTGAGGTGACGTCGTAGGTGGCCGGGTCGGGTGGGCCGGCCGGAACGCCCGGCTGGTTCGTCTGGTTGCCGACTACCACTGCAGTGTTGGTCAGCGTTGCTCCGCCGGTCACGGCACCTGCATCGTCGAGGTAGGCCTCGTAGACGATGGTGACCACCCGGTCCACCGCGGCCGCGGTACCGAGATCACCGAGGAACCAGGCGACGGCGTCACCGTCGCTCCCAATCGGCGTGACACTGATGAGCGGAGAGCATGCCGCGCCTCCCTGGTCGCACGAGGAAGCGGTTGTCGAGTCGTAGACGACGCCGGGTGGAAGGTCGTCGACCACCGTCACGTCGTAGACAATCACTCCGGCGGGGATCGTGACGTCGAGCGTGTACTCGACAACCTCGCCGACGGTGGCCGTCGCCGGGACGGCTGCCTTGGCGATGCCGAGAGCGGGCGCGATGAGTGTGTTGTCGACGGTGTCCTGGTATCCGGAACCGGGGCCGCCGTTCGGGGAGGTTGCATCGCGTTCACCGGGCACGGTCCCGGCCAGGGACGAGCCGGTGACGGCGGCGGTGTTGGTGATGGTGCTGGACCCAAGGAGCGGGTCATTCGCCCGGGCCGTGTACGTCAGCGGGCTCGAAGCTCCCGGGGCCAGGCTGGAGACCGTCCAGGTGATGGTCCTCAGCCCTTCATTCCAGAGGCCACCAGACGAGGGGATGGTGTCCCCGTCTTCGGCGAGATCACCTGGACCCTCGAGCGGCGTCAGCTCGGCCGGGACGGTGTCGACTACCACGATGTCGTGCGCAGTCGAAACCCGGGTTCCGCTGGTGTTCGTCGGTGTCACGGTGAAGACGACGTCCTGGCCGGGGTCGAGGACTCCGTCGACGTCGTTGTCGGTTTTGGTGATGGTGAGGTTGGGTTCGACGACCGGCGTGCTGGCGGACGCATTGGCCGTTGTGACGTTGCCGGCGGCGTCTTCCCATCGCAAGGTCGCGGTGTTGGGGATCGAGCCGGATACTCGCCGGTTGGTTGCCTCGTCGTCCACGACGGCGGTGAAGCTGATCACGAGCGTGTCGTCGCCGGAGTCGGCGGCGTTGGTGTAGGCGGCTGCGGGCACCATGCTGACCGTCAGGTCGGTGCCGGTATCGGTCAGCGTCATTCCCGCTGTGGGAAGCGCTGCGCCGTTGAGCGTGGCGGTAGCCGTCCCGGCGGCGTGGGTGAGCCGCCCGCTGATGGCGTCGGTGAGGGTGAAGGGACCGTAGAGGGTCGTGCCTTCCGGGATCACTGCCGTGATCGTGTAGGTGACGGTTTCCCCGATGGTGGCCTGGTTGGCGTTGTTGCCTGCTTCGACAATCGAGGTGGTGCGGGACTTCGCGATGGTTGCCGTTGCGACGTACACGTCGGAAGGGTCCGAAGCCGGTTCGACGTTGGCGTCTATCTCCAGCGTCGGGTCGATGTTCGAACCGGGTACGTACTCTTGGGTGTCGTTTGGTGACGGCCGATTAGTTGGGCTCTCATAGCGGCGGACTCCGGCCACGTTGTCAAAGTCGGCCCCGGCGGTGACGCCGCTGGGGATCGTAACGTCGTAGGTGAGGCTGAGTGTTGCGCCGGCGCCAACCGTGGCACCGTCCCACTGGATCCATCCGTCGGCGGTGCTGCACGCACCGGGGGCGGTGATCGAACCGACCTCAGCGCAGGTGATTCCGATGGGGAGAACGTCCCGGACCGAGGTAGCCAGAGCGTCGATCGAACCGGTGTTGGTTACAGCAATCTGGTACCTCACCAGGTCGCCACCCTGTACTCCCACCCCGTCATCCGGGGCGTCCGGCACCGCGCTCCCGTTGACCGTGATGACACCCTTGTCGAGCGTCAACTCGGGTTCTGCCCAGGTCGCGTCGGCCTGGTCGCGCAGCTGAAAGACGCTCCCTGCGGTGTTGGTGTAGCTGACCTTCATGAGATTGGCGAGGATGTCTCCATCTCCGGCCGCGTCCGGATCGCTGATCAAGGACGAGATGACTGCCTCGAACTTCTCGCCCCCGATATCGATTCCGGCCGCGCTCCAGGACGGAACCGGGGTCGCCCCATTGAAGCTGAAACCGGTCGCATCATGGTTCGCCCCGAAGGCGGCCGACTCGAACGTGTAGCCGGCGGGGAGGAGGTCGCTGATGTTGATATTCAGCGTGTCGAGGAGTCCCGGGAAGTCGACGGTTAGGCGCCAGCAGACCCGGTCGCCGGGACGGTAGTCGCCGGATGCTGTGGCGTTCCAGGCGGTAATTCCGGAGCCGTCCCCGCAGGTGAGGGTCCCGGCTTGGGGCACGGAAACCTCTTTCAGGATGGTGATGCCACCGGCGGACTGGCCGGCCGAGGAGGCGTCGTCGATTGTCAGGCTTGTCGTCGAGCCGTCGTTGGCGGTGATGACCGCCGACGTTGAGGTGAGGCTGACGGAGTTGGTCCATGCGTCGTTGGAGGCAACGGGACCGCCCCCCGTGGTGTAGCTATCTTCTGCCACGGTCCGGAAGACCACCGTTGATGAGGAATTGGGCCCCGGGAGGTCGGCGAGATTCCAGGTGATCGTCCATGTTCCGTCTGCGTTCTCTGCAACGGATGCGGCAGCGGGCGCGGGCGGGGCGGCGGCGGCGGCGCACGGAGTCCCGGGCGCAACCGGACACAATCCGTCCGGGATGGTGTCGGTAACCACGATGCCGGTGGTGGAGGTGGCGTACTCGCTGGTTTCCACCAGCAGCGTCCAGGTGCTGACGTCGGTTTGTTCGATCGTTTCGACATCCACTGTTTTGTGGATGGAAACGTCTTCGGCGGTCACCGAATCGGCGTCTCCGACGGTGAAAACCGGACCGGACCCGCTGAAGGGGCCGGTGTAGGTGCCGGTGGCGGTGGCGTAGTTGGTCAGTCCCTGCTCATCGGCGGTCAGCGAGCCGGTGTTGTTGTCGAGGTTGGCCGTCTGGATTCCGGATGTAGCGGTTCCACCGGGGAAGAGCACGTTCCGGCGCAGGGGAATGGCGGCGACGTAGTCGATCGTCAGCGTGCCGGTTGCCGCAAGATCGTCCTGGGCGGCGGTAGCGGCGTTGAGATCGGCGGCGGTCCAGACGACGTGCGTATAGATCCCGCTTGGCAACGGCCCCCCACCGTCGGGATCGAGACTGACGGTCTCGACGGTCGACGGGGTGACGCAGTTGACGAGGGCCGGGTCACCGGTAGCGTCAATACGGCCGGACCCCGGGTATTCGACCACTGCGCCGGCTGTGTTGTCCACGCCCCCGCATCCGAGGAACTCCAATCCAGCCGGGAGGTAGTCCTCTAGCTGGAAGTCGTTGGTGGCGTTGACCAGGTTGTTGGTGACCGTGAGGGTGTAGACCGTCTTGTGGTCGTGCACGCCGCGCAAGAGCTCGTCCTCTTGGCTGGGCTCGCGTTTCTGAACGGTGAAGGGCACCAGTTGGGTCGTAACGCTGTCCGTGTCGGAACCGGTGTAGTCGCCGGTGGCAGCACCGGTGAGTGGATCGAAGTCGGGGACGAGTCGTGCATCGGTGTTGACGTACGCTCCTGCACTGTTCGTGATCGTATTTCCGACGATGAAGTCCGGATCGTCGGCAAGGAACTCATAGGAGACATCGACAGAGGTCCCGGCTTGCAGGTCGGCGACGTTCTCCCAAATGAGTACCTGATTGCCCGAAGCGTCGATGAAGGTTCTCGTGGGAGCTGGGATGCCGGACCCCGGGACGTAGGTGGCGCCCGGCGGAAGCACGTCGTTGAAACTGAGGTTGTACCCGTTGGTCGCCGTTGCGTTGCTGGCTGTGAGGGTGACTCCGGTCGGCGCCCCGTACAGTGTCTCGGCCGGCATCGTCTTGGTCAGGGCGACGTCGGGTGACCCGGCGGCGCCGACCGGGTCCGCCAACGGCAGAACGGCAGCAATGATGGACAATATCGTGACGGCCATGAGCACCCTGGGCTTCATGGATCCCCCTATGTAGCGAGGTCTCGGCGTTGATGGCCGCCGAGGCTAACGAGCATCGACGCCGATCCGGCGCGTTGGCACCCCCTTGGTATCGTCGGAGCGTCGCCAAGACTTGAGGAAGCTCTCAGACCGCGGAGACGGCTCGGTTAGCCCCCGGTCAGGCTCTCCGCCACGGCTCTGGCCTCAGCCGATCCGGTGGGGGGATAGAACACCAGGTAGTACTCGTCGCATCGATCGGGTCCCTCGAACCAGGCCACCCCCCAGACGCCGTCTCCGAGCTCTCCCAACGCCGCTTCGGTGCCCCGTACATCGATCCTTCTCCGGTCGTTCCGATCCAGACGGGTAGGAGGCAGGCCCCCCGTACGAAGGCGACGACCGGGTTCCCGGCGTCGTCCGTCCAACCGGTGACGATCGTGCCCGGCTGGAGCGTGTAGTCGTCGAGGGGTACGGCGGAGAGGTCGGGTTGGTCGTCGACCACGCGATCGGGAAGGATCGTTGGCAGGAAGTTGGGCGGGTCGCAGGTCTCTGGTGGTGCCACGGTCGAGGCGGTTGCGGGTGGCGTGGTCGTAGTCGGGATGGTGATGATGATTTCGTCGACGGTGTTGTCGTCGGATCGGTCGCGCCGAACAGGCGGCCAGTATCAGCATCGCCACGAGGGCGATGAAGGATCGAGATACGAACACAGGCGGAGCGTACCCGGGCGGCCCAGATCGGTCGGGGATTGTCCGGGTCCGAGTGCGGCCGGTGATCGGGCGGCTCGGTGGTACCGTGAGCCAACTGCACGAACACCAGAGAAACGGGGAGACCGTGGACCCGAAACAGCTCGCCGAGCAAGCCTTTACCGAAGTTGAGACCGATCTAGCCGGGCTCAGCCGGTGGATGTACGAGAACCCGGAGATCGGGTTCGAGGAGCACGAAACCTCGGCGCGGCTGGTGGAGTTCCTGGCGCGGCCGCGGGTTCGTCGTTGAGTACCCGGCCTTCGGACTCGAGACGGCGTTTGCCGCCCGGGTCGGTTCTGCCGGGCCGGAGGTCATCATCTGCGCCGAGATGGACGCTCTCCCGACGGTCGGCCACGCCTGCGGGCACAACATCATTGCCACATCCGCGCTTGGGGCGGGCGTGGCGCTCGCACCACTGGCGGAGGAACTCGGGATTCCGGCTGACGGTGCTCGGCACCCCGGCCGAGGAGAAGATGGGAGGCAAGGTCGATCTGATCAATGCCGGGGCCTTTGCCGGCGCTGCGGCTTCGATGATGGTGCACCCTTCCAACAGCGATGTCGTCGACCCGAACGTGCTGGGGGTCCGGCACATCGACGTCGAATTCCACGGGAAGGACTCCCACGCCGCTTTCGCGCCGCAACTCGGGATCAACGCCCTCGACGCCTTCGTGCAGGCCTACGTCAACGTATCGACCCTGCGTCAGGCGCTCTATCCGACCGACAAGATCCACGGCATCATCACCCACGGCGGTGACGCACCCAACATCATTCCCGAGCTACACCCGTTCGTCCTGGTACGTCCGGGCGGCGACCCGGGACCGGATGGAGGAACTCTACGACCGGGTGCTGGCTTGTTTCGAGGCTGCCGCAACGGCCACCGGGTGCTCGTGGAACGTCGAGCAGATGGGCCATCCATTCGAGGACATGGTCAACAACCCGGTCATGGTCGATCTGTTCGCGGCCAACTCGGCAGCGCTGGGACGCCCCATGGGACGCGGAGCTGATGAAGAGCCGGGGGCAGCCGGATCGACCGACATGGGCAACGTCAGCCATGTGGTTCCTTCGATCCATCCGTTCCTGACGATCAACCCCGGGGATCATGTGAACCACCAGCCCGAATTCGCCGCCCACACGGTGTCGGCGGATGGGGAACGAGCCATCCGTGACGGTGCGCTGGCGATGGCCTGGACGGTGATCGACCTGGCCGTTCCGACAACGTGGGACGAGCTATAGCGGAGCGGAGCAAGCTCGCGGGAGCTCCGCAGTTGTCAGGTATCAGTCGGGCGGCCTTGCGGCCGCCCTTCAGTCATCGTGATCTGACTGCTGATCCTGATAGCTCTTTGCTAGCTCTTCTCTGGTGGTGGGACCGGCCGTCGGAATTCAGTTCTCTCCGGACGAGCGATGCCGGTCGCCCCTTCGGCCGAGAACAGTTCGCCGATGGCACCGATGCTCGACATGATCCCGCTCATCTCCAACGGCAGGAACACCTTGGTCGACTGGCCGTCGGCGATGCCCTGCAAAGCCTCCAGGTAGCGGATGGCGATCAGGTCGGGGGTCGGGTCGCCGGTGTGGATCGCCCCGAACACCCTCTCGATGGCTTGTCCTTCACCTTCTGCCACCGTCAGCTTCTGGTACTTGTCGGCGTCGGCGACCCGTTTGATGGCTTCGGCTTGACCTTCGGCCTCGAGGATCTGGGCTTCCTTGACACCCTCTGCGCGGAGGATGGCCGATCGCTTCTGACCTTCGGCTTCGGTGACGACGGCTCGCCGGTCCCGCTCGGCCTTCATCTGCCGGTGCATGGCGTCGGTGACATCCGGCGGGGGCTCGATCCTTTGGATCTCGACCCGGACCACTCTGGTGCCCCACTTGTCGGTGGCATCGTCGAGGATCTCGCGCAGCTTGGCGTTGATCAATTCACGGGAGGTGAGTGCCTCGTCCAGCTGCAGGTCACCAACCACGTTACGCAGGTTGGTCTGGGCCAGCTTGGTAACGGCCAGCACGAAGTTGCTGATGTTGTACTTCAGCTTGACCGGATCGGTGGCTTCGAAGTAGATGACCGCGTCGACGGTGACGACCACGTTGTCCTTGGTGATGACTTCCTGGGGTGGAACGTCGATGACCTGCTCGCGCATGTCCACCTTGAGCAGCCGCTTCACAAACGGCAACACCCACCGAAGGCCGGGATCCACCGTTCGCTGATAGCGACCAAGGAACTCGATCAAGCCCTTTTCGAAAGGCCGAACAATCCGGAGGCCGGCCCCGGCAAAGACGATCAGCACAATCGCCAGAATTACGAACAGGATGATTAATGGATCCATTCAGGCCCTCTCTTTCGCGCCTACGGCAACAACTAGGACTTCGGTGTGTTCGTGCTCACTACCAACCGGGTACCGCGTACCTCGGTGATCGTCACCGCCGTCCCCGGTTCGATGACATCTCCGTCGCTGGTGGCTCGCCACTCCTCAGATTCGACCCGGACCCGGCCGGTGCCGGACACGGGATCGACCAGCTCGAGCACGATCGCCGGCTTATTCAGGTACCGGTTTGCCCCCACGCTCTTGGTGTCTTCAACGTCCTGCTTGTGAATGAACCGCTGCAGGTACATGAGGGTGCCGATCGACACAACGAAGAATGCGACCCATTGCCAACCAACGGCCACGCCTACCCACGCCAGGATCCCGGCGACAACACCACCGACCGCAAACGGGAGCAAGAAGAACCCTGCCGTGAAGATCTCGCCAACGGCCAGCACGACGGCCAACCCTGTCCACAACCAGCGCCAAATATCGTTTTCCATAGGGTTGATTATCGCAGATGGAACCGTCAGTCCGTCGGGAATTGAGTTTGCGACCTGCGGTCGCAGTCGTCAGTTGTCAGTCGGTCGGCCTGCGGCCGCCCTTTCAGTCGCCAGTCGGGGAAGCTGATGACTGGCAACCGACCACCGAAGACTGTCTTCTATCCTCCTGGGCATGGAACGCACGAGAACGATCACCTGGGACGACACGAGCGGAAGCCTGGCGGCGGCGGCTTCTATGACAGGACTCGAGTACATGAAAGCCATTGCGGCGGGCGACCTTCCGGCAGCTCCGATCGCCCGCCTGATCGGCATGGCGATGGAGGAGATCGATGAAGGCCTGGCCGTCTTCTCCGTCGAACCGGCCGAGTATCTGTATAACCCCATCGGGTCGGTGCACGGAGGGGTGGCGGCCACCGTGCTCGATTCGGTGATGGGGTGTGCGATCCACACCACCCTCCCGCAAGGGTCGGGCTACTCGACGGTCGAGCTGAGCATCAACTACGTCCGGCCGATAACCGTCGAAACGACGCGCCTCTACGGCCGCGGCGAGGTAGTCCATTCGGGCCGCCGGTTGGCGACAGCCGAGGCGCGATTGACCGATGCCGACGGCCGCCTGTACGCCCACGGCACCACCACCTGCCTGGTGATGAAGGTCGGTCCGGGCAACCCGGCGAGTGATCCGAGTCCCAAGTCTCTCGTTACCATCTGCTGATAGCTGATAGCTGATAGCTGATAGCTGATAGCTGATAGCTGATAGCTGATAGCTGCTGGTCGGCGGGTCAGGCGGCCTGAAAAACCAGACCGCCCTCACCCACGTCCGCTTCCACGGCGTCGTCCTCCCGGAAGGTTCCATCCAGGATCTGCAACGCCAGCTTGTCGGCGATTTCGGTTTGGATGAGTCGTTTGAGCGGTCGAGCTCCGTAGGCCGGGTCGTAGCCCTCGGTTGCCAGCCAGTCCTTGGCGTCGTCCGTCAAGGACGAGGCTGATCCGGCGGCCGGCCAGGCGAGTCCGCACATGGGCGAGTTGGATGTCGACGATCTGCCGGAGGTCGTCCCGGGTGAGCCGGTGAAACACGATCACTTCGTCGACCCGGTTCAGGAACTCGGGGCGGAAGTGAGACTGCACCACGGCCATGACTTGTGTCGCGGACCTGCTCGTCGCTGCTCGTCGCTTCGATGTGTTGTGATCCCAGGTTGGACGTCATGATCAGGACGGTGTTGGAGAAGTCGACGCTTCGTCCCTGACCGTCGGTCAGGCGGCCGTCGTCCATGACCTGGAGCAGCACGTTGAACACGTCGGAGTGCGCCTTCTCGATCTCATCGAGCAGGATCACCGAGTAAGGACGTCGGCGGATTGCCTCGGTGAGCTGTCCACCCTCGTCGTAGCCGACGTAGCCGGGAGGGGCACCGATGAGCCGGGAGACGCTGTGTTTCTCCATGTACTCGGACATGTCGATGCGCACCATGGCCCGTTCATCGTCGAACATGAACCAGGCCAGGGCCCTGGCCAGCTCGGTCTTTCCGACCCCGGTCGGGCCCAGGAAGATGAAGGATCCGATGGGTCGTTGTGGGTCCGACAAGCCTGCTCGGCTGCGACGGATGGCGTTGGCGACGGCGGTAACCGCCGGCGTCCTGGCCGACGACGCGCCGGTGCAGGTGGTCTTCGAGCCGGATCAGCTTCTCGACTTCGCCTTCCATCAAGCGTGCAACGGGGACTCCCGTCCAACGGCTGACCACTTCGGCGACGTCTTCTTCGTCGACCTCTTCCTTCAGCATCTTCTTGTTGGCCTGCAGCTTCTCCAGCTCCTGCTGCCGCTCGACGAGACTCCGCTCCAGGTCGGGGAGGGTCCCGTAGGTGATTTCTGCGGCCCGCTCCAGGTCTCCGCTCCGCTCCGCGCGCTCGGCCTCGGCCCTGGCTTCCTCGGTCTGTTGTTTGATGCTGCGGATGCGACCGATCTCTTCCTTTTCGAGGTTCCAGTGGGCCTGGAGCCCATTCGACTCCTCCTGCACGTCGGCCAGTTCCTGCTCGAGGGCGGCCAGGCGTTCCTTGGAAGCGTCATCGGTCTCTTTCGTCAGTGCGGCCCGCTCGATCTCCAACTGCTTGATGCGCCGCTCCAGCTCGTCGATCTCCTCCGGCATGGAGTCGATCTCGATGCGGAGGCGCGAGGCCGACTCGTCGATCAGGTCGATGGCTTTGTCCGGCAAGAACCGGCCGGTGATGTACCGGTCGCGAGAGCACGGCCGCCGCGACGAGGGCCGAGTCGGTGATGCGAACCCCGTGGTGCACCTCATAACGCTCTTTGAGCCCGCGCAGTATTCCGATCGAGTCTTCAACGCTCGGGGGGTTGACGACCACCGGCTGGAATCGTCGCTCGAGAGCCGCGTCTTTTTCGATGTGTTTGCGATACTCGTCGAGGGTCGTGGCGCCGATCATGCGCAATTCGCCCCGGGCCAGCATGGGCTTGAGCATGTTGGAGGCGTCCATCGCTCCTTCGGCGGCACCGGCCCCGACGATGGTGTGCAGCTCATCGAGGAAGGTGATGATCTGGCCTTCCGACGCCTTGATTTCGGCCAGTACAGCCTTGAGGCGCTCTTCGAACTCTCCGCGGTACTTGGCACCGGCCACCATGGCGCTCAGGTCGAGTGCCACGATACGTTTGCTCTTCAGCCCCTCGGGGACGTCGCCGTTCCCGATTCGTCTGGGCGAGTCCTTCGACGATGGCCGTCTTGCCAACGCCCGGCTCGCCGATGAGGACCGGGTTGTTCTTGGTCCGTCGCGAGAGCACCTGGATGACTCGCCTGATCTCGTCGTCCCGACCAATGACCGGGTCGAGCTTCTGCTGGCGAGCCATCTCGGTCAGGTCCCGTCCGTACTGTTCGAGAGCTTCGAAGGTCGCTTCGGGGTCCTGGCTGGTCACCCGCTGGTTCCCCCGGATCTCGGTCAGGGCTTCCAACATGGCCTGGAGGACCGCCCCCCGGGAACGCAGGATCTCTCCGGTCGGGCTCTTCGATGCAGCCAGGGCCAGGAGGAGATGCTCGACGGACAGAGTAGTCGTCACGCATGTCCGTCCGTCGCGACTCGGCGGACTCGAAGACTTCGAGGAGGCTCTTGGAGATCGACACCTCGCCTCCGTAGACCTTCGGAAGACGCTCGAGTTCCTCTTCGATGTCCTTGCGCAGGTCGGGAGCCTGAATGTCCAGCTTGGCCAGGAGCGGATACGTGATGCCGTCGGTTTGGTCGAGGAGACCGAGGAGCAGATGGGCGGGTTCGACATACTGATGGTGGTGCGCTCCGGCGAGTTCCTGGGCGCGTACCATCGCCTGTTGTGATCGGTGGGTGAATCTGTTGAAATCGATGGCCATGACGTTCGCTCCTGTAAGGTCTTCTCAGACAACCTGTTTCGTAGTCAACTCATTCCAAGAAATCTAAGTCTTAGCTTATCAGATCAAGGAGTTGGTCATGGAGTCCAAAACCCCGGCCGAGTCGCTGACGACGATGGCTCAGGTGATGCAGATCACCGACGCCAACACGGCTGGTTTTGTCCATGGTGGTTCGATCATGAAGCTCGTTGACTCGGCCGCGGGCGTAGCTGCCATGCGCCACGCCCAACGAAGGGTGGTGACCGTTCAGGTCGACTCACTCACGTTCCATGCGCCCGTACACATCGGCGATGTGCTGAGCCTGACCGCGTGCGTGACCCAGGCCTGGAACACGTCCATGGAGATTGAAGTCACCGTCTATCGGGAGGACCCGGTATCGGGAGATACCGACCACACCACCACCGCCTACCTCACCATGGTCGGGACTCGACGAGCACGGGCGCCCGGTAGCCGTTCCGGGGGTGGGGACCGGAGACCGTTGCAGAGGAACGTCGCCAGCGGGAGGCCGAAACGCGCCGCCAAGCCAGAATTCGACTGCGTCAGGATCTCGAGACCGATTGAAGCGGTGCTTCTAGAGAACGGTTGACAGTCTCCGGTTGATGGCGTCGAGGATGGCTTTGACGGTGGCTGCCGACGCATCGTGGTCCCCGACCAGGGCGCTGCCAACCAGCGACTCGCCGGTCTCGGTGAGGCTGACCTGAGCGAGGGCAACCTGCACGACACCGAGGTCCTGGGTGGCGACTGCCTCGAGGTCAAGGTGGATGCGACCGTCGGTGACCTTTTCGACCGCGTTGAGGGTCGCCTCGCCTACCAGGCGGGCCCGATGTTCGGGGCCGGCGGACCCGATCGCTTCGCCGGAGAAGGTGGTTTCGCCCCACTCCAGGGTGATCATCACCCGGGCATCGTCGCCTTCCACGTTTTCCGATATTCGAATAATCGCCGGTCGTTCAGTCATCGGCGGAGGATAGCCGTCCGATTCATCGGCTCCTAGGCAAAAACCGCACGACCATCGGCCCACGCCCGGAGCGAGGCCACGTCTTCCCGGCGGGACACCGAGAGGGGCACGGTCGCCGCCAGTTCCTCCATCAGGCTGTCGGTGGTCAGGTCTCCTTCGTCGGCCAGCGCCCGGTAGAGCGCTCCGACGACGACGGTCTCCAGTTCGGCTCCGGAGAAGCCTTCCGATCCTGCCACCAATGGTGCAAGATCGAATTGGCCGGGGTCCTGTCCCGCGCTTGGCGAGATGGATCGCGAAGATGTCGGCCCGCTCGTCGGTCCCGGGCAGGTCGACAAAGAAGATCTCGTCGAACCGGCCCCGCCGGAGCAACTCCGGCGGCAAAGCCGATACGTCGTTGGCGGTTGCCACCATGAAGACATCGCCGGAACGTTCCTGCATCCAGCGCAGGAAGGTGCCGAGCAGTCGCTTGCTGACGCCACCATCGGCATCGCCGGAAGACGCCAAACCCTTCTCGATCTCATCGATCCACAACACCGCAGGTGCCATAGCTCCAACAGTCGAGAGGGCTGCGATCAGTCGTTGCTCGGACTCGCCGATGTACTTGCTGTAGAGACGGGATGGATCCAGCAGAACCAGAGGCAATCCCCAGGTGTGGGCCAGTGTCTTGGCTACGAGGGATTTGCCACAGCCGGGGACCCCCGTGAGCAGGACCCCCCGGGGCGGGTCGAGGCCCGGCAGCGAGTCGTCGGAGAGCATGACCCGGCGGCGCAGCCGCAGCCAGGACTTGAGGCCGTGCAATCCGCCGATGGTGTCCAGCGTGCCGACGTCGGCTTCCACGAGTTCGAGGATGCCGTCGGAATTGAGCAGTTCGGCCTTGGCGGTGCGAAGGGCCGGTATGTCGGCCGGTGATATCTGGCCGTCGCGTAAGGCTTCTCGTTGAACCAATCGTTCGGCCTCCGTGATGGTGAGTCCGAGCAGGGCGTCGACCATCTGATCGATCTCCCTGGCGTTCACGACTACCGGGAACGACCGGGCAGCGAAGGTCTCGAGGGTCCGCTTCACCAGCGCCGCCAGTTCGGCCCGGTCGGGTGGCTTGAGCGACCACTGATGGGCCAGGCTTGCGATTTCCGGGGGCACTTCGTTGCGGGGCCCCGTGAGCACCAGAGTCTGACCTCGTCTGGCTCGCTGGGCCACTTCCTTGATGCGCCGGATGATGATGGAGTCGGAAAGAAGCGGGTGGATGTCCGCGAACACGAACACGCCGGGGTCGGATAGGTCGCCGACAAACTCGAGCGCCACGTGGGGGTCAATGGTCTGATATTGCGCGTGGTGACCATCTTTGGCCAGGCCGCGAGTCGCCGACCACGTCCAAACGGGTAGATCGAATCGGTCCGCAGCCTGGCGGATGATGTCGAGCAGGCGTTGCTCTTCCTGGGCCTCGACCAGCAGCAGCGGGTATTGCGAGGCGAGCAGCACCGCCAGATCGTTGGTGTTGTCCATCACGAGTGGTTATCGGAACGGTGGGGAGGGGTACTTAGGAGTCTTGTTCGAGCTTGCGTGAGAAACCCGCACATGTCGCGAGTACGTTACGCCGGAATCGGAGATGGATGCCACAATTGGGGACATGATGCCCCGGTACGAGGTACTTTCCCACACTGCCGACACGGGCGTTGTCGTGCACGCCGCAACGATGACGGAGCTGTTCGAGCATGCCGCCTTTGCCATGTTCGACCTGATGTTCGGGATTGGTGACCTGCGGGGTGTTGACCGGATCGAGATCGAAGTCGCGGCGACCACCGTCGAGGAACTGCTGGTCGATTGGCTGAGCACGCTGCTGTTTGAAGCTGAGACGCGAGACCTGGCGTTGTGTTCGTTCGGGATAGACACGCTGGGCGAGGGGCGCCTGTCCGGTTGGGCGGTCGGGGTTCCGGTTGCGCCGGTGGAGCTCATCGGACCACCGGTCAAGGCCATCACCTATCACGACCTCTCCGTAGTTCAATTGGCGCGAGGGTGGTCGGCCCGGGTTCTATTCGACGTTTGATCTGCGCGGAACTTGTGCAACCTTCGGGGTCGAATCACCGGGAAGCTGAAAGCGGCTTCCCGGTGTTGTGTGTCCAGCAGTCGTGGGCACGTATTCACCGGTATCATCAGTCCCTGGAAAACCGGGCGTATGAAGGGAGAGCATGTGCTCCAAGAGTTCAAGGATTTCATCAGCAAAGGCAGCTTGATTGACATTGCCGTCGGCTTTGTCATGGGTGTTGCGTTTGCATCAGTCGTGTCGACCTTTGTCGGCAGGATCGTCAATCCGCTCATCGGAATGATCTTCAATGTGTCGAGTCTCGACACGTCGCTCACGTTCGGGACGATTGACGAGCGACCGGCCTGGCGGCCGGAAGTGTTGGAGCCTTCTTGGGTTCCCTGCTCAACTTCGTGATCGTCGGGTTCGTCATGTTCATGGTCGTGCGGGCCTACAACAAGATGAAGGCCGCAGAAGAGGAAGCTCCGGCCGAGCCGGGCGACGACATCGTTCTCCTGACGGAGATCCGGGACTCGCTCAAGCGATAGCCCTCGCACATACCTGCGAAGGGCCGGCCTGCGGGCCGGCCTTTGCGCGTACAGTTGAAGTGATGGAGCTGCGCCGGATCGCTGAGTGCGTATGGGAGTTGCCTGCTCATGGCGAGATGCTGGTGCCCGGACGCATTTTCGGCTCTGAGTCTTGATGGTGAAGGCCGAAGAAGATCGGGCGGTCCTGCAGGTGGAGAACGTCGCCCACCTGCCCGGGATCGTCGGCGCCTCGATGGCGATGCCCGACATCCACTGGGGATACGGCTTCCCGATCGGCGGGGTGGCGGCAACCGACGTCGACACCGGTGGCGTGGTCTCACCGGGTGGGGTGGGATTCGACATCTGCTGTGGCGTGCGTCTGCTGGGCTCGGCGTACACCGAGGAGGACTTCAACCGGTCGACGCGGCGACGTGATGAACGAACTCGACCGGCGTATCCCGCGCGGGCTGGGAAAAGGGTCCATCGCCAACGCGAGTTTGCTCAAGGGCGTCTTGCGGGAGGGAGCCCGGGCCGTTCGCAGCGCCGGGTTTGGATGGGACTCCGACCTCGATCGTTGCGAAGAGCGGGGGACCTCACCCGGGGCGCAACCCGAATACCTCGGGGAGCGGGCCCTCCAGCGGGGCGCCGGGCAGCTGGGATCGCTGGGCGCCGGAAATCACTTCCTCGAGGTGCAGGTGGTCGACTCCGTCCACGATGAGCGAGCCGCCCGCGCCTTTGGCCTCGCCGAGGGCATGGTGTGCGTCATGATCCATTGCGGGAGCCGTGGTCTCGGACACCAGACCTGTACCGATGAGCTCAAGCTGATGGGCACGGCGATGCAGAGGTACGGGATTGAAGTTCCGGATCGGCAATTGGCTTCCGTTCCGGTTGATTCGCCCGAAGGCGAGCACTACCTCGGCGCCATGGCCGCCTCGGCCAACTTCGCCTGGGCCAATCGCCATGTTCTGGCCCACGAGGCGCGGGAAGCGTTTGCCGCAGCTTTTGGCACATCGCCCGAGCGCACCGGCATGCAGCTCATCTACGACGTTGCCCACAATTTGGCCAAGATCGAACCCCATGTGGTCGAGGGCCGGACACGCCGCCTTTGCGTGCACCGCAAAGGCGCGACCCGGGCCTTGGGGCCCGGCCATCCCGAACTCCCCGACGACCTCCGGCCGATCGGTCAGCCGGTATTGATCCCGGGCAGCATGGGAACCGCTTCCTGGGTGTTGGTTGGAGCGGCGGGAAACCCCGCCTTCGCTTCAGCAGCTCACGGAGCGGGCCGCCTGATGAGCCGCAAGAGAGCCAAGCAGCGCGAGACCGGCTACGAGGTTCGCCGGGATCTCGAGACAAGCGGAATATCCGTTCGTCCCGGTTCGGTCAAGCTGCTCGCTGAGGAGGCCCCGTACGCTTACAAGGATGTCGACGAGGTTGTCGATAGCTGCGCCCGGGCAGGACTGGCGAACCGGGTTGCCCGCTTACGCCCCCTCGGCGTCGTCAAAGGCTGAACAAGACCGTTTTGGCGCCTAACTTGCCGGGCGGTTTCAAGGGTTGGTCGCGACGAGTTGGTTTAGTCGTTCGGCTGGGGTTTCCCAGTCGAGTGTCATTCTTGGTCTTGTGTTGAGTGATTGTGCCATTTTGTCGAGGTCGTCCTGGGTGTGTTTTGATAGGTCGGTTCCTTTGGGCATGTATTGACGGACGAGCCCGTTCCAGTTCTCGTTGCTGCCGCGTTGCCACGGTGAGTGCGGGTCGCAGAAGAACACCTCGATGCCGGTGTCGATGGTGAACTTGGCATGTCTCGACATTTCTTTGCCCTGATCCCACGTCAACGATGTGAATAACTCCGATGGGAGCCGTTGCACCTGTTCGGTAAGACGCTCAGCGACGTGTTCCGATGGTTTTGTTGTCGATTTTGATCAGCATCCCGAACCGGGTTGAGCGTTCCACCAATGTCGCCACCGCTGATTTCCCGCCCTTGCCCAGGATCAGGTCTCCTTCCCAATGCCCGGGAACAGCACGATCCTTTGCTTCGGCGGGACGCTGCGAGATGTTGACCATCCCGGGGATACGACCCTGTTCGGTGCCCTTCGAGTTACGAGGCCGGCGTTTCGCCCGTCCAGTACGTAAACACTGGGCGAGTTCTTTACGCAACGCGCCTCGGCCTTGGACATAGATTGCTTGATAGATCGACTCGTGTGACACCCACCAGGATGCATCATCTGGATACTGGATGCGAAGCAACCTCGAGATCTGCTGCGGAGACCACCACTGACGCAGCAACTCTTGGACCTGTTCCCACAACTCGGGTCTGGTTTCCCACCACATAGGCCGACACCGCCGAGCCCGCACAGCAGCCCGATCGTGAGCCCGAAACGCCCGATACGCCTGCCGACCCCCGTTGTTACGAATCTCCCCCCACACCGTGGAACGATGCCTACCCAACCGGCCAGCGATCAGCGCATCGGATTCGCCGCGGTCGATACCCGAACGGATCTCCTCCCGCTCGGCACACGTCAATACACCAGGCCTCGGTCTGTATACAGCAACATGACTCATCCGGCCATGCTCGCTGAGCAAACGGTCAACCGTGCGAGCCGACAACCCAGCCAACGCAGCCGCCTCCCGGATCGTCGCTCCCCGAGCCAACCGCCAGCAACGCCTCACGCTCTACCAACCACGAAGTCCTCCGACGGGCCATACCTCACCTCCATGAGGCCACCCCGTCGCGCTCACCACCTGAAGCCGCCCTCGATATTCAGGCAAGTTCATCGCCAAAACGGTCTAGGTCGTGGCGGTGATGACCATCACGGGTTTGGGGACCCGCCAGACGCCGTTGGCGGAGATCATCTGGTGGGCAAAGGCCCGCACGGCCGCTTCGACGGAGCGCAGTTCGTCTGACTGTGAGGGGTGGATCCTCCTCCTGAGCAAAGTGAGTCGTTGCCAGGTACGCCACCGGGTCATCAGGCTCGGCAAACAAGAACGTGTTGTCGAGCTGTTCGTAATCGGCGTCACCGAACACCTCGTTGACCTGGACGAGGGCATCCTCAGCCCGGTAGGCCGCGGTGGCAGTCGTCGGCGGCGGGGTACGGCCGGTTCTTGCTACGGCTTCGTCCCATACGGCGTAGAGCGCCCGGCTGTGTTGGCGGGTGTTCAGGGTCACGGCCAGCGTGCCTCCCGGACGGAGGACCCGATGGGCATCGCGGAGCGCCCCGGCCCGATCGGGCACGAACCCGAGCATGTGGTTGAGACAGACGACATCGAACGATCGGTCGGCAAAGGGTAGTTGGTCGGCCGTGGCCGCCACCAGACTCGCCCTGCCTTTCCGGGCTGCGGCCTGGAGCATGCCGGGGAAAAGGTCGACGCCGAAGATCCGGGCCCCGCGGCTTTCGAAGTACGGAAAGTATCGTCCGTTGCCACACCCGACGTCCAGAAGTTCGGCTCCCGTGCGGGAAGGGTATGCGATCGGTCACCCATTGACGGACGTCCTGGCGGTATTCGGAGAATCGCTCGTGCATGTCCTGGCGGGCCTGCAGCAGCCGCGTCATCGGTGTACTGGTCGGCCAGGTGGTGGGTCATCGCGAAGAGCTAGTCAACCTTCAGTGCCGGCTTGGTGAGTGCCGCTGGGACTCGGGAGAATGGGCGGGCGCTACTCGAAGAGGTCCTTGAGCCGTCTCCGGACGTCGGGGTGCAGCTGTTTGCGGAGGACGATGTCGCTGCGGTAGCTGCGGTGCACTTTGTCGATCTCACGATCGACCTGATCTTCGGCTGCGGACAACTCAACCTTGATCTGGGCGAGCTCTCCCTCGAGTTTCACGACCCGTTCCCGCAGTTCGAGCACCTTCTTGACGCCTTCGAGGTTGAGGCCTTGTTCGGTCAATTCCTGGATCAGGGCAAGTCGGTTGAGGTCCTCCTCGGAATAGCGGCGGGTCCCGCCCGGAGTCCGGTATGGCTCAATCAGGCCACGGCGCTCATAGATCCGCAGCGTCTGAGGATGGACGCCCGCCAACTCCGCAGCGACCGAGATCACGAAGACTGCTTGCATTGGTTGGCTTGCCTTGCGTTGGGTCATGTCATACCTTCAGATGGGAGCGGGGGTTCTCATCGGCTTCGAACTGATCGTGGAATTCCTGCAAGGCCTTTTTTGCGTCTCGCGACAGTTTGGTCGGTACGACGACTTCGATGGTGGCAAGCAGGTCACCCTTGTGACCACGTGGGCGGACCACGCCGCGACCACGAACGCGAAAAGTCTTACCGCTCTTGGTGCCCGCCGGGACCTTGAGCTTGACCGCTCCGTTCAGGGTCGGCACGTCGATCTGGGCTCCGAGTGCGGCTTCGGTGAAGGTAACCGGAAGTCTGACCGTGAGGTCATCGCCTTTTCGTTTGAAAATCGGATGGGTGGCCACGTGGGTCTTGACCAGGAGGTCTCCGGCGGGTCCACCGTTTCGCCCCGGCGCTCCTTTGCCCTTGAGGCGGATCGTTGCCCCATCCCGGACACCTGCCGGGATCTTGACGTTCAGGGTTCTCGATCGCATCTCGGTTCCACGCCCGTTACATGTATGGCAGGGCTGTTGCACGACGCGACCCGACCCGGCGCAGTTCCGGCATGGTTGGGTCATCGAGAAGAAACCCTGGCTTTGGGCGGTCATCCCCGTACCGCTGCAGACAGGACACGTCTCAACGGACGTGCCTGGTTCGGCCCCGCTTCCTCGACAGGTGCGGCATGAGGCCTCACCCTGGACACCGACTGCAGTGGTCGCCCCGGCAATAGCGTCTTCGAAGGAGAGGTGCAGTTCGGCGGCCAGGTCGGCGCCGCGTTGCGGGCCGCCCTGGCTCCGACCACCAAATCCGAACAGATCGCCGAGCCCGCCACCCGCACCCCCGAGCAGGTCGCTGAGATCTTCCATGCGGATACGCTGACTGCCGCCACTAAAACCACTGCTCCACCCGCTCCACCGGGTGTGCCGTATCCGCGGAAGCCTCCCGAGTCGACCATCTGCCGGACCTGGTCGTACTCCTCGCGCTGTTCCTTGTTGGATAGCGTCGCGTTCGCTTCGGAGATGTCCTTGAACCTCTCCTCGGCTGCTTTGTCGCCCGGGTTGGCGTCCGGATGATATTTCTGGGCGAGCTTGCGGTAGGCCTTCTTGATCTCGTCGGCCGACGAGGTCTTGGAGACCCCCAGCACTTTGTAGAAGTCCTTCTCGACCCAATCTCTATTCATGATCGACCGCTACTAGGGCGGCCCGTAGCAATCGGCCCTTGAGCGTATAGCCACGCCGCATTTCTTGAGTGACGATCAGACGGCCGATCGCCGGGTTCGGGAGCCAGCACGGCTTCGTGCAACTCGGGATTGAACTCGGCCCCGACGGTTGGGACGGGTTCGAGACCTTCCTTGGCGAGCGTATCGAGCAGCAAGCATCAAGGTCCCGCGTACGCCGTCGAGGAGTTTCTTCTCCGCCGGGCTCTCCGCCTCGGTGCTGAGAGCGGCCTCCAGCGTGTCGATGGTCGGCATGAGGCCGACCACGACGCGTTGGGAGGCGCGCTCGATGTTCTCCGCCTGATCTCGCAGCATCCGTTTCCGGAAGTTGTCGAAATCGGCGGCGACGCGCTTGAGGTCCGCCAGATAGAGGCCGGCCTCTTCGCGGGCTTCCGCCAACTCCATTCAAGAGGAGCTGCACGGCAGCCTCGCGGTCCTCAGGCAGCTCCAACCCAAGTTGATGGGGATCGACGTGTGGTGGCTCTGCGTCCACCACGATCTCCGCCACAACGGGTCGTCATCAATCTCGAGGAGAGACCTGCTCGGTTCCATCGCTGATTTCTTGCGACACAGCGGCTAACCCTCGTCGCCCTCGTCGATGATTTCGGCCTCGACCACGTCTTCGTCGTCGTCGACGGCGTCACCGGCCGAAGCACCCTCGGACGCTTGCTGCTGGTAGAGCCGCTGCGCCAGAGCTTGTGAGGCCCCGAGTACAGCATCCATCTTGGGTCGCAGTGTTTCTGGCGTCGCGTCCTTGTTCTCTGTCTCGGTTCGCAGTTCGGCCAGCGTCGACTCGATGGCGGCCTTTTCCTCGTCATTGAGTTGATCGGCTTGCTCTTCCAGGAGCTTCTCGGTCTGATGGACGACCTGTTCGGCCTGGTTGCGGGTCTCGGCAGCTTCGCGACGGATCCGGTCTTCCTCAGCATGTGCTTCGGCGTCCTTGATCATGGTGTCGATGTCGTCGTCGGCCAGAGCGGTGCCACCGGTGATGGTCATCGCCTGCTCCTTGCCGGTGCCCAGGTCCTTGGCGGTGACGTGGACGATTCCGTTGGCATCGATGTCGAAGGTCACTTCGATCTGCGGCAGACCCATCGGAGCGGGAGGCAGGCCGGTGAGCCGGAACTTGCCCAGGCTCTTGTTGTCGTTCGCCATCTGCCGTTCGCCCTGCAGCACGTGGATCTCGACTTCCGGCTGGTTGTTCTCAGCCGTGGTGAAGGTCTCCGAACGCCGGGTCGGGATGGTGGTGTTGCGCTCGATCATCTTGGTGGAGATGCCGCCCTTGGTCTCGATGCTGAGGGTCAGGGGCGTGACGTCGAGGAGCAGGATGTCTTTGACGTCGCCCTTCAGGACTCCGGCCTGGAGGGCGGCTCCGGCGGCAACGACCTCGTCGGGATTGACGCCTTTGTGCGGGTCCTTGCCTCCGGTCAACTCACGGATGAGGTCCTGAACCGCCGGCATGCGGGTCGAGCCGCCTACCAGCACGACGTCGTCGATATCGGCGACTTTGATCCCGGCATCCTTGATGGCTTGATGGAAGGGGGCCTTGCATTTCTCCAGCAGGCTGTCGGTCAGCTTCTGGAACTCGGAACGGGTCAGCTTCTTCTGGAGGTGGAGCGGTCCCTCGGCCGTGGCGGTGATGAACGGCAGGTTGATCTCGGTTTCGGCCACCGAGGAAAGCTCGATTTTCGCCTTCTCGGCAGCTTCCTTCAGACGCTGCAGTGCCATGCGGTCTTTGGAGAGATCGACGCCACTTTCCTTCTTGAACTCGGCGACCAGCCAGTCCATGACGGCATCGTCCCAGTCGTCGCCACCCAGCTTGGTGTTGCCGCTGGTCGACTTGACCTCGAACACGCCTTCGCCGATCTCGAGCACCGACACATCGAACGTCCCGCCACCGAGGTCGAACACGAGAACGGTGTGCTCGTGCTTCTTGTCGAGCCCATAGGCCAGCGATGAGGCCGTCGGCTCGTTGACGATACGGAGCACTTCCAGGCCGGCTATCTGGCCGGCTTCTTTGGTGGCCTGGCGTTGCGCGTCGTTGAAGTAGGCAGGCACTGTGATCACGGCCTCGTTGACCTTGTCACCGAGAAATGCCTCCGCATCCCGCTTGAGCTTCATCAGGATGCGGGCAGAGATCTCCTGGGCGGTGTACATCTTGCCGTCGATGTCGAACTTCTTGTCGGTGCCCATGTACCGCTTGACCGACCGAATGGTGCGGTCCGGGTTGGTGATCGCCTGACGCTTGGCGACTTCGCCGACGAGAACCTCGTCGTCTTTGAACGCCACCACCGATGGGGTGGTGCGCTGGCCTTCCGCGTTGGGGATGATGGTGGGCTCGCCGCCTTCCATTACGGCGATGGCGCTATTGGTGGTCCCCAGGTCGATGCCTACTACTTTTGCCATGTCTTCACCTCTATCTGTTGACTGCGAAAATTTAGCGTTATCACATTGTATAACCTGAGTGGGGTATTGTCATATTTCATTTATCTCGAGATTCTTTGTCCGCTCCCGCTTATTCGCTTGACGCCCGGTCCCCGATTCGATACGATACATAGATACACATCGATATATGGGAGATCAGTCGTGACCGACATCAAGGAAGCGGTTCGCAAGCGCTACGCCACCGGCCGCGTTGCAGGTTCAGGACACCGGGTCGTGCTGTGGGCCCGATCCGGCTGCCAGCGATGGCCTTGGTTCCGAACTGTATGCAACCCTCGAAACTGACGGAATCCCGGACACGGCGCGACTGGCGTCGCTGGGTTGTGGAAATCCGACTGCCGTCGCTGCTCTCGCGGAGGGCGAGGTCGTGCTCGATCTTGGCTCGGGGGGAGGCCTCGATGTCTTTCTGTCGGCTCGTCGGGTTGGACCGAACGGCCTCGTGTACGGGCTGGATATGACCGACGAGATGTTGGAGCTGGCTCGTCGCAACCAAGCAGAGGCCGGCATCGACAACGTGGAGTTCTTGAAAGGTGAAATCGAAGCCATCCCCCTTCCGGACGATTCGATCGACGTGATCATCTCCAACTGTGTCATCAACCTGTCGATCGACAAACCGGGTGTGTTCCGGGAGGCGCACCGGGTGCTCAGACCGGGCGGCCGATTCGCCGTCACCGACATTGTCACTACGCGGCCCTTCACGAAGGAGGAGCAATCCGACCTGGCTTCCTGGACCGGATGCCTGGCCGGCGCTCTTTACAAAGATGACTTTGTGGCCGGCCTTGAGGGAGCGGGCTTCCACGATGTCGAGATGGAGATCACCCACGACGTAGCACCCGACGCCGTCAGCGCCATCATCCGGGCGATTGCCTGACCGAGCCACGCGCCTGGGGTCAGAGCAGTGCCTCCTGGTCTGCGCACGGCCTTGTAACGACACCAGTTTGTCACTTTGAGTATTGTTGAAGTCGCTATGAGTCGCGGATGGGTGGGAAGGGGTCTGCAAATGGGGGCAAAACCCAGGTCGAGCGTTGTGCTGATCGTGGTGCTGATGATGGTGCTTGGAGCCTGCGGGTCCGGTACCCAGAGCGCTGATTCGTTGGTGGTGCTCATCGACAATGACGAGGGTCCGATCACTCCGGCCAACTTCAACACCTTTATAGGGTTCTGGATGGTTGGATGGGTCTACGATCCCCTGTTTGCGAGATCGCCGGATCTCGAGCCGGTTCCGGCTCTCGCCGAGGAGGCAATTCCCAGCGCCGATGGTTTGTCCTGGGACATCGCCCTCCGCGATGACGTCGCATGGCACGACGGCGAGCCCTTTACTGCCGACGATGTCAAATTCAGTTATGAGTTCCTCATTGCCGCCGGCCGGGCACCCAACCTCGGGGCCGTGGACACCGTCGAGGTCACGGGCGATCACAGTTTGACCATCAGGCTGTCCGAGCCGGCACCATTCTTCGTGAATGAGGGACTGGCCGGTTACTACATCCTTCCCCAGCACGTCTGGGAAGGCCAGGAGCCGGTGAGCGGCGAACTCAACCAGTTCCAGGGGACGATCGGCACAGGACCGTTCGTCCTCGACGAGATAGTCCCTGGCGAGACGTACACCTTCTCGGCCAATTCGGACTATTTCCGCGGCTCGCCGAAGGTTGGCACGCTCATTGCCAAAGTCGTCAAGGACCGCACACAACAGTTCAGCCAGTTGCGGACCGGGGCTGCCGATGCGGTGTTGGCATCCGTCCCGCCCGCCCAGGTTGACCAGGTTGAAGGTGAGGATGGAATCGAGGTTCTACGCGGGTCGGACTTCTTCAACTATGTCCTCTACGCCAATGGTTCGCGGGCCCCGTTCAACATTCCTGAGGTGCGTACCGCGATCGCCACTGCCATTGACACAGCCACCTTGACCGAGACGGTCTTTCTGGGACGGGGGACCGAGTTGCCGCTCAGCTGGTATCACCCCGACCTGCCGTGGAGCGAGAACATCGACCACGAGTTTGACCCCTCAGCGGCCGCGGAACTTCTCGATACAGCCGGGCTCACAGACACGGATGGTGACGGCGTCCGCGAGTTTGCGGGTTCTCCGGCGAGCTTCGAGATCCTGTGTGACGCCAACAACCCCACGGAGGTCCGTACTGCAGAGTTGATCGGTGGTTGGCTTGCCGATGTTGGGATCGACGCATCGCCCGCCTGTATCGATATCGATACCGCCGTTTCCCGGATCTGGCCGAGCTTTGTGGCAGTGCCCGAGCCTGACTACGACCTGGCCGTCTGGGGCTGGTCGGCAGGGGTTCAGACCCAACGAGGTTTCGTGCGCGGGCTTGTCGACGGCGACTTCGGTGGGGTCGGTTGGGCCAATCTGACCGGCGTTGCCGATAGCGAGCTCGATGCGCTGCTGGCTGAGTTTGTGACCACGCCTGATCAGAACAGATCCGATGAGTTGTCGACGCTGATTCAGGAGCGGATCGCCGAAGCCCTGCCGTTCATTCCTTTGATGTCACCGGCCGGGAACTTCGCCGTGAACTCAGAGGCGTACAACGGTTGGGTATACATGCGCGGGAACGGGATTATGACGCCATGGTCGTTCGTCGAGGGGTGAGTGAACCGGAGGGGCCGCCCACCGGGGCCTCGGGCCTAGGGAAGTCGCTGTTCCCGGGAGCCGGATCGCTGCGTTGGGTCCGGCTGGGGAGTGGCGGCATCAGCCGGGTATGGCGGCTGTCCGCATCCGGCGGCGCGGACTCGACGAGCGTCGTGATCAAAGAGACTGGTGCACTTGCTTCCGATCCGGACTTCGGTCACCGTGAGGCGATGGCGTACCAGGAGGTGCTGCCCCGTCTCAGCATTCGTGTACCTCGACTTCTTGGCTCGATGGAGAGCGGCGATGTTCGCTATCTGGCACTCGAGGACCTGGTGGAGTACCGGTTTCCCGCCCAGCAGCACCTTTGGAGCGTCGACGAGTTCAAGTGTTTCTTGCCGAGCTATGCCCAGCTTCATGTTGAGGGGATTGCCTGCGGGCGAAAGCCGTGGATGCTCGAGTACGGGCAACCCACGTGGTCGCCCGACTCGGTTTCGTTTGAGGCGGTTGAACTGGCGAGGCTTGGAATCTGGGGTGATCTACCGGGACTCGCAGCATTGGCTCGCAGGACCCTCGAAGATGTACCGTCGCTGGCCGGTTTGGACACAGTCCTTCACCTCGATATCCATCCGTCCAATGTCGGATTGCAGATTGCGACGCCGTGTCGTTCGGCGCTGATTGATTGGGATATGACCGGTTGGGGTGCGCCTGAGCTTGACCTCGCATACCTCGATCTGCAGCCCTACGGGGCCTCGCATGCCGTGGGACGCGACGAGGTGCTCGACTTGTACTGGAAAGAGCGAATGCGGCTCGAGGGCCCGGCACCCTCCGGGGTCGAACGAAGGCGGCGGCAGCGGGTCGCCGATCGGATCTTTGCCCTTTCGCTCGTGGCGGTGGCGCACCGGTCGGCAACTGATCCGTATCCTCCTGGAAGTAGTCCCGGGAAATACTGGAGCGCCATGCGCCCGAAACTCTTTGAGAAACTGACAGCCTTGCTGGCCCCATGAAAACCGCTCGACTGGCTCAGCGAGTGGGCGAGTACGGGCTTACCTTGCTCGTCGCGGTTTCTATCAACTTCTTCCTGCCACGGGCCCTCCCGGGGGACCCGTTGGCGTTGATTGCGGGTGATGCGGTGCGGCAGATGGGACCGGAGCGGATCGCCCGGCTAAGAAGTGTATACGGACTCGACGAGCCGTTGCTTTCGCAGTACTTCAGCTATCTCGGCAACCTCGCGCGGTGATCTCGGCACGTCCTTTCGTTACAGCGGCGGACGGCTTGTTCTCGAGGTGTTGGCAGACCGCCTCATGTGGACGGCTCTGCTGGTGGTTTCGGCGCTCACCATTGCAACTCTGATCGGTGCCTTCCTCGGGGCCCGGGCCGGTTGGGGCGGTCGGGGTGGTCTCGGTGAGCTTTCCATGATGTTCGCCCTGCGTTCCATGCCGGTGTTTTGGCTGGCCATGATCGTCATACCCATCTTTGCGGTCACGCTCGGCTGGTTTCCCAGCGGCGATTCGTATTCGATACCGCGGCCCGATGGATGGTCCGGCGTTGTAGACGTTATCAGCCACGCCGTGCTCCCCGTGAGTGTCCTCGCGATCAGCTACGTTCCGATTGCCTATGCGATGATGCGAGCCTCGGTCATCAATGTCTCGAACGAACCGCATCTCCTGCTGGCGCGCGCCAAGGGTCTCACCGACCGTACCGTCTTGTACCGGCATGGCGTCCGTAATGCGGCCGCGCCGGTGGTCACGATGCTGGCGCTCGACTTTGGTCAATTACTTGGAGGAGTGATCCTGATAGAGACCGTGTTCAACTATCGGGGGATTGGTGCGATGATGTTCGAGGCAGCCAAGACCCGTGATTACCCCCTGCTCCAGGGCGGTTTTCTGATCTTCACCGTTGGGGTTCTGGCCATCAACATGCTGACCGAGTTCTTGTACCCGCGTCTCGACCCCCGACTTCGGAACCCGCGATGAGCACTGTGTTGTCCGACCTGGCCGCAAGGCAGAGACGATGGCAGAGACTGGCCGGTTGGCTTGGGTTGGGCCTCTTGGTGGTTCTGCTCCTCATGGCTCTCGTCCCCGACTGGTTTGCACCATACGATCCGCGCGAGTCGGTCGGTCGTCCGCTGGAGCGACCCGGCGGCGACTTCCGGCTCGGGACCAACGACATCGGACAGGATTTGCTCAGCGAACTGATCTGGGGAACCCGTGCGTCGCTGATAACGGGTTTTACCGTTGCCACTTCCGCAGTGTTGATCGCCCTCGGAGTGGGCTTGGTAGGGGCAGGTTCACCCGGCTGGCCCGGACGGCTGGTCATGCGGGTTGCCGATCTCGCCCTCGTGCTGCCCTTCTTTCCCCTTGTGCTGGTTCTGGGCGCATACGTCGGAAGTGGGCGGGGCGCAGTGATCGTCCTGTTGACGGCTGTGTTGTGGGCAGGCCCTGCGAGGGTCATCCGATCGCGAGCTTTGAGCATCCTTCGCGAGCCGTTTGTCGACGCTGCAATCCTGTCCGGGAGCAGCAAGCCGCAGATCCTCCTCCGGCATGTGTGGCCGGCCCTGCGGGATATCGTTGCCGTCCAAGCCTTGTTCGTCGCCAGCGCGGCGATTCTGGCGGAGGCCGGTTTGAGCTTCCTGGGACTCGGCGATCCAACCCAGAAGAGCTGGGGAACCATGTTGTTCTTCGCCCAGTCCAGCGGGGCGGCTTTGGGCGACGCCTGGCTTTGGTGGGTTGTGCCCGCCGGGTTCATGATCACGTTGACAGTTTTGAGTCTCGTGCTCATAACATATGCGTTGGAGCCCGGCTTCGATCCCCGCAACGCTTGGTTGGATCGCGGCTAGGAACCGCCCCGAACGGCCTTGTCGATGACATCGAGCATTTGCCGGGTGTCGGTCCCGACGACGAGCCGGGCGGGCTCGGCAGTCTCCAACAGAGCATCAAGGCGCTCCAGGTTGGCCGACCAGACCTCGCCGGTGTCGTAGAACATGCTGTTGGCGATCAGTACCCCCCTCACCTCGTCCGGTTTGACCGACGACATGGCCGTTTCCGGTTGCCCGTGCCGGCCGAGGACGAAAAGCAGCACCCGCTCGGGCAACACGGCCGTTTCTTGCACACTCTCCGGTGCGAAGCTGCTCAGGTCGATGTCGTATTTGGCCTCTGATCGGATGGTCTCAGCGCGCGCCATCTGTGCGAGTTCGGGCAGACCGGCGAGCGTGTCTGCGCGCAGGCTCACCCGTCCCACGGGAAAAGCATTGAACCGGAGAGCGTCGGGTGGCCCATCGACGAACAGCAAGCTGTCCGAAAGGAGCCGAAACCCGCTCTGTAGTGTCAGGCGAAGGGCCGTCGTCGACTTGCCTGAGTTGTGGGGAGCGACGAAACACAACAGAGTTCCGTTGCGATGCAATGCCGTGGCGTGGATCATCCCGTAGCCCGATCGGATTAAGAAGTTCGTCCAGATGGTGTGGATGACCCATCGGGCGGTGAGCGTGGGGTCGGCTGCCAACTCGGGAGAGAGGACGGTGGTGGCGGTACCGGCATTCAGGTTCATGTGAGCCTGTCCCCACCGCCCGATCCCCATGCTCAGCCAGTCGCCCGACCCGACGTACCTGATTGACTCTGGAAGATGCCCGGATGGATTGACTCCGCTGGCCCACTGATCGTCAACAACGATCTGCATTCTGAAGCTGCGACCGGAAGGCTCTGCCACCGAATACGACTTCGCAGCCACATCGACCGCATCGAGAACCTGCTCGTGGTTGCTGTCGACGGTAAGGGCGTGACCGAAAATGCGCACCGTGCGGTGGAAACGAGAATTGCTCGAACGGCGCCGCCAGAAGTCCTCTAGCGAACCCTGGTGGGCAGAGAATACGTCACGTGAGTCGGTCACCCGGTGTTACCTCCGCCGAATGGCCCGGGCAATCGTGCTCTCACCGCACCTAGGGCAACTTGAAAGACTCTTTGTATCCGGCGCTGAAGGTACGCGACAGGCCACAGCCAGGAATCCGCCAGAGGGTGAGACGTGACGATGCCTTCCGGATCGGGGAATGCAACACCAGTCAAGAAACGTCGCCCACTCTCTCCAACCGCTGACGAGGCGCGACCTCGCCACCACCACGTCAAGGGCGCGGTCCCCGGCTCTGGCCGGCTCATAGCTTGTACGGGTCAGTTGCCCGTATCCGCTGTTGTCAATCCAGGATCTCAGCCTGGGGGGCGTGTGAGTTTCCATCGAGTGGATGACCTCCGTGGGGATCGCCGCCGGAACGTAGCGGGCCAGGAAGGCCAGGGCGGGAAAGAGGTTGCGGGCGGACCCACGATCGCTGAGCTCCTGCAGTTCGTCCCAATCGGCCTGGTTCAGCCGGCTGCTGAGTGTTTGGAGATCACGGAGGTGAGAGAGCATAGGATCCCGGCGTACCCAGTTGTTCGAAGCATGAAGGGCGACATGGAACATGAGCAATGCAGGCTTCAGCAGGTGTACGCCGGGAACGCCGAGTAGCTCTTCACGGGTGCTCCTATCCCACAGCAGGGCGTCGAGATCCAAACCAAGGAAGGCGATGTCATCCACCGACCGGGTATGGAGGTCAATCGGTCGTATGTGGTCGAGGGACCATGGTTCGGCCATCACTTCGCCTCGCACCAGAATGGTGGATTTCGATTGCCGACCGAAGGCGCGGTAACCGAGTTTGCTCAGCGTCGCCGTGGCGCTCGATTCGTCCGACTTGTGGATGAGGATGTCGATGTCTCGCATTCCCCGCGTCAATGGGTCTAGGTAGTAGCGATCGGCCAGGACGATGCCCTTCAGTGGCACGGCAGGTATCCCCTGCTCAGCAAACACCCCAAGGATCATGGCCGCTTCCTCGAGGAGTCGGCTTGTTCGAGCTCTCATCAACTGGTTCACGCTCTCGAGTCGGTCGCGCACAGTCGGATCGATGTGCACCCGGTCCTCATCTGCACGAGACAGCAGCCAGGGAATGGCCCCCTGCCAGTAGGTCAACCACGCTGCGATGCGCCATTCCAGGGCGGACCAATTGGACAATCCCGCACCGGTCCCCTTTGAGGGCAGCCAGGCGGCCAGCGCCTCACCTACCCGGACAATGGTGCTCGGGAGGACCCCATCGAGAGCAACCGGTTCGGCACGTTCTGGCCTGCTACTCATCTGCATGCTTGCTTTCAGCCGAGAATTGCAGGCGGTACAGCGACGCGTAGAGACCGTCCAGAGCCAGGAGTTGGTCGTGCGTTCCCGATTCAACCAGCCTTCCTTCCTGCAGGACAAGGATGAGATCGGCCGACAAGACGGTGGCGAGGCGATGGGCAATGACGAAGGTCGTTCGCCGCTTCATGACCCGTTCCAGCGCTTCCTGAACCAAGTGCTCTGAAGCCGAGTCGAGGTGAGATGTTGCCTCGTCGAGGATGAGAATTGGGGCGTCTTTCAGGAGAGCCCGGGCGATGCCGATTCTCTGTCTCTCTCCGCCGGATAGCCGCTGACCTTGTTGACCGACGACGGTGTTGTATCCGTCGGGTAGGCCGGCGATGAAGTCGTGGATGTTGGCGTCTTGACAGGCAACGGTCACGTCGTCGTAGCCTGCATCGGGTCTCGCGTACCGGAGATTCGATCCGATGGTGCCATGAAAGAGGTACGGCTCCTGGGTGACAACACTGATGTTGTCCTGGAGCGTGGCGAGCGAAAGGTCACGAAGGTCATGGCCATCCAGCGTAATGCGTCCCTCGGTCACCTCGTAGAGTCTGGGGATCAAGTATCCGACCGTTGTCTTGCCGGCGCCACTCGGCCCGACCAGGGCGACTACCTGGCCGGGAGCCACCCGGAAACCTACGTTGCGGAGGGCCCATCGGTCCGACGCACGAGGCGCAACGGATGTACCCGCGGTGATGCCGGGACGCCAGTGTGAAGCTCGTACTTCCGACTTCTCTTCGACGATCGGACCAGTCGGATAGCGGAACGAAACATCTTCAAAAGCCACGGCTCCGCGAACCGTCGGGAGATCCAGCGCCGGGTGAGCCTCTTCGATGTCCGGTGCCATGTCCAGGACTTCAAAGACCCGCTCGAAAGAAACCATCGACGTGGCGAACTCAACTCGAGCGTTCGTCAGGTTCGAGATCGGCGAGTACAGCTGATAGAGGAGTGCGGCAAACATCACCACGGTCCCGATCGTGAATGTGCCTTGAATAGCCAGCAACGCTCCAACGGTGAATACGGCCGCTGTGCCAAGCCCGGAGATGGCTCCCAATGCAGCGAAAAACCAGCCCCCGATGAGCTCACGCCTGATGCCCAGGTCCCGGACCCGGCTCGCCTCACGGACGAACCGCTCTTCCTCCGCGCCGTGTCTGTTGAAGAGCCGCACCATGAGCGAGCCACCAACAGAAAGGGTTTCTGCGGTCTGTCCGGTCAGCCGTGCCTGATGCTCCATCTGATCCTGAGAAGCCCGTCGCAGAAGCCGGGCAACCCGCCTGGCCGCCCGCACAAAGAATGGCAGGACAACCAGCGCCAGCAGAGTGAGTCGCCACTCTGTGACGAAGAGAACCGTCCCGATTGCCATGACGGTCACCAAATTCGTCCCGGCCATCACGAAGGTGCTCGTGATCACGTATTGCGCCCCCACCACGTCGCTATGGAGGCGTGTCACCAGAGTGCCCAGCCTGGTGTGCGTGAAGAACCGGAGCGACATGCGTTGCACATGTCGAAAGGTCATGCGTCGCAGGTCGTAGACCATTCCCTGTCCCGCTCGTGCCGCCAGCCACCCTTGGAGCGCCTCGGTTGCGGCTCGCACCAAGGGAGCCAGGAACATTCCGATGGCAAGCCAGGCCACCAACCCGGTGTCCCTTGCGGGGATGGCGGTGTCGATGAGCTCTCGCATCAGAAACGGGGGAATCAGCGCCAAAAGAGCGATGATCACCATGGTGCCGACGACGCCGGCCAGCTCTCGGCGGTACGGGCGGGCATGGCCCAGCACCCGTCGCAAGAGAGGCCGATCGAACCGACGCCGGTCGCGAGCTTCGTCGTACCGAAGGTATGCCGGCCAGCCTATCGATTACCTCCCTGGAGCTACCAAGCATATCGCTACTCACGGTGGCCGAGGGTTGTACCTATCGCCTTTCGCTCTGTCGCTTCACTGGAGGGCAGCCTGTCGCCGGGGCCCAGGAGACGCTGCGAGCTCCCCGCAGCCAGATTGAGGAGATCGTTCGGGGGATCCTGCAAGACGGAATGGCTGAGGGGGCCGTTCAGCACGATCTGGATCCGGAAGCCGACGCCGCATTCATCCGGGAGGTGTTGACCTCTCAAGCCGATGAGGGCGAAACAACCGAGGTTGCCCGATTGGCCGGTGCGGTTCGCGCTCGAACGTGGTATGACCGGCAGGGGATGGGGAGCCGCTAGCGTCAGATCAACAAGCCGCGAGGTGGAAGCATGACCGCGCAGCTCTACATCGATGGAACGTGGACGGGCGCCGCAGAAGGCGCCGTGCTGGAGACCAGGGACCCCGCAACCGGGAAGGTCATCACCGAGTACGCGGCCGGATCATCGGCGGACGTCGATAGGGCAGTGGCTGCGGCTCGGAGGGCTTTCGACGATGGCCCGTGGGGGCCAGACTCCTCGCCGTGCGAGCGCGCCACGATTCTGTTTCGCGCCGCCGAGATTATGCGCCGCGATCGGGAGAAGCTGGCCGAACTCGAAACCCGCGACAACGGCAAGCTGTACTCCGATGAGCGCGAGGACATCGACGAATCGGCCTTCATGTTTGAGTACTACGCCGGTTGAACCACAAAGGTCATGGGCTCGATTCCGCCGGTCGGACCGGACGCTATGAGTCTGATCGTCAAGGAGCCGATCGGTGTAGCAGCCTTGATCACTCCGTGGAATTACCCGGTGATGATGGCCAGCCAGAAGATCGCTCCTGCTCTAGCGGCCGGGTGCACGGCCATTCTCAAGCCTGCGTCACCGACCCCGCTCACCTCGCTCGAGCTGGCCCGAATCCTCGAGGAAGCGGGCCTTCCGCCCGGGGTGTTCAACGTGGTGAACGGACCGGGGTCAAGCATCGGGGATGCTCTGGTGACCCACCCGGGTGTTGACAAGATCTCGTTCACCGGATCTGATGAGGTGGGTAAGCGGATCACCAAGCTGGCGGCCGAGACCATGAAGCGAGTGACCATGGAACTGGGCGGCAAGTCCCCCAATCTGGTGTTCTCCGATGCCACCCTCGCAGATGCCTACGAGGGGAGTGCCATCAGGGTGTTCTACAAACAGGGCGAGGTGTGCTCGGCCGGTTCGCGAGTGCTGGTCGAACGGTCGATCTACGACGAAGCGCTGGAAGCTATGAGTCAATACGCTGCCGATCTGAAGCTCGGCGACGGTATGGACCCGAGACGACGATGGGACCGCTCGTGACGGCTCAGCATCGCGATCGGGTCCAGAAGTACATCGAGATCGGGAAAGAGTCCGGAGCCCGTCTGGTCTTCGAGGGGCAGGTACCTTCTGCTCCCAACCTGGCCGGCGGCTACTTCGTGCCGCCCGCCATCTTTGCCGACGTTGACAACCAGATAACCATTGCCCGGGAAGAGATCTTCGGTCCCGTGATGGCCGTCATCCCCTTCGACGACGTCGACGACGCCATCCGGATCGCCAACGACTCGATCTACGGGCTGGCGGCTTCGGTGTGGACCAACAACATCACCAAGGCGCTCAAGGTCTCGAAAGCCCTCCGGGCCGGCATCGTTTGGATCAACGACAACCAATCCGCCCCTTCGGAAGCAATGTGGGGCGGCTACAAGCAGTCCGGGGTGGGCCGGGAGCTGGGCCCAGTTGGCCTCGAGTCCTTCCTGGAGACCAAACACATCTACATCAACCTCGAGGGGTAATCCTCGTTTTGGCGCTCAACAAGCTCGATATTCGAGCAAGTTAGGCGCCAAAACGGTCTTGGTCGCTCCAGGTTGAGAACGGCCTCGCGACGAGGGCGGCGTTGAAATAGCGGGGGTTGCCGGTGACTTCTCGGCCGATCCACGGCGGGAGATCGATGAGCTGATCCTCGGACTCGAGCTCCACCTCGGCCAGAACCAGTCCGTGGTTCTCTCCGAAGAACTCGTCGACCTCCCACTCCAGACCCGCGGGGAATGCGAGAACGCCGTTTCTCGATCAGGGGGCGAAGGCATAGCTCGTCGAGGAGCTCGCGGGCGTCGTCGATCGGGATCTCATACTCGTACTCGGCCCGGGAGGCTCCTGCCGAAACGCCCTTGATCGTGAGAAACCCGCGGTCGCCGGCCGTCCGCACCCGCACGGTCCGTTCCGGAGCCGTAACCAGATATCCCTGGCGAAACTCGGTGCTTTCGCCGAGGTCCCGCCACGCTTCAGAAGAAGTGAGGAACTTGCGTTCGATCTCGATGCCCATGACGCCATGATCCCACGATTCCGGGTCTGTAGGCACGTCGACGCCCTGCTCGACGCCTGGCGGCCGTCCCTTCCCCAAGAGAAGGGCCCCGTGCTGTGCCCCTCTGCTGTTGCCTTCAGCGTCCAGAGTCCTTCGCCCGCACTTCACGGCCGATGGTGAGAGATACCCCAGCCGCTGGTCGCTGGTCGCGAAGGGCCAAAATGCCCTAGCGAGGAGCCGAAGTATGAGTTACGTTCAAAACGTTCACAAAGAACTGAACATTCGTTCGGAGCGCGACTTGGACACATCGGAAAAGGCTTGGCGAGCGACCCAAGAGCGGCTGACAAGGATGCTCGAAGAAGTGGGGTTCCCTCACACCATCGCACGGATCTACACCGCTCTCACCCTGGCCGAAGGGGAAGGGCTCAGCACGAGCGAAGTGATTGATGAACTCGGCGTGAGCAAAGCCTCGGTGAGCAACGCCATGCAGTTCCTGGTCGGCACCGAATTGGTTGAGCGCTACCGGGTGCGTGGATCCCGTCAAGCCCACTATCGGATACTCAAGGATGTGTGGGGGACCATCCTGGCGAAGAAGTTCGCAGCTATCGGATACATCCGCCGCACCGCTGAAGAGGCGCTGGCCCTCGATCCCAGTGACAGGACCCGGGAACGGCTTGAAGAGATGTACGAGGTGTATTCCTTCTTTGAGAAAGAGTTTGCCACCGTGATGACCCGTTGGAACGAGAGGAAGAACGCATGACGGAACCCGCCATCAAGGTCGACAACATCGCCTTTGCGTATGGCGATCTCGAAGCCGTTCGCGGCATCAGTTTTGAGGTTGCCGCGGGTGAAATCCTCGGCTTCCTGGGACCAAACGGGGCAGGTAAATCAACGACCATCAAGATTCTCACCGGCCAGCTGACGCCAAAATCGGGAACGGCGCGCGTGCTGGGCGTCGATGTGACTCAGGACGATCCTGTGATGCAGGCGCAGATCGGGGTGTGTTTCGAAGAGAAGAACCTCTACGACAGCATGTCCGGGCAGGAGAACCTCAAGTTCTACGCAAGCCTCTTCGGGATCAAGGATGTTGACACCGTTGATCTGCTGCGTCGGGTTGGTCTGGCCGATCGGGCCAAGGATCGTGTGGCCAAGTACTCAAAGGGTATGAAGCAACGTCTGATGATGGCCAGGACGCTGGTCAACACTCCCAAAGTCCTGTTCCTCGATGAGCCGACGGATGGCCTCGACCCTGTGTCCTCACAGGCTATCCGCAAGCTCATTCAGCAGGAGGCCGACCGGGGAGTTGCGGTGTTGCTCACGACCCACGACATGAACGAGGCTGACGAATTATCCAATCGTGTGGCCTTCCTCAACGACGGACAGTTGTATGCGATCGACACCCCCGAAGCTCTGAAACTCAAGCACGGGAAGCGATCGATACGAGTCCGCACGTGGGATGGTGCCGGTGTCAACGAGCAGGTCGTCTCTCTCGAGGACGCCGGTGCCGGTGAGGTGTTGAGGGCGGCCGTCGGCTCGCCGGACTTGATGACGATCCACACCGAAGAGGCCACCCTCGAGGCCATCTTCATCGAGATGACAGGGAGGGGGCTGGAGGGATGAGTAGGCCCGTTTCTCGCGCCTCCATCATCGGCTCCATCGTCAAGAAGGATCTGACCGAATACAGCCGCGACCGGTTGTGGATGTTCCTCACCCTCCTGGTCCTCATTTTCATGATTGTGATCTTCTGGGTGCTGCCCGACCGGGTTGATGAATCGATACCGATCGGGATCTCCGGATTGGGAGATCCGGCGCTGTTGACCGGGCTGGATAGCACCGAAGAGGCTGGTCTTCGATTGGTTGGCTTCAGATCGGCGGACGACCTTCGATCCGTGGTAGCGGGCGGCGCCGATGCCTGGCAGACCGATGGTGGCGTTGTGGTGATCCCGGACAATTCCGATGCGGAGAAACCGGCGGGAGCCGAGAAAGCCAATGTCGATGTCGGACTGGCCTTTCCCGCTGATTTCCTGGCGGCGACCGCCGCAGGAAGTCGGACCACCGTTGAGATCTTCGTCGATGCCCAGGTTCCTGAAGAACTCAAATCTTCGATGTCCAGCCTCGTGAAGGAGCTGGCTTTCGCGTTGGCCGGAAACCCCCTGCCCGTGGACACCGCCAACCCGCAAGAGGTCTATACGGTGTTGGGACCGGATCGGGCCGGGAACCAGGTCACACCCCAAGAGAGCTTCCGGCCGTTGCTGATCTTCCTGGTTCTTCTCATGGAGATGTTCGGGATGTCGTCATTGATCGCTCGCGAGGTGCAGACGAAAACCGTGACCGCCTTGTTGGTTACCCCGGCGACGACCGGGGACGTCCTTGCCGCCAAGGGGATTGCCGGTGCGGTGCTCGGGCTGGGACAGGCAGTGATTCTTCTCGCCGCCATCGGTGTTCTGGGGAATCAGCCGCTGCTGATCATCACGTTGATGCTGCTGGGAGCGGTCATGGTTTCGGGTGCGGCCATGGTGGCCGGCTCACTCGGCAGAGATTTCCTGAGCAATCTGTTCTACGGGATGATGTTCATGATTCCGCTCATGATCCCGGCCTTCACCGTGCTCTTCCCGGGGACGGCAACGGGTTGGATCCGGGCGCTTCCTTCATATCCTCTGGTGCAAGGCCTGGTCAAGGTGGCCACCTACGGTGATGGCTGGGCCGAGGCTCTGCCCGACGTCGGGGCCCTGCTGGTCTGGTGCGTTGCCCTCTTCGGGCTTGGTTGGGTTGTTCTGAAACGGAAGGTGGAGACGCTATGAGCCTGACCCGAACCTTCAAGGTGCTCGGCAAGGAGTTCCGTATAGGACCTCGCTCGCCGGTCTTCGCCTGGGTCATCTTGCTCCCCGTCCTCTTCACGTTGGTCATCCAGGTCACGTTCGGATCGCTCTTCGACCCCCAACCGCGCCTGGGAATCGTCGATCAAGGGAGCTCTGCGATCACCACCGCCGTTCAAGGTATGGAGGGGATCGATCTGACGTTGCTCGACAATGCGGACGACCTGAAGGCCCAGGTTGAAGCGGACAACCTGGACGCCGGCCTGGTCCTGCCTGCGGGTTTCGACGACCAGGTTCGCTCCGGTGCACGGCCTCCGCTCGAGCTCTATGTCGGGGGCGAGAGCCTGGCTTCCAACCGGATCATTCTGGCCGTCACGACGGTCGACCTGGTCAGGGAAATCGACGGATCGACGCCACCGGTAGACGTTGCGGTCGTCGCCCTCGGGGACGAGGGGCTGCCGATTGCGGCGCGGATGGTGCCGTTCATCATGATGTACGCGCTGGTCGTCGCTGCGGTGTTCCTGCCGGCATTCAGCATCGCCGACGAGCGGGAAAAGGGCACGCTCAACGCGTTGATAGTGACCCCGGTCAAGCTCAGCGAAGTCATCACCGCCAAGGGCTTTCTGGGAGTGATACTGGCACTGGCCATGACCACCTTCACGTTGTTCCTCAATGGAGCTCTCGGAGCGGATCCGCCGGCACTATTCGTCGTGTTGCTGATCGGTTCGGTCCTGTGCGTGGAGATCGGCCTCATTTTCGGGACGGTTTCGAAGGACTCCACGGCGGTGTTCGCCCTGATCAAAGGGACCGGCGTCCTCCTGATCGGGCCGACAGCCTTCTACATCTGGCCCGACTGGCCGCAATGGATCGGCAAGCTGTTTCCCACCTACTGGGTGATCGACCCGATCTTCGAGGTGACCCTCAACAACGCTCGCCTGGGTGACGTGTGGGTGGAGCTGTTGGTCGCGACCGGGATCATCGTCGTGCTGGGTGCCGCCGTGGTAGCTCTCACCCGGAGGCTGGGACGCCAGCTGGCCACCGCCTCCTAGAAAAGACGGTTTTGGCGCTCGAGTTGCTCACATTTCGAGCAAGTTAGGCGCCAAAACCTGCTTGGCCGCTTGCTTCTCATCCGATTCTCATCTGGCTCTCAGAGTGCTCACATGCGGACCGCTGTACAGTCGTGCCGAACGCCTCGAGGGATCCCTATGACAGAATCAATTGGCGCCAAGGTGCTGATCGCCGAAGACGACCGCAGCGTGCGCCAGTCTCTGCAACGGGCCTTGCGCTACGAGGGCTACGACATCAGTCTGGCCGTCGATGGTGCGGAGGCGCTCGAGTCGATCAAGGATGATCGTCCCGACGCCGTCATTCTCGACGTCATGATGCCTCACGTTGACGGGCTGTCGGTGTGCCGGCGGGTACGTTCCAAAGGTGACGATCTGCCGATCCTGATGCTGACCGCCAAGCACGAAATCTCCGACCGTGTGGCCGGCCTGGACGCCGGGGCCGATGACTATTTGGTGAAGCCGTTCGCTTTGGAAGAGCTGCTGGCCCGGTTGCGCGCCCTTCTACGCCGGACTGCCCCGGAGGATCTGAGCGGCACCCTGACCTTCGCCGACCTCGTGCTCGACCCGGAAACTCGCGGCGTGGAGCGGAACGGCCGAGGGATCGAGTTGACCAAGACCGAGTTCGATTTGCTGGAGCTGTTGATGCTCAATGCCGGCATCGTCCTGACCCGCGACGTCATTTACGAGCGGATTTGGGGATACGACTTCGGAACATCTTCCAACTCGCTGGACGTGTACATCGGCTATCTGCGCCGCAAGACCGAGGGCGAGGGCGAGTCGCGCCTCATTCACACGGTGCGCGGCGTTGGATATGCGCTGCGAGAGAAATGACGCTTCGAGCCCGACTTTCCCTGCTCGTCGCGCTGGCGGTCGCCGTTGCCGTGGCTGCGGTGGCCGGCGCCGCCTACGTTTCGGCATCTCGCGAAGCGCGCGGAGAGATCGATGCGTTCCTGAACCAGAGAGCTTCGGCTCTGACTGCTCTCGGGGCAGGTGGCAACCGTTTCCCGGCCTCCAGGGAGATGGGTATGGGCCCGTTGGGGGTATTTGATATCTTCGGTTCCGACTCGGCGTTTCAGGCTTTTGACCAATCGGGTGAAGTCGTTGCGTACCTTCGAGGTGGTCCGGTCCTGCCGATCTCAGAAGACGATCGGACGATTGCCGGCTCGCGGGACCGCTACACGAAGCGAGATGTGTGGGTCGACGATGTTCACTACCGCATGATTACCGCTCCGTACGGAGATAGTTACGCCATCCAGATTGCCCGTGATCTCACGGAAACCGACGCCATCGTCAACGGTCTCCGCCTGCGTTTGTTCGGTATTGGTGGCTTGGGTGTTTTGCTCGCCGCCCTTATGGGATGGTTGGTCGCAGGGCGCGCCCTGAAACCGGTTGAAGACCTGACCGCCACTGCCGAGCATGTCGCCACCACCCAGGACTTCGATGCACCTATCGAGGTCGATCGAAACGACGAGATCGGCCGACTGGCTTCGAGCTTCAACACCATGCTCCGGGCGCTGGGTGCTTCCCGCCGGCAGCAGCAACAGCTGGTTGCGGACGCGAGCCATGAACTCCGCACCCCGCTCACCTCGCTTGCGCACGAACATCGAGATGCTGGCCAAATCTGAAGATATGGATCAGGTGGAGAAGCAGGAGTTGCTGGCCGACGTGACGTTCGAGTTGGGCGAGTTGACCGAACTGGTATCGGAATTGGTTGAACTCGCAACGGATGCGCGGGTAGCCGAGGAGGCCGTCTCCGAGGTGGATCTGGCCGATCTCGTCGAACAGGTGGTGGAGCGAGCCCGTCGAAGGACCGGTCGCACGATCGTGGTTGACGCCGCCGACACCACCATCCAGGGCCGCCCGGCCATGCTCGAACGAGCGATTGGCAACCTGGTCGACAATGCTCACAAGTGGAGCCCGCCCGACGCGACCATTGAGGTCTCGGTGCGAAACGGCAGAGTCGAGGTCCTTGATCAGGGCCCCGGCATCGATGCGACCGACCGGATCCTGGTCTTTGACAGGTTCTACCGAGCACCGGAGGCTCGGGCCATGCCCGGATCAGGGCTGGGCCTGGCCATCGTCAAACAGGTGGTCGATCTTCATGGAGGCCGGGTATGGGCCGACCGGGCACCGGGGGGTGGAGCCCGGGTCGGGTTTGAGATTCCCGTCCGTTTCAGACTCCGGGGAATAGCCGCCGATTCTCATGCGCTTCTTACGTGGGCTTCATCCGCACTTCACCTCAGCGTCGAATGATCTGTAGAGAACACAATCGACTTGGAGACGACCATGAACCCCGACGACCAACCACGGCTCGAACCGGCAGAACCAACGGTGACTGCTCCGGTTGAGGAGACCGGCAGGCCTCCGATCCCGGATTCCGACCCCCGCGTCGATGTCGACGGCAACCAGGATGCATGGGGTTTGTTCTCGCCTGGGGAGGCACCCCTCGACGCGGCGAACCTTGAAGAACCCACCGCGCCTCCCACCCCTCCTGAGCAGATTGGAGCCCGGCCGTTGACGCCGGCCCCGGGTATGCCGTCGCCTCCGGGGCCATGGCCGTCCGGTCCGATTCCTCGTCCGATCCAGTGGTCGGAGCGGTCCTGGCGCCCGTCGCTACCCCGGCTCCGGCCGGCGGGCGGCGCGGGCGGGTGCTCATCCCGATGGTCTCCGCGTTCCTGGGCGCGATTCTGGCACTGGCAGCTGTGGCGGGCGTCGGAGGTGTGGATCTACTCGATCAATCTGCGGCTACCACGACGACTGTGCCTGTTGACCAGGCTGCCGAGGCGATCACTCCTGCGTCGACTGGTTCCACCACACTTCGATTGCGCGAAGCGAATGTCGACGCCGTGGCGGTCGGCGAGGTTGTGATTCCCTCGATTGTCAGTGTGCAGATCGGCCGGAGCGGCCCGACGGGATTTTCCGAAATCGGATCTGGTTCGGGGGTGGTGTACGACACCGAAGGCCACATCATCACCAACGACCACGTCGCCACCGGCGGATCGGTGTACCAGGTCGTTTTTGCAGACGGTCGCGTATACGAGGCGAGCCTGGTCGGCACCGATGCCGCCACCGACCTCGCGGTCCTCAAGATCAACGCAGACAACCTCGTGCCGATTGAGTTCGGGTCTTCGGACGACCTGTCGGTCGGTGATCCAACGGTGGCAGTGGGGAACCCGCTCGGCCTGGCCGGCGGCCCGTCATTGACGGTGGGTGTGCTTTCGGCTTTCGACCGCCAGGTTCAGACCAGTGTCAGTGACATCCTGCACGGGATGCTGCAGACCGATGCCCCGATCACCCAGGGTTCCAGCGGAGGAGCGCTTGTTGACGAAACGGGCCGGTTGATCGGTATCACGACCGCTGTGGGGGTTTCCTCGGTTGGTGTCGAGGGAATCGGCTTCGCAACACCCGTGGAGATCGTGGAGCGAGTCGTGGAGGAGATCATCGCCAACGGTCGAGCCGGAACCGCCTTCCTCGGCATCGTCGGTGGTACGTCCTTCGATATCGCCGCCGACGGTGCTCAGGTTCCTGCCGGAGTCGAAGTTGGATCGGTGGAGCCGACCGGGGCCGCCGCCGCCGCCGGGTTGCGGGCCGGTGACGTGATCGTCTCTTTCGAGGGTTCAGACCTGCAGACGATGGAGGATCTCATTATTCGCCTGCGCCGTTCGTACGTTGGCGACGAGGTCCAGTTGATAATCGATCGTGCGGGCACCGTCGAGGTGATTGACCTGGTGCTGGGCGAGAACTGAGCCGGTTGCCTGCTCCGAACGGGCCGGAGCAGGCCGGGCTCTCCCCATGCATTGCCGGTGGAGGTCGGTCGGTGGAACGGATTAGGGACAGTTGGGATAGGCGACCTCACCTGGCAGAATCAATCCCATGAGTCGCGCCCTTCCCGAAACAAAAACCGAGCCTCGCCTGTCGGAAGGCGACGGTAGTCACGATCGGTTTGCGCACTTCGTGAGCAAGGCCGACATCGTCCGCAGCAATGTGGAGGGCGTACCGGTGGTCGCGCTCTGCGGCAAGAAGTGGATTCCCAACCGGGATCCGAGTCGCTACCCGACCTGTCCAACCTGCAAGGAGCTCATGGCTCGCCTCAAAGGCGCAGGCAGCAACTGATCAGTCGCTCGCGGGTGCCGGTTCCTGCGCCCGATCCAGGATGAACTCGTATTGCCTCTTGGTCACCGGTTGCACCGAGAGGCGGGAACGGTTGAGCAATACCATCTCCGCCGGCTCCGGGTACTCGCGCAATTCGGGGAGCGTGACCATGCGGGGAAGTTTCTCCACGAACTTCACGTCCACCATGATCCAGCGGGGATCGTCCGGGTCGGATTTGGGATCGTGGTACTTGGACTCCGGATCAAACTGGGTGTGATCCGGGTAGGCACCGCTGCCGATCTCGGCGATGCCAACCACTCCGGGCGGCTTGGCGTTCGAGTGGTAGAACAGCACCCGGTCGCCGATCTCCATCTGATCCCGCATGAGGTTCCGGGCCTGGTAGTTGCGGACTCCCTCCCAATGCTCGGTGCCGTCTCGCTTCAGGTCGTCGATCGAGTAGTCGCCGGGTTCTGACTTCATCAACCAGTACTGCATGGACGCATTGGGACCACACCGAACTTCGTAGACCACAACCAGCCGTCCATCGCCTCTGTCACTACGCTCACGCCATGGAAGATCGTCCGGTATCTATTGCAGCGGCCCTTGCTTCACTCGAAGGGCCGTGGCAACCCGCCGATCTCGTGTCGGTCAACGGCGCGGTCATTCGGGTTGCTCGCCTTCAGGGTGAGTTCCCCTGGCATCACCACGACGAGGATGAGCTGTTCCTCTGTTGGGACGGTGAGTTCCGAATCGACATGAGGGACGCCGAGTCGCCCGTCGTGCTGCGGGCCGGCGAGCTGTTCGTCGTCCCCGCCGGCGTTGAACACCGGCCGGTCGCCGAGCAGGTCGCCCATGCCGTTCTCATGGAGAAGTCGGAGACGCTCCAGTACGGGAACTGAGCCCGGCCGCGCTCCGCCGGCGAACGCTACTGCCGGACACAAACAAAACCCCCGACTCGAGATAACAGGCAGGGAGGGGAGAGGGCCCGAGTCGTGCGTCGGTGTTGTTCGGGTTCTCAGGCGGACGTGTCGGTCCCGTTCACATCATCGTCGGGGGTTCCAAAAAGCCCGCCGGGTCCCGGGAACCCATGCCCATGACGATGAAATCGATCGCCTTGTTCGAACCTGAATCCGAACCCGGGCATGTCGCCGTTGATCATGGATTCGATCATCCCGGCGGTGACCGCCCGGATCTCGTCGGCCCGCTCCTGGGTCAATCGCTCGTCGGCGACGAGCGCATCGAGCTTCTCGCTGAGGCTTGCGATAGCCGTGTCGACGACGTCCTGGATGTCAACGTTGGCACTCTCGGCGATGTCGGCAATGGACGATCCTTCAGCCAGCTGTTCATGCAGCTCGCCGGGGGTAAGGCCGAGGGCTTCTGCGATGCTGTCGAGACTGAAACCGTCTTTGAGTCCAAACCCGTCGAAGCCGCCCCGGCCATGGAAGCGGTCCATCCCAAGATGGCCAATGCCGGTCGGGCGATCGCCGTTCACCATGGCTTCGACCTGTGCAGCGAGGGCGGCGCGGACTTCGTCGGCCCTTTCCTCGGTGAGCTTGCCGTCGGCAACGGCCTCGTCGATGCGAGTTTCCTGCTCGGAGACCAAAGCGGCGATCACTTCGTCGGTCTGGTCGCCGGCGATTTCGGCAATAGTTGCACCGTCTCGCAGCTGCGCGGCCAGATCGTCAACCTCAATCTCGAGTACCCCGGCCACGGTCTGCAGATGGGGTGTCCCATGGAATCCCTTCCCAAAACGCTCGAACTCCTCGTCAAAGGCTGCCGCGATCTTGTCGCGCTGATCCGCAGTGATCACTCCTTCGTCGACCAGGCCGTCGAGGACGTCATCAAAAGGTTGGCCGAAAACACGATTTTCGGTTTCCTGGGCCAGTGCCGAGGGCGTTTCGCCGTATGAGACGGCTACCAACGCGATGCCGGCTACCAGCGCGACGATCGCCAGCCCTGTGATCGCTTTTCGCATGCCTACCTCCAAGAAATCCGTTTGTGTACCCGGAACGATATGGCCGCCATCTAAGAGTGGGATGAAAAACGCATGAGAAACCGACGGTGGAGGGGCTCAGCCGAAGGCTCTGGCTGCTTCGTACCGGGCGATGTATTCGTCGACGGACGTGGCGGCAATCGTCCGACCAATCAAGTCCAAAGGTAGATCGTCCACTTTGCGGAACCGGACGCAAGATTTTCCGACGTCATACCGCTTCCCGGTCGCCCGATACTGCTCCTCAAAGGTAGCCCGGTTCTCCGGGGACGAATAGATCTCCATGAGGTAGACGGCCATGTGATGCTTCTGCGAGGCCAGACCTGCGTACCCCAACGGCTTCTTGTTGTACGTAGGGGGGTATCTCTCGAGGGGTATTTCGTACGAGATCATCCCCCAGTTCATCGACTCCTCGTACCCGTCGGGAAGATTGGCGAGGATGACCGCCCGGACTTCTTCGAGGGCGGCTCGTCGATCGTCGGGAAGTTCTGCCAGGTATTGGTCAACGGAAGTGGCTGCCGATTGCATGGCACCGGAGCCTATCGAAAGCATCTCGTCCGTGCCGGACGCGGTTGCCCCCGGCTCTCAGACCTCGGGAGGGAGATAGGCATAGAGAGCCGGGGGAAACATCCGCCGTGTGGTGGGTTAGGCGCTCGCGTCCACGGAGTCCGTTCGTTGTGGCGGCGGAATCAGTTCCAGGTCCCATGCCACGATGGCCGTTGTGGCCGAAGCCCCGCCTGGCCTCGAACTCTCCGTTGACCATCGACTCGATCCGGTTCGGAGCATCCGCCCGAATCTCGTCGGCTCGTTCGGTGGTCAGCTTGCCGTCCGTTACGGCCTGGTCCAGATTGGCGTTCATCTCGGTCACGAGCGCCGCGATGACGACTTCGGCCGACGAGTCGTTGGCAACGGCCACCTCGGCGATCGTTTGGCCGTCCCGGAGGGCGTCCGAGAGAGCTTCTACCTCGATGCCGATAGCTCCGGCGGCGGTTTCCAGGTGGAACCCACCGGGACCCCGGTGTCCGCGAAACGCGCCGGCCCGTTCTTGCAAGGCTGTGGCGATCTGCGCGGATTGGTCTTCGGTGATGACCCCGTCGGTCACCAGGTCGGCCAGGATATCTTCGATCGTTTCGCGGCCCGTCGCTTCCTGGTCCTCAGATGTGACCTCCTGGGCGGAGGCAACGTCGGGCGACTGGACGACCAGTGCGGCGGAGAATCCGCCCAGCACAATCGCCGCGGCTGCTATTGCTGCGATGGTTTTTCGCATGTAATGCTCCTTTCGTGTTCCATCACTGGAGTCACTTTCGCCCCCGGCTCTAAGCCGGCTGTGAAGGCAGATGCAGAATCGCGTGAGAACCGGAAACGGCGGAACGCGTCCTGTGGCTTGCCCGATGCCCCGAGTAACGTCGTGTGTATGGATGGACTCAACTCTCGAGCCGAACAGCGACTGGGTGACGAACTGATCATCTGGCTCACGACGGTCACGCCGGCCGGCCTACCGCAAACCTCGCCGGTGTGGTTCTTGTGGGATGGGGCTGAATTCCTCATCTACAGCCTGCCCGGCACTGCCAGGACCCGGAACATCGAAGCCAACCCCCGTGTGTCGTTGAACCTCGACGGTGACGGCCAGGGTGGCGCGGTCGTGACCATCGAGGGCCGGGCGCGTCTCGATCTTCACGCTCCGGCTTCAACCGACGTTTCTGATTATGCGGCGAAATATCGCGAGAAGATTGCGTCGCACGGATGGACGCCGGAGAGCTTCGCGGCCGATTACCCGCTTCCCATCCGGATCACACCCACCAGAGCTAGATCGTGGTGACAGGGGACGGGCGGTAGCGAGAAGGAGTCAGCCTTCCGTCGGCTCAGCGACATTGCTGAGCTTGGTTCGATCCTTAACCACGATATGGCGGTATCCGGTTTCCACAGCTCCGTTGTGGCGCAGTTCCGAGAGAGCTTCGTTGACGGTCTGGCGGCTGGCTCCGAGCAGCGTGGCGATGGCCGTCTGTGAGAGGTGAATGGCACCTTTGCCGTCCGCTTCGTCGAGCAGCAGTTCTGCTACTTGTTCCTTGACGGTCTTGCTCATCAGGCGCAACACGCGCCTCTGCGTAGCTTCGAGCTGGCTGAGACCGGCCACGAGCCATCTGAGGGTGATGATCGGATGGTCGATCAACACCGGCAGGAGCTTGTCGCGGTCGAAACGGAATGCGCTCACCGGTCCAATCGCTCGCGCCGACGAGATGTACGGTTCGCCACGGAACATGGCTATGTCGCCCAGCACGTTGCCCTCACCGGTGCGGGCGACCACCCGTCGCGATCCGTTCATCGTTCGGTAGAGCTCGACTTCGCCCTTCTCGACGACAAAGGCGTGGGTGGCTTCGTCCCCCTCCCGAAAGAGGTGAGTCCCCTGGTATTTGTCGATGAAGCTTCCGGTGTGGGAGAGGGCCGCCATGTCGGCGGGACTCAGGGGGAGATAGTCGGTCCTACCAAATGTCCTGGCCAGCCATGCGAAGTGTTGTTGGTCGGTGGTCGTCAGAGTGATGCTTCCATGCCCCATGTCAACCCCGAGCCGGGTCATCGTGTTCCGGTTCCAGCCGAAGAAAGTCGGATGTCCGACAGTTCAGATTGTCGTGCGACCGACAGGCTCCCGGAGGCATTGTCGGGAAAGGGGCATTCGTGGATGTCTTGGCGGTTCGAGCGGTTGACCGGGAAGACCGAGGAGACACCCATATCCACACAAGCAACTGCCAGGCCACCTCGCCGGGTGATCATCGGGGTTTTCATAGCGACGGTGGCATTGGCTGCGGCGTTGGCTGTGGCCCTCCCGGGCTCTAAGCGGCCGACCGCTGCCGGTGCAAACGCCGACCCTGTTCCAAGCGCGACTTTCGATCTCTTTGGCGGGTCGCCGGCAACGTTGGCCGACTATCGCGGCAAACCCTTGGTGTTGAATTTCTGGGCAGCCTGGTGTCCGGCTTGTGTAGCGGAGATGCCTTCATTCCAGAAGGTCCACGAGAATCTCGGGGGTGAGGTCATCTTTCTCGGTCTGGACGTGCGGGACACGCGCTCGGCCGCAGACGCCCTCATCGAACGGACTGGCGTCACGTACCTGCTCGGCGAGGATCCCGACGGCGCGATTCTGGCCTCCTTCGACGGGATTGCGATGCCTACCACTATCTTCATTGATGCTGAGGGGAACGTGGTTGGGAGGCACAGCGGCACCATCTTCGAAGAAGACCTTCGCCGTTTGATCAGTGAGATATTCGGGATATGACGACAATCAGGGGTGCCGGAGGGACTCTGGGGATGGCAACGGGCGTTCCCCGTCGCGGCCCTGCGAGCCCTTGGCGCGACATGCGGCGATGCGACGGTTCGGCCGGGGAGCGGGCGCGACTCATCCGGTGATGGAGGGTTGACCGCCACCGGTTCGATCAAGTCTCAACGCGCACGTGGGCGTCTTCAATGATCAACCGGCGCGACATAGCGTCGATGCCCGTCAAGGTGCCCTGCACGGTGACCTGACTTCCGAGGGCGAGTCCCCCGGGTGGGCGACCGGAGATGGAAGCCGTCGCTTCGACGTCTACGGATCCGAAGAGCTCGTGTCGGGTGGTGGCGATCAACAACGTCACCCGGGTGGGATCGTTTGGGCCGATTCCGGATAACACCGACCGTACCTCACCCGGCCAAGTGACCTTGCGCCCCTGGTATTGCTCCTCAAAACGCCTGGCAATTTGGAAGCTGAGACCCTTCTTGGAGAAGAGGGCGGTGGCGATGTCCTCGGCTGTACCACTCCCAAGACCCGGCCCGGCGGCAACCGTCTCCGGTGCTACGCGGACAGGTTCGGGCGGAACGGCTCTTCGAGGGATCGGTTCGGGCAGTTGCCCGACCTTGAACGGATCCGGTGGGAGTATCCGAGGCGGAGGAGGTATGGGCCGGCGCACCGGCAGAGAGGTGGGTGCCGGCCGCTGGGGTCCGGTCGAGGCGCCCTGCAGCATCTGGGCTGCGGCCATGAGACGTTGGGCCGTAGTCGCCAAAGCGCCGGCGTTCTTCTCGATGCCGCTCTTCTCATAGCTGAGCTGTTCATCGGTGATTTTGACAGATCGGTAGTCGCCGACGAGGTCCAGCAAGGTCCGCCTTGTGGTGGACGACAGGCGGGAGGAGAGCCGGTCCGGGTCGGAAGTCTTGATGGAGAAGGCATTATCGAACTCGGCATCGCCAATTTTGGTGTCGCTCATCCCGAACAGGGCTGCTGCCTTGCCCAATCCAGTCTCGCGGCTCATCCGCAGGCCGAGCCCGAGCGGCGGGTATCCGATCCGATATCTGGTCCGTACCGAGTTCGATGAACTACTCGAGGAGGACGACACATCGATCCTGACGGCCAGGCCGCCGACCTCTCCAGAGAGTTTGGGACGGGAGAACAAGTGCCCGGCCCGGTACCCGAGCTGTAGTCGCTCGGCCGCCGCCTTCCATTGCGCCTCGTAGCGTCGAGAACTGGTCGAGGCTGCAACGGCAATCAGCACGATCAACCCGAAGACCGCGGGGATGATGAGTCTCTCCATGCCCGGAGTCTACGAAGCAATCTTAAGGCCTAGCGGTTCATTTGGGCCCCGACCGGATGATGATCGAAGATGCCGCCGCGCGGTTGTGCACACGCCGGGCTTGCACCACCGCCGTCGGAACCGCGATAACCGCCAGGAGCACCATCGCGGACGTGACGGGGCTGCCGCTGATGGCGGTGGTCAGCGTGGCGGAGAGTCGATCGACGAATCGAACCAGAGCGTTGTTGCCGAGTGCGGCGGCGCCGAACCGGAGGATGGTGGCCCAGTACCAAACGATGAAGGCACCCGCGATGATCATGACGACCCCGGAGATCTTGTTGATGTAGGGGGCCGTGCCGCGCAGTCTTCGAACCAGGGTGTCTTTTCCCAGGGCCAGGGCAACCGTTATCCCGATCAGGACCATGGACATCCCTAATCCGTAGGAGATGAAGGCTGCCAAACCGGCCAGGAACGTCGTCTGCGTGAACGTTGTCGCCACCAACGACAGGAAGATGGGAAGCGTGCACGACAGCGAAGCGATGGCGTAGGAGATTCCGAAGATAAAAAGCGAACCGTTGGTCCGATCTTTCCTGCCGCGAACGGATGGCAGGTGAATCGTTAGATAGCGGCCCCGCAACAGGGCGATTCCCAGGCCGATCAGTCCGACCCCGACGACCAGAGCGACCCAGGGAAGCACGTTGGTGAGGGAGCGGACTCCGGCGACGATGATGGTCCCGGCGACTCCAAATACCAGGAGAAAACCGGCTGATACAACCGCCCCGGTTCTGAGCGCACGCCCAACGGCCGTAACGGTCGTGCGGTCAGTGGTTTCGTCCATCCCGAGGAAGTAGCCCAGATAGGCGGGGAGCATTGCGAAACCACATGGGTTCACCGTGGCGACGAGTCCGGCCGTAAATGCCGTGAGCAAGATGGGGATCATGCCCTTGGTAACCCCTCGAGGGCAGGATGGGGGCTAGGAATGTCGGACAGCCGACACTGCCTCGGCTGCAGGCAAGGCCCGCCAACGGTGGTCCGGCTAACCCTTGCGAAGCGCTTTGGCCAGTTTGCGCTGTCTCCGGCGCCGCCGCCACATGTACCCGGCGATTTGGTCAAGGACGATGAAGAGCGCCGCCGTCACCAGCAGCACGGTGATCCGGGAGGTTTGGAAGGTCCAGGTGAGGAACTCTACTTCGATGACTTCAGTGTTCTGGACGGCGAAGATCGCAAACAACACCAGGAGCACGATGCCGATGGCCAGGCTGATCGAGAGGCCTGCCCTGGGCGGTTGAGCAGGTTCGGCGGCCGGTACGGCAGCGCCGTCGGTTTCTCGTCCATCAGTCATGGCATTCCTCCCCGGCCTGATAACCAGACACTACCGGAGTCTGTTACGAGAAGGCTTCAATCAACGTCACCAGAGCGACCACCATGAACAGCCAACCAAGACCGTGAATAAGGGGAACCTCTTTGACTCGCTTCGAGAGTTGCGGTCCAAGCTGGCCACCGATGATGACGCCTGGAACCGTGAACACAGCCAGGCGAACGACCGTATCGATCTCTTGTCCTCCACCATTCATGAAGTCGACCAGGTGCGTGAGGGAGGCGGCGAGCGCCGTAACGGCAACGACAACCACGCTGGTCGCCACGGTCACCCGGCTGGGGACCCGACACCGTTGGAGGAGAGCGTACGTGTTGAGTTCGCCGAGCCCGGTGGAGATCAGCCCGACAAACGCTCCGCCCGCCCCTGCGAAGAGGCGCCCCTCAGTTCGCCTGCACACGTGATATCGGTATTCGTGGCCATCTCGGGAGACGATGAGCCGTTCTAGGGAAGGCTCGACCACCCCCTCACCGCGAGCAATCGATTCGTCCTCGGCACCATGCGGGCGATGGCGCACGAATGAGAAAGCGATGATGAGCAACCCGACTCCGAGAATCGCCTTCAGGAGGCGCTCAGGGGCCAAACCACCGACCAGCGATCCGATCACTGCCATCGGGACGGCCGCGACGAGCAGCATACGAACGACACTCCAGTCGATGGTGCGGGCGCGGTAGTGGGCAGTGACGCCCGAGGCGAACCCGAAGACCTCGGTTAGAAGCGCAGTTCCGATCGCGATTTTCGGCTCCAGGCCGAGGGCGATGACGAAGAGTGGCGAGAAGAACGTTGCACCACCAATTCCGGCGCCGTTGGCGATGGTGGCGATGATGATGGCAACCGGAAAGAGGTACCAGTACGTGTAGTCCAAACTCTGCCTCTCTCGCGTCGCCCCCAACGGTACCGGCCCCGGTCATCGAACGGGGGGGTAGGGCTCGAGTGTTCTACGCTATGGAATCAGGAGGTCGCCGTTGACAATTCGGGTGCTGACAATTGAGGGTGGTGGCGTGCGTGGGATCATCCCCACGCGGCTGCTGACTGCACTCGAGTCCCTCTCAGGTACAGCGATCTCGGACATGTTCGATGTGCTGGTTGGTACCTCGACGGGGGGCATGCTGGCACTCGGTTTGGTGACGCCCGGCGAGGGAGGGCGCCCCGCATATCCCGCCAGCAGCGTGGGCGACATCTACACGTCCTACGGCCACTCCATCTTCCCAAAACCGGCCTCGTCGCTACCCCGCAGTCTCCAGGAAGCTCGAGAGTGGTGGGCATCGGCAAGCTCGAATGCCGCCATATTCGGCTACAACCCTGACGCCGGCAACGCCCGGTACTCGCCGGAGGGGATCGAAGAAGCCTTCGAGCTGTACTTCGGGGATCACCTGTTGTCCGAGGCGTTGGTGGACGTGGTCGTTACCAGCTACGACTTGCAGACGAAGAGCCCGGTGCTGTTCCGGTCCCGCGACGCCAAACTCGATTCGGACAATGATCTCCTGATGCGCGATGCTGCGAGAGCTACGTCCGCGGCCCCGACCTATTTTCCGCCGTTGGAAATGGCTTGGGAGGGTGTCGACGATCGGTTGCTGGTCGACGGCGGCGTGTTTGCCAAGAACCCGGCCATGATCGGCTACATCGAGGGTGTAGCCCGGGCGCGCGAGCAGGGGCTTCGCGACTCGGATGTGATTGTGGTGTCACTGGGTACCGGGCGCCCCAAGCGAACCCAGGCACTGACCTACAAAGAGTTCGTCAGCAGGAGCTGGCTGAGATTGGCCGAGGATGTGTTCCGGGCGGCAGAGGATGGGCAGGCCGCCCTGCACGACCAGGTATTGACCACGCTGATCGGCGATCATTATTGGCGGTTCCAGACGGTCCTGGCCGAAGGCGCCAGCTACGCCATGGATGATGTCAGTGACGAGAATGTCCAGGCATTGAAGCACCTGGGCGATCAGTTGGTGGGGGAACGCCTGCCCGATCTGAATGCGCTGGCGAAGAAACTGGGTGCGTAGTCGCTGGTTGTCGGCTAGCCGTCCAAGAAGATGTCGAGCTGCAACTCCGCGGTTTTCCCGTAGCCGTATTGCTCAAAGTTCGTAACGCCTGCGTCGGCCAGCACCTCCTCGTCGATGTAGAAGTTGCCTGTGTTGGTCCTGGCGTCCTTGATGAAGATCTCATGGGCAGCGTCGGCAACGATTTCCGGTCGGCGCGATTGGGCCATGGCCTGGTCGCCGCCCAGCAGATTCTGGACCGCGGCGGTGGCGATGATGGTTTTTGGCCAGAGGCAGTTGGCGGCCACCCCATCGTCCGCCAACTCCCCGGATAGACCAAGCGTCACCATGCTCATGCCGTACTTGGCGATGGTGTACGCCACGTGGTTCTTGAACCAATGAGGGGCGAGGTTGAGCGGAGGGCTCAGCGTGAGGATGTGACCGTTCTCGCTCTCCTTCAGGTACGGGATACAGGTCTTGGAAACAACGAAGGTGCCACGGGTGTTGATGTTCTGCATGAGGTCGTAGCGTTTCATCGGCAGCGACTGCGTGTTGGCCAGGTTGATGGCACTGGCGTTGTTGACGCAGAAATCGATCCCGCCGAACATCTCAACGGCGGCCTCGACGGCAGCGACGACCTGGTCATCGTTACGGACGTCTCCGACGATCGGCAGAGCCCGACCTCCAGCCTCCTCGATTTCGGCGGCGGCGGTGTATACGGTTCCCGGCAGGGCCGGATGCGGATCTGCCGTCTTGGCGATGAAGGCAACGTTGGCTCCCTCGCTGGCGACCCGTTTGGCGATGGCTAATCCAATGCCGCGGCTGCCGCCTGAGATGAACATGGTCTTGCCTGTCGAGCGACGGCATGTGAACTCCCCACCTCGTGATGACGTGAGCCTAACGGTGCGCCGGCCACTCACCGCCGCGGCGGAACGAAGGCATCGCTGACGGCATCGAGCGCGCGATTGATGCCGCTCTTGAGGCGGCGCAATGCCATCCGAACGCCCAGGATGGTTGACGCACTGAAGACTGTCAGCGTTGAAAGGGCGAGAGCGATCGTGGCGGGTTCGAGCGGGCCGCCGAAAGCAACCGACCCGATCCCGACGGCTCCAACGGTCGCAACGGCACCGGTGGCCAGCAAGGTCTGACCGGTTCTGCGGAGGCCGGCCGTGTTGGCTTCGATCGATACCAGTTGCTCTCCTGCCTTGACCTCGCGGACCCGGTGGGTCACCCCGCGGGTATCACGCAGAGCTCCCGTGCCCTGACCCAGCTTCAATCCCATGCGGATGGAAGTGATGGGATGGGAGTCTTTCTCCCAGAGGATGCCGTCTTCGTAATGGCGGCGCGGGCGCAGTCCCTCATGGTTCTGGAACCAGGTTTCGGCGGCGGCCTCCACCCTGCTGTTGGTTCCCGTAATGACTCGTGTGGCTATCACTTTGTCCGGGGCGAGCACCTTCTGCCAGACGGTGTCCATGCGATCGTCGAGCGAAACGCCTGCCTGGTGTTCCGCCAGAGCTCGCAGTAGGAAATCAGGTTCGACGTTCAATTCGCCCGCCATGCGAATGAGCCGATCACGGTTGATGGGTTCAACGCTGCTCGTCGATTCATGTGTTTGCAGCTCGATGGCGCGTCGCAAGATCTTGTCCGCCTGATCGGCCGGGACCGGTTCCTCACCGGGCAGGCGATCGATGCCGCCGGAGATGTGTTCAGGCCGGGGCCGGCGCGGTTCGAATCGTTGCGTCATGGTTGTACCAGTATGGCGCGAGCGGGAGGTGGGCCGCTCAGATTTGCGAGATTGAACGCAGCGCCGTCTTCGGGCCGTATTTCGGGGCGTGAACTCCGCCCGCTTTGAGAAGGCGGATGACCCGCCCGCGATGCCCGCGGTACGGTTCGAGCAGTTCGAGCATGCGCCGGTCGTCGGCGCGCGGCTCTCCGGCCAGTCCCCACGCCACCATGTTGGGGATGTGGTAGTCGCCGACCGGTACGGCGTCGGGGTCCCCCAGGGCAGAACCCATGACGAGGGCCGCCGTCCAGGGGCCGATGCCCGGAAATGCGGTAAGCCGGGAGAAGGCTGCTTCCCTGGCCATGCCGGCTATCTCCTCGAGTCTTCTGGAGCGTTTCGCGACGAACCGAAGCACGTCGGCTCGCTTGCGTTCGATTCCCAATTCGTGCATCTGCCAGTAGGGGACCTCGGCCAAGACTTCTGGCGGCGACCGGCAGCATCAGGTCGAGGGGTCCGGGGGCCGGCTCGGAGAACGTCCGGGTCAAAGCCCGCTCATTTCGATGTGCTTCTTTCGTTGCGATCTTCTGGCCGAGGATGGCGGGAACGATGGACTCGAAGACACGATCCGATCGGCCGATCCGCAGGCCGTGCTTGCGTTTGTTCAGATCGCGCAACACCCGGTGCGCCGGGACGAAGTCCCCCGGGTTGTCGTCGAGGCCGAGCAGTCTGGGCGTTTGATCGAGAACCCAGTCGGCGCCGTCGCCCCAGGCGGTGGCGTCGATCGTGAGCCCGTGCCGCTCGATGAGGACGGTGGCCGGGCCGTCCGGGGTCCGGGTTGCCCACCAGGCACGCGAGAGCGCCGGATCGGCGCAGCCGCTCCCGAGGGTCAGCCGGAGATCGAGATCCTCCGGTCCTTCGATACTTCGTTTCTTCACGGTTCGAGGCGTCCGCTCCAACTGCTGTGCGGCGCTCGCGAGCACCCGGATGCCGTTCTTGCGTCCGATCTCGGTGTGGCGGTTGAAGGATTGAGGGTACCGGTTCGGCGGTCGGACGGAGCCCTGACAACCACAGAACGATTGGGGCGAAACGGTCTACAGCGCTCGCTGCAGTTCGTGGTCGGTGATGGCGCCCTCGCCAACCAGACCGGCGTTCGGCGCGGCCGTAGAAGTGCTGGCCGATTTCGAGTGCCCCGCTCGTGTAGATGTCGGGCCGGTAGACCGACATCACGGCGGCCAGCAACCGAATCTGAAAACGCGTTTCCACACATGCGTCGACGGTTCTGGCGGCGAGGACCGAGTCGATCATCTCGTCGAACAGGGACTCGAGGTCGTCGGGGTGGTTGATCCGATCCAGCAATTCGTCGCGTGTTGCCAGAAGTTCGGCCTCGGCATGATGGGAGTCCTGACGGGTCATGCGGAGCAGCATGCGAAGCTCGCGTTCGAAACACCTCGTGGCGGGGATCGTCTTCGTCCGGGGGCGGGGGTGGGGTCCGGCGGGCGTCGCGAACCGTAGCCAGCATGGTGTGCGTCCGATCGAGCGTGATCGTGACATCGCCTCGATCGTCGATCGAGACATCCAGCTGGCTTTCCCTTACGCGCGAGTCCTCCCGACCGCCCCGAGCTGCGCTCATGCAGTCATCGTATCGCTTTCGAGCCTTGATCGGGAAGAACTACCGGGGCCATTCTTAGAAATGTCAATCGAGCCAGCCCACCCGGCACCAGGATCGACGTTCGCAGGACGGGCATTTCATCCATCGGTTGTACTTGATCAGAGGCACCCAAACGCTGAGTCGGAGTATTCGGGCAACCGCTTCACCTGCCTGGATGCGTTTGTGCTCACCGCATGAGGAGCATTCGACGACCACGGTGCCGGGCAGCGGTGTGGCTGTCGAGAAAAGGGCCTGGCGGCCGAGCGGGGCGGGCTCGTGGCGCGGTTGGCGTTGGAGCGCTGTCGAACAAGGCGCGCTTGCCTTGGGGGTCGCTGGTTTTCACGTACTCTCCAGGGTTTTGGCCAGGGCCCGGTACGCTTCTGCAGCCGTGGACCGCCGTGCGTGTTGCAGGACGGACATTCCCCGGGCCGGAGCCTCGGCGACGCGGACCGTCTTGGGGATGGGTGGTTCGAGGACTTTGATGCCGTACCGTTTGGGGAGGTCTTCCACCACCTCATGCGCGAGGCGGGTCCGCGCAGTCGAACATGGTGGCGACAGCGCCCAGCACTTTGATCTTGCTGTTCGTATAGGTGCGCACATCGTCGATGGTCTCCAACAATTGGCCTACTCCCCGGTGGCTGAGCGTCTCGGGTTGCATGGGGATCAGCACCTCCCGGACTGCGGTCAGACCGTTGATGGTGAGGATCCCGAGCGACGGCGGGCAGTCGATCATGACGACGTCGTAGGTGCTGATCACCGGCTGGAGCGCTTTGGAGAGCACGTACTCGCGGCCGGTCTTGGTCAGGAGGTGGAGTTCGGCGCCGGCGAGGTCGATGGTGGAGGGAAGCAGGGATAGGTCGCCGGCGACAACGATGGCCTTGGCGGCGGTGGTCCGGCCGAGCATGACATCGTGGATTGAACGCTCCAGACCTTCCGAATCGATCCCCATCGAGTAGGTGAGGCATGCTTGTGGATCGAGGTCGACCAGCAGGACGCTGCGACCCAGCTCGGCGAACGCCGACCCCAACGACTGGACGGTGGTGGTCTTGGCTACTCCGCCCTTCTGGTTGGCAACGGCGATAACCCGGGTCATGACCGCGATTGTAGGTCGAGGAGTTGTGCGCCGATCGCGTTGTTCGGAGGTCAGTCGGCGCGATCGAGATCGAGGGCTGCGGAATTGATGCAGTAGCGCAGGCCAGACGGTTGGGGGCCATCGTCGAAAACATGTCCGAGGTGGGAGTCGCATCGTGCACAGCGAACTTCGGTCCTGGTCATGCCGTGGCTGGTGTCCACCACCGTCGTGACCCGGTCGTCGGCCGTTGGCTCCCAGAAGCTCGGCCAACCAGATCTCGAGTCGTACTTTGTGTCAGACGAGAAGAGTTCGGCGCCGCACGCCACGCAGCGGAAGGTCCCGTCTTCCTTGGTGTGGACGTAGGTGCCCGAGAATGGTGGTTCGGTTGCACCCTGGCGCGTGACGGCGAATTGTTGGGGCGTCAAACGAAGGCGCCATTCCTCTTCTGTGGTGGGAAGTTGGTCGTCGGGCATCTCGGGCGGTCATGGTGACTCCTCACGGTGTTTGCAGCTTCAACATCGGAGGCGTCGTTATCGTTCCATTCTCTGCCCATGGCGATCAAGAAGCCGGTGGCTCGTTCTGCTCGGGGGTAGCGATCAACCAAGGCTCCTGAAAGGCCTTCCGTGGCCCGGCTCGCGAAGGTGTGCCAGCTCGTGGACGATGAGATAGTCGAGCACCCAGTCGGGGAAACCCGCCACCCGGCTGGAGATCCGGATGGTTCGGTTCTCGGGAGTGCAGGAGCCCCATCGGGTCTGCTTGGTTGTCAACCCACCGGATCGAATCCGGTAACGGGAGGTCATAGAGGCACGACAGCCGCCTCGCCCGACTTGGTCAGCTCGATCGGCTCGGCTGCGGCCCGCAGCTCGAACTTCGACTTCATCAAACCCACCCAGTGACGCTCTTCCGACCGGCTCATGGTTGCGGGAATCGCAACCAGGAGGACGTCGCCCACGAGGCGGGCTTGCACCGTCTTCTTTCGACGGTCACTGCGGATGACTTCGATGTTCACGATCGGCGATGCTACCGGTCACGGGTGACAAGCGGTGGGGCGAGGGTTCCTGGCCGTTGACGTCTTCACCGCGCAAACCAAGATTTGCAGTATGCTAACAATTGCAAGCACAGGAACTGCGATGCAATCCACCGATCTCCCCCAACTGACTCCGGTTGAACTGACTCTGCCGAGTGGCACGGTCGTTTCGCTGCGTCCGCTCGGCCCCGACGATCGGGAAAGGCTCGCCGTGGGTTTCGAACGGCTCTCGGCCGAGAGCCGGTACCGGCGTTTCATGACTCCGACCCCCCGTCTCTCCGCCGGCGAGCTGAACTACTTCAGCAAGATCGACTATCGGAATCACTTCGCCTGGGGCGTACAGGTGGTTAAGCCGGACGGGCTGGATGGTGCGGGAGTCGCCCGATTCGTTCGCCTGGCCGATCAGGAAGGTGCGGCCGATACCGCATACACGGTGCTCGATGAGTACCAGGGAATCGGGATCGGCCAGGTGCTCTTCCGGGCACTGGCGATTGCCGGTCATGTGAATGATGTTCGGCAATTCCACTTCGACGTACTGTCAGACAACCGGCCGATGCTCGGGGTTCTGAAGAAGTTCGGGGTTCCGGTGGACTCGGTGTCGGCCGGTATCGTCCACGCCGTCCTCGATGTCGATTCGTTTGTCGCGGGGTTGGGTTCGTGGCCACCGGCCACGGCGCTTGCCGATCTAGCGAGAGCGGTTCGAACGTTTCCGAATTCCTCGTAACGGACGCCCTACCTACTCGGCCCGTTAACATCGTGACGCACAGCGGCTCATGGCGGACTCCCGAGTCCGCCGGACGGTTGTGGCAGCGGACCGCGCCGGTCAGTTTGGTATTACCTCGCCTGTGCGGTTTCACGATGCATGTTTACGAAGAGAGGTTTGACAATGATTGACGATCGCAAGTGGGTATACGGTTTTGACGAGGTTGAGGCCGCCGAGTCTTACATGGGCGGCTCCTGGGACGGCGTCCGCGGGTTGATGGGTGGCAAGGGCGCCAACCTGGCCGAGATGACCAGGGTCGGGGTCCCGGTCCCACCCGGCTTCACCGTCACGACCGAGGCCTGCAACGCGTACCTCGAAGCCGGGGCGCAGTTCCCGGGAGCGATGTGGGATCAGGCGCTGCGTGCTCTGAAGCACGTAGAGGAGCAGACCGGGAAGACCTTCGGCGATGCGTCGAACCCGCTGCTCGTGTCGTGCCGTTCCGGTGCCAAGTTCTCCATGCCCGGGATGATGGACACGGTGCTGAATATCGGCCTCAATGATGAGGTAGCGGTTGGAATGGTGAAACTGATCGGCGACGAACGGTTTGTGTACGACTCGTACCGCCGTCTCGTCCAGATGTTCGGAACCGTGGTGCTCGGTCTCGAAACCGAGCCATTCGAAGAGGTCCTCGCCGAATACCGAAAGCAGCACGGCGTGGACAACGATGCGGCTCTTCCGCCGGAGGCGTTGACAGAAGTCGTCGAACGTTTCAAGGTCCTGGCCCCGGCCTTTCCGCAGGATCCGATCGATCAGCTCCGATTGGCCACAGAGGCAGTTTTCAAGTCGTGGAACGGCAAGCGGGCCTTCGACTACCGGAATGCCGCCAAGATCGCTCACGACCTCGGAACGGCCGTGAACATCCAGACGATGGTGTTCGGCAACATGGGTATGGACTCGGCGACCGGCGTGGCGATGACCCGGGATGCAACGACGGGGGTCGATCACATCGAAGGCGACTTCCTGGTCAACGCCCAGGGCGAGGACGTCGTGGCGGGAACCCGCCCGACCAAGGCGATGGACGACATGGCCGTCGAAATGCCCGAGCTGTACGAAGAGTTCCGGGCGATCGCCAAGAAACTCGAGCATCACTATCGCGAAATGCAGGACATGGAGTTCACCGTCGAGCGCGGCAAACTGTGGATTCTGCAGACCCGCGACGGGAAACGGACCGCGCAGGCGGCGGTCCGGATCGCCGTCGATCTGGCCGAGGAAGGCCTGATCACCAAAGAGAAAGCGGTGATGAAGGTCACGCCCGACCAGGTCGACTTCTTCCTGCATCCCCAGTTCTCCGTGGAAGCCAAGAAGGCGGCGGTGGAGGCCGGGTTACAGATCGCCACCGGGCTCAACGTTTCGCCGGGAGCCGCGGTCGGCGTGGTCGCTTTCGATGCCGATCTCGCCGAGAAGTGGGCGAAAGAGGACAACAAGAAGGTCATCATGGTCCGGCCGGAGACGAAGCCGGACGACGTGCACGGAATGCTGGCCGCCGAGGGGATTCTCACCAAACTGGGTGGTCGGACGAGTCACGCAGCGTTGGTTGCCCGCCAGTTCGGGAAGCCGGCGGTGGTCGGCGTTGCCGCTCTGGACATCGACATGGCCAACCGGCAGATGACCGTGGACGGCAAGGTCGTCAAAGAAGGAGATTGGATCTCGATAGACGGGACCATTGGGGAAGTCTTCCTCGGAGCGCTCGATACCGTGATCCCCGACCTGTCTGATCCGTGGCTGCAGCAAACTCCTCGGATGGGCCGACGAGTTCCGGACTCTGGGAGTTTGGGCTAACGCCGACTATCCACTCGACGCCCAGCGCGCCCGCAAGAACGGGGCGGAGGGTATCGGTCTGTGCCGGACCGAGCATATGTTCTTCGAGCCCGAGCGCATACCGGTCGTGCAGAAGATGATCACGACAGAATCGGACGAGGAACGGCGCGAGGCGCTCGATACGTTGCTGCCTCTGCAGCGGGAGGACTTCGCAGGTCTGTTCCGGGCTATGGACGGTTACCCGGTGATCATTCGTTTGATCGACCCGCCGCTGCATGAGTTCCTTCCGGCATTTGAGGATCTGACCGCTGAACTGGCCGATCTGCGGATCAAAGCCGCAGCCGGCGAGGATGTCGCCGACGAGATAGCCGAGACCAAGGTCATGCTGGGGCGGGTTGAAGCTCTTCGTGAAGCCAACCCGATGTTGGGCACCCGCGGCGTGCGCCTCGGGATCATGATGCCGGACCTGACCAAGATGCAGGTCCGGGCCATCATCGAGGCCGCCTGCATCGTCACCAAGGAAGGTGTCGACGTGCACCCCGAGGTGATGATCCCGCTCACCAGTCATGTCAACGAGCTCAAGCGGCAGCAGACGGTGCTGGAGGCGGAGGCCAAAGTAGTGATGCAGGAGCAGGGGATCGAAGTCGACTACAAGTTCGGCACCATGATCGAGATCCCCCGGGCGGCCCTAACGGCCGGCGAGATCGCCGAATACGCCCAGTTCTTCTCGTTCGGGACCAACGACCTGACCCAGACCACCTTCGGTATCAGCCGCGACGATGCGGAATCAGGGTTCCTCATCGACTATCTCAGCGAGGGGATCCTGGCCGAGAATCCGTTTGCCTCTATCGACGAGCCTGGTGTCGGAAGACTCATGCAGTTGGCTGTGGAAGAGGGCCGGGCCGCCCGTCCGGGCCTCGAGGTCGGCATCTGCGGTGAGCACGGAGGGGATCCGAAGTCGATCGACCTCTGTCATCGGCTGGGGCTCAACTACGTGAGCTGCTCGCCCTTCCGGGTGCCGATCGCCCGGTTGGCCGCCGCCCAGTCGGCCATAACCCACAAGTAAGAACCGTTCTGGCGTGAGAAACCCGCACTATGTGCGGGTTTCTCACGCAAGTTCAGGGATTTACCAACCGGTCGACACGCCGATCGCCGTGAGGGCTACCACCATCAACCCGAAGACCATTTGGGTCCAGCCGACCGTCTTGGCCGGGACCGGTGGTCTGGCCAGGCCGTAGAACGGCGCCCAGGCCGAGCAGGAAGATGGCCAGGGCCGAAAGCAACGGAACGATCGCGAGGGCGGCGGCCAGACTGACTACGAGCACCGCTGCAACTTGAGCGGCGTAGACGCCCGACCGATCGTGCGGCTGGTCCTTGGCTCTCCGCACCTGAGCCCGGGCAAAGATGATGGCGGCAAACGAACGAGCGGCCAGCACCAGCCAGAGACCAAAAGCCGCCGCCCAATCCCAATCTGCCGCCATCGCGATGGCGGCGGCGGCGGAGCCCATGGCGATGCCCGCCGGTCAATTCCGGGAGAAGTGAACGGTTGCGGCTCTGGGCGTCGGCTCGCAGGGAGATCGCCGCCAGGGGCAGAGCGGCCACGAGCGGCCACCAGAACGGTCCGTCCGCCGTGGCCACCGCCAGAACGAGACCCGCCAGAGCCAGCCCACCGTATCCCAGCGCGAACCACAACGCCACACGAGTGCGGGGCAGACGCCGCTTGCGGATCAGGTCGGTCGACACGAGCTTGACCGGACGGCGGGCTAGGAACACCGCAGAAGTGGCGAGAGCTATGCCAAACCCTGCCCAGGTCGGAGCGACCAGCAGACCCAACAAGATGGGCTCGAGGGTGAAACCCCAGCCACCGTGTTCGGTCGGGAGGGCAATCGATCGCAGCCGCACCGGGGTCGGCGTCGTCATGGTCGTTGCATCTTTTGCCGAGCCTCTTCGGCAAGCGGCCGAACAGCGCAGCCGACGACGTGGTCGTTGACTAGTCCCATCGCTTGCATGAAGGCGTATACCGTGGTGGGACCAACGAACCGCCAGCCCCGCCGCTTGAGGTCTTTGCTCATTGCGATGGATTCCGGCGTGATCGATGGCAGGTCGGTAGGAGGTTCCGACCGGTCGGGTGCATGGCTCCAGGCGTACGAAGCGAGCGACCCGTACTCGTCGGTCAACTCCAGCGTCCGTCGGGCGTTGTTGATCGTGGCTTCGATCTTGCCGCGGTGGCGAACGATTCCGGCATCGTTGAGTAGTCGGGCGACATCCGCCTCTTCGAACCCGGCCACCCGATGGATGTCGAATCCGGCAAAGGCCGACCGAAAGTTCTCGCGTTTGCGGAGGATGGTCAGCCAGGAGAGGCCGGCCTGAAATCCTTCCAGGCTCAGCTTCTCGAACAAGCGAACGTCGTCGGTAACGGGGAATCCCCACTCCCCGTCGTGATAGTCAGCGTATAGGGGATCGGAGCCCGCCCACCAGCATCGAACAAAGCCGTCCTCACCCTTCCGTACAACCTGGTCCGCCATAGACCTGGATGCTACGACGACAAGATCAGGGCCGGAACCGACGAGCCGTCGGGTAGGTTGCGGCCATCTATGAAACCGGCGCTTCAACCGGGTGAGATTGGGCGAGGGGTGGGCCGACCACCTCCATCCAATTGTTCGCAGCGATCTCCCGGTAGACATCAGGATCGACCGGTCCGGCTGGCACTTGGGCGTGCTGCTCGAAAAACCGCTCCATTCCGGCCGGAGTGAACATCACGAGGATCGTGGACGGTTCGGTTCCGAGGTTCTGAAAGCAATGCGCGGTTCCGCGCGGGACGAAGACAAATGAACCCTTTGGCGCATCAAATAGCTGCCCATCGGCCAGGAATCGAAAATGGCCCTCGAGGATGAACCACATCTCGTCTTCGCGAGCGTGCACGTGCTGGGGAGGACCGTCCAGCGGTCCTATGGTGACCTCCAGGAACGCGAAGGTTCCACCTGTGTTCACGGTACCGGCCTTGATGGTTGCCGGTCCTCCGGCCGGTCCCCTGACGGTCTTGCCGCCGTCTCTGGTCACCACAAAAGCGCCGGTCTCTTGAGCCACGGCAACCCCACTTCTGCGACTCGCGACCATCGCGATAGTGCCGCAGGAGTCTATGTCGGCTGTCGCGGAAAGGTCGCTTTTCTTCGTCACGAATCTCGCCCGGCCACTAGCGTCTTTGCCACGGAGGGAGCGGCTTGGAAACCATCGTCCTGGCACTCGTGTTCGTGGGCTTTCCTGCTCTGGCGGTCTACGGTGCCAACCGCAGCAAGGCTCTGGAGTGGCTGAGCCCGGTTGTCCTCTGCTACCTGTTCGGCATCATCCTCGGCAACATCCCCGGCTGGATCCCGGATACTGAGCTGGCCAACACGGTCACCGAAATCACCGTGTTGCTGGCGATCCCCCTGTTGCTGTTTTCGACCGACTTCCCCAAGTGGTTGCGGATGGCGCCCAAAGCGGTTCTGTCCTTTGGTCTGGCAACCCTCGCCGTGATGGTGGTTGCGGCGGCTACCACCGTGATCCTGAGCAACCAGGACCCGGAGACGTGGAAGATGGCCGGTATGACGGTGGGGGTGTATACGGGTGGTACGCCCAACATGAGTGCGATCGGTCTCGCCCTCGAGGTGACCGACGAAAAGTTCGTGTTGGTCAACGGTGCCGATGTGGTGCTATCGGCGGTCTACCTGTTGTTTCTGATGACCATTGCTCAGCGGGTGCTGCTCAAGTTCCTGCCCGCCTTCCAACGGACCGGAACCGGGGACGAACCCCACACTTCGGGCATGGAGGCTGATCCGGTGCAGGCGCTGAAAACCCGTCCCAAGGATGTGGCCGCAGCGATCGGCCTCTCGGTGCTGATCGCCGGCCTCACCATTGGGGTTGTGTCAATCTTCGACGGTTCGCTCCCCATCGCCCCTGTCATCCTCAGCGTCACAACGCTCGGCATTGCCCTGTCCTTTGTGCCCCGGATCCGCAGCCTGGCCGGCGCATACGAGACCGGACAGTACCTGCTGCTGATCTTCGCTGTCGCCATCGGAACTCTGGCCAACATCAGTGAAATGGCCGACTCCTTCTCAACGGTCTTTGTCTTTGTAGCGATCGTGCTGGGAGCCTCGATCTTGTTGCACTACCTGCTGGCCGCCGTCTTCCGCATAGACGCCGACACGGTGCTGATTACCTCAACCGCTGCGGTGTTCGGACCGGCTTTTGTCGGCCCGATCGCCGCCGTCTTGAAGAACCGAGAGATTGTTGTTTCGGGTTTGACGACCGGTGTGGTGGGCTACGCGGTCGGCAACTACGCGGGACTCGCCATCGCTTACCTGTTGCAGCCTTAGGGCCAGCTCTGTCGAGTTTCAGATCCTCGGCGAGCAAGGGATGCAAAACCGCTCCGCGTGACAACCCAATATCTGGGATCAGATCGATATTGCCGGATCCCGGACGCCCCAGAGCGGGTAGTGAGGCTTCGGTCGGCGTGATTATGCGCTCCCCGCTTCGCCGCGCAGCGTCCGCGCCGTTGGTGCGAATTCTGTTTGCTGATTCCCAGGCGTGCGGCAGGAAGACCCAACCCGAGCCAAGTGCATTCTCGTAGGGCTGGTGAAACCGGGACACCATCAGAGCTCACTCGCAGTCTTCGCGGCACGAGTTACGCTCCTCCCGTTCCCAATGTTCGGGTTATCGGTTTGAGTTGCCGATGCAGTAGGCGCCGTTGTCGTATCCCTCTTTGTGTGCTTGGTTGAGCGTGTCGGGTGTGAAGACGACGGCGTGGCCGGCTTTGAGGATTTCGTCGATTTGGCATTGGGGGTTTTTCGTTGGTGAGGTCGTGGGCCTCGAGTTTGGTGGGGCTGCTGTTGCCTAGGTAGCGGCTGGTGGTGGGTCTTGTGAAGACTGGCATTGACATGGGTTCGCCTTTCCGTGAGTTGTCTTTGGGTTCTTTGCCGCTGGGTCCGGTCTGGTTCCTAGAACAACGTTCGGGTTTGGTGGGGCGTCCGGTGGAGCGTTTGGCGGAGGGTGGCCGCTGGTTGCTCCGGACCGGACGTCCCACTGGTCCCCGGCACCGGCCACTGGATTGTTTGCCGCATGTCGATTTTCGGTTCCCGGGGTTTGTTGGCATCGGTGGGAACTGGTTTGGGGGGTACGGCAAACAACCGGACGAGTGAGTGTCTTTTGTGAGGAGGGTGGCTGTGCTACGGCAATCTCAGAGCTTCGGTTGGTTGGGTGTAGCGGTGTTAGCGACCGGGCTGGTGGCACCGACACCGGTCGGGTCAGACGCCGGGTCGACGGTCGAGGAGCATTGTGTGGTGGAGGTGATAGAACAGGGACCGGACGGTGAGCTGATCACGACCGCTCCGCTCTGTTTCGAATCGTTCCCCGAGGCGATAGCGGAGGCTTCTGATGGGGCGGTGCGCCTAGCTCCGGGAGCGAACGGGTCGGTGCTGTTCAGCTACCCCGAGGTGGCGCGGGCGGTGTCGTCGTTCACGTTGGGGATCCACTTCGATGGCCGGAACGGTTCGGGCAGCTCGATCTCGGTGTCGGGTAGTACCTGTTCGGGTGGCTGGTGGAACACGTCGAGTGGGTGGTCCAACCGGATCTCGTCTTCGTTCAACGGGTGTTACCGGCTCCGCCACTACGACGATGCCAACCGGGGTGGGTCATACACCGACACCACGGGTGCCGGTGCCACCCACAACCTGGCGTCGTGGATGGACAACCGAACGGAATCGGTCGCCTACCTAGGTTCGTGAGACCACCGATCTCTTTGGTGCCCTTCGGGTTGCGGTTTGTGCCAGGCTCGTGGGTATGGGTGAGCCGGTCAGCGACGCCGAAGCTATCGCTGCTTCGTTGGTTGATCCTGAGCGGTTCGCGCTGATCTTCGAACGGCACTACCAACCTGTCTTTCGGTATCTGGTGCGGCGGTTGGGTCGCGACACAGGAGCCCGGTTGGCGTCGGAGGTATTCACCCGAGCGTTCGAGAACCGCCATAAGTTCCGGCCTGGTGAGGTTTCGGCCCGACCGTGGTTGTTCGGGATCGCCAACAACCTGATCCGGATGGAAGCCCGCCAACACCGAAGGAGCCGGGCCGCCTACCTGAGATTGGCCATAGAGCCGCCCCAGGATGATCGGATGGTTTTCGATCAGGTCGATGAACGCCTTGACGCCGCCTCGCTGTCGGCCGAGCTGGAAGAGGGTCTGGCCGGGTTGCGGTCAGCCGAGCGGGAGACCCTGTTGTTGTACGCGTTGGGTGAGCTCTCCTATCAGGAGGTAGCCGAGACAATGAAGGTTCCGATCGGGACGGTCCGGTCACGGCTAGCGCGAGCCCGCGCCGCTCTGCGGGAACCGCTTGACGCCCTAGGGCAAAGAACACTGTGGGAAGACGAGGCTTGAGCAATGGACGAACGGTCTGAAATCGAACGGATGCTCCAGCGCCTGACTGGAGATCCTTCGCCCACCCCGGCCGAGCGAGCGGCGGCGGAGGCTGACCTGCGCGCTCTGATCAGCACGGCTACGGCTCGTCGACCTCGGAGATTCGCCTGGTTGGGTTCGTGGCGGTGGGTCGCCGGAGCCGCGGCGGCGGCAGTTCTGCTGGTCGTGTTAGTGGTGGTGCCTTCTCTGCAGCCCTCTCCTGCCCAGGCGGGTCTCACCGAGCTGGCTGAGGCTGTTGAGCTGCTGAAGCCGGACGTGTTGCCTTCCGGCAGCTACGCCTACACTCGCTCCGAACAGATCAATTTGGCGATCCTTCCCGGTAGCGATTTCGGTCTCGACAGCCAGTTCGTCGCCTACCTGATGCCCTCGACCCGGGAGATCTGGCGGGACAACCAAGGCACCGTCCAGCTCCGCACCACCAACCACCCACCCACCTTCTTCTCCCCTGAAGCCGAGCAGGCCTACTACCAAGGGGGCCTCGACCAACTCGACCAGCTCAACCAGCCGGTCACCCTCACCGCCACCGGTGCCGCCACCCCTCTCGACCTGATCGGCTGGTCCCACCACCCCGACCAACTCCACCAACAAATGCTCGATCACATCAAACAAGGTGGCAGCGACCTCCCCGACCACATCCAGATCTTCCTGCTCGCTCGTCAGCTCCTCACCGAGACCGGCGCCGAACCCCCACTCCGGGCCGCCATCCTCCGCGTCCTCGCCACTCTCGATATCCAACTCATCGAACACACCCCCGAGCAACTCCGACTTGCCGTCACCGACCAGGACATCCGCTACACCATCACCATCGACCCCACCGGTCAACTCCTCCAAGCCACCACCACCCAACAAATGGCTGACACCGAACTCGGAATCCCCGCTGGCACCAACACCCACCAAGCCACCTACCAATCCACCACCGTCGACCAACTTCCCTAGTCTGTGAAATCGGTTGACGGCACTGCCCTGATTGGGGATATCTGGGCTTTCGCCTCTTTCGATCCACGCCGCAGCCGAGGACACCAACCGGCAACCACCTCGATAGAAAGCCAACCTGAGTGGGTGGCAGGCACTTCAAGAGCCAACCAATCAGCGCCTCGACGCTACGGGAACACCCCGCGACGTACCCCCAGTATCAATCAGGCATTCATGTGGGGTTGGGTCGTGTCAAGAGGGGTTGTACCACAACCGAATGATCGCTGGATACTCGTGACCGGAGGTCTCAGTGAACTCGGTGGGGCGCCCATGTCGCCATCGCAATCGTGGCTGGCGGGTTCGACGACCGCGAAGTTCCGGCTCAGCGAACTGCGGCCCATCGGCGGGCACGCCGCTCGGACAAGACCGATGTCGTCGACGCGGTTGCCGCCGCCCGCTCCCTGCTGGCCGAGCCCTCCCTCGGGCCGGTCCAGGCCCTTGAGATGTATGACCCGTTGGTTGCCAAGATCTAGGCCGTGCTCGAACACCGCAGGGCCCTGGTCGCAACCCGAACCCTGATGTTGCACCACATTGCCGATCGAGCGGGCTTCGTTTCCTAGCCGATTCCGGCGCACCATGGAAGTGCTGCGCGTGCTGCCTTCACCGTCCCGATCGAACAGTCGCCTCCTACAGATTGAGTTCTTTAAGAAGGTATGTCACATCTTGAGGGCAAGTGTTCTCCAACTCACGGAACGCCTCTTCAGAGAACTGGACTCCAGGCTTGATCTCACCGCCCGCAGACCGAACAACCGCGTTGTACGGATGCCAAATCGTTCCTTGAGAGTCGAGAAAAACGTCAAGTGACGGAGGGTCTTCGACCGGGTATCCTTCACCCTTCATGCAGTCATGCGTCCAGAGATACGCTAAATACCAGCGCTCTAGGTCCTCGACGGTCGGCTCACCCTGGGCAACTCCATATGCCTCAGCCACCGATTCGGCACATCGATCAATCACATCGTCATATAGGTTTTCTTGGCCTTCTGGCGCTCGCCACGTGACACCATCGCCACCAGGATCCACCTCAACCGCTATGCCCTCGTTGGCGGCGCACTCGGCGATCGCCTGAGACTGTTCCCTACGTGAGGCTGTAATCGGTTGGTCAGAGGAGATAGCTTGCGTCGGAGCGGGTTGGTCGCCGTGGGCCCCATCGCCCCGATCAATAGGTTCAGGATCCTCGCCTCCTGAGGCGGGCACAGGTTGCGTCGTCTCGGTGCCAGCGGGCCACGATTCGTCAGCGGTTGCACTGCACGCGGCGATGAAGAGGGTTACCAACATAGCGATCCACAACACCACGTTGAAGTGGAAATTGCGGGACTGGCTACCAGTCCCGGAAGGATTACTCTTCATCGGTCAACGCTTTCGTCAAGATATCCCGGACTGGGGACAGGTGGTCGAGATCGAGACCGAGGGTCCGCCACCAACGACCGACACGTATCGGGTGGACGGGCCAGAATGCAGGCCCCAGTAGTGGAGTTTCCATTGCCATCCTGAGAAATTCGCGGGCCTCCAGTTGAGGCCGTCGTGCGTCTGTTGCTGCCACTCGTGAGCATAGGAGTTGCCATACAACTTGCCGTAGAGCGACGGGCAGCTGGCGCTGTCCGTGTCGGAGTCTTGTCCGTGGCTTGCTTGAGCGACAGGTATCATCGCGAAGATCAGGACGCTCGCCAACGCAATCAGGAGAAAACCTCTCAGCGACCCTGATAGGCGGTACGGAGATGCCGTAAGTGTTGTTCCTTGGCTATTTCGCATCGTTATGTCGACGTCCTTTCGGTTGGGCGCCACCAGCGGTTCAGTAGTGATCGATGCTGGTCGATCTCACGCTCGGTAGCGTTAGGTAGTACAGAGGCGTGGGCAGATCCTCCTTTCTTGGGCAGCGTTTCTCTTGCGTCCCAATGTTCCTCTGTTCTTTTGTTTGCCGGTAGCCGAGTTCCGGTTCCCGGAGTAGCTCTTGAAGGAGGTGGGCACCATCGCAGAGGCCACGCACAACGCCGACTTTGAACGTGCCAGGAACCGAGGGCCGCGATGCCAGAGCCGAGCTCAGTTACGCCTCAAGAAGCCAAAGGGGCAGTTATGGCACTCTGAGGATTCGGACGGGGTCACGGTAGGCGGCGATGAGGGCTGGGGGGATGGCGGCGATGGTGGCGGTGAGGGTGGCGAGGGTGGCGATGGCGATGCTGAAGGGTAGGTCGGGTGGGGTGTCGGTCCACCGCCGTACCAGTGTCCCTCCGATGAGGGTCCCGAGGGTGGCGCCGATCAAAGCGACAAGGAGTGTTTGGGTGGTGATGAGGGTGATGATGGTGGTGCGGCTGGCGCCGAGGGCGCGGCGGCGGCCGAAGTTCGCGGCGGCGGACGGTGACCGACCCGTACAGGTTGAGCGCCACCAGGATACGAACCCGACGGCGAGGATGAGGGTGACGAGTTGGCGTCCGTATTCGCCGAGTTCGCCTTGCACGGCGGCGCGGATCCCGGCCAGGGTGGCGGAGGTTTCTACTCCGATCGAGGTTGGGTCGGCCGCATCCAACATCAGCAGCGCCGCCTCGGCGGTCGGGATGACACCTTCGGGGGTGGTGGCGAGGATGTGGATAGAACGGACCACCGGATAGGTGTCGAGCGGGGTCCGCAACGGTGAGGGCTGATCGGTTGAGGAACCCCAGCGGATCGCTGGCGGTGAACCCACCCACAACGGCTAGATCGGCGCCGTCGCTGGTGGTTACGCCCCCGGCCGGGACTTGCAGTCCGAGGGTTTGTTGGGCGTCTGGTCCGACCAGCACAGTGCCCGGGTTTTGGTCCCACCGGTCGGAGGTGATCACATCCGGTAGGTGCCCGTAGAGGGCCCGCACCGCGGTCAGGGTTGCCGGCGGGGATCCCGGCGGCTCGTACGTCTTGGGCGGGTCCCAGCCCGATCACCCACTCCACCCCTGATATGCGGCTGATCCTCGAAACGGCGTCGGGGCGGATCCCGGCGGCGCCGTTGGTGTCGGTGATGGTCACCGAGCGGGTGCCGGCCTCATCTATCCGGGACAGGACTTGCTGTTCGGCTTGGACGGTCTGGCCGGTGGTGGAGAGGATCACCCCGCACACCGCCCCCACGATCAGGCCGGTCACCACCGAGCTGACTGGCTGACTGGAGGCCATCCTCCCGGCCTCTGCCAGGAGCCGTCCCGGGCGGCTCATAGTCCCAACACCTGATCACACACCACGGCTACTTCCGGGTCGTGGGAAGCAATCACCACCGTCGCCCCCTCCTGGTGCGCTAGGTCGACGAGGGTGTCGATTACGAGGCGGGCGGTCACCGCATCGAGGTTCCCGGTTGGTTCATCCGCTAACACCAGCGAGGGGCGGTTGAGGAGCGCCCGACACAAAGCAACCCGTTGGGCTTGGCCGCCCGACACCTCACCGGGTTTGTGGTCGGCCCGCAACCCCACCTCGAAACGGTCCATCAACACTTGAGCCCGCCCGATCGCTTCTTTCCGTCGCATCCCTGTGTAGATCGACCCTTCGATCACGTTGTCCAACACTGTTCGGGACGGATCCAAGGCGGCGTCCTGGAACACGAACCCGACCCGCCGGGCCCGGATCGCCGAGCGGACCCGGTCCGGTGAACCCCCCACAGCGTCACCATCAATGGCCAGGGTTCCTTCCCAGGGGGTCAGTAACAACCCCAACAGGTACAACAAGGTCGATTTACCCGACCCGGACCGGCCGGTCACCCCCGACACCATCCCCGACCCGAACTCAAAGGACAGACCCGAAAGGATGGGTTCGGAACGTCGATACCCGAACGACAGCCCTTCGACGGTGATCATCCCGACCCGGTCTCCCCCACCGGCAAGATGATCACCGTGCCTGCCTCCACACCTTCCACCACCGCGATCCCCTGCGACGCCGCCACGATCGTTACCGGGATCTCCGCACCATCCACCCCAATCACAAAAGGCTGATTAGCCGCATCAGTGTGCAGGGCGGCGATCGGCACGACCGGACCGGACGCCTCGGGAATCACCACAATGTTGACCTGGAAATCGGTCCGCTGCTCCAGATCCACCCACCGGGCACACTCGTCCCCGCACAACGAACCGCCATCCCCGGCGGTCACGATCAGGTCCAACTGTCCGAACTCGGGTGACTCAACCGCCCGATCCACCCGACCCGACCACACCCCCTCCGGGAACGTCACCGCCACCTCCGCTGATAGGGGCACCAGGTTGCGTTGCTCGATCGAGAGCGGCACCCGAAACACCGGATCGGTCGGCACCACCAACACCACTTCCTCCCCACCGCCCAAACGGGCTCCCACCGTCAGATCTTCTGAGAATGCCACCCGCACCGGCAACACAGACACGAACACCACATCCCGAGCTCGGACCACCCCATCGTCGTTCACACCCAACGACAGCTGCCAGCCCCGCACCGCCGTTCGGGTCGACGACCCAAACGAACCATCCACCACCCCCTCATACCACCCCAACTCACCCAATAGCTCCTGCAGCTGGGCCACATCCGGACCCTCCGAACGCAACGTCAGGTCCCGAAACGCCGGGACCGCCCCCACCGCCACCACTACCGGGCGAAGATCCACCGAATACAACACCCCACCCGCCGAAACCTCATCACCCGGCGCCACATCCACCGACGTCACCACTCCCGCTGCGCTGTTACGCCCCACCGGCACCAGCTCCCACTCCGCCACCGCCGTGAACGTCAACGACCGACCCACCGAACCTTCGTCCACCACAAACGTCACCGGCTCCAACCCACCCACCAAAGGATCCTCCGGTGAAACCAACGCCGTACGACCAGCCCACCACCCCACAGCACCAACACCCGCCACCAGCAGAACCACCAGTAGAACAGACAGCGGACTCCACCCGCTGTCCCCACCGATTGCGGACGCCTTCTGGCCGCTACCCGTCACATAGACTCCCAAACGGAGATTGCGTTCATCCTACGTTCCAGTTCCATCGGGTCCACTGATCCAGTTGTCCCAGCAACACGTCGATATCCTGGGGCAGGTCGACTCCAGTTCCTCCCAAAACTCTGTGTCGTAGTTTGTGTCTGCTTCGTGAAGGCTGGAAAGCTCACCGTCAGGGGTGCCGAATAGATCCTTGACAGCGGCGCACACTGCGTCGGGCAGCTCAAACCGATGATTGGAGCCTGGCAACGGGAGGCCGTATGAACCGCCCCAACTGGGCGAACGACGGCATGCGACGCCGTCGTTCGCCTGCTCCGCTTCAAGGTTGAGGGCAGACTCTGTTGGCACGTTGCCAATCGGTGTCTGACAAGCTCCGATCGTGTGCCATCACGTCGTATGGATGCCACGCCCCGCCTTCGGACTCGATGAAGACCTGTAGGGAGGGAGGAACCGATGCTTCGAAGCCTTCCTTCGCTAGACACTCGGCGGTCGCTACATATGCCTCCAATAGCCTTTCGTAGTCGGCGTCAGAGAGTATCGGCTTCTCTGGATCCATGTCCAAGCCCGCTCCCGACATGCACTCCTCCAGCGCCTCCCGGTATACCTCTTTTTGGTCAGTGGGGTAGACAGCAGCCAATCCGCCATCTGCGGGATCAATGGTCGCGTCAAAGCCGCGCTCTTTCAAACAAGATACGACCGGACTCAAAGGGCCTGTCAAAGGCGGTACGGATTCTGTTGGCGGCGGTGCGGAGTCGATATCTGCGGCGTCAACGCAAGCCCCAACAATGACTACCAAAAGCACTCCTGTAACTGCGGTTCGGCCGTTCAGCACTTGGTCACGCAGGTCTGCACGACGCCCAAGCAGATGTCACGTCCGCGCTCTCGACAAGAAAGGTTCCAGAAGCCGAAGGCTTGAAGAAGATGTGGTTGAACTCCTTGTATTTGTTTGTCCACGAACCCCACCAAAACATCTTGCTGCTGGTAATCGGCCACGAACTCGCTTCGTGATAAGCGTACATGTACGAGTAGGAGTGGGTCTTGACGCTGTCATTGCAAGGCCCAAAGCTCCCGCTCCACGTTTCTGCATACGCGGGTAGTGCCAGCATCGTAGAAAGCATCACCACAACCGTAAGAATCGTCAAGAGTCGTCTCATGAGCTGCATCCTCCTCCATTCGCTCTACAGCCAATTCGCGTATCGTCTATCGACCTGCCTCGACCTCCTGTCCGCGGGGGTTCACAACTACTTGTTTGCCGATGATCCACATCCGGTTCCCATATCCCGCCACCTTGTCCGTAGTCGAAACATATGCCGGTGGACGGACCGAGCAGAGAGGCGCCCAGACCGAGATACGGGGTAGACGAAAGCTGGTCCTTGTGCGACATACTGGGTGAGATGACGGACCTCGTTGGTAGGGAGTACCGACCGGTGAGCGATAACGCTGCCCACCCGAAGAGCCCCTAGCGACCCTGATGCGTGTTCACCAGGGAGGATTAGCGTTCTTGGTATGCGGGCATTGAAGACCACATCTCGGATCGTCCTGGCCGCATCGGCGGGAGTGGTCACGCTTCTCGGCACCATCACCGCCTCGTGCAAAGAACCGGATGGTGTGTCGAGTTGGGAGCGATGCACATCATGGTTAGGTAACCCGATTCTGGAATGGCCAGGAGGCAACTGGTCTCCGGCGTTTCCGCTTCTTCTGGCATCGCTGTCGGCATCCTGGTGTGGTGGCTCTCCGGATTCACACCCTTGAAACCTGCCGAGTAACCCACCCCATATCGCCAGATCAAGCGCCATAACGAGCGAGCGGTCTACCCGTCCCCGATCGGCACCTCGTGC